>JADJXF010000011.1 GCA_016715995.1 Flavobacteriales bacterium
GACCATCCGGAATCTCCTCCACGATGTGATTACGGCCATGGAAGGTCTCAATGTCCAGGTCGTAGATGGTGTCGTTCCGCTTGGTGTTGATGGTCCATAGCACCGAGGTGAGCTGAGGGAATGCGCCGACGAGCGCGGCAAGCAGTTGCTGTCGGGCACCGGCGTCCTCATGGCCGAGGGCGAGCAGCACCATGCACTCGCCTGTGGTCGTGGTGCGGATCAGGAGAGTGCGCAGTAAGCCTTGATGCTCGCGGATGTTGTAATGGCTGAGTCCCTGCTCCCGGGCGTACGCACGGATGAAGTTCCGGATGGCGTCGCTCGGCGCGGGCTGCAGATGGCATTCGCTGATGTCGAGCACGCGGTCGAAACGCTGCGGGATATGGAAGCCCAGCGCGCTGCGGTCCGTGAACTCATCCTGCGAGCCGATCTCCTCCTTGGTGAACCACCGGCTGGCGCTGAAGGTGAACTCCAGCTTGTTCCGGTAATGCGTCGTGGCGGACGATGGCAGGATCGGCGTGATCACCGGAAGCTCCAGTCCGCCGAGCCTTTCCAGGTTGTCAATCACCTGCTGCTGCTTGTAGGCGAGCTGCTTCGCGTAGTCCAGGTCCTGCCATTTGCAGCCGCCGCAGGTGCCGAAGTGCGTGCAGAAGGCCTCTACGCGGTCGGGTGAACGCTCCACGATCCGGATGGCCGTGGCTTCCGCGAGGTTCTTCTTCTTCGCCGTCACCCGCAGATCGGCCACATCCCCGGGCACCGCGCCGCTCACGAACACCACCAAGCCATCAACCTTGGCCAGAGCCTTGCCATTGGCGCCGGCACCGGTGATGGGAACGGATTCCCAGATGATCGTCTCTTTCGGCTTGCTGCGGCGCATGGGCGGCAAAGATGCTGCGCGCGGAATGGCTGCGACACCAATGTCTGCGTTCGTCAAGAGCCGGTCCGAAGGCGTGCTACCAGTATTTTCGCGCCCGCAATGGTCCTCCCCATCCGCGCCTACGGCGATCCTGTGCTGAAGAAAGTGGCCAAGGACATCGAGCCTGGGCATCCGGGACTGAAGCAGCTCATCGCGGACATGTTCGAGACGATGTATGAAGCGAGCGGCGTGGGCCTCGCGGCTCCGCAGGTGGGGCATAGCATCCGACTGTTCATCGTGGATGCATCACCCTTCGCGGAGGATGATGAAGGCAAGCCTACCGAGGATGCGCACCTGAAGGATTTCAAGAAGGTCTTCATCAACCCGTACATCGTGGAGGAGGAGGGGGAGGCATGGCCCTTCGAGGAGGGCTGTTTGAGCATCCCGGGCATCCGGGAGCCGGTGGAGCGCCAACCGCGCATCGTGCTGCAGTACCAGGACGAACGATTCAAGGAACATGAGGAGGCATTCGAGGGCTTCGCCGCTCGGGTGATCCAGCACGAGCACGATCACCTCGATGGCGTGCTCTTCACGGATCACCTTCCACCGTTGCGTCGGCGATTGCTGCAGGGCAAGCTCCGTGATATCTCACGCGGCAAGACCGACGCGAAGTACAAGCTCCGATTCACACCCGTCAAATAGCCAAGGACATGCGTTACGCTCCGCTCTTCATCGTCGCGATTGTGTTCACTGCGTGCGGCGGCCCCGCCGAAACAGCCGCCGAGGACAAGCTCATCGCTGCTCGCACGCGCATCCGTGCCATGGAGGATTCCCTCTTCGAGCACCACGCATTCGATCAGCGCAGCGCGCAGGGCATGGTGGATGTGTACAAGGCCTATGCGGCCACGAACCCGTTGGACAGCATGGCGCCCGAATACCTCTCCCGCGCGGCCGGCATGCTCAAGAGCATGCGGGAGCCCGAAGGGAGCCTGGCCATCTACGACCGTTTGCTGGAGAACTACCTTCCTGGAACAGGCTGGTGGATGTGCTGTACATGAAGGCGCTGACGTTGGATGATGACCTGGACCGCGATGGCGAGGCCCAAGTGGTGTACCAACAGGTGATCAACAACTTCCCGGAGCATCCTTTCGCCCGCGATGCCAAGGCGATGATCGAGAACCTCGGGCTGAGCGATGAGGAGCTCATCGCCAAGTTCAATCGGATGGAGGAAGAGCGGGCAGCGGCCGAGGCTGCCGCCAACCGCTGAATCAAGCGGTAGCCAGGCTGGACCGATAAGCCGGTGCGAGCACCTGTTGGCCGCGCGCGAGGATTCCGACCGGACGGCCGGTGAATCGCTGGCCGATGAATGGCGTGTTGTGCGACCGGCTGGGCAAGTCATCCTCCGCGCAGGTCCAGCCGATTTCCGGGTCGAAGAGCGTGATGTCGGCGGCTGCACCCTCCACGATGTGCGCCTCCGGAAGGCCGAGCACGTTGCGTGGGCCGCTGGCGAAGCGTTGCACGATGCGCCTCAGGCTGGTGCTGCCTTTCAGGGCGGTGTTGGCTACGGCGAAGGCGGTCTCCAATCCGATGATGCCGAAGGCGGCTTGGCCCAACTCCACGACCTTGTGCTCGCGGTCATCAGGACGGTGATCGCTCACGATCGCATCGATGGTGCCGTCCTTCACGCCTTCGCGCAACGCCTCGATATGGCCCGCATCGCGCAGCGGTGGCAGCACCTTGTAACAGCTTTCAAAGCCGCGCAGGCAGCCATCATCGAGCAGCAGGTGGTGCGCCGCCACTGATGCGGTGATGCGCAGCTTCCGCGCCTTGGCTTGGCGGATCAGATCCACTGCGCCCGCCGTGCTGATGGTGGCCGCATGCAGATGTCCACCGGCGTATTCGAGCAAGGCGATGTCACGGGCGAGCCGGATGGTCTCGGCCATGGCGGGCATGCCGCGCAGCCCAAGTCGCGCGCTCATCGCGCCTTCGTGCATGATGCCCTTCGCGACGAGGTCGGGGTCACTGGGGTAGGCCATCACGGGTGGGGGACCGCCCGGCAGGCCCTGCACGTATTGCAGCGCGAGCAGCATGAGCCGCGTGTTGCGCACCGCGCGCAGGTCATCGGTGAAGGCCACGGCACCGGCCTGCCGCATGTCGTGCAGCTCGGCGAGTTGCTGGCCCAGCATGCCTTTCGTGAGCGTGCCCGTCGGCAAGAGGTTAACGGCATGGCCTGAGGCCTTCCGCTTCAAGTATTCGACGCCCGCGCGACCATCGATGACCGGCTCGGTGCCCGGCATCACGCACACTGCAGTGAAGCCGCCACACGCCGCCGCATCCAAGCCATTCATGATACCCTGCTTCCATTCCTCCCCGGGATCGCGGAAGTCCGCGCGCAGGTCGATCCATCCCGGGCTGGCGTGCAGGCCGGGGATGCGCAAATCGCGTGGTCCTTTCGGCAACCGACCGCCGACGCGAACGATGACGCCATCACGTACCTGGATATCCACCTCGGCATCGTGATGCGCTCCTCCAGGGTCTACCACCTTCACGTGGCGCAGGATCAGGTCGTTCATCGCCATAGCCTCAGCAGAATCGTCTCGGCGGCCAGGAAGAGCAGCGCGAATAGGATGAACCACTTCCACAGCTTGCGCCCCTGGTCCAATTCGGTCAAACGTAGCGAAAGATCCTCCGTGCCACCGGTGAGGATCCGGTAGTTCGTCAGCCCGCGCTCATCGAGGCGGCTTCGCAGTTCATCCGGAGGGAAACAACCGAGCGCGCTCTCCACGCGCGAGAGGTTCAAGGCTACCATGCACAAGGTGTCTTTTCCGCTCACCAGCGCATAGGCCCCGGGTGGCAATTCCTCATCGTGCAGCACCAGCGCGCTGCCACCGTTTCTGCGACGCACTTCAGGCAAGGCCTCCAGACCATCGGGTCCGCGGAGCACGGGAGGGGCCTCATCGGCCAGGTCAATACCATCCAGCGGCAGCACGGACTCCGCCCCGATGGTGTGGTACAGCGATCCCATCGGCCGGGCCAGTTCGGCCATGCGCAGCAAGGAGGTGGCGAAGAGGGCATGCCGCGTGAGGTTGCCAGCCTGCTCGGCGAGCGGTGCCGTGCAGAAGTGGATGCTGCCGCGTTCTTGCTCGACCCGGACGAGATAGGGTGTGCCGTCCTGCGCGCGCAGCAGCACATCGGATCCTGGTGGCGGCCTAAGGCTCCACCGCTCCCGAGCCACTGGCAAGTCCACGTTGCGCGGCATGGTTTGGAAGATGTCCCGGTAGAAGGGATGCTCCAGATCGATCCGGTCCACACGAATGGAGCCCGTATCCATGCGCGCCGGGGCACCAGTGCGGAAAAGGTCGAAGAAGGAGGCGAAGCGGGTGGGATCGCCCTGGCTGGGAGGGAAAAAGGCCACGCTACCGCCAGCGCGCGCGAATTCGTATAAGGCCTGCGCCGTGCCGCTCGGCATCTCGGGCAGCGCATTCAGTACCACCAAGTCCTGTTGCGCGAGCATGGATAGGTCCAGGTCGCGCAGCCCGCGCTCGGTGAAGACGTGCGTGCTGTCACCGTCGAAGACCGCTTTCACGGCCCGGTCTCCGAGCACATCCTGGCCTCCGATGAGCAGGATGCGTAACCGCTCGATGGTGCTGTAGGCGATCCACGCCTTATCGTCGAAGGTGACGGGTTGGTCCGCGATGGACAACTCGCCCCAATGGTGGCCTGTTGCATCGTTCACGAACTGCATGGCGGTATCCACGCTCGCCCCACCGCCCACGCTGAAGGTGGTGAGGGCTCGCTGGACACCGTCGATCCGCAGGCGCAGCGGGACATTCACCAGTTCCTGTTCGCCGTGGTTGGTGATGGTGACGTGCAGCGTCTCACGTTGCCCCACCCGGCGCACCGGGCTGTCGAAGCGGACGGAGTCGATACTCAGGTTCTCGGTGGCCACCGGCTGTAGCGGAACGATAACCACCGGTATGGTGCTATCGTTCACCCATGCTTCCACATCCGTGATCCCGCGCTGTAGATCGGTGAAGAGGAAGGCGCGCTTCACCGGCGCATCGCTCTTCGACAGGGCCTCGCGCTGACGCAACAACACCTTGCTCAAGGGGCGCGTGAACGGCGACGAGGACGCTTGCGCGGCGGCTTGGAGCGCTTCCTCGCGTCCCATGAGCATCTGCTGTCGGCCCTCGAATCGCCCGGTCAGGATCTGCAAACGGTCGGTTGGTCCCTGGGCCATCACGGCGTCCTGCGCGCCTTTGCGCGCTTGGTCGAGTAGTCGGCCGCCTGCATTCTGCCCGTCCATGCTGAAGCTGTCATCGATGTAGACCGAAACCACCCGGCTGCCCGCCTTCACTTCACCGGTTGTTCCAGGCACGTACGGCTGCGCGAAGGCGAACACCAGCGCCGCCAGCGCCAGGCAGCGTGCCAGCAGCACCAGCCAATGCTGCAACTTACGCCGCGCGCGTGTCTGGCGCGACACTTCGGCGAGGAAGCGCACATTGGGGAAGTCGATGCGCTTGAAGCGACGGAGCTGGAAGAGGTGGATCAGCACCGGAATGGCCAGGACGGAGAGCGCCCATAGGAAGGCCGGGTGCAGAAACGACATCAGGCGCGAAAGTAGCGCGGTGCGGAGGACGGCCGGGCGGCCGCGAGTCATCCACGAGTGACTGACGGTGGGGGCATCGCCGCTCCACGCCCGATCTTCGCCCCCCCTGGATCATCCGGGTCGATCATGCACGTCACCACCGTCCACAGCCTTTGGTTGGTACCGCTCTGCCTCGCACTGGGAGCAGGCCTGGCGTGGTGGCTTTATCGCCGCTCCAGCAGCCGTGAGGGATTCGCGCCCCGTCTGGCATGGTTGCTCGCCGTCCTGCGGGCGTTGACCATCGCGCTGGTTGCGTTCTTCCTGCTCGAGCCGATGATCCACCTGCTCATGCGCGAAGTGAAACGCCCCATCGCGGTGGTGCTGCACGATGGCTCGCGCTCCTTGGCAGCAGTCGGCGATACGGCCGCGCTGCGTGGCGCATACATGGACCGGCTGAACGAGCTGGTGACCACACTCGGCGACGGCTATGAGGTGCGTGCCTTCACCTACGGCGAGCGCGTGCGCGAGGGATTGGAGCGTGAGCAGATGGATGGTGCGACCGACATGGCGATGGCGCTGCGCGAGGTGTACGACCGTTTCAGCGGCCCCGACCTCGGCCTGGTGATCATGGATGGCGACGGCATCGTGAATCGCGGCAGGGATCCACGCCTCGAGGCCGCGCGCCTCGGGGTGCCCATCCATGTGGTGGCCATGGGTGATACCACCGTTCGGCCCGATCTCTCGATCCGCGCGGTGGAACACAACCGCATCAGCTTCCTCGGCAATGAGTTTCCTGTCACGGTGCGTCTCGAAGCGCATCACCTGAACGGCCGACGAACGAGGGTGGTCATCCGGCACGGCGGAAGCGAGATTTCAGCGCAGGAGATCGTCTTCCAAGGTGATCCATGGCGCCGGGAACTCGCTTTCCTGGTCAAGGCCGACCAGACTGGCATGCAGCGCTATGTGGTGCATGCTGTGCCGGTGGATGGAGAAGCCACGCAAACCAACAACACGGTGGAGTTCTTCATCGACGTGCTTGACGGTCGTCAGCGGGTGCTGGTGGTCGCCGCCGCGCCCCATCCGGATGTTGCCGCGATACGCTCCGCGCTGAACGGTTTGGAGGGCTATGAGTCGGAGCTGGCCTACGCCTCGGATTTCTCCGCTGCGGTGGATGGCTTCGACCTTGTCGTGCTGCACCAGCTGCCCTCGGCGAAACAGGGCATGCAACCGTTGCTGGCCCGTGCGCAGGCACAAGGCATTCCCTTGCTGTTCGTGGTCGGCGCCGCCACGGACATGGCGGGGCTCAACGCCGCGCATGCCGGCGTACAAGTGACCGGATGGCGTCCGGCCACCACCGATGCCCAGGCCGTGGTGCGGGAGCAGTTCAACTACTTCGTCATTGAGGGCGATCTCGCGAAGGCCATGGAGGGATATCCACCGCTGCAGATCCCATTTGGACAGTACATTGCATCACGCGGTGCGGAGGTACTTGCGCTGCAGCGAATAGGCGTGGTGCGGACCGAAGCTCCGATGATCGTGGTGCAGCAGCTCCAAGGCCACCGCACGGCTGTGATCTGTGGGGAAGGGATATGGCGCTGGCGGATGGCCGATCGACAGCTCTTCGGTTCGCACGAGCGCTTCGACCGCTTCGTGCACAAGCTCGTGCAGTTCCTCGCGCTCAAGGCCGACAAGAAGCGCTTCCGGGTGGAGCATGCACCGTTGTTCACCACCAGCGAACCGGTGCTGATGACGGCAGAACTTTACAACGCGGCCTATGAGAGCGTGCCCGACGCGGAGGTGAACGTGGTGCTGAAGGACAGCGCGAGCCATGAGTACCCATCCGATTTCCGTTCGCTTGGCAGCGGATACCGCCTGGATGCCGGTCGACTTCCCGCCGGCCGCTACACGTGGAGCGCGCAGGCCGTGCATAAGGGAGAGCGCTTCAGCGCGCAAGGCGAGCTGCATGTGCGCCAGTTGCTCATGGAGCAGGCCAGCACGGTTGCCGATCACAGCCTTCTAGCGGATATCGCGGCCCGCACCGGCGGCCTCCTCGTGACAGCCGGCGACCTGCGCTCGCTGGAGAACGCGGTGAAAGGGGAGAAGTCTGTACCGGCACGTTCGTTCCTCGACCACCGCTATACTGATCTAGTGGCCTCGGCCTGGCCCTTCAGCCTGATCGTGCTCCTGCTTGCCATCGAATGGTTGCTGCGTCGCAGGAATGGAGCCTACTAGCTGAGGCGATGCCGGACGGCCACAACAGAAGTGTTTCATGGAGCGGAGCGGCGAACGTGCTGCTGCACCGATGGACCCTGCGCCTTGCGGCACTCCTGCTGATTGTGATGCTGATATGGGTCTTCCGGACTCCGTTGCTTCGGAAAGGCGGGGAATTCCTGATCCGCGAGGACCCATTGGTTCACGCGGATCTGCTGTACGTGCTCGGTGGCTCACCCGTTGAGCGCGCTGCCGAGGGTGCGCGACTGGTGCAAGCCGGGTATGCGCCGCGCGCGGTGTTCACCGGGATGCCACCCAACGAACTGATGCAGTTGTTCGGCATCGACAGCAGCGAGGCCGGGCTGGGCATGAGGGTGGCGGAATTGTCGGGCCTTGACCGGGAGCACATGGAATCCTTAGCGGAGGGCACGAGCACCGCTGAGGAGGCGGCTGCGGTGCGCGCGCATGCCGCAAGCATTGGTGCAGACACCATCATCGTGGTCACCACCGAGTTCCATTCACGACGCGTGCGACAGGTCTTCCGCAAGGCGTTCCGCGATGGATCCACCGTGGTGATCGTACGGGCCGCCCTCTCGAAGCGCTACAATGCCGATCAGTGGTGGCGGAGCGAGGAGGGCATGATCATGGTGAACAACGAGTACATGAAGCTCGTGTACTACGCCCTGAAGCACTAGCGGTTCAACGCTGGATCACTACGCGGCGCACGGCGCGTCCTGCGGCATCTTCAGCGACCAGTGTGTAGAGCCCGGCAGCTAGGCCGCTGGCATCGAGGCTCATAGAGGCCTGCCCGTGAATGCCGCCAGTCATGAGCGAGATACGCCCGGTGGCATCCAGAAGGAAGAGCCGTTCCACGCGCTGGAAGCCGCTGAAGCGGATGTTGAGCAGGCCGTCGGTGGGATGGGGGTACACCGGAAGGCCATGTTCCGAGGCCAACTCTGGCACGCCCACCACTTCGACGCAGAACGGCGGATCCGTTTGGAACTGGTCGCCATACTGCCCATCGCTCTCCACCAGCACGGTTCCGTCGGCGTTCTGGATGATGAGGCTGCCGTTGCCTTCGGTGCAGCAGATGCCATCGCCGAATGCATCGTCGATCGTGAAGATGTAGCAGCCGTCGGTGAGGCACCATTGCACTGAATCGACCGTGCCCGCATCGAAGTCGGGATAGGGGCCGCCGCTATACAGGATGGTTCCCAGGTCCGTGGCGAGGTTCCATGTGATATCACTGCCATAGTTGTCCAGCGTCAACAGGAACAGCACATTCCCGCCAGGGTTGTTCACTGTGAAGGTGTACTGCCAGGGATCGTTCACGGGCACCTGGTCCACGTTGCCATTGGGCTCGCTGCTTGTGACCACCAGCGTGTGCGTGCCGGTGGGGGCGACGATTGGCGGCAAGGGGACATTCACGGTCTGCTCTGGCTGCAACGACCCGGTCCATGTGTACACGAACGGAGGGCCGCCTTGCAGGCCGTAGGTGACGGTGATGGCGGTAAGGACCACTACACCGTTGTTCTTGAGCGTGACGATGGGCGCGATGACCGAATCGCCGCAGATCAATTCCGGGATGTTCACGATGCTCGTCACGGCGGCATCGAAATAGATGGGCTCCTCGATGGGCTCACCGTCGCCTAGGCCAGGGAGCGAATCGCCGCAAGAGCCGAGGTATTGCTCCAGCAAGGGCCAGCTCACGTCGAACCGTCCGTAATAGTCGTCCACGCTGTTCGCGCAGTTCGCGGCGCCGCCGTACAGCTGCCCGATGACCATTTTGTTCTGGTTCCAGAGCCCGCTGCCGCTGCTGCCCGGTTCAGTGGTGCCGGCGTCCCATACGGTCACCTGCCAGCAATCCGCAGCACCGGTGCCCAGGTCGATGTTGGTCTGCTGAACGGGGCTGGTCGAAAGACTGATCTTCTTGATGTCCCCACTGGGATGATGGATGCCGCACACGGTGTCCGGGGTCGTGCCGCTCTTGTCCCATCCGCTGTAGAACACCTCGTAATCATCAGGCGGGATGCTGCTCAGCTGGAGGAAGGCCATGTCCGTTGGCGCATTGCTCACCAGCATGACGCAGTTGGCCACGGTCTGGTCGATGGGGCCGTTCTCCGTCGGGTCGCAGGTGGGACTGTCCCAGTTGAAGCGGAAGACCCAATTCTCCACATCAGCGTCGAGGCAATGCGCGGCGGTGAGGAAGTAAGGTGTGCTGTCCTGTGCGCAGTTGTTCAGCAGCGTGCCCGTGCAGAACCCGCTGCCGCCGGTGGTGATGATGGCCACGCTGCGGATCTGATCGCGCCAGTCGTCGCCTTCGGGGCAGATCACATTGATGTTGCATGGCCCGCTATCGCCGAGGTCCTTCATGTAGCGGAACACATCGCGGTAGGCATGTGTCACGCGATCGATGTGCAATTCGCCTTGGCCGACGACCGCGCCCGGCTCGTGGTACTCCACCGTGATGCGTGATCCTGGCATCTGCGAAACACCCAGGCTGGCAAGGCCTCCTGTGCTCCTTGCATCGAATGCGCCGAAATGGACCCCCTCATCGTTGTAGACGAAGACACGTCCTCCCGCAGGCACCGCGAACCGATCGAATCGGAAGTTGATGCTGAACGCGCCCGGGCACTCGATGGCCGCGCGCCAAACGCGGTCGCCATTGCGGAGCGCCGTCCACACGCCATGCGCCGCGGTTCCCAGATCCACCGCGTGGTTGAATCCGAACCGGTAGGGTCCTTTCTCACCGGCAGCACGGCGGGCTTCATCCTCGGCCATCAGCGCGTTGGCATCCACTGCGGGGAGCACCAGCACCGGAGGCTGTTGCAATCGTGGCCCTTGTGGCAGCAGCCCAAGAGGACGGCCACCGAAGGATACCTGGGCCATCGCGCTTTGCGACAGCAGGAGGAAGATCGGTAGGAGCCGGCGTAGTGGTCCGCGCATGTGCGATGGATTGACCGTGTGAAGATAGACGTGCCCCTGAAAGCAAAGGACCGCTGGCGCATGCCAACGGTCCTATTCGTTTGTTCGTGCGATCAGCGGGTGAGCACAAGACGCTGCACCGTATGGTAGCCGTCGGCAACGGCCTCCACGAGGTAGATGCCTTCGGTCTCGCCGCTGAGATCGATGGTGAGGCGCTCCATGCCGCTGCCCACCGTACGGGCAATCACCTGCTTACCGAGGGCGTCGAACACGTTCACGCGGCCGCCACTGCGCATGCCGGTTGGCAAGGAGACCGTCACCGTGCCTTGCGTCGGATTGGGTGCGATGACCAAGTCTTTCGTTTCGACGGTCTCATTCACGCTGGTGGTGAGCGGATAGCCCTGCAACGTGTTGCCGCAGTCGCCCAACCAAGTGGCGAGGTATTGGTAGCTCACATTGAAGCGCCCGAAGTAATCGTTGATGTTGTTGCTGCATGAGGCCTGACCACCATAGAGCTGACCGATGAGTAAGCCGTTCTGATTCCAAAGGCCGCTGCCGCTGCTTCCCGGTTCGGTGGTGCCATCCTCCCATGCCGCAATTCGCCAGGTAGCGGCGCCGCCCCAGCTTACCTGTGTCGCAGGGTTGGTATCAAAACTGATCTTCTTAATGTCGCCGTCGGGGTGATGGATGCAGGTGGACGACGTGGGCGCCGTGCCGCTCTTATCCCAACCGGTGTAGAACACATTGTAGTTCGCCGGCGGGGTGCTGTTCAACTGGAGCAGGGCCACATCGCTCGCGGCATTGTTCGCACGAAGCTGACTTCCGCTCACGGTCTGATTGGTCGGGGCGTTCGTCGTCGGGGTGCAAGTGGGGCTGTTCCAATTGAAGCGGAACACCCAGCTGTTGTTTCCGCCCAGGCAGTGGTTCGCGGTGAGGAAGTAGGGTGTGCCGTTGTTCGCGCAGTTGTTGATGAGCTGACCGGTGCAGATGCCTTGGCCGCCCACGGTAATCAACGCCACGCTGCGGATCTGATCGCGCCAGTCGTCGCCTTCGGGGCAGATCACGTTGTTGTTGCATGCGCCGCTGGTGCCGAAGCCCTTCATCGAACCGAACAGGTCGCGGTAGGCATGCGTCACTTGGCCAATCCGTAGGAAGCCCTCACCGCGCACAGCGAAGGGCTCCACGTACTCGATGGTGATGCGCTCGCCCGGAAGCTGCGTGACGCCAAGGATCGTCTGGCCCGGATTGCTCTCGGCAGTGAACGCGCCCAAGGTCTCGCCAGCCTCGTTGTAAACGAAAACCTGCCCGCCATCGGGAACGATGTAGTCGTTGAACTCGAAATTGATGCTGAAGGCGCTGGGGCATTCGATGGAAAGGCGCCAGACTGCATCGCCGTCGGGCAGGGGGGTCCATACGCCGCTATTGCCGGTGGACAGGTTGGTGCTGTGGTTGAACCCGAAGCGATACGGCCCTTTGATGCCTTGCGCAATGCGCTGCTCATCCTCGGCCATCATCGCCGCGGCATCCACCTCGGGCATGACGTGCAAGGGCGCGGCGGGCAGATGGGTTTTCGTGAGGCCGTAGGGTTGGCCTCCGAAGGAGACCTGTGCGGCAGCGGGCAGCGTTGCGGCGAGCACGAGGCCGAGCGCGTAGGCGTGCTTCATGATTCTGGGGTTCTGGTTGTTGGTGAATTCAAGGAATGGACGGCGACGAAGTTAAACGCCTCATCACACGCTCCGCGCATTCATCACTTCCAAGATGGGAATCACGCTGCCGGGCTACCCGCAGCACGCATGGGGTTGGATGACAGCCATTCATGCCTTTCGATCGACCAATTGAATCCATAGGCCGACGAGACGCCCAAACTCGCCAAACCTGCTCCTACTTCGCCGATTCCTGAGCGCGCTCTTCAATCAGCCGGCGCATGGCGAACAGTTCATCCCGCAATTGGGCGGCGGCGATGAAATCAAGCTCCTTGGCGGATTTGCGCATCTGCGATTCCAGCACGTCGGCATTCTTCACTAGCTGATTGGTGCTCATGTACTTCATCACCGGGTCCGCTGCAAGGCTCAGTGAATCCTCTGGTTCCACGTATGCCTTCGGTGGCACGCCTTGGATATCGAGCACTGCGGTCTGCCGGAGCACATCAGCACGATCGCGCTTGATGGCCGTGGGCGTGATACCGTGTTCCTGGTTATAGGCCAGCTGCTTGACGCGGCGCCGGTCGGTTTCCTCCATCGTACGGCGCATGCTGTCTGTCACCTTGTCGGCGTAGAAGACCACCAGCCCGTTCACGTTTCGCGCGGCGCGCCCTGCCGTCTGGGTGAGTGACCGGTTGCTGCGCAGGAAGCCCTCCTTGTCCGCATCGAGCACGGCTACCAAGCTCACCTCCGGCAGGTCGAGGCCTTCCCGCAGCAGGTTCACGCCCACCAGCACATCGAACAGGCCGAGGCGCAACTGGCGCAGGATCTCGATGCGCTCCAGGGTCTCCACATCGCTGTGGATGTACTTGCATTTCACGCCGTTCTTCAGGAGGAACTCGCTCAGCTCCTCCGCCATGCGCTTGGTGAGGGTCGTCACCAGCACGCGTTCATCGCGCTTGCTCCGGTGGCGGATCTCATCCAGCAGGTCATCGATCTGGTCATGGCTCGGCCGCACCTCGATGGGGGGGTCCAGCAGGCCGGTGGGTCGAACCACCTGCTCCACCACAACGCCCTCGCTCATGCGCAACTCGTAGTCGGCAGGCGTGGCGCTCACGAAGAGCACCTGGCCGATCAGTTCCTCGAACTCCTCGAACTTGAGCGGGCGGTTGTCCATGGCGCTGGGCAATCGGAAGCCGTACTCGACCAGGTTGCGCTTGCGGCTGCGGTCGCCGCCGTACATGGCCTGCACCTGGCTCACCGTCACATGGCTCTCATCAATGACCATCAGGAAGTCCTCAGGGAAATAATCGATGAGGCAGAATGGGCGCTGGCCGGTCTCACGGCGGTCGAAGTAGCGGCTGTAGTTCTCGATGCCGGAGCAATAGCCCAGCTCGCGCATCATCTCCAGGTCGTGCAGCACACGTTCCTCCAGCCGTTTGGCCTCGAGGTGCTTGCCAATCTCGCGGAAGAAGGCCACATGCTTCACCATGTCATCGCGGATGGCCTGCAGCGCGGCGTTCATCGTCTCGCGGCTGGTGACGAAGATGTTCGCCGGATACACGGTGGTGCGATCCACGGTTTCGATGGTCCGGTTGTCGGCCGTGGTGAATCGCTCGATCCGTTCGATCGCATCGCCCCAGAAGTGGATCCGGATGCCCTCATCGGCATTGGCGAGGTACACCTCCACCACATCGCCGCGCACCCGGAAATTTCCCCGCACCGGGTCATCATCCCTACGGCTGTAGAGGGCCTCCACGAACTTGTGCAGCAGCGCGTTGCGCGAAACCTTCATGCCCGCATGCACCTCCACCACGCTCTGGCGGAACTCCACCGGGTTGCCGATGCCATAGATGCAGCTCACGCTCGCCACCACGATCACGTTCCGACGGCCGCTGAGCAGCGCGCTGCTGGCGCTCAGCCTCAGCTTCTCGATCTCGTCGTTGATCGAGAGGTCCTTCTCGATGTAGGTGTTCGTGGTGGGCAGGTAGGCCTCGGGCTGGTAGTAGTCGTAATAGCTCACGAAATACTCCACCAGGTCATTCGGGAAGAAGTGCTTGAACTCCCCATAGAGCTGCGCCGCCAGTGTCTTGTTGTGGCTCAGCACCAAGGTGGGCCGGTCCACCTGCGCGATGACGTTCGCCACCGTGAAGGTCTTTCCCGAGCCGGTGACGCCGAGCAGCGTCTGGGCCGGCACGCCGCTGTTCAGTCCGTCCACAAGCTGGCGAATGGCCTCCGGCTGGTCGCCGGTGGGCGAGAATTCCGAGATGAGTTGGAAGGGCATCAGGAATGAGCACGCAAAGGTACCTGCCGTGCGGCAGGACATGCCCGGCTACATTCGCCCGCCGATGTACGCGCTGCTCCGACCGCTACTGTTCATTCTCCCGCCGGAGCGCGCGCATCGCCTCACCTTCTTCCTTCTCGGAATCGCGGCCAGGATCCCTGGCATGATCCGCTTGATCGGCGGTGGCCCCCCGCCGAAGTCCGCCGTAGTTGACCTCATGGGCCTTCATTTCCCATCGCCCGTAGGATTGGCCGCTGGTATGGACAAGGATGCACGGCATGTCGACGCGCTCTCTTGCCTGGGTTTCGGCTTCATCGAGGTGGGCACGCTCACGCCAAGACCGCAGGTCGGCAATCCGCCTCCGCGCCTCTTCCGGTTACCAAAGGATCGCGCGCTCATCAACCGCATGGGCTTCAATAATGGCGGCGTTGATGCAGCGGCGGAACGCCTGCGCGCTAGACGGCCCGGGGTCATCGTTGGGGGCAACATCGGGAAGAACAAGGACACGCCGAACGAGCAGGCCGCGGCAGACTACCTCGTGTGCTTCGATGCGCTGCATGACGTGGTGGACTATTTCGTGGTGAATGTGAGTTCGCCCAACACGCCTGGACTGCGTGAGTTGCAAGAGAAGGAACCTCTGCTCGACCTGCTGAAGCAGTTGCGCGGCAGAAGCACGGCCAAGGCACATAGCGCCACGCCCAAGCCCATCCTGTTGAAGATCGCACCGGACCTCACGGATGCGCAGGTCGATGACGTGTGCGACGTGGTGAAGTCGAGCGGTATCGCCGGGGTGATCGCCACCAATACCACCATTGCGCGGCAAGGCCTTCGAACAAGCGCGAAGGCCGTGGAGGCCATGGGTCCCGGAGGATTGAGCGGACCACCGGTGCGTGCGCGAAGCACGGAGGTCATCCGCATGCTGCGCGATCGATTGCCGCGCCCGCTGGTCATCATCGGTGTGGGCGGAGTCGACAGCGCGGAGAGCGCCATGGAGAAGCTGCGAGCAGGTGCGGACCTCGTACAGGTGTACACCGGCCTCATCTACGCCGGACCGCAGCTGCCCGCACGGATCAACCGCGCTTTCGCAGAGAATCGGAGACTGGGCTGATCATCAAGTGGCCGGCAGCCCGATGCGCGCGGCTTCCGCCTCGGTGCATAGGATGTAGTTGTAGCCGTGGCCGCCTTTCTCATCCATGGCCGTGATGCCAGGCATGCGCTTCATGCCTTCCTGTTCATCCACTTGGAAATAACTGTAGCCAAGTCCGTCAATCGCATCGATGATTCCTCGAGCAACGGCATCATTAAGCACTTCGATGAAGATCGTGGGCCTGTCAACGAGGTAACGCCCCATGCCCTTGAGCACAGCGGGCTCGTGGCGCTCCACGTCGATCTTCAGCAGGTCGACCCGCGTAATTGCGGCCTGTTCGAGCACATCATCCATGCGTTCCACCGCCACTTCGCAAGTTCCTGCTTCGCCTGCGTACCCGGGTTCCAAGGAGGCCAGGTAGCCGTGGTCGCCGATGTCCTGGAACAGCGTGGCTTTCCCGGCGTGAACGCTGAGGGCTGAAGCATGCACCTGGATGTCGTAGCCATTGAGTGCCACGTTCGCCTCGAGCCTTTCTCTTATCCGTGGCAGGGGCTCGAAGCAATGGACCTTGGCACTTGGGGTGATGCACTTCGCAACCAGCGCGAAGAGGCCGGTGTTTGCGCCGACATCGATAATGGCTCGGCGCCCTTCGCAGGCTTTGGCCCACGCCTGCATTGTCTTCGGTTCCCACAATGCGTAAAGTCCGGTCCAGAAGATGAGGGTTTCCAGCTGGTGGCCATGGTTCACCATCCGGAAGCGTCTGCCTGGTGCGGCTTCAATGGTGAATGGACCACGGAAGAGGAGGTGCTCCACCAAAGGTCGTCGGGGCCGCCAGAAGTGACGAAGCACCGTGAAAATCTCTCGCTTGAACGGTACCATCCGGTACACGAACCGGCCGAACCGCGTACTCCTGCTACCTCCGCTCATCATTCCTACCGATGCACCTGAATCGCGCGCCAATCGTCAGCAAAGAAACGACCCGCGTTGCGAGCGGTTGCCTCATCGCATCGGTTTTGATCCGGGCGGTCGACCTTTGCGGGATATATGAATCCACATGAGCGCATGGATGTGAAGCTGATCGAATGCCCCCGCGATGCTATGCAGGGGATCCCGCCATTCATCCCGACGGAGGTGAAGGTGGAATACCTCAATGCGCTGCTGCGCGTCGGCTTCGACACGATCGACATCGGGAGCTTCGTGAGCGCGAAGGCAATCCCGCAGTTGGCGGACACGGCCGAAGTGCTCGCACGGATCGATACGCTGGGCCCGAGGAGCAAGCTTCTGGTGATCGTGGCGAATGAGCGCGGCGCTGAAGAAGCCGCGAAGCAGCCTTCGGTCACCTATTTCGGTTATCCGTTCAGCATCAGCGAGACCTTCCAGCAGCGCAACACCAACACCAGCATCGAGGGCAGCTGGGGCCGCATCGCACGCATCGCGGAGATCGCGAACGCGGCAGGGAAGGAACTCGTCGTGTACATCAGCATGGCTTTCGGCAATCCCTACGGCGACCCGTGGAACGCGGAGGTCGCGTTGCATTGGGTGGATCGATTGGTACGGGAGCTCGGTGTCCGCATCATCGCCCTGAGCGACACCGTCGGTGTGGCGAAACCGGAGGACATCAGCAGCATGTTCAGCGCGCTGATCCCTGCGTTGCCGGGGGTTGAGTTCGGTGCGCACCTGCATTGCACGCCGGACAACTGGAAGCTGAAGACCGACGCCGCGTGGAACGCTGGTTGCCGCCGGTTTGACGGCGCCATCAAGGGCTACGGCGGTTGCCCCATGGCCGAGGACGAGCTTGTGGGCAACCTGCAGATGGAGGTCTTCGCGCGCTCGTTGGAAGAGCGGGGCATTCGCACCGGGCTGGATATGGAACGGTTAGCTGCCACCGTCATCAAGGCGGGCACCGTCTTCCCCGCTTAAGCCCGTAGCAGTTCCAGCACTGTGATCTCCGGCGGCATGCCCACACGGCCCGGGAAGCCGATGAAGCCGAAGCCACGGTTCACGTAGAGTTGTTGATCGCCTTCCGCGTAGTGGCCCGCCCAATGCTTGTACACCCATTGCGCCGGGCTGTACGTGGTTTGGCCCAGCTTCACGCCGAGTTGCGCGCCGTGCGTATGCCCGCTCAAGGTGAGGTCGATGCCGGTGCCCATCACCTGGTGCTCCCAATGCGTGGGGTCATGGCTCATCAGGATGCGGAACGGGAACACCTCTGAGCCTCTCCTGGTTTTGGCCAGGTCCCCGTATTGCTGGAAGCGGTGACCCCAGTTCTGCACGCCGAGCAGGCCGATGCGCTCTCCGCCGCGCTCCAGCGGGAGATGTTCATCCAGCAGCAGCCTGAACCCGATCTGCGCATGGATGCCTTTGAGCCGTTCCAGGTTGGCGGCCTTCGCGGCCGGGTCATCCCAGCGGGGGTAATCGCTGTAGTCATGATTACCCAGGATGGAGAACTTGCCCAGCGGCGCCTCCAACCGTTGCAGTTCCTCGATAAAGGGCACCGCCTCCTCCGCGTAGTCGTTCACCAAGTCGCCCGTGAAGAGGATGAGATCCGGTTTCTCGGCATTGATCAGGTCCACGCCGTTGTGGACGATGGAAAGGTCCCCGCCATAGCTGCCCAGGTGCATATCGCTGATCAGCACCACGCGGAGGCCATTGAATGCGCTGGGAAGATTGGCGCTGCGCACGGGCACACGCGCCAGGTTGAACGTGCGGCGCCCCTTGGTGACACCATAGAGCACGCCGGAGAACGGCACCACCGAGAGTATGAGTCCCAACTGGCTCAGGAAGCGCGCGCGGTCGATGCCCTCGCCAGCGACATCCACCGGGCCTGGCGTGAGCTTGTCCCAGGCCCAACGCACAAGATGAAGCAGGTCATCCAGGCCATGGAAGACTACCATCACGAGCTTGGGCAGGAAGAACAGCAGGAAGAGCGCCACCATGCTGAAAGCGAAGCTGTGGTCGCGCCGCGCCTCCGGGTCGCGGAAATTGAGTGCCACGTACACGATCATGCCCAGCAGCCCGATGGAGATCACCCAATAGAGGAAGCGCACCATGCGACGCAGCACGATGCTGTGGTTCGCCAGCGCAGTATTCACACCTTTGTAGGCATACAGGTCGATGGCGAAGAGCACCAGCAGGAAGATAAAGAAGTTGCGGATTGCGGCGGGCGACATGGGCGCGAAGGTACCGGGATGGAAGAGGGCTTCCAGACGGTGGCTGTCGCGAATTGCCGTTGGATCCTGCTGTGTCGCGTTGGGCGGTGCTGAAGCCTCCGGACAAGTGGCTTGGAAGCGGACGTATGGTGGTCTTGATGCCGATCATGCCCAAGCTGTAGCAACGACATCGGAAGACGGTGCCCTGGTATGCGGGTCAACAGGAAGCTTCGGCGTCGGGGGCGACGCTTATGTGCTCCGGATCGATCAGCAAGGCGACATCCTCTGGTCCAGGCATATCGGTGGCGATGGGGTGGAGGCCGGCCAGGACGCGGTGGAGTTGGATGATGGCACGATCTTGATGATCGGCTATACCAACAGCTTCGGCAATGGCGGCTACGACGGATACATCGTCGCATTGGCCTCGGATGGAAGTACGATCTGGGAGCGCACCTATGGCGGGGAAGGATGGGACTTCTTTCATGGGGTCGTCGTTGTACCAGGGGGTGTGGTGGTTGTCGGGGTAACGAGTTCGTACAGCCCGGATGGAATCGATCAGCTATGGCTCGTCAAGGTTGCGGAGGATGGTTCAGAGCAATGGTCCTTCACCTTGACGGAAGCGTCTCCCTCAATCGGTCGCGATGTCATTCTCACGGAAGACGAACGCGTTGTTGCCGTCGGGTCATCGTGGACGGGCGGCGATAACTCCCAGCTGCTGACCGTCGCTTGCGATCCGGACGGCGGCTTGCTGTGGTTCACCGAGTCAGGTGGAACAGAGGCAGAGCATGGATATTCGGTCGCGAGCCGGGCGAATGGCGATGTCGCTGCGGTCGGGTTCACCGAGAGTTACTCGGATAAACGGCAGATGTTCATGGCGCGGATTGACGCGCAAGGCGACGAGATCGCATCCGGTCCGATTTCCAGTTCAGGAAACGATTGGGAGGCGCATGCGATCATTTTGAGACCGGATGGGACCTATGCCATCGCAGGATACACCAAAGAGTATGGATTGGGCGGGAAGGACTTCTCCTTGCTGTTCGCTGATGAGACCGGTGCCTTCCTCGGTGGCCCGACGTATGGTGGAACCGCCGACGATGAAGCTTGGGGCGTAGACCTCACACTCGACGGAGGGTATTATGTGGTTGGGGCGACGAGCAGCTTCGGACCGGGTATCGAGTCGGTGTTCGTTGTGCGGAGCGATGGCGACACGTTGAACGGCTCGGTGAATACCACGCTCGACCCCCTGCCGGTCGCTGAATTGGGGGTTGGGCAGAGCCGATTGGTCTTCCCCAATCCGGCTGGGCCGGGTCAGGTCGTCACTCTTCCATCGCACGACCAGCGATGGTCGACGGTCGGATTGATGGATGCCTGCGGAAGGCTAGTTGCCATGCTTGATCCCCGTGGTTCCACTGTTCGGATTCCCATGGTTCCCGCCGGTCCGTATTTCCTGCATCCATCCGGCCCGAACGGGCCAGGGCTTCCCCTGCGGTTGTTCATCGAGTGATGCTCCAGAGCGAGCACCCACCTTCGCTCGCGATAAGCACCAGCGGCCAAGGCGGCACCGGTTCTGGCGCGATGACCAGGACATGCGTTGCGCCGCTCGCAACCAACGCATCGAAGTGCGGGACTTTGCTGACCGGATATCCCGGATGGCTCCAACCTTGACGGCCAAGCCGCGCAAGCGCGCCATTCGGCGTTCGGTCGCCAACAACGATCACTTTCGATGATTCCGGAATTGATGTTGAACCGTTGGCTTGAAGGAATGCATCAATCGCTTGACCGGTTCGAGAGAACGAATCCGCTGGCGCCTTGAAGCGTCGTTGCATTTCAGTATGCGCCAGATGGAGGCTTGCCAGCGCCAAGATCCAAACCCCGGTAGTGAGTAGTGCCCGATGCCAAATCTTCTGGCCAACTTCCGACATGGCTTTCAATCCGGTCACGGCCACAAGCGCCAGGAAGGGCGCCAGCGTGAGGAAGTAATAATCGTGATCGGCCAGCTTGCGGAAGAATAGCAGAACGAATGCCGCGCTGGCTGATCCTAGGAAGAACAGCGTCAGCATCAGTCCTTGCCCAACGCGCTTGTAGGCAATGAGCGCAACAAGCAGGAGGATGCCCAGGACATGCCAGGTGGTCGGATGCAGGTACTTGCCCCACCAATAGCGCCACACCAGGTCAAGTGTCGACCATCGTTCCGAAGCGGACATGGTCCAAATCGGCGCAGCTGAGGTGAGGAAATAATCAGCGTGATGGATCGTGTTGTATCGGATCGCATGAAGATGCCATGCGCCGATGAGTGCAAGTCCGACAAGTGACTTCAGCGCCAGCTTGATCGAAAGACGCCCCCACTTCTCCGGTCGGTTCCATGCAAGAAGGCCGATACCGGTTAACGCGAAGGCCATGAGGTTCATCGTTGCTGGCGCCTTGATCATGCCAGCAATCGTGAACAGCGCAAGGCTCGTCCACGGCAGAACGGGTCTTCCCTCGTTCAGAGCCGGGAGAAGCAAACCCCATCCGAAAAGCACCAGGCCCAATACCGCCGCATCGGGAAGGAAATTGCAGGCATAGTAGATGAGCACCGGGGAACCCATGATCCAGAGGCCAGTGCCAAGCGCCAGCAGAGGAGAGCGGAGCATTTTCCGAGTCGCGTCGATGAAGACGACAAGGCCGACAAGGACGATTGACAGTTGGAGGACACGTAGGCCATTGGGACTAACACCGGTGAGCTTGGCCAGCCACGCCATGCACCAGTACATGAGCGGGAACTCACCGGCGGTTCTTCCGCTTTGCGGCGCGATATTCTGGTCCAACGTGCCTGGTTCGAGCAAGGAGCCCAGGCCAAGCATGTAATAGCGCACGAAGGCCAGCGAGTCCGACTGGCGGATGAAGTGCGTGCCGCGCGGGTTAGCAAGCAGCACGTCGGGCAAGCACATGATTCCGGCAGCAATCAAAACCGTCAGCGAGGCGATTGCGATGAACGCACGCCGGTCCATCCGGTCGCGACGGTTCGTGCCCGTTGAATGCAACATGCTCGTTCGCCACGCCATTGGCGAAAGATCAGCACTTCCATGCGATGATCGCCTTCAACCAACCCGGTTCATTTGCGGGAGGTACATTCGTGCAAGTGGGATCCATCCTCGCACTTCACGCGATTGCGGGCTTCATCGCCTTGGTGGTGGCCCCCTTGGCCATGCTCGCGCGCAAAGGTGGCAATTGGCACCGGCGCTGGGGGAAGGCCTACTTCTGGGCCATGGCGGTAGTTGCGACCTCGGCCATCGTCATCGGCGTTCTCAAGAGCAATTGGCTCATGGCCATGGTGGCGGTCTTCTCCTTCCAGATGATCGCGTCGGGCTATCGGGCGCTGTACCTCAAGCGACTGCACGAAGGTCAGCAGGCGGCTTGGCCGGACCGCTTCATCATGGGTGCCGGCATCTTGGTGAATGGTGCGCTGTTCATGTGGGGCGTCATCCACCTAATGCTCGGGCACAAGGAGAGCGGCCCCGTCATCTTCACGGTGTTCGGCACCATCGGCCTGCTCTTCGTCTGGCGCGACTTCCAGCGTTTCCATAAGATGAGCCACGACAAGCGGGAATGGCTCTATGCGCACATGGTCGGCTTCTTGGGTGGATACATCGCCACGGTGTCCGCTTTCAGCGCAGTGAACTTGGAGATGATCCGGCCCATGTGGCTGCAGTGGCTCTGGCCCACGATCATCGGAGCCCCGTTGATCGCGCTATGGACCGGCTACTACCGCAAACGCTTCGCTGGCGGCAAGCGCTCGCATGACCTCTTCGATCTCCGCATCGGCCGCCGCCGGAACGGGGCTCGGCGCGAAGGATAGCTTTGGCGGCTTCGCGCAGCTGACACACTCATGAACACGAATGCAGCCGACCGTGCCACGGTGCTGGTGCTCTATACCGAGCTGGCGCCATACGTGTTGGCCTGTCTGCATGCGCTCGTGGAGCAAGGCGCGCTGGATGTACATCTGGTGCGCTGGCCAGTGAATAGCGAAGCCCCCTTTCAGCTCGATTTCCAACGCCGCCTCACCGTGCATGAGCGGGCCTCGCTGAGCGATGCGCAGCTCTTGGAACTCGCGCTGCGCCTCCGGCCGAAGCTGGTCATCGCCAGTGGCTGGGTCGATCGCGGATACGTTGCGACGTGCAAAGCGCTGAAACGCCAAGGAGCTACAACGGCAGTCATCATCGATACGGCTTGGCGCGGACATTGGCGGCAGTGGGCCAATGCGCTGGTGGGTCGCTGGGCGTTGCAAAGGGCCTACTCCCATGCTTGGGTCACAGGTCAAGCCCAAGCCACCTACGCCCGCAGGTTGGGCTTCAAGACAGACCGGATCAGGACCGGATTCTATTCGGCGGACACCACGCGGTTCCTGGCCGTTGGACAGCGCCTGTTGTCGGAACGCACAGGATTTTGGCCGCACCGCTTCCTCTGTGTGGCGCGCTACATCCCCACGAAAGGTCAGCAGCTGCTGTGTGATGCATTTGCTGAGCTGTGCGAGGCGGATGAGGCTGGCGATTGGGAGCTCTGGCTCGCTGGCACAGGCGAGTTGCATCAACAAGTGGTTGACTCACCGGCGGGTCGGCACCGGCGCATCCGCCATTTGGGCTTCAAGCAGCCCGAGGAGATGGAAACGGTGATGGAGCAGTGCGGCGCTTTCGTGCTGCCGAGCGCGTACGAGCCATGGGGCGTGGTGGTGCACGAATTCGCATGTGCCGGATTCCCGCTCATCCTGAGCTCCGCCGTGGGCGCGGCCGAGCGATTCCTTGTGGAAACCGAGAATGGGTTCCGCTTCATCGCCGGCGACAAGTCCTCGCTGAAGAAGATGCTCCGGATGATTGTTCTGAGCAACGACCATGAATTGCTTGGCATGGGCCAACGGAGCCATGCCCTCGGCGGGCTGTGGAGCCCGCAGTCTTGGGCCGACACCGCGATGGCACTTTGTGGTGCGGGCTGCTCCCAACCGCTCAACCTTCAACCCTCAACCAGCCGATGAAGAAGCCAAGCGTCCTGGCCTTCATCGACTGGTATAAGCCTTTTTACAAAGCGGGCGGCCCGGTCCGCAGTCTCGTGAACCTGGTGGATCACCTTCACGATCAGGTGGACTTCCACATCGTCACCGGTGACCGCGATTATACCGAGCAAACGTCGCCCAAGGACCTAATCCGCGACCAATGGACCACGGCCGACAAAGACGAGCGCGTGTGGCACGCCTCGCCTGAGCGCCGTAGCCTGAAGCAATGGCGCAGCCTGCTGGAAGAGCGGCCGTGGGATGCGGTGTACATCAACGGGCTTTACTCGAAGTGGAGCACCATCGCGCCGCTATGGCTGCTACGGCGATCGAAGCAACGGCGCATCGTGGCGGTGCGCGGCATGCTGGCCATGGGACCGATGCGGCAGTCCGCTGCCAAGAAGCGCGCCTTCCTATTGGCCATGAAGACGACAGGTTGTTTCAAGGGCGTTGAGTTCCAGGCTACCAATACGGAAGAGGCGGAGGACATCAAGCGCTGGATTGGCAGGGGCGTGAAGGTTCATCTGGTGCCGAACCTCGGTCGCAAGGTGGAAGCGCGGGAACCGGTGCGTATCGCGAAGCGGCCAGGCGAGCTCCGACTCGTGAGCGTGGGCCGCATTGCACCGGAGAAGAATACGCTCTTCGCCATTGAGCGGCTCGCGGGCTTGAAGGGCGAGGTGCGCTTCGACCTCTACGGTACTGTGTATGAGGCAGCTTATGCGCAGCGCTGCCAGGATGCGGCGGCCAGGTTGCCGGCGAACATCACGGTGGAGTTCCATGGGCACGTTGAGCAGGATCAGGTGGCCCGTGTGATATCAGATGGGCACGCGGTCTTCATGCCCAGTGTTGGTGAGAATTTCGGGCACACCATGCTGGAGGCGCTGGTAGCGGGTCGGCCATTGCTCATCAGCGACCGCACGCCGTGGAAGGCGTTGGCGCGGGACCACGCCGGATGGGACCTGCCTCTGGAGGAACCGCAATCGTTTGAATCGACCCTTCAAGGCCTTGTTGACCTCGACCAGGCGGGCTTCGATGCATGGATAGCAGGTTCGGCTCGGTTGGGCGCGCGATATTTGGCTGATTCGAAAGGCGTGGACAGGAGCATTAGCCTATTCAACCAATGAGCGAGCCCCGCCCCACCGTCGACCTCAGCCGCTTCGACAACTCGAAGACCTTCGATCCCGGCGCGGGCTTCGTAAAGCGCACACTGTGGTACTTCACCAATGCGATTTTCTTCCTGAATCCATGCTTCCCTTTCCGTTCGCCCAAGCCAGCGTTGCTCCGCTTGTTCGGAGCGAAAGTGGGGAAGGGGGTGGTCATCCATCCGGGCGTCAACATCAAGTTCCCGTGGAAGTTGCGCATCGGCGATTACAGCTGGATCGGTCAGGGCGTTTGGCTGGACAACCTCGACACGCTTACCATCGGCAGCAACGTCGTCATCAGTCAAGGCGCCATGATTATACAAGGCAGCCACGACTACAAGAAGACCGACTACCCCACGTACAGCAAGCCCGTGGTGCTGGAGGATGGCAGCTGGGTGGGAGCGGGGGCCATCGTTACGCTGGGCGTCACCATGAAGAGTCACAGCGTGCTCGCGGTTGGTAGCGTGGCCACCAAGAACCTGGAGGCCTATATGATCTATCAGGGGAATCCGGCGCAGCCCGTGCGTGAACGTGTGATCGGATGAAGGTTTCGTTGATCACCGTCTGCCGCAACGCCGCCCCGGTTATCGCCGAGACGCTCAATAGCGTGCTGACCCAGACACACACGGACATCGAGCTCATCCTGATCGACGGCGCTAGCACCGATGGTACCGTGGAGATTCTCGAAGGCTATCGGGCCAAACTGGGCGCCTTGGTGAGCGAACCCGACAAGGGCATCTACGACGCCATGAATAAGGGCTTGGCGCGTGCCACTGGCGAGGTCATCGGCTTCGTCAACGCCGGCGACCTGCTCATGTCACCTGAGACCATTGCACAAGTGGTGGCCGCTTTTAAGCGCAGCCACGCCGATGCCGTCTATGGCGATATCATCATGGTAGACGAGAAGGACATCTTCAGGGTGCACCGCACCTGGCTCAGCGGCACCTACCACCGCGAGAATTTCCGCAAGGGCTGGATGCCGCCGCATGTGGGCACCTTCATCCGCAAGAGCGTGTACGACCGCTTCGGTCATTTCAACACCGATCTGCGCATCGGCGCCGACTACGAGATCCTGCTGCGTTTCCTCTACAAGCACCAGATCGCCACCATCCACCTGCGGGAAGTGCTGGTGCGCTTTCGTCTCGGTGGCATGAGCAACGGTAATGTGAGGCAGATCCTGCAAGCCAACCGCGAGGTGCGGCGCTCCTGGTCGCTCAATGGATTGAAGGCGCCCCCATTGCTCGTCACGCGCAAGCTGTGGAGCAAGGTGATGCAATTCTTCCACTGACCGGCGATCACTTCACCAGGTTGAAAGCGGTGGCAAGGTGATCGTTCTTCCACTAGCGTACGAACGCTGTGGGAGCATCCGTCTGCAGGCGATCCGGCCTTTTGCTCAAGGCGCTCCGATGCGACCAGCCGCCGCCGGTTCCGAAGAAGGTGACTTGCAGCCCGGCATCATGCGCTGAGCGCACTTCATCCGCAGAAGCGCGCGAATGCTCAACGGTGATGCCCGCGCAGCCGAGCGTTGCGGCCTTCTGCACCGCGTCTTTCATAGTGGTCACATAGAGAAACGCTGGAAAGCCCTGCCGCTTCTCTGCCAGCAAGCGGATGAAATCCTCAGTTTGGCAGTCCACGAGGGTGCGACCATGTAGGGCCGGCCATTCATCCAGTTCCACGATGGCATCGGAGAAGGCGTTGAGGTATTCCCACCAATCACCTGCGGCGAAGAGCTTGCAATCCAGCGTGAAGTCCACGAATGGCCGAAGTGCGGCGACCTCCATCAACAGGCTGTCCACGCGGACGATGGGGTAGGGCTTGCCGTCCTTCCGCACAGGGCAGGCCTTCAGATCCATCCACGTCATGCCATTCAGCCTTCCAGCGCAAGTGGTGAGTTCGCCCAAGTCGGCCGGGTGATACGCCACCAGCACGTTGTCGCGTGTCAGCTGCACGTCCATCTCGATGCCATCCACACCGAGTTCCAAAGCGCCCAAGAGCGACTCCCGGCTGTTCATGGGGTAGTCGCCATCCACGCCCAAACCGCCATGGCCGATGATCCGCGTGCCGCCGCGATCAGGCGCACCGCATGCCATCAGGAGGAAAGGAAGGACCCAGCCAGCACGCATGGCGCCGAAGCTAGAGGCTCAACGCGTGAACGCGAAGGTGAAGCTGGAGCTGTTTCCGCGATCGTCCGTCACCACGAGCTTGAATTCCCTCTTGCCCGGTGCCTTGGTATGCTTGTCGAACGTGTGGACCAGTGTCTTGGACTTCGGGTCGTATTCCATCAGGATCCATTCGCCATCGAGCATCCCGCGCCATGTGCCGATTCCGCTGAGGTTGTCGGCGATTTTCAGCGTGAAGCCTTTGCGGCCCCGCACGTCGGCGCGCAGATCCACGTTGGTGATCACGGGTGGCACGGTATCCAGCATGACCGTGTAGTTCCCGAATGCCTTCACCGGAGCGGTTATCCATCCGTCGGCGTACTTGCCGCCCATGGTGCTGGCCACGGTGCCATCAGGGTCGAGCCGGACGATGGTGGCCTTGCTGCCCTTGGTGGTCTGCAAGGCGATGGCGAGTTCCGCCGCCGTGTGCAATGGGATGCCCGGGTCACCGATGACATGCACGGGTGTCAGGGCACGGCCAATAGCGGGCTTTCGTTGGTAGGTGACATAGGCATCATCGTACAGCGAATTCGCCGGAAGGCTGAAGCGCAGGCCTTCCTCTTCAATCCGGTTCGGAGCATCGTAGCGGAAGAGGCTTCCTGGTGGTGTCGCGCTCGGCCAGCGTGCGGCTTCCTCAAGTGTGGCTCCTTCCAGTTTGAACTGCAGCTCGCTCTTGTTCCCATTGGCATCCGTGGCAACCACGCGCACCGACCGCGGCTGCCCGGGGTTCAACTCAATCCTTCCTTGGGCTCCTTGCCATAGATCCGCAGCTTGTTGTTGGGTTGTCTGAAGCATCGGTGGTAGTCCATCTTCTGGGCCTTGGAGAGGCCATAGTCCATGTGCGCGTTGCAGTAACGGTTCAGGTTGAAATCGACATGATCCAAGGTGGTGGAGAAGTGCCGGATGCTGTCCACGAAGACCTCAATCATCCGCACGCCGCACTTGGCGCCGCCGTTGTCGTACCGATCAAAGGTGTTCACTGCCAACCCCACCGTGCCGAAGGCCATGGGCGTGACCTTCAAGGTGTATTGGCCCGATGCACCATGCGCAGCGTAGCCTACGGCCTTCTCTGGATACGGTGCGCATCGGGAGGAGTCAGTGAGCGGGTAGAGCCGCACCCCGTGAATCTCGGGAGGGACCCGATCAGGGACCGCGAAGCCATGCACTTCGGGGTCCAACGCCATCTGGTCGCCCGTGCGCCTCACCTCGAAATGCAGGTGGGGCCCTCCGCTGCCACCAGTGTTCCCGCTCAGCGCGAAGACCTCGCCTTGTTTCAACGACAGGGCGCCCTTCTCAGGTGTCCAATCGATGCTGAAGTCCTTCTGGCGGTATTGATGGTCCAAGCAGGCCTCGCCAACCCTGCCGGTCAGTTGCTGCAAGTGACCATAAACGGTGGTATGCCCATCCGCATGGTCGATGTACACCGCCTTTCCATAGCCCCATGGACTGATCTTGATGCGGCTCACCCACCCGTCGGCCACAGCCTTCACCGGAATGCCTTCTCGGCCTTGGGTCCGGATGTCCAAGCCGGAATGGAAATGGTCGGAACGCGGCTCCATGAAGTTCCCGGAGAGTTCCACCGGAATGTCCATCGGCGCGATGTAGCGCGAGGTGCCTTCCGATGACTGAGCCCGTGTTTCCGACCCATTCAAGGTGCTGAATGCCAGAATAGTGAATCTGCAAATTTGAAGAGAAACGGTAGGGTTCAGGGGGCGTCTCGCAGACATGGTGGGCAAGTCTATTGGGTGGGTGGTGCCTAGGGAATCGGTGCCCAATGCAACGGCTAACACCGTGAGGTTCAAACTATATGCCTTGGTCATCGGAGGTGGGGTCTATATTTGGCCTCGGACCACAAACAGTTCTCTCGAATCCAACCATGCAAACGCTCATCGACCGTCTGGAGCATCTGAAAGGCCGCGTTTCCTCCTTGCTGAAGGAGCACAAGGGGCTTCAAGAGCGCACGGCGGAGTTGGAGCACGGCATCCGCGAACATCAGCGGACAGCCGATGTGCTTCAGCAGCGCGTTGCGGAATTGGAGCGGGAGAATGAGGTCCTCCGGAACGCGAAGGCCGCTCATGAGGCGGTTGTTCCGGGAGCGACGGAACGGATCGACGAACTGGTTCAAGAGATTGACCGCTGCCTGGAGCTCATCCAGAACTAGCGGCACCACGAACATGGAGGAACGTTCCATCAGGGTCGAGCTCGCCGGACGGGCCTATCCGCTGACCATACAGCATGCGGAGGAGGCGAACGTGCGTCGGGCCGTGGACGAGATCAATGAGAGCATCGACCGCTTGAAGGAGGGGTATCCCCTGACCGACAAGCAGGACCTGTTGGCCATGGCGGCATTGGAAGTCGCCGTGCGCGCACTCAACAGCAATGCTCCCAAGCAGGAGGCCGAAGCCGGCGCCGTGCTGGAGGAGATTGAACGGATGCTCGCCGATCTGCGTACCTGACCTCACCGCTCCCGGCCGCAAGGAGGCCCGCTGTGGTCCATGTAATACAAACATGGACCCATGAACGACATCGACATCATCAGCATCCTGATCGGCGCGCTGGCCGGTCTGGTGGTCGGAGGCATCATCGTCTTCGCCGCCCTCAACAGCATCATGAAGAAACGGCGCGTCGGCATCCTGAAGGAGGCCGAGGCCGAAGCGGAGGCCCTGAAGAAGGACAAGATCCTGCAGGCCAAGGAGAAGTTCCTCCAGTTGAAGGAGCAGCACGAGAAGGAGGTGCGGGAACGCGAGCGCAACGTGACCGCAGGCCCAGGAGAAAGCCAAGCAGCGCGAGCAGCAGCTCAGCCGCCAGCAGCAGGACGTGGCCAACAAGGACAAGCAGGTGGATCAGCTGCGCCAGGAGTTGAACCAGAAGCTCGAAGGCTTGGCCCGCCGCAAGGAGGAGACCGAGAAGATGCATGCTAAGCAGGTGTCCCTGCTGGAGAACATCAGCGGCCTGAGCGCCGAGGAAGCCAAGAAGCAGATGGTGGAGAGCCTCAAGGACGAGGCACGCACCGCCGCCATGGCGCACATCAAGGATGCCCAGGAGGAGGCCAAGCTCACGGCGAACAAGGAGGCCAAGCGCATCGTGATCCAAACCATTCAGCGCGTGGCCACGGAGCACGCGATCGAGAACAGCGTCAGCGTCTTCCATATCGACAACGACGACGTGAAGGGCCGGGTGATCGGGCGCGAAGGCCGCAACATCCGGACCTTGGAGGAACTCACCGGCGTGGAGATCATCGTAGACGATACCCCGGGCGCCATCATCCTCAGCTGCTTCGATGCCGTGCGGCGCGAAGTGGCCCGCTTGGCCCTGCACCAATTGGTGAAGGACGGCCGCATCCACCCGGCACGCATCGAGGAGATCGTGGCCAAGACCAAGAAGCACCTCGAAGAAGAGATCATGGAGGTGGGTAAACGCACCTGCATCGACCTGGGCATCCACGGCCTGCACAACGAGCTCATCCGCATGGTGGGCCGCATGAAGTACCGCAGCTCCTACGGTCAGAACCTGCTGCAGCACAGCCGCGAGGTGGCGAACCTCAGCGCTATCATGGCCGCCGAGTTGGGCCTGAACCCGAAGGTGGCCAAGCGCGCTGGCCTATTGCACGATATCGGCAAGGTGCCCGATGAGGAGCCCGAGCTGCCACACGCCCTGCTGGGCATGAAGCTCGCTGAGAAGTTCGGCGAGAAGCCCGACGTGTGCAACGCGATCGGCGCACACCACGACGAGATCGAGATGACCACCTTGCTCTCGCCCATCGTGCAGGCCTGCGATGCCATCAGCGGGGCGCGTCCGGGCGCACGCCGCGAGGCTGTTGAGGCCTACATCCAGCGCCTGAAGGACCTGGAGAGCCTGGCCATGAGCTATGGCGGCGTCACCAAGGCATTCGCCATCCAGGCGGGCCGTGAGCTGCGGGTGATGGTGGAGAGCGAGAAGATCACCGACCAGCAGAGCGACGAGCTGAGCATGAGCATCGCGGACCGCATCATGAACGAGATGACTTATCCCGGCCAGGTGAAGATCACCGTGATCCGCGAGAAGCGCTCGGTGGCCGTGGCGAAATAGGATAAGTTGAGCGTTGGAGGTTGAAGCAGTTGAGTGTTGAGGAGGTTGCATCTAGCAGGTCAGGCACGGGACACCGGTTCGATCACCTAGGTGGCTCAACCTTCAACCCGCTCAACCTGCATCAAGCGTGAGCAATGCTTGCTGGCCCCACCACAAACCAGCCGTTCAGCCTGAACGACATCTTCCAATGGGAGGTGCGCACATGGTCTCGGGCCTACCCGATGTGGAGCAAAGCGCTGGGTTCCGTGGTTGGAGGTGAGCGCCGAGCCTTGGCATTGGGCGAGCGTGATGGCGGCCTGAGCCTGCTGCTCGCGCAGCACGGATTCACGACACTGTGCAGCGACCTGGGTGGGCCAACGGATGCCGCGCGTGAGCTGCACGAGCGTCATGGGGTGGAAAGTCTGGTGAGCTACGCTTCCATCGATGCCCTGGCCATCAACCAGTCGGATTGCACCTTCGACGTGGTCGCCTTTAAGAGCATGATTGGTGCATTGGGCAGCAAGGAGAAGCAGGCGCGGGCCCTGCATGAGATGCACCGCGTGCTGAAGCCAGGTGGCATCCTGCTTTTCGCCGAGAACCTGCAAGGCTCTGCTGTTCACCAGACGCTGCGAAAGCGCTACGTGCGTTGGAGCAGCTATTGGCGCTACCTCGATGCCCGATCGGACATGGACCTCTTCTCCGATTTCACCAACGTCGTTGCGCGCACCACGGGCCTGCTCGCGAGCCTTGGACGCAGCCAATCCCAGCGCGATCTCCTTGCGCGCGTCGATGGCCTGCTGGCACCGTTCATACTGAAGGGCTGGCGCACCGTGGTCTTCGGCGTGGCGATGAAGTAAGGTCGGCATGCGCACGAACCAGTCCGGGTATATTCGCCCGCGCATGGCGCAGCGCACCATCCTCGTTACCGGCGGAGCCGGCTTCATCGGCAGCCATGCCTGCGATGCGTTGCTCGCTGAGGGCTATCGGGTGCGTTGCCTGGACAACTTCGCGACCGGCAAGCGCGACAATGTCGCCCACCTGACCGGCCACACCGCCTTTGAGATGGTAGAAGGCGACATCCGATCCGAGGCGGATGTGCAGAAGGCCGTGAGCTGCGCGGATGCGGTGATCCACTTGGCCGCGCTGGGTTCCGTGCCGCGCTCCATTGCCGACCCGATCGCGTCGCACCGGGTGAACCTTGAGGGCTTCCTGCAGGTCTTGCAGCAGACCAGCGTCGCGGGCATCAAGCGGTTCGTGTACGCGTCCAGTTCCAGCGTCTATGGCGATTCGAAGGAGCTGCCTAAGCGGGAAGAGAATATCGGCGAACCGCTCTCACCCTACGCTGTCACCAAGCAGGGAAACGAGCTGTATGCACGACTGTACCATTCCGCGCGCGGCATGGAGGTCATCGGACTGCGGTTCTTCAATGTGTTCGGGGAGCGTCAGGATCCGGAGGGTCCCTATGCTGCGGCGATTCCGCGCTTCATCAAGGCGCTGCGCGGGCATCAACCGCCGGTGATCTTCGGCGATGGGCTGCAGTCGCGCGATTTCACCTATGTGGGCAACGCCGTGCAGGCAATCCTGGCCGCCTTGCGGACCGACGACGAGCGAGCCTTCGGTGATGTGTTCAACGTGGCCTATGGTGCGCGCACCACCTTGCTGGAATTGGTGGACGAGTTGCGCGCAGCAGTTGCGAAGGCCGATCCGAAGGTGGCACTGGTACGGACCGAGCATGCACCGGAGCGCGCTGGCGACATCCGCGATTCGCTTGCTGACGTGAGCAAGGCCCGCGAGGTCCTCCGGTACGCACCGCAGGTGGACCTGCGCACCGGATTGGAGCGGGCCGTTCCGTGGTATCTCGCGCAGTGGAATCAGGCCGTCGAATCCTGACCGCGTTTCTTCAATCGACATACGGCACCGCTTTGTGCACTGGAGGTGTGCCAGTGAGATCCGTCGAATGAAGCTCGACTTGGGTTACGCGAGTCCGCCGGAAATCTGTGGGCCGGGTGTGGGTAAAGGCCAGCGGAGCAGAGCGCGGTCGTCGCCACCCGAATAAAGCCCATCGGCGCCCCAGCACAGTGCATTCACGCTATGGGTATGGCCGTTGGATCGGACATCCAGTCGCGCTACGGGGTCGAGGGTGGATGGATTCCAGAGCTTCACGGTCTTGTCACGCGACGCTGTTGCGAGCCAGTCGGCATCCGCGCTGAACCCAATGGCATATATGGTTGATCGATGCGCTGGTAAGCGCAATATGGGTTCAAAGTCATTGTCCACCTTCCAGGCCGCCAGTTGACCGTCCTTGCCCCCGCTTAGGAGCACGGGTTTGCTCGGATGCCACGCAACGGTGCTGCAGCCCAGTTCATGCGCCGTCCAGTGCGCGATGGTGTTCAACGTGCCTTCATTAAGCACATGCACTGACCCATCGCCGAAGGCCAGTGCGATCAGACCACGTTGAATCGCGATGGAGCGGAGCTTGGCTTCCGCGATGGGAACACGGCGAACCGCATGTAGTAGGGCATCGCTGCCCATGGACCAGACCGTGAGCACGCCATCACCGCCGCCGACGTAAAGCAGTCCGTCGGTGGTGCCGTTCATGCAATAAATGGGGCTGTTGTGAGCAAGGATGTGTTGCCGTTCCGCCTTCGCCCGCATGTCCAGGACGAACAGCTCACCGCGGGTAGTGCCGGCGTAGAGGTGAGCGGCGCCTTTCTGGAGCCAAGCCGTGTATAACGGATCAGGCAAGGTGGCGAGGAGCCGCACATGGTCCGGCTCAGCCTTCCTCCAGCGGAGCACCCGGCCATCCGCGCCCGCGCTCAGCAAGGCGCCTGAGGAATCCTCATGAAGCCAGTGAATGGCCGAGCGATGGGCGCGGTGAATCAGGGTCGCAAGCATCGCAGATCGCTCTCATGCGAAGCGCTTCGTGAAGGACCCGTCGGCGTGAGATTCGGTCGAAGCCACCACTTCGTCGTCGCCCGCCATCACGCGGAAAGGTGCCTTGCCCAATCCCATGAAGGTGAATGCATGACCGCTCAGCTCCTGTTGACCGACCCGGTCGAAGGCGATCCCATCCGCCGAGAAGCGTATCACGCGCTGTGCGCGGTCGATCTGGATGTGATCGCGCAGGATGAGGTAGTCCAGCAACCGTGAGACGGAGGAGATCATAATCTCCGACCGTTGATACCGTCGATGGAGGTCGCGCAAGGCAGCCTCGGTATGCAGTGGGATGTGACGGGCATCGCCCATGGCCGCAGGCCTGCGCTTCCCCAAATGAGTGTAAATGATCATGGTGCCGCCCGTGGAAGCGAGGCGGTCCAGCGTCGCAGCGGCCAGCAATTCGCCAAGACCATGGATGTCGGCTTGCGGCGGATCTCCGAAACGAACGAAGCTGTACAGTTGGTTCCCATCAGGGAAGCCCATCGCTCGATAGGCTCCGTTGCCCACGTACTGCTCACGAAATCCCTCGCCCAAGCCGAACGATGCTCCGAATCGGTGCAGCAGATAGCCCTTTGCCGCTTGCCATAGCGTCTTCGATCGAAGGAAATGCTGCCGCCAAAGGCTGATTGGTCGGTCTTGACCGATGATGGTGGTGAGCGCGCCATTCCATGCATAGCGTACGCCCGCCTGGTGGATCAGGTCGAGGGTGTAAAAGGGGTTGGGATAGTCGTGCCCAGAGAAATCACGGAAGAAGGGAATGCCTCCATACTGATGGCGGTGGAGCAGATTTCCGGGGAACATGCTGTGGTCCACCCATACCCGTGGAGCGAAGCCGCGTTCGCGCAGGATGGCCAGATGCTCCTCGGCATCGGGCCGGTGGAATGCACGCGCCCCGGCGAAGATGAAATCGCCCCATGTATGGATCGTATCATGCGCGTGGGCATCGAGGATGTGCGGATGGCGGTGCAGGTCCACCTGGTCGGGAAGCTGCAGATTGTAGCTCCGGATGAATAGAGAGTCCGCAAGGGGTAGCCCGAGTTCCTTCCAGATCAGGTCATGCACCTGCTGCCAGTCGCCGATGCGGGTATTGTCCGGATCATTGCAGATGGTGAGCCACGCGCGGTAGGGGCCGGGATAGGATCGAATGGCCGGATCGCGGCGTTGCCGAGCTTGCCTTAGCGGAGCTGGTGTGGGTGGGAGCATGGCGAAGGCCGCTGCCAAAGTAGGCGGTTGGCTGCTCCCATGCCCAAGAGCCGATGCAGGTGGCGCTCAGGCCTTGGCGCCTTCCTGCACCGGCGTGTATCCGAATAGCCGGTTGTCCTTGATCATGTTGTCCACGTAGGGGGGCACCATGCCTTCCCATCCCGGTGATCCTCCGCGGATCATATCCAGCACCTGCTTGCTGAAGATGTGGAGCACATTGGGGTCGAAGTTCTCGATGTTCACCAGGCGCTTATTGAACAGCAGGTAGTCGTACAACGGGCGCATCCGAGGATGCACCGGCATGTTGGCCGTGGTCATGATCTCGGAGATCTTGTCCGGCCGGCTCGGATACACGTAGATCTTCAGGTCGCGGTGGAACAGGATGCCGAAGGCCTCCAGCACGCCCCCGTTCAAGTGGCGGTAATACTTCTCGTCGAACACCTCGATCAGGTTGTTCACGCCCATGATCAGGCCCATGCGCGCTTTGGTGTAGCGGCTGAAGTACTCCACGAGCTTGTAGTACTCCTGGTAGTTGCTGATGAGCACGGTCTGCCCGAGGGAGCAAAGGATGTCGGCCCGGTCGATGAAGTCCTTCTCGTCCACGTCGCCGGTATCGCTCTTGAGGTTGCTGAGCGTGATCTCGAAGAGCACCTGAAGATTCTGACGGTCCACGCGCTGTTCCTTGATGAACATGTTGTAGCCGTTCATGATCATGTCGATGTTCACCTTGGTCACCGGGCGGAAACTGCCACGGATGGCCAGGATGTTCTTCTTGTAGAGCGTCTCGCTGGCCTGCAGGTTCTGGCCATCGGGACCGAAGAGAACGGCATCGGTGAACCCGCGCTTCACCAGCTGCAGGCTGAGCAGACGGTTGTCCACATGGCGGAACGCCGGGCCGTTCATCTGGATCATGTCGATCTCCACCACGTGCCGGCTCACGTTGTCGTAGAGCGAGTCCATCACCTGCCCAGGCTTGTCCCATTCGGTCAGTGAGCTGAAGAGCAGGTTCACGCCGAGCACGCCGATGCACTCCTGCTGAAGGCTGATATCCGGATCGTGCAGCCGGAAATGCACGATGATGTCGCTTGTCGGCTGGTCCGCAGCGGTCTGGAACCGCACTCCCATCCATCCGTGCCCGCTGTGGGGCCGCTCCAGGGTGCTGGTGGTGACGGTATTCGCGAAGGTGAAATAGCGCTTGGTGGGGTGCTCCTGGCGATCGAGCCGATCGATGATGAGCCCATACTCATGCCGGAGCATGTTCTTCAACCTACTCTCGCATACGAAGCGGTTGCCGGGCTCAGGGCCGTAAATGGCGTTGCTGAAGTCCTTGTCGTAGGCGCTCATCGCCTTCGCGATGGTCTGTGAAGCGCCGCCGGCGCGGAAGAAATGCCGCACGGTCTCCTGTCCTGCGCCAATCTCGGCGAAGGTGCCATACAGGTCCGGATTGAGGTTGATACGGCGCGCTTTCTGGGCGGGCGTCAACGGCACGTGCTTCGGATCCTGTGCGAGCATGGTCGGGATACGGTGCAAAGGTAGACCCCAACCCCGCCCGGCGCATGGCACGGATCAGGAACCGGAGGCAACTCTGTCATGGCATCGGCGGCGATGCTTACACCTGCACCTTACCGTGGAGCCCAGCTAGGCACCTCGCCCGAGTTCTTTTCCTCGTCGTTCATGCGGTGGCTAAGCGCGCCGCTCGGGCAGTGGTCCACTTGCGCCTGGATGGCCTCGGTGCTGGCGCCTTCGGGTTTGATCCACGGGCGTTGGCCCGGCTGGAATACGCTTCCCAAGCCCCGCCAGCATTTGGTGCTGTGGATGCAGAGTTCCTTCTTCCAGATGATGGTGACCTCACCGTTGGTGTAGGTATGCTCCTTGCTCATGGCGCCAGTTCTCGCGTGAGATGAATCGGGCTTTCCAGGGTACGGTGCACTGGGCAGGCCCCGGCAATCTGCAGGAGCCGCTCGCGCTGCTCCATGCTCAGCTCCTTCCCGAACGAGACTTCCAGATGGATCCGGCTTTCCACCACCCGGCCTTCCTGCGTGCGGTCAAGCGTGGCATGCACCGTGATGTCGCCCGTGTCCCAGTCTTTCCGTTGTGCGTACATGCGGAGCGTGATGGCCGTGCAGCTGGCGAGCGCGCCCAACAGGTGCTCATGCGGTCGCAGTCCCATGTCCGCGCCGCCATGGTCATCAGGTTCATCGGCAATGGCCGTGATGCCGCGCGAGGTGATCTCCGTCCGGTACGGTGCGCCGCTCAGAACAGCGGTGACGCTGCGTTGGCTCTTCTCCATGACACGAAGGTCGCTGTTCGCCATCCCCTTCAACCTTCAGCCTTCATCGTTTTGCAGACTGCCTTTCACCTTCCACCCTTTGCCTTCCGCCTTTGTCCTTCTGCCTTCACCTCGCCCTAAAGCTGCCCACGAGCCTTAATCTCGAGGTACTTGTTGATCACATTGACGGTGAGGTCCTGCGGACGGCAGAGGATGGAGGGGAGGCCGTGGCGCTCCAACTCGCGGGCGATGAGCCGTTTCTCATGCACCATTTTCCCGGTGATGGTATGCACATACACTTCCTCGGTGTTCGCAGGCACGGCGCGCAGGTCGGCATCGAGCTCCGTGTTGAGGAAGAAGATGGGCACCACCAGGTGCTGCCGCGACAGGCGCTGCAGATAGGGCAGCTGGCGCTGCATGGCCTGTACGCTCTCGTAGTTGGTGAAGACCAGCAGCAGGCTGCGCTGATGCAATTCGCGCCGCACCGTCATGTACAGCGCCTCGAAATCCGTCTCCTTGTGGTCAGTCCCTTGGGCGTAAAGGGTCTGGAGGATCTCCTGCATGTGGCCGCGCTGGCGGCTGGCCTTCACCACATCGTGCGGCTTGTTGCTGAAGGTGATTAGGCCCGCGCGGTCCTCCTTCCGCATGGCGATGCTGCTGATGACCAACGCGGCATTGATCGCGTAATCGAGGAGGCTGAGTCCCTCGAACGGCATCTTCATGACGCGTCCGGTGTCGATCAGCGAGAACACCTGCTGCGCCTTCTCATCCTGGAACTGGTTCACCATGAGCCGCCCCCGGCGCGCTGTGGCCTTCCAGTTCACCGTGCGCCTGTCGTCGCCGGGCACGTATTCCTTGATGCGCTCGAATTCGCTCTGGTGCGCCACGCGGCGGATGCGTTTCACGCCAGCGAGCGTGAGGCGGTTGCTGATGGCGAGCAGCTCGTACTTGCGGAGCTGCAGGTAGCTCGGGTACACCGCCACTTCCTTGTCGGCGTCGAGGCGGAAGCGGCGCTCCACCAGGCCGAGCGGGCTGCTCACCAGCACGTTGATCGCGCCGTAACGGTACACGCCCCGGGCCACCGGACGAACCTGGTAATCGAAATCGCGCTGGCCCCACGCGGATATGCCACCTTGGAACACGAGGTCGCGCTTCTGGAACTGCACCGGCAGCTCATCGAGCACGCGCACCCGCATGTCGGTTCCATAGAGGCTCTCCAACTGGATCGTCACCGGATTCTGATCGCCATTGCTCCAGCGGTCCAGCGTGCGGCGCGCGGCCACCATGCCGGTCCTGCGCCCGTAGAGCAGATAGACTTCGGCGACGATGGCGAGGACGAAGAGCAGCAAGGCCAATTGCGCGAAGACGAAGAGCGGCGCCCACACCCACGCGAGCACGAACAGCACCACCAGCGCCCACCCGATGTGGAAGGCGCGGCGCGTGAGGAAGACCGTGCGCAGCCCGCGGAGCATGTCAGCGCGGCACTTCGATCTGCCTCACCAGCAGCTGGATCACCTGATCGGGCGTGAGGCCCTCCATCTCGCGTTCCGGCGTGAGCTGCACGCGGTGGCGCAGCACATGGGGCGCGATGGCCTGCACATCCTCCGGCGTCACGAAATCGCGGCCCATGAGCGCGGCGTTCGCGCGGGCGCCGGTGAGGATGGCCAACGACGCGCGCGGCGAGGCGCCCAGCATGAGCGCGCCATCGTGCCGGGTGCGGTCCACGATGGCGGCGATGTAGCGGATCAGCTTCTCCTCGCAGCGCACCTGCCGCACCAGCCAGCGCGCGCGCTCGAGCTCCTCAGGACCGATCACGGGCTGGATGGCATCCACGCTGAGCAGTTCGCGCCCGAGCTGCGCACGCGTGAGGATCGCCACCTCCTCATCGAGTGAGGGATAGTCCACGTTGAGCTTGAAGAAGAAGCGGTCCAGTTGCGCCTCGGGCAACCGGTAGGTGCCCTCCTGTTCGATAGGGTTCTGCGTGGCCACGATCATGAAGGGCGGCGCGAGCGGATAGGTGCGGCCGTCCACGGTCACCTGCCGTTCCTCCATGGCCTCGAAGAGAGCGCTCTGCGTTTTGGCGGGGGCGCGATTGATCTCATCGATAAGGACGATGTTGCTGAAGATGGGCCCGGCGCGGAACTCGAACGCCGTGGTGCGCGGATCGAACACGCTGGTGCCGATGAGGTCGCTGGGCATCAGGTCCGGGGTGAATTGCACGCGCGAGAAGCCCGTGCGCACGCAACGCGCCAGCAGCTTCGCCGTGAGGGTCTTGGCGAGCCCCGGCGCGCCCTCGATGAGCACATGCCCATCGCTGAGCAGCGCCACCAGCAGCATGTCGATGGTGCTTTCCTGGCCCACGATCACCTTGCGCACCTCGGCGCGCAAGCGTTCGACGGCGAGTTGCAGCTCCGTGAGCGGCACGGATGTGTGGAACCCGGTCTCCGCAGGCGGATCGCTTGGCACGGGGGCATATGGGGTTTGGTCCTCGGTCATGATCACGGGATGTGTTTTCGGAAATCGTGAAGCTCGTTGCTAAGGTCGACCAGGTCCTTTTCGGAGAGCCGGGAAGCGCTCTCGCGGCGTGCGACTGCGGCGAGTCGCGACTGGATGTCATCCTTCTGAAGTCCGGTCTTTGCGGCCAGGTGGCTGGTGGTCGGCTCATCGTAGGCGAAGGTGCGCAGGTAGGTGCGGGCACGGACCTCCTCCTTGAAGTGCATGATCATCTTGCGCGCCAGGTCGGCGTGGTCGGCCTTGTGCCAGTAGAGGCGGCCGATGGTGCGCGCGAGGTCCTGGCTGGCATTGCGCGGCGGCGCCACCACCGGTATGGCGCGCTGCTGGCGGCGCACGTACACCAGCACGAAGAGCAGCAGCAGGGCCTGCGCCAGGAACCAGGCCCAGCGCAACGCGCGCTCCTTCAGCACGAAACGCATGAAGGTGGGGCTCTCCTGCCGACCGACCTTGTAATACTCATCCCATATTACAGGACGGTGAGGCAGGACGCTCAAAGCTGCGGCAGCGAAGGTGGCATTGCGGTCCTTCACCAGGTTGTAGTTGCTCAGGGCGCGCGGCGCAGTGCATAGCACGATCCGGCCCAGGCCATACGCCATCTGCACCAACACAGGTCGCGATGCGCCATCCACAGCGAGCACGCGCGTACGACTGGTGTCGTACGAGGTGAAGTGCGCGCCGGGAAAACCACGCGTGAAGCGGAAGACACCAGGTAGCAGGCGTTGCTCGCCAACGAAGCGGATGTCCGAGATCGATTCGTTGTCCCAATGGGCGATGCTTGTTTGAAGCTTCAATGTGTCGGCCCATGCACCTGTGAAATGCTCTGCAGCGATCAGCGCATGATCGCCCTGCTCCACCATGCGCAGCAGGTACTCGGTGCCCAGCGTGCCCAATCCGAAGCCGGTGTTGATGTAGATGTGGTTTACCGGACGTTCCGCGACTTCATCGTCCCAGGCGCGGTCGGCACCGGTCACTTCCACGGGATCATGCACGGCACGCACCTCGGGGAATAGGTCGCTGAGGCGCTCATACACGAGCCTTCCTCCGTATGGCTTCATATGGTAGCGCGAGAAGGACGGCGACCAGTCCGTAGGCTGCGGAGCCGTGGCCTCAAGCAGCGCGAAGCCGATGATCAGCACGGCCAGCACGGCCACCATCCATTTCTCGAATCGGCTCATCGCGCGGGGGCCTGCTCGAACTGGATGAAGGGCCGTCGGATGGAATCGTAGCGCTCGCGGTCCACCTCGGCATGGCCGTACCACACCCATTGGAAGATCAGCGCCACATGGGCGAATCGTGCGCGCAGGGCGGGATCCGCGATCTGCGCCATGTAGTCGCGGTCAGTGCGCTCGGGGCTCCAGCGAAGCACGCCCTGGTCCACCAATTGGCGAAGCACGAGCAGGTAGTGGAGTCGTATGGCACGACGCAGGTCTCCAGCCTGTTCCGCCTCACGTATCGCCATGGGCAGGTCCATCTCGCGGATGTCCTCCTCGCTAATGCTCACCTGAGCCGCAGAGCGCGGGGCGCCATGGAATACGCCGCGCAAGCCATGACGGCTCAAGATGATGATCACCACCACGATCATCACCGCAGTGATGATGTAGAATAGGTTGTCCATCACGAAGGCGGTCACCCGGTTCCCCAGCATCTTCTCCAGCCACCACCAGAACCATTCCTTGAAACGGTCCCAAAGCGAAGGCTCACGGCGCAGGTCACGGTCGTAGTCCAGGTCCGGGTCGGCCTGGTATGCGGCGATGCGCTCGGCATCGAAGGCGCGTGGTTCAATGGTCTCGGTCGGCGGGGTTGCCACGCTGTCCTGCGCATCGGCCCAGTTGCTCGCGCTGAGCACGAGGCCGACCATCAGCAGCAGCCTCCGCATCACCCTCACGCCCGATCGAATCCGGCGATCTTCTCCTGCAGGCCGTGGCCTTCCGTCTCTTCCACACGGCTGAAGTACTTCATTGCCATGCACACAGCGACAATGGGATAGGTGAGCATCTGCACGCACCATTGCACAGCCGTTGCCACGCCGTTGTATGCGGTCCACCACGAAGGCAGGGAGGCCTCCCCGCCGTTCAGGCCATCCAGCCCAGTGTTGATGCCGATGACGATGCCGACGATGGTGAAGGGCAGCTGCACGATGCCATTAATGACGGCATTGATGACGGTGACGACGATGACCAATCCGAGGGTGGGCCAGAAATCGCCGCTCACCAGCTGATTGGAACGACCCAGCGCCCCTGCGCCGCCGGTGCGCTCGATGGCATGTGCGGCCAACGCGAGGGATAGCACGGTCCAAGCGTAGAAGCCAGGTAGGATGCAGAGCAGGAAGCCAAGGGCGAAGAGCAAGCCAGAGAGTATGGAAGCGCCCAAGTAAGGACCGATCTGCGAGGCCCCGCGCTTGGCCAGCTCGCCAGTGGTGAGTCCGTGATGCTCGCCGAGGTGGTAGGCACGGATGTACTCATGGCTCATGCTCACCACGAAGAGCCAGCCGACGATGAGCACGAGGATGCCGGGAATCATCAAGGCGAAGCTTGAGGTCATCAGGGATAAGACTTCGCTGGCATCATCACCACCGGAGAACTGGAGCCCCTGCAATTGGGCGATGGTGCCCCCTGCGAGGAAGCCGCCCACCACCGTGGCGGGCAAGCCGACGACCAGGATTGCCCGGAACAGCGGTCCGCCGTGCCTGCGGAGGAATTGGAAGGTGGTGGAGATGAGCTGGCCGAAGTCACGCACCTGGCGCAACACGATGGGTTCTGCGTTCTGCATGGTAGGGGAGGATGATGAAGTACCAGATCACCCACGCGAGCGATCCGAAGATGATGGTGAGCGCCACCCAGGGCCGCAGCGTAAGGGCATGGCGCGTGACGAAGCTCTCGAGGAAGCCGGCGATGATGAAGACGGGCACGAGCCCCATCACCACCTTCAAGCCGATGCGCGCGCCGCGACGGAAGCTATAGCCACGAGAATACGTGCCCGGGAACAACCAGCCGTTGCCGATGCAGAAGCCTGCGCCCCCTGCGATGATGATCGCCGAGATCTCCAAGGTCCCATGCACCCAGATCGTCAGCAGGCTATCCGTGAGCACGCCGTGCTCGTGGAAGAAGTACTGGAAGGAGCCCAGCATGATGCCGTTCTGGAGCAGGATGTACCACGTGAAGAAGCCCGCGCTGATGCCCGATGCGAAAGCCGTGAGCGCCACCTTGATGTTGTTGATGGTGATGTAGAGGAACATCACGCCCTCGTCGTGGCTGGCATAGATCGCCATGGGCTTGCCGCTGCGGATGTTCTCCAGCGTCTGGTCCACGTAGCCATCGCCCATGATCAGGCGGACAAAGGTCTGATCGTGGGCAGCGCTCACCGCACCGATGAGGGCGGCGCACACGAACACCGCCAGTGATAAGAGGAGGTTGGGCCGTGCGGCGGCGATGGCCAGGGGCACTTCCTCCGTCCAGAAGGTGACGAAGCGCCGCCGCGGGGTACGCTCGTTGCGGTAAATGTGCTGGTGCAACCGGACCGCGAGCCCATTGAGGTAGTTGGTGATGGGGCTCTTGGCGTAGAAGGTGCGCGCGTAGCTCAGGTCATCGTTCAACTGGATGTAGAGCCCTGAGGCCTCATCGCCCGAGAGCTTGTCCAAGCCGTTGAGCACCTGCTCCAGCCGCTGCCATTTGGCTTGGTTCCGCTTGATGAAGGCCGCCTCGCGCATGCTTGCCCGCCAAACATAGTGAGCGGCGGCTTGCTGTTCCATGCCCTTTCCACGAGCGGCAAACGCCCATTGCGATGCTGGCTGCACTCTAAATTGCCAGCCGTGAGCAACGTGCACATCGAGACCGCCCAGAACGTGGCGCTTCATCACGAAGTGGCCAGCGTCGGCGACCGGATCGTCGCCTGGCTGATCGACCGGCTGGTGCTGGTGGCCTGGGTGGTGTTCTGGGTCGTGATCATGGCGATGGTGAAGCCGAATGGCGATGCCGCTTTCGTGGTCATGCTCGTTGTGATCTTCATCCCGTTCTCCTTCTACCATCTGGTCTGCGAGCTGCTCATGGACGGTCAGAGCATCGGCAAGGCCGCGCAGAAGGTGAAGGTGGCGCGCAAGGATGGCGGACGGCCGCGCCTGGGCCAGTACCTGTTGCGCTGGCTGCTCCGGCCCGTGGACCAGTTCTATGGACTGGGCCTCATCGTGGTGCTGATCAACGGCCAAGGCCAGCGCCTAGGCGATCTCGCCGCCGGCACCACGGTGATCACGCTGAAGCAGCGCACGAAGCTGAAGGACACGCTGATGACCGAGGTGAAGGAGGACCACCCGGTGCGCTTCCCGGAGGCCGTGCGCCTCACCGATGCGCAGGCGGCCATGATCAAAGAGGTGCTCAACAACACCAGTGGCGCCAACCGCTGGTCGCTGATCGAGGAGATGGCAGTCAAGGTGCGCTCAGCGATCGGCAACACCGGCGACGGGTTGAGGGCAATGGACTTCCTGCGCGCGGTGCTGGAGGATTACGTGTACCTCACCGGCAAGCAAGGGGAGGGCACGGGGCATTACAAGGGTAATTGACCCGTCTGCCTCCTAATCAAGTAGGGAGGCATTAGACACATTCAGTTGCGTCGCGGCACTAGTTCGCACGAGATTGTAAGACCAACCGTCCGATACTTTGCCGTGTTTCTAATGTCGGGGAGTCTCTGACCCGATGGTGTGAAACGTGGTAATGTTGAAATGGCAACCAATGAACCATACTCCAGCCACAACCGCCACCTTTCATCGCCCACAACTGCAATGGCTGCCTGAAACATGGACTTTCCGCTCTGACTAACTTCATTCATGATTGTTCCATATGCCAGGCCATACGCGCCAGAGATTCTTGACCCCCACCTCCGATTGCTCAAACGAACTTCCGCAAATGCCAGGAATGAACCAATTGGTGCGCCTCTATGAACAGTTCCTAGAACCTTAACGCCGCCAAGAAACGATTCCATTCGAATGCCACCGCCCAGCCCAATACCTGGCACTGTGGCGCAATAGAATCGATTATTAGTGGTGCCATCAATCCTGATAATCGTCTCCTTGCCGAAGCCCGAGCCACAGGTCGCGTAGGCGCGTAGAAAGAAATCTTTGTGATGTTGACCGCAACTTCTCACAGGAAGGCCCCAAACGAAGGTTCCTAGAAGAACAGCCCGCAGAACCCTGTCAAACGTCGAACGCATCCCCGTGGGCATCTTCATTCTCGCAGGCTCTTCGCCGAATGTAGCGATCTCCGGCCCCCGCAGCGGTCTCGCCGCGGACGGACCCAAACGCGGTGCGCGGACCCTGCGGCATCGTCACGGGCCGCAGGGTCGCCGCCAAGAGCGCGGCAGACCACTGCGGAGGTTTATCCATGCGCGCGCGCAATCGGATGCCCTTCACGGGGCTTTCGGTGAGGATCGGTGCGCGTATGACTCGTGAATGCTGCGGCGATGGGCTGGTAACGCGAAGGCCGTCTCGAGGACGGCCTTCGAAGTTCGTGGCGGGTGCGGCTTAGCGCATGTCGTTCACCTCAAGGCCCGGGTATTTGCCCTTGTCGAAGGTGAAGAGCGCGTCGGCCAGCTCGGGATTGGCGGTGAACTTCTTCACGGTGTAGGTCACCACGTTGCCGTCCTTGTAAAGCACCTGCACGCTGCGGGGCTCGCCCTTGGCCTTCTCCACGGTGAGGATCACGGTATGGAAGGGCTTCTTCGCCGGGTCGATCGGGAAGAGCTTCACCACCTGGGTCATTGCGCCCGAGGCGTCAGCCTTCTCTTCTACGAACTGGCTCTTGTACCCTTTCTCGTACTGGGTGAAGACCTTGCTGGGGTCGAGTTCCTGATCCATCTCGGCCGGATCGCTCAGCGTCACCTCGTTCGTTTCCTTGCTGTATGTGTAGAGCGTCGTCCCGTCGTTGATGATGGTGTTCTTGTCCAGGACCAATCGGAAGCGCTTGCCCTTCACCTTCATGTTGCCCTCCTGCTTCACGTCGAGCTTGTCCTTGGCGCTCTGCAGGCGGCTGGTGAAATCGGCCTCGAAGCCGGTCCAGGTCTTGGCCTGCGTCATCAGCCGGTCCACAACGGCCTTGGATTTCGGATCGTCCTGGGCTTGGGCGAAGCTCGTAGCAAGGAACAGGATCGTGGTGAGGAGCAGTGCGTTCTTCATATCGGGTCAAAGGTATCCGGCCCTGCAGTAGTCAAAGGCCATGCCGCAGGTGCATCAGAGGCCCTTGTTCCAGTTCGGATGCTGCTTGATCACCTCGCGCATCTTCTTCCCTTTCAGCATCGTGCCCCTGCATTTGGGCGATCCGCACTTGCATGCCCAGGTGCGCAGGAGCTTCACGGTGTACGGGATCTCGAAGGCGAAGCCGTAGTCGTAGATGATCTCCTCGCCGGGCTTGATCGCCCGCAATGCCTCGATCCACACCCGGTCCTTGCGTGGGTCGGGCTTCTTCTTCCGCTCGCTGTGAATGAAGGCGATGGCGTTGGGATCGCAGCCGGTATTGATCCACCGCGCCACGCCGCCCTTGCGGTTGGCATCGATCACCCAATCCTTGTTCAAGGTGAAGAGGAAGGTGTGCCCCGTGGTGATGTCGCCGTCGTACTGCCCATCGGCCTCCGCGTGCGTGATCACCTTGCCCGTGTACTCCACGATCCGCTCACCCTTGCGGATGGGCGCCGTGGCGAAGACGCCATTGCCGTGGATCCTCGATCGCCGACGGGCGATCTTCAGCTTCTTCTCTGCCATGCTTCTCCTTGCTTCCGGTTAGCGGGGCGCAAAGAAAGGCGAACGCCCTGCACCGCACGATGGTTGATTGCGATGGGGTCAGAAATAAAGCTTCACCACGAAGACCGCAGTGATCACGCACACCAGATCGGCGAGGAGCATGATGCCCAAGGTGTAGCGGCTATCCTTCACGTTCACGCTGCCGAAGTAGAGCGCGACCACATAGAACGTGGTCTCGGCCGCTCCTTGGAAGAGGCAGGCCAGCTGACCAGTGATGCTGTCCGGGCCGTAGGTCTTCATGGCATCGAGCATGAACCCGCGCGAGCCGCCTGCGCTGAAGGGGCGCATGAGCGCTACCGGAATGGCATCGATGATCTCCTTGCTCACACCCACGCTCGCCATGATCCAGGACAGGCCGTCCATCACCAGGCCCATGAGCCCGCTGTTGCGGAAGATGCTCAGCGCGGCCAGCATGGCCAGCATGTAGGGCAGCACGCGCAAGCCGGTGGTGAAGCCGTCCTTGGCGCCGTGGACGAAGCTCTCGAAGATGTTGGTGCCCTTCTCGCGGAAGTAGCGCTCCACCAGGAAGGCGTAGCCGACGATCAGGGCGATGATCACCAGCAGCATGCCGTTGCTGAGGTTGTCGGTGAAATGGAACTTGGCCACGCCCGCGAGCGAGCCGATGTAGGCCATCAGCCCTGCGATGATGGCGCTGATCAGCAGCACGCCGGTCATCACCGGCAGGTTGAAGAGGCTGATGCGCTGCCGAGCGGCCACCATGAACAGTGCGGCCAGCGTGCCCACGAAGCTGGTGATGATGCACGGGATCATGATGTCGGCCGGATTGGCTGCACCCTGCGCCGCGCGATACCCGATGATGCTGGTGGGCAGCAATGTGAGGCCGGCGGCATGCAGGCACAGGAACATGATCTGGCTGTTCGTGGCGCGGTCCTTCTGCGGGTTGTCCTCCTGCATGCTCTCCATGGCCTTCAGGCCGAAGGGCGTGGCCGCGCTGTCCAGACCGAGGAAGTTGGCGGCGAAGTTGAGCGTCATGAATCCGTAGGCGGGGTGGTCCTTGCGCAGGTCGGGGAAGACGCGGTGGAAGGCAGGCGACAGGACGCGGGCCACTTTCTCCATGGCGCGCGAATCGATGAGCAGATTGAGCAGGCCGCAGAAGAAGGTGAGGTAGCCGATCAGCGGCAGCCACAGGTCCATGATCGTGTTGCGGCAGGTGGCGAAGAGGCCATCGGCAGGCTGCTTGCCGCGCGTGACCTTGATGATGCCCGTTCCATTGAGGACATAGTGGTCGCCATTCACATCATGGCCGTCCGCGCCCGCGGCGCGGATGGCGGCGAGCAGCGCGGTGCCTTGGACCGTGGCGGTATCCAGCTCGTTCACCACCAGCGCCTCGCCCTGCTTGCCATTGATGAGCATGCCCAGGCTGTACTGCCGGCCCGTGGCGAGCATCACCAGCACATAGCCGATGGAGAGGATCAGGATGAGGGTCCAGAAGCGGCTCAGCGCCATCGAAACGTGATTGGCGCAAAGCAGGGCAGAGTGCAGTGGTGGTGGTGGCCCTTCGCTCGCGACATGGCGAACAAGCGGGTGTGGATGACCGGCGCGCCATCGTGGGGCGAATGGATGGAAGGCGTGCCCTTCACGATCTGGATGCGCCCTTACATTCGGCGCCTCTCCATTCAAGCCTGCGATGAACCGGCGAGGAAGCACACCTGCATGAAGATCAAGGACCCCGCCAGGCGACTGGAGCGTTTCTGGGGCCGGGTGGACCGGAAGCATGTCGACATCATCCGGTCATTCGTGAATGGTGCAACGGTGCTCGACATGGGCTGCGGATACGGGACCACCACGCACCAGCTGACGCAGGCCGGTTTCCAGTCCGTCGGCATCGACTACGATCCGGAGGTTGTGGCCGAAGCGAAGCGGCGATGGCCCTCGGCGAATTTCATCGAGGCGGATGCGGAACGCCTTCCCTTCGCAGATGCCAGCTTCGATGTCATCGTCATGCGCGATGCGCTGCACCACCTCTATCGCGAAGCGGATTTCGCCAAGGTCCGCGCGGAGGTGCTGCGCGTCGCCAAGCCCCGCTCGCGGCTGATCGTGTTCGACCCCAACGTGAACTTCATGCTGCGCACCATGCGGAGGATCGCGGCGCACAAGGATGAGGAATGCGACTTCGAGACGGCCAAGGTCATCCTCCACGACTTGGGATACGGCACCGTCCACGCCAGCTTCAACACCTTGTTCAGCCTTCCCTTGAGCGGCGGCTATGTCGGGCTGGAGCTGGTCCCGAACATCGCTTGGGCGCACACATTCCTGCTCGGCGCTGAACGATTGCTTGAGCGTCCCGTGAATTGGCTAGGGCTCGGGCGGCAACTGTGCTGGCGCTATGTCGTCGTTGGCGACCGGGTCGAAGGCTGAAGGCGGCGGCGGTTATGCGGTCCCTGTGCTTTTCCTTGCACGGAGCGCATAAACCATCGGCAATTTGCCTTCCATGCCCTTGATGCGGTAGAGCCCATCCTCACCAAGCACTGTGTTCGCGAAGCAGTCGTGCGGCGATCCATCCAACTCGGTGAAGCGCTCGATGCGCAGGCCGTGATCGAGCAGTGCGGTGAGCACTTCGCCCAGGTCGTGGTTCCAGCCATACGAGGTGAGGCGGATGTCCGCATCGCGATCGGCATAGCTGCCTTTCTCTTCCTCCGCGATCACTTCACGATTGAAATAGGAGTAGGCCACGTGCGTGAAGTCGTTGTCGAACATCCACACGGCAGGATGGAACTCTACGAAGACCAAGCGGCCATTCGGCTTGAGGTAGCGCGCGATGTTCGCGGCCCAGGGCTTCAGATCCGGGAGCCAGCCGATGGTGCCATAACTGGTGAAGACCATGTCGAAGCGGCCATCGAGTTCAGGTTGGTGGTCGACTACGTTGCTCAGGATCCAGTCGGCCTTCAAGCCGCAACGCTCGGTCAGCCTGCGCGCTTCATCCAATGCCACATCCGAGATATCGAGCCCGGTCACCTCAGCGCCCATGCGCGCGATGCAGAGCGTGTCCTGTCCGAAGTGGCATTGCAGGTGGAGGATGCGTTGGCCCTTCACCTCGCCGAGCAGTTCCAGCTCGATGTCCGTGAGCGAGCTCTTGCCCGCCACGAAGCCCTCCACATCGTACATGCGCGAGTTCAGGTGGTGCGGCACGCGGGCATTCCAGAGCGCGCGGTTGGCGGCGAAGGCGGATTCGTCTTCCATGCCGCGAACCTATCACAGCTTCAGCTCCTTCAGGTCGCCCTTCTCCGTGACCCACACGTACTTCACGATCTCCTTCGCCTCCTTCTTGGGGAAGCCTTCGGGCAATTGAATCTGCATGGTGAGGTTGTAGGTGTATTGCACCGGCGGCTCGGTGATCTCGGCGTGCAGCACGATGTCGAAGCGGCCATAGGGCACCTTGTTGTAGAAGAAGCTCGTGGGCTTGCGCACATCGTTCACCACCTGACCCTTGCGGCGGCTGTTGAGGCTGGCCGGGGTGCGGCTCTGGTAGGTGGTGTACCGGTCCAGCGGGAAGTAGGCGCCGTTCTGCTCGGCTGCCAGCCGATGGCCCTCGGCCACTTTCAGGCCCAGCTTGCCGAAGCCGTCGAGCTTCTGCTGGAGCAGCCGCGTCGCGAACATGCGCAGGGTGTCGTAGCAGGCGCTCTGGTTGTGCACGAAGAAGTCCACCTTCACCAGGTCGTAGATCTCCTCCTTGGCGGCCGCGGTCACCAGCTTGTCCAGCACGCGCGCATCGCGGAAGCGGATGTGGATGTTCTTCTGGATCTCGAAACCGGCCGGCACCTCCTGATAGGTCCTGCTGAACAGCTTACGCGTGGCCTCCAGTTCGTACACGGGCACGAAGGAGAGCATGTCCGTGAAGATGTCGGCGTCCTTGATGCCATGCTTCCGCACGCGGGCGGTCATGGCCTCCACGCGGGCGTTCATCAGGCTGTCGGCCTCTTCGGCGCTCTGCCCCAGCTGCGTCACATGGAAGATGGCGAGGTAGCTGTCGGCCGTCATGTTCATCATGGCGTTCACCTCCAGCACCAGCATATTGCCCTGGATGGTCGCCTTCACCGGCTGCTCGGCCTGTTGCAGCCAGAGCCTGCTGCTGGCCTCGTACATCAGGTTGCCCATGGCCTGCGCGCGCAGGTCGTTGACGATGAGGATTGGAAGAAGGAGCGCGAAAAGGCGTGCGGCGTGGTGCATTCCGGTTGCGGTTAGGACCAGCGGTACACGCGGGGGCGCCGCCGGTTCAATCAACCGGGCCCCCGCCGGGCATGCGCCACCCGCCGGGGGCCGTTAAGGCCGCCACGCACGCTGCGCCACCGGGGCTGGCCCACGGCCACCACGCCGCTAAAAAGGGGGGGGGGGGGGGGGGGGGGGGGGGGGGGGGGGGGGGGGGGGGGGGGGGGGGGGGGGGGGGGGGGGGGGATGGCGCGGTGCAGTCTAGCTGACACCGGGGGGGCCGCTGTGGCCCCCCGGGGGGGGGGGGGGGGGGGGGGGCGGGGGGGCCCGCGCAGAGCAGCCCACACCCCGCCGGCCGCACGCCCACCAGCCCTGCAACCCTCAGCCAAGCACCTCCTCCACATTCCCTTTGATGGCGGCCGTGATGCGCTCCATGGGCAGGTCGTTCACATCGATGCCGAAGGGATCCTCGATCTCCTCGGCGATGAGCTCCAGGCTGGCGAGCACATAGAAGATGAACATCACCACGGGGATGGCGATGTAGCCCAGCGAGAACACGAAGCCGAACGGCAGCGTGAGCGTGTAGATGACGATGAATTTCTTGATGAAGCTGCTGTACGAATAGGGGATGGGCGTGTTCTTGATCCGCTCGCAGGCGCCGCAGATCTCCAGGAACTGCACCAGCTCCTTGTCCAGCGTGAGCATCTGCTCGCCGGTGATGTGACCTTCCTTTAGCAGGCGCCGCATGCGCTCGGTCATCAGCTGCACCACCTGCGACGGGATGTGCTTGCTGCGGTCGAAGTCAGTGATCTCCGGATGCGGATGCGAATCCAGCTCCAGCCGGGTCTTCTCGCGTTGCAGGTGAACGCGCAGCTCGTGGGCGAAGAGGGGGATGAGCTTGGCGTAGAAGGCGCGCGTGGTGCCGTCATCGGGGATCAGGGCATCCAGCTTCACGGCCAGGTTGCGGCTGGCATTCACCAGTTGCCCCCAGAGCTTGCGGCCCTCCCACCAGCGGTCGTAGGCGGTGTTGGTGCGGAACACGAGGAGCATGCTGATGGCGAAGCCCAGGAGGCTGTGCATCACCGGGAGGTTGCTCACGAAGCTCTCCTTGCCGAGCTTGAAGTACATCACCTCAAGCCATCCCACGCCCATGGTGAAGAGCCCCACCACGAGCAGCAGGGGCCACAGCTTCCGGAACGTGTCCGAGCGGTGGATGGCCATTGCCCGGAACCAATTGCGCGGATCGTAGGCGATCATGAGCTATTCGTAATGCTTGCCCACCATACGCTGGAACAGGCGGCCGGGCAGCAGTTTCTTGGCAAGCACGCTGATCTTCTGAACGCCTTGCGCGACGACGTACGTGGCCTTCGGCCTGGGCGAGGCGATGATCCGCGCCACCACGCGCGCCAGGTCATCCGGATCGCGGCTGTAATGCATGCTGCCGCCCAGCACCTGCATGGCCTTGTCGTATCCCGGTTGATGGTCAGGCGTGATGGATTCCGGCCGCAGCCGCATGCCCGCGATCGGTGTGTTGAACTCGCCCGGCTGCACGTTCACCACATGGATGCCGAATCGCGACAGCTCGATGGCCAGCGCCTCGCCGTAGCGCTCCAGCGCCGCTTTGCTCGCGCTGTAGAAGGCGCGGTAGGGCAGGCCGAAGTTTCCTGCTATGCTGGTGATGTTGATGATCAGGCCGTGCTTCCTGGCGCGCATGCCGGGGAGCGCCGCGCGGCAAACGCGGTGCGCGCCGAGCACGTTGGTGTCCAGGAGCTGCATGGCCATCGCAGGGGTGATGTCCTCCGCCGGTCCTTGGATCCCGAGTCCGGCGTTGTTCACCACCACATCGATGCGTCCTTCCTTATGCAGTATCCCTTCCACGCCACGCACGACGCTCTGCTCATCCGTGATGTCCATGCGCAGGAGCGTATAGCCGTCGGCCTGCGCGCCATCCTCAACCTTGCGGCCGGTGCCGTAGACCCGATGGCCTTGCGCGGCCAGCCGCAGGCAGATGGCCTGCCCCAAGCCGCTGCTGCCACCGGTAACCAGCACCACCTTCACGCCATCCGTCATGCGGGGCAAGGTAGCAGGCGCGCTCCGGTGGCCGGAATCGGAGCTGGTCGGGTCGGGTTAGGGCAAAAAAAGAGGGGCAAGCGACCCGCATCGCACCGCTACAACCGTCTACCCTTGCTGCCTTCCGGCCCTGGGGGATTCGACGGGAGCTGGTCGTACGGGACTTGCCCCGGGCGCGAAAGTAAGTCGTGGCACGCGGTGGAAGTCACTGCTTCACCACACGGGTGGTGCGGCGTTCGCCGTTCACGTCGATCGTCACCACCAGCACGCCCGCCCGGAAACCGCTCACATCAAGCTCCGCGCGGTTCATGCCAGCCGCAACGTCAAGCGTGCGCTCATGCAGCGTGCGACCCGTGACGTCGGCAACGCGGATGCGCGCCACCCCGGCCTGCGCGGATTCCACGCCGAGGGTGAGCGTGCCTTCCACGGGATTCGGGAAAGCGGGCACGGTGCCATTGATTGGCCGGAAGTAGGCCGTGAGCGAACCGTTCGTCGGGAATGAGCGCTTGAGCTGCGCAGATGGCGAATGCTCGTCGTCGCCGCTGTATCCCCAATGGCTGAACACGTATCCTTCCATGGCCTCGGCGGTCACGTCGATGTCGTTGCCGTTCCAGTACCAGCCCCTGAAGGGCAGCTCGGGTTCGATGGTGTTGATCCGCAGCGTGCCTGCGTTGGGCGGGAACACATCGAAATCGAGAAGGGCCGCGTTGGCGAATCCGAACCAGTCGATGGCATGCTGGCGCATATAGCCGTTGCGGTGCGTGACGAAATGAGGGATGATGCCGAACGCATGCTCCTGATACACGGGGAACCAGCACCCCCAGCGGTTGAAATGCGCCTCGATCTCCGGGGCGAACACGCCGGTGATCTTATCCACCTCGGCTTGGAAGCGGTCCTCGCGGAACACGGTATTCATCAGGTCCGCCATGCGGTTCATGGCCTGCCGCCTGAATTCATTGCGGCCCATCAGCCCGCGGAAGAGCTCGGCATGGAAGAAGCCCGCACGGTGCACGAAGGTCCAGTGGAACATGTCGAGGTCCTCGGGGATCCAGCCATAGAGCACCATGGTGTCGTCCAGATCGTACATCAGGTAGCGCCATTTCCCTTGGGTCACCGAGGGCTTCCAGTACTTCAGGTTGTTGCTCGGCCAGTCCACGTTGCCGGCGATCATCTCCACGGCGAAGTAGTCCATCAGGCTGGGCAGGTCGAGCAGGCTGTCCACGTGCGACCAGTTGGCCTCCACGTTCAGGTCCTGCGTGCGGATGAACTCCTGCAGCAGCCAGGAATGGATCGTATCGCCCTGCATGCTCCAGTTCTCCTCCTCCATCATCAGCACGGAATCGGGGTCGGCGCCGTAGTTGTAGTGCAGGTGGTCGTTATCGATGCGCTCGCGGATCTCAATCAGTCCCCAGTACCGCCCGTTGATGTAGCAGATGGCCGGCCGGAAGGCGAGCTCATCGATGTCAAGTCCGTTGTGCATCGATACCTGGTGGAACAGGCCGTCGCGGAAATTGCTCAGGCAGAAATCGCCGCCGGAGTTGCGCAGCACGAGTGTCTTGAAATCCTCGACGACCCCACGCTCGGGGAAGAAGGGGTACTGCATGGTCTCCGCCCCATACTTGCCCTTCGCCGTGAGGCGCAGCGGACGCTGGGGGTTCGTGCGCGAACGCCGTCCGCCGTGGATCTTCACGTCAACCTGCTGCGTCAGCCCGCGTGTGCCATTGGCCTCGAAGAACTCCAGGTGAACGGGCACTGAACGCTCGCTCCAGAAGTTGGCGCCCCAGTGCGGGTACTCGGGATCGGCGTTCGGCCCCATCATGTACAGACCATAGGTCTCATGGAACATGCTGTCCGGGTCCACGGCGAGCGAGACGACGGGCAAGGTGTGGTGCGCGCCGATCAGGTAGGTGGCCGATGTGATGTCGGAAGGCAGCCATTCCGCGCGATAGGCCCGAGCGAGCACGATGATGGTGCTGTCGAGGATCATCGGCGCGCTGGCAACGGGCGCTGCCTCATCCGGCTCGCGACCGCTGATGGTCCAATGGACCGTGCTGTTCGGCGATGAAACGCTGATCGCAGCGCCTTGCGTCGTATAGCCCGGAGCAGCGTTGAAGACGGGCATAGGCGCATAGCCCAGGTAGGAAGGACCGGTGTTCGGCGCGTTCGGTGTCGGCGTATCGAAATAGCGCAGCTCTCCGGAGACGAGGCCCAGGGTGTGGTCGGCGCGCAGGCGCGGGACATCAATCACTTCCACCGGTTCCCAGGCCAGGTTGCTCAACACGAGGCGCTCGCCGTTCATGTCGATCCCGAAGGGGAAGCGGTCCTCGTCTTCACCGGAAAGGAAGACAACCAATTCCCCGGGAGCGAGCAGGGCCGATGGAAGGCGCCAGCCCCAGGGTTCGCTCGGCTTGTCGCTGAGGTAGTAGTCGTGAAGGTCGATGGTGGTGGAGCCGATATTCATCAGCTCGATCCAATCCGGGCTATCGCTCTCCGCGGTGGCGAGCGCATGCACGTTGTTGGAGCACACCTCGTTGATCCTCAACTGCGCCGAGGATCGCGCCGCCAGCCCGCAACACGCGAGCAATGCCAGGATGGCGAGATTGGATTGGGTTCGCGGGGCGCGCATCGGATGACAGGACACGAAGGTACCGGTGCGTGCTGCCCGGGTCCACAGGTTGTGCTCCGGTTATCGACCGATGATCGTGGCCGTCAGGGGATCACGACCCGAGCGACACGCCGCTGATCGACGGATACGCATTCGACCAGATGGATTCCCGAGCCCAGTTGCCGCAATGGCATGGGCTGACCTGTCCAGCGCGTTTCCATCAGCACACGGCCGAGGCCATCCAGTATCCGTACGCCGCTGCCGATCGGTGCGCCGACGAGCACCAGCCCATCGCGCGTTGCCGCAGCGCTGAATGCTTCTGGTTCATCCCAAGTCTCAAGGTTGGTGCTCACGCCGAACACATCCTCGAATGCTTCGGCATAGGTGTACGATCCGGCGCAAACGGCCGCCGCGTCCCAGTTGATGCTCCAGGTCATGAGGCCGCGCAGGCCGGGGTAGGCATCCATGCGCGTGTACGTGCCGGGTTGCGGTCCGTCGCCGCGCAGGTAGTCCACGGCAGCAGCGATCACCGCCGGCGCCACGTATCCGCCACCGGCGGCCAGCGGGCAAGCAGGCAATCCGATGGCCACCTTCCCTTGCGGCAAAGGCTCGAAGAAGCCGCCATTGGTGGGGAATCCCTGCAGCAGCGCTTCGGTCTGGCTCACGATGAAGTCGGCCGTGCTTTGCGTGTAGATGCCGCCATCGATCCCGTACATGCTGCCGCTGTTGTACAGCTGCACCTGCAAAATGTCGATGCGGTCGCGCAGCGCATGGATCAGGGGCAGGTACGCGCCCCAGATGCCGCCGAAAGCACCTTGGCCGCCTTGCACATAAGCCGTCTCGGGGGCCATGGTGAGCATCATCGGCGCGCCATTGGCCAGCTCGAATGCATCAGCGATGGCATTCACCGCATCGATCGAAGCGAACGATGGTCACATCGGTCGGTGCCGCAATGGTGCCGCCGGAGATGGCCACGGAACTGCCCTCCAAGTCGATGTCGATCCCATCGAAGCCGTAGGTGCCGATGATGCCGAGCATGCTCGCGACGAACTCATCGCGCTCCTGGTCGCTGTCGAGGTGGACGCTCGCATTGGCGCCGCCGACGCTGATGAGCACCTTCTTCCCCAGTGACTGAAGCGCACTCACCTGCGCGATGAACGCGCCCTGCGATGTGCCGCTGGGCGCGAAAAGCATCTGATGACTGGTGCCCACCGCCGGTTCCGCGAAGGCGACCTCGATCACGGTGTACCGCGGGTCGACCGTGCTCAGCTCGAGGTACGGGGCGCTGGCATCGTTCCAGTTGTGCCAGTAGCCGATCAGGTCGGGGACTTGGGCGAGGCTGCTCGCTGCGTTGATCAGCAGCGCGAAGGTGATGCAACGCACGACGTTGGATTTGCGGCAAGCTAGCCCGGTGCGCATTCCCATGAGGGCCCCTTAGACCAAGGCCTTCCATGAAGCGACCATCACGCCGTGCGCGCGCCGATTCGTCCACCCATCCACGCCATGGGCAGGTAGGCCACGATCAGGTCCAGCGCGATGAACCACGCTGGTGCTGGGATCATGAATGCCGCCGCGATGCCGCCCAGCAAGTGCAGCCCACCCACCACCAGCGCGAAGGTCATCTTGCGTGTGGCCGCGATGAGCGCTGCGATGCCTCCTCCAATCAAGGAAGGCAGCGCATGCGCCACGAACGGGGAGAGGAGGTGCTTGGCTTCGAGCAGGGAATAGGTGCTCATATCATTCGGGTCGAAACCCTCGGGGGTGCCGACAAGCTTCATCATGATGCCCAGCAGCAGGCCGTTCAAGAAGACGCAAGCGGCTGCACCGATGAGGACGGCGAGTATGTTGCGAAGCACGGGGTTCACGTGCGGCGGATTGGTGTGTAGCGAGATTGCGACAAGAGATCCTCCTCGACGAATCTAACCGGCCCAAACGATCCCATCTTCACCGATCCGCACGAGGCGCTCTTTGTACAACGCGCCCAGTGCCTTCTTGAAGGCCTTCTTGCTGATGCCGAACTCCGTGTAGATGTCCTCTGCCGAGCTCTTATCGGTCAGCGGCAGCATGCCCTTCGCTTCCAGACGCTTCGCGAGCAGTGCGGTGTGCGCGTCGATGTATTGCCGGTAGCCGATCGGTTGCAGCACGATGTCCAGCTTGCTATCGGGACGCACCTGCTTCACGTAGCCCGTAAGCCGGTCGCCAATGGACACGGGCTTGAACACCTCGTTGGCGTGGACCAATCCATGGTGCGCGTTATTCACGATCACCGAATAGCCGAGGTCGCTGCTGCCGAACACCAGGAGGTCCACCTTCTCGCCCTTGGCCACGGTCAATTCGCTGTTGTCAAGGAAGCGGTCGATGCGCGTGCTGCCGTAGGGCTGGTCGGTCTCATCATCCAAGGCTACACGCACCACGTACCATCGCCCTTCCTCCATGGGCTTCTTCTGCTCCTCGTGCGGCACGAGCAATGCTGGCTCAACTCCCCAATCCACCAGTGCCCCGGCGCCGCGGATGCGGGCGACTCGCATGTTCGCGAATTCGCCAATCTGGGCTTTGGGCAGCTTGGTGGTGGCGGAATGCTGGCCTTCCCGATCGCGGTACACGAAGACACGCAACGCATCTCCTTCCTTGCTCTCTTTCGGCTGTTCAGCTTTCGGCAACAGTACTTCCGCAGCATCGTCATCGCCAAGGATCAAGCCTTCACTGGTATGGCGGAGAATGATCAGGTTCTGAGTGCGGCCGGTGCGTATCACGATGAGCGAAAGGTAGTCCGTGCGCCGAATTCCTCGCGCTCCTCGGCGTGCAGGTGGCCGATGATCTCCAGCGCGCACTATTGTTCCGTTAAGGAGCGACCACAGTGAAGGATACCTTGCGCGCCATTCCCGCCGGTCCATGAGCGATTCCCCCACCTGTCCGAATTGCAAATCCGCCTTCGCGTATCCCACCGGCACCTCTTGGATGTGTCCCGAGTGCGGCCACGAGTGGAACCAGGACGAGGTCGACGCGGAGAACGCGCCCGCTGTGGTGAAGGATGCCAATGGCAACATCCTGAAGGACGGCGACGATGTGGTGATGGTCAAGGACCTCGCCGTGAAGGGCGCACCGAAGGCATTGAAGGCGGGCACCAAGGTGCGTGGCATCAAGCTCGTGGACGGTGACCACAACATCGATTGCCGGATCGAAGGCTTCGGGGCGATGGCGCTGAAGAGCATCTACGTGAAGAAGGCTTGAGTCCTTCACTCACGTCCCGTTCCCAACTGAGATCAGCACTTCGGTCATGTGATTGAACCGGCCGCGCAGCGCCAAAGGTCGGCACCGCTTCAGCCAGGAATCCCGGAGCCAGCAGACGATGCGGACCGAAGTGGGCGCGGATATGGCGCGAAGGTCAGAAGCACGGTGGCATGCTAAATTTCGTCCATGAACACCAGTGGACTCGCACCGATCCTCGCCAGCATCTTCGCAGAAATCACCACCGGAGCTTCGCCAAGGGGGGGCTTCGTGCTCAACGCTGGTGACCCTGGGCTGCTGGCTTCACTGGATGGGCTCAGCGCGGAGGAAGCCTCCAGCGCGTCACACGGGGGCGCCACCCTCGCAGCCCATGCCGCGCACGTGAGCTATGGCCTCTCCCTGATGAACACATGGGCCACCGCGGGCGGCAACCCCTTCGCCAACGCGCGGTGGCAGGACGCCTGGAAGATCACCGCTGTGGACGATGCGCGCTGGAAAGAGATCCGTGAAGCGCTGCGACAGGAGGTGATGCTGTGGCAGGAAGCGCTCCGGTCGCCGCGCGAGGCGGAGGACATCGAGCTGAGTGGGATGATCGGCAGCGTGGCGCATACGGCCTACCACTTGGGGGCGATGCGGCAGATCCACGCGCGCATCAGGGGGCCGAGGGATCCGTCGGAGAGGTAGGGTCTTGGCCGGGGAACGGCCTCGGGCGGGACTTCGGGAACCGCCGTCGGAGCAGGAACGAGCAAGGGGTGAAGTTTGCACGGGCCGCAGGAATCGCAACTGCATAGCAACGCGGATCACCGACCATCTTTGTGAGACAACTAGAAGCCATGGCGAAAGCGGAACTGAAGACCAAGGAGACCACCGCCAGCGTGAACGCCTTCATCGACAAGCAGCCCGAAGCTGTTGCGACTGACTGTCGAACACTCATCAAGCTGATGAAGAAGGCCACCGGCGAAGCGCCGAGGATGTGGGGCGCCAGCATGGTGGGCTTCGGGCGCTACCACTACAAGGGAAAGAGCGGCCGCGAGGGCGAGTGGATGGTCACCGGATTCAGCCCGCGCAAGACGGCGCTGTCGCTGTACATCCTGATGGGCTTCGAGAAAGAGGCGGCATTGATGAAGAAGCTCGGCAAGCACAGTACGGGCGTAGGCTGCCTCTACATCAAGCAGTTGAGCGATGTGGATCTGAAGTTGTTGGAAGAATTGATCGTGAAAGGGGTGAAGGCGATGGAGAAGCAGCGGATCAAGTAGACTGCTGGTCAAGATTCCGGCTACGGCGCCTCGAAGTACCACACGTCCCGGTTGATTATGCCGGTGGGCTCATCGCGCACCACAACCGCGCACCGTTTGCCCAATGAGGCCGGGCCCGATCCGAATGGGAACCGGGTGATCTCCGGTTCTGCGGCCAGGAAGTCCTTCACCGACTGCCCCGATGCTCGGATGACCACCCAGAAGCCGCCGTGGTGCTGTTCACGCCAGGCCATGCGGTGATCATCCATGAAGATCGCTACAGGGCTGGTGTCGTCCTCCCCCGCACAGCGTTCCTTGAAGCGCGCGAAGTCCACGCTGTCCAGCACGGAGAGGAATTGCGGCCCCCAGTAGTGCGGCCGTGGCGGTGCGCGGGTGGTGGTCTTCGCCGTGTTCGTCTGGGCGAACAGCACCACGGGCAGTAGAAGAAGGAACAATGTGGCGAGACGGTTGTGCAGCATACGTGCAGGCTGTACACGGCAGAGGGAAAGTGTTCAGTGCGTGGCTTCCGGCGCATCGTGACATGCTTTCTATTCTTAGCGCGACCGCATCCACCATGAGCGAGATCGTTGGCATCGCCAGACAGAAGATCCACCCCGATAAGTTGGAGGAGTTCAAGCGCCTCGCCGCTGAATGCATGCGTAGCGCGCGTGAGAAGGACACCGGCACATTGCAGGACGACTTCTACTAACGCTGACGAGACCGAGTGCACCGCGTACGAGCGCTACCGTGACAGCGCCGCGTTGCAGGAGCACTTGCAGAACCTGGGCGATCTTATGGGCAAGGTGATTGCGATCGACCACCACCGGTTTGGGTGATGTGGACGTGCCAGGCTCGGTGGGGACACGCCCAACGAACCATTCGCACACGAATGGAATTCCTTCAGCGGCCGCGTCAGTGCACGATCTGCAAACGCTGGCGGCGGGTGTGGCCTGGTGTGCGGAGCTGGACGATGTACGAGCCGGATGCCCAACGGGAAAGCTGCATGGTATGTGTCGTTGAACCGCTACCGATGATCGTCCGCGTCAACGAGCGGCCCGCGGCATCCAGCAGTTCGATCATAACGTCCCCTCCAAGGCCCGGCCCAGATCGATGGTCACCTGTTCGTTCGCCGGATCAGGGAACAGGGTGATCCCTTGCGCAGCACTGGGTTCGACAAGACCTACGCTCATGCATTCCACCGGAAGGTTGAAGGCCTGCACCTGGTCCGTGCGGCTCTCGCTGCTGCCCTGATCGGCGCTGGCACCGAGGCCGCGGCGCGCGAAGGCCTGCCAGATGAGACAATGATGGGCGCCGTCGTAAAGCAGCTCGTCGGCAGCAAGAATGGCATCGCGGCCATCAACGAAGCCCGGATTGCAGGGCTGCAACTTCATCGCTTCGATCACCAGGTGCATGGCGATGTTGTTGCCCCCGTTACCGGTGTAGAGGTCCGGGTCGAAACCATGCGCATCGATCAGCTCCCAGGTCATGTCCCACAGCATGGTGCACCACACGAACCCGATGCCGTGCGGCTCGGAGATGGACCCGGTATTGTTGGTGGCGGCGTAGGTGTAATTGTTCATCGCGAAGTTGGTGGAGTAGCGCGCCGGGCGGATGCCCACACCTGTAACGGGCTGTCCTTCGGCGAAGGTGCCGATGCCGCGTCCGTCGGACCCCTGGTCACCCGGCTCGATCGTGAGCATCAGGCCCACCCAGTCGCTCCATCCTTCGCCCATCTGCTCATCGTTATCGAGGCAATCCGAATTGCCCGGACCACCGGTGAGGCGTATGGAAATTCCATGCCCGTACTCATGCGCGATCACCACGTTGTCCAGGCATCCGTCCCGCTCGTTGTTGGGGTTCTGGATCGTGGCGTTCACCGGCCCATCATCCAGGAGGTCGCGTATCAGCGCACCGTCGTCCTGGGAGATCATCACCGCGGGAATGGTGATCGCGCCGGAAGTCCCACCCATGGTGATCGGCGCGCCGGCCACGTTGTTCACCATGATCACGCCCACCGCGCCGGCATCCTGCGCGGCCTGCACCTTGATCACGAAGGTGCAGCTGCCCCGATCGATCAGGACGATCTTGCCGTTCAGGGCAGGTGCGTTCACAAGGGCCTCGCATCCATCGCTCTCCGGTGCGGTGTCGTCCGCGATCAGCACCACATCCGCCGTTACCGGGGAGCCGGGTGCACCGGGGCCGAAACCCGCTTCCGGTGCCACATACACACCGGCGATGCCCACCGGGCTGTTCACCGTGAGGTTGTCCGGTGAGGATGCGCCATCGGTCCAGTTGTACATCTGCATGCGGCCGTTATCTCCATCGGGTGGCGAGGCGAAATTGGCGTTGTTGATGCCGCCGCCGTCCTGTCCTTCAGCGATCACATGATCGCCACCAAGCCCGCCCTGCCCATAGTTGTTGCTCTGGAAATTCCCGCTCTGTGCATCGAACCCGTAACGGTGCCACACATCGTGCATGACGTTGTTCCAATAGAACAGGTTGGTGATGGAGGCGTCCAGGTAGCCATCGGGGTTCACTGTGAGGTCGATGGGGAAATCGAACTCCAGGCTCCCACCGCCATCGGGGCTGTAGCCGGGCTGATCGTTGTTGTCGAAGTCCTCGCTGGCCAGCACGTTGTTGCCACGTGTGATGGTGTGTTCCGCTCCGGGGGATCCATTCGTATCGTGCCAACCGAAAGGGGAGGCCACGGCATCCGCGGGGTCCACGGCCATCGAGCGCGATCCGTGGTTCGGGCTTTCCACCGGGACCGCATACACGCGGTATCCATCGGGTGCGGGAGGCGGTGCGGCCGCTGCTGGTGAACAGTCCATCGCATCGCTCATCGCGCCTGCCTCGTCCGTAGGGAGGTTCATCCCCGCTGTCGGGAAAGCGCATTCCACGATGTAGTTGTTGTTGCGCAGGATCGCTCCGGTGGAAGCATCCACGCCCAGATGCCACCAATCGTGTCCGTTCACCGATCGGATCGTGAGGTCCCACGCCAGCAGGACACGTCCATCGGCAACGGGTTGGTAGATGAGCCGCGCCTTGATGGGATCGAGGGCGATGCCCGCGGGATCCAACTCAAGGGTACCATCCTCCAGCGTGCGCATGACGTGGGCATCACCAGTAGCGGTCTGGCCCAGTTCGGCGGCAGCGGCAAGGAGTGCCTGTGCTGGATCCAGGCCGGGCGAGGCCACACCCACTTTGCCGGCGAGATCACGGATCATCCGATCGCCTGCATGGACCACGCGGCCATCGCGCACCGCGAAGCTGGCCACCGCGTTGTGCACCGGCAGCCCATGGGCAGTTTGTTGGATATAGAGGAAGGTGGTTTCGCTACTGACGGATGTGGATCGATCGGTGACGATGACCTGCTCAACATCAGCCGCTGTAAGACCCCACCCGGCTCGGTTGGCTGACAGATGGTTGCGGACCACGGTCTCGGCATCCTGCGCACGCAGGGTCGTGGACGAGGCCAGGGCGAGCACGCAAAGCGCAAGGGACGACTGTTTGAGCATGGGGAACTGAGGGTGGGTGTACTGAGGGGAGTAACATGCGCGGACGCTGCGCGGTTCCACTCTTTCCGTCGAACGATCGAATATAGAGAGACCGCCGGAACCGGTTTGCGGGGGTGCGCATGCGCAGGGTCCACCCTGCGGCGGTTTCAGATCGTGGCGCCGTACAAATCCGCGGTTACCCACCTCCGGTGGGCAGGCGCGCATGGCGTACCGCGATGGGTTGTTGCCCCACGGCACGCGGTGTCACCCTGCGCGGAGCCGAAGGGTGGCAACGCAATTATTGGGACCCTGCCTCCGGCAGGCAGGCGCGATGACGGCGAACATGACCGCATTGCGCAATACATCGCGGAGAATCCGGCGAATTGGAAAAGGGACCGGTTCAACCGGTGACCGCCAACGAGTATCAGGGTTGAACGACGATCGTCCACGATCCGACAAGCATGCCCTGCCTATCCCAACCACGGACTAGATATGCACCGGTAGCAAATCCACGAACAACCGCCTTGTGGCCATTCCCATGAAGCACAATTCTGCCGTGCGTGTCAAGAACATGGAACTTGGATATCCTATCGTCGAGTATCACATTGTCCGTCGCAGGGTTCGGATAGGGTGGTGCAAGTGGGCGGATGTACGAGGATGGAACGCCTGTTATCAATTCACACCATGAATCTCCGAAGATCACCTGACCAAACTCCCTAACGCAGTCGAGCTGGCCAAAATGGGATAGTCCAAGTTGTTGCGAAAGCATCCCGAATGGTGCAGATGTTGCGCCAATGCCTTCGATTACCCGGATGGTGTCGCCCTCGTTGGGGCCATCGCTTACGGTCTGTCGGATGCGGTAGGTGCCATTGACGAGGATCGAATCCACTTGCACGACGATCGCATGCCATCCGAACCCATTTTCGTAAGCATTGATCGGGTAGGGTATGGTATCGCCGACCACGGCGTCAAAGTCATAGATGAGCGATTCCGTCGACCAGTTCGAGCGTGCGAATACCGCGTGGCCCAACTCCCTTACATACGTATCCTGGCCTGGGTACTCGGTCACCGACTGGCACCAGTCGATCAAGGGTGATACGTAATGCCGTTCGCGTGATCGGACCCTGGTGTACGCGTCGCCGTCGATGAGGGTGTCTCCATCGATCCAGTGCGTGGTCACCCAAGTATCGAGACAGTCACCCTCGGCGGAGCCGGAAATGGTCGATGTCCACATACGCGTGGTGTCGCCAAAGAGTGGGAAGTAGGTCTGTGCTGCGATGTCGGTGCAAGACATCAGGACCATTAACAATCCAAAGATCATCCGCTTCATTGCGTAACTAAAGTACGCCATGGATGCTGATCCGCATTTCGCGTGACGGATTGCAGCGGAAAGCCCGCAAGCGAGGAGGAACGACGAGAGCGGACTTGCAGCGGAAAGCCGGACCCCGAGGCTTTGCGAGGGGGCACGCCCAAACTTCACAATTGACTTGCAACGACAATGATAGTCGCCAAGCTGAGAATGCCGATCCATCCGGAGAGTTCAGCACGCTCGTTCAGCCAATACTCATAGGGCTTGCGGAAGCCGGTGATCGCTTGTACTACCAATGCACCGGGGTAACGGAAAATGAACACGATCACCACTTGAGCCACCACCTCAGCAACAAAGGCTATGATCGCTTCTCCGATCATGTCTGCAACACCCCCATATTAAACTCCCGCGTCGCCGGTGCCTGGCTCGCCGCCTCGATCCCCATCGAAATCCACGTCCGCGTATCCAGCGGATCGATCACCGCATCCAGCCACAACCGGCTTGCCGCGTAGTACGGGCTGATGGTGTCCTCGTACTTCTTCTGGATGCGGTCCAGCAGTTCCTTTTCCTTCTCGGGCGTGATCACTTCGCCCTTGCCCTTCAGCGCGCTCACCTCGATCTGCAGCATCACCTTGCTGGCCTGCTCGCCGCCCATCACGGCCACCTGCGCGCTGGGCCAGCCCACGATCAGGCGCGGGTCGTAGGCCTTGCCGCACATGGCGTAGTTGCCGGCGCCGTAGCTGTTGCCGATGATGATGGTGAACTTTGGCACCACGCTGTTGCTTACGGCGTTCACCAGTTTCGCGCCGTCCTTGATGATGCCGCCGTGCTCGCTGCGGCTGCCCACCATGAAGCCGGTGACGTCCTGCAGAAAGACCAGCGGGATGTTCTTCTGGTTGCAGTTGGCGATGAAGCGCGTGGCCTTGTCGGCACTGTCGCTGTAGATGACGCCGCCGAACTGCATCTCGCCCTTTTTGCTCTTCACCACCTTGCGCTGGTTGGCCACGATGCCCACGGCCCAGCCGTCGATGCGGGCGTAGGCGGTGATGATGCTCTGGCCGTAGCCTTCCTTGTACTCGGTGTACTCGCTGCCGTCGACCAGTCGCGCGATCACCTCGCGCATGTCGTAGGGCTTGGCGCGCTCGGTAGGGATGAGGCCGTAGATCTCCTTCGGGTCGGCCTTCGGTGCTTGTGACATTTCGCGGCTGAAGCCCGCATCCTTCGGCTTGCCCAGCTTGTCCACGATGGCGCGGATCTTCTTCAGGCAGTCCGCATCGTCCTTGCACTTGTAGTCGGTGACGCCGCTGATCTCGCTGTGCGTGGTGGCGCCGCCGAGCGTCTCATTGTCGATGTCCTCACCGATGGCGGCCTTCACCAGGTAGCTGCCGGCGAGGAAGATGCTGCCGGTCTTCTCCACGATCAGGGCCTCGTCGCTCATGATGGGCAGGTAGGCGCCGCCCGCCACGCAGCTGCCCATGATGGCGGCGATCTGCGTGATGCCCATGGAACTCATCACCGCGTTGTTGCGGAAGATGCGTCCGAAGTGCTCCTTGTCGGGGAAGATCTCGTCCTGCATGGGCAGGTACACGCCCGCGCTATCGACGAGGTAGATGATGGGCAGGCGGTTCTCGATGGCGATCTCCTGCGCGCGCAGGTTCTTCTTGCCCGTCATGGGGAACCAGGCGCCCGCCTTCACGGTGGCGTCGTTGGCCACCACGATGCACTGGCGCTTGCTCACGTAGCCGATCACCACCACCACACCGGCGCAGGGCGCGCCGCCGTGTTCCTTGTACATGCCATCGGCCGCGAAGGCGCCGATCTCGATGCGCGGGCTCTTGGGGTCGAGAAGGGTGTCGATGCGCTCGCGGGCGGTCATCTTGCCGTCGGCCTTGAGCTTGGCGATGCGTTTTTCGCCGCCGCCGAGGTGGATCTTCTCAAGGCGCTCCTTCAGCGCGCGCACGGCGAGCTTGTTGAAGTCCTCGTTCTTGGATGCTTCGATGTCGATCTTCTCGGCCATGTTGAATGCTAAGGACCCACCGTCCCGGGTGGACGATGGGTCCTGCGAAGGTAGAAGCTGCTGCGGTAGCGCTGCGGGGGCTTCTGCTTACCGGTAGCCCACCACCTTGGCGCCGTTTACCAAGTACACGGCATTGTCGAAGCCATCCACCTCGTACACCGGGGTCTTGTCCTTGCCGAGCATGATCGTCTCGCCGAGCGAACCGTCCTTCTTGTTCACGCGCATCAGCACGAATTCGCGCTTGCCGGCATCACTGAGGATGTACTGCGCCGCACTGGTGCTGGCCGTGGCCTTGAAGCGCGCGTTGGCGCGTTGCATGAACTGCTTGGTATAGTCCATCGCCATCACCGAGGCATCGCCGTAGATGTTGGAGACCTGGCCGGTGATGTCCTTGCCTGCGGCGGAGGAGGCATCCGTGACCTGGATGCTGTTGCTCACTGCACCGAAAGCCGCGCTGGTGTAACCGAATGCAGCTGTGTAGTAGGCGGCGCGCACGGCATTGGCATAGAGCAGGGCGCGGGTGAGGCCGCTCTCCCGTGGTGCCGGGAAGTACTTCTTGTACTTCAGGCTGCCGTCGGTGCCATAGAGCGCGATGTTCTGTTCGCTGCTCACCACGATGCCGTCGTCGTTCACCTCCAGTGCGTTGGCATTCTCCTTTCCTTCGAATTCCAGCGGGGTGCTGCTGATGGCGGTGGCAGTGCCGCCGCTCATGGGCAGGCGGTAGAGCAGGCGGTCCTTCGTGTTGAAGAGGTAGAGGTCACTGGTAGTGGCTGCCACAGTGCCCGCGCCTCCCTTGAAGGGCTTGCCCAGCCGCGATGCGCCGGTGGCGATGTCCACCACGTCGGCCTCCTCGGTGCTGGCGATCAGCAGTGCGTTGGGCAGCAGGCTCACGCGCTGGATGGTGCCATCGAGCTTCACCTTCTTCGCCCAACGGTCGGTGCCGGTGGCATCCACCAGCATGGCCACACCGTCCTTGCCGCCGGAGGTGAGCAGCGTCTTGTCATCCACTTCCACGGCACCGCTCAGCGGACCGGTTACAGTGATGCCCTTGCCGTTCTTGCCCCAGAGGCCCTTGCCGCTGCGGTAGTCGAGCATCTCCACCCTATTGTTGTCACCGGCACCCACCAGCAGGCCCTGCTTCAGCGGTACGATCGCACCGAACTGTTGCTGCAACTGGAGGGGCTGTGCCCAAGCGTAGCTGCCATCAGCGATCTTGAAGGCGTTGAGGAAGGTGGTGTAGGTGACAGTGGTGGTGGTCTTGCCAGCGGCATCTGTCTTCTGGCTCTGCTTGGTCTGCTGCAGGGCCATGAAGCAGAGTTCCGATGCGTGCGGGGTGGTGATGAATGCGCCCTGTGTCTGGGCCATGGGGCCACCCAGGTTGGCACCGCCCTTGTCGAGCGCGCCCATCAACCCGGCCATGCTGGCGAATTTCGGGTCGGGGCTCTGCTTCCAAAGTTCAGCGCCGGTGTTGGCGTCCAGCTTGTAGGCGAAGAACAAGGTGCTCAGCAGGATGGCATCCTTGCCGGCACTGGTGCAGGAGGTGAGTTTGCTGAAGGCATCGTCCTTGGTCCAGCGGACCTTGCCGTTTGCCATGTCCACGCAGGCCATCACGGCCTTCTTGTCCGCGCTTTGGCCCACGAGCACGATGGCGTTGTTGGCGTAGAGGAAATACTTGCTGGCGATGTGGCCGATGCCGCTGGCCTTGCTGCTGAAGAGTATGCTTCCCCCGAACGGCTCGATGATCATGAGCTCACCGGTGGCTGCCGCAGGGGCCACGGCCACGAAGGGTGTATTGGCGATCTCCTCATAACCGCTCTCGGGGGCGTTCGCCAGTTCCTTGACTGTCCATCCGATGGCGCCGGTTGCGGGGTCGATGCCTTTGAGCCCCTCGCTGGTGCAAACGAGCAGATTCCCGGTGCTAGTCGTGCGCATCCAGGCGATCGTGCCGCCGGGGCTGGCTTCCCAAGCGGGAGCAGCCTGGGCATGCATGGTTGTGTTAGGTGCGAGGGTCGCGATTGAAGCGGCAAGGGCGGCAAGGGGTAGGATACGGATCATGTTGGAGGGGTTGGGTCGTCCACGAGTCAATGGCCGTGCCACGCGTGTGCAACGCGTTGAAATCCTTCCGAAAGCTAGGGTGTTCATGAGCGGCAATGGTTCGGCCATCCAGGCGAACGCTCATCGAATCGACCGCACCGCGGATGGCCTCCTCACGCACGAAGTGTCGCACCTCGAGAGGAACATGGCTGGTGCCCTGTAAAGGTCGATCTCCCTGCCCCAACAGATGTTTGACGGGCAATTGCCACAGCATTCTTTCTGCACGCCCAGCCGGATGTGGGCGCGAAAAGGCCGATGCTCAGACCTTCTTCACCCGCACCGCGTTCATCCCGCGTTGGCCGCGCTCCACCTCGAATTGCACCTTGTTGCCTTCGGTCACCTCGTCGATGAGACCGCTGACGTGCACGAAGAAGCGCTCCTGCGTGACATCCTCCTTGATGAAGCCGAAACCCTTCGAGCTGTCGAAGAAGTCCACGCGGCCCATGCGTTCGGCGGCCTGCGGCACATCCACGCGCTTGGGCACGCCGATCTCGATCTCTGAAATGTCAATGGGCTTGCGGACCTTGGTGGGATCGGGCGGCGTGTCGGTGATGCGTCCGTTCTCATCCACATAGGCCATCATGTTCTCCAATCCGCCGCCGGGGGAGTTGGCCTTGCGCTCCTCTTTCTTACGCTTCTTCTCCTCCTGCTTCTGGAGCCGTTTCTTCTCTTTCTCGCGCTTCTCGAATGTTGCCATGGATCGTGGCGAACGATTGTTGCCCGTTCAGCACGATTCGGGGCTCACCTCAATGGTCGGGATGGGCAGGTTCCTGGCGGTCTGAACGGCGTTCGCGGGCGCAATGTAAGCCCGGCGTTCCAACCCGCTTGAATGTGAAGGGGCTCGGGGTTGAGGCGGCCCGGTCAGCCCACGAAGGCGCGAAGGGCCGCGCTGAGCTCCGCATGCGCCTCTTCGTGCAGGAAGTGTCCCGCATCAGGAAAGGTCTTGACTTCCGCATTGGGCAATGCCCGCTTCCAACGGTCCAGGAAATCGGGAGGGATGAACTTATCCTTCATTCCCCAGCAAAGCAGTGCAGGAATGCGCCGCAGACGTTCCACCTGATTCCATTGCGCTGCCCAGAACGGCTCGGCATCGAGGATCTCCTTCGCTAAGGCATGCGTTGCAATCCGCGATTGCGCATCGGGCAAGGCATTCCGATAGTGGGCATGCACGGCCTTCATCAGTTTCTTCCTATCACCGTACGCGGAAGGCATCATCACATTCACGCTGAAGCCGAACCGCAGGTAGAGCATCCGACCGAACCATGAGCGTGCGATGCGCGCGGGCTTGGCGAAGCGTTTGTCCTCGTTCAGCGGCCATAGCCAGGTGTTGTAGATCACAAGGCCCTTCACGTTCTCCGGGTGTCGAAGCGCATGCTGCAGCCCGATGCCCCCGCCGAAGTCGGTGACCACGAGCGTGAGGTCGCGCAATCCGAGATGATCGATGAGGCCTTGGAGTCGTTTGGCATGAGCGGCGACGGTGAAGTCGGCCGTCCGTGGCTTGTCGCTCAGCCCGAAACCGAGATGGTCGACGGCCACGCAGCGGTGGGTTGCACTGAATGCCTCGATCAGATGACGGAACCCGAAGCTCCAATCCGGTGTGCCGTGAACGAAGAGCAGCACCGGGCCGTGCCCCTCATCCACATAGTGCATGCGGCCATCGGGGTGGTGATAGGTGCGGCAGGTGAACGGATAGGCCGTGCGGTCCAGCCAGGAAGGAGGGGCGATGTCCGGTGACATGCGGCAAAGCTGCCGTGCCCGGACGCCTCCTGCGCTTGATGCGCATCAAGAACCGTGGCGCTCAGTCCTTGGCCGGATGCAGCAGCAGGTTGCGCTTGTTGAAGTCGGCCGCCGCGTTGATCACGGCGCGGTAGGCCTCGTAGTGCTCCAGCGGCACATGCGTGGTGCGGTAGTACTCGATCACCTCCACCGTGATCTCGCCGTCCTTCTGGGTGGCGCTGCTCTTGAACTCGGCTTGCACCTTCCCATCGATCTCCAACGTCTTGTGTATGCTCATCGGCGCGAGGTCGGTGACCGCCCAACCCTTGGGCACCTTCACCGTGATGCGCCGATCGTAGTAGCGGTTGAACCCGTCATCCACGGGCAGCTTGCGCGCCTTCTCCTGGTACATCTCCATCTGCGGGCCGATGAGATCGCCCACCTTCAGCAGCACATCCTCGCCTGCGCGGTTGGTGTAGAGCGGTGTTGTCACCGAGCCGCGGAAGATGAAGGGCTTCACGCCGAAGTACCGCTGCTCAGCATTCTCCACGAGGATCTTGTGCTCGGTAGCGCCTTCGATCAAGTGCTTCTGGTGGTTGCCGATGATCTGCACTTGCTGCTCGGTGTCGAAGAAGGACCAGAAGTTCTGGATGAAGTTGGCGTAGTAGCCGCTGAGCCTATTCTCTATGTCGATGGTGCATTCGCTGCCGTCCTCGTTGGGAGCGATGGTCAGCACCAGGTCGTGCCGGGTGCTTTCCGCCGGGAGTTCGGGGATGCGCTTCACGCTGCCCACGCCTGCGAAGAGCCCGTTGAGCTCCACGTTCTTGATGAAAAGGCCGTGGGTGCCCATGTTCTCGGGTTCGAGGTAGCCCAGGCCCAGGCCGGCCGCAGCGGGGTCGAAGAACTTGTCGGGGCCGGGGAAGTAGAAGGTCAGGGTGCGCAGGTAGTTGTGTGCCTCGAATTCGCGGTCGAAGGGCGATTCATCGCGACTGCTGGTGACCACCAGCTGATGCTCGATGCCCGCCTCGCGCAGCAGGTTGGCATAGAGCCGTTGCAGGCCGAACTTGTTGCAGGTGCCCGTGCGCATGATCTCGTCCAGGTCGGCGAGCTTGCCTCCGCCGGTCTCTGCCATGCGGAAGTTTGTCCGCACGTATTGCACCATGGTGCGGATCCGGTCCTCTTCGTCGCGAGCGAACGAAAGCCCCATCTTCTTCAGCACCGCGGCAAGCGATTTCTTCGTGCCTTTCTCCAAATCGGGGTACAGCGACTTGTGATAATTGCGCGTGGCAGGGGTGTAGCCGCTGATGTCGCGGAGGCTCCGCTCGGGAATGGCGTCGAGCTTGGCCACGATGTACTTGCGGTAGCGGTTGGCCTCGGCGCTGCGCTCCTCCTCCATGGCGGGCACGCCGTGCAAGGTGAGGTGGTGCCTACGGACGCCAGCGAGCGATGAATCCAGCTCGGGCAGGGGCACGCCGTTGTAGCCCTTGAAGGCGAAGCGCCAGCCTTCAGGCACCAGCACTTCGAAGCGCTGCTCAGCCACTGGGATGCTGAACTGCAGGCGCGTGAGGTCGCCTTGGACATCGGAGCTCTGCTTGCACAGCATGAGGTACTCGATGATGCTTCCGGGCTGCAGGCCCTCGAAGGCGAAATAGAGTACGCTGCTGTTGTCCCGTTCGTCCGTGCCGCGCTTGAAGGCGTCCTCGCCGAGCTCATGCACCTTGCCGTCGGGGTTGACCGACCGGGCCTTGATCCGGATCACGCGCTCGATGTGCCCAGCGCCGAGCTCGATGGTCTTGCTGGCGTCCACCGATGCCTGGTCGTGCAGGTAGCGCTGCAGGTGGAAGACCTCGAAGTAGGCGAGGTCCTGTCCGGAATTATCGTACTGCCCCAGGATGTTGCGCTTCAGCAGCACATCGCTGTCGGCGCCTTTCCGCAGGCTGTCCGGCACGGTGGGTTTGGGATCCCAGTCGTATTCGGTGAGCAGCTTGTGCTGGGCGGCGAGGGGCAGGCCAGTGGCCAGGGCCAGCAGGATGATCGCAAGGCGCATGGGTATTGGATCAAGGGGTTTCAATCACGATGGTGCGGCCAAGTTCCTTCAATAAGCCGGAATTGGCGCTGCGCCAAGCTGGAAGCTCGGCTTCGAGCATCAAGGCATCGATGGAGAAGCTGCTGGTGCTGATCACGGCGTCGCCTTCGCGCAGCAACTCCACGTCATAACGGAAGGCCTCGTGCGCTGCCCCGTCCTTGCTCGGCACGCCGGAACAGCGCGCGCCAGCGGGCAGATCCAGGATCACCACGTTGCGGTGACTGATGCAATGCTCCAGTGAAACAGGCAGTGTACGGTCATTCCGGAAGCGCAGGTGCTTCCATGGATCGGACAGGGTAAGCGGAACATAACGCTTGCCATTCGCGACGTGCGCATGGTCCGGCACGCGGAAGTGGTAGCGGATGGTGAGGGGCGCGTCCGGATCGTCGAGGCCGAGCACTTCGCTGCTATCCAGTTGGAACTTGTTGGAGCCTTTGGTCAACGTACCGCGCAAGGCCTCGTTCTGCTTGCCGGGTGGCACTTGGCGCAGGCGATGTGCCATGGTGTAGCGCTCGTAACCGGTGAATCGGATCACACCCTTGCCTACCAGCCCCTCGCCCTCCAACCGGACACGCACCGAATCCGTGACGCTGCTGAAGGACGACGGCATGACGGGCACGCGCATCACCTCATAGCTGTCTTTGGTCATCGCCACCAAGGTCTGCTTGCCTTGGATGAAGCCGCTAGGAACGCCGAAGGCGTTGGAGGCCGCCGTGCCATCGAGGAAGAGCGTGGTGTCTTGCAGGCGCAGCGCGACGATCATATGATTGTCATTGGCGCCTGTGGGCAGATCGGTGTAGCGATAGGGTATCTCGCGCGTGCCGACCCACGCCAGATGGCTATCCAGGCCCTGCGCGCGCAGGAGCGTGTGCATCAGGTTGCTCATGCCCTTGCAATCGCCGTAGCGCGTTCGGCACACGTCGATCGCCGGGGCCGGGACAAGGCCATTCATGCCGTCCTCGATGGCCACGTAGTGGATGCGGTCCTGTATCCACCGGTAGATTCGGGCGGCTTTCTCGCGATCGGTGGACGCGCCGGTTGCGATGGAGTCGCTCAAGGCCTGGAGCTCCCGTGCGGGCGCGCCCCAAGTGTCCTTGATGTGGCCGCTGTACCAATCGTACAGGCGGTCGAGGTCGCTGCGCTTCGCGTCGCTCCCCGGCAGGCGGACCACGAGTTGGGCGTGCGGCGCATAGTAGCGCGCGGAGGGCGCGTTCACATCGTAGTGCAGCGCAGGCACCTGCTTCATGGTGAAGCGCTGCACGCGCTTTCCCTTCTCGATGCGGTCGCTCTTGATCACGAGGCTGTCCCGCAGATGGAAGGTCCGCACATCCACCTCGATTCCCGGATCGCTCACCACGGTCAATGTGCTCTCGACGGTGGGGCGGTAGCTCGCGAAGAAGTGGCCCGCCACGAATCGCGCATCCGGATAGGCGATGGTGTGCTCGATGTGGGCGATGGCACCGGAGACGAGCGAGGGCATCACGAAGCTCGCGATGCGCGAATCGTCGTGGAAGATGTGGTCTTCGCGCTCGTCGCGGTGGCTCACCGATCGCACGGGCACACGCTTGCGCTTGCCGCCGTTGGGGACCAGCGTGTAGGCCTCGAGACGCTCCAACGGGATGAGGCCGCTGTAGCGGATCACCTCCTCTTGCGCGGTGCCGGTCTGGTCCTTCAGCATCAGTTCCTGCTCCTCGGTCTCGCGCCGGGCGGTGAAACCCTTCTCCGTTCGCTCGATGCGGTACGTGGTGTTGCGCTTCAGGAACACCGACGATTGGTCCTGCCATGCCCGGCGCATGGAGATGAGCAGCTCGTCGGCAGGCTGGGCGGAGCCCGCCACGGCCAAGAGCCACAACATGACCAGTCCGGTCGCTCGCTTGCTATTTGCCGATCTCCACCACATCGTCGTTCCTCATGCGATAGGTCGCCAGGCGCTTGCCCGTGCGGTCATGCACCGTCCACGGGCCGTGCATCTGGCCATGCACATAGGTGACGCGCTCACGCACCTGACCATTGTCCCAGTAGATGATGCGTTCGCCATGCAACTGGCCATCAACGTACGGCAAGGATTCCATCGTTTTGCCGTTGGGGTAGTACTCCATGCTCGTGCCCTCCACTTGCCCGGCCTTGTTCATCGTCTTCTCCATCAGCTGGCCATTGGCGTGGTACTCGATGAATTCCCCATCGATCGCTCCGTTGCGGTAGGACATCGTTCGCGATACGGCGCCATCGGGGAAACGCGTCTCGAGCCGAGCGAGGCCGAGGTTGAGACGGATGGTGTCCTTCACACTGCCATCGGCGGCCGGGGAGCCGTAGGCCACCAGGTCGTCCTTATGATAGAAGCGCACCATCTGCGGCACGCCATCGTAGGTGTAGCTGACGGTGGGGCCGTGCTGCTCGCCATTCTCATAGACTCGCAGGAAGGCGATTTTACCGTTCGCGTGATACTCGCGCGATGCACCTTCACGCAAGCCGCTCCGGTAAGTGGTCTCAAAGCGAATGGTGCCGTCCATGTGGTACTGCTTCACTTCGCCCTCCTCTTCACCCATCACGTAGGCCGTCTCGCTGCGTTTCTTTCCATTCGGGTGGTAGTGAATCCAGGTGCCGTGGCGGTCGCCATTGAGGTAGCTGCCCTCCAACTCGGTGCCCCCGTCCGGATAGAGCCATATGGATTTGCCATGTAGCCATCCGTTCATCATGCCCAGGCGCTGCATCACCTTGCCATTGGGGTATTTCGTCACGAGCTCGAAGGGGCCAGCAGGCACCACAGCCCGCCCGTATTCCACGCCCTGTTCATCGTAGTCCACGCGCTCGGCGATGGCTCCCGCATCGTAGCGCTCGGCATACACCCGCTTGCCATCGGGATCGAAGTACTCCTGCCAGCCCTCGCGCGATCCATCGACATAGTATTCGATGGTCCGCTGCGTGCCATTGGCGTAGAAGCGGCGCAGCACGCCCTCGACATTGCTGCCCTTCATCTGGCCTCGCTCGGACACCTGCCCTGAGCGGAAGTAGCGCGTGTAGGCGCGGTAGGTGTTCCCCTCCCGCTCGTAGTACTCGTCCTGCCGGGTGAGGAAGCCCCCCTCATCGAAGTACTTGTGGATACCAGTCTCTGTGCCCTTCGCATAGTTCTCCTCGCTGTCGAGCGTGCCATCGGGGTGGTAATACTTCCACAACCCGTCCTTGGCGCCTTCATCCAGGTACAGGCCCTCCACGCGCACCGTGCCATCGGGATGATAGCCCTTCAGCTGGAACTTTCCTTTGGATCGCGTGCCTTGGCCCAGCACCTTTCCGTCGAGCCCGTAGTACACATAGCGAACGAGCAGGTCGTTCTTGTACTCCATGTCCATGTGGCGACTGCCATTCTTGTTGAACTCCTCGCGCAGGCCTTGGAGCTTACCGCCCTCGCCATAGCGCTCGATCTTCCGCAAGGTGCCCCATTCATCGTAGGTGCGCACCTCACCGATTGGCGATCCGGCCTTCAGGGTGCCTTCCTTCGACACCTTGCCGTTCGGGTGCCAGTTCTTCCATCCGCCCTCGCCCTTGCCCGCCACGTAGCTGTACTCTTCCGCTTTCTGGCCGTTGGCGTGGTACTCCACATGGGTGCCGGTGCGCTGGTCGTCCTTGAAATCGCCGGTGTACTGCGGCGCGCCATTGGCGTGGAACTGCCGCGCGGAGCCATCGGTTTTGCCTGCCTTCAACGCGTATTCCCACTCCACCATGCCACCGGGACGGTACTCGGTCACCGGTCCGGTCCAGGCATCGTCCACGGCCACCTTGCATCCGCGCCGGCCGCCGAGGCGGTAGTAGTTGCAGCTCGGGCCGTTGCGCTTCCCCCTCGCGCATGACGGTTGAATCCTGCTTGTTGCCGGTGTCGTGATAATTCAGGATGAGGCCATTGAACTTGCCGTTGCGGTAATCGCCCTCGCTTTCCAGCGCGCCGCTGCGGCTCCAATGGGTCCAGCGGCCTTCGCGTTCGCCGCCGCTGTTGAAGCTGCCGCGACCGCTCACGCGCCCGCCGTTGCTGAAGACCACCCATTCGCCGGTGTTCTTGCCGGTCTTAAGATCGCCAGGCCCGTAGGCGAGGAGGTCATCGGAATCGTTGTATAGGTGCGCCAGCATCGGGCCATCCTCCTTCTCCGGAAACATCTGGTAGTGCTCTTGCATTACGCCGATGAGCCAGTTCCTGAACTCGACGACCTTGGCCTTGTTCTTCACCGCCGCGCTGTTCACCTGCGCATTGCTGCTGGCGATGAGGCAGTGGTACACGTAGGCCTCGAACTTTCCTTCATCCATGATGGCCTTCACCATGGGGCCATAGAACTTCTCGTAGAATCCCGGCCGCCCGCCCTTGCGCTCCGCGAGCGACTTAAAGAGCACGTGTGACTGTCGGCAAGTGGGGTAGGTCAGATCAGGTTTCACCTTGTACTTGGGATCCATGGCCACCTTGCTCTTGATCAGCAGGTCGATATCGTCGAGGTCGTCGCCGGCGATGGAGAGGTCGTATCCCGTGCGTGCGGGCTCTGCGCTTCCGCCCAGGCACTTGTCGTACATGACCAGCAGCTGCTCGGCCTTCCGGTCGTCGAAGCGCACGAGTTGGGCCATCATGTACGCAAGGGCCGCTTGCGACGGCTTGTCCTCGCTCTGAGCCATGTCTCCAAGCAGCATATGCGCGTCGCGTTGGAATGGGAAGCGACGGGCATTGTCCTATGGCCAGCCGCATCGCCGCGTTGCGATCGCCCTTCTTCGCGAGGGCAAGGGCCTTCACATGCCGCCCCCGGAAATTGCCGGGAAGCTCGGCGATGACAGAGTCGCACGCCTGAATGGTGGCGTCGTGGCGCTCTTGGTCGAGCAGGATGGCGGTGCGCATGAGCATGAACGCGCTGCTCATCTCCCCGCGCAGCGCCATGCCCTCCATGCAGGTCTTCTCGGCGCTGGCAAGGGCCGCTTGATCCACAAGGAAACGAATGCGGGTCAAGAGGCTGCGCTCATAGAGCGAATCGCTGCGGTGTATGGTGGCCAGCATGTTCAGCGCCTCATCGCCCTTGCTCTGCTCGGCAAGGACCATCGCTTCGCCGATTGTGGCATGGCCATAGCCGCGATCGAATCGGTGCTGGCCGCTGGCCGCATGCACGAGAAGGAGGAAGGGGATCAATGGAATGATGCGCATGGTCTCAATTGCAGTGGGTTCGTCGGAGGTCGATCATCTCGTTGCCGTACATGCGTGTGAAGCCGAGCGCGAGGGCCCGCTCCATGGCGGTGCATGCGGCCTTGGTATTCCTGGCGGCCAGTTCGATGTGGGCGAGGTTGCGGTAGGCGTAGGGGTTGTTGCCATCCAAGGCGATGGACTGTTCCACATCCTTCCGCGCTCCCTTGATATCGCCTACGCCTAGTTTGGAGAAGCCGCGGTTGCTGAGAAGGCGGGAATCCTTGCGGCCCAGCTTCTCCGCCTCGGCGTAATAGGTGAGCGCCTCGGCGTGCCTGCCGCAGGTGCCGAGGAAATAGCCGGTGTTGATCCATCCGGCTGTGCTCTTAGGGTCCAAGTGGATCATGGCCTTGAGCATGCGGAAGGCCGTGGCGGTATCGCCCAGTTCGCTGGCGGCGAGGGCCATGTTGTTCAGCGCGGTCTGGCTCACGCTGTCCATGGCGAGCGCGCGCTCGCAATCCGCCTTCGCGCTCGCATGCTTCCTGGATTGCAGGCTGTTCCACGCCCGCCGGTTCAAGGCCTCGATCAACGACGCGGTGTCGGGCGCATGTTCCACCGCCAGGTCCAGGTCGGCTTCGGCGCGGTCGAACATGCGCAGGTCGTTGTACAGGTCGCCGCGGTAAAGGAGCACTTTGAAATGATGCGGCTCGCGGTTGAGCACCTCCTGCAAGGCATGCATGTGCTCCTGCACCTGCTCGCCGCTCCGGATGCGGCACGAGGCGCGGATCAGCACCGCATCGGACAATGGAGGCTCGCGCTGCAGCAGCGGGGCCAACAGACGGTCGGCCTCACGGCATTCTTTCTTCCGGGCGTGCTCCCCCGCGATGCGGATGATCGTCGTGTCAGGCTGCTGGGCTTGCAAAACGGATAGCGCCAGCACGGCGCAGGCAGTGGGCGTGCGCTTCACGGTGTGCAGTATTCGCGGCGCAGCTGCTCCACCTCGGGTCCGTATTGCGCAGTGAATCCCCGACTGATGGCCTCCTCGAACGCATCGCACGCCTTGCCCTTCTCTTTCTTCGCCTGCCAAACGAGGCCCAGATTGCGGTGGGCGTAGCTGTTGGCCGGATAGAGCTTGATGGAACGCTGGACGTTGCGTAGAGCCTCATCCACCGAACCGATCCTTAACTGGGCATATGCAAGGTTGTTCAGCACCACGGCGTCGTCAGGCGTGAGCTTGCGGGCCTTATCGAACCATCGCATGGCCTCGGCATGATCGCCCTGATTGCTTGCCAGGAAGCCGAGGTTGTTGAGGATCACCACTTCTTCGGGCTTCTGCGCATGAAGCTTCAGGTAGATGGTCTTCGCCTCGTCGGGTCGCCCGAGATCATCGAGCACCGCGGCCTTGTTGGAAAGCGAGCCCCAATCGTCGGGCTTCAGGGCCAATGCGTTGTCGTAGGACCTGAGGGCATCCTGGAATTTCCGCATCTGACCATAAGCCGCGCCCATGTTGAGGTAAAACGAAGCGCTGTCCTCGGCTTTGCGGCAACGAGCCAGGCCTGATTCGAGGTCGGCCAACGAACGGTCGGGCATGCTGGTGGAGAGGTAGTAGGAGGCCCGGTTGAGGTAGGGTCCGATGCTATCAGGTCTCAGTCGCATCGCCTCGGTCACATCCTCGAAAGCTTCCTGCGTCCGGCCCAGGTGGCTGAATAGGATGGCGCTCCGTTGCATGCGCGCCCTGTACTCCCAATCGGGCCGCTTGACCAATCGGTCGAGGATCTTCACCGCTTGAGCATGCTTGCCCACGCTATCCAGCCGCGTCGCTTCGTCATATTCGCGCTGGAATGCGTCGGCCTGACCGAAGGTCATGGCCGGGGCCAGCAGGAAGCATAGGTATGCGTGCACGCGGGTCATAACGGTGGCAAAATAGCGTGCGGGCCGCAACGGCCAAGCATGCCGGCCTGAGACCGTTACTTCGCGGCGGACCAGCGGATGAAAAGAGGAGTGATCATCGGTATGGCGGTGGCTTCCATGGTCATCGTGGGAGGCTTGCTCGTGGGCGCCGAAACGGAAGGTGCTGCGATCGAGCGCTATTCCCTCACGAATGATGAGGTGGCGCTGCTGCAGGACGGCGACCTCATCCTTCGGCGTGGTCATGGCTGGGTGAGCGATGTGATCGCCAACGTGCTTAAAGAGGAGTATGACCTCTCGCATTGCGGCATCATCGCCGAGCACGAGGGCGGATTGTGGGTGATCCATTCCGTGTCGAACAGCGTGTCCGATTCGGATGGCATGCAGGCCCACCGGCTGCAGGCCTTCGTTTCCCAAAGCAAGCACGGAAGCGTGGTGGTGACGCGGCTGCGCACCGATCGAGACCGGAGCGGCATCGCCTTGCGGGCCAAGCACTACCTGCGCCGCAAAGTGCCGTTCGACCATCGCTTCGATCGGAATGACACCACCAGTTTGTTCTGCTCCGAGCTGATTGCCCGCATCCTCCAGGATGGCTATGGCTTGGCGGTGTTCGACAGCACCGAGAGCGACCTCGCGGTCAGTGGGCGCTTCATGCGCTTCCTCGACTCCGAGCGGTTCGAGATGGTGCTGGATCACCAGAAACACTGACCCCGGAGCCAGCGCCTTTCGGGCCATGCTCCGGGGTCGGTTGATTGGATCGCGCTTATTGCGCGGCTTCTTCCAGCACTTCGCCGTTCTCCTCGATCACCTCACTCCCGTCCTCCATCAGGGAATCCAGGTTCATCAAGTCGCCGCCTTCGGTGTCACCGCCTTCTTCCTTGGCCATGTCCACCAGCCATTTGCCGTCCATCTGCACCAAGGTCACCGTCTCGTCGGCGTCTTTGCCCTCCCCTCGGTAGGTCACGGTGGCCTTTTCGCCCTCGATCTTCTCGCCCAGGATCTTGAATCCGGACTTCTCCTTGGCGGCATCACCCATCATCTTCATCATCGGGGCGATCATGTCCAACATGGCAACGGTCTTCTCCGTGCCGAGCTTCTTCGCGGCATCGAAATCCTGCTTGTTCAGCGCGGTGAGGTACTTCTCCGCCACTTGGGTGGGGGTATCGGCAGCACCGCCGCCGCAAGCTGCGAGGAGGGCGGCCACGGCCAGGGAAAGGAGGGAACGGGTCTTCATGGGGTTGGTTGGTGAAAGTGGAATTGGGCGGCAAAAGAAGGGAATTTCGCTGAAAGCGAGCCGATGCGCCCTAATTGAGCACATGAACAGGCGCATCGGGTCCGCAATTGCAAACCAGGTCGATCACGCTCATTCGGGGATGGAATCCGTGCCGGTCCGCGAAGACCTGTGCATAGGGTAGGGTGGGCGGAACTTCTGGCGGAAGCGGCTTCTTCGGGTGGAATGAGGTCCGCAGGTCCGCCATGCCCGCCGGGTCCTCCACGTAGTGCTCGGCGACCTCCACTCGGGTGGGCAGCCCGAGCCACCGCAGCCCAAGCTGCAATGTCGCCATGTTCAGGTCGATGAGCCGCTCGTGATGGGTCGTCATCACGGCTTCAATCTCATCGATGTAATGGATGAGCCAGGGTGTCTTGCCGTAGGCGCTGCGGATGGCGTGAAGGTGCTGGGCGGGCCAGGATTCAGCATAGGACAATCGCACCTCGCGCATGGGCATCTTAAGACCATGACCGTGCTCCACTTGCGCGCTCAGCTGCTGCACGCCGTTCGGGCCGATGATGCTGGTGCGTGTGCGGTAGCTCTGCCGCACGTAGTGCTCGCCGATGTCGATGACGACCTTCGGATGCCTGGCGAGCATGCGGTAGTGCTCCACGCTGCCGAAGCAGAAGGAGCTGAGCAGGAGATGCACGCGGCGAAGTTCGCTTCCTTCGTGAATGGCCGGGCCGCGACGCGAGGTCGCGGCCCGGCCATCGGTCAGCTTGTTACCGGGTTGCCACTTTGGTCACGTTCTTCTTGTCGTACACGTACACGAAGTTTCCATCTGTGCTCATGCTGGTCACCGCCCCGGTCCGTGCCCTGAATTCCTTGTAGGTGCAATTGTCAAGGTCGAAGCATGCGATATCCGCCTTCGCCGTCTTCAGGATCATGCGGTCGCCTTCCACATCCTCAAGGTCCGACTTCTTGTACTTGCCCATTGATACGGGCTCGCCCGTGGTCATGTTGAACGTGCTCACTCCTTTATCACCGATCACGACGATCAAATCCTTGTAGGTCATGATCTGATCGGCATTGCCGACACCGCCCTTGGCCACAGGCACCACGAATTTCTCTGCTCCGTTGCTCGCGTCCATGCTGTAGAGCTCCTTACCGCTGCACACCACGAACTGGTCGCCGATAACCACCGCATTGGTGATGCCTTTGCGGAATCGCTCGCTGTCCCAGATGATGCTGCCGTCGGCGGCGCTGAAAGCCTGGATTCCATTCGGCTTCACGTTGGGATGCCAGATGCGCCACTCCTCGGTGATCGTCCATCCGCCCTTGCCATCGGATTCACGCTTATAGATGTACGCCTGGGCCTCCACGTTGCCGCCGATCTGGAGCAGTACGCGGTCGCCAACGACATACATGTTGGGAATGGCCCTTGCCTCCTTGATTTCCGGGCTGGTCCAGAGGAGTTTGCCGCTGTTGCGGTCGTACTTCTTCACATACTGGCTCTTCTTGCTGCTCATGTCCAGCACATAAAGGTCGTCACCGACGATAACGGGGTCGGCCACGGCATGGTACACTCCGAACTTCTTCGAACCGGCTGGCGCGCCCACGATCTTGTCCGGCGTGAAGTCGAAGGCAGCGCTGTAGAGGTTGGCTCCGGTGTTCAGGTCGTACACCTGCATGCCGTTCATGCGGAGGAAGACCTTGTCGCCCATCACATTCAGGTCGTAGAGGAAGGTCTTGCTGATGACCTTGCGCTCGGCACGGCCGATGTAGGTGTTCTCCCACAGGATGTTCCCGTTCGTCAGGTCGATTTTCACGATCTGGTTCTTGAAACCGGAGAATATCGCTGCCAGTCCGCCGGGCATGAAATTGACCATGACCAGCTTGCCGTCCGATGTCTTCATGTACTTGCCTACCGCTCCTTTGAATTTGTCTGTTCTCCATACCTCTTCTCCGGTCTTCGCCTTCACGAACACCAGCGACTCCTTCAGCGCGATGGCGAACGCGTCCTGTTCTGGTACATAAACGATGCTCTCATCGAACACGTTCTGGTACTTGTCGGTGCCCCATAGCATCTTGCCGGTAGCGATATCCAGCACGGCGATCTGGTCCTTGCCCATCTTGCGGTCGAACAGGAAGAGCGCGTCACTCTCCCAGAAAGGAGTCAGTTCATCCACCTTGTTGAGCTTCGGGGTGAGGTCCTTGTACCGACCGGTCCACTTGGTAGCGCCGGTCTTGTTGTCGAATACGGTGACCTCCTTATCGTCGGCCGCGTAGCTGTAGCCGCGTTCCTCGGCGCCGGTTCCCGTATAGTCGAAGCGATGGCCCAGCTTGGTTTCCCATAAAGTGGTCATCTCTTCCTGGGCATGCAGGCCAGCTGAGGTCATCAGCAGTGCGATTGTCACGATGGGCTTTTTCATGGGCTTTGCTTGGATTGGTTTGGGTATTCGGGGTCATCGCCGGATGGCATCCAGGTCGAATGAGTGCTCAAGGCGATACTGCTTTCCCTTGGGCATCTTGAATGGCAGGCTGATCCGGTACACGAGGTCTTTGAATCGGTTCTGGGACCGGATGTCGTGGCCTTCGGCGCTCGACGAAGACGCTGCTCACGTCCCCATGGTCGCGGATGCTCACCTGAAGGACATACCGACCGATGAGGTCCTCCGCCAGCACCGTGGCATGCAGTTCCGCGCCAGGCTGCAGAGCCGCATCGAAGGCTTGGGCCGCGCGCGCCAGGATGGCCTCCTTGTCGACGATGAGTTCCTTCCGCTGAGCGGCAGCGCTAAGGCTGGTCAGCACCAGCAATCCGATGGTAGTTGCCCGCATCATGGCGCGTAGGTCCATTCAATCAGCCGGTTGCCACTCGTCAGGAGCATGCGCCTATTGTCCGGAAGGAAGCAGAAACTCAGCCTCCCATCGCCGCTGGCGAATTCACCCTTGTCCAGGTTCTCCCAAAGGCGCCAAGCGACGACGAACCGGTTCACCATCCGACCAGTGGCGCGCTCATAGAGATGCACCTCCTGGTATTTGCCGCCGCTGCTACCGATCGCGAAGAGCCTCCCATCCGGATTTGCGCGGAAGTCGGGCTCATACGCCGCAAGCGACGGGAATGAGGTGCGCCGCATTGCACCAGTGGCGGCATCGGAGACTTCCACATAGCTCTGGTTGATGTTTGGATTGCCGCCTTTGCGCGTGTGCGGCTTGGCGTGGATCCATAGGTCCTGCTGGTCCGCGCTGTACTCCAGCCGGAACACCTTGTCGAAGAGTTCTGGAAGGGTGAAAAGCGGCTTCCGGGTCGCCATGTCATAGACGATCACGATCTGGCCCTGCTTCATGCCGGCCTTGATGGCGTCCTTGTCATTGCGCAACGCAGGAATGGCCTCCAGTTCCGTCTTCATGGGCCGATGCGCCACGGCAAAACGGCTGCCATCGGGGGATACGGCCACGGCATTGCCTGTCCGCTGGATGGTCCGCTCGTTGTCCTTGTTACCAGAAGCAAGGTCCACGAAGTGGATTCCGTCGTTGTCAAGCGTCACCACGGTCAATTCATCGGGTGTCAGTGAAGCAGCGAAGAGGTCTTCGAATACGCGGACCGCAGCACCGGAAGCCGCATCGACCACTTCGTACTTGATGGGTCGGTCTTTGTTCGGCGCGAAGTCCAGGTAAAACAGTTGTTGCAGGACCAAGTACTTCCCGCCAAGGCTGTATCGCGCTCGCGATCCTGCGTACCAGTTGCCCACATCGATTTCACGCGTTGACTCCGGCTGGTCTGGTGGGAAGAACCGCAACGGGAAACCCTGCGTGGCTGTAGCGGCTATCATGCTGCCATCCGGGGTGATATCCAACCAACTGATGAGATAGCCCGACGCCGTCTGTTGCCCGCCCAGCCGGATCACCTTGTACACCTGACCGTCATCCTGGGCATAGGTGCTTGTGTCCATGGCAAGGAAGCCAACGAACAGCGTGGAGGCGGAAATCACAAGCTTCCGTTTCATGCAGAATGATTCGAAAAGCGAATCAAATATGCCGGGTTCCATCGAACAAGGCAAGGCATTCCTGAATCAATCTGTGCAATGTCGCCTCACTTCCCGATGCAGAATCTGCCGAAGATGCTTCCCAACAGGTCATCGGGCGTGATGCGCCCGGTGATCTCCCCTAGGTGGTGCTGCGCGCGCCGCAGGTCCACCGCCAGCAGCTCGCCGCTGATGCCCTGCGCGATGGCACGGCGCGCATCCAAAAGTGCTGCGCGGGCTCTGGTGAGAGCGTCCACATGACGGGCGTTGATCACCACCACATCGCCATGTCCGGCGTGCAAGGCGTTCACATGGTCGAGGAAGCGCTGCCGTAGCGAATCAAGCCCCTGACCGTGCTTCGCGCTGATGCTGAGCGTGCCGTTCGATGGTATGGGGGAGAGGTCCGCTTTGTTCAGCACAGGGATGATGGCAGGGCCGTCGCCGACGCGCTCACGCAGCATACGGGCCTCCAGCGCGAAGGCCTGCTCGTTCATCACGCTGGCATCGCCGAGCAGCACCACGAGGCTGGCTTCCCTCGCTTTCCGGTAGCTGCGCTCGATGCCGAGCTTCTCCACGGTGTCCTCGGTCTTTCGGATGCCCGCCGTGTCGATGAAGCGGAAGAGCACGCCGCCGATGGTGATGGCCTCCTCCACGGTGTCGCGCGTGGTGCCTGGGATCTCGCTCACGATGGCGCGGTCCTCCTGCAGCAGCGCATTGAGCAGTGTGCTCTTGCCGCTGTTGGGCGCACCGATGATGGCCACTGGCACGCCCTGCTTCACGGCATTGCCGTATCGGAAGCTGTCGGTCAGTTGCGTGCAGACATCCGTGATGCGGTCGATGAGGGCGATCAGCTCCGGGCGCTTGGCGAAGACCACGTCCTCCTCACCGAAGTCGAGCTCCAGTTCGATCAGCGCAGCGAAATCGATGAGCTGTTGCCGCAGGTTCTCGATGCGCTCACTGAAGGTGCCTTTGAGCTGTTGCAGGGCCAACCGATGCTGCGCCGCGCTCTGGCTGGCGATCATGTCGGCCACGGCTTCGGCCTGGCTCAGGTCGAGCTTGCGGTTGAGGAATGCGCGCTGCGTGAACTCGCCGGGCAGGGCCATGCGCGCGCCGGCGGCCAGCAGCGCCTGCAGCAGGCGTTGCTGCACGTAAGTGGAGCCGTGAACGCTGATCTCCACCACGTCCTCGCCGGTATAGCTGCGCGGGCCCTGGAAGCAGGTGACCAGACCCTCATCCACGTCGCCCTCTTCATCTCTCAGCGCCGCCAAGCAGGACTTGCGCTCCTCCATGGGCTCTGGAATGGATGGGGCGAGGCGTCGGGCGATGGCGAGCGCGTCCGGCCCGCTGAGCCGCAGCACGGCAATGGCACCGGTTCCGGGTGCTGTGGCAATGGCGGCGATGGTGTCGGATGGATGCATCAGCGGGCGGCAAATGTCCGGATCTTTGGACCCATGCACAGCGCCGTCAAGCACCAATACGACAACCTGCCGTTTCCCACGGTGATCGTGGTCGGCGGTGGCTTCGCCGGGTTGGAGGTGGTGCAGCGGCTGGCCGGCAAGCCTTACAAGGTGCTGCTGCTCGACAAGCAGAACCACCATTGCTTCCAGCCGCTGCTGTACCAGGTCGCCACGGCCAGCCTCGGCGCCGACAGCATCGGGCATCCCTTCCGGCGCACCGTGGGCCCCATGCCCAACGTGGCCTTCCGCATGGCAGAGGTGCTGCGTGTGGTGTCGGAGGAAAAGCGCCTCGAGACGAACGTCGGCGATTTCCGCTACGACATCCTCATACTCGCATTGGGCAGCACCACCAACTTCTTCGGCAACCGTCAGATGGCTGAAGTGGCCATGCAGCTAAAGAGCATCAGCCAGGCGCTCGACATCCGCAGCGACTTCCTGCAGGATTTTGAGCGAGCCATGGTGCTGGACGACGAAGCGGAGCGTCGGCGTTGCCTCAACTTCGTGATCGTAGGTGCCGGGCCCACCGGCGTTGAACTGGCCGGCGCGCTCGCGGAGATCCGGCGCACCGTGCTCCATCACGAATACAGGGAGTTGGAGAGCAGCCTCATGCGCATCGTGCTCATCGACAGCAACGATCGCGTGCTGAAGAACTTCAGTCCGGCTTCGAGCGCCAACGCACTGAGCTATTTGCGCGCGCTGGGCGTGGAGGTGCTGCTGAACCAGCGCGTCACGGGCGGTGACGAGGAGCACATCCTGCTAGGCGATGGCAGCGCATTGGAAACGAACACCGTGATTTGGGCCGCTGGGGTGAAGGGTGTGCTCGTTCCTGGACTCGAACCCGGGCTGCATGAGCGCGCCAATCGATACATCGTGGATCGCACGCTTGCGCTGCAAGGATTCTCAGACATCTACATATTGGGCGATATCGCGCTGATGCAGGAATCGGCTTGGCCGAACGGTCATCCGCAGGGGGCGCAGGCGGCCATGCAGCATGGGCGCCATGTAGCGCGCAACCTCATCCGCCGCGCGGAAGAGAAGGATCCGCTGCACTTCACCTATCGGGACAAGGGCAGTATGGCGGTGATCGGTCGCCGGCGTGCGGTGGTCGACCTCGGCAAGCGGAGTTTCGGCGGCACGGTCGCGTGGCTGTTGTGGATGTTCGTTCACGTCGCGCAGCTGGTCAGCTTCCGCAACCGCATGATGGTGCTGGTGAACTGGGGTTGGAAGTACCTCAGTTGGAAGAACACCATCCGCCTCATCGTGCGCCCCTACATGCGCAAGGGCACCCAGGTGTCGCGGCCCTTCGTGGCGCACGAGTGAGGCGCCCTAGCGGATTCAGCGCTCTACTTTTCGCCCGCTTCCCGCATGGACCGCCGCCTCGTCGTCCTCTTCATCACCATCTTCATCGACCTGGTGGGCTTCGGGATCTTCATCCCGGTGGTGCCATTCGTGGCGCGCGAACTGGGCGCCAGCGACGCTCTCGTGGGCGACACCTCCGTGGTCTTCTCCTTGCTCATGTACGCCTTCGGTCCTTTCTGGGGCGCGGTGAGCGACCGGTTCGGAAGGCGGCCGGTGATCTTCGTCGCTGTGGCGATAAGCGCCGTGAGCTATCTGCTCTTCTCCTTCGCGGGCACCGTGTGGGTGCTCATGCTCTCACGCATGCTCACGGGCGTGGGCTCCGCCAACATTGCTGCCGCACAGGCCTACATCACGGACATCACGCCGATGGAGCGGCGCGCGAAGTCGCTCGGCATGGTGGGCGCGGCATTCGGACTGGGTTTCATCTTCGGGCCGCCGCTGGGCGGATTGGTGTACGATGCCTTCGGCGCGCCGGCTGTGGGCTACATGGCCTTCGGCCTGTGCGTGATCAATCTTGCGGGCATCTGGTTCTTCCTGCCTGAATCGCATACCCAGCGCGATACCAAGGCGCCGATCCGGTTCGCGCCGATTACGGCCACCATCAAGTCCCTTCGCGATGCCCGCTTCCGCGACATCTACCTTATCGGCTTCATCTACCTCACCGCCTTCGCCATGATGCAGACGGCCGTACCGCTGCTGTGGAAGGACGATTACGGGCTCACAGAGGCGCAGGTGAGCTACATGTTCGCGGCCGTGGGGCTGGCCAGCGCCATCGTGCAGGGCGGGCTGCTGGGCTTCCTCACGCGTCGATTCTCTGAAGCGTTCCTCATCACGTGGGGCTGCGTGCTGGTGTCCATCGGATTGGCAGGCACATGTCTGGTGCCGAAGGAACATTTCATACCGCTCTCCTTTGTTCCAATTGCCTTTTTGGCGCTCGGCAACGGCGTGCTCTGGCCGAGCCTGGCGACCATCCTCACGCGCCGGGCCATGCCCCAAGAGCAAGGGCAGGTGCTGGGCATGAATCAGAGCTTCGGGTCATTGGGTCGCATCGCAGGCCCGTTGATGGCCGGACGTTTCTATCAGGTCTGGCACCTGCTGCCCTTCCTCGGGGGATCCGTGATCATGCTCGGGGCGCTGGTGTATGTCCGCGCCTTCCTCGCGGCCAATGCCCGTTCGGACAGTTCTGTTACGGGCGATTAGTTTCGCGGCCCATGCAATCCAAAGCGGTCTAGGGCATTCAACCCTCAACCAGCTCAACCCTCAACCGTCAACCGGCATTCAGATGAGCGTACTCGTCAACAAGAAATCAAAGGTCATCGTGCAGGGCTTCACGGGCAGCGAGGGCACTTTCCACGCCTCCCAGATGCTCGAATACGGCACCAACGTGGTGGGCGGCGTCACGCCCGGCAAAGGCGGGCAGCAGCATCTGGACCGCCCCGTGTTCGAGACCGTGAGCGACGCGGTGAAGGCCACCGGCGCGGACGTGAGCATCATCTTCGTCCCGCCCGCTTTCGCCGCTGATGCGATTATGGAGGCCGCTGAAGCCGGCATCAAGGTCATCGTGTGCATCACCGAGGGCATCCCGGTGAAGGACATGGTTGTTGCTCGTGAGTACATCCGCGGCAAGGACTGCACGCTCATCGGTCCCAACTGCCCCGGCGTGATCACCGCCGATGAATGCAAGGTGGGCATCATGCCGGGCTTCGTGTTCAAGAAAGGCGGCGTGGGCATCGTCTCGAAGTCGGGCACGCTCACCTACGAAGCAGCGGATCAGGTGGTGAAGGCCGGGCTCGGCATCACCACGGCCATCGGCATAGGCGGCGACCCCATCATCGGCACCACCACCATGGAAGCGGTGAAGCTCTTCGCGAACGATCCCGAGACCAAGGCGATCGTCATGATCGGGGAGATCGGCGGCGCGCTGGAGATCGAGGCTGCCCATTGGATCAAGGCGAACTGCAAGAAGCCTGTCATCGGCTTCATCGCCGGGGAGACTGCTCCCGTTGGCCGCACCATGGGCCATGCGGGCGCCATCGTGAGCGGTGCCGATGAGAGCGCGGCAGCGAAGAAGGCCGTGATGCGCGAATGCGGCATCCACGTGGTGGACAGCCCCGCCACTATCGGCGCCAAGGTGAAGGAGGTGCTGGGATAGGGCGCTTCCGGCTTCCTTTGCGGCGCCTAGCAAGTGGCATGGCGCAACCGCATGAACCTCTTCCGCAACTTCAAGTCCGTTACCAAGACCTGCTATGGCCGGGGCAGCTTCGGTAAGCTCGGCGAGATCCTGGATCCGCACCGCTCGGCTAACAAGCAGTTCTTCATTTTCCTGGTCGATTACTACTTCGAGGGCAAGGCAGATTTCATCGCCCGCATCCCCGCCACGGCGGAGGACGAGATCATCTTTTGCAGCACAAAGAAGGAGCCCACCACGGAGCAGATCGACGGCTTGCGCGACGACATCCTCGCGCGGCGGGGCCTTCCCGCTGGTGTCATCGGCATCGGAGGCGGCAACGTGATGGACGTGGCCAAGGCGCTCTCGCTGATGTTCACCAACGAAGGCAGCAGTGTTCAGTACCAAGGGCTAAACCTGATCAAGAAGCCTGGCATCTACCACTGCGGTGTGCCCACCATCAGCGGCACGGGCGCGGAGGTGAGCATGACCGCCGTGCTCACCGGTCCGGTGAAGAAGCTTGGCCTGAAGTGCGATTGGACCGTCTTCGACCAGATCGTCCTCGACCCCGACCTCATCGCCACGGTGCCCACGGACCAGTGGTTCTACACGGGCATGGACACCTACATCCACAGCGTGGAGGCCATCACCGGCACCAAGAAGAACACCTTCGCCGAGGCCTACAGCGAGAAGAGCCTGGAAATGTGCCGTGAAGTATTCCTGCGCATGGATCGCGAGGATGTGAAGAGCGACGAGTTCCTGATGGTGGCCAGCTACATGGGCGGCCTCAGCCTCACCTACAGCGAGGTGGGCGTGTGCCATGCACTGAGCTACGGCTTGGGGAAAGTGCTGGAGATCCACCACTGCATCGCCAATTGCATCGCCTTCAATCAACTGGAGGACGTCTATGGCGACTACGTCCAGGAATTCAAGGGCATGGTGAAGCACAACAAGGTGAACATCCCCCAAGGCCTCGCCCAGGACTGGAGCGAGGAGACCATCTCAGCGATGGCTGAAGTGGCCTACAACCTGCCGCACATGTGGGACCACGCCTTTGGCTCAACTGGCAGGACGTTCCGGATAGGGAGCGTGAAGGTGTTGGATAAGAGGGAAGGATCGAGGGTTTTGGATGGCCCTTCCTTCCTTGGAGGAGACAGGTAGTCCTCTACAGCATTGCCGCTGTGGTGGCGTAGTTGGTGGATATTCTTATCGCCTTTATCCGACGCTCCCCGATGTGCGAGGACTATGACTAAGGCGGCCCACGGGGCGTGCGGAATTCGAGAGGAATGGGATCGTTCAATGGCTGAGCAAGCGTGACTCTTCGCGTTGGTCACTTCAAGAACGCCCCATCCACTACCAGCAACTTCACAGGGCCCCAGACGGTGTCAGACCACCGGAAACCGATGGAGCCTTCATCACCGTCGTTGCGCCGTTCTCCAATTCGTTGATCAGTTCGCCTTCGAGCACGAAGACCAAGTGGCCCAATTCGCACCAGTGGTCGGCGAGGTAGTTGGCGCTGTACTCGATCATGCGGATGCGCAAATCGCCGAATTGCTGGATGCGCATGGTAGCGGTTCCGGATGTGCCATTCACCACGGTGGTGGGCACCTGAGACCAGCTTATGACCGTGAAGGGGATACGAAGGCTCATGGGTTCGACGCGTTGACCCAAGTCTAGCAATTCATCGTTTACCGCGATAGACGTTGCTGTTCAATTGCGGGGTTGACATACCGGTGGCGAGGTACGCAGGTGATCCCGCTCAGCTCATTCGCGGCAGGTGCGCCTACCTTCATGCACTATGGCAGAGTGAAAGAGTGACCACTTCTGCTGAACAAGCCCAAGAACCTGCTCATGAAACGCCGCACCATACGCCGATGGGTCCGACTGCTGGTGATATCACTCGTGCTGGTTGTAGCCGGATTCCTGGGTGTGCGCTGGCTCGAGCATGCCGTCCTCAAGCGCAGCGAGCGCATCCTCACCGGGGTCAGTGGGAGCGGCAGCAGTGTGAGCTTCGGGAGCGTCGATATCCATCTGTTACGAGGTGATGTCAAATGGTCCGACCTGCGGATCACGCAGCCGGCCGCGGAACCGGATACAGCGATGGGCGACCGTGCGATGCGGGTGAGTGGGCAGGTTCATGAGATAGCCGTACAGGGCCTGTCGGTCTGGCGCCTGCTCTTCGGTGGCACCTTGTCCATGCGTTCCATTTCGGTGATCCGACCGGACATCGAGGTGATCCTTATGAACGATTCCACCACGGCAGCTCAACGCCCGTCGGTGGACCTGACCTCCTTGAATGCCGACCGTTTGGTGATCGAGGGCGCCGTGCTGCGCATGCACCGCACGGGCGATAGCTTGGAACTGCGCGTGGACACCCTTGGTCTACAGGTGTTGGAACTGCGCAGCCAGTGGGGCGGCGAAGCACCATTCGATCTGCGATTCGCATCGGCCACCAGCCAGGTGCAAGGGATACGGGCCACGCTGCCACCACTCTACGACCTGAGGGTGGGGAGCGTGTCGTTGGACGATGAAGGGAGATTGCTCCGCGTGGTCGATGTTGACTTGAAGCCACGAAATGGACCCCAACGCTATCACCACCTGGTCCGCTTCGAGACCGACCTCTTTGATGCGCAGATGGATACCGCGATGTTGGCGGGCCTCGATCTGCCCGCGCTCATCAGCTCCCGGATTCTGCGGATGGACAACATGCGTTGCGCGGGAGTGGCCCTGAATGTGTACCGCGACAAGACCATGCCCGATGAGCCGTTCCTGAACAAGCCCCTGCCTGCCCGCATGATCCGTGAACTGCCGATGGCCGTATGCATGGACAGCCTGGTAGCCGACCGATGGAATGTGCGTTATCACGAGAAGAATGAACTCACTCCGGACTATGGGGAGGTGGCCTTCTCCGACATCCATGCGGTGGTGGTGGGGTTGTGCAGTGTGGACAGCCTGAGTACCGATACGATGGTCATCAGTGCCATTGCACGCGGTTATGACAAGGCGGATGTCACCTTGGATCTGCGCACCGTGATCTCCGATCGCACCGATCGGTTCACCGCGAAGGCGACGATCGGCCGATTGCCTTTCACGGTATTCAACCAGATGACGGCTGACCTGATGCTGGTACGCGCGAAGGCAGGCACGATCCGTGGGGTCGTGATGACGATGGATGCGGATAAGGATCGCGCGACGGGCCGGGCGGACATGACCTACGAGGGGTTGGACATCGAGCTTATCCGGAAGGACGGATCCGGAGAGACCAGAAAGTTCCTCTCGAGCTTGGTGAATCTGGTGGTGCATTCGCGCAACAAGCGCTCAGGGCCCGATTTCCGCCATGGCGATTTCGCCGTCGATCGGCGCAAGGACCGCTCGGTCTTCAACTACCTCTGGTCCGGGTTGCGCGAGGGAATCGTCGCCACGGCGCTCCCGGGAGTGCTGCAGGACCTGCGGCAGGGGAGTGAAGCGAAGCCCACCCAGTGAGAGGTCACGGAGTGGGCGGCACGGCGATCTTCTTGCGGAACCATCGGATGCTTCAGTCCGCGTTCCAGACCGTGGTCAAGCGGGCTTGTCAAGGTAGAACAGGCCTACGCCGATCAAGTTCATCCTGTTTGCCCCATCCTTCTAGCTTTGGCTGGCAGCCTTGTGCGCGGCTGCTCCTAATCGCACCAGATGAAGCGGAAGCTACTCTTCACCGGACTCATTTGCGGAATCGTCCAGACGCAAGCCCAGCTCGCACCGTCTCGCTGGAGCGCCTCGCTGCTCTCCGACCGCAGCTTCATCGAGAACAAGGGGCAGTTCGATGGCCGCACCGGACTGGCCGGTGATCAGGTGCTCTACGCCGTGGATGAGGGCGCGCTTCAGATCCTCTTCACGACCAAGGGCGTGGTGTACCGCTTCGATGAGAAGGAGAAGAACTTCTACCGCCAGCGCGGCGATCGCAGCCAGCCGCGGATGACCACCAGCACGGAACTGGTGCGGATGGAATGGGTTGGCGCATCACCGGGCGTGAAGCTGTTGGCCGAAGACCTGCGTCCTGATCATCATACGTATTCCTCGTTGACGCCGGATCGAGCCGTAAGCGATATCGCCGGAGTGCGCGGCTATGCGAAACTGACCTATCGCGGCCTTTACCCCGGAATCGACGTTGAGTACACCATGCATCCGGCGCAGGGCATCAAGTACAATGTGATCATTGCGCCGGGGGCCGATGCCGGCAACGTGCGCATGCGCTATGCTGACGGGCATGCGCTGCGCGTTGATGAGGAGGGGCACCTGCGCATCGCCACGCGCCATGGCGACATTGTTGACCATGCGCCTATGGCTAACTACCGGGATAGGGGTGGAGAGCGGATCCCCGTTCGCTTCGACGCGGTCGGGAACGAAGCGCGTTTCACCCTTGAGGGTTACGACAACCGCCGACCGATCCTGATTGATCCGTGGGTGGTGACGCCACCTTTTGGCAACAGCAACCGGATCTGGGATGTGGAGGTGGATGCCGCGAGCAACGTGTATGTCTATGGCGGCGATTCGCCCCTGCGACTTCGGAAGTACAGCCCTGCCGGCGCGCTGCAATGGACCTATAACACACCTTGGGACACCGCCAACTACTGGATCGGCAGCATGGTGGCCGACCCGGCGGGCAACTGCTACATCACTGCCGGCACCGATCCGCGCATCGCCAAGGTGAACACCGGTGGAACGCTGGAATGGAGCGCCAACGGCGGCTTCTTCGATGAGTACTGGCGCATGTCGTTCAATTGCGACTACACGCAGATGGTGCTTGGGGGCACGCGGCTCACCATCGGCTCCACCTTGCTGCCCATCGGATACGGCCATGCGTTCCGCATCAATCTCACCAACGGCGCGGTGCTGAGCAGCACCAATGTGGCATCGCTCTCGCCCAGCCCGCTGATCAACAATCCGAACGAGATCCGGGCGATGACCGCCGCGCCGAACGGGCGCTACTACTTCCTCACGCTCGATACCATCGGCTGCATCACCGAGGACCTGGGCATCATCTACCGCCGCAACAACTCTTACGGCTTCAGTTACCGCGTGGCAGGCTACGGCGTCACCAACCAGCCCATCAATGCCATCGCGGCCACGGCGAGCCACCTCTACACGCAGAATGGCGCCACGCTGCACAAACGCGCCATCAACACGGGCGTCATCATTGCCACAGCAAGCATTCCAGGTGGCAGTACCACCACGCAGTTGGGCCAGGCGAGCGCGCAGAACAGCGGGCTTGTGGTGGACAGCTGCGGCAACGTGGTGGTGGGCTCGGGCAATGGCGTGTACTTCTTCGATGGCGACTTGAACCTGATTGGATCAGCGAGCACGCCTGGCGCGGTCTACGATGTGGCGATCAATTACAATGGCGAGGTGGTGGCCTGCGGCAACGGTTTCGTGGCTTCGGTGGCGCTCGCCACCTGCGCGCCGCCCTTGGTGGAATGCTGCTATTCCAGCATCGATGCCGTTCCCGTGCAGTGTGTGAATGGAGCACCTATCACGTTGGGCTCAGAGACTTCCGGTGGTGCATGGAGCGGTCCTGGCATCACCAACGGCTCAGCCGGCCAGTTCGATCCAGCAGTCGCGGGCGTCGGTACGCACACCATAACCTACACGCTCGCTTGCGGCACCAGCACCATGGATGTGGTGGTGAGCCCGTGCGCGCCGCTGAGCGTGTGCATCGATCCCCTGACCGGAGCGCTGGTGGCATCCAACGGCGTAGGCCCCTATGTGTGGCAACAGCAAGTGACCACGCAGGATTGCAGCGCCTGCTTCCTGCTCTGCATCATTCCACCGGGCTGCGCGGTGAACGTGAGCTCGTGGCAGGAGTTCGCCACGGGCACGAGCATTCCGCCTCCGGCGAACTATCCCATCCGCGTGATCGATGGCGCAGGCACCGAGCTCGTGATCAACAACGCCAGCGAGCTGCAGCCGTGCGTGGCATGCCCGACCATCACAGTGAACGTGGGCAGCGTGACCGCGGCGACGTGCAACGGCCTGAGCAATGGCAGCGCTTCGGTTAGCGCGAGCGGTGGCGCGCAGCCATACACCTACTTATGGCAGCCGGGCAACCTTTCAGGTCCGAGCCAGAGCCTGCTGGGCGCGGGCACCTACACCGTCACCGCCACAGATGCCGATGGCTGCACAGGTAGCACGACGGTCACCATCACCCAGCCGCCAGCGCTCACGCTTGGCGTCACCAGCGTATCGGACGCCACTTGTGCGGGCAACGATGGCAGCGCCACGGTGGCGCCATCCGGTGGGACGCCTGGCTATACGGTGGTATGGAGCAATGGCGCCTCAGGCACGACGGCCAGCGGCCTCGCACCGGGCGGCTACACGGCCACGGTGACCGACGCGAACGGCTGCACGGAATCTGTTGTGGTGCCTGTTGGCTCGGTGGAAGGTCCCGTGATCACCGATGTGAGCGCAACGGCAACCACGTGCGTGCCACCGAATGGCGCGATTACGGTGGCGGCTGTTGGCGCAGGCTTGGAGTACAGCATCAACAGCGGTGCAAGCTACCAGGCGTCGAATGTGTTCAATGGTTTGGCGAGCGGTTCCTACACTGTGCAGGTGCGTGATGCCAATGGGTGCATCGCCACCGCTACGGTGAATGTGCCTGTTCCTCCGCCACCCGTTCCGGTGATTACCGGTTATGCATTCGCCTGCTTTGGTGAAACGATCGTGCTCACCACCACGCAGCCCTACTCCGGCTATTCTTGGAGCACTGGTGCGAGCTCGTCATCAATCACCGTCACCAGCGCCGGCAATCTTACCGTCACGGTCACGGATGCAGGTGGATGCACAGGCACGTCGGCGCCCTTTGCCGTTGCCTTCGGCGGTCCGCAAGCGGGCTTCACCACCGACCCGCCTTCGCCGCAATTGCCTGGCACCACGGTCGATTTCAGCGATGCCTCCTCGGCCTCCGGCGGTTCGATCGTTTCATGGGTGTGGGATTTCGGCGTGCCCAATGGAACCGGTCTCGGTCCCGATGCGAGTTGGACCTATCCTGATGCTGGAGCCTACATCATCACGCTCATCGTCACTGATGTGAATGGCTGTACGGATACGGCATCATACACCTACCTGATCCGTCCGGCCGACATCCGCATCCCCAACGTCTTCAGCCCGAACGGTGATGGGCAGAATGAGGCCTTCGTGATCGAGAACATCGAGTACTTCAGCAACGAGCTGGTGATCGTGAACCGCTGGGGGAATGAGGTGTTCTCCGCCAAGAACTACCGCAACACATGGAAGGCCGGCGGCCATCCGGACGGTACCTATTACTACATCCTGCGCTTGGATGATGGCCGGGAGTTCACCGGGCACCTGACCGTCCTGCGCTGAGGCTGAATCACGGATCCTCCGCGATCTCGAGCTTCACGATCCTCGGGGGATTATCCTTGCCGTCGGCATAGAGGTACGTGGCCCGCACGAGCATGCCATCGCGGAGCTCGACCAACGCGCCCTTGCCGTTGTGGAAGCCGGCTTGCCCCACATTCTGATAGTAGCCGAACCAGATGCTGTCGCCCACATAGAACCGCTCGTAGATATTGTACTCGTATTCATCGCGACGGGCGGTCCGCACGCGCTCGATGCCCCAGCTCTGGATGGGGCCTTCCACCACCTGGGCCTCGCCGTTGCTGATGGCCTTCATCAAGCGCCAATGGTCCCAGCCCATGAGCCCTATCCCGATCAGCGCGATGATGACTCCGAAGGCGATCAGGATCCTCGGAGTGGTGATGCCGCCACGCTTAGGCGGATCCAACCGCTTCCTGTCCTTGGCGCGCTGCACAATACGCCAGGCAATGCCCAGCGCGATGAAGCCTCCCGCAAGCCACGCCGCCACGATGTCAAAGGGAGGCTCGGCCGCAATGTCGTAGACAATTCGAAAGTCCATGCGCGTGCCGAACATAGGAAGCGCAGCCATCACGGACCAACACATGCAACTTGCAATACATGCTCCTCACAGACCCTCGGCGCCGCTGAACACGTAGCGCACGATGTTGGCACCCATGCGCAGGGCCTTCATACGGGTTTCCTCACTATCGCCATGCACGTCCGGGTCCTCCCAGCCATCGCCGAGATCGCATTCAGAATCATAGAAGAGCACGAGGCGGCCATCCCAGAACAGGCCGTAGCCGCGCGCGGGCTTGTCGTCGTGCTCATGGATCTTGGGCAACCCTTGCGGAAAGGCGAACTCTTGGTGGTAAATGGGGTGGGCGAATGGCAGCTCCACGAGTTCGAGCTCTGGGAAGACCCGTGTGAGCATCGGCCGCAAGTAGGGGTCCATGCCGTAGTTGTCGCTGATGTGCAGGAAGCCGCCGCCGATCAAATAATTGCGGAGGTTCTCCGCCTCCTGCATGCTGAAGACCACGTTGCCGTGCCCGGTCATGTGGACGAATGGGAAGTTGAAGAGCTCGGGACCGCCCACCTCCACGGTCGGCACATCGGCGCTGATGCCCATACCCAACTGGGCGTTGCAGAACTTCACGAGGTTCGGAAGCGCGGTGGGGTTGGCATACCAATCGCCGCCACCGCCATACTTGAGCACGGCCAGCTGGTAACTGCCTTGCGCCACGGCGTTCGAGAGACCGACGACCAGCAGGAATAACGCGATCACGAGGCGCTTGAACATGCGGCGAAGTTACCCCTGTTGCGCGAGGCTCATCCACATGCAGGCGGCAAGTGCTGCGGTCTCGGTACGGAGGCGCGCAGAACCAAGCGACACCGGCAGGACGCCGGCGGCCTGCAGTTGCTCCGCCTCAGCCGGCGTGAAATCGCCTTCCGGTCCGATGAGCACCAGTGCATCGCGCGACGCTTCGTACTGGTCCATGAGCGAAACGGGACCATCCATGCACCAACCGAAGAAGCGCTGTGATGGGTGAGCCTCGCGAAGCAGGTCCTCCAATGTGGTGATGCCGTCAATAGCCGGCAGCCACACGCGCTGGCTCTGCTTCATGGCCGCGATGGCCACGCGCTCCAGGCGCTCGGTGCGCAGGCGAGCGCGCTCGGTGCGCTGGCTCTGGAGCGGTGTGATCCGATCAATGCCGATCTCCACCGCCTTCTCCACGAACCACTCGAATCGGTCCATCTGCTTGGTGGGTGCCACAGCCAGATGAATCAACGCGCTGCGCTCGGTCGGATGCTGGGTGCTCTCCAGCACCATGGCGACGCATCGTTTCTTGGAGACATCGACGAGTTCGGCTTCCGCACGCGTACCGCGCCCATTCAGCAAGCCGATCCGATGACCGACCGTGAGCCGGAGCACCTGGGTGGCATGGTGCGCCTCCTCTTCCGGCAGGTCCACCAGACCGGGCTCCAGTTCGGGGCAGAAGAACAGATGCATTACGCGGTGGATGAGCTGCGGGCCAGCACCCTCAGGCCGAAGATGAAGGCCAGCACGAACAGGAAAGTGCCCATTACGGGGGAGAAGCCCACGGCCACTGGCCATTGCGATTCGGTGAAGGATCGCTGCAGCACTTGCGGCAGGATCATCTCGCGGAAGGGCTGGACCACGTCGGTGGGGAGGGAATACCATGTTGTTGCTTTGGCCGCCAGCGAAATGCAAAGGCCCAAGGCCGTCAGCCAAACAAGGGCGCCATCAGCCCATGGCTTGTCCGGCAACCGCGGTATGCCCGCGATCAAGAGCAGCGCGGCCACGCTGGTGAGATGCCGTGGTCCGAAGGCCCAACCGCCCCACCACATGCTGTGACCTGCGATGATCAGCACCAGCGCGACGGAGGGCAGGATCAAGGGATGGAGAAGCGTCCAACGCCAACCCTGTTGCCTCATTGCCAGCAAGGCTACGATGGCGCAAATGATGGTGGCGGGCGCATGACTGAAGAGCCCCCGGAAGTTGCTGAACAGAAGTCCATGCAATCCCGAGATGGCGGGTGTGCCCAAGCCGAGGAAACCGCCGGACTGGTTCACATGCGCGGCGACCTCGGCATAGGGCAGGGTCAGCGGCGACCCGGTGACCAGCAGGTTCATGAAGCCAAGCAGCAGCAGGCCCGGCAGTCCACCGAAGATCTGCGCCGCCAACGGTTTCCATCGCCGCTGCGTGAGGTCCTGGAGCAGCCACGCCAGCGGGAAAACGAATAGGCTGTACTCGCACAAGACGGCCGCGCTCGCCGCCATCGCGCTTAGCACATGATGGGAGCTTCTTCGCATCAGCCAGGCCACCACGAGGAATAGCGCCGCGAGGAGGTGCCCGTGGAAGCTGCCGCTGTACACGAAGAGAAAGGAGCCTAGGAATGGCAGCAGGGCGAGCCAGGCGCGCGGGAGTGGGAGGGGCGAATTCCGCAATCGCCGGTAGGCGATGAGGGACAGCAACGCCAACGGAACGCTGCCGCATAGGAATCCGCCCACGCGCAGAAGCCCTTCGGTGAGGATGCCGTGGTCGCCGGGAGTGATCCACCCGAATCGGTTCGCCGCGTACCAGAACGGCACCACCAGCAACGCGGGCAATGGAGCCTTCTCGGAGTAATAGTGGCCATCCACCAGCGCCTTGTCTTCCGTCAACTCATGGTAGGCATCAATCCGGAGGGTGCGATGCTCAACGATGGCCGCCACCATGGCGGAACGGCTCAGCGTATTGGCGTTGCGACCGGCATCCAGGTGCCAGCTGCACAGCGCGATCGCGATCAGGAAGAAAGCGAACGACTTTATCGCAGGAGACATGGAGGGGGTAAAGGTGATCAATGGGCCTCATGGGCCGGAATCGACGGATATATCGGTAATGGCGCTCGGGCATCCCTACGAGGTCCTCACGCGTCATAGGGTTGTATCGGAGGGGCGGTGTTTAGGGAAGGAGCGGTTGGTTGCATGATGGAGGCCGATTCGCATAACTTGCTCACTGTCATGGTGAAAGGAATATGCACATTGATTGCCGGCGTAGGCTTCCTCGCCTCGACATCCGCGTGCGCGCAATCCCCCGCTGCCCTCTCCAAGTTGCAGCAGCGGTATTCGCCTGAACAGGTCGAAGAGATGCGCATCCGTGGGCATTACAAGTACGCAGGCCTGTTGTTGTTCTATGGTTCCTCATTCCAGGTAGAGGAGGGCGGGCAGTTCCGACCGGCCAACGAGGATGAGATCCTCGCGATTGACCTTCATGCCCATGATGCGATCCGCGATACGAATGAAGATGTGGTCATCCTTGATCCAGCATTGAATAGGCAGGTGATGTTGCTATCGCGCAACCGATTCGAAGGGTTGATGCTTGAATCGTTGAGCAGTACGGACCGCGCGGACTACCTCGCGTACAAGTCGCGGGCGTTGCAGGATACCAACAGGAAGGACCAATGAACCGCACGGCCATGGTCATCCGCAGCAGAATCGCAAGCATTGTCGTTGGCGCTGGCATGGGATGCCTGACATACGCGCAGACCTACTTCCATCCCACAGTGGGCCAACAGAGCACCTACACGGGGGCCTGCATGCAGACCACTTGCTCCGGCACTTACTATGACAATGGAGGCGCTGCCGGCAACTACGCGGCCAATGTGAACAACATCTTCCGGACGTTCTGCCCCAACCAGGCCGGGATGTGCGTGCGCGCCACGTTCACGCAGTTCGCGATGAATGATACGTGGTTCCTTTGTTTCGGTCCGAATAGTTGCTGCGATTACCTCCAGATCCTGAACGGACCTGTTCAGAACAGCCCGGCGATCTTCAGCAATTGCACGGCCTCGCCGGGAACCATCACGGCGAGCAATCCAAGCGGCTGCCTCACCTTCCGCTTCGTCTCCGATGGCAGCGTGCAACTGGCAGGATGGACCGCAACCATCTCCTGCGTTCCCTGCGCTGGTGGCCCCAGCGGCACCAGCAACAGCGATTGCGCCTACGCGACACCGATCTGCATCGATACCCAGATCAGTGATTCATCACCGGGGCCTGGCATCAGCGCCGAAGGCTGTTCGGGCTGCGTCACCTCAGAGAACTACACCAACTGGTACAGGATCCAGATACAGACCAGTGGCACGCTCGCCTTCACGATTGACCCAAACAATAACAATGACGATTTCGACCCAGTGGTCTTCGGCCCCAATGTGCCGTGCGGAGCGCTGGGAACGCCCATCCGATGCTCCTATGCCATCAACGCGGGCAATGGCAACACGGGTCTGGGCAACGGCGCAACGGATACTTCAGAAGATGTCTTTGGGAACCAGTGGGTGTCGCCGATCAACGCAATCGCTGGACAGACGTATTATGTGATGATCAATGGATGGAGCGCGAACTCCGGCCAGAACGGGTTCCTGCTCGATTGGACCGGGACCGCCGGCCTGAATTGCAGCCTGCTGCCCGTGGAACTCATCTACTTCACTGGAACCTGCGAAAGCGGCCAAGCCATGCTGGAATGGGGAACAGGCGCCGAGGTGAACAGCAGCCACTTCGTGGTGGAACGAAGCGCGGATGCGTTGGAATGGAAGCCTGCAGGGGTCGTGGAGGCCGCTCATCATAGCCAGCATGCCACTTCATATCTGTTCACGGACCCGACCATGCTCGATGGGCGTGATGCCTACTATCGTTTGCGTCAAGTGGATCTGGACGAAGGAGACCTTGAGTGAGGTCGTCCGTGTGCAAGGCTGCCGACGGAGCGACGCAGGTTTGCAGGTGATTCCCAACCCGACCAAGGGCTCAATCAGGGTAAGCACCAATTCGGACGCTGTTATGCATGCCGCCACGCTCTTGGAGCTTCGCGACATCACGGGCCGGGTCGTGCTGGTGAAGCAGTTGGCCTTGGAGACGCCGTACACCGAACTGGAGATGGCCTTCTTGAGTGAAGGAACTTACATGCTCTCGCTGCGGCTTCCGGACGGACGAATCGCGGAACGCGCCCAGGTGATCAAACAATAGCCGAGCTGCCGGTCGTAATGACCGTTACTTCTTGAAGTCCAACTTATAGAAGTGGAAGTCCGGGCTGTGCAGGTCGATCCTGAAGCCGCTGACCTTATGGTTGGCATCGAAACTGAAGGTGATGTAGCCGGGCTCCAGGAAAGGATCCGCATGCTGCCATTGGTAGGTGTCGTAGTGCCAATGCACGAGCTCGCCGGTGAAGAGCTCCTTCGTGGGCAGCAGCGATAGCACGAGCTTCCCGTCCTTCACGCTCACCAGCGCATCGCCGTAGATTTTGTCTGCGTATGTGCCTGAAAGCTGCGCTGGTGTTGCAGTGGGCTTGGTCTTCGCGGCGCGTGCAGTGGCACGTGCGGCCACGCGATTTGCTTCCTCTTCCTGATTGGCTTTCACCCGGGGCAGCATGGCTGCCATGGGGTCGGCGGTGCCATCGCCGAGGTAGAGGTCGAGCACCTTGCTGGTGATGGCGAAGACGCTGGAACTCTCACCGTTGCCCAACGCGATAACGGCAATGTCCTTGTCAGGCACCACCGCATGGTTAAGGATGAAGCCCGGCATGCCGCCGCTGTGCGTGATCACCTTGTTGCCTTTGTTGTACTCAACGAACCAGCCGAGGGCGGCGCCATCGCGTCGGCCGCCCATGGCCAGGTGCGTGCTGGTAATCTTCCGAAACGTTGCTGGCTGAAGGAAAGCCTTTCCGCCGGCCTTCCCCTCATCGGCCCACATCGCGTCCCATTTCGCCAGGTCGTTCACTGTGCTCATCACGCCACAGGCGCCATCAGCGCCTTGCAGCGGCTGGTAGGGCATGGTCTTCTGAGGCGCCTTGAGGTCCTGCCCTTTGCGCACATGCGGAAGCGCAACGTCGACCATGTCCGCGAGGTCGGCGGTCTCCACACGGCTCCGCTCCATCCCCAACGGTTGGAGGATGCGCGTGGTGATGAACTGGTCCCAGGTCATGCCGCTTACACGTTCGATCACGCGGGCCGCAGCGATGTACATGAGGTTGCTGTACCCGAAGTCGGTGCGGAATCCGTGCGTGAACGGCTCCGCGCTGTGCCGCGCGAGAATCTCCTCCGGTGTGTAGGTGGTGCCATACCAGAGCAGATCACCGTCGAAGGTGCCCCAGCCGGAGCGATGGCATAACAGGTCGGCTACGGTCATGTTCTCGGTCACGAATGGATTTGGCGTCTTGAACTCCGGTAGGTGCTTGCGCACGGGATCATCGAAGCTCAGCTTGCCCTCATCGGCGAGGAGTCCGATGGCGCATGACGTGAACGCCTTGCTGATGCTGGCGCAGTAGAAGACGCTGTTGGGTGTCACCGGCTCGGGCTTGGCGAGGTCGAGCTTGCCGTAACCCTTGCTCCAGACAAGCCGCCCATCCTTCACGATGCCGACAGCGAGGCCTGGCTGGTCGAAGGCTTTCACAGCACGCGCGATGTACGCGTCGAGTGAATCGAGGTTAGGGGAGGCCTGCGCGAAGCATGATTCGCCGGTGAACAGGAGCAGGGCCGCGCCCAGAGCGTGAATGGATCGCATGACGTTCTCGTAGTTGGGCGCGAAATGTAGCCTGAAGTGGCGCGTCGGTCGTGTAGCTTCGTGGCCAATCGTCACAGCCATGGCAACGCTCACGTTGAAGTACCCCGAGGTCAGGAATTACATCGCCGGTGAACCCATCGCGAACGGTTCGCCACGCATGGATGTCCATTCCCCGCTGGATGGCGCTGTGATCTCCACCGTTCCGCTCAGTACGGCCGCCGATCTGGACAAAGCCGTTCAAGCCGCTGAAGCCGCGTTCCCTGGTTGGAGCGGCACGCCGATCAAGGAGCGTGCGCAGATCTTCTTCCGCTACCGCGAACTACTGCTGAAGAACCGCGAGGAACTGGCCACGCTGGTCCATACCGAGAACGGCAAGACCATGGACGAGTCCTACGCCGAGGTGGACAAGAGCATGGAGTTGACCGAATTCGCGTGCAGTTTGCCACAACTGGTGCAGGGCGAAGTGCTGGAGGTGAGCAAGGGCGTGGAATGCCGCATCGAGCGGAAGCCGCTGGGCGTAGTGGCGAGCATCGCGCCCTTCAACTTCCCGAACATGGTGCCGCACTGGACCATCCCCAACGCGTTGATGCTGGGCAATACGATGATCCTGAAGCCGAGCGAGGTGGTGCCCATTAGCGCCATCCGCATCGCGGAGCTGTTGAAGGAAGCGGGCCTGCCCGACGGCGTCTTCAACGTGGTGAACGGCGACCGCGCCATCGTAGAAGCCATCTGCGATCACCCCGGCATCAAGGCCGTGAGCTTCGTAGGAAGCACCAAGGTGGCCAAGATCGTCTACATCCGTGCGACGAGCACATTGAAGCGCGCACTCTGCCTCGGCGGTGCGAAGAACCACCTGCTCGTGCTGCCCGATGCGCACCTGGAGATGACCGCGAGTAACGTGGTGGCCAGCATGAGCGGTTGCGCCGGACAGCGTTGCATGGCCGCCGCACAGATGGTGGGCATCGGTGGTGTGGAGCACATCATCGATCAGATGATCATCGAAGCGAAGAAGCTCGTACCCGGCAAGAACCTCGGTCCCGTGATCAGCAAGGCTTCTTACGAACGCATCCTAGGTTTCATCGCGGAAGCGGAGAAGGCCGGAGCGAAGGTGTTGTTAGATGGCCGCAACCCGCAGGTGGAAGGCGGCGCAGACCCCGGCTCAGGGCCGGGGGGCTACTACCTCGGCCCCACGATCATCGACCATGTGACGGCCGACATGCGCATCTCGCAGGAAGAGGTCTTCGGCCCGGTGATCAGCATCATCCGTGCGAAGGACCTGGATGCAGCGATCGCCATCGAGAACGCGAACCCGTATGGCAACGCCGCTGCGGTCTTCACGCAAAGTGGCGGACAAGCCCGTCAGGTGATGGAACGCGCCAGCGCCGGCATGATCGGCGTGAACATCGGCGTGCCCGTGCCGCGTGAGCCCTTCAGCTTCGGCGGTTGGAACGACAGCAAGTTCGGGACCTGCGATATCACCGGGAAAAGCAGCATCGAGTTCTGGACACAGCTTAAGAAGACCACGACCAAGTGGAACCCGGAGGGGAAGACGAATTGGATGTCCTGACGCACGGACCCACGTGTGGTTGGCGGGTTGTCGAGTTGTCGGGTTGAGGAGTTCAAACTGGGACGCAACCCGACATTTCGCTAACTCGATAACTTGGTTCAATGGCAACCATCCAGAAGTTCGAGGATATCCAGGCCTGGCAGAATGCACGTGAGCTGACGAAGTTGGTCTACAACGCTTCCAAGAAGGGTGACTTCGCCAAGGATTTCGGCCTGCGCGACCAGATTCGCCGAGCGTGCGTCTCAATCTTATCGAACATTGCCGAGGGTTATGAAAGGAACAACAACAAGGTCTTCATCCAGTTCCTTTTGATTGCCAAAGCATCCACCGGCGAGGTGCGTGCCCAACTTTACGCAGCAGTTGATCAGGAGTACATCGATGCGAAGACCTTTGCCGATCTGAAACAGCGTACCGAAGACCTCAGCGTTCAGATCGGCAAACTCACGTCCTACCTCGAAACATACATCGGTCGTCGACCCAAGTAAGTCCTACCGGAACTCGACAACCCGATAACCCGCCAACTCGATCCAGCATTCATGCAAGCCACCAAGACCAGCCCCGCCGAGGTCCTCAAGGACAACCTCGAGCACACCATCTTCAGTTGGAGCAAGCAGAGCGGCTTGAACCCGCTGAGCATCGAGCGCGCCAAGGGCATCTACCTCTACGAGCGTTCGGGCAAGCGCTACATCGATTTCAGCTCGCAGTTAATGAACGTGAACATCGGGCACGGGCATCCGAAAGTGGCGGAGGCGGTGGCGAAGCAGATGGCCGAGGTGAGTTACGTGCATCCGGGCATGATCACCGAGGCGCGCGGTAAGCTGGGCAAGTCACTGGCGGAGATCACGCCGGGTTCGCTCAACCGCACCTTTTTCACCAACGGCGGCACCGAGGCGGTGGAGCACGCGATGAAGCTCGCGCGTTTGTACACCGGTCGCCACAAGATCATCACGCTGTACCAGAGCTATCACGGCGCCACGTACGGTGCGCTCAGTGCAGGTGGCGATCCGCGCGGGTTGCCGCACGACAGCCAGGGCGTGCCGAACATCATCCACGTGGAGAATCCGTATTTCTACCGCTGTCCGTGGAACAGCACCACGCCGGAGGAATGCGCGGAGAACGCGCTGGCGCACCTGGAGCGCGTCGTGAAGTACGAAGGCCCGCAGTACATCGCGGCGATCATGCTGGAAGGGGAGAGCGGCAGCAGCGGTTGCATCAAGTATCCGCCGGGCTATTGGAAAGGCGTGAAGGCCATCGCGGACCAATACGGCATTTTGACCATCTGCGATGAGGTGATGAGCGGCTTCGGGCGCACCGGCAAGTGGTTCGGCATCGACCACCATGGCGTGGTGCCCGATATGCTGTGCATGGCGAAGGGACTCACCAGCGGCTACATCCCGCTCGGTGGCCTCATCGCGCGCGAGGAGATCATCAAACACTTCGACGACAAGCCGCTGCCCATCGGCCTCACGTACAGTGCACACGCCGTGGCTTGCGCCGCTGCGAACGCCGTCATCGACATCTACAAGGAAGAGGACCTTGTGACCAACGCCGCGAAGATGGGTGCGTATGTAGAAGATCGCGTCGCTGCACTCGCGATGACGCACCCGAGCATCGGCGACTTCCGCAACACCGGCCTGCTTGGTTGCATCGAACTGGTGAAGAACCGCGAGACCAAGGAGCCGATGGCGCCGTGGAACGCAAAGCCCGAGGAGATGGCCGTGATGAACAAGGTGGCCGCCAAGATCAACGAGCTGGGCATGTTCACCTTCGTACGCTGGAACTGGATCTTCGTCGCGCCGCCGCTATGCATTGATAAAGCGGGAGTGGATGAGGGGATGGAGATCTTGAGCAAGGCGATCGGTATTGCGGATGAGGCGTGCAATTGAGCACGATGGACGACATCACCCGCTCTCCTCTCTACAGCCCGGACCTTGCGCCCATCCCGCCGGAGCAGCGCACTTGGAGCAAGTGGAACCTCGCCGCGCTTTGGGTTGGCATGGCGGTGTGCATCCCTACGTATTTGCTGGCCTCCTACATGATGCGCGCGGGCCTCAGCTGGCAGGCGGCATTGGCGATCATCGGCTTGGCCAACCTGGTGATCACCATCCCCATGGTACTGAATGGGCATGCGGGCGTGAAGTATGGCATCCCATTCCCCGTGCAGGGGCGCGCGGCCTTCGGCACGGTGGGCGTGCATGTGCCCAGCATCGTGCGCGCCATCGTGGCCTGCGGCTGGTTCGGCGTGCAGACGTGGATCGGCGGGCTCGCCCTCTATTCCATCTGGAACGCGGCGACGGGACAGACCGGATCGGCGGACCTGACCACGGGCAAGTTCATCGGCTTCACCGTGTTCTGGCTCATCAACATATGGTTCATCTGGAGGGGCACCGAGAGCATCAAATGGCTGGAGACCTGGGCCGCTCCGATCCTCATCGTCATCGGCCTGTTCCTGATTGGCTGGGGGGCCACAAGCGCGGGAGGATTCACGAATGCGCTGGAACAGGGCAAACAGTTGCAGCACGCGACGATCACAGCCTTACCCGATGCTGATCCGCCGGGGCGCACCTTGGGGCTCTCACCTCTTCTCAACCGTGACGGCACGCACAAGGCCACGCACTATAGGATCTTCCGGTCTTCGGAATTGAAGAATACGCCACTCGAATGGAACGCGTTGACCGAGCCGATGACACGGGTTCCCATAGGCATGGACCCGCATATGGAGGTACAGTTCAAGGATTCCGAAGGACATGAATCGTCCAAAGTGCTGTTCAACGCCGACAATGTTGCTGCACGCGACGTCGGCTTCTGGCAATACCTCATGTGGTTCACCGCCATGGTAGGCTTTTGGGCCACCATGTCTATCAGCATCTCCGACATCACGCGTCACGCCAAGAGCCAGAAGGACCAGCACGCGGGGCAGTTCATCGGCTTGCCGGGCACCATGCTGTTCTACTCGTTCGTGGGCATCTTCGTCACCAGCGCGGCCGTCGTGGCCTTCGACGATGTGCTCATCGCCGAGGACGCGCCGTGGGACCCGGTCTCGCTCGTGGCCCGGTTCAAGAGCCCGGCCGTGGTGATCTTCGCGCAGCTGGCCATGCTCATCGCAACGCTCAGCACCAATATCGCGGCGAACGTGATCGCACCGGCCAACGCCTTCAGCAATCTTCTTCCGCAACGAATCAGTTTCCGAATGGGCGGCGTCATCGCGGGACTCATCGGCATCGTCATCTGCCCCTGGTGGCTGATGGACGAGATCAGCGGCATCCTCATTTTCGTGAGCGGGCTGCTGGGTCCGGTGCTCGGCATCCTGCTCTGCGACTACTTCATCATCCGCAGGCGAACGCTGGTGATCGCCGACCTCTATAAGACCGATGGTCCACACGCTGGCGTAAGCACCGCAGCGGTCGTGGCGATGGTAGTGGGCGTGCTGGTGGCGATCGTGGGCTATTGGTTCAAGCCGCTGGAAGCGCTCTACCAGCTTTCGTGGTTCACGGGCTTCGGTGCGGCCTTCCTGATCTACTGGATGATGATGAAGCGTCGATTCGCTACGCGCTCATCGCTTCACGCTTGAAGAGCCAGTCCATGGCGTCCCGTTCCTCCGGGAACCAAGCCACCTTGAAAGTGAGCCGACCATTCACCGCCGTGAAGGAGCGCTGCACGCTGGTCTGGTTGAAGTAGTCCCTGGACTGCAGGATCGCCATCTTCTCCAGTTTGGTGTTGAAAAGCTTGGGGAACCAGACCTCGTTCGCCCAGCTCTCGTCTGCCTGAAGGATCGCGGTCATCCCGCGCAGGTCTGCCAGCCAGAAGCGGATTCCGTTCTTGCCGACGTAGTCCAGTGCGGTCTCCAATCCTCGGCGGTACTCCTCGCTTCGCGCGTGGCCGCGCCAAGTGAGATGAACGAACTGCTCGCTCGGGGAGCATCGAATCTGAAGAAATGGCTCATCGAGCAGGATGAGGTGGTCCATGGCGTGGGATGGTGTCAATGCGTGCATGAAGGTAGATCGGCAACGCGACAACCCAATGGCGTAGCGGGAAGGGGAGGAGGCTTATCTTTCCTACGGTCGGCACCCATGCCGTCCCGAATGCACCCATGGGCCTGCTCATCAAGAACGGCACCGTCGTCACCGCCGCTGACTTCCACCGCGCCGACGTCCTTATCGAAGGCGAACACGTCAAGGCCATCGGGCATGATCTGTCAGCGCCCGGTGCCGAAGTGATCGACGCGAAAGGCCAGTTCGTGCTGCCCGGCGGCATCGATCCGCACGTGCATTTGGACATGCCCTTCATGGGCACCTTCAGCAGCGACAACTACGAGACCGGCACACTCGCGGCGCTGCACGGCGGCACCACCACCGTCATCGACTTCATCCTGCAAACCCAGGGCAAGAGCCTGCGCCACGCGCTGGAAGCTTGGCAGGGCCGCATGAACGGCAACCTCTACGGCGACCTCAGTTTCCACATGGCCGTCACCGACTTCAACGACGGCACCAAGGCCGAAGTGAAGGAGATGATCGAGCAGGAGGGCATCACCAGCTTCAAGACCTTCATGGCGTACAAGGGCGCGCTCATGATCGACGACCGCCAGATGGTGGGCCTCATGCAGGAGGTGAAGCAGCACGGCGGCATGGTGATCGTACACGCCACCAACGGCGACATGATCGACTACCTCGTGCAGAAGCACCGCAGTGAGGGCAAGCTCTCACCGCTGTACCACTACCTCAGCCAGCCGGAGATCACCGAAGCCGAAGCCAGCGGGCGATTCGCCGACATGGCCTGGCACACCGGCGTGCCCGCGTACATCGTACACATGACCTGCGAAGGCGCGCTCAACCACGTGCGCGATGCCGCACGCCGGGGCCAGCGCGTGCTGGCCGAGACCTGCATCCAGTACCTGCTGCTCGATGCCTCGCTCTACGAACGCGAGGACGGCGCGAAGTGGGTGATGAGTCCGCCGTTGCGCGAGAAGAAGGACCAAGCGCAGCTATGGGCCGGCATCGATCAAGGCAGCATACAGGTGGTGGCCACGGACCATTGTCCGTTTACCTGGGAGAAGAAGCTGCTCGGCAAGGACGATTTCTCCAAGATCCCCAATGGCCACCCCGCCATCGAGCACCGCATGGAACTGCTCTTCAGCGAAGGGGTGAACAAGAAGCGCATCAGCGTGAACAAGTTCGTGGAAGTGACCGCCACCAACCCCGCGAAGATCTTCGGCATGTTCCCGCGCAAAGGCACCATCGGCATCGGCAGCGACGCGGACATCATCCTGCTCGACCCGAACGAAAAGCACACCCTCAGCGCCCAGACCCACCACATGAACGTGGACTACAGCGGCTATGAAGGCATGGAACTCACTGGCAAGGTGAAGACCACCATCCTCCGCGGCCAGGTGGCGGTACACAACGGGGAGGTGCGGATAAAGAAGGGGTATGGGAAGTTCGTGAAGCGGAACAAGGTTTCTGGAATGCTTTGAATGATCAGCGGATGAGGATGATTAGCCGATCAGCTGATGGCACGTGTCACGCCGAGCGGAGTCGAGGTGTGGGCGTGCCCCTCGCAAAGCCTCGGGTCGCGCTTTCCGCTGCAAGTCCGCGCCGAGGACGGCTTGCGGGCTTTTCGCTGCAATCGCTCACGCGCATCAAGACGTTGGAACTACGATACCACTGAGGTAGTCCGACGCTTCAAGTACGTGAACCTCAATTTCCTTCTTGAAGAATTTCCGTTTCTCCTTGCTGAAGTCTTCGAAGTCATGACTCACAAGAATTCTGTCCGAGGTTTTGGAGGCAACCTTGAGGTACAATCGATCCTTCGTCTTGCGAACGGACTTCTCAATGGTCCTGCGGACATTGGTACTAACGCCTTTGGTGTGCTCTCGAACGCGGCCGGAAGTCGCGAGGGTGATGATTAAATCCCTGCCCAGCATACCGGGCGCTAGTCTTGCCATGTATTCGCTCCAGATGGTACTGCGATTGGAAGCTTCGGTTACGTTGAAACCCTCGTCTAGGAACATCAACTCATCTGAGGCGAGCAAGTGTTCGATGAGGTTAATGGAACTCGCCTGTCTCGCCTCAGCAGTGTTGTTCGCGTGTTCGAGAACATTCGCGTCAATGACTAGTTCCACCATTACTTCTTGGACGTATTTCGCCTTAGTTGGGCCTTCGCAAGGTTCATAGCGCCTGAGAGCGACTCGTCGAAAAAACCCTTCGGCCATTGGTCTGAGGAGATGTGGCCATCCTCCCCGATTTCAATCTTTCGTATGGTTGAAGCCTCGTCGACCTTTTCCACAAAATAGAGAGCAACATCACCCGTCTTGATTCTACCCTCTGCAATAAGACTCCGCATTCTGAGCAGGAGATGCTCACTGTGTGTTTCAACGATGACCCTCTGGTCCTTGCTCGCCATGAAACAGAAAAGGTCAGCAAGTAGGCCCTGTAGTCTAGGATTCAGGTGGATCTCTGGCTGCTCCGCAATCGTAAGGCAATCCCTGGGGGAGACTAGTGCTTGCACTAGAAGAGGCAGAATCTGTGATGCGCCGAATCCGGAGTTTGCAATGTTGGTGTACAAGGGTGACTTCTTTGTCCGGAAGTTGATTGAGTATAGAGAGCTGGATACCCGCAAGAATTCAAGTTCATCGCCAAAGCCGAATCGCTGAATCCATGTGTTCAGGTCATCTCTAATTTTCTCATGTTGATTCTTCAGGACGTCTGGCAGGTTCTCCCCCCTATTGCCCACTGTAGGATACTTCTCATTAGTGAGTTCATAGTAGCGTTTGGGTTCATTCCGAACAGGTCCGATATAGCTGAGGTTCCCCAAGATTTCAGAGACTACAGAATAGTTGAACGATACTGCTCTGATGAACTGAGAGAAGCTCTTTGAATGCTGACTTGCGGCCAAACTCTTGTCACGTCCACCTTTCTTCGTTTTGGGTGGAGATAGGAAGGAGTTTGGAGAGAACATGAAGTTCAACGGCTCACTGTCTCCAATAGCTGTTCTCTCCGCGGCTTTCAATCTTGCTTTGAACGGTCCAGTCATTTCGAACTTGGCGCCGGATCTCTTCAACGTGAAGTAGGGTCGTCGGAAAATGTCATAGACGGATTCCGAGTTTAGAAGTAGCTCCCTACTCTTTGCATCCGCGACCTTGAATGTGGCTTCTATCATCCCCGGCGCATAATTCCCAACGGCTGCACTCTTCTTGGCCGATTTGGCGTGAGTGTGGTAATCAAATCCGAAGTAGATTTCCTTAGCTAGGCTGTAATCATTGAAGATTTCTTTGATGTTGCCTGCGTCGTATGTCCGTCCACGAAGTATCAAGGTGGAAAATGGATCTCGCGATGACACGGTCTGGCTCATCATCAGCAGTGGCGCGATGAAGCTGGTCTTTCCAGAGTTGTTGTTCCCGATGACGATTGTCACTGGCTTTATGTCAATCCAACCCGTGTCCCTAAATCCCTTGAAATTCTTCCAGCGAACCCTGTAGTTCGAATGCAACGCCATCTCGGTAGTGTTTGGGTATCAAACCTAAAGCTTCTGGCGACGCAGTCTTCGCGTGACTCTAGACTTGCCCCCGGTAGGTATTCCGATACTTACCGCAAGCGACGACCTCAACAGGGAACTGAGCGGGGCGGCAGGTGAACCAATTCGCGTGATAGGCCACAGACCTATATCCCTTATCGGGACCTGCCGCTCCCTCGGACCCCGTGCTCAGATAGAATATGAGGCATCAAGGCCTGTTAGAGTCATCAAGCCAAGGTCCTTTGCTCAGCCCCTGAAGAGATCGTAGTGACACACCCAAAACTAACGGACATGCACTACGTAGGGATCGATGTAAGTCACGAACACCTGGACTTCGCACTGCTGGGCGATGACGGCCACCCCATCCGGACCGATCGCATCGCCAACAGCCGCCGGGCCATTGCCGGATGGATCGCGCAGTTGAAGAAGAAGGACCGGGTGGCATTGGATCAAAGCCTGTTCTGCTTGGAGCCCACGGGGCACTACTCCCAGTTGCTACTGGAGATGCTGGTGGAACATCAAGCACCCACTTGGCTCGCCCATCCGATGCACATCAAGCAGAGCCTGGGTGACCAGCGTGGCAAGAGCGATACGCTCGACGCCTTGCGCATCGCCCAGTACGCGCACCGCTTCCGGGACAAGGCCCGCAGGTTCACGGCCGACCACCTGAAGATGACCAAGCTGAAGCAGCTCTTGATGAAGCGCCAGCAAATGGTGGAGGCTTCCACGAAGCTCAAAGCGCAGATCAGCCATGTGAACAAGAACATGCACAAGGAGTTGCGCGCCGCCTTCACGCGCTTCGACAAGGCACAGCTCCGCAAGCTCCAGACCTTGATCGAGAAGGTGGATCACATGGTCCAGGTCGAGATCGAGTCGCACCCGGAGGTCCACGAGCGCTATGAGCTGATCTGTTCGATCCCCGGCATAGGCCGCGTTCTTGCCACCAACCTGCTGGCCCTTACCGATGACTTCACCCGTTTCAGTTCGCCTCGCGCTCTTGCTTGTCACTGCGGCGTGGCGCCCTTCGAACACAGTTCAGGTTCCAGCATCAGAGGAAAGACCCGCACATCACCCAAGGCCAACACCTGGCTCAAGAGCCTGCTCCATATGTCGGCCATCGTGGCCGTGCGCAACGACACCGGATTAGCCGCTTACTACAAACGCAAGGTCGATGAAGGCAAACCCAAGCTCCTTGTTCTCAACGCGGTTCGAGCCAAGCTCATCCACCGCGTCTTCGCCGTGCTCCGCAAAGGCGAACCCTACAACACTAACCTCTTGCAGATGTCATAGAATAAGGGATAGCAGCGGCACCCCACAGCGCGGTAATCCGCGCGAGGAGTACAGCGGATAGCCCGACGGCGAGGCTTTGCGCGCCGGCACGCCCTAACAAGCACATTGCTCGTTACATTGGCGATCGTCCACGCACAAACCCAGCCCGCGTTGTCCGTTGTCAGTTGTCCGTCGTGATGGTCGGCAGCCAGACAACCGACAACTGACAACCGACAACCGATCCCACCCATGCCACGCCAGATCAAAAGCGGCCTCATCCAGATGAGCCTTCCGAAGACGGAGGGCGAAGGCACCATACCGGAGATCATCGACGCGATGGTGCAGAAGCACATCCCGTTCATCGAGAAGGCCGGTGAAGCAGGTGTGCAGATCCTGTGTCTGCAGGAGATCTTCAACACGCCGTACTTCTGCCCGGGACAGGACCGCAAGTGGTACGAGAGCGCCGAGAGCGTGCCCGGCCCCACCACCGAGCTGATGGCCAAGTACGCCAAGAAGTACAACATGGTCATCGTCGTTCCGATCTATGAGAAGGAGCAGGCCGGCGTGCTGTACAACACCGCCGCCGTGATCGACGCGGACGGCACCTATCTCGGCAAGTACCGCAAGAACCACATCCCGCACACGAGCGGCTTTTGGGAGAAGTTCTTCTTCAAGCCCGGCAACCTCGGCTATCCGGTGTTCCAGACGAAGTACGCCAAGGTGGGCGTGTACATCTGCTACGACCGCCACTTTCCGGATGGCGCGCGCTGCCTGGGACTGAACGGCGCGGAGATCGTCTACAACCCCAGCGCCACTGTCGCGGGATTGAGCGAGTACCTGTGGAAGCTGGAACAACCCGCGCACGCTGCGGCGAACGGATACTTCATGGGATGCATCAACCGTGTAGGCGAGGAGAAACCGTGGAACCTCGGCAAGTTCTATGGGCAGAGCTACTTCGTGGATCCACGCGGCCAAATCTTCGCACAAGCCTCACGCGACAATGATGAACTGCTCGTGGCAGAGTTCGACCTCGACATGATTGAGGAGGTGCGGAGCACATGGCAGTTCTTCAGGGATAGAAGGCCGGAGACGTATGGGAAGTTGGTGGAGTTATGAGGATTGTAGTGGGTATTGAGTACAGGGTACCGAGTAGCCGAGGCGGCGGACGTGCGGTGGGGTCAAGTACCCAATACTGGATACCCGATACCCAATACCTTCCGACAACAAACCAACACTGATCACCATGCATGACTTCATGAAGCTCCGCGTATGGAACGACGCTGTTGAATTGGTGACAGACGTATACAAGGCCACGGAGAAGTTCCCGAAGGACGAACGCTTTGGGCTGACAAGTCAGCTGCGACGGTGTGCGGTCTCCATCCCTTCGAACATCTCCGAGGGCGCGGGTCGAAAGACGAATGGCGAGTTCCGTCAGTTCCTGGGGATCGCGACTGGTTCAAGCTGCGAGTTGCACACTCAATTGATCATTGCGAACAAGCTCGGCTTCCTTGGATCTAGTACGCTTGCCGAACTGGTCCCTAGGATCGTCGGCATCCAGAAGGGAGTCTTCAAACTTGATGAGTCCATGCAAGCCAAGAAGTAGTACCAAAACAGCGAGTGCGGGGTACTCGATACCCTGTACTCGATACCCCTTCCTCTCATGGCAGAATACGAACGACCCACCAACGAATCCGAGTTCGCGGCCAACTTCCACCCGAAGAAGCCGCTGATGAGCGATACGGAAGCTTACTACGAGAGCTCCCGCTGCCTGTATTGCTACGACGCACCGTGCATCAACGCGTGCCCGACGGGGATCGACATCCCGAACTTCATCCGGCAGATCAACAGCGGGAACAAGGATGGAGCCGCAAAGACGATCTACGAGAGCAATTGGTTCGGTCATGCTTGCGGGAACGTATGCCCCACCGAAGAGCTGTGCGAAGGCGCCTGTGTGTATAACCACCAGGATGTGAAGCCGATCGAGATCGGGCGCCTACAGGCACATGCCACGGACAAGGTGATCCGCTCGAAGAAGAAGCTCTTCATCACTGGCAAGCCGACGGGTAAGAGAGTTGCTGTCATCGGTGCTGGGCCGGCGGGTGTTTCCTGCTCCTGTGAGTTGCGGATGCTCGGTCATGCCGTGGACATCTACGAAGCGCGCGAGAAACCAAGCGGCCTGTGCGTCTATGGCGTCGCGCCTTACAAGCTCACGAACGAGGAGGCGGTAGACGAGATTTCCTATCTGCAAGAACACTTCGGCTTCAATATCCACTACAACAAGCCCGTGACCGGTCGCGCCGACTTCGACAGGTTAGAGAAAGACTACGACGCGGTCTTCATTGGCATCGGCTTGGGAGGAACATCCTCCTTGGGCATTCCTGGGGAGGACAAGAAGGGCGTGATGGGTGCGCTCGAGTTCGTTGAAGAGCTTCGCAAAAAGCATCAAGCGACGACTGTCGGCTCCAAGGTGATCGTGCTCGGCGGCGGCAATACCGCGATGGATGCAGCAAGTGAGAGCTGCCGCATGGGTGCGGAGAGCGTCACCATCGCATACCGCCGTGGACCGGAGGAGATGGGTGCATACAGCTTCGAGTTCGATCTGGCGAAGAAGAGCGGGGCGAAAGCGCTGTTCAATGTGACCCCAGTGGAAGTCTTGGGCAATGGCTCAGTGACCGGTGTGAAGTTCATCCGCAACAAAGCCGCCTATGGCAAGATCGAAGCAATCGCAGGCAGCGAGTTCGTGGAGCCTTGCGATATGGTGCTGCTGGGCACTGGTCAAGGCAAACAAGTTGAACTGCTGGAGCAGATCTCCGGTCTCGCGCTTGATAAGAAGGGCCGTATCCTCGACAATCGTGGCCGCATCGTGGTGAACGAGCACTACCAGACCAACAACCCGAAGTACTTCGCCGCCGGCGATGCGGTGAACGGCGGGGTGGAAGTGGTGAACGCTGCGGCCGAAGCGAAAAAGGCGGCGCATGGGATTGATGCGTACTTAAAGAAATGATTAGCTGATCTGCTGATCAGCCGATTAGCTGATGAAATGCCTGCATGATGGAAGAGTTTGAGGCATTCATTCCTGGTGATTGCGCCGATTGGCTGGCAATCTGTGATTCTGTCGTGCGAGAGGATGGCGAAGCGAGCCAGGATACTTCGGTCGTTCAGGAGCCTCAGGCCAGCTACTCTGGTAGCCCGTTGTATCGCGACAACCTGTTACTCAAGGAGACTTTTGAATTGTCCTTATGGACTATCCGGTTCGTGAACCAGCTCGGTTGTGAGCGCGCATGGTTGATCGACCAGTTCGAGCGATCAGCTTGTTCCCCTGGAGCGAATTCCAAGGAAGCTCAGAATGCCGAAAGCCTGAAGGACTTCGTGCACAAACTGAAGATTGCACTGAAGGAGGCCGACGAGGCCGAATACTGGTACTACCTCATCGCCGCCACCCAAGAGAAAGGCGCTGACGAAGACCTAATCGCTCGCATCCAACGTGTCATACGAATCCTGAACAAGATCATCGGCACCAGTAAGCAACGTTTAAAAGAACGAAAGAACATCAAGTAGCTGTCGCCCGCCAGCAATCAGCTAATCACCTCATCCGCTAATCAGCTAATCATCATGGCCGACCTCCGAACCAACCTCGCTGGTATCAAATCCCCGAACCCCTTCTGGTTGGCTTCCGCGCCACCTACGAACAGCGGCTACCAGATCATGAAGGCCTTCGACGCGGGCTGGGGCGGTGCCGTGTGGAAGACCCTCGGCGTGCCCGTGGTGAACGTGAGCAGTCGTTACGGCAGCGTGAACTACCGCGACAAACGCATGGTGGGCTTCAACAACATCGAGCTCATCACCGATCGGCCGCTGAAGGACAACCTGCGCGAGATCTCCGAAGTGAAGAAGCGCTTCCCGGACCATGCGGTGATCGCTTCGCTGATGGTGGAAACCCGTGAAGAGTGGCACCAGATCGTGCGGGACGTGGAGAACGCGGGTGCCGATGGCATCGAGTTGAACTTCGGTTGTCCGCACGGCATGTGCGAGCGTGGCATGGGCAGCGCAGTGGGGCAGGAGCCGAAGGTGTTACAGATGATCGTGGAGTGGGTGAAGGAAGTGGCGAAGGTTCCCGTGATCACCAAGCTTACACCGAACATCTCGGACATCACCCGTCCGGCGCGTGCGGCGCGGGCAGGTGGTAGCGATGCGATCTCCCTGATCAACACCATTCAGAGCATCGTGGGCGTGGACATCGACCAGTTCGTGCCCTACCCGATCGTGGATGGCAAGAGCACCAACGGCGGTTACTGCGGCCCGGCCGTGAAGCCCATCGCACTGAACATGGTGAAGAACTGCGCGCAGCACCCCGACGTGAACCTGCCGATCAGTGGCATCGGTGGCGTGGAGAACTGGCGTGATGCGGTGGAGTTCATCCTGCTCGGTGCCACGACCGTTCAGGTGTGTACTGCTGTGATGCACTTCGGCTTCGGCATCATCCGCGAGATCCTACCGGGCATCGAGCGCTACATGGACGAGAAAGGATTCAAGACCATCGAGGACTTCCGAGGCAAGGCGCTGCCGAACATCAAGCATTGGGAGGACCTTAACTTGAAGTACAAGGTCGTCGCGAGCATCAACGAGGACAAGTGCATCGGCTGCCAGCTCTGTTATACTGCCTGTGAGGATGGCGCGCACCAAGCCATCGCGCTAAGCAGCGATCCCGCGAACCGCATCCCCAGCATCATCGACGAGAACTGCGTGGGCTGCAACCTGTGCTCGCTCGTGTGCCCTGTGGAGGAGTGCATCACCATGGAGCGCCGCGATGATGGCAAGGAGCACCTCACCTGGGGTGAACGCACGGCTGCGGGCAACATCCCGAAGACCTTCGATGATCCGCTGGCTGGTGGATTACACCATTGGGTACCTGAACCGGCCGATGCGCTGACGAAGAAGAAGCCGAGGCACTATAAGGGTTGAGCAATTCTCCAACTGGTTCGACTTTTCGTATCGAACTCAAGCAACCATCGAATGACTAAGGAAGTGGCTGATGCGAGCATCGAGCGCATTTTGGATGAATGGGATCCCATTGGCGTGAACTACTTTAAGGGTAGGCCGATGAAGGAATATGTGAGTTATGTGCCAAGGGTTGTTAGAGCGTATGTGGCTGGAAACTCCCTGTTCACTACGCTTGATGCGATCAACGTAGAACTCATGGATAATTCAAGTGAAGAAATGACCGCCGCTACTCAGCGTGCCGCTGATGATCTTGAGGTGTTCTTGAACAGTATTGGTCAGATCGGGTTGCGTCGGCTCTATTCGCTGTGATAAGCGTAAACGACTATGGATTCATTCATGCAAGCCGCCATCGATGAAGCCCGAAAGGGCAGGAGCGAGGGTGGCATTCCCATCGGATCTGTGCTTGTGAAGGATGGCAAGCTCATCGCCCGCGGGCATAACAAGCGCGTGCAGGAGAAGAACCCCATCCTGCACGGCGAGATGGACTGCCTCAACAACGCGGGCCGCATCGGTAGCTACGAAGGCACCACGATCTATTCCACCCTGATGCCGTGCTACATGTGCGCGGGCACCATCGTGCAGTTCAAGATCAAGAAGGTGGTGGTAGGGGAGAGCCGCACCTTCGCCGGGGCCAAGGAGTTCATGGAAAGCCACGGCGTGGAAGTGATCGACCTGGACCTGCCGGAATGCGTGGCCATGATGGAGGAATTCATCGCCGCGGAACCGGATCTCTGGAACGAGGACATCGGGGAGTAGGGCAAGGGGACATTGGATGGCGCGGAGGCAACCCCTTCCGTTCCTACCCGGCACTCACCGTTCGTGTAGCCCGTTCGGAACGACCCGCCGCCCCCGGTACTTTCGGGGCCATTCCGCATTGAAGCAGCCGAGATGATCGAGTTGAAGGGCATCCGCAAGGCGTACCGTATGGGAGCGAACATCCTGCCGGTGCTCAAAGGCATCGACCTGCGCGTGGATACCGGCGAGCTCGTGAGCATCATGGGCGCCAGCGGAAGCGGCAAGAGCACCCTGCTCAACATCATCGGCATCCTGGATAATTACGACAGCGGCGAGTACAAGCTCGATGGCATGCTGATCAAAGCGCAGAGCGAGACGGAGAACGCCCTGCTGCGCAGCAAGTACATCGGCTTCGTGTTCCAGAGCTTCAACCTGATCGGATTCAAGAACGCGCAGGAGAATGTCGCCCTGCCGCTCTATTACCAGGGCGTTTCCCGCAAGAAGCGCAACGAGCTCGCGCTGGCCATGCTGGAGAACGTGGGCCTGAAGGATTGGGCCAAGCACATGCCCAACGAGATGAGCGGCGGGCAGAAACAGCGCGTAGCCATCGCGCGCGCGCTCATCAGCAGCCCCAAGATCATCCTGGCCGACGAGCCCACCGGCGCACTGGACAGCACCACCAGCGGCGAGGTGATGGATCTGCTCACCGGCGTGAACAAGGATTTGGGCCTCACTGTGGTCATCGTCACCCATGAACGCGATGTCGCCGCTGCCACGCGCCGGGTCATCCGCCTGAAGGACGGCCTAATCGAGGACGCGCATTTGGACCCAGCAACTCTGCTCGCCGATGTTCGATAAGGTTAGCCGCAGAGGCGCAGAGGCGCAGCGCATTCGGCTGGATGCCAGCGGAGGCGCTGCCTTCACCTCGCCGCTTGACATCTTCGTAGTTGCTTGGCCCCTCTTGGCTTTCTCTGCGCCTCTGCGCCTCTGCGGCCAATACCCACGTTCTCATGTTCGATAGGGAGAAATGGGGCGAGGTCCTCGAGAGCATCGGCAAGAACAAGCTGAGGGCTGTGCTCACGGGCTTCGCGGTGTCCTGGGGCATCTTCATGCTCATCATCCTTCTGGGCGCCAGCGGCGGCTTGAGCAAGGGCTTCATGTACAACTTCCGCAACAGCGCCACCAACAGCATACACATCTGGGGCAACGAGACCAGCAAGCCTTGGAACGGACTCCCACCCAACCGCGAGATCATCCTTGAGGAAGGCGACGTGGAGGCGCTGCGCCATGCGATACCCGGCATCAAAAACATCAGCGGGCAGTACCGCGTTTGGCGGGGGCAGACGCAGCTTCAGTATGGGAAGCAGTACGGCAGCTATGGCGTGCGCGGCGTGATGCCCGAATGGCAGAAGATGGAGCACCAGATCATCAAGGCGGGCCGCTTCCTCAACGAGATCGATCAGCAGCAGTGCCGCAAGGTGATTGTGATCGCGCAGGACGCGCGCGAGGAGCTCTTCAAACAGGAGGACCCCATCGGCCAATGGGTGAAGGTGAACGGCATCCCGTTCCAGGTGGTGGGGCTCTACGAGTATGATACCGGAGGCGCGGAGCAGGGCCAGCGAAGCGCTGTTTACGTGCCGCTCAGCGTGGCGCAGAAGGTCTTCAACGCGAAGGGCATCGTGGATGACATCCTCTTCACCTTCTCCGATGCCAGCATCCAAGGTGCTCAGCAGGCGCAGCAGCGCGCGGTTCACGTCCTGGCGCGTCGGCACAACTTCGATCCCACCGACGAGCGCGCCCTTTGGTTGAACAACAACGTCGAGAACGTGGGCACCATCGGAGGCGTGTTCACGGCGATCACCCTGTTCGGCTGGTTCGTGGGCATCGGCAGCCTTATCGCGGGCATCGTCGGCATCGGCAACATCATGCTCATCGTGGTGCAGGAGCGTACGCGCGAGATCGGCATACGCAAGGCATTGGGCGCCACCCCGGCCAATGTCATCGGCCAGGTGCTGCTGGAAGCCCTCTTCGTCACCACCCTGTTCGGCTTCCTCGGCCTTGCTGGCGGCGTGCTGCTGCTGGAGGGCCTGGCGAGCCTCATCCCCGGCAGCGAGTTCTTCCGCGACCCCACCATCGACATCAGCGTGGCGCTGCGGGCTTTGTTCGCATTGATTCTCGCCGGTGCGCTGGCGGGCTATTTCCCCGCCCGCCGCGCGGCGCGCATACGACCCATCGAAGCCCTGCGCGATGAATGAGATTAGTTCAAAGTTGTCTGTTGTCCGTTGTCAGGCATCAGCTTGGCGAGGCAGATTGACAACAGATAGCAATCAACCGACAACTGCCCACCATGTTCGATAGCGAGCGCTGGGGCGAGATCTGGCAGACGCTGAGCCGCAACAAGCTGCGCAGCTTCCTCACCATGTTCGGGGTGTTCTGGGGCATCTTCATGCTGGTGGTGATGCTTGGCATGGGCAAAGGGCTGCAGAACGCGGTGCTCGGCGGCTTCGAGGGATTCGCCACCAATAGCTGCTTCATCTGGACGATGCCCACCACCAAGCCCTACGCGGGCTTCCGGCAAGGGCGCTTCTTCAGCTTCGACAACGAGGATATCGGCATCATCCGTCGCAACGTGCCGGGCATCGCCATCTGCTCGCCGCAATTGCAGCTGGGCGGCTGGCAGGGTGGCAACAACGTGAGCTACAATGGACGGATCGGGGCCTTCAGCATCTACGGCAGTGAGCCCGAGGTGATTCAGGTGGAGGCTGTGCGGTTGCCGCAGGGGCGTTTCCTCAACAAGTCCGACTTGCTGGAGGAGCGCAAGGTGGCGGTGATCGGCAAGGACGTGGTGGCGCAGCTCTTCCAGAAGGAGGACCCGATGGGCAAGTACATCCGGATCAACGGCGTGTACTTCCAGGTGGTGGGCGTAACGGCGAAGAAGAGCAGCGCGCAGATGGGCGATAACCCCGATGCCAAGATCTACGTGCCCTTCACCACTTTCCAGAAGGCCTTCAACAGCCTCAACCGCGTGCACTGGTTCACCATCGTGGCCGAGCCCGGCGTGGATGTGGCGGAGGTGGAGAAGAAGATCAGGCAGCTGATGGCGCGCAAGCACAAGGTGGACCCCGAGGACAAGTCCGCCTTCGGAAGCTGGAACATGCAGCAGTTCTACATGATGATGAACGGCCTCTTCATCGGCATCGCCGGGCTGAGCTGGTTCGTGGGTGTTTTCTCGCTCATCGCGGGCTGCATCGGCATCGGTAACATCATGCTGGTGAGCATCAAGGAACGCACGAAGGAGATCGGCATACGGCGGAGCCTCGGCGCCACGCCCGGCAACATCACCGGTCAGATCATCCAGGAGGCCCTCACGCTCATCTTCGTCGCCGGCTACTTCGGCCTGCTTGCTGGCGTGGGCGTGCTGGAGGCCATCCGTTCATTCGCCGAGGGCGACTTCCTCAAGGACCCCTCGGTCAACATCGTCGTCGCCCTCGTCGCTTTCATCGTTCTGCTCGTCTTCGGCCTTCTCGCGGGGCTTTTGCCAGCCATGCGCGCCTTGCGCATCAAAGCCGTGGACGCCCTCCGCGCCGAGTAACCCTCAACCTGCCCTCGAATCAACCTTCAACCCCCAACCTTCCAACGGGTATGAAACGCATCCTTAAGTACATCCTCCTGATCGGCCTCGGACTGCTCTTCATCTGGCTCATGGTGTTCCTTGTGCAGAAGAGCATGCCCAAGCCTGTGGAATACGCTGTTGAGCAGCCGAAGAAGAATAACATCATCAAGAAGACCGTGGCCAACGGCAAGATCGTGCCGCGTAAGGAGATCCTCATCAAGCCCGTGGTGAGCGGCATCATCCGCGAGCTGTACGTGGAGGCCGGCCAGCAGGTGAAGAAGGACCAGCCGCTGGCCAAGATCCAGATCGTGCCGGACATGCTCAGTCTGAGCAACGCTGAGAACCGCGTGCGCAATGCGGAGATCAACGTGCAGAACGCGCAGATGAACCACGACCGCAATAAGCCGCTGCTCGACAAGGGCGTGATCGCCGCGGCCGAGATGCAGACCTTCGAGATCGCGCTGCGCACGGCCAAGCAGGAGCTGGCCGGGGCGCAAGAGGCGTTGCAAGTGGTGCGTGACGGCATCAGCCGCAGTAGTGCGGGCAACACCGTGGTGCGCAGCACCATCGACGGCATGGTACTCGATGTGCCGGTGAAGGAGGGGAACAGCGTGATCGAGCGCAACAACTTCAACGAGGGCACCACCATCGCCGCCATCGCGGACATGGCCGACCTCATCTTCCAAGGCAAGGTGGATGAGAGCGAAGTGGGCAAGGTGAAGCTGGGCATGCCCGTTGTGCTCACCGTGGGCGCCATCGACAACGCGAAGTGGGATGCGGACCTGGAATACCTCGCGCCCAAAGGCGTTGAAGAGAACGGCGCCATCCAGTTCGAGATCCGCGCGGCCGTGAAGCTCAAGGAAGGGCAGACCCTGCGCAGCGGCTACAGCGCGAACGCCGACATCGAGCTCGAGCGCCGCGACAGCGTGCTCACCGTGCCCGAGAGCGTGGTGGAGTTCAACGCCAAGGGCGACAGCGCCTTCGTGCAGGTGAAGGATGGCGAGGAGTGGAAGAAGACCCACATTAAGACCGGCCTCAGCGACGGCATCAACCTGGAGGTGATGGACGGAGTGACCAAGGATACAGAGCTGCGCGGAGCGAAAAAGGAGGAGGAGAAGAAAGTGGAGCCGAGCTTCGATTAGGGCGGTTCTTCCTCTTCAGCTCCACCAGAATGGCGGTTCGTGAGGGATCTAGCCCTTGCGTGCTGTGATCATCAAGTACCGGAACAGATCGTGCTGCGTGCCCAGCACCATGCCCAGCAAACAGCTGCGCAGGTGAGCTTGTTCCAGCGCATCTAGGCGTTCGCTTTTCAAGCGGCGGTTCAACCAGCCTCTGATCATGAGCCAGAGGCCGTGCGCGGCGCTAGGTGCAACCCTCCAGCTGAGGTCCGTGATGCGGATGTCCGTGAAGCCCTCGTGCTTCATCGCCGCGACAAAGGCATCCCGCTGAGCGAAGCAGGGGAGGGCCCAGCCGCGCTCCACAGTGCGTACCATGCGCCGCCGCCATCCTTGCGGTCGTTTCAGTAGAAAGCCATCGACTAGCGCGATCCTCCCGCCTGACTTGAGGATGCGAGCTGCTTCGGCCAGCACATCGCCTTTGCCGGTGCCCGTGCCATAGCACAAGCTCTCCAGTCCGATCACGCCATCCACTGACCCGGCATCGAATCCGGTGGAGCGGAAGTCACGCTCATGAATCGTCACGTGACGCGCAAGCCCTTCCGCAGCGCATGCCCGCTCGCCTTCCGCGACTTGCTCCGGGACTACCGTGAAGGCATCCACCTGGAAGCCGGACTCATGCGCGAGCAGCCGTGCAGCAGCGCCATAGCCGCAACCTAGATCGGCGATGCATGCCCCGCGCGTTAATCGGAGTTCATCGGCTACGCGCAGCACCATCGCCTCCAGCATGGCCTTGCGGTCGAACAGGCTCATGGGCCAGCGCCAATGGCCGAAGTGGAGATGGCCTTCCGGGCTCCACTGCTTGTAGAGCGTGGCACTCGCGTGGAAGTGCGCTTGCACACGAGGGTCGGAGCGCCGATTGATCGGTTCTTTCCGTGCCGATGTCTCAGGAGTGAATGGAGCATCCCATGAAGGAACCGGGGCGCTGCCCGGCGCGGTTCGGTAGGCGAGCAGGGTGTTCATTTGAGCAGGGTTGTGGCCGCCTTCACGAACCATTGCACATCGCGGCGCGTGCTGTGCTCCAGCAGCGTGTCCAAACGAGTGGTCAGGTCGTGCAGGTCGTGGGTCATCTTGCGGAAGCTCTTGGCCTCGGGTGTCGCGCCGGGGATGTCCTCCAACTCATCGAGCAGGCGTACCAGCGGCTCCAACTCGCGCTTCTTCCGTTCGCGGGTGATGTGCGTGGCCACCTTCCACACATCCTTCTCCGCGTCGAAGTACTCGCGGCGTTCACCCGGCTTCAGCACGCGGCGAACCAGGCTCCAGTCAATCAGCGCGCGCAGGTTCATGTTGGCGTTGCCACGGCTGATGTTCAGTTGCTCCATCACGTCCTCCGTGCTCAACGGCTCGTGGCTGATCAGCAGCAGCGCATGCACCTGCGCCATGCTTCGGTTGATGCCCCAAGCGCTGCCGAAGGCGCCCCAGGCCTCAATGAACTTCTCGCGGGCTTCCTTCAGGTCCATGACGGAGCAAATGTGAGAATGTATTCGGATGTTTCAAATAGTATTGAAATATAATTCACCTGGATACTGTGACCCGGATTGCCCAGTTCGGGTAAGCGCGTCCCCAGTGCATGATGGCTCATGGTCGGCCGCTTTACAACCCAAGGTGCTGATAACGTGGTGGAACGCTTTCTGCCAAGGCCCCATGCCGCGCCTGCCATCCGGCATATTCTTGGCCTCCGAAGTTGACGGATGCCATCACCACCCGCGCCCATTACATTCCTTCGATGAAGCGTGCGCCTAAGCGACGACGACGCTGGCTGGTCCGGCTACTCGTGTGGCTGGTTGCATTGCCGGTATTGTTGCTGGCACTGACGGTGATGCTGGTCTACCTGCCTCCCGTGCAGAATGCACTGCGGGTCCGAGCTGTTGATTTTCTCGAAGACCGCATTGGTACCCCCGTTGAACTAGAACGCTTGGCCCTGCGCTTCCCTTTGGGGCTCCGACTGAATGGATTGATGCTGCATGACCAGAGCGGTGATACACTGCTCTTCGCCGGTGAGGTGAAGGCCAGTGTTGGGCTTGGCGCGTTGCTGCGCAAGCAGCTGTTGCTGGATCCCGTGGTGCTTCGGGATGTTCGTGCGCGCATGCATCAGGCGCCGGACAGCAGCTTCAACTTCGACTACATCATCAAGGCCTTTGCTTCTGAAGTGGACACCGTAGCGAAGGCGCCGGACGACAGCACCGGCGGATTCGAATTCTCCGTGGGTGAGGTCCGGCTGGAACGCATCCGCTTCGACATGGACCTGGAGCCCTCGGGGCTTTCGCTCGATGTCCGGCTTGGTGAGCTCTCGTTGGGTTTAGACCGATTTGAACTGAAGCCGTTGGCTTTCCATGTGGAGGAACTGACGTTGATGCACACGCGGGTCGACCTGCGCAGCCGAAGCGGAGAACCCGCGCCGCCGGTCTATCCTGAGCTTCGGAACCCGTTCGCGGTCCTGGATGTGCGTTTCGAGGAGATGGCCTTGGAGGAGGTGTCCTTCACCATGAAGACCACCGACACGGGCGACAGCCTCTGGGTGGCAGTGCACCAAGCGGCGCTCGAAAGCCGCACCATGGACCTCACGCGTCAGCAACTTGCACTGAAGGACATAGCGCTCGATGGTATTCAGTTCGGGATGTTGACGGGTGCGCGCACCGAGGTGCTGGATACCCTAGGGCGCGCCGAACCGCTGTGGCTGGACCAGCATGATGGCTTCCGGTATTGGGTCCAGGATCGCGAGATCGCAATCGATCATGTGCGGATCACGAACAGCCGCTTCGAGATGCATACGGATAGCATCGCGGCACCCACGCACTACTTCGACCCCGCCCATCTCGTGTTCGCAGGAATCACGTTGGAAGGGAAGGACGTGGCGGCGGACAACGACCACCTTGCAATCCATTTGGAGCAGTTGCTCGCTCACGCCGGCTCCGATGCCACCGCGCTGGAGATCAGCCTGGCCCTGGATGCCACGCCTTCAACGGTGGCCTTGCGCGAGGGATCGCTGAAGGCGCTGGGCAATGCGGTCGGCTTCCAAGTCGAAGCAAAGCCAGGTGACCTGTCCACTGCGTATCGGGCACCGTACGATGTGCCGATCGAATTGGAGTTGATCAGCGCGCTGCGCATGGCCGATGTGCTACCGCTATTGCGCGGATTCGGCGTGGAGCTTCCGCTGGCAGCCGCTGCGGACGAACGCTGGAAAACACGTTTTTCGTTCGCCGGCACCCCGCGCCGTGCCGACCGTCTGGGCCTACAGCTTTCCGGCGATCAGGGCAGCCTGGTCCGGCTGAAGGGCAGCATCAGCGATGCCGATCGTTGGCCGAACAACCGCTTCGATCTCCAGTTGGATGAACTCGTCATGGGGGCCGGTATGAGTCAGGTGATCCGTGCGTTCGCTCCACCAGACATCACTCTTCCCCAGCGACTCACGCTGCGTGGAACTGCCAGCGGCGATGCGGGTAATGCGCGCGCAGGGTTCACGCTCGACAGTGATCTTGGACATGTGACCGGCTTCGCGACCGTGCATGCGTGGAACGGTTCCATCCCCGACGGTCTCGACCTGTCGCTATCCGCTTCGGAAATCGATGTGGGGCGCATCATCGGCGACACGGCTCTGGCACCCGTCAGTTTCAAGCTGGTTGCCGGAGGTGAAGCGCTGAACAGCGGATCACGCACCGGTTCGTTTTCCCTTGCTCCATCGGTGCTGACCTATGGTGGCAACGATCTCAGCAGCTTGCGCTTAGATGCCACCGCCCACGGTGATTCGGTCCACATCGACCTTTCCGCGCAAGCTGAACCGGCGGACTTCCTGATGCGCGCGGATGGCCGGTGGCCACAGGCTGGGGACAGTCTCGCGATGGACCTCGACCTCATCGTCCGCAAGCTTCACTTAAAGGACTTGGGAATCACGCCGCATGTCCTCAACACGGATGGCCGCATCGCGGGAGGCATGGCATTCTCGCCCGAAGGTTTCGGTCGCGTCGACCTGCGCGCTGAGGCTCTTCGTTTGTTCAATGCCAATCGCTCCTTCACATTCGAGCGCTTCACCCTGCACGCCCTGCTCAGCACCGACAGCAGTGCGATGGAACTGGACAGTGATGCACTCACCGTGGCGTACCACACCAACCTAGGCGTGGACAGCGTGATGCCTCGCGCGCAAGCCAAACTCATGAGCTTCTTCCAGCCGGATGGCGAGTACATCGTGGTGCCCGGCCGTCGCATGGACCTCGCCATCACGTTGCCGCAAACCGATTGGCTCACGGAGATCGTGCTGCCCGAGCTGGATGCGATCGACCTGCGCAGCTTCACCGGCAGCTACAACAGCGACGCCGATGAACTAAAGCTCGCCATCGATTTGCGGCACCTGGATTACGCGGGCATCGATGTGCATGCATTGTTGGTTGGGGTGGATGCCGTAGGCAACCGCCTGAAAGGAGCATTGAGTGTTCAACGAGTTGAACGGGACTCGCTCTTCGTGGAGAACTTGAGCGTGGAGGTGGAGTCAGCCGCTGACACGCTGCACGCGACGTTGCGCGTAGTGGAAGAAGAGAAGGACGAATACCTCATCGGTGTTGCGCTGCGTCGCGAAGGCGGCATTCCCATCCTGCACATGGACCCGTCCTTCACACTGAACCACCGTATCTGGTCCGCGCACCCGGAGAATACCCTGTACCTCGCCAAGGAAGGCTTGCGTGCCGAGCACTTCGAGCTTAGCAGCAACGGCGAGCGCCTCGCGCTGCGCACCGGGCAGCAGCGCAACCACATCGAGTTGGGCGATTTCCAGCTGAGCACCCTGACCGAGCTCATCAACACCACGGATAGCACGGAACTGGTGAGCGGCACCGCCAACGGCACCATCGGCTTGCCTCATGTCGAGGAGGGTCGCCTTGGCGCCGAACTCAGCATAACCGCCTTGCACATGCTAGGCGTGCGCATCGGCGACCTCAGCGTGCGGGCCACCGAAACGGAGGCCGATCGATACCGAGGAGATGTCACCCTGACCGATCCCGCCAACCATCTCCAAGCGAAGTTCGATGCGGACCTCTCGCAGGACGCACCTAGCATCAGGGGCGACGCTGACCTCGCGTTCACCGACCTCGCGTTCCTGAAGCCCTTCGTGAGCGATTACCTGTTCACGCTGAGCGGCGGGTTGGAAGGAGGGCTGCGCTACGTTCAGCAGGGTGGGAGCATCAGCGTACTGGGCCGCACCACGTTCAAGGATGCCGCTGTGGGCGTGATCCAGACCGGTGCGGTGTACCGCTTGCCGAACGAGACCGTGGTGTTCGATGACCGCGGCTTGCTCTTCACCAACGTGGCGGTCCTGGACAGTGCGGGCAATCGCTTCCGGCTCGATGGGCGGGTACTGACCAGTGCGGGGAAGACACCTCGCCTCGACCTGCGGCTGCGCACCGACCGCTTCCACTTGGTGAACAGCACGATTGAGCAGAACAAGATGTTCTTCGGCGACCTCTTCGCCAGCCTCGACCTGCGAATCGATGGCTCGGCCATCTCCCCGGTGGTACGGGGTGATGCGGGCGTACTCGATGGCACACGCCTGAGCATTGTGTTGCCCGGAAGCAAGGTGGAACTCATTGAAGGCGATGGCATCGTTGAGTTCACCAACGGAGCCGGACTCGATTCCCTATTGATGGGTAGCGATGGGCAGATGCTCCGCGACTCGCTCGCCGCGCAACTGCCAGGAGTGGAGCTGGACCTGCGCATCAAATTGGATAAACGCGCGGTCTTCGCGGTGGTCCTCGACCCCACTACGGGTGATGCGGCCAGTTTCAGCGGCGATGCCGACCTGGTTTTCCGCTACGCACCCGATGGCGACCTGTACCTCAGCGGCTTGTTCACCGTGGAGCAGGGTGGCTATACGCTGGAGTTCTATGGCTTGGTGAAGAAGCGCTTCGACCTGGTGCCCGGCGGCACCGTGCGGTGGGATGGCGATCCACTCCAAGGGCGAATGGACATCCAGGCCCGTTACCGATCCATGACGGCGCCCTACGCGCTGGTGGCCAATGCCCGTGGAGGTCTCGCGGAAAGCGAGCGCAACCGGTTGCAGGCGCGCTTGCCCTTCGATGTGCTCATCAACATCCAGGACCGTGTGAGCGCACCGGCCATCCATTTCGGCTTGGACCTGGACCGCATGTCGCGCAACAGCTTCCCGCAAGTGAGCAACCGATTGGACCAGCTCGCACAATCCGCGAACGAGGAGGAGTTGAACCGGCAGGTCTTCGGCCTACTTGTGCTCAACACCTTCATACAGGACGACACCGGCGATGGACAGCCCAGCACCGGCCTCGCCACCAGTGCGGCGCGCAACTCCGTCAATGCCCTGCTCACCAACCAACTCAATCGGCTCACCGGCCAGGTGGTGAAAGGCATGAGCATACAGCTGGGTGTGAACACCTATGACCAGGCAGCGGCGGGTGAGCTTTACCAGCGCACCTCCGTGGACTACAAGGTGAGCCAGCGCATATTGAACGACCGCGTCACCATCGAGGCCGGTGGCAGTGTGGGCGTGGATGAGCGAGGCCAGAACGTGAGCGCGGTGAGCAACACCCGGGCGGCGCAATACGCCATCATGTACGATCTCACCGCTGATGGCCGCCTTCGCCTGCGCGCCTTCCACGAGAATTCGTTCGATCTGTACGACGGGGAGATCTTCAACAACGGCATCGCCATCATGCTCACGCGTGAGTTCGAGGAGAACGCGAGGTCGCGAGGAGCAGCGGCGGAACGAGATCCGGCAGCGACAGCAGGTCACCAAACCCGAGGAGTTGGAACCGTGAGCACAACTGCCCACAGAGGGAGGTATAGGGGAGGCGCGGTGTCGAGCGGGCAGCGTGCAGGCTGGGTGCTTGCCATTCTGTGGCTCTCCTCCTGCACCGGTTTGAAGTACGCGACGGAGCAGCAACCGTTGTTCAGTGGGTTCAGCATCGTGTGGGAGACTCCGCCCGAGGACGATGCCGCAGACGCCTTGCGCGAACTCGAAGCGGTAGTGACCCCAACGCCGAACACCAGCTTCCTCGGCCGTCGGCCAGCGGCAGCGCTGCACAACATGGTGAAGGAGCCGAAGAAGCCCAAGGGGTTGCGGAACCTGCTCAAGTACAAGATTGGTTCGCCGCCGGTCTCCTTCAGCGAAGTGCCATTGGACGACATCAACAAGGCGCTCGAGAACCGGATGAACAACCGGGGCTATTTCGATGCGGCCAGCACCTATCACGTGGAGCGGAAGGGGCGCACCGCCTCCGTGACATGGACCGTGAACCCCGGAAAGCCCCACCGCATCCGCGCGATCCGTGTGGGTGAGCCGGAAGGCACAGGCCTTGACAGTGCGTTGGCCGAAGTCCGTCAACGGGTGGGCGTGGAACCCGGATCGCCCTACCACCTGGCGCAACTCACTGCCGAGCGCAACACAGTGACCGATCGGCTCCGCAACCAGGGCTGGTACCGTTTGCGGGCCGATGATCTAATCTGGTCGGCGGACACCTCCATGGGCGGCAGGCAAGTGGACCTCCACCTGCGCGTGAAACCAGGCATCACCGAGGCTAAACGCATGCGCTACACCATCGGCGTGGTCACGGTGCACGGTGATCGGGACGATGTACTGCCCGCCTCGGACACCACAGCGATTGACAGCCTGCGCTACGTGAATTACCTCGGCATGTACCGTCCGGAGACCATCACGCGCGGTGTTTTCATGAAACCCGGGCAGCGCTATTCCATGCGCCGCACGGACGCTACGCAGCGGTACCTCACGAGCTACGGCGTGTTCCGGTCGGTAGTGATCACCTTCGACGAGGACAGCGCGCAAGCAGGGGTGCTGAACCCGGACGTGACCTTGACACCGAACAAGCGGTTCTCTGTGTTCGGCGAACTCAACGCCATCAGCAAGAGCAACAACTTCGCTGGGCCGGGGATCAAGGTGGGTTTCCGTGATCGGGATCTTTTCCGCGGAGCGGAGCAACTCACGCTGGACCTCAATACGCGATTCGAGACCCAGATCGCCGGCGCGGGACGGGGCACCAATGCGTATGAGATCGGCGCGAAGGCCGGCCTGCAGGTCCCGCGCATGCTGCTGCTGCCGTTCCTGCGCACCACGCGGACGAGCGTGCCGCAAACCAACTTCGAATTGGGCTATGGGCTGTTCCGGCGCATCAGCCTGTATGGGCTCGAATCCGCCAATGCAGGCGTCGGCTATTCCTGGCGGGAGGATCGCCGCACCTGGCACGAACTGCGACTCCTGGACGTGAGCTACAACAACCTCTACTACACCTCCGAAGAGTTCGATGCCTTCCTCAATGCCAATCAAGCTGTTCGGCGGAGCTTCGAGGAGCAGTTCATCATCGGCTTCGGATACACCTACACGCGCAACAACAAGCGCCGCGACAGCCAGCGCAACTGGCTCGTTTACACCTTGGGCGGGGATGAAGGCGGATTGATTGCCTCGGGCGTTTTCCGCGCGGTGGAAGGCCCGCGGCCCGAGGAAGGTTACACGCTCTTCGGGCAGCGCTTCTCCCAGTTCGTGCGTTTCCGGCCCGAGCTCCGGTGGCACCAGCAGCTTGGCAGCAAGGGGAGCATGATCGTGTTCCGCACCTTGGCCCATTTCGCCATCGCCTATGGCAACAGCACCACCGTGCCATACGTGAAGCAATTCTTCGCCGGTGGCCCCAACGGACTGCGCGGTTTCCGGGCGCGCAGCGTGGGCCCTGGCAGCTACGTGAGCGACGCCTCGAGCAACCTCTTGATCGACCAGGTGGGCGATGTGAAGCTGGAGGCCAACCTGGAGTACCGGTTCACCTTCGCGGGCATGTTCAAGGGCGCATTCTTCGCCGATGCGGGCAACGTGTGGTTGTTGAAGGACGACCCGCAACGGCCCGGAGGAAAGTTCGAGAGCGCACAGTTGCTCAACGAGGTGGCCATGGATGCCGGTTTCGGATTGCGCATCGATCCGCAGGTGATTGTGGTGCGCTTGGACCTGGCCTTTCCGCTGCATCGCCCGGACCTGCCCGCCGGTGATCGCTGGGTCTTCAACGATTTGGATGCGCGCTGGACCAAGAACCTGATTCTCAACATCGCAATCGGGTATCCGTTCTGAGGAGTCCGTGCCACTTATCCGCAGGTACCGTCGAAAAGCCCCTCAAAATGGCTTCACTGGCGGACCTGACGGAACTCCATCATCGCCCCTCGCGCGCAATGTGCGTGGCCACCTTCCATACGCAGTTCTCCGCATCGAACTTGGCACGGCATCCTTAGCCACGGAACCGCTACGAAGTCGCGATCACAATGTCAGTTGGAACGGGCCGGCAGCCAGCCCATGCGCGCCAGTTCATCCTTTAGCCGCAAAGCCATCTCTTCATTCGCCAATGCCGTGGGATGGCCGTCATGAAGCAAAAAGTGCGATTCGTCCATCTTATCGGGCGGCCGCGCGTCGATCAGCGTGATGTCAGCTTCATGGAGCAACTGCACGAAGTGCTCCTGCATCGCTGCATCCCTAGGGGATGGCCAATCCTGAGCCCAGAGCACTACGAAGCGGTCGGCAGGGAATTGACGCAAGAAGATGTCCTTGGCCTTCTTGATCATCGCCACGTTCAGGCGCAGGTGATCCTCCGTCAGGAAGAAGGGTAGATTGACATTGAAGTGGCGCACGAAGTTGGTTCCCCAAAGCTGCTCGTAGAGCCATGAGATCACCGGCCGTCCGTCCTTGAATCGTCCATGGCGCACCGCTTCACCATCTTCCAGGCGATAGTAAGGGTGCTGGAAGCCCCAGTTGCAGTACGTGTACATATCGCCGATGCTACGGTAGATGTGCGGCCAGATGAAGACATAGATGCCGATTCCCTGACTTTCATCCACCTGCAGGGACAGGTCCTGATACTCGAGCCGGGCGAGCATCTGCCCCATGCCCCAACCCGGATAGGAGTAGTTGTAAGAATTGATGCCATCGTTCGCTTGCTGGAATCTCGCTGGCAACGTGGAATCATCAGCGAGCCATTGGCCGAAGCCAACCGAACAGCCGAAGAAGATGGCATGCCGCTGTTTCGTGCTGTCGCGCCCGGGTGTCACGCGTCTGAATTCATGGTCAATCGTGTAACGGGCCCGGTAGAGCGTGTCGCCATCATGCAGCTTGAAATCCGCAAGCACTGAGTCTGCGAAGGGCAGTTCACCCAAATGGTAGCCAGGGTGATCATCCGGGTATTCGGGCAATTTGTAGTTGCGGTGCTCAATGGGTGGGCGACCCCGTACGAAATAGAGCACCAGTTCGGTGATGTTCAGGAGCGCGAGAACGATGAACAACTGGCCGATCCATAGGCGATTGAACCGGAATGCGAGGGCTGCAAGCGCAATGAAGGCGAGCAGATAGAAGCCCATGCGGGTGTAATAGAGCCAGCGGTCCGGGCCCTCTCCTTGTTGGCTGTCGGCGATGAGGTGCACGCAGAGCAGCGCCAAGGCGATGACGACCCACACGAGCCAGAATCCACGCTGTAAGGTGCTTCGGTTGATTACGGCCATCCAGTTGAGTCAGAATGCATGAACACCATGACCAATCGGGTGAGCCATCCAACGCTTGGTCAGGGCCCTGGTCCACGTTCCAAACGCCCGATGTCAAAAGAAAACAAAGTCCGACTTCTTCCTGGCATTCCTTGCGAACAATGGTGCTGCGAATCGGTCCGCATCGCAGAACCAACTCAGGAAGGAGTCTCAGCGGATAGAACGAAGAAACCCGCTCATCGTGACTTCCTGCGACCGGGCCGGGCTTCCCGCTGCGCTGCTTCGCATTCCGCGGGACAAGCCTCTCCTCCCGTCTTATTCAAATGGAGAAGCCCTGAGAGGCTCAGGGCTTCAAGCGGACCGGACGGGGTACCGGCTCGGTACGAAATCGGTACGAAGAAAAACGCTTGACCTTCTGAAACCCGCGTCAATGCTTGTTTTTCTAGAAATCATTTGCGGACCGGACGGGACTCGAACCCGCGACCTCCGCCGTGACAGGGCGGCATTCTAACCAGCTGAACTACCGGTCCGTTCAGCTCCGCCTTCCGGCAGAGCGGCCGCAAATGTAGGCGCTGATCGTTTTCGTGCAAGCGGTTTGAAGAAGTTGTCAGTTGAGGGTTCTCCGTGTCAGGGCTTCGACCAGTCACGCCCGACAACGGACAACCGACTTCTGATTCAGTACAGCTTGGCTCGCTTGGTCAGGAACTCCAGCAACAGCGGCTCGAAACCCGCGTTGATGTCGGCTTCCACCAGATCGATGCGGTATTGGCCGCACTTGAGCTTGAGGCGGTGCCAGCGTTCAGCCATGGCGGTCCTGTATGCTTCGCGCACCTCCGCTGGATGGGCCTTCACCTGCTCGCCTGTCTCCACATCCACGAAGGTGTACGGACGGTCCTCCAGGTCAAGGTCCAACTCGCGCTTGCGGTCCGTGACGTGGAATAGGATGATGTCGTGCTTGTTGAAGCGCAGGTGCTGCAACGCATCGAAGACCTCGGCTTCGCGATCCTGGTCGTCGAGCATGTCGCTCAGGAGCACGACCAGGCTCCGGCGGTGGGCGCGCTGGGCGATGTCATGCAGGGCTTCCACCAGCCCGGTGCGACGCCCGCGTGCGGGTGCTTCCACTGCGAGAAGTCCTTCCAGCTGGGTCATCAGGAAGCGCAGGTGTGCGGCGTTGCTGCGGGTGCGCTCAGCGAACCGCACCTGATCGGCGAAGACCGTCAGGCCCACGGCATCGCAGCTGCTTGCGCAAGAGTTGGATGAAGGCCGCGGCGGCATGCACGGCGAACTCGACCTTGTTGAAGCCCGACGCATCGCCCTTCGCGGGGAAGTACATAGAGGAGGATGCGTCCAGAACCAGCTCGCAGCGCAAATTGGTCTCCTCCTCGTATCGCTTCACGAAGAGCTTGTCCGTCCGTGCGTAGAGCTTCCAGTCGATGTGGCGGGTGCTTTCGCCGCTGTTGTACGCACGGTGCTCGGCGAACTCCACGCTGAAGCCGTGGAAAGGGCTCTTGTGCAGGCCAGCAAGGAAACCCTCTACCACCTGCCGCGCCTTGAACTCGAGGGCGGAAAGGGCTTGGATGGAGGCCTGTTCGATGGGCATGCTGCAAAGAACGGGAAAGCCCCGACGGATGCCGAGGCCCTCCAATGCTGAGAAAATCCGGTTAGGCCAGTTGCCCTTGCAGCTTCTGGTTCAATTGGGCTTTGGGCACGGCACCCACGCTGCGGTCCACCACCTGCCCGTTCTTGAAGAACAGGATGGTCGGGATGCTGCGGATACCGTACTTCATGCTGATACCGGGGTTGGTATCCACATTGAGCTTGCCGATCACGGCTTTGCCTTCGTATTCGGCGGCGAGTTCCTGCACCACCGGGCCCACCATACGGCAGGGACCGCACCATTCCGCCCAGAAATCCACTACCACGGGCTTATCGCTCTTGAGGACGAGTTCTTCGAAGTTGCTGTCGGTGAATTCGAGTGCCATGTTGCTTTCGCGCTTCCGCGCTCTGTTGATTTCGGGTTGCTGGTCGTTCCTTGCGCCGGTTCCTTACTTCCGGACTGCGGCGTCAAAGGTACCCTCACTGAGCGATCTCCTTGCCATGGGGAATTCCACGACGATGTGTCAGTTAAGGGTGTAGGAAACATCGGCCATGCCATCGAGCGCCTGCACCAGTTCTTCGGTGATCCCCACGGTGCATCGCTTGCTGGGCAGGTCAACGGCCAGGTCGTCAGCTCGACTGACCAGATGCACGTTCACCTTGCACTTGCCTGGATTAGCCTCGATCAGCCCTCCAAGACCGTTGACCAATTCGTCGGTGATGCGCTCGGCTTCGAGCTTGATGGTGAGCTTGTTCATGTACTTCTCCCGCACGTCGCCCAGCAGTTCAATGCTCGTGATCTTGAATTCCATCTGTCCCTCGTCGCGGCCCCAGGTGCGGGCCATGGCGCGACCTTTCACAAAGAGCAGAGCGCCCTGCTGCAGGTAGAGCTTGAAGCGCATGTAGTCTTCGCTGAAGAGCATGAAGTCATGGCTGCCGAAGTGGTCCTCCAGGCTCAAGGTGCCGAAGGGCTTGCCGCTCTTGGCGATGCGGTGCTCGGCTTTGGTGACGATGCCCGCGAAGGTGACGTCGCGGCCTTCCAAGGCTTTGAGGTCGCTGAGTTGTGAGAGGTTGTGGTGGCAGAGGTGCTTGATCTCCAAGCGGTGATCATCGAGCGGATGACCGCTGAGGTAGAAACCGATGACCTCTTTCTCGAAGTGCAATTGCTCCAACGCGCTCCAGCCGTCGATGAGCGGGACCGTGGGTTCGGGAGCGCCGCTATCCGCGCCCGCATCGCCGAACATGTTCACCTGGCTGCTGTCTTGCTGGTCCTGGTACTGCTGTCCGTAGCGCATGACGCTCTCCAGCCAGTTGGGCTTGCCTTCTCCGCTGCCGTGGAAGAAGACCGCGCGCATCACCTTCAAGGAGTCGAATGCGCCGGCGTAAGCGAGGCTCTCCATCGCCTTCTTGTTCGCGGCGCGCAGATCTACCCGGCGCATGAAGTCGAAGATGGTCTTGTAGGCGCCTCCTTCCTCGCGCCCTTTCACGATCGCGGCCACGGCGTTCTCACCCACGCCCTTCACCGCGCCAAGCCCGAATCGGATGTGCCCCTTCTTGTTCACGCTGAACTGGAACTGGCTCTCGTTCACATCGGGGCCGAGCACCTTGATGCCCATGCGCCGGCATTCCTCCATGAAGAAGGTGACCTTGTCGATGCTGCTCTGTGAATGCGTGAGCACCGCCGCCATGAACTCGGGCCCGTAGTTGGCCTTCAGCCACGCGGTTTGGTAGGCGACGAAGGCGTAGCAGGTGCTGTGCGACTTGTTGAAGGCGTATTGCGCGAAGGCCTCCCAGTCGGTCCAGATCTTCTCGCACACCCTGGCATCGAAGCCGCGCTCGGCCGTGCCAGCGACGAACTGGTCTTTCATCTTCGCCAGCGTGGCGCGGTCCTTCTTGCCCATCGCCTTGCGCAGCACATCGGCGTCGCCCTTGCTGAAGCCTGCGAGCCGTTGTGAGAGCAGCATCACCTGCTCCTGGTAGACCGTGATTCCGTACGTCTCCTTCAGCAATTCCTCCATCTCGGGGAGGTCGTACACGATCTTCTCCTGCCCGTGTTTGCGTCGGATGAAGCTGGGGATGTATTCCAGCGGACCCGGACGATACAGCGCGTTCATGGCGATGAGGTCGCCGAATTGATCCGCCTTCAGCTCGCGCAGGTACTTCTGCATGCCCGCGCTCTCGAATTGGAAGGTGCCGTTGGTCTCGGCGCGCTGGTACAGGGCGTAGGTCTTCGGGTCGTCGAGCGGGATGTTGTCGATGTCGATCTGGATCCCGTGGTTCTGGTCGATCAGGCGCAGCGCATCGCGGATGATGGTGAGCGTCTTCAGCCCGAGGAAGTCCATCTTGATCACGCCCGCGTCCTCGATCACCTTGCCGTCGTACTGGGTGAGCAGCAGCGTCGATTCCTTCGAGGTGCACACGGGGATGATCTCCGTCAAGTCGCTCGGCGCGATGATGATCCCGGCCGCGTGGACGCCCGTGCCGCGCACGCTGCCTTCCACCTTCTCCGCTTCGCGCAGCACATCGGCGGTGAGCTCGCCGCTCTCGAGGATCTCGCGCAATTGCTTCACGCCGGCGACCTCGTCCGCGCCGAGGCCCTCTTTCGTTTTCAGGCTGTCGGCGCCTTCGAGTGGCGCGTGCAGCACCCGGCTCAGTTCGATGCCCGGACGCTCCGGCACCAGCTTGGCCAAACGATCAGCCTCGTTCAGTGGCAGGTCCATCACGCGCGCCACATCGCGGATGCTGCTCTTCGCCGCCATACCGCCGTAGGTGATGATCTGCGCCACCTGGTTCTGGCCATACTTCTGCACCACGTAGTCGATCACTTTCTGGCGCCCTTCGTCGTCGAAGTCGGTGTCGATATCGGGCATGCTCTTGCGATCCGGGTTCAGGAATCGCTCGAAGAGCAGGTCGTACTTGATCGGGTCGATGTTGGTGATGCCCGTGCAATAGGCCACCACGCTTCCGGCTGCGCTGCCACGACCGGGACCGATCAACACGCCGATGTCGCGGCCGTGGTTGATGAAGTCCTGCGTGATGAGGAAGTAGCCGCTGAAGCCCATCGTGCGGATGGTGAACAGCTCGAAGTCGATGCGCTCCTTGATCTTCGGATCCAGGCTTTCTATCCCGCCCACAAGCCCCCGCTCAAAGCCGCTACTGGCCATTGGCTGCTGGCTGCTGGCCAGATAGCGGCGTATCGCACCCTCGTACGTCAGGTGCTTCAAATACTCGTCCTGGTCCGCGAAGCCATCGGGGATCTGGAAGTTGGGCAGGAGGATGTCCTTCTTCAGCTTCAGCGGTTCGATCTTGTCGACGATGAGGTTGGTGTTGTCCAACGCCTCGGGCAGGTCGCTGAACACCTTCGCCATCTGCGTGGTGGTCTTGAAGAAGAACTCGTCGTTCGGGAAGGCGAAACGCTTTCCCTTCTGCGATCCCTCCTCGTCGCCATCATCGGCCTTGGGCGTGCTCTGCTTCTCGCCGGTGTTGATGCACAGCAGGATGTCGTGCGCGTTGGCGTCCTGCTGATTGACATAGTGGCTGTCGTTGCTGGCGATGATCGGCACATTGTACTTCGCCGCCCATTGCACCAGCACGGCGTTCACTTGGTCCTGCTCCGGAATGCCGTGGCGCTGCAGCTCGATGTAGTAGTCCTCACCGAATTGCTCCAGCCACCACTTGAACTCCGCTTCACCGGCGGCCTCGCCCTTGCGCAGGATGGTTCGTGGCACGCTCGCGCCCAAGCAGCAGGTGGTGGCGATTAGACCTTCCTTGTACTTCTCGACGAGCTCCTTGTCGATCCGCGGGTACTTGCTGTAGAAGCCCTCCATGTACCCGAGCGAGCAGAGCTTGCTCAGGTTCTTGTAGCCCGTGGCGTTCTTCGCCAGCAGCAACTGGTGTACGCGCTGGTCCTTGTCGTCGCGTGTGAAGGTCTTGCGCGTGCGATCGGCCACCAGGTAGAACTCGCAGCCGACGATCGGCTTCACCTTCGGCGTGCCATCCTCGTTCTTGTGCTTGCCCGCCTCTGCCACGAACTTGAACACACCGAACATGTTGCCATGATCGGTGATCGCCAATGCGGGTTGACCATCGGCAGCGGCTTTCTTGTACAATGCGGGAATGGCGGCGGCGCCATCCAGCAAAGAGAACTGGGTGTGGACGTGGAGGTGGGAGAACTTCATCGGAGCGGAGTGCGAAACTACCAGCGGGTAGGGGAGGGTTGGCGATCAGTTTTCCACATGAGCCTTCAGCTTTGCTGGTGTCCCCTACTTTCGTGGTTCCCGGAGTAATGGGATACACATGGCATCAAAAGTCTTTGTTAGCTGGAGTGGAGATTTGAGCAAGAAACTCGCAGAGGAAGTGCGAGTGTGGCTACCAGGCGTCTTACAGTTCGTGAAGCCCTACTTCACACCAAACGATATTGAAAAGGGAACTCGTTGGTCGACAGAAATCGCCAACGAGCTTGAGTCATCAAACGCGGGCATCATTTGCCTGACAAAGGACAATCTGAACAAGCCATGGATACTGTTTGAAGCGGGCGCTCTTTCGAAAAACTTCGGCAAGGCGAACGTTTGTACTATCCTGTTCAATGTGGATAGCGCTGATCTGTCGGGACCCCTCACGAGCTTTCAAGCAACGAAGTTTGACAAAGCCGATTTCAAGAAGCTACTAATCACCGTTAATAACACTGGAGGAGATTCCAAGCTGGAAGCAGCCGTTCTCAATGACGTGTTTGAGATGTGGTGGCCGAAGCTGGAAGCCAAAGTGCAGGGCATCATTAGTACTCACAAGGAGGGCGATGGCAACAGCATCAGAAGCGACCGAGAGGTTCTCGAAGAAGTTCTGGAGCTCACTCGGATTAATGCGAAGAGAGGACCGAGGCGTGGAGAGATGTCACGAGATATCGTCTTGAGACTTATGGAGGTTCTGTCGGACATGCAGGTGCGGATTTTCAAGATGTATGGATCTAAACAGGGGGCGATGTTCTCTGATGAGATGCGGAGGCCGATTAAGCATCTGTGCATGGAGTACGGCGAGCCTGAGATGTATGAGCGCTTCTTGATGCTGACGGAGCGGTTCATGATGAAGGATGGTCCAGATGGACCCATGCTCGAGAAGTGGGACAATCCGAAAGGGTAGTCGATCGCTTAAATCCTGACCGGGTCTCCTGAAAGGCACCCTGTCGCCTGGGCAACACCCTCACTGAGCGTCGCCTGTGCCTACGCTCCACAAGAACTGCTCATCGTAGGCTCTGCCTACCGCTGATGGTATCACAGCCGGTGATGCCATCCGCAGGCCCAGCATCGGCAGGGGGTATCACAAACTGTGATATCCCCAACACCAAAAGCCCGGACCATCGCCGGGCTTTCGGTAAGAGGTTGTGAACGCTAGTGTTTGTGCTGGCCGGTAGCGTAGTCCACCATGCCCTGGAAGTCCACCACGATGGCGGCCTCATCCCCCACGGTCCATGCATCGTGGCCGCTGGGCAGGAGGGAGACATCACCCGGCTTCAGATCGAACTCGGTGCCGTCGTCCATCACCACGTGCAGGATGCCGGCCACATGGTATTGGAAGTGCGGTGCCTCGCAGCTCTTGGTTTTCGCGATGGGCATCACGCTGGTGCTCCAGCGCCAGCCGGGCTCGAAAATGCCGCGGCCGATGGTGGCGCCGCCGATGGTGATCAGTTCCAGGCGCCCTTTCGGGAAGGTGCGCACTTCATCGGGCTTCTCGAAGTTCTTGGCTTCGCTCTTGGTCATGGTGGCAAGCATGTCAGGTTGGGTGTTTGGGGTTGAGAACGCGTAGGTGAGGGAGAGGGCGGCCCCTGCTGCGAGGAGGAGGAGCGAGTTGGTCGTGGTCTTCATGGTGCTTCGTTGTTGTGCCGACAAAAGTGCCCGCCCCCCAAGGCCGCATCCTTGGACGAAACACGGAAGAGCTTGTATGAACTACAGCTTCGACCGCAATTCGGTCGGGGAGAGGCCGCTGCGCTGCTTGATGAAGTGCGCGAAGTGCGCCTGGTCATCGAAGTGGAGCTGCTGCGCCACTTGCGAGATGCTATTGTCCGTGGAGCGCAGCAGGACCTTGGCCTCCAGAAGGAGCACATCGGCGATCACCTGGCGCGGTGTGCGGCCAATGGTTTCCTTCACCACATCGCCGAGGTGCTTGGGTGTGATGTTGAGCTTCCCCGCGTACCAACTCACCTGCCGCTGCTCGATGAAGTTCTTCTCCACGAGATGCTTGAAACGGTTGGTGAGGTCCATGGCACGCGTGGCCGTCTCTTTCAGCTTCTTCGCATGGGGCCGATGGATCTCGCGCACACGCAGCAGCAGGATGTGGATGAGATTGCGCAGCACATGGTCCTTCTCGTGGCTGAAGCGCTCGTACTCGCCGATGATGTCCTGAAAGGATTGCGCGAGTAGGGCGCTCTCCTTCTCGGTGACGTTGATGATGTGCTCGGCTTCCAGATCGAAGTAGGGGAACTCTGCTGCCAGCGGACCTTGCAGAAGCGGCTGGATGAACTCCGTGGCGAAGTGGATGCAATAGCCCGTGCACTGGTGGATGTAGCGCGAAGCATAGACCGTATTCTCCGGCACGATCACCAGGTCGTTCGGCTTCAGCCAGCGCTCTTCGGCCCCGAGTTGCACGTCGTGCTCGCCACTCTTCAGCAGGTAGATGAGGTTGAAGACGCGTCGCACAGCCGGAATACCCGTGCCTGGATCCACGTTCTTGTGCTTGTCCTCCAAGGTGCCCGGCATCACCAGCATGTTGATGTCGTACGGGCGCGGGTCGCGGTTCACGATCTTCTCGAACGCGGCCAGGTCCTTGATCAGGAGGATGTCCTTCTTGGGCACGAAGGGAAAGGTAGGGAGTACCTTCACCGCATGTCGGTGATCCAACGGTTCTACGAGGCCTTCGTGGCACGCGATGCAGCTGCTATGGCTTCGTGCTACGCCAGCGATGCGCGCTTCAGCGATCCGGCGTTCGGCGACCTGGACGCGGCGCAGGTGCGTGCGATGTGGAAGATGCTCCTTGGCCGTAGCAACGACCTGCGGGTGAAGCACCGGGTGCTCACCGAAGATGCCCGCAGAGGCACAGCCGAGTGGCACGCCTTCTACACGTTCAGCGGCACGGGGCGGAAGGTGCACAACATCATCCGAAGCGAGTTCGAGCTGCGCGATGGGCTCATCGTGCGCCAGCGCGACCATTTCGACTTCTGGCGTTGGAGCCGGCAGGCACTGGGGATCACCGGGCTGCTCCTGGGATGGACGCCGCTGCTGCGCGCCAAGGTGCGCAGGACGGCTCGCGCGGCGCTGGAGCGTTCGATGCGCTAAACCGCGCTAACAGCGGCCTCATGCCGCACGGGGAAGTTCACCGAACTGGCGATGAAGCAATACTTGTGCGCGGCATCGTGGAACGCGCGTGCTTTCTCCAGCATCGCGGCGTCGGCGACCACCACCTCCGGTCGCAGCACCACCTCCGTGAAACGGCCGCCGCCATCCGCGGTGAGCAGCAACGTACCCGACGCGCGGTCGCGGTAACTGCGCACATCGATGCGGGCGCGCGCGCACAAGGCCAGGTAGGAGAGGAGGTGGCAGCCGCTGAGCGCTGCGAGCAAGAGATCCTCCGGATTGTGCAAGGCGGCGTCGCCGCGGAACATTGGATCAGCGGTGGCGCGCAGCTCGCTCTTGCCGTTGATCCGGATGATGTGCTCGCGGGTGTAGCCCTCGTAGGTGCGTGTATGATCGCCGCGCCATTCGAGATCGAGGGAATAGGAATGTTCGTTCGCCATCGCGCAAAGGTGGCCCCCATTGGCTTGTCCCGGTCTACTTTCGGCTGCGCCACTCCCATGCCCACGTTCGCAGTACACCCGGACATCGCCGCAGCGCGCACGCTGGATACCGCGTTCTACACCGGTGCGCAGCATTTTGAGGCGGCCAAGGAAAAGCTCTTCGCGCCGAGCTGGCAGTTTGTGGGCCATGCGGATGAGCTCCCCGCGAACGGTTCAGCGCTTCCGCTCACCTTGCTGGAGAACTACCTGGACGAACCCTTGGTGCTGGTGCGCGACAACGAGGGTCTGCTCCGTTGCCTCTCGAACGTCTGCACGCACCGGGGAAACATCCTAGTGAATGCTCCTTGCACGGCGGACAGGCTGCGTTGCCGCTATCACGGTCGGCAGTTCCACCTCGATGGCCGCTTCGCGCACATGCCGGAGTTCAAGGAGGTGAAGGATTTCCCCGGCCCAGCGGATAACCTCAAGAGCCTGCCGCTCCACCAATGGGGCAAGCTCCATTTCGCAAGCTTGGTGCAGGCACCGGCCGATGCATTCCCGCCGATGGAAGAGCGCATGCGATGGTCGCCGATGGACAAGCTGATGTTCCGGCCGGAGCTCTCTGCCGACCATACGGTGCAGGCCAATTGGGCGCTGTATGTGGAGAACTACCTCGAAGGCTTCCACATTCCTTTCGTGCATCCCACGCTGAACGCGGTATTGGATTTCGGCAACTACACCACGGAACTCTACCCGCGCTCCGGCTTGCAACTCGGCATCGCGAAGAAGGATGAGGAGTGCTTCGAACTGCCGAGAAGCCATCCCGACCATGGTAAGCGCGTGGCGGCCTACTACTGGTGGGTCTTCCCCAACCTGATGTTCAACTTCTATCCCTGGGGGCTTTCGCTGAACATCGTTCGGCCGCAGGGCGTCAGCCTCACCAAGGTCTCCTTCCTGACGTTCGTTAGCGATGAGAGCAAGCTCGGTGCAGGCGCCGGAAACGGACTCGACCTCGTTGAGAAGGAGGACGAGGAAGTGGTGGAAGCGGTGCAACGCGGCATCCGTTCACGCAACTACGCTCATGGCCGCTACTCGGTCACGCGCGAGCAGGGCACGCACCATTTCCACCGGCTCATCGCCGAATTGATGGGCTGAGCGGATGGAGGGCCTTCAACGCCGCTTCGGCCTGAATACTTCGGTGGCCATCATCGTGGGCACGGTGATCGGCTCCGGCATCTTCATGAAGCCGGCGCTGATGGCCTCTCAGCTGGGCTCGCCGTGGTTGCTGCTCAGCGTGTGGGTGGTAGCGGGCATCGTCACGCTCTTCGGTGCCATGTCCATCTCGGAACTGGCGGCCATGTACCCTTCCACCGGCGGCCCGTACGTGTACTTCCGGAAGGTCTATGGTGAAGGCTTCGCGTTCCTCTATGCGTGGTCGTGCTTCACGGTGCAGAACACGGCAGGCACAGCCGCCATCGCGTACGTGTTCGCGCACTACATGGGCGTATTCGTCGATTTGCCGGAGTTCGCGGAAAGCACCGTGGCATCGGTCGTGTGGAACCTGCCGGGTGTGGGAGTCATCCTGCCGTTGGAGAACATCGGGGAGAAGTCAATGACGGTGTTACTGCTGGTGGTGCTAACGGCGCTGAACTATTTCAGTGCGGGCTTGGTGAAGGGGCGACGCAACGCGTGCTCACGGCGTTGAAGGCCACGGCCATCGGCTTCCTCATATTCGGGTTGCTCGGCGGCAGCTCCGGCGCGCATGACCTGTTCGCAGCAACGGAAGGTCCTTCGCCGAGCGGATGGCGTTTGCTCGGTGCCTACTTCGCGGCCATTGGAGGTGCGTTCTGGGCCTACGACGGCTGGAACAACATTTCCTTTGTCGCCGGTGAAGTGACGGACCCCCAGCGCACCATTCCGCGCGCGCTGTTCATCGGCATGAGCTTCTGCGTGCTGGTGTACGCACTGGTGAACCTGGCTTTTCTCTACGTGCTGCCCATCGATGTCATGGCGGCGTCCGAGTTCGTGGCGTCCGATGCGGCTGGCGTGGTCTGGGGTGCGCTTGGAGGGGGCTTGGTGGCGGCCATGGTCATGCTCAGCACGCTCGGATCAACCAATGCGAACGTGCTTTCCACCGCACGGGTGACCTATGCGGTAGGGGCTGAGTACAAGGCGCTGGCCTGGTTGGGTCAGGTCCGCCCTGGATCCGGCACACCGGGCAACGCCCTGCTGATGCACTTGGCATGGACAATCATCCTTGTGTTCAGCGGCTCCTTCGACATGCTCACCGACATGCTCATTTTCGTGAGCTGGGTCTTCTATGGCATGCTCGCGCTGGCCGTGATCATCCTGCGCTTCCGCGAGAAGGATACCGTGAGGCCCTACCGGGTGAAGGGCTATCCATGGGTGCCGGGGATCTTCGTGCTCTTTTCCTTCGCCTACGTGGTCATCACGCTGTGGCGCGATGTGGCCGACTTCCTCGAAGGACGGACGACCCTGATCAATTCGGTGCTGGGTGCCGTGCTTGTGCTTGCCGGCCTGCCACTCTATCTCTGGCTGCGGAACGGAAAGCGACCGGTTAGTGACTAATGCTTGGCACCACTCCCATGCTGTGGAAGAAGAAGGACCACTTATCCGCTTGCTCCTCGATGATCTTGCTCGTGGGCTTGCCGGCACCGTGGCCTGCTTGCGTCTCCACGCGGATCAGCACCGGCGCATCGCCCTGCTGAGCCGGTTGCAGCGCGCTGATGAACTTGAAGCTGTGCGCTGGCACGACGCGGTCGTCGTGGTCGGCGGTCATCACCATGGTGGCCGGGTACTTCGCCGGCTTGATGTTGTGCAAGGGTGAGTAGGCCTTCAGGTAGGCGAACTCCTCAGGGCTGCTCTCGGCGTTGCCGTATTCGGGCACCCAGCCGAAGCCTGCGGTGAATTTCTGGTAACGGAGCATGTCCAGCACGCCCACTTCGGGAAAGCACACGCCGAAGAGCTCGGGCCGTTGGGTCATCACCGCGCCGACGAGCAGGCCGCCGTTGCTGCCGCCATTGATGCCCAGGTGCGCGCTGTCGGTCCACTTCATGGCGATGAGGTATTCCGCCGCAGCGATGAAATCGTTGAACACGTTCTGCTTCTTCTCCTTCATGCCGGCCTGGTGCCATTCCTCGCCGTACTCGCCACCACCACGCAGGTTGGCCATGGCGAAGACCCCCCCTTGCTCCAGCAGGAGCATGCGACTGGTGCTGAAGCTCGGCGATAGGCTGATGTTGAAGCCGCCGTAGGCATAGAGCAGCGTGGGGTTCTTCCCGTTTCGCTCCACGTCCTTCCGCCGCACGATGAACATGGGGACCTTGGTGCCGTCCTTGCTGGGATAGAATACCTGTTCGGTGACGAATTGTGAAGGGTCGAACTTCAGCTCGGGGCGGAACCACACCTCGCTCTGACCGCTGGCGTAGTCGTACTTGTAGATGCTTCCTGGATCCGTGAAGCTGGTGAAGCTGTAGAAGCTGAAGGTGTCCTTGCGCTTGCCGCCGAAACCGCCGGCGCTTCCGATATCGGGCAGCTGGATCTCCTGCTCGGCCGTCCCGTCCATCTTGTAGCGGTAGAATCGGCTGGTGGCGTCCTTCAAGTATTCGGCGAAGAGGTTGTCGCCACCGGTGCTGACGCCTTGGAGCAGTTCCTTCTTCTGCGGGATGACGTCCTTCCAATTCTCCTGCGCGGGTTTCGCGGGATCCACCTCCACGAGGCGGTAGTTCGGCGCGTCCACCTCGGTCATCACCAGGAATCGGCCCGTTGAAGGCACGAAATCGACGATGTTCGTCTTGTGGTCGAAACCGGTCTGCAGCGGCACCCATTGGGTGGCAGGCGTGGGCATGCCGCCCTTCCGCAAGTCGTGGAAATGCATCTCATACCCGTTGGTGCCGGTGCTGATGTAGAGCGTTGCGAATTCCTCTTCTTCGGTGACGCCAACACCCACGTAGAGGTCGCCGTTCTCCTTGTTCTCCCACACGAGCTGGTCCTTCTCCTGTGGATCGCCGAGCTTGTGGTGGTAAACCTTCTGGAACTTGCTGGCCGCGCTTAGTTCCGTGCCCTTGGCCGGGGTAGGATAGCGGCTGTAGAAGAAACCGTCCTTGTACCAAGCGGCCCCGCTGAATTTGCTCCACTTGATCAGGTCGCTCGTTGGCTGTAATGTGGTGAGGTCGTACACCATGATCTCCTGCCAGTCGCTGCCCGCCTTCTGAACGCTCACCGCCATGTAGCGGTCGTCCTTGCTGGTGCCGATGGGGTTGTAGGTCGTGGTGCCGGCAGGATCAAGCTGGTTCGGGTCGATGAAGACCTTGTCCTCGCCGTTGAGACCGGTGCGCACGTAAATCACGCTCTGGTTCTGCAGGCCGCTGTTCTTCCACACGAAATAGAGCTCGCCTACACGCATGGGACCGTACACCTTTGGGAAGTTGTATAGCTCCTCATAGCGCTTGGCCAGTGCGCTGCGGTACGGGATCTTCTCGAGGTAGGCGTTGGTGACGGCGTTCTGCGCCTTCACCCATTCCGCTGTCTCAGCACTGGTGTCGTTCTCCAGCCAGCGGAAGGGGTCGGCCACCCAGTTGCCGTGCAGCGTATCGCCAGTAGCGCCATCGGCCAGGGTAAGTGGGGTAGGTGATCTTCTCGGCCACAGGTTGATCATTTGATCCGCAGGCAGTGAGCAGGGTCAGAGTCGCCGCAAGGATAACTGGCTTGTTCATGGGGCATCCCGGTTGTGGGCGCGCGAAGCTACCCGGCGCAGATCAAACAACAGGAATGCCCAACGGGGACGGGTGGTTTGCACCGACTGGCTCAGGCCACTTTGCGCTTGCTGAGCTTGTGGCTCACCAGTTCGTACTGGGTGCCCGGGCCGTCCATCAGGCGGATGTCGGCATCGAGTTGGCCGGCGAGCGTATGGATCAAGTCCATGCCCAGGCTGTTGGGCCGATGGAAGCCGTCGCGGCTCTTCAGCCCTACGCCGTCATCACCGATGCGCATGTGCAGGCCGTCGGCCTCGCTGCCGCTCATGTGAACGGTGATGGTTCCGCCGCTGCGGCCCTGGAAGGCGTACTTGAAACTGTTGCTGATGACCTCGTTGATGAGCAGCCCCAGAGGCACCAGGGCGTCCACGCTCAAGGTCTCCACGTCGATCCGGATGTCCATGTTCAGCCGCACATTCACGGAATAGGCATAGACCAGGTCGCGCACCAGGCAGTCGAGGTAACTGTCCACAGGGATGTTCGCGAGGTCCTTGCTGAGATAGGTCTGTTCATGGACCAGCGCCATCGCGCTGACGCGATTCATGCACTCGTTGAAGAGCTCCAGCGTGCGCGGGTCCTTCACCTGGTCCATCTGAAAGCGGATCAGGCTCTTCACGATCTGCAGGTTGTTCTTCACACGGTGGTGGATCTCCTTGATCATCACTTCCTTCTCCTCTTTGCTCAGCATGGTCTCGCGCAGCTCCTGGTTCGTGGCGATGAGCTTCTGCCGCGCGGTGTCGAGCTGCTCGGCGTGCGTGCGGCTCTCAACCAGCAATCGGTCACGGGCGCCAACGAGCCAGGCGAGGCCGATAGCGAGGAGGCATGCGGTGATCAGGAGGAACTGCGCCTCATTCCATTGGTTGCTCAGGGTCGCGGTATGGGCGCTCAGGCCGTGCTCATGAACCCGGCGCGCGCTCCGATCGATGATCTTCTGCGCCCGTGCGATCATGATCTCGAACACCGCTTCCAGGGAGCGCGGCTCGGCGATCAATCGCCCTTCGAAGCGCGACTGGGCGTGAAGACTGTCGGCCTGTTGGAGCACTGGCTCCATCTCCCTCGATAAGTGTTCTACGCCGGGCGATCCGGCATACCGGGTGCTGGTCTGCTGTACCCTTTCCCGCAGCCGTTGCAGCTGATCCGGCCATTGGTATCGATCGGCGTTCACATCCACCCGGTGGGTGATCGCCAGTTGATGCAGGTCGTCGTTGATCCGGCTCAATTCCTCCAGCAGCCTCACTTCGCGGCCGATACGACCCTGCAACTCACGTGACCTGGACACAAGGCCGATGCCGTAGGCGATGAACAGGAGGGCGAGCAGGGCAGCCGCCACAGGCCAGCGCATACGGGGCCGTTGGATGGGATGGGACATGGGCGGCCCTTTGAACGTGCCGTCCGCCCAGGGGTTGCGCTAGGGCTCGGCGCTGGCGCGCAGCCGGGCTTCAAAGGCCTGCAGCAGGCTTCCGATGCGCGCGTCGGCCGCTGACTTCACCTCGGCGTAGATGCGCTTGGCGTTGCCGCCTCCGGTGCCGCGCACACGCTTAGGCGGGCTCTCGCCGCGCACGAGCTGCCCCAGATGGATGCCTCCCCGGGGCGTGAATCGGTTGCCCGTATGCACCAACTCGGAGACCGTCACACGGCATTCCCCTGCGCGCACATGGAGCACGATGCGGTACTGAACGGTGCCCATGGTCTCCTCGCGCAGGCTCAGCTGCGCCGACCGGTAGTTCAGCCGTGCGCTGCCTTCCAGCACACCGGCATTCCTATCGGTGACCTGCAGGCGAGCCCCGGGCTCGCGCCCGAAGGTCCAGTTCCATGCATCCAGCGCCTTGTCGTAGAGCAGCACTGCGTTCAACGGCACGGTCACCGCGCGGGTGTAGCTCACAGCCGCATCGCCGCCAGCTGACTGCGCCGTAGTCCGTTCCGCCAGCAGGGCCAGCGCGGCCAGAAGCGTGATGACACGCATGGCCCGCAAGTTAGCCGCCGGGCCGCGTGGCCCTCGGCCTACTTTTGCTGCACTATACACATACCCATCATGTCCTATCCATCCGAAGGAAACAAAGCGGTCAAAGTCGGGGTGTTCTACGACGGCAGCTACTTCACCCATGTGAGCAATTACTACAATTATGTGCACGCGCACCGGCGTAGGCTGCACATCGGCGGGATGCACGATTTCATCAAGCACATGGTGGCCGAGCGCGAAGGCACCCGACCCAGCCTCTGTCATATCATCGACGCGCATTTCTTCCGGGGCCGATTCAGCGCGCGCGATGCGAATGAGAAGCCCAATCAGCTATACTACGACCGCGTGTTTGACGATGTGCTCATGTACAACGGCGTGCAGACCCATTACCTGCCGGTGAAGGACCTGCTGGGGAGGAAGCGCGAGAAGGGGATTGATGTGCTGATGGCGCTGGAAACCTATGAGCTGTGCATGCTGAAGCGCTTCGACGTGGTGGCGCTGATCGCCAGCGACGGCGACCATGTGCCCTTGGTGCGCAAGCTGCACGCCTTGGGGTGCAAGACCATGCTGCTGGGCTGGGACTTCGAGTTCACCGACCAAGAGAGCGGCGAGCAGCAGGTGACGCGAACCAGCTCCGACCTCTGGAACGAGGTGAGCTATCCATTGCCGATGCACGACATGATCGAAGAGGGCTTGAAGGACGACGATGAGGTGGTGCGTGAGATGTTCGTGGTGCGCGACCCCGTGCGCGATGCGGATATGGAAGGCGTTGAACGTCCGGCACCCGTTCTGGTGGATGATGAGCGGCACCGCAGCACCATCATGAGCCTGATGAATGGCTACGGCTTCATCCGTTACCCGGACAACAACCTATTCTTCCGTCAGGAGGACCTGGAGGAAATGGTCTTCACCGATCTATCCGTGAATGATGAGGTGGAATTCAACGTGGCCATCAACCATCGCGGGCAGCGCGTGGCGAAGACCATCACACGGCCAGTCGAGAGTTAATGCGCCAGTCCGATCGGCAGGCGAAGGGTGAAGGTGCTCCCGAGGCCTGGGCCTCCGCTCGCCGCCTCCAATTGTCCGCCATGCGCATTGGCCCATTGCACGGCTCGGGATAAGGTTGAGCGGCCTTGTGCCTCACCGGCGGTCGGTCGGCCTTTCAACCATGCGTACCGCGTGAATACCTGCTTCAGATCCTCGTCATCGAGGCCGATGCCCTCATCCGCCATGGTCAGGATTGCCATGTCTTCTTTGGCTTGCAGTGAGATGCGTACCGCGGCGCCTTCCGCACTGAACTTGGACGCGTTGCTCAACAAGGCCGCAACGATCTGGGCGATCCCTTGCGGGTCGCCTTGGATGAGAAGACGCTCTGGTAGTTCAACGACAAGCCGTTGCTGCTTCCGCTCGAAGCGGTGCGCAAGCGCCTCCAATTCATCCTGCACGATCCGCGACAGGTCGATCGACGCAGTGTTCAATCGTCCGATGCCTCGGTCCACACCGAGTTCGTCCAGTAGTTCCTCGGTGGCGCGCAGGGCCTTGAAGTATTGCTGCTCCGCGAAGACCAGTAATTCAGAAGGATCGTCGGAGGGTGCTTCCCGAACCTGCAACAGCACTTGCTGGATGCCAGCGAGCCGGTTCCGCAGATCGTGGGCAAAGCGGTGCAGGCGTTCGGCTTGATCCGGCGTGGCCTTCATCGGCGATGGCTATGCTCGGGCGAAGCGCTGCAGCACATCTTCCAGGCTGTCCGAGTTGATCGGCTTGGCCAGGTACTGGCAGCCTTTCAGCGCGCGTATGCCCTCGATCACCTCGGGTTTGGTGCTTGCCGTGAGGAAGAGCACAGGGATGGGGTCGGTGGCATGGATCTCCCTGGCCAGGTCCAGCCCGGTCTTCGGGCCCTTCAGGTAGATGTCCATGATGATGAGGTCCGGCCGGTTCGTCCGGAGCAGCGCCTCCGCCTCCTCCGAACTGCGCGCGGTGCCGATCACCTCGAAGCCCATGCGCTCCATCTGCAGGCGATAGCTGAATGAGATGATGGTCTCATCCTCAATGATCAAGATCTTCTTCATGGCGTTCGGTGTGAGGGTGTATCACTGGACTTCACATCCGGGCCGCACGGCGGTCCGCCAGCACGCGCTCGAAGCTATCCACGGAAAGGGCCTTCTCGACATAACCCATCACCGATCGGAAGGAGAGCGCGCGCTCCAGATCGCTCGGGCGGTTGCTGCTGCTGAACATCACCACGCTGGTGAGGTTGTTCGGCAACAGGCCTTCCGCTTCGCAGGTGGCCAGGAACTCGAAACCGCTTACGGCCGGCATGTTGATGTCCACGAACATCAGGTCGGGCAGGTCTGCGCCACCGCGCATGTGAGCCAGCGCTTCCGTCGCGCTGGTGTAGCAGGTGATCCGGCCGCTATAGCCCGCTTTCTTCAGGACCAGCTTCGTCACGAAGTTGCAATCGTCCTCATCGTCCACCACGAGGATGTGGCGCACCTCGATCTGCTGCAGGGTATCGGTTTGCATGCGTGCGGCTGGCTGTTGAAGCGCGTGAAACGGCCCGTAAGGCCGCAAGGTTCGGCGCAGTGAACCGATGCGCCCGTGCCGTGTACCGCTTCCGAAACCGCACTCATGCGCGCCGCCATTCGGTTCTTCCGCCACGACGCCCGCCATTTCCAGATCCTCTTCCTGGCCTCATTCCTACTGTATGGCATCGGCGTGCTCCAATGGGACGCTGAGGTACGCCGCTATCTGCTCCTCTTCGGAACCTGCCTGCTCGTGCAAGCCGCCTTCATCCATTGGAAGCGGCTGCCATGGCATTCCATCAAGAGCGCCATGGTCACCGGCCTCGGCATGAGCTTACTCCTCAAGTCCGGATCGCCGTGGACCTTGGTCCTTGGAGCCGCAGTGGCCATCGCGAGCAAGTTCCTGCTCCGTGTCGAAGGCAAGCACATCTTCAACCCCGGCAACCTGGGCATCGCGGCCGCTGTGTTGTTGACGGGCGATGCATGGGTGAGCCCGGGTCAGTGGGGGAGCGGCGCGGCCTTGGTCTTCCTGGTAGGGGCCGCCGGCTGCATGGTGGTGCTTCGCGTCGGCCGCATCGATACGAGCATCGCCTTCCTCGCGACGTTCGGTGCGCTCGACTTCGTCCGGCAGGTGCTCTACTTGGGCTGGGAGCCCGAGGTGTGGCTCCATCGGATGAGCAACGGATCGCTGCTGCTCTTCACGTTCTTCATGATCACCGATCCGGTCACCACGCCGCGAGCGCAGGGCGCCCGCATCGGTTGGAGCATGGCCATCGCGGTGCTGGCCTTCGTGCTCGGTTGGAAGTGGTGGGTGAACGCCACGCCCATCTGGGCCTTGCTCATCGTCAGCGCCATCACCCCTGTGCTCGATCGCATCTGGAAGGGTGAGCGGTTCCAGTGGATCAAGAATCAGGCTCCGCGAAACTCACCGTGCAGGACCAGCCAGCGAATCTCAAGCCCGGTTCAACTCCAGCACTCGACCCCACGATAAGCTCGGGACCCGCCTTCAACCCACAACCTGCTCAACCTTCAACCAGCAACCCTCAACCCGCACCAACATGAAACGCTTCCTCCTCATTCCCGCGCTCGCGCTCTTCGTGCAGCACGCCTCCGCCTTCTGCGGCTTCTATGTGGCCAAGGCCGATGCCAAGCTCTTCAACGACCGTAGCGAGGTCATCCTCGTGCGCGATGGTCAGCGCACCATCCTCACCATGAGCAACGACTTCAAAGGCAACGTGAAGGACTTCGCGATGGTGGTGCCTGTGCCGGTGGTGCTCCAACGCGACGACATCAAGGTGGTGGAACGCAGGGTGTTCGATGCATTGGACGCCTACAGCGCGCCGCGTCTGGTGGAGTACTACGATGAGAACCCGTGCCAGCCGATGATCCTGATGGATGCCGTGCAGGAGACCGCTGCTCCAATGGCGAACGGCATGGTCCGGCAGCGAATGGAGCGCGAGGCCAAGGACAAGGGCGTCACGATCGAGGCCAGGTACACGGTGGGGGAGTACGACATCCTCATCCTGAGCGCCACGGAGAGCGTGGGACTGAAGGACTGGCTCATCGCGAATGGCTACCGCATCCCGGAGACAGCGCACGAGGTTCTGGACCCATACATCCGGAGCAACCTCAAGTTCTTCGTGGTGAAAGTGGACATGGCGCGCATGGAACCGGGCGGCTACAACTTGCTACGGCCGCTGCAGATCCGCTTCGACAGCCACAAGTTCATGCTGCCCATACGCCCGGGCATGGCCAACAGCAACGGCTCGCAGGACATGATTGTACATGCCTTCACGAGGACTGGCCGTGTGGAATGCGTGATTTACCGCACGGTGAAGGTGCCCACCGACCGCAACATCCCGCTCTTCGTGAAGCAGCGGTTCGGCGCATTCTACAAGGACCTCTTCGCGCGGGCGCACCGACGCGAAGGCCGCAATGCGGTCCTCTTGGAATACGCGTGGACGGTGACGCCCAGCTTCAACGGCATGAAATGCGATCCATGCGTTGGCCCGCCGCCCATGCCCCGGGAGTTCGCGCTTGCCGGCGCGGATTGGGGCCAACAAGGCGGCAATACCTTCTACACGCGTCTGCATGTGCGCTATGGCCGCGATCGCTTCCCGCAAGACCTCGTGTTCCAGGTGACACCCAATACCGAGCACTTCCAGGCCCGCTACGTGCTCACTCATCCGGCGCAAGGCGATCTCACTTGCTCCGAGGGGCAGGACTACCTCGAGAATCTCTACTACCGTCGCCACCGGGAGCTGGAGGAACTCAACGCCCTTACCGGCTGGGACATCGAGAAGCACCGGGCCTATGCCAACGAGGTGAAGGGGCGTCTATCGCCGGAGAAGCGGAACCGAATGGAGGCGCCAGGGCTTCCGTTCACATGGCCTGGTGGGACCCAAGGCCCCATGCTGATCGCTTTGGTCGCGGCAGTTCTGCTCCTGCTCTCATCACTCGCCTTCCGCAAGCGTATCCGCACGGCATGACCCGGCTCAGCGCAGCTCCTTGTCCATACGGACGATGCTCTCAGGGCTTCCGAGGAGGTAGAGCACATCGTCGGTCAGGATCCTGGCGTTTCCGCTCACATTGGTGACGTACCGCCCTTTACGCCGGATGGCCAGCACGGTGATGCCGTAACGCTCGCGCAAGGCCACCTCGGCGATGGTTCGTCCCACCACCTTGCCGCGCCCCAAGGTCACGGGCAGCGTGGCGATCTCCACGCCGGGTATGGTCAGGGCTTCTTGCTTTCCTCCATCGATGCTGGCGCTCACCCCGCGCAGCATGCCGTAATGGTCGCCGCGTATCCGCGCCACCAGGTCTTGGATGCGCTGCTCGGGCACCAGGTACTTGCGCAGCACGCGGTAGAAGATCTCGATGCTCGTCTCGAACTCCTCGGGGATCACCTCGTTGGCACCGGCATCGAGATTGGCCTGAATCTCCCGGACATAACGCGTGCGAACAAGGATGTACACCGTGCCGCTGATAGCACGGATGCCGGCCACGATCTTCTTGGTGGCATCCGGGTCGCTGATGGCCACCACCACCACACGTGCGCGTTCCACATGCGCCTCCTCCAGCACATGCGGGTTCGTGGCATCGCCATGCAGCACCGGCAGGCCGGCGAGCTGCGCCTTCTTCGCCAGGTCCGGGTCCTCCTCCACCACGGCGCATCGGATGCCGCTCTCAAGGGCAGCCGTGGCCACGTTCTGACCGTTCAACCCGAAACCGACGATCACAACATGGTCCTTCAGCACCATGGCCAGCTTCTTCTCCTGCTCGCGCTTCACACGCATCAAGCGGTCGAGCCGCTCGCTCACACGGCCTGGCACGAATTGCAGGAAGACCTTGAGCACGATGCGCTCGGAGCGGTCGAGCATGAAGGGCGTAGTGGCCATGCCCAGGATCGCAACCGCCAGGAAGAGCTGGTAATGCTCCTGCGACAGCAGGCCGAGCTTGAGGCCCGGCACGGCCAGCACGAAGCCGAATTCGCCGAGCTGGAACAGTGACAGCGCGCTATGCAGCGCGGTACGCAGCGGGTAGCGGAGCACCCACACCGCGATCACGGCGGCGAGCACCTTCAGCACGGAGGCTCCGAGGAACAATCCGAGGATGGTGAGCGGGGCCTCGATGAACAGGCTCACATCCACGAGCATGCCGATGGACACGAAGAAGAAGCTGAGGAAGAGCTCGTGGAACGGGAGCACGATGCCTGTGGCGTGGTACGCGTGCTCTGTCTCACTGATCACCAAGCCGGCGAAGAAGGCGCCGAGCGCGAGCGACAGGCCCATGGCCTGGGTCGTGAACGCGGCGGCGAAGCAGATGACGACGATGGTGATGACGAAGAGCTGGTTGCCGCGACCCTTGACCGCCGCACGCAAGAGCCCTGGTACCAGATAGCGCCCGCTGATGAATACGATGACAAGCAGCAACACCATCTTGCCAAGGAGCAGGAGGAGGTCGCCGGTGATGTCGTCGCTCTGCCCCGCCAGCAGCGGCGTCACCAACATCATGGGCACTACGATGATGTCCTGGAAGATGAGGATCGCGGTGGCGACACGGCCGGGCGCGCTGTCCATGCGGCCGCGTTCCTGCAGCACGCGCAGCACGATGGCCGTGCTGGAGAGGCTGACGAGGAAGCCGATGAAGATGGCGCTCTCGGTGGTGACGCCGAACACCGCCAGCAATCCAGCGACGGCAGCGATGGTGAGCCCCACTTGGAGTGAACCGCCGAGGAAGACCGTCTTCCCAAGGCTCGCCAACTTCTTCAAGCTGAACTCCATGCCGATGACGAAGAGCAGGAAGACCACGCCGATCTCCGCGAGCGCTTCCACTTCGTCCACCTCCTTCACCCAGCCCCATCCGTGCGGGCCTGCGATCATGCCGGTGAGGATGAAGGCGAGGATGCCCGGCAACTTGAACCGCCGGAAGAGCAGCAGGATCCCCACGGCCAGCGCCAGGATCCACCAGTTCTCCGAAGAGCGGGAAGTGCATGGTGGGTTCAGGTTGGGAGTTGAAGGTGTGGCGGGTTGGGAGTTGAAACCTCCCCTGGACGTCGAACCGACTCCAAGTCTAGGTGCTCCATCGCTATTCCCACCATCTTCCGTCAACCTTCACCCTCCACTACCTCTTCGCTTCCACGTGGAGTAGCCGACCGAGATCGGCGGCTTGCTCCGGTCCGGCTCCCGCAATGGTTCGCATTCGCGCAGCGTGGCATGCAACTGCGCGGGAAGTCGCTGGTAGAGCCGTGTGCCATCGGTCTTCCAGGACAGCATCTCATCGCTCACCGCCTTCACGGCCTTGGCCGGATTGCCGACGATGACCTGTCGGGGCTCCCATACCGTATCAGAAGGAAGGAAGGCGAGCGCGCCTACGATGCACTCGTCACCCAGCATCACGTCGTCCATGATCACGGCGTTCATGCCCACCAGGCAATCGCGGCCGATGGTGGCGCCGTGGATGATGGCCCCATGCCCGATGTGCGCGCCGGGATGGAGCACCACCTTCACGCCGGGAAACATGTGGATGGTGCAGTTCTCCTGAACGTTGCAGCCATCCTTCACTGCGATCTCGCCCCAATCGCCGCGCAGGGCCGCGCCGGGACCGATGTACACCTCGGCGCCGATGACCACGTTGCCGGTGACCGCGGCCTGCGGATGGACGAAGGCGGATGGATGCACCACCGGGCGATACCCGTTGAATTCATAGAGCATGCAGCGAAGATGCGGAGGTCCGCCCATCCGGAGCGTGCCATTCCGCTAGGAGATGTGGCGAATAGGCCACCCGCCGATCATGTTAATCCAGCGTTAAGTATTAAAGGGCGACCTTTCGCATGGCGCACCCCGGATAGCTTTGCCCGCCGAACTCTTTCGCATGTCACTGGAATCCCTGCTAAGCATCTTCAAACCACGCGACCGGGTGTTCTTCTACCACTTCGAGGCCTCGGCCGCGAACGTGCTGAAGATGAGTGAGGACCTCATCGCCATCATGAACACCGAGCCGGGCTCGCAACGCACAGCCCTGTTGGAGCGCCTGGAGATAGCTGAACGAGCGAACGACGACCTTACGCACACCATTTTCACCGACCTGGCGCGGAACTTCATCACGCCCATCGACCGCGAGGACATCCACTACCTGGCCACCAGCCTCGACGATGTGGCTGATTTCATCCTGGCGAGTGCCAAGAACCTCCTGCTCTTCGCCATTGAGAAGCCAGACGAGACCTGCCGAGAGCTCGCCCGCCTGGTGAACGAAGGCAGCCGGATCGTGCAGATGGCCGTGCAGAACCTCCGCCACATGCACAAGGCCAACGACCACAACGAGTTCGTGGTGCAGATCAACAGCATGGAGAACGAGGCCGACGAGGTGTATGACCGGGCCATCCAGCACCTCTTCGCCACCGAGAAGGACCCGATCACGTTGATCAAGATGCGCGACCTGTACAGCACGCTGGAACTGGCCACGGATAAGTGTGAGGACGTGGGCAATGTGCTGGAGTCGATCATGCTGAAGTACGCTTGAGCGCATGAGCCTGCTCGTCGTCATCATCGCGCTGGCGCTGATCTTCGATTACATCAACGGGTTCCACGATGCGGCGAACTCCATCGCCACCATCGTCAGCACCAAGGTGCTCACGCCCGTGCAGGCCGTGATCTGGGCCGCGGCCTTCAATTTCATCGCGTACTTCATCTTCAGCGACCACCATGTGGCCAACACCGTGGCGAAGACGGTGCATGAGGAGTTCATCACCTTGCGGGTGGTGCTGGCCGGCCTCCTCGCCGCCATCACCTGGAACCTGCTCACCTGGTGGTACGGCATCCCGAGCAGTTCCTCGCACACGCTCATCGGCGGCTTCGCAGGTGCGGCACTGGCCGGGGCCGGATTCGACCTGGACAGCGTGAACATGAGCAAGATTGGGCTGGTGGCCGCCTTCATCCTGTTGGCACCGCTGGTGGGCATGGCCATCTCCATCTTCATTACCTTGGTGACGCTGGTACAGAAGCTCTGGCTGCGGCTGCTCATCATCGCCATCGCCACGGCCATCACTTGCTTGTTCATCCTCAAGAACAACGATCTGCGCGTCGCCATGGCGCTCTTCTCACTGGTGTTCATGATCACCTATGCGGTGGACATGACCAAGCTTCCGAGCGCGCTGCGCACTGCCAACATCTACAAGCGCTTGCAACTGCTGAGCTCCGCGGCCTTCAGCATCGGCCACGGCGGCAACGACGCGCAGAAGGTGATGGGCATCATCATGGTGGCCATGGTGGCGAGCGGCAAAGCGGAGAACTTGGAGCACATGCCGGCCTGGATCCCGCTGGCGTGCTACTCGGCCATCGGCTTGGGAACGCTCAGCGGCGGATGGAAGATCGTGAAGACCATGGGCACGCGGATCACCAAGGTGACACCGCTGGAGGGCGTTTGCGCGGAGAGCGCAGGTGCCATGACGCTCTACATGACCGAGCAGATGGGTATTCCCGTGAGTACCACGCACACCATCACCGGTGCCATCATCGGCGTTGGGGCCACCAAGCGGCTGAGTGCTGTGCGCTGGGGCGTCACGGTGCGGCTGCTCTGGGCCTGGATCCTCACGATACCGGTGAGCGCTGTGCTCGCTGCCATCGCTTGGTGGATCTGCGGCATCTTCGGCATGCCTTGAGGGCTGCCGCAGCCCCGCTACCTTCGTCGCATGGCCATCATCCTGTCTGATGCGGGGCATCACGCGCATCTCCTCCCGCTGACGTTCACGCGCCCGGTGGCCCAGTTGAGGCCCGGCATCCTGCGCATCTCGGAGGGCTGGTACGTGCGCAGCGGCCTGGCCGTGGGCTACCGCACCGAGGCCTACCTGTCGCCCTCATTCCCCATGCCCGCCGAGGACAGCCCGCGATTCGAGGTGGATGGGTCGCTCTTCCCCAGCGAGGATCTCGTCGCTGCGGTCATGAATATCCGGCCAGGTGAGGTGCTCGTCGGCGATGGCCGTGCGTTGGCTTTCGGAATCGCGGCCAATGAGGCGCCTGGCGAGGCTTCATGGGCAGCACCGCCCGCCTTTCTGAAGCCCGTTCAGTTCACGGGCGATGTCCTGCGGTTCGATCGGCCCTGGCGCATCTTCCAGCATTGCGGCCAGGCGATCGCGCAGGATTTCAAGCTGCTCACCGAGGGGCGACGCTCGCAGCCGCTCAGCGCGCTCAACACCGTTGTAGGCGATCCGGGCCTTGTTTTCCTTGAAGAGGGCGCGGTCGTGGAGGCCAGCATCCTCAACACCAAGGCTGGACCCATCTACATCGGTCATGGCGCTGAGGTGATGGAAGGATGCATGCTGCGCGGTCCGATCGCAGTTGGCGATCATGCGCAGCTCAAGATGGGCGCGAAGGTGTACGGACCATCGGCCTTCGGACCGGAATGCCGGGTTGGCGGCGAGGTGAACAACAGCGTGATTCTCGGATTCAGCAACAAGGGCCACGACGGATTCCTAGGCAACAGCGTGCTTGGCGAATGGTGCAACCTGGGTGCCGACACGAACAACAGCAACCTGAAGAACACGTATGGTGAGGTAAAGGTGTTCAGCCACGCGGAAGGGAAGGAGGTGGACACGGGGCTGCAGTTCTGCGGCCTCTTCATGGGCGACCACGCGAAGAGCGGCATCAATACCATGTTCAACACGGGAACGGTTGTCGGGGTCGGTGCCAACGTGTTCGGCGCGGGCTTCCCGAGCAAACGCATCCCGTCGTTCGCATGGGGCGGAAGCGCGGGGCTCGAGGCCTACGACATCGAGAAGGCGGTCGTGGCGGCGCGGCGCGTGATGGAGCGCCGCCATGTGCCGCTCACCGCGCTTGATGAAGCCGTTCTGCGCCATGTGCATGGGTTGGAAGCGCCCAAGGCCTGAGGCCATCCCTGTATTTTCGCGACCCTTCTGAAACCGTTCGGCATGCCGCAGATCACCCGCTCCCTGACGAAGACCCAACGCGCCATCGACCTCGAGGACAAGTATGGCGCGCACAACTACCACCCGCTGCCGGTGGTGCTGGACAGCGGAAAGGGCGTGTTCGTATGGGATGTTGACGGCAAGCGGTATTACGACTTCCTCAGCGCGTACAGCGCGGTGAACCAAGGGCATTGCCATCCGCGCCTGGTGAAGGTGATGCAGGAGCAGGCGGCACGGATGACGCTCACCTCACGCGCATTCTACAACAGCGTGCTTGGCGAGTACGCGAAGACCGTTTGCGAATTCTTCGGCTACGAGAAAATGCTCCCGATGAACACAGGAGCTGAAGCGGTGGAGACGGCGATCAAGATGGCGCGCAAGTGGGGCTATGAGAAGAAGGGCATCCGTACGGATCAGGCCAAAGTGCTGGTGTGTGAGGGCAACTTCCACGGGCGCACCATCAGCATCGTGAGCATGAGCACCGACCCCGCCAGTCAGGGCGGCTTCGGGCCATTCACGCCGGGCTTTGAGGTGATCGCCTATGACGACATTCCGGCTTTGGAGAAAGCCCTCGAGGATCCGAACGTGTGCGCTTTCCTCGTGGAGCCGATCCAGGGCGAAAAGGGCGTGTACACGCCTGCCGATGATTACATCCCGAAGGCCATTGCAGCGTGCAAGGCGCACAACGTGCTCTTCATCGCCGATGAGATTCAGACCGGCATCGCGCGTACAGGACGGTTGCTGTGCAGCGTGCCCGATGAAGAAACCGATCCCGCAAAGCGCCCCGATGCCGTAATCCTTGCCAAGGCACTGAGCGGCGGCATGTATCCGGTGAGCGCGGTGCTTGCCAGCGACGAGGTCATGGGTGTATTCACTCCGGGGACGCACGGCAGTACCTACGGCGGCAACCCGATGGGCGCGCGCATCGCGATGGAGGCGATGGCCGTCGTTCAAGAGGAGAACCTTACGCAGAACGCTGATCGTTTGGGTAGGGTGTTCCGCTCAGAGATGCAGAAGCTCGTGGACGCCTATCCCTTCGTGAAACTCGTGCGGGGCAAGGGCCTGCTGAACGCGCTGGTGATCGAAGCCCGCACAGCGACCGATGGCTCGCCCAAGACCGCTTGGGAATTGTGCATTCTGCTGCGCGACAACGGCCTTCTTGCCAAGCCTACCCACGGCGACATCATCCGGTTCGCCCCGCCGCTGGTGATCACCGAGGTGCAGGTGATGGAGGCGTGCAACATCATCGCACTTAGCGTGAAGCAGTTCGCATGAGTGCTCAACGAGCGATGATCAGGCGCTGGTGGACCACTCGGCTGTCAAGTCCAGTCGCCCGCAGGATATAGATTCCCTCGGGCTGGTGGCTCAGCGCAAGGGTTGATTGGCTGCTCTCCGCAATGACAATTCGGCCGTCAGCGCCCAACAACTCAGTACGCGCAGGTGCCACGTCATCCAGCGTCACTGAAACACGATCCATGGCCGGGTTCGGAGCTACGCTAAGTACCGGATGAGTATCGTGGTTCGGCGTTCCAGTGGTTGAGCAAATCACCGCGTTCAGGTATTGCCAGATCTGGTCGTTGTAGATATTGGGCACGAAGATGCCTTGCGTGGGCAGGTCGCCCATGCGCACCACCACCAGTCCCGTGCTCGGGGACACGTTGCAGAGCTGGCCGTTCTTGCCCATGGCGCTGAACGCATCGACAGGGGCATTGGGCATGAGCATGCCATTGAAAGGGAACTGCACGCCGGGCAGCATGAAGGTGCTCTGCCCGTTCAGCCACCACAAGTAGCCGTAGGCTTCATTCAGCGTTTGGGTTGGCGACACCATGTCGTTGAAGTACGCCTGGTCGTTCATGACAGCATTGCCGTTCCAGACGCCTCCCGCCATGGCCAGCAGACCGAAACGAGCCATTGATCGCGGCTTGCTGAAGAAGACGTTGTTGTAACCCAACTGAAGGTAGGCGCCCTGCAGGCCCGTGGTGAGCGTGAGCTTGTTGAAGACATAGGCGTTCAGGGTTCCGCCCGTGGCGCCTGCGATCACGCCGTCGAGCAATGTGTAGGGGGCGTTGTGATAGGCCCATCGGGTTCCGGGCTCTGCGAGGAATTGCAGGCAGGGCGGCTCAGTGCAATCCACGTCACCCGTGCCATCATCAAGTCCGCTGGTCATGGTCAACTGATGGCGGATGGTGATGGCCTGCTCTTGCTCCGGCGTGCAACTCGTCCAGCCCGCGCCGAGGTAATCGCTCGTTGGGTCAGCGATGTCGAGGTAGCCTTCCTCCTGCGCCTTGCCCACCAGGAACGCCGTGAGGCTCTTTCCCGCGCTGGCCCAGTACCACAGGCTATCCTGCGTGAAGGTGCCGAAGTAGTGCTCGATGGCGATGCGCCCGTCCTTCAGGACGATGAAAGCTTTGGTGTTGCTCTGTCCGAGGAAATCAACTAGCGGCGGTAGTTGGTCCGTACACCAGCCCATTGAAGCAGGATCGATGGTCTGCCAGGTGTTGCCGATCACGGGCGGGAAATACGTGGACTGGCCGTTCATCGTGGAGGAACCCGCTAGCAGGCCGAAGAGGAGGATGTTTCGCATCGTTGTGCATTCAAGCATGAGACTTTGATGGTTGCTGATGGTTCAATCCCTTCAGCAGGAGGGCGCCCACGATTACGAGACCGAGGTTAGCGATGCCCAGGATGCCATAGTGCGTCATTCGGTCACTGAGTGGGCCAAGGACGTCGGACCAGTTGCCGCCATGCGTGAGCAGCATGGGAATGGCAGCGAAGGCCAACCACACAGGCTTGTCGGTTGACAGCAGGCGGTGAAGCACAAGAAGGACCAGCGGTGCCGCGAACAAGAAGTGATTCGTGTCGGTGACGGTGAGCGAGGGCACGAGCGCGAAGAGCAGGAAGGCCTCTTGAACCATGTGGCTCGCACGGCCGGCCTCCGTCGATTCGCGCCGCATAGCCCGCAAGACCAGCAAGCCGAAGACAGCGGCGACGATTCCAAGCACGATCAGCACGGTCGCGGTTTCACCGAAATCGCCCAAGTGTTGGAAGAGCGCGCGATGGGCGAACGAATAGGCCGTGTCAACCATCTGGTAGGCATCGCCGCCGGTATAGACCATCGAGGCATTGTGGCCAGCCATGGCATGCAGCCACTCCCGATGCAGTTCAATCGATCCTGCTGGGCCCAGGAGTGCCATCGGTGCGATCAATCCAATCAATAACGTGATCATCACCCAGCCTATCGTCTTCGTTCTCCAGCGGAGCAGAAGCCAGGGCAGCAGGATGATGAAGTGCGGCTTGGCGAGGATTGCCGCGCCGAAGAGCAGACCTGCAAGGCGCTGCCGTCCGATCACCAGTGCGTTCAATCCGCCGAGCAGCACGTAGAGCAGCAAGGCGTTGATGTTGCCCAGGTGCAGCTCGCGATGCAGATGCGCGCCGGCCACGAGCGTGGTCAGGAAAAGCGGCGCATAGGACTCTGGTCTTCCTTGCAGGACATGCCTGCGGATGATCCGATCCGCGAGGATGACGCTGCCGATGAAGGCAAAGACGATGAGCGCGAATTGGATACCGGCCGCCAACGGGTAGGGGAGCAGCGCCAGCGGAACATACATCGCGGCCAATACCGGTGCATACTTGAAGAAGCCGGAGGACAGGCCATGAGCCACGCCATAGAGTGGCTCACCGTTCAGCAAGGCTCTCGCGGCTTCGTAATAGACCCGGAAATCATTCAGCCACAAGCGACCATTGATGGCCTCCAAGGAGAGGAACACTGCAGCTGCAAGGAGCAGGATGATTGCGAAACGTCCAGGGAACCGGCTCCAGCGCGGCATGGCCCTACTGGGGCTTGCTGCGGTCCACTTCCTTCACCAATCGGCCCTTATCGTAGTGGAGTTCCCGGTAGATCTGACCATCCGGGCTGTAGTCGTAGTGCGCGCCGTGCTCCACGCCGTTCGCCCAATGCTCCACGTATTTCTTGGTCCCGTTCTCATAGTAATAGGTCCACACGCCGTGCTCCACGCCATTGAGGAACTGCCCCACATACTCCAGCTTGCCGTTCTGGTAGTACACCTTCTCCATCACCTTCACCGCCTCTTCGCCTTTGCCTTTCATGTACACCACCACCTCGGGCTTCCCGTTGGGGTGGCTGGCGGCCACGTATTTGTGCGTGCTGCACGCCGGGAGCAAGAGGAAGGCAAGGACAAGCAGGGTGAGCTGGCGGTGCATGGCTCGCGAAAATAGGGGAAAGCCCGCCCAAGGCAACGATTCCTGATGCTAAGGCACCACGAAGCGCATGCTCTTCCCTGATCCAGGCAGCTGCGCCAGGTAGATTCCGGTAGACCAGCCCGCGATGCTGATCATGTGATCGGTGCGCTCAGCCGAGACCAGGCGCCCACTGATGTCAAGGATATACACGGCACTTGGCGTCGCCAATCCTTGGAAGCGCAAGTGCCCTTCAACATCGACGAATGCTCGCCATGCCTCCGGTGGTCGAATCTCATCCGTCCCGACATCGGGCGCTATAGTCCATCCGATGTCGCGCATGACGGCGACGGCAATCGGGCCGGGCCAATGGTTCGCGTTGCCGGGCGAGCCGAAAGGCGTCATCAGCTCATTTGGAGTGCCGACGGGATAGGTGCTCTCATTCAGGTGAACGCAGCTGCTGCCCAATGCGAAGACGGCAGGCGCATAGATGCGCGGCTGCTGCCCAGCGTTCACTGCCACGGCGTAATCGCCATTGAAGAACACCTGGTTGCTGGTGAAGGCAGTGCCAAGCGCAGTGCTGGGGTTCGCCAGAAAGTGCAGCTGGCCTTGCGCTGTGGTGGTGAGGTAGCGGTCGAAGATGCCGGGCAGCCCTTCCTGCTCGGGCCACGGGAACGTGGTGATTAGCGGCGAGAAATCGCTGAGCAGCACTTGCCCGAATGAACCTTCGTTGCCGGTCTTCTTCGCCAAGCCCACGAAGCCGAGGCCATGCCCGAGTTCATGCAGCGCGATGGTGACCAGATCGTACTGGCCTGCAGGCGTGTTGCCATCGAGGCCCAGGTACCAGTTGGTGCTGCTGTTCAGATAGACGTTGATGTCATCCTCTCCGGGATTCAGCTCAGTGCCCGCAATGCTGTTCGCGAGACATGAGGCATACCATGTCGCCGCAACTGGAGCGCCAGGAAAATCCTTGCGGCCATTCGGAAAGGTGACGCCCAAGGCCGAGGCGCCCAGCGGGAACCAGCTCACGGCCACCTTGATGGGCACGTCGCTGTGCAGGATACTGCCCCAGATCTCAGCAGCGCGCTCAATGGCGGGTTGGGCCTCGGCAGGCGTGCCGAAGTGGGTGATGGTGAACGATGCGGCGGGGGAGGGCGCCGCGAGGAGGATGGCGAAGGCGATGATGGGCTTGCGCATGGCGATGGTGCCGATCCCCCAACCGGTGGTTGGAGAATTGCGAACCTATGGAATGAGCACGGAGTTCGAACGGTGGGTGCGAAGACCCTCAGTTGCCTTCAGGGCATCACCGACGGAGGTAGGAGGTCGAGGTGCTGATGGTCATTCCTCCGGCATGGGCTGGATACCCGAACGAAACAGACACCCTGCGTCCTTGGGCAACATGGAACGACGCAGCTTCACTTTGGAGGAGTGGATATACCAGTTTCGGTCAAACTCGATGTTATTCCCGTTTCCTCCTTTGCCACAGTTCTTGCGCCATTGGGTTCCTGCGACCGCTCGAAATGTTATGCCGCGAGTTGTGAATTTTATCGGCATCATGAACCCATCGACACAATTGGTCCAGCGCATCCAAAGCGTACCCTTTCGTATACCCCATTCAAGAACTGGGATCCGCGTTTGTCTGAGGTATTGATCAAAGATTCCCTCAAGTGGTCTATTTGTGAAGTTGCAGATGAAGGCTTCAACCTCTGCGCTAGTGGTGGTCTTGTGGTAGAAACGCTTGTTCATCTCCAGCAGCATCGCCTTGAAGGTGCTGTCACCCACGATGTGCCGGATCATGTGGATGAGGTTGGCGCCCTTGTAGTACATGTCGCCGCTGCCTTCATCGTTCACGCCATAAGGGCCGATGATCGGCTTATCGTTGCGGATGTTTCGGCGCAGGCCGATCACGTACTCCTCAGCGGCCTGTTTGCCCTGCTGGCACTCTGTGAAGATCGTCTCGGTGTAGTCGGTGAAGCCCTCGTGTACCCACATGTCGGCGATGTCGGCGCTGGTAATGCTGTTTCCGAACCACTCGTGCCCGCTCTCGTGGACGATGATGTAGTCCCACTGCAGGCCATGGCCGGTGCCGCTCAGGTCAGTGCCCAAATAGCCGTTGCGGAAACCGTTTCCGTAGGCGATGGCGCTCTGGTGTTCCATGCCCAGGTGCGGCGACTCCACCAGCTTGTAGCCATCGGCATAGAAAGCGTAGGGGCCCAGCCATTCCTCGAAGCAGCGCAGCATCTGCGGCACTTGCTTGAATTGCCCGCGTGCGAGATCCTCGTTGTGCGCGAGCACCCAGTAGTCGCAATCGAGCGGTCCCTCTACGCCATCGTAAACCTCGCCGAAATGGACATACTTCCCGATGTAGGGCACCAGGTTGTAAGTATTGATCGGGTTCTTCACCTGCCAGTGCCAGGTGCTCGTGCCATCGTTGTTCTTCTCTGTGCTGCGCAGGCGGCCGTTGGCGATGGCCTGCAAACTGTCAGCTACCGTGATGCGAAGGTTGGCGCCGTATTCGGGCTCATCGCTCTGGTGGTCCTTGCACGGGTACCACATGCTCGAGCCAAGGCCCTGGCAGGCCACGCTCATCCACGGGTTGCCGTGCGCGTCGGTCTTCCAGATCCAGCCCCCGTCCCAGGGCGGATTGCGTGCTGCTCGTGGTGTTCCATGGTAGTGGATGGTGATCGTGGCTGCCTCGCCTGACTTCATGGCTTGCGGGAGGTCAACCCATATCACGTTCTCCTCCCGGATGAAGGGAATGGTCTTGTAGCTCACGGCGATGGCCCCATCCTTGAAATCGGCGACATCCGTCAGAATGCTGTCCACCACCAGCGGCTGCTGCAGGTCGATCTGCATGCGCTGTCCATCGGCAACGGCGTCGAATGCGATCTGCGTACGGCCCTCGATCGAGCGCTCCACAAAGTCCGGGCGCACCCCGACGTCGTAGCCGACCACGTTCCACCATGCGCGCTCCGGTCCGATGCTCCCCCGCAGGCTATCGGCGCGGGTGAAGACTTTGCGTCCATCGCCTAGCTGGGCCCACGAGACATGCACAACAAGGAAGGTGATCACGATTGCAGGCGAGCGCATGCAGCGAATGTATCCGGTGCGCGCCATGCTCTTCCAAACAGGCTGTCACAGATAGCGCTGCTGAACTGATTGCGCTCCACGCCCTGGATATGACCCTTCCGCCTCATCTTCACGCCGTGAGAAGCACGCTCTTCCTCTTCGTCTTACTTCCTATCGGGTCATTGGCGCAAAGCCTTTCGCCGGTCTTGCTCACCACCTTGCCCAGTCCACTGGACGAGACAAGCGCCTTGATGCGTGTGGAAGGCGAACTCTGGACCATCCTCGATAGCGGTAACCCGCCCGCACTCTACGCGATCGATCCCGGAACCGGCGCAGTCACCCGCACGCTTCAGCTCACAGGGGTGACCAACGTCGATTTCGAGGCGCTCACCACCGATGGCTTGTGGGTGTATGTGGGGGACTTCGGCAACAACTCCGGTTCGCGCACCAACCTCCGCATCCATCGCTTCCCACTGTCCGTCCTGCTGGATCCGGATGCGACCGAGGCGGCGGTGGAGACCATAGGCTTCTCCTACTCCGACCAGACCGAGTTCACTCCGGCCTTCGACGCCACCAACTTCGATTGCGAAGCCATGGTGGCCGTTGACGATAGCCTCTTCCTTTTCACTAAGCGGTGGCTCGATGGCCAAACGCGGCTCTATGCGTTGCCCGCAGAGCCCGGCACGCATGTGGCGCAGGCGCGCGGCAGCTTTAATGTGCAGGGCCTGATCACCGATGCGGCGCTGGATGCTGAAGGCGGCCTGGTGCTATTGGGGCATATTGCGGCATCCTTCGTTTGGCGGTTCTCCGGCTTCCCGGGACATGCATTCTTCGATGGTGGTGCTGAGCGCCTGGAGACCAATCTCATGTTGCACCAGACCGAAGGAATCGCGTGGACCGGACCGGGTGAGGTGTGGATCACGAACGAAACAGGCTTCGGCAATCAGTCCTCGCTCTGGCGTCTCGACCTTGACATGACAGTGGGAGAACGAGTCGAGCGCTTGCCCGGATTCGCGATATGGCCGCAACCGGCATCAGAGAGCATCCGGTTCAACGGGCTTAGGGCCGGTGCCCTTGTGCGTGTGCTGGATTCTCGTGGTGCGCAAGTCCTTCATCAACGCATCCCAGGAAACACCGCCATCGATGTCTCCCGCTTACCGGCAGGTCGGTACGAGGTTCTGGTGGAAGATGGGCAGAGCATGCAACGATTGCCACTCATCATCGCACGCTGAACTCACTCCGTGATCGCAGGGTCCGGAGCATGAAGCATCACCACTTCCAGCTTGCGGTAAGCGTACTTGCCCTTCAGACTCACTCTGCTGGCATCGCCTTCATCAGCCGTGCCGAAGAGCAGCACATCCAGATTCTCGTCCGCGATGCTCTTCAACTCGGCGTATTGCGCACGGAATAGCTCCTTCAGCTTCGGTTTGGTCATGGCCTCCGTGGTCTCGATCAGCGGAGTGATGTACACCGTTGGCCCGTTGCGCCAGTTGCCGATGGCGTGGGCGTAAATGGTGTTCTGCGCAGCGGCGCCCAGGCCAATGGCGAGGAGGGCGATGGTGAGAAGGTGTTTCATGGTAGGATGGGTTTTCACGCCTGACTTTGTGAGCTGTCACTCCGGCCTTGAGCCGAGAATCTCACCAATCATTCGCAAAGATCATTCCTACCTCACTTCAATCTCATCCAGGAACATCCACGCCGGGTTGCCCGCGCCGGGATAGCCCTCGGGGATGGTGCCGGGGTGTTTCACCGCGATGCGCACGTAGCGCACCTTGCCAGCTTGCTCCACGCCGAATGCAACCCGACCGGCCTTCGTTTTCTGTTGGTGTGAGCCCCACAAGGTGAAGGTCTTTCCATCGCTGCTTGCGAAGAAGGCGACCGCTTCGGGCATATGGATCCAGCTGTAAGTCTCGTTGAGCGCACCGATGGCGATGCGCGAGATGTCCTGCACGCTGCCCAGATCCACCGTGATGGTGACGCTCTCGCGCCAGCCCAGCCATTCGGTGTTCACGCGCTTCTCTTGCGCGGTGATGCCATCCACCAAGGTGAAAGCGCCGCCTTCGTTGTAGCGCTCGTTGGGTGGAACGCTGAGGGTGATGGGACGGGCGGTGGCGAGGTTGAAGTTGAATTTCCTCACAGCAACGGGATAGCTCTTGCCTTGGGCTCTTGTCTCAGTTTGAATTCGCGCTTCAATCGTGCAGGAGCGACCAATGTCGATGGTATCCGTAGTTCCTCCGCCCCCAAGGGCCATTCCATTCTCGTTGTAAATCCTCCAGGTAATGTCAGTGTGTTGACCTTCTAGAGCAGCTAATGCGTCGATGTGGATCAAGCCAACACTATCTCCCTGAGACGGAACAATTCGCACTTGATATAAGCTCTTGCTCACATTCACTTTCATCTTCTCCAACCTCGGGAACTCCTTCTCCAATCGCTTGATGAAATCCTTCTCATCCCGTTGCTCTTTCGGCGTCCATAGCACTTCGGCAAGCGCGAGCATACGCGGTACAGCCATGTATTCGACGTGCTCCGGCGTAAGGATGTACTCCGTCCAGACGTTGCCTTGCGCGCCGAGGATGTACTTGTGGTCTTCGGGCTTGAGCTCGGCGGGGATGGGCTCGTAGCTGTACACCTTCTGCAAGGTGGTGTACCCCCCGAAGGCCAACGGTTCGTTCGCAGGGTCGCCCTGGTAGTGGTCGAAGTAGCAATGGCTTCCTGGGCTCATCACCACGTTGTGCTTCTGCTTCGCAGCCGCAACACCGCCCTCGGTTCCGCGCCAGCTCATCACTGCCGCGTTGGGTGCCAGACCGCCTTCCAGGATCTCGTCCCAGCCGATGATCTTCCGGCCACGGCTGTTCACGAACTTCTCGATGCGTTGGATGAAGTAGCTCTGCAGCTCGTGCTCGTCCTTCAAGCTTTCGGACTTCATGCGTGCCTGGCATTTCGCGCAAGTCTTCCAACGCTCCTTCGGGCATTCATCACCACCGATGTGGAGGTACTCGCCGGGGAAGAGCTCCATCACTTCAGTGAGCACATCTTCGAGCATGGTGAACACGCTGTCGTTGCCCGCGCAGAACACGTCGTCGAAGACGCCCCAGCCCTTCTGCACTTCATAGGGACCGCCGGTGCAGCCCAAGTGCGGGTAGCTCGCAAGCGCTGCCATGGCATGCCCCGGCATCTCGATCTCGGGCACCACGGTGATGTGCCTCGCCGCTGCGTAGGCCACCACCTCGCGGATCTGTTGCTGCGTGTAGTAGCCTCCAAACGGTATGCTGTCGTACTCGCGCCTGCTGTACGGTCCCACTTGGCTGCCGCTTCGCCACGCGCCTATCTCGGTGAGCTTCGGGTATTTCTTGATCTCGATCCGCCAGCCTTGGTCTTCGGTGAGGTGCCAGTGGAAGCGATTCATCTTGTAGCGCGCCAGCAGGTCGATATACTCCTTCACGAATTCTACCGGGAAGAAGTGGCGGCAGACATCGAGGTGCATGCCCCGCCAACCGAAGCGCGGCCAGTCGGTGATGGTGAGGCAGGGGAGGGAGCCGGACTCGCGGCTTTGCTCCAGGAGCTGGATGAGCGTGCGGCTCCCACGGAAGAGGCCGGCTTCGCTTGTCGCAGTCACGCCGATGCCATCGGGCTTAACATGAACCATGTGCCATTCTTCCGGCAGAAGCGTGTCTGGTTGAATCAAGTTGAAGCCGATGCGCAAGGGGAGGAGGCACTCCATCTGCTTCGGCGGCTGAAGGGGAATGAGTTCCGCTTGCAGCAGGTCGAAAAGCTCCTTGGAGGCAGACTGGCTCACTTCCACCTGCCAGGGGCAGAGCAGATTGCACTGGCCCTCGTCCAGCCTGATTTCTACAGGTTGGGGGATGAGGTGCTGCGCCTGCGGTGATTGCGCCAAGGCGCTGGTGGCCAAAAGGAAGAGCAGGGGAGAGGCGAAGCGCATCGGGGTAAAGTTCGGTGAGGCGACCGCATTGCTGGTCCAAGGCAAAAGCGCATCTTTGCGGCCCCAATTCCGGGGACCAAACCAACAACCGCGACATGCCAACTCGCATCCGCCTTCAGAGGAAAGGCAAGAAAGGCCGGCCCTACTACCACTTGGTGGTGGCCGATTCCCGCGCTCCGCGCGACGGGAAGTACATCGAACGGATCGGTGCCTATGATCCCAACCAGAACCCCGCGTTCATCGAGATCGACCGGGAGAAGTGCCTGAATTGGCTCCAGAAAGGCGCCAGCCCCAGCGACACCTGCCGCGCGATTCTGAGCTACTCGGGTGTGGTGTACAAGAACCACCTGCTCAACGGGGTGAAGAAAGGCGCCTTCGCGCAAGAGGAGGCCGACCGCCGCTTCGATGCCTGGTTGAACGAGAAGAACGCCAAGATCGAGGCGAAGCGCAGCACATTGGAATCCGGTAAGACAGACGCCGAGAAGGCCCGCATCGCCGCTGAAGTGAAGAAGGCTGAGGCGATGGCCGCGAAGCTCAGCGCCAAGCTGGCTGCTTCCGCTGCTGCCGAAGTCGCCGCACCAGCCGCTGAGGAGGCCCCTGCCGAAGCTGCCGCAGAGGTTCCCACCGAAGCTCCCGCTGAAGCCGCCTCCACCGAAGGTGAAGCCCCGGTCGCGGAGTAAACACGCTATGTATCAGAAGCCCTGTCCGCCGAAAGGAGGACGGGGCTTCTTGTTTCTATCCGCAGATGTCACAGACGAATACGGCGCATGCGGATCTTTTCTGCCTACGTCAATCTGAGTCATCTGTGGACGATCTCCTCTTGCTCTGCGGCTTGGCATCCGGCCCTTTGCCCACTTGGAAGTTTCCCGCTTCAGAACGCCGGAGAAGTTCCGCGATCCGTTTGGCCTTGGTGGGCGCTGTCTTCGCGCTGCGCACCCAGTAGCACATGCTGCGTTGCATGCCGGGGGTGAGCTTGTCCCATGCGGCTTTCATCTCCGGAATGAAGTCGAGCGTCTCGGCCAGTTCCTCCGGGACGTTGATGCGGTCGGGCTCGGGGTCGAGCCAGAGTTCGATGCGCACCATGTCGCCAGGTTTCTTGATGCCGGCTTGTCTTCGCAGGTCGCCGCCCATCACGATGATGTGGTAGCCGCTCTTCGCAGGCATCAGTGCCCTGTCCGCAGGCACCCCATTGATCCCCGTCTTCACGCGCACTCGCTGCGCTTGCCGAACAGTTCCTTCACATCGTGCGGGAACTCCACGAACTCCACGCGAAACGGCCGGTCATGCGCTCCATGGGGGCGGTGAACTTCCAGATTTGCTTGGGCTTCTTTGCCATGACGATCAGCCGCCGGCTTTCTTGGCCTTATAGCCTTTCTCGGTGAGGAAGGCCAGCACCTTGTCGCGGTGGTCTCCCTGCAGCAGGATCACGCCGTCCTTGGTGTTTCCTCCCACGCCGCACTTGCTCTTCAACGCGCGGCCGAGGTCGTCGAGGTCTGCCTGCTTGCCAACGAATCCCACGACGCGCGTCACCTCCTTGTTCCCTTTCAACCGGTCCAGGTGGATGCGGAGGTCCTGCTGGTCAGGCGTCGCAGTCGGAAGACCTGAGCCTTTCGGCCCGCTCGAATAAACCAGCTCGCCAAAGGAGTTGAGGGTGCGCTTCTTCATGGAATGCGAAGTAACCACGGAGACACAGAGGACCTCGCGCCTTAACGGCCAAGCAAACGGCGCTCAGAAAGCAAAACGGAGGCCCGCGCTGATCACGAAGTGCCGGGTCAGCCCATCGGGCCGTGCCTCGCGCACGATCACCGGCGAGCCGAAGGAGGCTTCCAGCGCCCAAGCATCGCTGAGGGCGTAGCGCGCATCGGCCGTGATGTTGAGTGTGAGGCCGTCGGAACCTTCGACATCGCGGCGCACAGGAGGTGAGGACTCGAAGAAGTTGGGGGGGCTGTCGATTTCGAGGCGGCTATCCAATCCGAGGTGATAGATGCCCAGCAGGCCAGGTTGGAGCGTGAGGCGCTTGATGGGAATGGCGTATTGGACCCGAGCCACGGCATCGTTGGCCCGCTCCAGTGCGAAGGACTCGAAGTAGCCCTGCGCCTCTGGAACATCCTGCCAGTACCGATGCAGGAAAGTGCTCTGGTTGTCCTGCTTCAGCACATGCTGGTAGGCGATGGTACCGGTCCAGCGTTTGTGGCGATATTGAGCGCCGAGCAAAAGGTCCGTGGTACCAAGGCCTACTTGGTAGGGCATGGGCAATGGGTGCGAGGTCGGACCGTAGGTGGCTTGATTGAAGTTGGCGGGACTGAACCTGCCCGTGGGTAAGCGCACACCAGTGATAGCAGTGAGATTGCGATCGCTTTGCTTGATGAACGCATAGCTCAGCGTCGTCACCATGTCGCCCATGCCGCTGTTGTCGCCGAGGTTGCCGCTGGCGCTGATGTAGGGCACCTTCAACTGGAGCGAGAGCCGATTGGTGATGCCGAGGCTAATCTCTGGCTGCACCTGCACGATCACCACATCCTGCTCGCCCACGGCATAACTGAACATGAGACGCGCGAAGTGGCGCGGCTCCTTCGCATCGGCGCTATCTGTGCCCATGGCGATCTGGCCCATAGGACCCGCGGTGCATACACCGGCATCGCTGCACCCTTGTGCCAGCGCGCGATGAATTGTCAGGAGGCCGAGGAGTAGGAGGATAATCCGCATGGATGGTGGGCAGGACTGTTGGGGAACGCTGTCTGGCAGTGTTTCGTGCGTGTGTCGCACGTCCATGCACTTCCTGACCCCGGCTACATTTGACGCCTCAACAGAGCGCAACATGCCCGGCACGGAGCTTTTCGGCGAAGAGGAGAGGAAGGAAGTGATGGACGTCCTGAGCACGGGCGTGCTTTTCCGGTACAACCACGATGCCCAGCGCAAGGGCCAATGGAAAGCGAAGGAATTCGAGGCGGAGATCGCGAGGTTCACCGGTGCGAAGCACGCGCTGGCGGTCAGCAGCGGCAGCACAGCCGTAAGCGCCATGCTCGCGGCCTGTGGCGTGGGCTATGGCGATCACGTGATCGTGCCGCCCTTCACCTTCGTGGCCACGATTGAGGCGGTGCTGATGGCGGGGGCCATCCCGGTCTTTGCCGAGATTGACGAAACGCTCTGCCTCAGTGCTGAGGGAATCCGCAACGCCGTCACCCCGAAGACCAAGGCCGTGCTTCTGGTGCATATGTGTGGTGCAGCGGCCGATCTGGATGGCATCATGGCCGCGTGCAACGAGAAGAACGTCATGCTGATTGAGGATACGGCCCAAGCGCTCGGCGCCACATACAGGGGCAAGCACCTCGGCCTCTTCGGGAAGATGGGGAGCTTCAGCTTCGATTTCTTCAAGATTGCCACCTGCGGGGAAGGAGGCGTGATCATCACGGACGATGAGCAACTGATCAAAAGCGCCGAATACCTCAGCGACCACGGCCACAACCATGAAGGTGACAACCGCGGCATGGAGCAGCACCCGATTATGGGCACCAACTTCCGCATCGGCGAGATCAACGCCGCCATCGGCCTGGCCCAGTCGCGGAAGCTAGCCCGGATGGTGGCAGCGCAACGAGCCCACAAGGCGTGATCCAGGCCCGATTGAGCAGGATTCCAGGACTCGGCTTCCGGAAACAATGCGACGATGCTGGAGATAGCGCGACCTTTTTCCATCTGTTGCTGCCAACCGCCGAGGCCGCGCTCGCCCTCCACAAGGACTTGGCTGCGCAAGGCATCGGCACCATGTACTGGTTCAACAACATGTACCACTACATCAAGCAGTGGGACCACGTGAAGGACTTGCGAATGCCTTACAGGATGGTGGCCCATGAGCTCGGTCTGCCGCAGGATCTGAAAACACTGAAGTTCCCCAAGAGCGATGCTGTCTTGAGCCGACTGGTGAGCTTCAATATCCGCGTGACCTGGACCGAGACGGAATTGGAGGGATTGATCGCCAAGGTTGAGACGGCTGTCAAACGTGTGATGGGGAGTGTCCCTGTCTGATTGGGAGGAAGCAAGGTGAGTTGAGAGGAGACATGAATCATGTACTCGACGAGTGATTAGAGATATGTAACTTTACATAATGTAAATTATACGCCACTATAATTCAACTCCAGTGCGGCTTTGACACCTAAACCAGGTCCTTCAGGAAGCACCAGCCGACCAGTGTCCAACACCACCCCTTCGAACGGGTCATTCGCAATCAGCCATGGACCATCCAGGTCCAATACATCGGCCCCTCCGCCCAGGTGAGCCATGGCCGTGCAGCCCAGTGAACTCTCGCTCATGGATCCGAGCATCAACTTCAGCCCACGCCTTCGCGCTCGAACTGCAATCTCTTTGGCACGATCAAGCCCTCCACATTTCATCAGTTTGATGTTGACGCCGCCGAAGCTCTGCGCCACACGATCCAGATCCGCTCCTTCCTGCAATGACTCGTCCGCGATGATGACAGATCCCGTAACCGCGCCTAGCTTGGCGCTGTCCTTGTCGCCGTCCACGCCAAACGGCTGCTCGAATCCAATGAGCCGTTCGGGGCCGACCACGGCCGCCAATTCCGCAGCATCACCGACGCCCAGCATGCCCTGATTCCCGTCCAGCAGGATCCGTGCGTTTGTCGCGGCTACAATGGCCTTCACCCGGTCTAGTCCATCGGAATCGCCGACCTTGAGCTTCAGAGCGCCCGTTTCGGGTAATTCTCGCAGCTGAGCGAGTGCTTCCTGGGTCGTACAGATGCCAATCGTCATGACGGTTTCTGCAAGACAGAAGCCCGTGGTTTCAAGCAGCTCATAAACAGTCCTTTGAAGTCGCTTTCCTGCTAGATCCATCAAAGCCATTTGAAGACCTGCACGGCAGGCTGGAGCATCGAAGAAATGATGACCATTCAGCGCATCCGTCAAACGCTCAACATCCCATGGCCCCATGGATGCCAGCCGCTTGATCCGCTCAATTGTCGCAGAGACGGATTCCTTCACGTACGGCGGCAAGGTGACCTCACCATGGCCTGAGATTCCATCCTGCTCCATGCGGATGAATAACGCATCCGTGCCATCACGCAGCCCATGCGCGGTGCCGAACGGCCGCTTGAACCGCAAGCGATACGGACAAAGACTGAATCGCAGCGCCATGGGTCGAAGATGGCCACAACGAAGAAGCCCGGACTGTGGGTCCGGGCTTCCAAGATCAACAGGTGAGGTTCACTTGATGAGGTAGATGATGTTCGTGAGCCACTTGGTGCTGTCGGGTTCCGAACCGGGGTCCGTGATGTACTCCTCGATGACGTTGGTGTGATGCGTGAGCCCGTTCGCATTGATGTATGCATCCATAGCCTCGTGCGCCGGCCCCATGCCCTCGTACCCTCCACGGTACTCAATGAGCAGCGCCTTGCTCGCCGGGGCCTCGTACAAATCCAAGCCTTTGAGCTTGGCCCTGGCGGTCAGTGGTACGGGGATTCCGGCAATCATATCGGCTGTCTGCTCCTCCACGTTCCATTCGAAGTACACGCCGCTCGGCGCACCCGCAGGTGCAACACCCGCCTTGCCGATGGCGCCCATTCCTGAGGTGAAATTCTCCCCGAAGAAGGTCTTCATGTCCGCCCATTTCACCACATCGCGCTTGCCCACAAAGAGTGATGCGCTCCTTTCGATGGTCTTGATCTCAAAAGTCGGGCGCGCGGCATGTGCCGATTCCGCCTGGCTTTTCAGCAGCGCCAGCCCTTTCTCGAAGTCCTTTCCCAGCATGGCATCCATATCCATGAACTTGCTCATGAGCTTACCCATGAAATCATTCTCGCCGACCATGGCCCAAGTCACCTTGGTGCCTTCCGCGTCTGGCGCTAGTTCAATCAACGCATCCGTTTCGCTGGTCCATGGCTCCTGAAATGTCAAGTGCGTGCGGAGCAGGGAATTCGGCACAATGGAATCGATGCGCTGCTCCCCCTTGCCCACATCCTTGTTGCCTTCCCACTTCGATATCGCCCCCACCGTGCCGTCGGTGCCTTCCATGGTCTTCTTCATACTGGGATCAAGCTCGTTCCATGGGCTCCACTTGTCCATGGCGCCTAACGATGAGACATGACCCCAAACGGCTTCCACGGGCGCGGCGATGGAAACCGATCGCTCGATGCGGTAACGGTCTTGTCCGGTCATACCCAGGATCACAAGCAGTGCAGCGATGACCAGCAGGAGGACTAGGAGAATCTTAAGGGCTCTCATGAGATCGGTTGGTTTGGATCCGAAAGATGCACGCCTCCTGCGAATCGTGGCTGGGTCCGGCACGATTTTTCAGACCTTGGCTCCAACTACTCATCCCGGACTTCCGGATCAGCACACCACCTTATGAGCATCCGCACCCCCCTCCTGCCCGCATTGGCTCTTGTGGCCATCGCCGTCGCCGCCCCGTCATGCAAGTCGAAATCCGTTTCGCCGCAAGGCGCCAAGGTGAGCGCGCCGTTCAGCGGGAACAAGTATGAAAGCAATGCCGCATGGTTCCGTGGCACTGGCCAAGGCGCGAGCGTGAAGCAGAATATCGCCCGCGGCAAAGCCGATATCGATGCCAAGAACCAGCTGGCCGGTCAGGTGGGCACCAACATGCGCGCGGTAACGGATCAGTACCTCGGGCAGACCGAGAGCGCCAACGCCGCCGACGTGGCGGACAAGTTCCAGAGCCTGGTGCGCGAGGTGATGAACACGGAGTTGGCCGACCTCCGGAAGATCGGCGAGGAGACCTATTTCAACGACCAGAAACAGGAATACACCGTGTATGTGGCTTACGAGATCAAGAAGGCCGCGATGTTCCGCTTCATGAAGAAGCAGGCCCGTACCGAGGCCAAGGTGACGGAGCAGGACCTAAAGCTGATGGACGAGATCCTGGACATGCAGATCAAAGCGGCTGAGGCGGCTGGAGAATAAGCCGCTGGACACTTTGGAAAGCCGGGATCCTGACATTCTGGCTAAATCTGCCTTTCGGCGCCCAGCTTGCAGGAGGAGGCGCACAACCTGAAGGAAGATGGAGAGCAATCCGATGATGGGCGCCTATGTCGTTGCCTTGCTGATCATGCTGGCGAGCTGGCTGGTGAGCAACCAGTTGAGGAGCCGGTTCGCGAAATACAGCCGCACGCCGCTCAGAAATGGAATGAGTGGCCGGGAAGTGGCCGAACGGATGCTGCAGGATCACAAGATCACTGGGGTCCGTGTGGTGAGTGTGCCGGGGCAACTGACCGATCATTACAATCCCGCCAACCGAACCGTCAACCTGAGTGAGCCGGTGTTCAATGGAAGGAATGCCGCAGCTGTGGCCGTGGCCGCCCATGAATGCGGCCATGCAGTGCAGCATGCCACCGCGTATAGCTGGCTCACCATGCGGAGCAAGCTGGTTCCCGTGGTGAGCGTGACCTCGCAATGGGTGCAGTGGGTCCTGCTCGGCGGCATCCTCGTCGTCAATCAGTTCCCTGGTGTGCTGCTGTTCGGCATCGTCCTGTTCGGCCTGACCACGCTCTTCAGTTTCGTGACGCTGCCTGTGGAGTATGATGCGAGCAACCGCGCGCTGGCGTGGATCAAGGGCAACGGCATCGTCACTCAAAGTGAGTATGCCATGAGCGCCGATGCGCTGAAATGGGCCGCGCGCACCTATGTGGTCGCGGCGATCGGCAGCCTCGGCACGCTCCTGTACTACGTGATGATGTACATGGGCCGTCGACGCTGAAGCCGACGCTAGACGTTGAAGAGGAAGTGCATCACATCCCCATCCTTCACCACGTAATCCTTGCCTTCCGTGCGCAGCTTGCCGGCTGAGCGGGCGGCGGCCTCGGTGCCCAGGGCCACGTAGTCGTCGTAGCCGATCACCTCAGCGCGGATGTAGCCCTTCTCGAAGTCGCTGTGGATGACACCCGCGGCCTGCGGACCGGTATCACCTTGGTGGATGGTCCACGCGCGCACTTCTTTCTCACCAGCGGTGAAATAGGTCTGCAGCTTCAACAGGTGATAGGCCGCATGGATGAGCTTGTTCACTCCGGGCTCCGACAATCCGAGGTCCGCGAGGAAAAGGGCGCGCTCCTCCGGACTTTCCAGTGAAGCGATCTCGGCTTCGATGGCGGCGGTGACGAAGATGACCTCCGCATTCTCATGCTTCACCGCTTCCTTCACCCGGTCCACATGCGCGTTCCCTGTGGTCGCGCTCGCCTCATCCACGTTGCACACGTAAAGCACGGGCTTGGTGGTGAGCAATTGGAACTCGTTCACCAGTACGGGGTCATCGCTAGCGGTGATGGCTGCCCGCGCGCTCTCTCCCTTCAGCAATGTCTCACGGATGCGGCCGAGCAGTTCGAAGCGTCGCTTGGCCTCCTTGTCGCCAGTGCCAGCCTGCTTCTGCACTTTGGCGATCCGCGCATCCACTGTCTCGAGGTCCTTCAGTTGCAGTTCGATGTCGATCACCTCCTTGTCGCGCACGGGATCAACGCTGCCGTCCACATGGACAACATTGGGGTCCTCGAAGCAGCGGAGCACATGCAGGATGGCATCGCACTCGCGGATGTTCCCCAGGAACTGGTTGCCGAGCCCCTCGCCCTTGCTCGCCCCTTTCACTAGTCCGGCGATATCGACGATCTCCACGGTAGTGGGAACGATGCGCTGCGGCTTCACCAGTTCGGCCAGCTTGTTCAGGCGCGCATCCGGAACAGTGATGGTGCCCACGTTCGGCTCGATGGTGCAGAACGGGAAATTCGCCGCTTGCGCCTTCGCGTTGCTGAGGCAGTTGAACAAGGTGCTCTTGCCCACATTGGGCAGGCCGACGATTCCGCACTTCAATCCCATGTTGATCGGTCCCTTTTCGGGGGCGCGAATGTAGCGGCTCACCCGTAGCACCCCCAGAACACGAGCGGGGACCCGTAGGCCCCCGCTCTTGGACGAACCGGCCCAAAACCAAATGCACCGGTATGCCGATGACCATCACCCCCACCGCTGGGTTGCCTTTTGGGGACGGATCGTGTCGGTGGCTCGAACGCTTCAACCACCCGGAATCCTCCACCGGACGTGGGCTGGCGCACTTTTGAAAAGTTCTTCACACGACCGGCGCCTCCTGAGGCCCCCCGCTACTTTTGGCCATCCTCAGAACCATGCCCTCCTCCCCTGCCGTGGCCGCCCCCGCGAAGCCTTCCATCACAGAGCTCCAGCGGATCGCCAGCCAGGTGCGTCGCGATATCGTTCGTCAGGTCCACGGTTGCCAGAGCGGCCATCCCGGTGGATCACTCGGGTGCGCGGATTTCTTCACCGCGCTGTACTTCGCCATCCTCCGCCATGATCCGGAACGATGGGACATGGATGGCCATGGTCAAGACCTCTTCTTCCTCAGCAACGGCCATATCAGCCCTGTTTGGTACAGCGTGCTCGCGCGCTCCGGATATTTCCCGCTGGAAGAGCTGCGCACATTCCGCCGCATCGATAGCCGCTTGCAAGGCCACCCGACCACCCACGACGGACTGCCTGGCGTGCGCATGGCGAGCGGATCCTTGGGCCAGGGCATGAGCGTGGCCATCGGAGCAGCCTGGGCCAAGCGGCTCAATGGCGACGCTCGCCTCGTGTACAGCTTACATGGCGATGGCGAACTTCAAGAAGGACAGATCTGGGAGGCCGCCATGTTCGCCGCTGCGAAGAAGGTGGACAACCTGATCAGCACGGTGGATTATAACGGCCGCCAAATCGATGGCGATGTGGACCAGGTGTTGCCGCTCGGTGATCTGAAGGCGAAATGGCTTGCATTCGGATGGGATGTGCTGGAGACGAATGGGAATGACTTCGCCGCGCTGCTGGACACCATGACCGATGCCAAAGCGCGGACAGGCAAGGGCAAACCCGTGATGGTGCTCATGCACACCGAGATGGGCCAGGGCGTCGATTTCATGATGAACAGCCATGCTTGGCACGGCATCGCGCCGAATGATGCGCAGCTGGCCAGCGCACTTTCCCAGTTGGAGCAGACGTTGGGCGATTACTGATGATGCCGCCCCTCTGCGGACTTCCTTCCTCCATCGTTGCCGGTAGACATGGCACGGGCTTCGCCCGGACCCCGGCCATGGATACACGTCGGCGACGTGCCGTGCACAACTGCCATCGAGCGCTGGCCGTAGTTGGAGGGCTGCTATTCCTGTCCGCGAGGATTCTCGCGCAGGATGCAGCGCCGCAGCCCCCCTTGACGCGAATGTTGTTCGTGTTCGACGCGAGCAACAGCATGAATGCATTCTGGGGCAATCAGCCCAAGATCAATACGGCGCGGGAGCTGCTGCTCAAATCGCTGAAGGAGCTCGAAGGCCAGCCCGACCTGGAGCTTGCCTTGCGGCTTTATGGTCACCAGACGCCCATCCAGGCCGGCCGGCAGGACTGCGACGACACCAAGCTCGAAGTGCCCTTCAGCGGCAACAGCATACCCGACATCCGCACGAAACTCCTCGCCACGCGCTGCTTGGGCACCACGCCGATCGCACGCTCATTGGAGAAGGCCGGGAGTGATTTCCCTGAGGTGGATAGAGGCCCAGGAGCACGGCCGGTCCGGAATATCATCATCCTCATCACCGATGGCATCGAAGCGTGCGATGAGGACCCTTGCGCCGTAAGCCGCGCCTTGCAGGCCAAGGGCATCGTGCTGAAGCCTTTCGTGATCGGTGTTGGTCTGACTGAGAGTGACCGTTATTCGCTTCAATGCGTCGGCAACTATTTCGATGCCAGCACACCGGAGCTCTTCGAGCACGTGCTGAAGGTGGTGGTGACGCAAGCGTTGAACAGCACCACCGCTCAGATCAGCCTCTTATCCACCGATGGTAAGCCGACGGAGACCGATGTAGCCGTGACGCTGTATGACCAGAAGACCGGCCAGGCGCGCTATCACATCGAGCATACGCTGAACGACCGCGGCGTTCCGGACACGCTGACCATCGATCCCATCTTCACCTATCGGGTAGTGGCGCATACCGTGCCGCCTTCGGTGCGCGAGAACGTCACGGTGCGGCCGGGAGTGCATACCGTGATCGCATTGGACGCGGGCATGGGCAGCCTGAGCCTGCGCATGGGTGGTGGACCGCCGGATGGCTCAACCGTCAGCTGCATCGTGAGGCAGAAAGGCGAGATGCAGACCTTGCTCGCGCTGGATATGGGCACCACGCAACGGCTACGGGTGGGCACCTACGACCTTGAAGTGCTCACCTTGCCTCGGACGTATATCCCAGATGTGACCGTGGAGCAGGGCCGCACCGCAGAGATCGCTGTTCCGCGGTCGGGCGTGCTCAATGTCCTGCCTTCAGCTCCAGGCCCCGGCTCCGTATTCCTGAAGAAAGGCGATGAACTGATCTGGGTGGCAGATCTAGATTCCAAGGCCGCTCGCAACCAGTTCCGCTTGCAGCCTGGCCAGTATCAGGTCATCTACCGCAGCCAATTCGCGCGTCGGACGGAGCTTTCCCTCACCAAAGACATCACCATCGAAAGTGGCCGTAGCGTCACCATCAATTTCTAGCCATGAGCGCATACCCCGTACTCGATCAGAAGGACACGCGTAGCGGCTTCGGCGCCGGATTGCTGGAACTCGGCCGCGACAACCCGAATGTGGTGGCGCTTTGCGCCGACCTCACCGGGTCGCTGAAAATGGATGGGTTCCAGAAAGCCTATCCGGATCGGTTCATCCAAGTCGGCATCGCCGAGGCGAACATGATGGGCATCGCGGCGGGCCTGACCATCGGCGGCAAGATCCCCTTCACCGGCACCTTCGCCAATTTCAGCACCGGGCGGGTATACGACCAAGTGCGGCAGAGCATCGCCTATGCAGGCAAGAACGTGAAGATCTGCGCCAGCCACGCGGGCCTCACCCTCGGCGAGGACGGTGCCACGCACCAGATCCTGGAGGATATCGGCCTGATGCGCATGCTGCCCGGGATGACGGTCATCGTTCCCGCCGATTATAACCAGACCCGCTTGGCCACCATCGCCATCGCCTCGCACGATGGGCCCTGTTACCTACGATTCGGGCGGCCGAAATGGCCGGTCTTCCTCCCCAACGACCTCCCCTTCCGTATTGGACAAGCGCAGATCCTGCAGCAAGGAAATGATGTCACGCTGATCGCCTGCGGCCATCTCGTATGGCACGCATTGCTGGCCGCCGAGGAGTTGTCTCGGGCCGGGGTGAAGGCCGAGGTGATCAACATGCACACGATCAAGCCGTTGGATGCGGATGCCGTGATCGCATCGGCAAGCAAGACCGGCTGCGTGGTCACCTGTGAGGAACACAATCGGCACGGTGGATTGGGCGATGCCCTGGCGCAAGTGCTGGAATTGCGCATGCCCGCACCGCAGGAGTTCGTTGCGGTGAACGATACGTTCGGCGAGAGCGGCACCCCGGATCAATTGCTCGCGAAGTACGGCCTCGGTCCGTCCGACATCGTGGCCGCGGCGAAACGGGCCATGAGCCGGAAGTAGTCCGGCCTTTTCAACAATGCCCGCAGGCGTTCACCGACAAGCGTGACCGGAGCATGGGCGAATTCTCCGATGCCGAACTGTTGGCGCTGTACCGCAAGGAGGAGAGCCGCAATTACGCGTTCAACCTATTGGTCCGTCAGTATCAGCGGCGGTTGTATGCCTTCATCCGCCGCATGGTGACCGACCATGACGAGGCCCAGGACGTGCTGCAGAACACCTTCATCAAGGCGTGGAAAGGCCTGGATCGCTTCCGGGAGGAATCCCAACTGTACAGCTGGCTCTACCGCATCGCGCACAACGAATGCCTGAGCCATCTGCGCCGCCAGCGCCGGCATCTCTTCGTGAGCGATGCGAAGGCGATCGAGCGCCTGACCACCACCCTGGACAGCAGCGAGCACTTCAGCGGCGATGCCATCCAGCGACGATTGCAGGCCGCCGTGCTCCGATTGCCGGACAAGCAGCGGGCGGTGTTCATCATGAAGTATTTCGAGGGGCTGAAATACGAGGAGATGAGCACGGCGACCGGTACCAGCGTTGGGGCCTTGAAGAGCAGCTACCACATCGCGGTTAAGAAGATCGAACAATGGCTGGTGATGGATCAAACCAAGGATGCACCCCAGGCATCCAAGAGCCCGACGAGCGATGACAAAACACGCTGAATACGACCCCTTGGACGAGGCCCCGATCTTGCGCGCCATCCCAAAGGAGGCCCCCTTCGTGGTGCCGGTAGGATTCTTCGACCGCTTTCCCACCCAGGTGCAGGCCGCTGTGGCACGGCCGCAGCAGACTACTGTGTGGATGCGCTTGCTGGCTCATCGCTGGTCACGTCCGGCCTTCGGTGCCGTGGTGGGTCTTGCGCTGGTAGGCGGCGTGCTGCTGCTCAATCGCACAGCGCCAACGCCGATGGCGGATGCTAGCGAAAGCACAGCCACCTGGTACTTGGACGACGACTTGCGAAATGATTCGGAGCTGTTGGCCGAGTTGCAGTCAACCAACGGATCACCCGGTGTGCAGCATGACCTCGACCTGGATGAGTTGACCGCCTACCTCGTAGACCACAACGACCTTCCCTTGGACCTCATCACGGAACTGCAATGAGCCCCCGCAACCTCTTGACCGCGCTTCTCGTCGCCTCGGCTGCAATCGCTTTGGCGCAACCGCCTAGCCCCCCTCCGCACATCTCGCCTGAGAAATTGAAGGAATTGCGGGCACAGAAAGCCGCCTACCTCACAAGCAAGATTTCCCTCTCGGTGGAAGAAGCCCAGCAGTTCTGGCCCGTCTATAACAAGTTCGATGAGGAAACCGATGCCATGCGCCGTGAATTGGGCGATATGGACCGCGACCTCCGCAAGAAGGGCGATCTGACGGACGCGGATGCCACTGCCCTCATGGAGAAGGAGGTATCCAATCGGCAGAAGGAAGTGGACCTAATGCGCAAGTTCCACGCGGATGGCAAGCGGATCATCGGTGCGAAGCGCATGGTGGAACTGGGGCGGGCGGAGCGGGAATTCCACCGCGAGGTGGTGCGCCGATTCCAGGAGCGGAAAGAGGAGCGGGATGGAAGGCCCGGCCCGCCACCCGGTCGGCGGTAACCAGCCTCGGTCGAACTTCGTGACGTCCTTGGGCAGTAACCGCGACCATGGAGCGCCTCCACGATTCATTCCTGAAGCACCTGGCGCAGACCAGCGCTACGCCCCTCGCCTTGGACATCGTCAGCGCACAGGGTTGCTGGCTCACCACACGTGACGGTCGTTGCTACTTGGACCTGGTTGCAGGTTTGGCCGTGAACAATGTGGGCCATCGCCATCCGCGTGTGGTGCAGGCCATCCGGGAACAGAGCGAGCGTTACCTGCACGTGATCCCCTATGGCGAGTTCATCCAGGAGCCGCAGGTCCGTTTCGCGGAACGGCTGGCAGGGCTGCTTCCCGATGGGCTGGATTGCGTCTACTTCGTGAACAGCGGCACGGAAGCCATTGAAGCGGCGCTGAAGCTGGCCAAGCGCGCCACGGGCCGTACGCGGCTCATCGGCTGCCGGAAGAGCTACCATGGCAGCACCCACGGTTCCCTGAGCCTCACGGACAATGAGGCGAAGAAGTACCGGAACCGGCCCTTGCTCCCGGACGTGGACCATATCCGTTTCAATGACCCGGCCGAATTGTCCCGGATCGACCACCGGGCAGCAGCAGTGGTTGTGGAGCCGGTGCAGGGTGATGCGGGCATCCGTGTGCCGGATGTGGCGTGGATCCGGAGCCTGCGACAACGATGTGATGAGGTGGGCGCTTTGCTCGTATTCGATGAGGTGCAGACTGGGTTCGGGCGCACCGGAAAGCGATTCGCCTTCGAGCATTTCGGGGTGGCGCCGGACATCCTGGTGCTCGGCAAGGCGTTGGGCGGCGGCCTGCCCATGGGCGCTTTCATCAGTTCCCAAGAGCGCATGGCGTTGCTCAAGTCCGACCCTGGTCTTGGGCACATCACCACCTTCGGAGGCCATCCGTTGCCCTGCGCGACTGGACTCGCTGCCTTGGAAGTCCTGGAAGACGAAGGGCTTACTTCTCATTCCGCGGCCATGGGCCAGCGGTTCAAGGAAAGGCTTGTCCATCCGCGTATCCGGGAGGTGCGTGGCCTCGGCTTGATGCTCGCGGTGGACCTGGGCGATGCCGAACTGGTTCAGCAGGTCGTGCGCGACTGCCTAGACCGGGGCGTACTCGGTTTCTGGTTCTTAAGCTGCCCTGACGCGTTCCGCATAGCCCCTCCCCTCACCATCACGGCCGAGGAAGTGGACCTGGCTTGCGATGTCATCCTTACCAGCCTCACGGCTATCTCGGGCAAACAAGAATAACGACGTTATAAACAGGGCTTTCCAAGGGTAAGCAGCGGGCCAGCACCAGCCTATTTCCGCACTGGGAGCGACTTCCACCCTAGGTGCCCTGGTCTCATCCAAGGCGACGGCCACAACGGTCCAAGGAACGGCTGAACAGGGCGATCGCTCCGACGTTTATCTTGCGTGCCACCAAAACAGGTCAATCACCCTGAACCGATGAAACGATTCCTACTCGCCACTCTGGCCGCTTGCCTACTCACCCCCTTCGTGTGGGCACAGGAGCCCATCACGCTCTGCGCCACCGACCTCATGCGCGCCCGAGCCATCGCCGAGGACCCCACTTATCTGGAGCGTGAAGCAGAGTTCTTTAGCGAACTCGACCAACTCATCTTGAACAGCGCGCAGCAGCGCGATGATGAGGTTTACGTGATCCCCGTGGTGTTCCACATCATGCATCTGAATGGTCGTGAGAACATCACGAACGAGCAGATCCTGAATGCCATGGACATCCTGAACCGGGACTACGACAAGCGGAACGCGGATACGATTTCGGTGCATCCGTCCATGCGGGCGCGCATCGCCGACATGGACATCGACTTCAAGCTTGCCACACGCGACCCGCTCGGCAACTGCACCAACGGCATCGTCCGCCACCGCTCTGCGGAAACCCTTCGCGGTGAGAGCACCTCAAAGCCCAATCCGTGGCCCCGGAGCAAGTACATGAACATCTGGGTGGTGGATCGCATCCTGAGCGGAGCAGCCGGATATTTCACCTACGGCGGCGTCAACTGGCAGGACGGTATCGTGATCCTTCATGATTACGTGGGTTCGATCGGCACCGGGCAGGTGGGCCGGTCGCGCGCACTCACCCATGAGGTGGGCCATTACTTGAGCCTTAGTCACGTGTGGGGCAGCAACAACGGCGTTCCTGATCCCGATATTCCGGTCTGCGCGATGCAGCTGCTCTGCAGCGATGACGGGGTGGAGGATACGCCATACACACGTGGGTGGAGCTGCTGCAATGCCTCGAACTGGGATACCCGGCCCTGGGGCGATTGCGACCGGCAGTCCTTCAAGACATTGGTGGACGACACGTATGAGACGGGAATCCGGTACAGCTTCAATGGCGTTACCACGGGATCCGGAGCCACCGATCCCACTCCAGTGCCCGTTGTGGTGGATTCCATCGATCTGGCGACCATGCGCATCCAAGGCAGTTCCTTCTCCGCAGTGGGCGTCTCAACCAATTCCAGCCAGAACGGACGCTTCGCCTTCACCGGTTGGGACACTGGCGCTAGCGACGGGGAGATTGATTTTGCCAACCTCACAGGCGCAATCAACACCGGCGACTACTATCAGTTCACCATCACCCCGGTCGTGGAGCAGCAGTCGAGCATCTATAGCTTCACCTTCACAGTTGGCCGGAATGACCAGGGTCCACGCACGTTCGCTGTGCGCTCCAGTGCGAACAATTATGCCTCGAACCTGCCAGTGGCCGGTTCGGGCATCGCTGTGCAGACCGGCAACGTGGCATTCATCACGGATGATTTGACGGACGAGTTCACTGTGACGATCGATCCACCCACCGGTGGGTACACCAACCTGGAGCAACTCATCACCTTCCGCATCTATGCCTGGAACAGTGAGGATGCAGCGGGCAGCTTCATCGTTGATGATGTGGAAGTTGCCGGCCGGTCGGCCACGATTGAGAACGTGGAGAATTACATGGAGTACTCGTACTGCTCGAAGATGTTCACCGAGGGTCAGCGCACACGCGCTCGGGCCGCGCTGCAGTCCACCACGACGCAACGGGCGAACCTGTGGACCGAGGAGAACCTTTCATCGACCGGTTTGACGGTTGGCGCTGAGCTATCCTGCCCGCCGCAGGCCGATTTCTATGCCCAGGTCGGAACGGACCCCGCCAATCCAGCCATTCCCTTCGCGCCGTACTCCTGCACCAATACCAATGTCCGATTCTACGACAACACCGCGCTGTCCTTCCCCACGGAGTGGTCCTGGACCTTCCAAGATGGCACCCCCGCCACCAGCAACCAGCGGAATCCCACGGTTCAGTTCTCCTCCACGGGCTGGAAAACCGTGACGCTGACCGTGACGAATGCTAACGGCAGCAGCACGAAGACCGATTCCTATGCGGTGCACATCGGAGGCCCGGATGCTGCCATTGCACCCCATTACGAGAGCTTCGAGCAGATGCAGGGCGAGGATCCCTTCCCGTTCACCGCCTTCAATTACGAGGACAACTTCACGCAGTTCCGCCGCTTCACCGGCGGTGGTGCCACGGGCAATGCCTGCGTGTGGCTCAACAGCGGCAGCCGCAACCAGCTCGATTTCATCGACCCGGACAACGTGGGTGACTACGATGATTTCATCACCCCGCTTTACAACCTCTCCGGTGCCCCCAGCGCGACCTTGTCGTTCCGCTATGCCTACAGCACGAACACCACCGTGGTCGCTGATATCTCCGAGCTCCTCGACATTGATTCCAGCACCGATTGCGGTCGCACGTGGTTGGATCGCGCCACCATCACCGGCACGCAACTGGTGACCAATGGCACCAGCGCCGCCGTTCCGCCGCAGAACTGGACCCTCCGCACCATCAGCCTGCCGGGTTCGGTGATGAGCCAGAATGTGCGCTTCCGCTTCCGTTTCGTCAGCAGTTCGTGGTCGAACAACCTCTACATCGACGATATCTGGATCGGTGTCCCGGTCGGGATCAATGAACTGGGCGCCGACGGTTTCATCTCGCTCTACCCGAATCCCTCGAACGACCAGTTCAATGTGCAGGTGGCCGGCATGGAGTCCTCTCCTACCGAGATTACCATCACGGACATGCGGGGCGCGGTGGTCTTCCGCAAGACCTTCCAGCCTCAGGGCGGCGCGAGCATCGAGATCAGCGGTCATGAGATCGGCCTGGCCGAGGGCATGTACCTGCTGCGTGCGCAGAATGCCTTGGGCAGCAGCGGGCAGAAGCTCGTGATGAACCACTAGGAGCTTTCAAGAAGAGAGGCCGCTCCGTCTGGGGGCGGCCTCTTTTCTTTTGGGATATACATGGGGAAGACGATGCAGCGAAATGAACCGCAGTCTACCGAACACATTCATTCTCAAGTCAAGAATGGTCCAGAGGAGCGCGCTGAACCCGGGACACATCTGGTGCTTCTACCAAGCAACGACCATGGTTCGATTAGTACTCAATGCCTTGGTGGGATATGCTATTCTCGCCAGCGGTTGTCAAAGCAATAGGGAGATCGACACCCCTGAACAATCGACCGCACCTGTCCGGATGCGTTGTTCACCCGAGGCACTTGCGCTATATGAAGTGGAAATCGACTATCCCATGACTTCGGATACGTCCTTCACCATCATGCTTCGATCGGACGCTGGTGTGGAATGCCGCCTGTCATACGAGTTCGATTGCAAGGCACCTGTTTCCGCGATACCTCGCCTTCTTATTCGCGACAATTCGTGGGTGTTCCTTTCTCAGAGCAGCGGCAACTATAGCCGGAGTTTGATTGCTGTAGATCTCGATGATTGCCTCGTGATATATCGAGCGGCGGAGCTATTGTGCATCAGCACGGATCGTGATCTTATAGCTCTCTTCGAACATGCTTCCCAGAATCAGCCAAGTGCTGTCCGAATCATGAACTATGTGCAAGAAGAACAGGGTCGGATACCGTTGCCTGGAGTGCTTTGCGCTGAGGCGATGGCCTGCTTGGACTCAGCCTACTTCACGGCTTACTCGCTGCGGGTGTCCTTCCATGAAGATCCCAATGGGCCAAGTTCGATAGCAGAATTGCCATTGTAGTAGCCCCTACTTATGTTGCTGGATCGGTTCCTGGTAAAGCAGGCCTGGTCTTGCCCTCCGGACCGCACTACCGGAGACCAATCGCACATGTGCAACATTCGCGCGTTCGCCTTTGCATATGTTCATTCAGCTGCTTAGGCATGGAAATGACGAAGCCCCGGAGCGATCCGGGGCTTCGCCAAATAGGATCGGTTGACTCAGCGGGTCACCTGCACGCGCTGCACCCTGGTCCAATCCGAGGTGGCCACCTGAACCATGTACTGTCCGTTCTGGAGCGGCTGCATGTCGATGCTGTTGGTCGCGCCGCTGGTGATGTTGAGCGATTGCTCGATCACCGTGCGACCGCTCATGTCCATCACGCGCACGCGGACGATGCCGGGGGCCGCATCGCCCAAGCTCAGGTAGAGCAGGCCATCGGTCGGGTTCGGGTAAACCGCGAACCCGCCTTGGGCGAGGTCCTCCATGCCCACGGCACCGCAGCCCACGGTCCAGCGCAGCGGCACAAGGGTCTGTCCGTCGTCGCAGGAACCTGCTGCATCCGACTGGATCCGTAAGGTGATCGCATTGCCCGCGTTCTGTGAATTCACCGCGAAACCGGTGAGGTTCCCGCCGTTGTTGCCCTGGTAGATGGCTGCAGCGTTCTCGTCCACGCCATTGCAGACCACGATCGGTCGCCGGCGAGCATGGTGCCTTGGAGGAACGCGATGGTGGTGGGAACAGACTGGGCCGAGCGGTATGTGTACCAGCGGTCCTCGTCGTTCTCGTAGCAGTACTCGTAGTTGTCGAAGCCGCAGGAGACGATGATGCAGCTATCACTGGGGAACGTGAGTGAATCGCTCAGCCACGTGCAACCCGGTTCGCTGAGATCGGTCACGCCGAAGACGGACAGCGCATCGTTGTCGTACGGACCGAACTCATACACGCCGACGGCCGTGACGGTCTGCGACTGGCCGGTGATCACGTTCTCGATCGTCATCCCCTGAGCGCTGGGTGCCTGGGTGATGATCACCTCCGCCTTGTAGGCCCGGTGGAGGCAGTCGCTGACCAGGTTGTAAGCCACCCCCGGCGCGGAGCAGCCGATGCAGGAAACCTGCCATTCCCAAGGGTCATAGGAGGGTCCAGAGGAAGTACAGGACACTGATGGGTCGGTGGTGAGCACCATGTACAGGTTGCCCGAGGTGCTGGTCACGTTCACCTCGTAATAAGGTGAGCCAGCACTGTTCACCGCGCTGCCTGTCGGTCCCAGGTTGTACGTCAGCGCATTGTCATGCACGAACAGAAGAGGCGCGCTCGCATCCGGTCCATCGTAGATGTACAGGTCATCCCACGTATTGCTCTCGATGGTACCCCGGTTGAATTGGAGCTGGAGCGTCGCACCGGCGGATGGAGCCTCCCAGGCCCATGCCCGGTTCTCGTTGTTCGTGTAGCAATACGTCTCCACCAAGGGGGTGCCGCCGCAGAGGATCGTGGGGCAGAGCGGATTGACCAATGTGCCCGAGAAGATGTTGCAGAGGCCGTTGGCGTCGTTCTCAATTGAGAGCTGCACCGTGGTTCCCGAGACAAAGGGTCCCACTTGGTAGGTGCCCACGCTGGTGATGGTCGTCGGCGCAGCACCACCCGTGTTGGTGATCACAGGATCAGGGTCGCTGCCCAGGTCCGTCACGTTCACCGCTACGAAATACTGGAAGTTGGCGCAGTCCTGCACGATGCTGAAGGTCGCCGTGGGAGGCACGCAATCCAGGCAATCCACCGAGAACTCCACAGGCACCTGGTTGGCGTTGGTGGCGCAATCGGTGAAGCCATTGGCCAGCAGGCGGACGGTTAGGCGATGCTCCGGGTTGGTGGTGAAGAAGAACAGCCCGGCCACGTTCTCGGCCGTGCCATTGCCGGAGTAGATGAGCGGCGCCGTGATGTCGCCACCGTCATATACCTGGATCACATCGCCCACGAAAACGGCGCCTTGGTTGAACAGCACGCCCAACGGGAAAGTGCCGGTGCCCTGGAAGTACCAGCGCACATCGTTGTTGTTGGCGTAGCAATAGCTAACATCGTATGGGGTGCCGCACGTGATGAGCTCCGGGCAGGTGCCGGTATCCGTGAAATTGCCCAAGGAGATGTTGCATAGGCTGTTGCTCTCATGCGCGAGCGTCACGTCTACGATGTCATCCAGATTGAAGGGCCCGATGGTGGTGATGCCCAGACCGAGGCCACTGGCGGATTGAATGGCCCCGCCATTGACCGTGTATTCCACGGAAACCGTCGAGGCGTCGCCTGTTCCGGTCACGTCGATATCCAGGCTGAACTGGTCGTTGGCGCAGTCATCCACCACGGCCACCGTGCCCTGCGGCACCGAGCAGTCCAGGCACACCACCTCCCACTCCCATGAATCGAATTCCGCGTTCGGGAACGGCTCACCGCAATTCACCGAACCATCAGAGGACATCTCCATATAGATGTTGCCAGTGGTGGAGTAGATCTGGATCCCGTAGTACTCCGTGAGCGCGTTATTGATTGCGCTGCCCACAGGCCCCAAATTGTAGGTGGCGAAGGTGGTGTGGTCGAACACGAGGGTGCCTGTGGCATCCGCTCCATCGTAGATGGTCAAGTGATCCCATGTGTTGCTCTCGATGGTGCCCCGGATGAAGGTCAACCGCAGCGTGCCGCTGCCGACGCTCTGATAGCCCCAGCTACGGCTATCGTTGGCCACGTAGCAATAGGTCTCATCGAATGCTGGATCCCCACAAACGATGAGGGTGGGGCAATTGCCATTGTCGGTGAAGGTCCCAAGGCTTACGGTGCAGGCCGGGTCCGACTCGTGCTGCACGAAGATGGAAACGACATCGTTGACGGTGAACGGGCCGAGGACCGTCTCGCCCAAACCGATGCCGGTCAATTGAACAGGCAATCCCCCGTTCACCGTGTACACGAGCGTAACCGTGAGCCCATCGCCCGTGCTGGTCACGTTCACCGGGATGCTGAATTGATTGTTCGGACAATCGTCCACGACAGCGACCGAAGCGATCGGCAGTTGGCAATTCAAGCACTGCACCTCCCATGTCCAGGCCAGGGTTGTCGCATCCACGCACGACCCGAACCCATCCGTTGTGAGCTCGATGTGCAAAGCGCCGGTGGTCGATGCAAGCACAAGCCCGGTCAGGTTGAAGTCACCCGTATTCGGGTTGCTGAAGAGCACAGGTCCGCTGTCATCGGGTCCGTCATAGATCGTGAGCACATCGCCGAAGCTGCTCTGCACGTTGCCGGCGAGGAAGGTGAGCACCAGGGATCCGGTGCCGCCCTGCGAGGCATAATTCCAGACCTTGACCTCGTTGTTGTCATAGCAATAGCTGAAGGTCTGCGCCGGCTGGCCGCAGAAGATGCTCAAGGGGCATTCGCCGGACTCCTGGTACACCCCGAGGTCCTGGCTGCAGGCGACATCCGTTTCATGATCCACGATGATGCTGACCTGCTCCCCGAAGAAGAATGGGCCCATGGTGGTGATGCCCAGCCCAGCGTCCTCAACAACGGTCACCACGCCGGATGCATCGGCGGTGACGTCCACCGAGTTGCCACTGCCCAAGGAGACCACATCCACCTCGATGGTGAAGGTCTGCTGGTCGCAATCCTCTACTACCTGGGCGAAGGCGAGCACCGGGCTGCAATCGCCGAAGAACTGCACCGTCGTGATCACGCAATTGCTCTGCTGCGCGCAGTTCTCATCGATGTTCCAATGCGGATAGAGGTCCGCAGTGCTGGCAGCCACGACATCAACGATGTAATAGCCCTGGCCCACCACCGGTCCGCCAGGCGCTCCTTCCCGCACGGTGATATAGCCCTGCGTGGACAGCGTGAATCGATACGTCGCACCAGCTTGGATGCTGGTAACCAGCGAGTACTCCGATTCGAAGCTGCAGGTGGAAATGGTGGTGACTGCGCCTCCAGCGTCGGGTATGATGGAAGCACCCGGCCACTGGAACTCGTTCAGGCAATCGCCCTGTCCAAAGGTTGAGACCGCAGCGGTCATGGCAAGGGCAACAAACAGGCTTCTTGTCAAGCGTCCGAATGGTAACATGGTTCTGGGTTTTGGTCGTCGTCCGTGAGGCGTCGAAGGTAGTTTTTTGGTCCCCGTTTGCCGATCAGCTTGCATGCAGCCTTGAAATGCAGCCTGAATCGCGGGACTTGTGCCGAACCATTGGTAACAGGGGCCAAGCCGACCCGCGTGGTATCACGGCCTCGTGAAGGCCTCCTTCACCGCATGATAGGCAGGCTTTGGGTTGCCCTCGTAGTCGATGATGCTCCAGCTCGGCCCCGGCCAACAATCGTTCAATTGCCAGAGCAGGGTGCCCATGCAATGCGGCCGCGCTGCCATGTGGGCCTCGATGGCCATGCCGTAGGCCTTCGCCTGCACCCACTGGCTGGCCTCGATGAATTCGCCAAAGGTCTCCGGTCGCTGGCCCAGCTCGTCTTCAATGGCCTCCCAGATCGGCCGGTCGGTCTTGTAGCTCCGCTGTAGGCGGCTGACCGCCGGTGAGCCCAGGTAGAGATCTCTCGGATTGATGTACTTGGCCAGCAAGGCGCTGTCCGGGTAGCTCTGGAAGCCCCATTCGCTCATGAAGCGCCCCACGTTGTTCTTGAACGAGGAGAAGGTGCTGTCGCCGTGCCAGACGCCCCAGTAGTGGAGGTCGCCGTACTTGAGGCCGGTGGAATTGCCCCAATTGCTGATTGGTGAGGTAGCGGTGTACTTATCCGCCCAATTCGACCACAGGGTATGGCGCAACTCACGGGTCCAAAGCCGCTCGTTCGAATCAATCACACGCGCGGAGTCCGTGCCGTGCAATCCATACCGAGTTTGCCACCCCCAATTGTGCCACGCGACGCGAAGTTCATTGTTGCCGCAAAGGATGATCGTGCTTGGGTGCTTCGCGATCCGACGCGCTTGCTCGGATGACTCGACCTTCACGTTGGCCATGAATGTGCCTTCTGCGGGCAACAGATTGGCAATCATATAGTCCTGCCAGACCAAGATGCCAGCTGTGTCGCATGCACTCAGGAACGCTTCCGGCGGATAGACCCCACCAGCCCACACACGAACCATGTTCATGCCTGCATGCTGCATGTGGCTTACTTGGGCAACCCATGCACTATCCGATATACGCGAAGGCACTAGGTCAGGCGGCACAAGATTGCATCCTTTCGCGAAGAATGGCCCTGCGTGCGAATGCGCTGTGAACCCGACCCCGATGCTATCTGATCGCACGTTAAAATAATGGTCCGTCCACGCGAAAGGCACTGAGACTTCCGATAGAAGTTCCTTCCCCTGCAGCATGCGATAGGTCACGTTCTGCACTGCATGCGTGCCATGCCCTGCGGGAAACCAACGGTCAGGAATGATCTCAGCGCGTTTAGCAGAGAGCTTCCAGAGATGGCCTGGCTTGTTCCGTGCTGCGGCCACTCTTCGGCCATTCACCTCCACTTCATACGTAAGCTTATTCTCAATGCTCTTCGTGCCGTATTGCGGAAACACCATGAAACTAACCAAGTCGCCGGAGTGCGTGGTCAAGACATCGAATATCCTCGCATCGCTCCACCCCCTCAACCCCACCTCCTTCCAGATTCCGCTCGTCACAAGTCGTGGGCAGAAGTCCCAGCCGAACTGGTAGGCCGCCTTGCGGATGTACGGGCTGACCCCGCTGGGGTCGTTGTCATGCGGGAGTTGGATTCCGTAGGCCTCACGCAGCTTCGCCCCTTCCTTGATCGGGCTACGGAAGGTGACCTTCAGATCATTCTCGCCCGCGCGCAACGCACGCCGGATGTCCCACTCCCAGGTGCGGAACATGTTGTCCGCCTTGCCGATGAGCGAATCATTGAGGTACACTTCCGCGAAGGTGTCGAGGCCCTTGAACACAAGGTCGAGGTGCTGATGGCGCAGCAGGGTGTCATGGACGAAGAGCGTGCGGCGATACTCCCAGTCCTCATTCTCGATCCATTGCACGCTGTCGATGTTGCTGCCCAGCATGAAGTCGGGGATCAGCCCGTGCCGCAGCAGATCGGTCTGCACCACGCCGGGCACCTCGGCGCTGCGCCACTCCTCTTCCCCCCGCTTGTCGAAAACTCCAGCCGTCGTTCAGCGGGTAGTGCCTTTCCTGTGCGCAAGCCAGCGCGACAGCCAACTGACAACCGGCAACCGACAACCAGCCCTTCATCTCAACCCCGCTTTCACCAGCGCGTTCATGACCCCTTCGATCTTCTCCGCATCCGGCTCCGTGTCGAAATCAATGCCGGGGTTCGCCGAACTCAGCGCTGGTCCTTCACCCTTCCGAGCGCTAGGCTTCTGGGCGGCGAAGTGAACCTCGCTCACACCGGTGCGCTCAATCAATTCCACCACGTTGCCAGCATTGATGCCTCCCGCCGCAGCTATGGCGATGCGACCCGCGGCTTGATCCACCAGCTTCTTGATCATGGATGCGCCCTGAATGGCCGAGGTCTCCCCTCCAGAAGTGAGAATCCGTTGGACCCCCAGACCGATACAAGCCTCCATCTGGGACGGCATGTCGGTGGCATGATCGATGGCGCGATGGAAGGTGATCTCGCTCTCCGGCGCGATGCGTCGCACGGCCCGCATCACCTCCTCCTCTACGAAGCCGCCGTGGCGTAAGGCGCCCGTGACCAGCCCTAGCGCGCCGCCACCGAAGATCTCGGCATCCGTGAGCAAGGCCAGCATTTCTCCCCGGGCGTAAATGAATCCGGCGGGCCCTGGCCTGATGAGCACGCGCACCGGGATGCGCACCTCGCTCCGGATGCTGTCGACGAGGCCGGAACTCGGCGTTATACCGCCGCAGCTGAGCCATGAGCAGGCCTCCACGCCATCCGCACCGCCATCCGCGGCCGCGACTGCTTCAGCGACGCTGGTCACGCACACCTCCACGGCCACACGCATGCATCAAACATAACCGCCCCTGGCTGCAACCTGGCTGTCCAAGAGCCGTACCAACGCACCGCATGATCCGGATGCGTCAGTTCGCCCTGTGCCTCTTCGTCGGCCTCGCGTGCCCATCAGTGGCCACCAACCTCGGCGATAGCCTGCGGTTCCTCTTGGATGCGGATGCTTCCGCGCAGGAACGGATCAAGGCGATGATCCACATTGCCACGCGCGCCGCTGGAAGGGACCCGATGGGCGCCTTGGGCTATGCGACGAATGCCTCGCGACTCGCGGTACAGAACGGTGATAGCGTATTGCTGCGTGAAGCACTGGTAGCCAGCGGCGCCATTCAGCAGAGACTGGGGCTGCGCGCTGAGTTCACGCAGAACAGCATGCGGGCTTTGCGGATCTCTTTGAACCTGGCCCGGCCGGAGTGGATCGCGGCCGACCTTCAGACCGTATCCCGCGCACGCCGGCTCAACGACGATCCGCTGGGAGCTGTTGAGGAAGCGCGCAAAGCCGTGGCTGTCGCCGCACCAACCAGGGACCTGCAACTCATACTGAATGCCGAGGCCTATCTGCTGGAGACCCTGATCGATGCCGGATTGCTCGTTGAAGCAAGGCGGTGCGCTGACCGGGCGTTAGCGCTTAGTGCCGATGCGAATGACCCCGATCGAAGCGCGGCGGTGCGCCTGCTGATGGGCAAGGCCATGCTGGCACAGGGCAAGCACCTCGATGCACAGCCATACTTGGTTTCGGCCGAACGGACGCTTTGTGCGGGTGTGAATCCCGAGGCTTGTGCGCAGGCGCGTCTAGCCTTGGCCCGGATGGCCATCCAAGCTGGGCGGATTCCTGCGGCTACAGAACACTTAGCGGCCGCCGAGGCAGCCATCCGCGGCCATTCGTCTCCGGCGGCGATGCGCCGTCAGGTGCTCGAGCTCTACCGGGATCTTGCCTTGGCCCGAAACGACCACCGATCTGCCTACGGACAGTTGACCGCGCTGAAAGCCATGGATGATTCCCTCCGCAATGCCGACCGGGAGCTGATCCTCACAGGGATGCGCGTGATGCATGACGTGGACCAGATGGACCTTGACAATGCGGAGCTTCGTGAGCGCAACAACCGCAATGAGGGGAGGATCGCCAACCAACGGGCGCATAACCGGATCCTCATCGGTTCCACAGTGGCCCTGCTCGTGTTCGTTGGCGCATTGCTGATGTTCGTGCTACGTACCCGCAGGATCATCCGGTGGTCTCGGATGAAAAGCGCTGTGATCGAGCGGCAGAAGAACGAGCTCCACGTGAAGAGCCTGGAATTGGAGCAGCAGAATCTCCGCTTGCGAGACACCCTGCTGAGCGAGGAGCAGAAGGACCTGGTGCTCCGCGAGATCCACCATCGCGTGAAGAACAACCTCCAGGTGATTGACAGCCTGCTGGGGCTGCACATCGGCGACCCTGCTGATCCTGCGGCCTCCCGCGCCCTGAGAGAGGCGCAAGGCCGGATCCGCGCCATGGCCATGGTGCATACCGCCATCTACCGGCGCGGCGGTGAGCACGACCTGCCCGTGGGCGATCACCTGCATGAACTGGCCAGGCTGGTGCTCGTCGCCCATGGCCGTCATGATGCCATCTCCGTGGTTGTGGATGCGCCTCCGGATCGCCTGCATGCCAAGGAACTCATGCCCTTGAGCCTCATCGTGAACGAACTGCTATCCAATTCGCTGAAATACGCCTTCGCGAACCGTGATCAGGGGCACGTCCGGATCGCGCTCCAACGCGTCGACGGTTCATGGGTGATGCTGTTCTCGGACAACGGCGATTGTCCCACGGATGAGCGGGCCTATGTGCGTCCGGGCTCATTCGGCCAGGACCTCCTCCGCGCCCTTGCCGATCAGCTCGGCGGGCAGCTCTCCATCCGCTCGGTGAACGGGACGCAGGTCCGCCTTGAATTCGAAGCGGTAGCCGACGCCTTCCGCAAGGCCTCCTAGCCGTCGAGGCGCCGGGTCTATCTTCGCCGCCATTCGCAGGCGGGCGCCCCCGTCAACGCCCCATTTCCCCATGGATTTCCATTCGCTCGGCTTAAGCGACGACCTGCTCCAGGGTCTCGCCGCCATGAACATCACGGTCCCCACGCCCATTCAGGGGCAGGCCATCCCCGCAGTGCTGGGTCATCGCGATCTGATCGCCTGCGCGCAGACCGGCACCGGCAAGACCGCGGCGTTCCTCCTCCCGCTCATCGATGTGATCACCGGGTACCGGCCGAAGGAGGAAGGCAGCATCCGCGCGCTCGTCGTGGTGCCCACACGAGAGCTTGCCTTGCAGATCGACCAGCAGATGCAGGCCATCGCGTACTACACCCCCATCACTTCCATCCCGCTCTATGGCGGAAGCGACGGCTCCACCTTCGACCAGCAGAAGCAGGCCTTGACGAGCGGCGTGGACGTTGTGATCGCCACACCCGGCAAGCTCCTCAGTCACCTCAACCTTGGGTACGTGCCCATCAAAGGCCTGGAGTTCCTCGTGCTTGATGAGGCGGACCGGATGATGGACATGGGCTTCATCGACGACATCAACCGCATCATCACCTTCCTGCCCAAGGAGCGGCAAACGCTCATGTTCAGCGCCACCATGCCGCCAGCCATCCGCGAATTGGCGAAGCGGATCCTGCACGAGCCGGTGGAGATCACCATCGCCTTGAGCAAGCCTGCTGAGGGCGTGGACCAGCAGGCGTACGTGGTCTTCGACATGAAGAAGGCGGCCGTGCTGGAGCATATCCTGAACACGAACGAGGCGACCAGCATCTTGATCTTCGCTGGTCGCAAGATCGAGGTGAAGAACCTGAACCGGCACTTGCAGAAGAAGGGCTTCAACGCCCGCGGCATGCACAGCGACCTGGAGCAGAGCGAGCGCGAGGAGGTGATGCTGGCCTTCCGCAACCGCAAGCTCCGCATCCTGGTGGCCACCGATGTGGTGAGCCGCGGTATCGACATCGATGACATCGACCTGGTGATCAACTACGATGTGCCACGCGACCCCGAGGACTATGTGCACCGCGTTGGCCGCACGGCCAGGGCCGCCAAGAAGGGCACGGCCATCACTTTCATCAATGAGAAGGAGATGCGCGAGTTCGGCCGTATCGAGGCATTGATCGGCTACGATGTGAAGAAGATGCCCCTCCCCGCATCGTTGGGCGCCGGCCCGATGTACGACCCCAAGGGCGGGAAACGGGAGAAAAGCAACGGCCACCGCCGTAGCGGTGGCCGTCCGGTTGGTCGCGGCCGGCGCTGAGCCAGCCTGCGGATTCTCTACTTCTGGCGGAACTTGTCCTTGTTGGCGTTCAGCACGGCGACGGCATCCCATGCCTTGGCCGCCTTGCCCACGCGCTCGATCCGAATGGTCTGCATCACGTCGTTCTGCGCGATGGCGTTCACGACGTCCTGGCCGCTCACCACATAGCCGAACACGGCGTGCTTGCCATCCAACCAAGGGGTGTCCTTGTGCGTGATGAAGAACTGGCTGCCATTGGTGGCGGGGCCGGCGTTGGCCATGCTCAGCGTGCCGGCGCGCGTGTGCTTCAGGTCCGGATGGATCTCATCGGCGAAGGCATAGCCCGGACCGCCACTGCCCGTGCCGGTTGGGTCGCCGCCCTGAATCATGAAATCCGCGAGCACCCGGTGGAACTTGAATCCATCGAAATAGGGCGTGCCCTCGGGCTTGGCGGAGTTCTTCATCTTGCCCTCGGCCAGCGCCACGAAGTTGGCCACGGTCATCGGGGCCTTCTCGAATTCGAGCTTGATGACGATGAGGCCCTTGTTGGTCTTGATGTTGGCGTAGAGGCCATCGGCTTGTTGTTCCACGGTTTTCTTGGGTTGTTGGTCGTTCGCGGTCGTCCCATCACCAGCGGAGCCACAAGCCAGCATGGAGAGGGTCAGCAAGGCAGAAGAGCAGAACGTGAGCGGCATGTTCATGTTGAGTTTGAAAGTGCGCAAATGTAAACGGACAGGGCGTGCAGTTCAACGGAGCAGGATCTCTTCGATCGCGTCCAGCTTGTCATCGGTGAAAGGTCCTTGGGTCCGGTGAACGATACGTCCTTCCTGGTCGATTACGAAGAAGTACGGCACGTCCTTGTCCTTCAGGCGCAGCGCCTCCTTCAGTTCATCCAGTTCTGCTTTGGCGAAGACCACGTGGTCCAGCAGCTCCGAGGTAGCGCTCTTCCTGAACTTCTTCATGCTTGGCTCATACGCCGCTTTGTTGAGACCTGTGAAGAGCGGGATGAAGTAGACCTCGGCCTCATAAGCCGATGCGAACAGGCCATGCTTCGCCACGAAACGCAGGTAGGCCGGTTCGTACCAGCCCTCCAAGTCCGCTTGCGCTTTCTGGCCGAAGGCGAGGCCAATCACCGTGAAGGGCGTCTTGAGCGAACCGGGCAGTTCAATGGAACGGCCATCGGCGAATTCGCCGGTCAGGGATGGAAACCGTTCCTGCGCCACGCTCGCGCCGAAAGTCGCGAGGGCCAAGGTGATGAGGAGGAAGCGCATGAGTCGGGTTCGGCCGCGGTTCGCAAGCATCATACCACTAGCGAACGCCATCCATCGGGTTCTTGCCCTTGTGCGGCCGGAACCAGTCCTTCATGCGCGCTATATCCACCTCGGGATCCGAAGTGAGGGGGAACGGCGCGGTGATGATGCAGAGCTTGTTCGGGTAATCGAAGGTGGCCAGGATGATGGGGACGCCAGCACCCGTGGCGATGCGATGGAAACCCGTCTTCCAATGCGGCTGGTACCTGCGCGTGCCCTCCGGTGTGATGGCGATCTTCTTGATCTCGCCACGATTGAACAGGGACACCACGGCATCCACCATGTTGTTGTGCTTGCTCCGGTTAACGGGATAGCCGCCGAGCATGCGGAAGAACCAGCCCGTGAGCGGCTTGAAGAGCGCGTCCTTGGCCAGGAACTTCACATCGCGCAGCCGGGCGATGCTGCGCACGGCCAGGCCCACGACGAAATCCCAGTTGCTCGTATGCGGCGCCACCACGATGATGTAACGGTCCAGTCCGGCCGGCCGGTCGTCCTGGATCCGCCAGCCGAGCAGGCTTTGGAAGACGAGCTTGTACAGGAAGCGCATGCGGGCAAAGATGGGCCCTGCCGCCGATGCGGTTTGGAGCCTTCATCTGCTGGAGGCATCTTTGACCGCGCCCCCATGCATGCCCTTGTCCACCCCGCTGCCGACCTGGCAACCCCTCCTGCCCTGCCGGCGTATGAGGGCGCCATGCAGCGGGAGCGGTTCGCAGTGATTGACGTGGAGACCACCGAGGGTGATCCGATCCGTGGGCGGGTGATGGAGGTGGCGGTGGTGGCCATGAACGGTGCGGAGGAGCGGCTGCGTTGGGACAGCCTGGTGCATCCACGCCAGCGCGTGCCCTGGTTCACGAAGAAGCTGACCGGCATCGACGATTCGCTGCTGCGCGGCGCACCCTCCTTCCATGAAGTGTTGCGCACCATCGAAACACTAACTCAGGACCGCATCGTGGTGGCCCACAACGCGCGGTTCGATATGACCGCACTAGCACACGAGTTCGCGCGCACCGGCGTGGTATTCGAGCGGGCCACGCTCTGCACCGAACGGCTCGGCCGTCGGCTTGTCCCCGGCCTGGATCACTACAACCTCGGACGCTTGTGCCGCTATTTCGGCATCCCCTTCCCTATCGCGCATCGCGCGCTTGCCGATGCCGAGGCCACGGCGGCCTTGCTCGCGCGGTACCTGCACGCATTCGGATCAGCGGCGGTGCTGGAAGGCGTGGTGCCCGTGATGCAGGCGCGAAGGGCCTAGCTCAGCAGCCAGTTCGAGGCCCAGAGCAGCCAAATCACGATCCCGCAACCCGTTCCGATCAAGCCCATGCGCATGCCACGGGTGGCACGCTTGACGCTGGCCTCGGTATAGCGGAAGAGGTGCTTCCGCGCGCGTCGCTGGCCCCAAAGCCCGAAGAGGATGGCATAAACGCCCAACACCACGGCTAGGCTGCAGAGATGCCCCACGAAGGCCAGCGGGATGCTCAGCACGCCGAAGACCAAGGCCGCCGTGCTCAATGGCAGGTTCTTCTCCTCCTGCTTCATGCGCTCACCGACTGCATGATCCGCTCGTGAATGGCCAGCACTTGCGGAATGATCAGCTCCTGGCCATCGTTCCGGATCGCATGGTGCGCGATGCGCTGGCGCTCCTCCTCGCTAGCCTGGTTCCGCAAGCGCGCGCGGACCTGCTGCTCGGTGAGGCCATCGCGTTCCATCACCCGCCGAACACGCTCCTGCTCCGGGCAGGCCACCGTGATCACCTGATCGAACTGTTTCCAGCCCTCATTCTCGGCCATGATCGCGGCTTCCATGATCACGTACGGCGCCTGTTGATCGCCAGCCCACTGCTGGAAGTTCGCCCGCACGGCAGGATGCACGATGGCATTCACGGCGTTCAAGGCATCGGCGTCATTGAAGATGATCTTCGCCAAGGCGTTGCGATCCAATCTTCCGGCCGCATAGATGCCTTCGCCGAAACGGACGATGAGGGCCGAGCGCACGGCCGGGTCCTTGTCCATGAGCGCCTTGGCGCGCTCATCCGCAGCGAAGACCGGGACCCCGAGGACTCCGAAGATGCCGGCCACGGTGGTCTTGCCGCTGCCCATGCCACCGGTGAGTCCGATCTTCAGCATCCGCTCTTGGGATTGCCGTGTTGCCGGTATGCGATGGCGAGCGGTGATCAGGCCTTCGCGCTGGCCTCGTTCAGCTGCTGGGTGCTGTCCAAGGCGATGGCGCTCTTCTCCAAGCGGAGCTTCACGTTGCTGTCCACTTCCACCAGCACAGTGGTGTCCGCCACCTCCAGCACCTTGCCGTGGATGCCGCCGATGGTGATGACCCGTGCGCCTTTCTGCAACGACTCCCGGAACTTCTTGGCGTCCTTGGCCTTCTTCTGCTGCGGACGGATCATGAAGAAGTAGAAGACCACCATCAGGAGGCCCATCATGATCCAGAAGCTGTAAGGATTCTGGGCCTGCGCGTCGGCTGCTTGGAGAAGGATGTTCAGGTTCATGGTTGTAGAAGTGGTGCTAGGGTTGCTTGTTCGTATCGGGGCCGATCACTTCCCCGAAGAGGGTGAGCACCGTGCTGGCAGGCAAGGCATTGCTCACCACGGTGATGGACTTGTGCTGCATGCCGCTGCGACCCTCGCTGTCGAAGACGACCGTGATCTCGCCTTGCGCGCCCGGCGCGATGGGGGCCTTCGGCCAATCCTTGCCAACGGTGCAGCCGCAGGTGCTGTTCACGGCGGAGAGCACGAGCGGGCTTCCGCCGGTGTTCGTGAAGCGGAAGAGCTTCTCCACGCGCGCGCCCTGCACCACCTTGCCCATATCGAATTCAAGGGCATCGAAGGTGATGCGCGGGTAGTCCTTCGCATCCAGCTTCTCGTAGCCCGACGCGGGGAAGTTGAGGTCGCGGGTGCTCACCTCGTCACGCTCGGTATGGTCGGTGAGGAAACAACCCGATAAGCCAACAGCGAATGCACAAGCCATCGCGCTCATGACACCACCTGTCTTCAATCGCCCGTTCACCGCTTCCATCCGCTCAGCTTTCAAGCAATCCCCTGCCCACCTTCGTGATCCTGCCGTCGGACTTCATCTCGATGAAGAGCTTGTCGAGCACACCGTTGATGAAGTTCTTGCTCTTCGGCGTGCTGTAGGCCTTGGCGATCTCGATGTACTCGTTCAAGGTCACCTTGGTCGGGATCTGGTCGAAGACGCGCGCCTCGGTCAGGGCCATCTTCATCAGTATCATGTCGGTGTAAGCGATGCGGTCGGCCTCCCAGTTGCTCGCCTTGGCGGCGATGAGGGCCTCGTGCTCCTCGCCGAGTTCGATGCACTTGCGGAAGAGCTCGTTGACGAACTCGCGCTCCACCACCGGATCGTGCGTCAGGGCGTTGAGGCATTGATCGCCGCCCTCTTCCGGACGCCATTGCTCCAGCACGCGCTTCACCAGGCCGGCGGCGATGTCGAGGTCCTCCAGCCAGTAGATGCTGCGGCCCTCGAACACATCCTGCAAGGCCTCGCTATTCGCCACCTGCTCTTCGAAGAGCTGCACGATGAATGCGCGGTCCTTGCCGAAGGCCGGTTCCGGGTCGGCCATGTGCTCCTTGTAGGCCTCGCTCTCCTCCACCGTCTTGTACATGGCGCTGAAGAGCTCCTGGTGGCCCACCCAGCTGACGCGCCGCTTCTCGCATTCCACGCGCAGGCGATCGCTCTCGGCGATGGCCTTCACCATCAGATTCTCCACGAACCGCCGGCTGGGGTTGAGGTCCCCGGGCGTTGGCAGCTGCTTCTTCCGCCGCTCCGCCATGCGCAGCTCAGCGATATGGCGCAGCTCGCCGAAGACCAGCAGCAGGGCCAGGTAGAGGTCGTGCGTGCGTTCGATGCCTTGATACAGTTCCTTCTCCAGTCGCGCCGTGCTGACCGGATCGCTCTGCCAGTACGCATAGAGCGCCTGGTACACTTTGATCCGGAGGTAACGGCGATTCAGCATGCGCTTAGAAGCGGAGCCCGGCCTCGCGGATGCCGCTGATGCGGTGCTCTGCGGCCTGGTTCGCGGCGAGGTAGGTAGGGATGTCGAGATCAGCGCTGGCCTTGAAGATGCGCAAGGCGGTGTCGTAGATGGCCTCGGTCTGGCCCAGAGCGGCCTTGCGGTTGTACCCATTGCGCTCCCATGCGCAGTTGATGATGCCACCGGCATTGATGAGGAAGTCCGGGGCGTAGAGGATCCCCTTCTTCATGACGGCCTTGCCATGCACCGACTCATCGGCGAGCTGGTTGTTGGCCGCGCCCGCGATCACGCTGCACTTCAATCGCTTCAAGGTGTCGTCATTCACTGTGGCGCCGAGCGCGCACGGCGAGTAGATGTCCACGTCGAGGTCATACACCTCGTCGGGCTTCACGAGCGTGACCGCAGGATGCTCGGCTTTGATGGCCGCGAGCTTGTCGTCGTGGATGTCGGTGATGAAGACCTTGGCGCCGTCCTTCACCAGATAGCCCGCGAGGTAGCGGCCCACATTCCCGCCTCCTTGGATGGAGACCTTGCGACTGCTGAGCACATCGCTGCCGTACGCCTGCTTCGCGGCGGCCTTCATGCCGCAGTACACGCCATAGGCCGTCACCGGGCTGGGGTCGCCGCTGCCGCCCATCTCCTCGGGCAGGCCCGCCACGTTGCGCGTCTCCTTGCGGATGTTCACCATCTCGGTGGTGCTCATGCCTACATCCTCGGCCGTGATGTAGCGGCCGTTGAGGCTCTCCACGAACTGCCCGAAGCGGCGGAACATCGCCTCGGTCTTCTGCGTGCGGGCATCGCCGATGATCACCGCCTTGCCGCCGCCGAGGTCGAGGCCGGCGAGGGCGCTCTTGTACGTCATGCCGCGGCTCAGCCGGAGCACGTCGTGCAAGGCCTCGGCCTCGCTGGCATACGGCCACATGCGCGTTCCGCCGAGCGCGGGGCCCAGCGTGGTGTCGTGGATGGCGATGATGGCCTTGAGGCCGGTGGCGCGATCGAAGCAGAAGAGGACCTCTTCATGATCGTGCTGCTCCATGCGGCCCAGCACCACATCGGTGGCGGCGGTCTTGGTGGCGGTGGTGACCATGTACTGGCGGATTTGAGTGGGTGGATTCTGGGTGGTTGGGGAGGTGAGTCGCGTGCCCGCTAGCGGTCAACCGGTCAATGCGTCCTCCTCCTCCCAGCCCCTCCTACCTTTGGCGCTCTTCCGCATGAACAGCGCCCCAAGCAGGCGGCCAAAAGTAGGAAGTTCCCTTCCGCGCCGATGCGACCGCTCCTGAAGCTGAACCCGTACTTCGCCAAGTACGTCTGGCATCTCCTTCTGGGCACCGTCTTCATCGCGCTCAGCAACCTGTTCGCGGTGTACGCCCCGCAGGTGGTGCGCGAGGCCATCGACCTGATCACCGCCGGCTTCCGGCAGATGGACCTGCCGCCGGAGCAGCGCACCTTGGCGGTGCCTGCCATGCTCGACAACTGGATCGGCTGGACGGGCATCGGGCTGGCCGAGCGCGTCACGGACCTCGGCGACAATGCGCGCATCGCCGCCACCATCGTGTGGCTGGCCGGACTGCTGGCGCTGCTCTACCTGGTCTTCGCCCTGCTGAAGGGCTTCTTCATGTTCCTCATGCGGCAGACGATCATCGTGGTGAGCCGCCTGATCGAATACGACCTGAAGAACGATGTCTTCGACCATTACCAGCGGCTCGACCGCGCCTTCTACAAGCGCAACAGCACCGGCGACCTCATGAACCGCATCAGCGAGGACGTGGGCAAGGTGCGCATGTACCTGGGCCCGGCGGTGATGTACACCATCAACCTCGTGGTGCTCTTCGTCATGTGCATCGGCTTCATGCTCCACGTGAACGCCGAGCTCACGCTGTGGACGCTGGCGCCGCTACCCATCATGAGCGTGGCCATCTACTACGTGAGCGATGTGATCAACCGGAAGAGCACGGCGGTGCAGCAGCAGCAGAGCCGCTTGAGCACCTTGGCGCAGGAGAGCTTCAGCGGCATCCGCGTGCTGAAGGCCTACGCCAAGGAGCCCATGGCGGTGGACCGTTTCCGCGAGGCGGCCGGGGAATACCGAGCGCGCAGCCTCTCGCAGGCCAAGGTGGATGCGCTCTTCATGCCGGCCATCATGCTGCTCATCGGCGTGAGCACCGTGCTCACCATCCTCGTGGGCGGGCTGAAGCTGATCAACGGCGACCCCAGCATCACCGTGGGCAACATCGCCGAGTTCGTGATCTACGTGAACATGCTCACCTGGCCGTTCGCGTCCGTGGGCTGGGTCACCTCCCTGATCCAGCAGGCCTCGGCGAGCATGGTGCGCATCGATGAGTTCATGTCCACGCGGCCGGTCATCGCCGATGAGGCCGATGAATTGCAGGAGATCAGCGGCGCGATCACCTTCCGCGCCGTCAGCTTCACGTATCCGGATACGGGCATCACGGCGCTGGACGGCGTCTCGTTCCATGTCCCGGCGGGTGGCACCCTCGCCGTGGTGGGCCACACGGGCTGCGGCAAGACCACGCTCGTGGAACTCATCGGCCGCCTCTACGACCCCACCAGCGGCCAGGTGCAGATCGATGGCGTGGATGTGCGACGGATCAAGCTCGAGCGCCTGCGGCAGCAGCTGGGCACCGTGCCGCAGGACGTCTTCCTCTTCAGCGACAGCATCCGCAACAACATCGGCTTCCGGCTGGAACCCGGTACCGACAACGAAGGGCGCATCGTCCACGCCGCCCGTATCGCGCAGGTACACAACGATATCCTGGGCTTCCCCAAGGGCTACGACACCATCCTGGGCGAGCGCGGCATCACCCTCAGCGGCGGGCAGAAGCAGCGGGTGAGCATCGCGCGGGCCATCATCGCCCGGCCGCGCATCCTGCTCTTCGACGATGCCCTCAGCGCCGTGGACACCGCCACCGAAGAGGCGATCCTGCGCGAGCTGCGCAGCGTGATGAAAGGGCGCACCACCGTGATCATCAGCCACCGCATCAGCGCCGTGCGCGATGCCGACCACATCCTGGTGCTGGAGCACGGCCGCATCGTGGAGGAAGGACGCCACGCCGACTTGATCGCCAAAGGCGGCATCTACACCCAGCTGCACGAGGAGCAGCTGCTGGAAGAGGCGGAAAGCTGAGGCTGCCCCGGAAGTGGAATACCGCGCGCGAATTCATCTCGACATTCATCATTCGGTGTTGGATGTTCGATATTCCCACAGAGAACAGACGGAATCCTCGCGGATCCACGTGGCAAGGAAGCTGTCGGCCCTTAGCGCTTGGCGATGCGCTTTACCACGGCGGAGGCGCCGCTGCCATAGCGCAGCAGATACACGCCCTCGGTCAGGTGGCCCAGGTGGAGCGTGGCGGTGGTGCTGGTAACACCCCTGCGGAGCACGCTACGGCCGGTGGCATCGAAGAGTTCGAGGGTGCCATTGGGTTGAGACAGTTGCACCGTGAGTACATCGGTGGCGGGATTGGGTGCCGCGGACATGGCCGGCGTGACGGACTCGGGCAGGCCGGTGGTGCTGGCACAGTTGGCAGCTTCCTGGAACAAGAGGTCCACCTCTTGGGGGCTGACAGCACGGTCATAGAAGCGGATATCGTCCAAGGCCCCTGCGAACTGTACGCCCATGGCAATGCCGTGGTTGGACTGGCTCACGAAGGTCTGTTGGATGGGCGCCACCACCAGCACATCATCCAGCCACAGCTGCCAGTTGCCATTGGTGTAGATCAAGGCCACGTGGTGCCACTGCGCATCCGGAATGGGTGGCATTACCGGTGACCAGAGTGCGGTGCTGTTGCCCGAACTGCCGAGCACCCTGTTCAAGTCGTACAAACTGAGGGCGTAGTCCGTTGCCTCGAAGCTGCCGCCTGCGGCCCGCTTGCCGAACAGCCACTCCAGATCGCCCACCGCGGTCGATCCGCCCTGGTACCACAGGCTGACGGTGAAGGCATCGGCCGGGGCGATATCCAGATCCGCGGAGAACGGAACGGTCACGTGTGAGTTGTTCCCCGGGAACAGCAGGGCGCAACCCGGGTTGCCGCTGCGGTCGTTGGTAGTGGATACGCCACCTACGATCGATCCATTGTTGTTCTGGCCACTGAGGTCCATGGTGCTGCCGGCACCGAAGGTCCAATGGCCGCGGAGGCCGACTTCGAGCTGGGCGTGGAGAACGGTGGACAACGCGACGAGAACAACAAGTAGGAGTACACGCATGCGTACAGGACGCAGATCCGTGCTGCCGAAGTTGCCCTGGGCGCCCCGATTCAGCTCATCGTCGTGGTTGAGGCCGATAGTGCATGGACGATGGTTATACTGTGATCCGGGGATCGCTCATTTCCCCGTCGATCACATGATGCACGAACTGAAGGCGCGCGCGAAGTACGAGGTGGGTGAACGGGTTACCTACCATGGTGCACCGTGGTTCGTCATTGCCCGGTACTGGCGCCGCAGCACCGATGAGATCCTCTACGACCTGAAGGAAGACCTGGGGAAACTGAAGATCCACGCCAAGACCAGGAGGAAGGTTGATGAGGGGGAGATAGGGCCGGGCAGGCGGGGGTAATGGGGGGCAGCAAAGCATAAAGCACTCTCGCTAAACGGCCGTCTCCACCCTAGATAACGTCCTATGCGGATGATCGCTACATTGGCGAACAGTCATGGGCCCACACGACGATGACGCTGGCCACGCGCTGATTGGGAACGTCGGATGCGGTGATTGATCCGTTGGAGACGCGGACGTGGATATCGATGGGCATCGAAGCGGCGAGCCAGGCACCAGCGACACGGGAGTTCAACATGGGGGTCTTGCAGACATAAGTTCTTTGGGAGTGCCGGCTCGAAGACTCGCCGTCGCGCCTTCCGCTCCAAGTCCTCGCCGGATTACCGGCTGCGGGCTTTCCGCTTCATCGCTCACGCGCCGCTCACCATGGAACCACTTACAAAGAAGATAATCGAGGAGTATGCAATGAAGGCCATCATGAGTGGGAAGGGCTTTATGTTGCCGAAGTGGATGCTAGCGCTTTTCTTCGACCGGAACATCGAGTGGCAGACCTATCTGGAAGGTTGCGCTCAAATGCGAAAGGCAGGGCTTCATCCTGGGAACGTGGCGGATGTCATCCGTGATCTGGAGTTCGTGCTGAATGATGGAGGCTCACCCCAGGGTCTGGGGTGTATCGCTGAGCGTTACGACTTGCAGAACCTCTCTATTGCAGACGAGGCGGCTGTAGTGACGCGGATTCGGAGCAAGGCCGTCAATATGGAGGAACGATGCTGGCATCCAGCAGCGGGGCCGACAACGTGTGCCATGAAGAACGGGCGACCGGATATCATTAACGCGCACTCTCTGCAGAATGCGAAGGTCTTCAACCTAATCGGCGACAGAGGGAATGTCGTGTGGATGAACAAGGCAACCGGTGAACTCGATGGCACGATAGAGGGCCGTAGCAGAGCATCCACCTTCAGGGGCATGTGCAAGACCCATGATGCCGTGTTTAACCCCATTGAAGTGGAGGAGTTCACGGGCACGGATCAGCAGTACTTCCTGTTCGCGTATCGGGCCTATCTGTACTCCATGCATGTGAAGCGTGAGATGCGTCACCAGCGCGATTTTGGCCCGGAATGGGAGTCAGATGAGGATCAGACCAAGGCCATCTTTGATAAGGCACTCCTGGCCAAACAATGGGACGTCGTTGAAACGCAGGCGTTCAGGCTCCCGAGGAAGTATCCTGTGGCCGCAACTGGAAAATTCTACCTCGAGCGCGATTTCTTGGAGAACCGTCTCGTACTTGGACATGACCGTAGGGAGTTTGTTTATGCCACGCTGCTACCAAGGGATAGTGAGACATGGTTCCTGTTCAGCTATCTCACGCAGGACCATGCGCTATATCGACCAATCGGCGAGCAGATGCGGTCTCGGGGCTCATTGACCAAGGACATTTCGGCCATGCTGGCCTCCCATGTTGAGAACATGTATTTCAATCCGACCTACTTCGAACAGTTCATTCGGCCACTAGCGGACAGGATAAAGGCGGCCAAAGAGGAAGTCAACGGGAATGGGTTGACCATTTACGGTGGGCCGGATCAGCAACCTCTAGAGGTGTCCTGGACAAGAGAAGATTATTTGCTGAACCCGTTCGACATCCAGTTGTTCCATGACCAACCCAAGGGCGCAGTGACACCCTGAGCACTCGCGTTGAGTGCTCGTGCCGGCAAATCCGGGCTCGATCCAACAATCCGTTCACAACCTGTCGCTCAAGCATCTATGCGGCTGATCAGTTTTCAACGATCAGCGGTCTAACGCTTACGGTAGCGATCTTTACCGCGCAGGGGTCAGCCGTTGTCCTTCGGATGGCGGGTGACGATTGCGATGGAGGATGTCGCTCAGTGGATGGTCAAGGTCATCTTGGTCATTCGGGTGATATGCTCACTGCTCTGCGCCCTTGACCTCGCAGTGGCTGGCCGGCACAAGTGTTCGACCACGGAGGACCCAGGGTTTTATAAAGCGCAGGGCGGGCCGCACGCCGCAACTTCGACCGAAAGTTGCGCGGTAATGAAAAAACCTCATCTTTCGTGAGGGTGACAATAACCGCCGCAACCCAGGAAGAAATGAAAGCGAAAAAACCGCAACCGGCGCGACCGGTCACGGGTGCCAATGCATCCCAAGCTGTGCGCGCAGGGGTCAGCCGTTGTACTTCGGATGGCGGGTGACGATTGCGATGGAGGAGGTCGCTCAGTGGATGGTCAAGGTCATCTTGGTCATTCGGGTGATATGCTCACTGCTCTGCGCCCTTAGTACTGCAGCGCCGGCTGGATTGTCGATGAGCACAATTCGGATACTGCAAAAAACAAGATGAATGGGACGTCCCAGTCTTCTACAGGAGATATCCGAGCTGACCTACCTCAAAGAGGCTTGGAGCAAGCTCAACAAGGCGAACGAGAAGTCGCGCGGCCTTTCATACGAAACAATAAAGCACTTCGGGGACCAGCTTGATGCCAACATCAAGCAGATTAGTAAGGAACTCCGGGACGGAACCTACAAGTTTCAGAAACCCCGTGGCGTTCTGATTAAGAAGGCTGACAAAAGAGACGATCGTCCGCTACGCGTGCAAGATGTTCGAGATCGCGTGGTGGCTAAGGCAATAAGCCTTCGCTTGGACAAGGAACTGACCCCTAAGTTCAAGCTGAACAATCCCTGCAGTTTCGCATACCGAGAGAATCGCGGTGTACAGCAAGCGATTGTACGGATGGTCGACCTGTACAAGAATGGAAGAGCAATAATACTTGAGGCGGATATCGAGAAGTTCTTCGACAAAGTCGATCGCCCGAAACTCCTCCGTGATCTAGCCACCGAACTGCCTGACTCAAGTTTGAGCGGGTTGATCGAATCTGCCCTAAATCAAGAAGTGGGCAACTTGGATGAGTTTGCCCCGGAGAGCCATCACTACTTCAATGCGTCAATGGACGGTATCCCACAAGGCAACAGCCTTTCACCACTGCTATCGAATGTGTGTCTAGCACAGTTCGACCAGAGGATGCAGGACGAGGGTCTTGGTTTGGTTCGTTATGCTGATGACTTCATTGTCATGTGTAAGAACCGAAAGGAAGCCGAACGCGCTTTCGTGATCGCCAAGGAAGAAATCGAGGACGGGCTTGATCTGAGAATCTACCCCATGCATGACCCCAGTCTTGACCAGAAAAAGTTCAGTCAAATTGTGGACCCAAGGCGCCAACCATTTCATTTCCTCTCAATCGGCTTTAGCGGTCACGAGTTGTGGGTGCACGAAAAGAAGATTGTAGCCCTCAAGGGGAAACTCAGGGACGCACTGCAAGTGACCGAGGAGGCAACGCTCCTAAAGAACTTCATGAGGGTCAAGAACATACTTGAAGGCTGGCTCGCCTCATTCAAGTTTGTGCCCGTGGAAAAGCGGGCCAAGGACATCGATGATTTTTTGAATGTTCACCTGTGCACTTTCATGAGGAAATCGGGCATGCCCATTCGTTCTTCGCACACACCGACCATTCGGTTTGATGGTAAGGACGTAGAGAGCCTTACCCCGCCTCAGCGACGCGCTACCGGCATCAGAACATGCACTGCGTTCCTGAAGACAATAAAGGATCGTGGTATTGTCGAAGTGTAAGCTTCATCGCAGCAACACCTTCACTCGGTTGATTTCAGCGTTTAACTCCGCTTCTTGACCCTTGAGTTTTCCCCAAGATTTCCGGCAAGGGTCACAGAATGGGACATCACGGCTTACCATGGCTGACTCGCCACATTCCAAACAGTGCTTCCCCTCTTTGTCGAACTCGTTATTACTTCGTCGCTTCTCGTAACAGCGTCGACAGAATGTGTGTTTCTCTTCCCTTGGGACTGAAGCGCCACAATCGATGCACTGCCATGGACCTTCAGGGCGAGTCAGCGCGGCCTTTGCCTTGTTCAATAGCCGAAGGAACCTCTGGATGTCCCTGCGACCTGTGGTGAATGAACATGGTTCACAGTAGTAGCCGATCCGCATCTCCTTCACCCCCTTGATAGGTGCATATCTCACGCACCGATAGGCACTAGGATGGAAGGGCCCTTGGAAGGGTTCATTGCACCCCGTACAAAAGTGCGTTGGCAGGGTCTGTCCTAGAACGCGATTCCTCGCTTGCGTGATGGAAGCCCCCTCTTTTAGTGCAAGTTGGAGCTCCTCCGGTGTGAAGTATTCAGGAGTGCCAGGACGGGCGAGTCGATCAATGCCCGCATTTACCCACGCGAGTTTGCTTACGGCACCACAGGAGGTGCATGCCACCTCTTCGATGCGCATAATCCTTTCCTTCTGGAACCCATGGCAATCTGGACAGCGTTTTGTGATGCACTGGTCGACGTAATCAGGCGCTAGTACAGCCTCTTCGGTTCTTTTCAAATCATTCTCGTCAGTGATATCAAAACGAACCAAGGCAATGTTGTTCTTGCGGTAAAAGAGATTCACCCCGGGCTCCGGTTCATGCGTGAATACAACTTCAATAGCCACCAGAGTTCTGCCCTGCCCATCCACTAAGCCCACATCTGCACGAGCAGTGACCATGTTATGCTCCAGAACAACCCTTTGCGCCTTGCTTACCAAGTTGCGCGTGTGTTGCGTACGACAATACGAACACTGCCACCGCACTGGCACTTCGATACCGTTCTCCAATGCGTGTACAAGCCGATTATAGAGCAACATCTGAAATGCACTGTGAAGGATACTCTCTGCCGAACAAGGTGGATGCCCTGGCTGATGAGCAAAGTGAGGTCGCTTGAATCCCTTCTTAGCGACCCAACTCCGTCGACTTATCAATCGCTCATTACAAGTCGGACAGGTGTATCGCCCACCCTTTTCTGCCTCGACGGCATTGACCTTATGGCCATGCTCATCCCAAGCCAGGGTATTGAGCATTTTGCGCATAGCAGTGATGTAGGAGCTTCGGCCCTGACAACCTCTATGCCGGATTTAAACCTCTGCAGGCTCTCGACCGCTGCAGGGTCTCCGCCTCGGGACCCTGCACTCATCGCTTGGAAGAAGCATCACTGCGACCTCAAGCCGCCCGCTGCTTCCGCTCCACTTCTGCGGCCTGGTCAGCGAGCTCAATGCGTTGCTGCAACGATAGGCCCTGGAAGGGGGAGCGCAATCCCTCCAAGGGTGTGCCCGGTTCCACCATGGTGTTTATGGGTACGTAGCTGCGCACGTGTACGATGTCGGTGGTGGTGTCCCACTCACCAAGGCCCAGGCCCTGGTACATGCCCACGCTCACGTTCCAATGGTGCTCGCCTTGCGGCGTCTCCACCTGCATCTCGAAGAAGGGATTGTCCAGGAAGAAGGATTGCGCGCGTTCCTTCGGCGCGGCCGTGGGATCGAAGCGCTGGGCATACGCCTCCAGCGCCTGTGCGCTGATGTGGTAGGCCAGTCCGCTGGCACCGGTCCAGACGGCGGCGGTGTGGCCATCGGCATCTTTGAACCAGAGCAGGGTATGCACCCTCACGGCGCGCGCGCTGTAATGCAGCAGGATGAGCCAGTCGTGCTTCCTGGGCGAGCGCCAGGGCACCATGTGCGTGATCATCTTGCTGCCGTTGCGCTCCAGCTCGGCACGCAGGCGGCGAAGCGGTGCGTCCAGTTGCTTGCGCAGGGCCGGGAAATCCTTGCGCGCATCGGCGAGCAGCGCGGGAATGGTGAGGCTGGGCGTGGGCATGGTCGCTGGTATTTAGGCGGCTTGCGAGTTGCCGTGTCCGGCTGCGCGGTCGATGCCCTTGCGCAGGTCCTCCACCTCGTCCAGCAAGCTCTGGTTCACCTGGATGGTGCGGGAAACGCGGTTGTCCAATTTGGCCTTGGCCTTGTGCAGCTCGTTCAGCTCATCGCGCATGGCGAGGAAGTCCTTCTGTTCCACGGTGAGCGGCTCGCCGGCGTTCACCTGGCGGAGCAATTGCTCGTTCTCCTCGCGCAATCGGGCCACCTCGGCCTTCAGTTCTTTGGCCATCAAGGCGAGCCAATAAGCACGTTCGTACCAGGTCTCATCCTGCTCCAAAACATGCAGTTCGATGCGGGGAGGATTGAGGAATCTGAAGAGGCTCATGGTGAAGGGTGTTAGGCGGCTCTGGCATAGAGGGCTTCCGCATAGGGGCTTTGCGCCTTGGTGCCCACCGCGCAGATCCTGAACTTGTGGAATTGATCGGAAGGGCGTCCCTCCACCACAAGCTTCGGGCGACTGGTGAGCTCGACACGCTGCCATTCCTTCCCGCCAGCGGCAGTGGTCACCTCCTCCTCCACCTGGTAGATCAATGCCCCCGGCACGCGTTCCCACTTCACGACCAAGGCGGGAGGGATATGGTGTGGATCGCACGCGCGCGGACTTGGGCGCTTGCAGCGACGAGATGGGTTCGGGCGTTTTCGTGCACTCGAAGCCCGCCGCCATGATCTTCTGCGGATCGCCGGCACTTACGCTGTTCACATAGCTGGCGAGCCGGGTGATCATGTGCGAGATGGTGCGTTCGGCGGTGTTCCTCCGGTGAAGGGCCATGCGGCCACGGTCGAATGCATCGATGTTCGCTTGCCGCAGTTCCGCAAGCGCTTGATCGAACTCGGCCATGCTGGGTGAAGGGTCGGGGAAGAGCGGGTTCCCGCTCATGCAACCGTGGATGATGGCCGCACGCCGCTGCTTGTCAGTAGCGTTCAATCCACGTAATCCGGCCTTTGCCTTGCTCATGTTCCTGGTGCTTTGGCGGCCTGCTACGCTATGCCCCGGCGCAGGGTTGCATGTGCAGGATCAGGACGGGCAGATGCACGTCCGGAAAGAGCGTCCGCACGGGACCGCGCCGCAACTGCCCAAGAGTGATGAGCGGATGCGCCCGGAGCTGTTGCGAACGCAGCTTCTCCTTGGGCAAGTGCGCATGCCAGGATCGCAGGTGCCCTGCATGCCGATGCCATTGCCAAACCATCTATTGCCTATGCAAGGGTTCCAATGGCAAGTGCGGGGTCGCGGATCGCCCATGCACTCCCCGGCCATGCACGTGCCCCGGTCAATCGTGCACTTGCGATCCGTCCGATCGCGCCTCCACAGCACGCGATGGCATGCGCGCATCCCGAACCTGCATGCGCAATGGGAGGACGTCGGCGGCCCTGTGTGCTTGCATCCGCATGCGTGCGCTGCCCCGCCTTTCCGCATGGCTGGTGCGGCGACAGCTGCCTATGGCCGCATGTAGCTTCGCAGGATGACCGAATTCCTGGAGCTCCTGAGGACTGAACTCGTGGAATGGTACACGGAGTTCGTGCGCCTGCTGCCCCGGCTGGCGTTCGCCATCCTGTTCTTCATTGGGGCCTACCTCTTCGCCGATCTTGTCCGGCGGCTCCTCCGCAAGCGCCTCGACCGGCGCAGCGAGGACAACATCCTTTCGGCATTCCTGGCACGCGTCGCGAAAGGGATCGTGCTGTTGATGGCCGTGGGCCTGGTGCTCAAGATCCTCGGACTGGGTGGCCTGGCCAATGGCATGCTGGCAGGTGCCGGGATCGGTGCGTTCATCGTGGGCTTCGCCTTCAAGGACATCGGCGAGAATTTCCTGGCGGGCATCCTGCTGGCTTTCAAGCGTCCCTTCAAACCCGGCGATATCGTGGAGATGGATGGATTCAAGGGCAAGGTGGAAGGCATCGCGTTGCGCACCACCCACATGCGCACCTCCGATGGTCGCGATGTGTACATCCCCAACTCCACCGTGGTGAAGAACACGGTGATCAATTTCACGGAGGATGGCTTCCTGCGCCATGCCCTGCACGTGCGCGTGGAGGATCACGGCGATATGGACAAGGCTTCGGCGCTGATGCTGGCCGCTGCCAATGGGAACCCCGGTGTACTGCATGAGCCATGGGCGCCGGTAGTGGGCGTTGGCGAGGTGGGGCCCGATACCGTGGAGTTGGTGCTGACCTACTGGGTGAATGTGTTCGACCTGGACCATCCCGAGACCCGGATCCGCTACGAGGTAACGCGCGATGCATTGCGCGATCTGCGGCAAAGCGGGTTCCATGCGCCTGCCACCACGGTGCAAATGCGGGAACCCCTGAACGAATGAGGCTTGGCCGCGTCGCTATCGGGTTGGCGCAGCGATTCTTCTAATCGGCGGGGACCCCCGTTCGGTCAAGGCTTCAGCATCGCCACGATCCGCTCGCGTTCCCAATTCATCGGGCCTGGCTCCCGGCAGTCAGGGTTCGCCAACCGGGTAAAGGCTACGCCACGCCCGCGTCCAGGATCTTCTTCAACTGTTCCACCAATGGTGGCACGTACTCGCTCCGTTCAGACATACTTCAGATCCTTCTCGATGAAAGGCAGATAGTGCGCCTTCACAGCAGTACGCATCACCACATCCACCTTGCGTTGAACGATGTTCTCCAGATCGAAGGAGAGATCGAAATAGTCGAAATCGGCACCTGGCACGAACTCCACGAGGATGTCTACATCGCTGTCCGGCCGAAAGTCATCGCGTGTGGCCGACCCGAACACCGCCATGCTCTTCAGCCCGTACTTGGCGAAGAGGCGAGCCCGTTCGCGCCGCAGCACGGCGAGGATATCGGCGAGGGTGCCCATGACGATACAAATATCGGTTTCACCGGTTGCACCGATTCCCTTCCACTTAGCGGGGACCTCCGATCGGTCAAGGCTTCAGCATCGCCACGATCCGCTCGATCACCGTCTTCTGGTGGGCCCGGTGCCCGCGTTCCAGCACCGCGATGCCCACGGTGGCGTTCAGGTCCGGCAGGTGCATCGCTCTAGTGCCCCAGAAGCCCCCATGCCCGAAGGCCTGCATGTTCCGGATCGTAGCCGGCGCAATGCCCAGCTGATACCCGCTCTGCACGCTGTCCTGCGTGATCACCGTGGTGTGGATCAGCGTGAGGGTGGCGCTGTCGCGCACCACCTTGCCCGTGAACAGGTCGTGATTGAAGCGGGCCAGGTCGCGGGCCGAGCAGGCGATGCCGCCGCCGCCGTAGAGGTCCATGGACACGTCGATCTTGTGGCTATCGAAGCCCGCTTCGTCCCAATACTGGTGTACCAATGGCAAGGTGCCTTCGGGCATGGGTTCCAAGGTGGGCATCCAGGTATGCGCGTAGCCCATCCGATCGTAGCGCAGCAGCGCGCGCATGGCCTTGGTGAAGGGCATGCCGGTGAGGCCCTCGATCACTTCGGTGAGCAGCAGGTAGTTCGCGTCCGTATAGGCGTAGTGCATTCCGGGCTCGGCCAGTTTGGTGCCCACCGCCACCGTGCGCACAAGTTGCTCATCACGCGTCCACCGGCGCATCGGGTTCGCGATGATGCTGTCCTGGTAGCCGTATTCGGTGTAGCTGTCCAGGCCGCTGGTGTGCGAGAGGAGGTGCGTGATGGTGATGGCCTGCAGGTCGTAGCCGTCGCCGGCGAACAGCTCGCGTGTGCGTTCGGTGAGCAACGGCCCCACCGGCTGGTCCAGTTTCAGCTTGCCCTCTTCCACCAGGCGCAGGATCGTGGCCGAGACATAGGTCTTGATGTTGCTGGCGATGAGGAAGGGCGCCTCGGGATGCAGCGGTGCCCCGCCTTTCATGGATCGGCCGCTGGCCCCGCTCCAGGAGATGCCACGGTCCGGCGCTTCCACATGCACCACCACCCCCACCATCGTGGTGTCCGCGCGATAGATGGAATCCAGCAGGGCCTGCGCCCGTTGCTCGAACGATTGCGCGCTGGCGCCCGAGGCCAGACCGATGACCAGCAGCAGCACGGAGCGAAGGGATGGTTTATGCGACATGGCGGATCGAGGCGATTAGCACGAGTAGTGAGGGCGTGATAGCTGTGGACAATGTACAGTGCTGCTCCATCGGCTAAGTAGTGCCTCACCCTGAATCAATCCAGTTCGGTTTCTGCAAACGATGGTTCCGACCAGGCGCCAAGAGCACTGGGTAGTTGATGAGCAATTGCGTCCCGGGTATTCCATGGCGCTCAGATACCGCGTGCGGTGGGTGTCCACGATCCGCGCGGCCGCGCCCGGCTCGGGAGCCTGTGCTGCGGGCCTGTGCGAGACGGGCTGCGGCTTGGATCGTGGGCGCCTTTTGGCTCCACCTTTTGGCGAAGCAAAAGGTGGAAAAGAACAAGTTCACTTCCCGTTCGGGCATTATCACATTCTGGTGCTGGCAAACTGAAACACTATGCATGTCTGGCCCCCACCCCCTCACGTCCAGCCCCTTGCATTTGCTGATGCAGAACCGCCTTCTATATTTGGGTGCGCCCAGCCCCCTTTCTGCGGCGCCTGTGCCATGCGCGATGATCGTGAAGACGTGTATTCAAAGGCCGTGCGGGCCGGCAAGCGGACCTACTTCTTCGATGTGAAGAGCACACGGGGCCGCGATCTCTACCTCACCATCACGGAGAGCAAGAAGCACACGCACGAGGACGGCACGGCGCATTACGACAAGCACAAGATTTTCCTCTACAAGGAGGACTTCGACAAGTTCATCGATGGCCTGCAGGATGTCGTCAGCGAGATCGACCGGCTGAAGGCCACCGGTGAGTACGGGAATGGACCGGAGCACGACACCAAGGAGCCGCCGAGCGATGCACCGCCGTTCACCGATGTGAACTTCGAGGATCTCGACCGCAAGGACATCTGATCGCGGCGCTGTTCCGGCAGCACAGCCTTCTGTTCAAAACTCGCCTGTTTATCAACAGGGGAATGCAGCGATCGCCCCTGTTCTTTGCGCCGTCAGAAACGTTGGGTCAACGTTTTCCATCGGCGGATGAAGCTCACCTACTACGGCCACTCGTGCATCGGCGTGAACACCGCCGGGCATGACCTGCTCTTCGATCCATTCATCAGCGGGAATCCGCTTGCGAAAGGGATCGATGTGGACCGCATCCCCGCCACGGAGATCCTCGTGACGCACGGCCACGGCGATCATGTGGCCGACGCCGAGTCCATCGCGAAGCGCACCAACGCCACGCTGGTGAGCAACTACGAGATCGCGAATTGGTTCGCGGCAAAGGGCGTGAAGAGCACCGTAGGCATGAACATCGGCGGCGGCGCCGCGCTCGGTCCCTTCCGTGTGAAGTACGTCACCGCCGTGCACAGCAGCCAATTGCCCGACGGCGCCTACGGCGGCAATCCGGGCGCTTTCGTGGTAACCGGCCCGGAGGGCGCCTTCCACCACGCAGGCGACACCGCGCTGACGATGGACATGCAGCTGCTGAAACCCCTCAACCTCCGCTTCGCCTGCCTGCCCATCGGCGACCATTTCACCATGGGCGTGGAGGACGCCATCAAGGCAGCCGCTCTCATGGGCGTGACCAAGGTGGTCGGCCTGCACTACAACACCTTCCCTCCCATCGCCATCGACACTGAAGCGGCGCAGCGCGCGTTCAGCGAGGCGGGCCTCGAACTACTGCTTCCTGCGATCGGCGCGTCCATCACCCTTTAGCAATCAACCACCACCATGGCCAAGATCATCTCCATCGTTAATCAGAAAGGCGGCGTGGGCAAGACCACCACCGCCATCAACTTGGCCGCCAGCCTGGGCGCCCTCGAGCGCCGCACCCTGCTGGTGGACGCCGATCCGCAGGCCAACGCCACCAGCGGCACCGGCCTGGATCCGCGCAAGGTGAAGGCGAGCATCTACGAGTGCATCATCAACGGCACGCCTGCCAATGAGGTGATCGTGGGCACGGACAATCCCGGCCTCGACCTGCTGCCCGGCCACATCGACCTGGTGGGCGCCGAGATCGAGATGATCGACATGCCCGAGCGCGAGCGCCAGATGAAGAAGGTGCTGGAGCCGCTGCGCGATGCGTACGAGTTCATCATCATCGATTGCTCGCCCTCACTGGGCCTGGTCACCGTGAACAGCCTCACGGCGAGCGACAGCGTGATCGTGCCCGTGCAGTGCGAGTACTTCGCGCTGGAAGGCTTGGGCAAGCTGCTCAACACCATCAAGATCGTGCAGCAGCGCCTGAACCCCGAGCTCACCATCGAGGGCATGCTGCTCACCATGTACGACAGCCGCCTGCGCCTGGCGAACCAGGTGGTGGAGGAAGTGAAGACGCATTTCCAGCAGCTCGTGTTCGATACGGTGGTCCACCGCAACGTGGCGCTGGGCGAGGCGCCGAGCCACGGCAAGAGCATCATCATGCACGACGCCAGCAGCAAGGGCGCCACCAATTACCTGAACCTGGCGCGGGAGATCCTGCAGAAGAACAGCCTCACGCGCATCCCGGACAGCGAGCGGATCATCCCCATCGAAGCGGTGCAATGATGAAGAAGAAAGGATTGGGACGGGGCCTGAGCGCCCTGCTGGACGAGCCGGCCGCGGACATCACTGCCCGCGACAGCGCCATGGCCCAGCAGCGGCCGATGGGCGGCACCACCTTGCTCGCCATCGCGCACATCGAGCCGAACCCCTTCCAGCCGCGCGCGCATTTCGGCGAGGAGGCCCTGGCCGAGCTGGCGCAGAGCATCCGTGAGCTGGGCATCATCCAGCCCGTTACCGTGCGGCGCATGGGCTACGACCGCTACCAGCTCATCAGCGGCGAGCGGCGTTTCCGTGCCTCGCAACTGGCGGGTCTAACGGAACTGCCCGCCTACGTGCGTGTGGCCAACGACGAGTCCATGCTGGAGATGGCGCTGGTGGAGAACATCCAGCGCGAGGAGCTCGACCCCATCGAAGTGGCGGTGAGCTTCCAGCGCTTGATCGATGAGGTGAGCCTGACCCAGGAGAAGCTCAGCGAGAAGGTGGGCAAGGACCGCGCGACCATCAGCAACTACCTGCGCTTGCTGAAGCTGCAGCCGGAAGTGCAGCTCGGCCTGCGCCACCGCACCATCGGCATGGGGCACGCGCGTGCGCTCATCACCATCAGCGATCCGGTGCGCCAAGTGGCCCTCTACCACAAGATCGTGGAGAGCCAATTGAGCGTGCGCCAAGTGGAGGACCTGGCCCGCACCCTGACCCCGGGCAGCACGGGCAAGCCTGCAACCACGGGGAAAACGCGACTGAACAAAGAGTTGAGCCAGCGCTTGAGCGAACGCCTGCTGAGCAAGGTGGAGGTGCGGCAGGATGCCAGCGGCAAGGGCGCCATCGAGATCAGCTTCAAGAACAAGGAGGAACTGGAGCGGCTGGTGGTGACGCTGGGCTGAGGTTGCCGACCTTTGTCCGTGATGATTCGCCGACTGGGGTTGAGTTGCGGCTTTTGGGGGATTGCATGCGTCGTCTGTGCGCAAACCCCGATTGATTCACTCGATTGGCGCTACCGCCATTCGCCGCGCAAGGCCTCCATCCTCAGCGCGGTGCTTCCCGGCGCCGGACAGGTTTACAACCGCAAGTATTGGAAGGTGCCCATCGTGCTGGGCGGGCTGGGCGCGAGCGTGTACTTCATCCGGGATAACAATCAGAACTACCAGCGCTACAAGGACGCTTACATCGCGTTGGTGGATGGCGATCCGAACACCATTGACGAGTTCGAGGGACGGTTCAGTTCGCAGAACGTGTTGAACGTGGCGGACACCTACCGGCGTTGGCGCGACCTGAGCTACATCGCCTGCGGGCTGGTGTATGTGCTGAACATCGTGGATGCCAGCGTGGATGCCCACTTCGTGCGCTTCGATGTGAGCCCCGAGCTTTCGCTGGAGCTGTCCCCTTCCCTATCCACCGCGGCCATGGGCGCACCGGGCTTGAGCCTTTCGCTGGCCCTTCGTTGAGGCCCGGCGCCGTTCACACTTGTTAGCCGCAGCGCCCACAGGCATCCGGTTACCTTCGGCGCCATTCACACCATGCGTATCGCGCTCTACGGCTACGGGAAGATGGGCAAGGCCATTGAGGCGGAAGCCGCTGCGCGTGGCCATGCCGTGGCACTGCGCGTGACCGCTGCGAATGCAGGAGCGCCGCCACACGATGTGGATGCAGCGATCGAGTTCAGCAAACCCGATCAAGCGCTGGCCAACATGCAACTGTGCCTGGAGATGGGCGTGCCGGTGGTGGTGGGCACGACAGGCTGGTACGATAAGCTGCCGCAGGTGCGCGCGCTGGTGGAGCAATACCAAGGCACGCTGCTCTGGGCGAGCAACTTCAGCATCGGCGTGAACCTTTTCTTCCGCGTGAATCGGCAACTCGCCGCGCTCATGGACAAACAACAGGACTACGCCGTGCGCATCGACGAGGTCCATCATGTGCATAAGCTTGATGCGCCGAGCGGTACCGCCATCACCTTGGCCCACGACATCGACCTTCGTTCCAAGCGCTACACTGGATGGGAACTCTCGGTTGATGGGCATTCACAACCCTCAACCCCTCAACCTCACAACCCCTCAACCGTCCGAATTACCAGTGAACGCGTAGGCGAAGTCACGGGCAAGCATTCCGTCACCTGGGCTGGCGCCAACGACCGCATCACCATCACGCACGAGGCCTTCAACCGCAAGGGCTTCGCGCTGGGCGCTGTGATCGCCGCAGAATGGCTCTCGGGCCGCAAGGGTCTCTTCACCATGGATGATGTGCTGGACATGAATTCGTGATTCGATGACCATCGGTCGACTTTGGTCGACGCCACGCCAGCACAACCCGCAACCCTCAACCTGCTCAACCTCTCCACCTTGGTCCCCTACCTCTTCCTCTTCGCCTACTACGCTGTGCTGATGGCCAGCCTGTGGAAATTGTTCCAGAAGGCCGGTAAGCCCGCATGGGCCGGCTTCGTGCCCGGTTACAACATCCTGGTGTGGCTGAAGATCTCCGGCAAACCGTGGTGGTGGATCGTGCTCTTCATCGTTCCGGGCGTGAACCTGCTCATGTTCATGATCATGAACGTGAACATCAGTATCGTGCTGGGCCGTCGCGATTTCAAGGAGCATGTGCTGATGACCTTCCTGCCCTGGTGGAAGGTGCCGGAGACGGTCTTCGCGCAGAACACGTATGTGGGCCCCATTCCGCCGGAGAAGCGCAAGCGCGGTCTCCTGGGCCAGTGGGGCGATGCGATCCTCTTCGCGGTGATCGTGGCCACGGTGTTCCGCACTTACACCTTCGAGGCCTTCACCATCCCCACGCCGTCGATGGAGAAGAGCCTGCTTGTGGGGGATTACCTCTTCGTGAGCAAGCTGAGCTACGGCCCACGCCTGCCGATGACGCCGATGACCTTCCCGTTCACCCACCACACCATTCCTGTGGTGAACTCGCAGTCGTTCGTGACCTGGTTCAGTCAATCCTACCGACGGTTGCCCGGCTTCGGCACGCCACAACGCGGTGATGCGGTGGTGTTCAATTTTCCGGAAGGCGATACCGTGGTTGCCAATATCCAGAACCAGAGCTATTACCAGCTGGCGCGCGAGCACGGCCGCGAGAAGCTCGCGAATCCTGCATTCCGCAACGCCAACCTGCGAAACGCGGAGCAACAAGCGGTGCCCGGCGGAGGACTGCTCGTTCGTCCGGTGGACAAGCGCGAGAACTACATCAAGCGCTGCGTCGCGCTGCCCGGCGATTCGTTGCGGGTGGAACACGGGCAGGTTTACGTGAACGGGGAGCCGCAGCAACTGGCGTCCACCGGTCAATACAGCCACGAGTTCATCCTCACCCAGCCCTTCAACCCGGAACGCCTGAAGAAGCTCGTGGACATCTCCAGCAGCGACATCTACCAGGTGCCCTTGCAGGATGGCCGCTACCTCGCGGTGATTCCGTGCAGCCCGGATGTGGCAGCGAAACTGGGCAAGTTCGAGAGCGTGGTGAGCATGACCCGGCAGGACCATCCCCTGGGCTTCTACAGCGATGAGCGCTACCACCAGCCCATCTTCCCGAACCATCCAGGCTTCGACTGGACCGAAGACAACTTCGGCACGATCTGGATCCCGAAGAAGGGCGCCACGGTGCAGCTGTCCTTGCGGAATCTTCCGCTCTTCCAGCGCGTCATCCGCGTGTACGAGGGCCATGACCTCCAGGTGAAGGGCGAGCAGATCCTCATCGACGGCGCACCTGCCACGAGCTACACCTTCGCGCAGGACTATTACTGGATGATGGGCGACAACCGGCACCGCTCACAGGATAGCCGCTTCTGGGGCTACGTGCCCTTCGACCACATCGTGGGCAAGGCGGTACTCGTGTGGTTCACCAAGGATCCGGAGACGGGCATCCGTTGGAAGCGATTGTTCTCGTCGGTGAAATAGCGGTTTGCTTGCATTCCGTTGCAGGTTGGTTTGTCGGTGATTGACCACCCATGAGGGACCGCATCCTGCGTTTCGCGCACAACGAATGGTTTCGTGCCTTCCTGATGGCCTTGGCGCTGTTGCTTGTGCTGCATGCCTTCGTGTTCCGCTTCGTCACGGTGCGGAGCACGAGCATGTATGCCACGCTTCGCCCCGGCGACCTGTTGCTGGTGCAGCGTTGGGCGGTTTGGTCGGGCGTCAAGCGCGATGACATCGTCGTGTTCCGCGACCCGTTGAAGGACAACGCGCTTCGCTGGCGACGCCCACTGCTCGTGAAGCGCGTGGCCGGAATGCCCGGCGATACCATTGAATTGCGCGCAGGGAAGCTCTTCCTGAATGGGACACGTGCTGCCGACCCACCGGGAATGACGCATAGCCACATCGTTCGTTTGCGATCAGATGCTGACGTCGTGGCCTTCTTCCGTCGACATGGCCTGCCTCTGGAACTGTTGATGCCCGGGCGCTCCACACAGGAAGTGCCGTCGAATCCGGAATTGGCCGCAGGGCTCGCGTTGGATAGCGCGGTGATCGACGTGGTGCCCATGCGGCTGGCGAGCGGCTCACGGTCGCACCTCTTCCCGTTCAGTCCGCGCTACCCATGGAATGGCGACGACTTCGGGCCTGTGCAGGTGCCGCGCAAGGGCGACACCGTGCGCATCACGGTGGACAACCTGCCGCTCTATGACCGCATCATCAGCGTTTACGAAGGCCATCGCCTCAGCAACAGCGGCGACACGCTGCTGATCGACAGGCTCCCGCTCGATGAATACATCATGGAGCGGGACTACTGCTTCGTCCTCGGGGACAGCCGCCATTTCAGCGCCGACTCCCGCTACTGGGGTTTCCTGCCGATGGATCACATCATCGGGCGAGGCGGCCCCGTGCTGCTGAGCAAGGGCGAGGATTGAACGGCCTTCGGCGGCTAGGCCGGATGTCAGTTGGATACTTTCGCGACGCGCATGAATCGATTCTTTCACGTCTTACCCGTGCTGCTGCTTTTCGCGAGCTGTCACCAGCCTGTTGACAGGGCCACGCTCCGCAAGGACACCTTCGAACCGTACGCGGACCTCATCAGCGGCCAGGTGCCCGACCACCGGAACGACCTCTATCTGGAAGCCATGGCGCATTACAGCGCCGCCCGGTACGCTGAGGCGGCCGCCATCCTTGAACGATACATCAGCGAGCGCAAGAACCATCCGAAGAGCGCATACCTGTACCTGGCGATGTGCCATCTGGCCAACGGCCGTCCGTACGATGCGGAACTGGCCATCGACAAGCTTGAGCAAAGCAACGTGAAGGACTTCTCCGATCAATGCGCGTGGTACACCGTGGTCTGCTGGGTGTGCAGCGAGCAATGGGCGCGCGCGCTGGACGGTGCGAAGGCCATCGCGGCATCGGGCCGGCACACATACATGAAGCAGGCGGAGGTCCTCGTGGACCGCCTGGAGCGGGTTGGCGAGCCATGAGGATCGAAGAGGCGGAATCGCGGCTACGCCGACGATTGAGTGAATCGCTGCCGGGCCACGATGCATTCCTGGAACTGAGCGGCTACAAGCGTCCCGACCTGGAGGCCGCGCTCCGTCAGGACCCGCCGCCGCGTGAGAGCGCCGTACTAGCGCTGCTCTACGCGAAGGATCAGCTCGCGCATACTGTGCTCATGCTGCGACCGAACTACGATGGCGTGCACAGCGGTCAGGTCGCGTTCCCGGGCGGGCGGCGCGAGCCCGGCGATACGGATCTGGTCGCAACCGCCTTGCGTGAGTTCGAGGAGGAGACCGGTGCTGCACCAGAGGAAGCGGAGATCCTTGGATCCTTGACGCCGGTGTACATCCCGCCCAGCCGCTCGCTCGTAACGCCGTATGTGGCCATCGCGCGGGAGGCCGGACCCTTCCATCCCGATCCGCATGAGGTGGCCGAGTTGATGGAGGTGCCGCTGGAATTGCTGTTGCGCGATGACATCCTGAAGCGCCGCGAGCAGCACATCGCCATCATGGGACGCACCGTGGAGATCCCGTACTTCGATGTGCGTGGCCACGTGGTCTGGGGCGCCACTGCCATGATGATCGCCGAGCTACGCGAGCTCCTGCGCTAGGGCCTGCACCCCGCAGAACTTCAGGAAGCGCTCATTGGGTCGGGTCCCTTCGCGATCCGCGCTGTGCTCCGCCTTGATGCGCTTGACGAAGTACATGTCGATGAGGCCCTTGTTCTTCGCGTCGATCTGCCCGCGATGCACGCATTCGAAATGGCCCTTCACCAACTCGTAGGTGGCGCCGCTGATGTTCACCTCGCCCACCTCGCCGCTGCTCTCCATGCGGCTGGCGGTGTTCACCGTATCGCCCCAGATGTCGTAGGCGAACTTGCGCTTGCCTACCACGCCGGCCACCACCGGGCCCGTATGCACCCCGATGCGGAGCGCCCAGGGCTCCTTGCCCGCAGCACGGTGCGCCTTCTGCCATTGGTTCATCAGCTCGCGGACCTCCAGTCCGGCCAGCACGCACTTGAACGCGTGGGTGGGGTCCTTGGTCGGCACTCCGGCGGCGCACATGTAGCTGTCGCCGATGGTCTTGATCTTCTCGATGCCGTACCGGCCTATGATCTCGTCGAATTGGACGAAGCACTCATCCAACTCGTTCACCAGCTCTTCCGGCGTCATCTTCTCCGCGATCCGCGTGAAGCCTTTCATGTCGGTGAAGAGCACGGTGACCTGCTCGTGGCGGCGCGCGGTGGCCTTGCCCTTCTCCTTCAGCTCCTCACTGATCTCCTTGGGCAGGATGTTGAGCAGCAGGTCCTCGATGCGCCCCTTCTGCCCTTCGATCTCCTTGCTCTGCGCCACCACTTCGGCGGTGCGTTCCTCCACCTTGCGCTCCAGGATGAGGTTGCGCGTGCGCAGCTGGCGCTCGCGCACCTTGATGAAGCTGAACAACGTGACGCCGATGAAGATGGCCAGCGCCGTGTAGAACCACCAGGAGCGGTACCAGGGCGGATGAATGGTGAACGGGATCTCGGCGGGCGGATCGCTCCAAAGGCCGGTTCGGTCCATCGCTTTCACCCGGAAGGAATAGCTGCCCGGCGGCAGTGCCGGATAGTGCGCCTCGGTGCCCGTGGTCATGGGCTGCCAGTCCTCCTCAAGCCCTTCGAGCATGTAGGTGTAGCGCACGGCGCCAGGATCACTGAGGGCCACGCTGCCATACCGTACGCGCACGTTGCGCTCATCGTGGCTCAGGCCGAGGCCATCGGATAAAGGCCGCTCCTCCAGGTTCACCGTCCAGCCGCGGATGGCGATCAAGGGCGGTTCGGATCGCTTCTCCTGTTCGCTGCCCACGCGCGTGGCTCCGTTCACCGTGCCGAAGAGGATCGCGCCCGAGCGCAGCACGCAGACCGCATTGGCCTTCACCTCGATGCCGGTGAACCCCGCGCGCTCGGTGAAGGCGATGAAGCCTTCCTTCTGATGGCGCCATTTGTTCAGCCCCTTGGTGGTGCCGATCCATACATGGCCGTAGCCATCCACGCCCAAGGCTTTGATGGTGTTGCTGAGCAATCCTTCCACGGTGGTGAACCGCTTCTCCTCCTTCCCGCCTCTGAGCAGGATGATGCCTTGTCCTTCGGTGCCCACCCAGATGCGTCCATCGCGGTCCTGCGTGAAGCACGATACCGCGAACGACCGCCCGAGGTCCACCCGAGAGGCCTTGCCATTGTCGATCCGTGTGATGCCATTCACCGTGCTGCCCACCCAGATCACGCCATCGTCATCGCGGAAGATCGCGGTGACGTAATTGCCGGCGAGGCCTTCCTCCTCGGTGTACACCGTAGGCACGGTGCCGGAACCCGGCAAATAGCGTCGGAGCCCGTTCAAGCCGCCCACCCAGATCTCGCCCGGTTGCCCGATCTCCAGCGCGGTGACCTTCAAGTCCGCCAGGCTGCCAGAGACCTCGATGGCGTCCATGGCCTTGCCCGACCGCGGATCGTACCGAAGCAGGCCGCCATTGTCGGTGCCCACCCAGACATACCCTTTGTCATCCTCCCTGAGGCAGCGGATGAAATTGCTGTTGAGCTGGCCCTTCTGCATGGTGATCTGCTCGGCCATCCGGCCGTGTGAATCGAGCACCAGGATGCCCGCATTGGTGCCGAACCAAACGCGTTGATTACGGTCCTCCATGACGGCGAAGACCTTGGGGTCATTGAGGCCATCGGCTTCACCGTAGCTGATGAACCGATCGCCTTTGAAGATGTCAAGGCCGCTTTCGTTGGTGCCGATGAGCAGGTTGCCCTCGCGATCGCGCACGATGCAGCGGATGAAACGGCCGTGGAGTCCATTATCTGGACCGTACGACTTGATTCCATCTGCCTCGATGCACGTTGCTCCACCATCCAAGGTGCCCACCCAGACCTGCCCGAGTCCATCCTCCCCGAAGCAGATGACCGTGTTGCTCCGCAGGCCATCGAGGATGTCGAACTGCTCGCATCCGCCCGTGGCTCCGCATCGGAAGGCACCGCCGCCTTGGGTGCCCACCCAGGTATTGCCCTTGCTGTCGCGGAAGATGGTGGTGCGGGCGAAGACATCAGGTATGCCCGGCAGGTTCAATTCAGTCACCAATGTGCCAGCAAGCGATTGCATGCTTCCGCCGTCCGAGATCAAGGCGATGCGCCCATCGGGATATTGCGTCATGGCCAGCAGCCGGCTGCGCATGCCGGCGTCGGCACCGATGCGTTCTGCCGGCAGGGTGCCATCATTCGCGGGCGGACCGCTCACACGCCACAACCCCTCGCCCATCGTGGCGATCCACAGCACGCCATCCTTGTCCTGCAGCATGGAGGTCACCGCGCTCTTGATCCCGCCTGCGATCTGGCACGCGACGAATCTGCTGCCATCGCTCCAGGTCACCTGTCCTTCCAAATGGCCGGCCCAGAGCACGCCCTGATTGTCAATCAGGATCGTACGCACGCCGCCGTTGGCCACGCCGTCCGCAGTGCCAAAATTCACCACCGTGTGCCCGTCGTAGCTCGCCAGGCCCGCTTCGGTGCCGATCCAGATGATGCCGTCCTGGCCTTGTGCGGCGCAATAGACCTTGGAAGCCGGAAGGCCTTGCTGCACCGAGACATTCTCGAAGAAGTAGCGCTGAGGAAGGACGGGACTAGCGAGCAGCGCCGCCAGCAGCAAACCGCCCAAGCGCCGAATCGAGATCAGATGCTCCTTGTGGTTCTCCATCAGCGCGTGAGGTCGTAGAAGGAGGCATCACCGCCGGCGGCATCGCTCACCACCACGGTATTGGTCACGCTCTCGCTGTAGTTCTGCATCTGTGCCTTCAACGCACCATAGTTGTAGAAGCTGTAGATGTCATCCTTCTTGCCATCGACGGGGATCCAGTAGGCCTTGCCGCCTACGGTGCGTCCATGGCCGCTGTACCACACGAGGATGGTGCCCACCTTGCTGGTGCGGGCAAGGTCGCGCAATTCGATGTTGAAGAAGCGCTCCAGCTGCTCCTTCGTCAGGTTCTTCTTGTTTATGGTGCGCGCGATGGAATAGCCGGAGAATGCCTTCTGCATCCGGGCCTGGTCGGCCGTGGAACCCTGCAGTGCGGGGAAGTTGCGGTAGTTGGCGTTCTCGATGTGGATGAGCCAGGTGCCCCCCTTCGGCGTGGATGCAACCGCTCCATCCAATGGCGGCGGCTTCGGTGCCACAACGGCGACTTCAGTGGAGCGCTTCACGGTCCAGGTCTGTTCGCTCGCATTGCCGTACTGATCCTCGGCGCGGACCACGAAGCTTTCTGCGCCCTTGAGGTCCACCTTGATGGAGAAATCGGGGTTGATCTGGTCCGGCGCATAACTGGCGTTCACGCCGTTGATTGCGATGAGCCGGATGAGGCTGGCATCCGTGAGGGCCCCTTCGATGAACACATCCGTGCGACCGGCTGCGAGCGTGATCTCGTGCTCGCCGCTTGGCTTGGGCGAAGTGATGGCGATGGATGGCGCGATGCCTTCGGTGCGCTCCACGGCGAGCACCTCGCTGCTGAAGTTGTCGTAGATGTCGGTGGCCTGCACCACGATCTCCTGGGCATCACGGGCAAATGGAACCGTGGCGAAGAACTCAGGGTCCTTCTCGTCCTTGCTGAAATCGGCGGCCTTACCGTTCACCATGATGGACTTCAGCAGGCTCTTGTCGCGCACGTGGCCGCTCACCTCAACGAATTCCAGCGAAGTCGACACGCGCGCCACGTCGCTGGCGTGGTAGGGCTTCACCACTGTTATCGAAGGCGGATCCGCTTCGCGATTCAACTCGAAGACCTGCTTCGCGATGCGCCCGCGCGATTCCTCGAAGGCGGTCCGCTGATCCGAACCGAGGGCGCCGTCGGCTTCCATGAGCTTCTGCGCCGCATCGATGTCCTTTAAGGCGCCTTCAAGGTCCAAGTTAGCCTCGCGGCATTCCGCCCGCAGCTGGAGCGCTTCCACATCCTTGGCGTCCGCGAGGATCACCTGGTTGATGTCGTTGATGGCGTTCTGGAACTGCCCGAAGCCCTTGTAGTAATTGGCTCGCTGCACGAACACCGCACGGTCCACCCGGCCAAGCGCCATGCACCGGCTCACGTCGTCGATGGCCTTGGCGTACTCCTTCTGGTGGGCCAGCGCCCGGCTGCGCGTGAAGAGCGCATCGGTGCTTTGCGGGTTGAGTTCCAGCGCACGCGTGCATCTCTCGATGGCCTTCTCCAGCGTTCGCGCCTTCATGGTGGGGCCGGTGTAGAGATCATAGAGCGCGAGCTGCACCTCGCTCACCGCCACATAGGCCGGCTCATACAGGTGGTTCCATTCAATCACTTTATCCAGGTCGAACTCGGCGGTCTTGTAGTCGCGCGTGGCGCTGCGGACGATGCCATGCAGGTAATACGAATCGGTGGTGGCCTTGATGGCCAGGGCGTTGTCGGCAGCCTTGGACGCGCAGTCCAGATCGCCCGACCGCAGACAGATGCGGGCCAGTGTCATCATCGCCAGCTGGTTCTTCGGTGCCACCCGGGTGGCTTGCTCACCGAACGCGCGTGCCTTGACCAGGCTGTCGATGTCCAAGTATGCTTGCGCGGCGGACACCGCATGCACCGCGTCCTCCGGGAGCAGCAGCGCTACCTGGCCCAGGTCGCCTGCGCGGTCGGCCGATCGGCCAAGGGCACCATAGGTCTCAGCCCTTCCTTGGTAGGCCTTCACCAGCTTCGGTTCCGTCTGGATGGCGAACCCGTATTTCTCCAGCGCCTGCTCGAACTGCAGTTGCCCGCGCAGCTTATCCGCTTCCTTGAGGAAGCCTTTGCCGGATTGCGCGAGCAATACGGAGCATCCGAACAGACAGGACAGGGCCAGGACCAGTGGTCGGGAGAGCGTAGGCATGGGCTGGGCGAAAATAGGTGTGCGGCCCATGCAAGGCACGGGCCGCTCAGCTACTTCCTGCGGATACCACCTCAGGAACCGAAAGAATCCCGCCGATTGGTGCACAGGCCGTGGGGTTCGGCTTGGATAGGCGGGAAAAGACGACTGCCCTGCAAAGCCGGATTCTACGTTCTATTCAGCCGTCATGAACTTCGCCATGATCGACGGAGTGACCCCGGTGCTGCTGAAGCCTCCATCGTGGAAGAGGTTCTGCATGGTGATGAAGCGGGTATAGTCGCTGAAGAGTGCGATGCAGAACCGAGCGCATTCCGTAGCCGGGGCATTCCCCAATGGGCTCATCTCCTGCGCGAAGCCGAAGAAGCCATCGAAGCCCTTGATGCCCGATCCGGCGGTGGTCATGGTCGGGCTCTGGCTCACGGTATTCACGCGGATGCCCTTGGCCTTGCCCAAGCGATATCCCCAGCCCCTGCCGATGGACTCGAGCAGGGCCTTTGCGTCAGCCATGTCGCCATAGTCCGGGAAGACGCGCTGGGCGGCGATATAGCTCAGGGCCACCACGGAACCTCCAGGCGCCAGGGCATCGGCCTTGTTCGCCGCCTGCAGCATGCGATGGAGGCTCATGGCGCTCACGTCCAAGGTCTGCTTGTACCACTCGTAGTTGAGGTCTTCGTAGGTGCGGCCCTTGCGAACGTTCGGGCTCATGCCGATGCTGTGCAGGAGGAAGTCCACCGGTCCTCCCAGCTTGGCTGTAGCTTCAGCGAAGAGTTTCTCCAAGTCGGCATCATTGGTCGCATCCGCGCCGATCACGGTCGATCCGGTCGCCTCGGCCAGTTTATTGATCTCGCCCATCCGCATGGCCACAGGGGCGTTCGTGAGAACGAAGGAGGCGCCTTCGGCATGCGCCAGTTCAGCCACCTTCCAGGCGATGCTCATGTCGTTCAATGCTCCGGAAATGATGCCGCGCTTGCCTTTCAGAAGACCGTGTGCCATTGGGATTCTTGCTATGCGGCGAAGATAGGCGCGGACTTTTGGCTGCATCTGTCGATTCGCGCCGGGGTGAAGCAACCCTTCGCCCTAATTTTCAACCGCACCAAATCCTGTGTCCATGCATCGTGTCCTGCTCCTTCTTCCGGCTATCGTCCTATTCCATTGGAGTAGCTGGGGCCAGTGTATTACCGCATATCCCCACAACCAGCCATTCACCAGCGGCACAGAAGGCACGCCCGGCACCTTACCGACCAACTGGACGAACCTCACCGGCGACAACCTGGATTGGAATGTTGACCGCAATGGCACGAATGGCTCAGAATTGATCGCCACGGGTCCGTTCACGGATCGCACCCTCAACAACACCACCACCAACGCCAAGTACATGTACGTGGAGAGCGCTGGCGCTGGCAACACACCGAACAAGACGGCGATCCTGGAATCACCATGCTTCAACATCAGTTCGCTCTCTTCCCCCTACCTCACGTTCTGGTACCACATGCGCGGCGCGCAGATGGGCAGCCTGATCGTGGACATCAATGCCAATGGGGCGGTTACTCAGAACCATTGGACCATGAGCGGAGACCAAGGCCTGTATTGGAGACAGGGCTGGTTGAACCTGGCGCCATGGGCCGGGCAGACCAACCTGCGCATACGATTCCGCGCCATTACCGGCACCGGCGAACTAAGCGATATCGCCATCGATGACGTGTTCATCGGGAACCTAACGCCGGTATTCGGCTGTAACGAGAGCACGGCCGCCAATTACAGCAGCAGCGTGAATGTGAACAATGGAACCTGTTCGTACAGCTGCCCTGGCGGTCAGAAGCGCGTGCGCATCGACATCTTCCATGACAGCTATCCGGGTGAAACCTCATGGACCCTGAAGAACGGCAGCACGGACGCCACCCTGGCCAGCGGCACCACGAGCTCATCCATCTGCGTTCCCAGCAACACCTGCTTGGTCTTCCGCATCAACGACAGTGTGGGCGATGGCATATGGCACAACAGCTATGGCTATGGGCAATACTTCCTCTGGCTCGATGGTGCTTTGGTGAAGCAGGGCGGGCCGTTCGGCAGCTTCGAGGAGACCACCTTCAACTGCGCACCGGGGTTCAGCTGCTCCAGCGCGTTGCCACTGACGCTAGCGCCGTTGACCGGAACCTATCCGCAGACCTTGGCCACCGTTACCACCAGTTTCCTGGAGCAGTGGTACGATTTCACGCCGCCGCAATCCGGCCAGTACCAGATCACCACATGCGGCAGCAACACGTGCGATACGCGCCTTTGGGTGTACGACATGAACTGCTCCAGCATCGTGCTGAGCAGCGGCGTGGAGGGCGCCACGTTCGCCGATGACAACGATGGAGGCTGCGGCCTGCAGGCGGTGATCAACGCCAACATGCCCGGCGGCACGCTGCACCACCTGCGTGTGGGGCACAACGCCGCGAGTGGTGGTTGCGGGAACACGGTGACGGTGAGCATCATTTACATGGGTCCTGTGGTAGGCTGCATGAACACCCAGAGCTGCAATTACAACCCACTTGCCACGGTACCCTGCGCCAACTGCTGCCTCCCCTTCGGCAATCCTGCTTGCCCGGTGGGACCGGACCTGGTGATGAACCAGGCGCGCCTGCAGAGCACGCTGACGCTGCAATCCGTCAATATCACCGATAACTGTGCACCGGTGGAGGGCTGTGTTCGCGCGCTTGGGCAGCGCTATGTGCTGCGCTTCGCCACGCGCATCGACAACATCGGCACCACGGATTATTACATCGGCAGCCCCGGTTCGCAGCCGCAGATGTTCAGCTTCAACAATTGCCACGGCCACGCGCACTATGCGGGCTACGCGGACTACATCCTCTTCGACCAGAGCGGCAACGCCATACCGGTCGGCTTCAAGAACGGATTCTGCGTGATCGATGTGGGTTGCTTCGGGGGCACCGGTCAATACGGATGCAGCAACATGGGGATCAGCAAGCAGTGCTATGACGAGTATGGCACCGGCACCACGTGCAACTGGATCGACATCACCGATGTGCCCAATGGCACGTACACCCTCGTGCTGCGCACGAATTGGCAGCATGCGCCCGATGCCCTTGGCCGCCATGAGATGAACTACGCGAACAACTACGCGCAGGTCTGCATCAACATCACCCGCAACGCGCAGAACGTCCCTTCATTCACTCAGGTGGGCAACTGCCCTACGTGGACCGATTGCCTCGGCCAGGCCTATGGCGATGCGCGTCTGGATTGCAACGGCGTGTGCAATGGCCCCACGAAGCGTGGCGACCTGAACAGCGATGGCCAGCAGGCGCAAGGTGATGCCATGGAGTACGTGCAGCGCATCATGGGCAACGACATCAGCCCGAACAGCTGTAATGACCTTAACGCGGACAGCCGCATCAGCGTGACGGACGCGGCGCTGATGGTGAACGCCTACACCCAGCAGGCCGTGCACAGCGGCAGTCCGCATGTGCTGCACTACCACCCCTGGTTCGATTTCCCGCGCGGCTGGCTGAGCGTTGACGATCAGGTGGACCTGAGCCTTGGCAACCTCGACCCCATCGCCAAGACCGTCGACGTGCTGATCCGCAACCCGAGCTGCCGCGTGATGGGCTACGAGTTCAACATGAGCGGCATCACCATCCAGAGCGCCACGAACCTCGCTTCCAACCTTGCAGGGGACATCAGCATCAACACCACGCTGGGCGGCACCAAGGTGATCGGCATCTCGTACCTGGACACCTCACTCGTCAAGAACACCGGATTCGTGCCGCTGCTGCGGATCAACTACCTCACGCTCACCGCCGCCACCATCTGCATCAGCAGCATCGACGACATCGTGAACAAGGACGCGAACAACGTGATGACGGGAATCGTGAACGGATGCCTCTCGGTGCCCAATACCGTTGCCGTGCGCCCACAGGTCTGGCTTGAAGGGCCATTCGAAGCGACCCAACCTCCGCTGATGCGCGATGACCTGCGCGTAGGGAGTTTCCTTCCGTTGAGCGAACCCTACACGGGCTTGGGCTATTCGCATGTAAATGGCGGCGGCGCAGAGCAGATCGGCCAGGGCGTGCTGGCGGTCACCGGCTCCAACGCAATCGTGGATTACGTGGTGGTGGAAGCACGGAACAGCACCCCGCCGCATGCGGTGCTGGCCACGCGGACAGCGCTGCTGCAGCGTGATGGCGATGTGGTGGGCATGGATGGCTCCTCGCCGGTATTGCTTCAGGTGGCACCGGGGAATTACCGCCTGGCCATCCGCCATCGGAACCATTTGGGGGTGATGACCGGGAATGCGCTGCCCCTTGGGACGAACCCGCTCTCGGTGGATCTCCGAGCCGGAGAGACCGCCACCTACGGCACCGGAGCGCGCAAGAATGAGGATGGGACCTGGAAGCTGTGGGCGGGCAATGCCCTGCGCGACAACAAGCTGCAATATGTCGGGGACGGCAACGACCGAGACCCCATCCTGGTGGTGATCGGCGGTAATGTGCCTACCGCCACGGTCAGCGGCTATTACCTCGAGGACGTGAACCTCAGCGGCGTGGTGAAGTACACAGGGGCCTCCAACGACCGCGATCCCATCCTGGTGAACATCGGTGGCTCGGTGCCTACCGCCACCCGGGCCGAGCAACTGCCTTGACGCGTTTGCGTATCAACCCTTCAAAACCGCCGCGTATGACCACGTCACCCAACAACAAGCAACGCCAGTTCCTCTTGGCGGTGGCTTGCATCGTCAGCGCCATGACGAACGCGCAGGTCGAGCATGGAGGCGTGCCACTCACGCTCCTTCGAGCATCTGCCCTGCCGCCCATTGAAGGGGTCACGCTGCCGGCACCCGACCTCGTAGCGCTCGCGGCCGAGGATGCCACGAACGACCTGAACAAGTCCATCCCCTACCGCTTCGGGTTCAATCATGCCGTGGACCTCGGCTTGGACAACAGTGGCACATGGAGCACCCTGGATGATGGCACGCGGGTCTGGCGCATCGAAGTCGCATGCCCCGGTGCTCTCAGCGTGAACTTCGAATTCCACGAGTACCAACTGCCTGAGGGCGCGAAGGTCTTCGTGATCAATGGCGAAGGCCAGCACATCGGCGCATTCACGAATGCCAATGCAGTGAATGGGAAGCTGGGGGTGCAGCCAATAGCGGGTGATCGCATCATCGTGGAATACCAGGTTCCTCCGCGCGTGCCGGTCGGGCGACTGCGCATCGGGCAGGTGACGCACGGCTACCGGGATGTCTTCGGCTATGCGCGTGGCTTGGGTGATTCCGGCTCGTGCAACAACAATGTCATCTGCCCGGAAGGCGATGCCTGGCGCCCCCAGATACGCAGCGTGGCCATGATTGTAGTGAGCGGCAGCGGCATTTGCACCGGCACACTCATCAACAACTGCGCGCAGAACGGCACGCCCTACTTCCTCACGGCGCGGCATTGCCTGCCCAACCCGGTCACCAACGTGAGCACGTGGGTGTTCCGCTTCAATTGGGAGAGCCCCATCTGCAACCAGAATCAGAACGGCCCCACAAACCAGACCGTGAGCGGCGCAACACACCTGGTGAACAGTGCCGGAAGCGATGTCGCCCTTCTCCAGTTGAGCAGCGCGCCACCTGCCGGCTACAATGTGTTCTATAGCGGCTGGGACCGTAGCGGCACGGCACCGACCTCCAGCACCGCCATCCACCATCCCAGCGGCGATATCAAGAAGATCAGCTTCGACCTGAATGCCGCCACCACCGCCACGTATGGCAGCGCCACATGCTGGCGCATCGGCACCTGGGAGGACGGCACCACCGAGCCGGGAAGCAGCGGCAGCGGGCTCTGGGACCAGAACAAGCGCATCATCGGTCAGCTCTACGGAGGCGAGGCAACGTGCAGCAACAACGTGAACGACTACTACGGCAAGTTCTCCACGAGCTGGACCGTGCTCTCCTCGTACCTCGGCAGTTGCGGCAATACCCTCGATGGTTGGGACCCGAACGCACCCAGCCTTTCGCTCGATGCGCAGGTAACGGGCATCACCGGCGCCAGCGGCAACAATTGCTCTGGCACAATCAGCCCATCGGTCACCGTGCGGAATGGCGGCCTCACGACACTGACCAGCTTCCAACTCGGCTGGTCCCTCAGCGGCGGCCCATCAGGCAACGTGCCTTGGTCCGGCAATCTGGCCAGCGGGGCGAGCGTGGTCGTGCCCATCGGCAATGTGATCCTCCCGAGCGGGTACCTGACGTTCACGGCCACCGTTAGCGCGCCCAACGGCGGCACGGACCAGAACCTGGCGAATAACACCGGAACATCGAACATCACTTACGGCCCCAATACCCTCACCCTGCAGCTGAACCTGGACCGCTACGGCAGCGAGACCACCTGGGTGATCCGCAATGGCGCGAACATCATGGCCAGCGGCGGTCCGTACACCACGCAGGCCAGCAATGGCGTGTACCCGCAGCCGCCCATCACGGTATGCGTGCCCGATGGCTGCCACGAGCTGGTGGTTTATGACAGCTGGGGCGATGGCATCTGCTGCGCGTATGGTTCCGGCAGCTTCTCCCTGCGCGACGCCCAGAACAACATCTTGGTGAACAACACCAACTTCACCACGCCCTCCACCACGCATCCCTTCTGCGTCACGCAATCCATCCGCGTCTCACCGAGGATCTTCCTTGAAGGGCCATACGGTACCGGACCGACGATGAGCGACGCCTTGCGCAACGCGGGTTTGATACCGAACGGGGAGCCATACACCGGCCTCGGATTCACGCATGTCGGCGGCGGGGGTGAGACGATCAATGCCGGCGTGCTTTCTGTCACCGGCACCAATGCGATCGTGGACTGGGTCTTCCTGCAGCTGCGTTCCAGCGCTACAGGATACCCGGTGATCGCCACGCGATGCGCGCTTGTCCAGCGCGACGGCGACGTGGTGGGCGTTGACGGGACCTCGCCGGTGGCCTTCACGGCGGCGGCAGGGAACTACCATGTGGCGGTGCTGCACCGGAACCACTTCGGCATGATGACCGCCACGACGCGTGCGCTCAGCGGCACCACCACATCGGTTGATTTCACCATTGCGGGCACCACCACCTATGGCACCGAGGCCAGGAAGACCGTGGGCGGTGCTCAGGTGATGTGGGCAGGCAACTGCAACAGTGACAACGTGCTGCGCTATGTCGGCGATCCGAACGACCGCGATCCGATCCTGGTCCGCATCGGCGGTTCCGTACCGACCAACACTGTTCCCGGCTATTACCGTGAGGATGTGAACATGGATGGCGTGGTGCGCTATGTGGGCGATCCGAATGATCGGGATCCGATCCTGGTGAACATCGGGGGAACCGTTCCCACGAACTCACGGATGCAGCAGCTGCCATAGCCTGCGGGCCACCCAACCGCCTGCGTTCCGCCGATCGGAAGCGGCTATGGTAGTGAGTCCAAGCATGTTCGTCGAAAGGGCTGAATGGCGATTGCCGAGCATTGCCATGAGGCTGACTTTTGCGATATGAAAGCACAGCATGCATCCGTGCGGATTCTGACCTCCGTGGTCTTTCTGTGTGGAACAACGGCATTGACCGCGCAGATGGAGTACTTCGAGGTCCGTGATCCTGAGGTCCAGCAGATGGTCTTCTTGGGCGAAACCATGGCGTACGCTGAATGGGACAGCACGCAAGCATTCCCGAATGAAGTCGTGCGCAGCGAGACCAAGGTGCTCATTGATAAAGGGCGGCCCGAGGGGTACAAGGCAGCACGGCTTCACCAGAAGTTGAACCCGGCAGCACTGCCGGCAGGCGACGATCCCGCATGGCAACGAACGGATGGCGATCGCACGCAAGGCCGTGCGCTCGACCTCAGCATCAACGGCCAGGGGTATACCAGCGTCAATCCTGCCGACCCCTGCTTGGAAGTCGGTCCGAACCACGTGATCCAGATGATCAATGGATCCTCCGGAGCATATTTCCGCATCTACGACAAGAGCGGCAATGCCCTCGGCGCGCAGACGTATATGGACAACTTCGCGAACGCCATCGGCGGCATCTCCAGCTATAGCGGCTTAGGCGACCCTATCGTGATCTACGATGCCATGGCGGACCGCTGGCTGATGACCGAGTTCGCCGCTTCCGGGAACCGCATGATCGTGGCCGTGTCCACCACCGCCAACCCAACAGGCACCTGGTATGCGTACAGCTTCACGGCCAACAATTTCCCCGATTACCCGAAGTACGCGGTGTGGCACAACATGTACCTGATCACCACCAACGAGAACTCGCCAGCAACCTACGCGCTCGACCGCACCCGCATGCTGCAAGGATTGAGCGCTACTGCGCAGCGCTTCACCGTGCCCAGCTACCCCACCATCGGATTCCAGGCTTGCACACCCATCGGGCACGATGGCGGAACCGCACCCCCGGCAAGCGCCCCAGCCATGATCATGCGCATGGCCGATGATGAATGGAGCGCCTCCATTCCGAATGATCGACTGGAGCTCTGGACGCTCACGGTCAACTTCACCACGCCTGCCAATTCGGTGCTCGCAGGGCCGAGCCTGCTCGCCACGCAGGCCTTCGATACCCATCTGTGCGGCTACACCAGTTTCGCCTGTATTCCGCAGCCCGGCACCACCACCACGCTTGATCCATTGCGCGAGGTGATCATGAACAGGGCGCAGTACCGCAATTTCGGCACGCATGAGACAATCGTGTGCAACCACGTCACCGATGTGAGCGGCGCCGACCGCGCAGGGGTGCGCTGGTATGAATTGCGTCGTGCAGTCGTTGCTAACCCATGGGCTATCCATCAGCAGGGCACCTATTCGCCGGATGCGACCCACCGCTGGATGGCCGCCATCGCCATCAATGGCAACGGTGACATCGGGCTGGCCTACAATGTCTCCAGTTCCACGGTCAATCCGTCCATCAGATACACCGGTCGGACAGCCAGTGATCCGTTGGGCCAGATGACCTTCGCGGAGACCAGCATCGTGGCCGGCACCAGCCGCAACGCGAGCAACCGTTACGGCGACTACAACTCGCTGGATGTGGACCCTGCTACCGGATCGTTCTGGGGCACGGCCAAGTTCAACACGAGCACGCAATGGAGCACGCGCATGTTCGCCTTCTCCTTCACCCCGCAGAACGTGAGCGTTTCGCCGCGCGTGCTGCTGGAGGGCCCCTACCAAGGCGGCGGCCTCTTGAGCGATGCCTTGCGCGCCAATAGCCTGCTGCCACTCGCGCAGCCCTACACAGGTCTCGGCTACGCATACATAAACGGCGGTGGCAGCGAGACCACCACGGCACCGGTGCTCGCGGTGACCGGGAGCAACGCCATCGTCGATTGGGTGATCGTGGAGCTGCGTAACAGTTCGAACCCGGCGACGGTGGTAACGAGCCGAGCAGCGCTGCTGCAACGCGATGGCGATGTGGTTGGCACCGACGGCACTTCAGCGGTGGTGATGAACGCACCTCCGGGCAGTTATTATGTGGCCGTTCGTCACCGGAACCACTTGGGCATCATGACTGCGGCTGCGCAGAGCCTTAGCGCTACGCCGCTCAGCATCAACTTCACCAGCTCGGCCACGACCACTTATGGCACCGATGCCCGGAAGAATGTGAGCGGCACCCAACTCATGTGGGCGGGCAACACCGATTTCAATATCCGGCTGGCCTACACGGGCGATCCCAATGACCGCGACCCGATCCTATCGCGCATCGGAGGCTCCGTGCCCACCAACACCGTGAACGGATATTTTCCCGAGGATGTGGACATGAATGGCGTGGTGCGTTATGTGGGCGACCCGAACGACCGCGATCCCATCCTGCTGAACATCGGAGGCTCGGTTCCCACGAACACGCGCCCGCAGCAGCTCCCTTAGCGCTGGTCGAGCAGCACGCGCGCGTTCTCCTTGGCCTGCGGGGTGACCTTCCGCCCGCTGAGCATCCGCGCGATCGCTTCCACGCGGGCATCGCGATCAAGCGTGGCAATGGCCGTGCGGACCTGCTCGCCCACGGCCGATTTCGTCACCTGCAGATGATGCGTGGCTTTGCTGGCGATCTGTGCCAGATGCGTGATGGCGATGACCTGCCGATGCTGTCCCATGGCCGAGAGCATGGCCCCTACGCGATCGGCCACCTCACCGCTCACGCCCGTATCGATCTCATCGAAGACGACAACCGGCAGGTCGCGTGAGCCGGCGGACAAAGAAATCAGCGCGAGCATCACGCGGCTCAGCTCGCCGCCGCTGGCCACTTTGTCCAGCGGCGCAGGTGCACGGTCTTTATTGGCAGTGAAGAGAGCGCGCACGTGGTCAAGGCCATAGGGTCCGGGCTCGCCCATTCGATGATCGAACTGGAAAACCGCGTGCGGCATCCCCAACTCATGCAGAATCGCCTCCACCCGGTTGGCCAGCGGCTTCACCGCCTTGGTGCGGGCCTTGGAGACGGACTCCGCCAGCTCGATATAATTCGCGGAGGATTGCTTCACCTGCTCTTCCAGGGAGGCGCGTCGTTCGCTCAGGACCTCCATGCCCATGGCGCGGGAGCGCAACTCATCCAGGAGCAGGATCAACTCATCGCCGCTCTTCACATGATGCTTCTGCCCAAGGCGGATCAACAGGTCGAGGCGGTCGCGCAACATGCTCGCGCGCGCGGGGTCCACTTCAACGGAGGACGCGAGCCTAGCGGCCTCCGCGCCGATATCCTTCATCTCGATGGCGCAGCTCTCCAGTCGCTTCAGCAATGTTGCCGCTTCCGGGTCGATTCGGCCAGCCTTCGCCAATCCCGGCCGTAGCTGATGAAGAATGGTCAATGCGCCCTGATCACCAAGCGCTCCTTCCTCCACGGCACGGTATGCCTCGGCCCGCTCATCGGCATGCTCGGCCAGCTGCAATTCCTGCTCGATCCGCTCCTGCTCGCCCGGTTGAAGCGCGGTCTGTTCCAACTCATCAAGCTGGAACTTCAGGTAATCGCTCTCCGCAAGGGCGCGCTGCTCCTCTTTCCGCGCAGCCGATAGCTCCCGTTCGACGGAGCGCCAGGCCATGTGCAATTCACGCAGCCGCTGCACATCCGGCGCATGGCCGGCCAACTGATCAAGCAATCCGAGTTGGAACCGCGGGTCGTTGAGCAGCAAGGTGTGGTGCTGGCTGTGCACATGGATCAGTCGCTCCCCAAATTCACGCAGCTGCTCCAGCCGGACCGGGGTGTCGTTGATGAAGGCGCGCGAGCGACCACCGGGATCCAATTGACGACGCAGGATCGTGGCCGGCTCATACGGCACTTCGTTGGCCTCGAACCAGGCCTGCCCATCGACTTGCCGCAGATCCAGCTCCACCTCGATGATGCAGCGCTTCGAGGGGTCGCGAGCCAATCCGCTATCTGCCCGCGCGCCCATGGCCAGTTCCAGCGCTCCGATGAGGATGCTCTTGCCGCTTCCGGTCTCACCGGTGATGGCAGTCATCCCCCCAGCCCAATCCAGCTCAATCGCATCGATGAGCAGGTAGTTGCTGATGGCGATTCGGGTGATCATGTTAGAGGACCGGCTGGGCGTGCGGTCGAGGCTAATCAAGGCCAGTGCCGCCGATCACGAGCCCCGCATCATGTCCTGGTACTGACCGATGTGCCCGGGATCGATGATCTGCAGGGTGTTGAACATTTTGGTCTTGTCCGCAGGGTCGGCGGGCTTGAACAGCTCGATGATCTCGTTGAACTTGGCATTGAACACCACCTGAAGGTTGTAGCTCGCCGGCTTGGCCTGGTGAACGGTCTTGAGCTTCTCGATGCTCGCCGCAATCTTCTTGCGTGCCGCGGCCGCGTCCTCGGTCATGGCGTCCATGCCATGACGATGATAATCGTACAGGAGTTCGCGCAGCGGGCGGAAGACCCCTTGCAGCTGGTTGTCCAGCAGCCAATAGCGGTTACGCTGGCTCTCGAACGCCTTCCATCCGGTCTCGCCGGCGTTCTGCGCGTTGTTCACCACTTGCTGCGCTTGGTTATAGAACTCCGTTCCGCCCAAGGGGGTGAAACTGTCACCGTCGAGGCCAAGCACGAAATACGCATAGAAGCCGAGCACGGAGGAGAGGTTGTTCAGGAAGCGGTCCGGCGTGAATTCAATCTGCGTGTTCTCCAGGAAACTGAACTGGAACTGGTCGTCCACGAGATCCAGAATCGGGCTGTTGTAATCCGTGCCGTAAACAGGACGCGCGTAGATGACTTGCAAGGTTCCCTCGAAGCGGTCCGGCGCGGGCTGATTGCTGATGGTGATGAGCAGGTTGAGGTCGATGCGCTCACCGGGTGCGTAGTTGTAACTCGTGAATCGCCGGGAGTTGAAGAACTCCTTGACGGCGATCTCGAGGGACTGGAACACGCGCGTCTGCGCCGTGGCGATCTGCGGTGCGATCACGCTCACCTGGCAATTGAACTCCTGGGCCGTTGAAAGCGCGGGCAACAGGCAGGCGATGAAAGCCGAACGGATGATGCGCATCAGAGGATTTCTTCGAGGCGGTCCAAGATAGCGCGGGCCGCATCGCGCTTGCTCATCAACGGCAGGCTCACGGGATCCTTGCCCCGAGCGAGAAGCGTCACCTTGTTGGTATCGGTCCCGAATCCGGCGCCCGCATCGCGCAGGCTGTTCAACACCAGCAGGTCGAGGTTCTTCCGGGTAAGCTTGTCCATGGCATTGACCATGGCATTCTCCGTCTCCAACGCGAAGCCGACCAGTCGCAAGCCTTCAGGCTTGTGGGCACCCATCCAGCCCAGGATGTCCTCGGTCGGTTCCAGATTGAGGTCGAGCGTTGCCTCCTTCTTCTTCACCTTCTCGGTGGCTGCGTGGGCAGGTCGAAAATCGGCTACGGCAGCGCTCATGATCACGGCATTGCATGCAAGGAATCGCTCTTTGCAAGCAACAGCCATCTCCGCCGCGTTCGTTACGTCGGTGCGGATGATGCCAGCTTGCTCGGAGGAAAGGCCGACCGGGCCGGTCACCAGTTCTATCTGCGCGCCACGGGCTGCGGCCTCTTCCGCCAAGGCGAAACCCATCTTCCCGCTGCTCCGGTTGCCGATGTACCGCACGGGGTCGATGGCTTCCTGCGTGGGTCCGGCGGTGACCAGCAGCCGCATGCCGTTCAACTTGCTTCGGCCAATCAGCGCATCGATCACGGCAGCGAGGATGGTCTCGGGCTCGCTCATCCTGCCTTCGCCAACCAACCCGCTGGCCAGTTCACCACTCTCGGGACCGACGATGCGCACCCCTCGTGCGCGCAGGGCATCCACATTCGATTGGGTACCGGTATCCTTCCACATTTCCAGATCCATGGCCGGGGCGATGAACATTGGACATGCCGCGCTCAACGCACAGGCGAGCAGCAGGTTATCGCACAGGCCTTGAACCATTTTGGCCATGGTGTTCGCGGTGGCCGGCGCGATGATGATCACGTCCGCCCAGCGTGCCAGATGCACATGATCGTTCCAATGGCCAGTTCCGTCACGTACGAACAAATCTGTGAGGACCGGCCGCTTGCTCAGCGTAGCCAGCGTCAGGGGGGGAATGAAATCGTGAGCCGAGGGGGTCAGTACCACCTGCACCTCGCAGCCGGCCTTCACCAATAGGCGCGTGAGATGGGCCGCTTTATAAGCAGCGATGCCGCCCGACACGCCGAGCAGCACCTTGCGGTTCAGGAAGCGCTCCACCTTGCCGGGGGATCGTTCCGTTCCGGGATTCAGGATTGCGGCTGGTCGCCTTCAGCAGGGACTTCCTCCCCGCCGCGCCGCCAGTACAGCTTGCCGTCCAGCATTTCCTGGATGGCAAGGGCGCCGGGCTTCGGCATGCGCTCGTAATGCTTGCTCACCTCGATCTGCTCGCGGTTCTCGTACACCTCCTCCAGATTCTCGCCGCTCATGGCGAACTCCTCGAGCTTGGTGTGCAGCTCCTCCTTGATCTTCACGCTGATCTGGTTGGCCCGCTTGCCGATGATGGCGACGGCCTCATAGACATTCCCCGTTTCCTTGTCCAAGTTGGACACATCGCGGGTGATGGTGGTCTTTGCGGCGGTGCTTGGCTTCGTGTTCATGGTCGCTTGTTCTGGGTTGTCCGGTCGAGTTCGCTGTTCAGCTCCCGTAGCAGCTTCTCAGCCTCGTCGCGCTCCACCCCCTGCGGGTAAGCGTCGGCGAAGTTATGGTATGAGCGGATAGCTTCCCGCAGCCGTTCCTCCTTGCGGGTCTCAATGCTGTTGACGGCCAGGGAGTGGTCCGCACGGAGCACGCGCATCATGGCATCCTCCCGATAGTCGCTATTGGGGTACTGCCGCATGAACTCCTTGAAGGCCATGCTGGCGGCCTGGTAATTCCGCATGTGGAAGTACTGGTTGGCCGCATGGTAGGCCTTCACCTCCAATTTGGTCCGCAACCGGTCAACCAAGGTCTGGCAACTATCCTTCAGGTTGGTGGCCGGGTAACGCACCATGAAGAGTTGGAGCTGGTCGATCGCGGTGCGCGTGTCGGACTGGTCCAACTCGTAGGACGGGCTGTTCTTGTAATAGCAGTAAGCGTTGAGGAAGGCGCATTCCTCGGTGTATTTCCCCACCGGGAAGGTGCGCGCGTAGTTCTCCAGATAATAGGCGGCCATGGTGTAGTCCTTCATCAGGAAGAACCCTTTGGCGTGCAGGTAGCCGATGCGTTCGCTCTTGTCCGTGCCGCGAAGGAGCATGATCAACTCCTCCAGCAAGGGCAGGGCCCGGTCGTAGCTCCCTTTCTCGTAGTACCGTTCGGCTACCTCCAGCTTGTACGGGATGCTGTCGCTCTTCAGCGCCCGGTTGAACTCGCTGCACGAACTGAGCCCGCTGCTTCCGGCCAGGATCACGAAGAGCCAAAGCCATCCCCCGAGCAGGGAGACCACGATCAAAGGGAGCTTGCGGGACCGTCGGGGGCCGGAGGAGAGCGTCATCCGTTTCGGGGCGCGCGAAGATAGCCGGACCGCATTCACCGCACCGAGTTGAAAGCCAATGATTAACGCTCTTTGGCGCAATGCCCGCCCCGCTACATTTGGCCAGCCTTCCACACTCATGAACGACATATTCGACAAGCTCCGCAAGGACCTGGGCCACATCGGCCGCCACGCCAAAGAAAGCCACGGCTACTTCTCCTTCCCCAAGCTCGAAGGTGAGCTCGGGGCGCACATGACCTTCCGCGGCAAGCCCGTGCTGGTATGGAGCCTCAACAACTACCTCGGCCTGGCCAACCACCCCGAGGTTCGCGCCATCGACGCTCAGGCCGCCAAGGACTGGGGCATGGCCTACCCCATGGGCGCCCGCATGATGAGCGGCCAGACCAAGTACCACGAGCAGCTTGAGGATGAGCTCAGTGCCTTCATGGGCAAGGAGGATACCTTCCTGTTGAACTACGGCTACCAAGGCTGCATGAGCGCAATCGAGGCGCTGCTGAGCCGCCACGACGTGCTCGTGTACGACAGCGAGTGCCACGCCTGCATGATCGACGGCGCACGCCTGCACATGGGCAAGCGCTTCGTGTTCCAGCACAACGACATGGCCAGCCTCGACAAGCAGTTGGAGAACGCCCGCAAAGTGGTGGAGCAGACCGGCGGCGGCATCATGGTGATGACCGAGGGCGTGTTCGGCATGGCTGGCGACCAAGGGAAACTGAAGGAGATCTGCGAGCGCAAGGCGAAGTACAACTTCCGCCTCTTCGTGGACGATGCGCACGGCTTCGGCATGATGGGCCGCGACGGACGCGGCACCGCAGACGCGCAGGGCGTGCAGGACCAGGTGGACGTCTACTTCGGCACCTTCGCCAAGGCCATGGCCAGCATCGGCGCCTTCGTGAGCGGCCCAGAGGATGTGATGATGTACCTGCGCTACAACATGCGCAGCCAGACCTTCGCCAAAAGCCTGCCCATGCCCATCGTCATCGGCGCGCTCAAGCGGCTGGAGCTGATTCGCACACGGCCGGAGTTCAGCCAGAAGTTGTGGGAGATCACCAAGGCCCTGCAGACCGGCCTGCGTGAAGCCGGCCTCGACATCGGCGTCACCAACAGCTGCGTAACGCCCGTGCTGATGCACGGCAGCATACCCGAGGCCACCAACGTGGTGCTGGACCTGCGCGAGAACCATGGCATCTTCTGCAGCATCGTGGTCTATCCCGTGGTGCCCAAGGACACGATCCTGCTTCGCCTGATTCCCACCGCTGTTCACACCCTGGAGGACGTGCTGCGCACCATCAACAGCTTCAAGGATGTGAAGAAGAAGCTGGAAGCGGGCGTGTACAGGGCGGAGAAGGTGGCGGCGATGTAGCTCCCTTACAGTCTCACCGCCCGTTGCGTGCTCGTGCTCGTCCTCCCGACCACGGAGACGAAGTATATCCCTGGCTGTGGAACTCGCAGCTCAAGGACATTGTCGGTTGAGCGCTGCTCAGAAACGAGCTGACCGGTGGCATTTGATATGGTGATCCTTCTTGGCTGGGCGTCTTCGAAACGCAATAGGAACGCATCCGACGATGGATTCGGGGCGATGCTGAACGCCTCTGTGGATGGGATGACAGCAATGCCAGTGAGTCCGCCAAGAGTGTACTGCCGGAAGAAGCGCCAGATCTCCTTGCTCGCGCTGAAGTCCTGATTGGTGACACCGACGGTGAAAGCGGAACCGGGCCAAGTGTGCCCGCCGCCGATGATCTTGTAGAACTCCACCGTGCTGCCGGCATCGCCGCCATTGTACACGTAGTGCTCCGCGGTGCATCCATCCGTAGTGTTCACGTTCGGCACGGCTGTGAATGCAGGTGTCGGATCGCAGTTGTTGAACTGCACCCAATGCGCCACCAACGGCTCAATGGCTGAGACGCCTGGGCTACCGTTGTAGTTCACTACGGGGTCGGCGGTGCCATGGATCTGCATCACCGGCGTGGGATGGGTCGCGTTGCATTGGGCCAGCCGGGCGAGGGCCATGGTGCCGGTCACCGAGGCGATGGCGGCGAAACGCTCGCTGCGGAAACAGGCCAGCTCGTAGCTCATGTACCCGCCGTTGCTCATGCCTGTGCTGTACACGCGATCCGCATTGATGCTGTACTCAGCGCTGATGCTGTCGATGAGCGCGGTGATGAAGCCCAGGTCGTCCACGGTTCCTCCACCGAATGCGTTCCAGAAGCGGTTGCCTTGGCCATCGATGGTGCCGTTGGGCACAGCCATGATGAAATTGGCGGTGTCCGCGATGGGGCGGAACTCACCATAGAATAGTTGCGCCAGGTTATCGCTGGTGTAGCCATGGAGGTTGAAGACCAATGGCACGGGCGTACCCGGACTGTAGATCGCAGGCACGTAAAGGATGTAGTCGCGCTGGAGCCCGTCGTGCTGGATGCTGCCATTGATCGTGGTCTGGGCACCACTGATCAAAGGCATAGAGGAGATCAGTGCGATTGCGATGAGCCTGGGGACAAGTCTTTCGGTGAGCATCGGTGCGGATGGAATGCGGGCAAGGTAGCCTCGGGCGCCGCTCTCTCGCTTACGCACCGAGCGTTCTTGTTCCTGCGCCAAACGTTCGCTCAGGTGGGTGTAATCGCGGATCAGCCTTCCTGATACCTTCACACCGCATGCGCATCGCCGTTTTCTGCGGAGCAAGCCTCGGTCACGATCCTGAGATCATCGCTGCATCGAAACAGATGGCCAAAGCCATCGCGCAGCGCGGCATCGGCATCGTGTACGGCGGCGGTCATGTAGGCCTCATGGGCGTAGTGGCAGATGCAGCGTTGGAGGCCGGGGGCGAGGTGATCGGCGTGATCCCCGGCTTCATGATCGACAAGGAGCTCGCGCATCCGCGGCTTTCCGAACTGGTGGTGGTGCGTGACATGCACGAACGGAAAATGCGCATGCACGAGTTGAGCCAGGCGGTGATCGCACTGCCCGGCGGATTCGGAACCATGGACGAGCTGTTCGAGCTCCTCACTTGGCGGCAGCTCGGCCTGCATGCCAAGCCCATGGGGCTACTCAACATCAATGGCTTCTACAGCCCGCTGCTGCAGCAGGCCGCCCGCATGGAGGCTGATGGATTCCTGCATGGCCCTACGCGCATCATCGCCTCCGCTGCCGTCGACGAGCTGATTGACGAACTGCAGAAGTCCATGCCATGATCTGAGGGCCAGCAGCACTGGGATACCTTCGCCGCATGCGCATCGCCTCCGCTCTTGCCGTCTTTGTTCCGTTCCTAACCATTGCCCAGCCGCCGCCCGGGTATTACGATTCAGCGCAGGGGCTGACCGGCGATGAGCTGCGCGATGCGCTGCACGACATCATCACGCCGCATACGGTGATCGCTTACAGCCAACTCTGGAACGCGTTCTCCCGCAGCGACCGCAAGCCGGACAATACCGTGTGGGATATCTACAGCGATGTGCCAGGCGGAACCCCGCCGTACTCCTACCAGTTCGTCACCGACCAATGCGGCACGTACAATAGCGAGGGCGATTGCTTCAATCGGGAGCACAGTTTCCCGGTGAGCTGGTTCAATGATGCACCGCCTATGAATTCTGATCTCTTCCACATCTACCCCACCGATGCATGGGTGAATCAGCAACGCGGCAGCTGGCCGTTCGGGACTGTTTCATCCCCGGCCTACACGAGTCAGAACGGCAGTAAACGCGGGCCGTGCTCAGTACTGGGTTGCTCCGGCACCGCATTCGAGCCCATCGATGCCTATAAAGGCGACCTGGCCCGTGGGTTCTTTTACATGCTCACGCGCTACAAGACTGAAGCAGCCACTTGGTCTGCCCCCATCCTATCCGCCGGTGAGTTCATCGGATGGGTGGAAAGCTTGTTGCTGACGTGGCACGCGCAGGATCCGGTGAGCGCCAAGGAAACCGCGCGCAACGATTCCATCTATCTCATGCAGGCGAACAGGAACCCATACATCGACCATCCTGATTGGGTCTTCAGCATCTGGGGACCGGAAGCCAGTGTTGAAGAACACTCCGAGGTTCCGGTGCGCGCATGGTTCGCGGACGAGATCATACAAGTCACAAGCGTCGGCATGATGAACGCCGCTCCCCTCGTGGTGCTGGACGTTACCGGGCGAGTAGTTGCACGGTACACCATGACCGGCGACCGTTTCAGCGCACCATTCACAGAAGCTCCCGGCACTTACCTCCTGTGCATCGCAGGCCCAAGCCCGTTCGCGCAGCGTTTCGTTCGCTAGTCGATCCGAAGCACACGGAAGGCCGGAACGGTGCCGTCGGTCGATCCTACAGTGTAGGCGCCCGCAGGCAAAGCGCTGAGGTCGAGCGCCACCCTTCCAGCACCGAACCGTTGGTCAAGCACGGCGCGTCCGCTCATGTCGCGTACAACTACGACACCGGGGCTTGCCATCTGGAACCAGGTCATGCCGGTGGTGGGGTTCGGCGACGCATGAGCAGCCTCGGTGGTCACTTCAGCCACCGATGTGGAGATGCCACAGGTCACGGGAGCGCCACAGACGAGCTCGCCCATGAAGAGCGATACGTAATCCATTGCCACATTGAAATCGCTCGACAGGTAACCGACGTGCCCGTTGCCAGGATAGCTCTTGAAGCAATTCACCAGTCCGAGATTGTCCGCCCGAATGTGGATATCATGGCTGCCGCTTGCTGTGAGACCCGTTGGAATGCCAATCACGTAAACCGGCGCCGTGTAATAGGGCACCACGCCGTCGCCAACCTCGTGAATGCTCACCAAGGGCTCGTTGCCTGGAACCATCCAGGTCGTATCACCCAAGGCCCCACTGAAGCTGTAGCACGCCATGGCTTTGCTGGAGAACCAGGGTTCCGCTGTTGCCCTCAATGCCACCAAGCGCGGCCATCTCTGGCAACAGAACGGCTGGAATCTCGGACTCCTGATCCAAATAGGTGGCATGCAGTGCGCTGATGGCTCCTGCCGACACGCCACCCACGACGATACGCGTGGTATCAATGCCGTATGGATTGCCCATCTCGGCAACAGAGCGCCGCAAGTAGCGCACACAAGCGCGCATGTCATGGGCGCCGCGCATCACCGCCCGCGTGGTCGTCGTCTGGTTCGGGATGAAGAAGCCGACGCGGTAGTCGTTCGCAATGGCGACGTAGCCACGCTTCGCTAGATCATTGCAGATGTTCGCCACGTCGCCGCGGGATCCCGAGATGAAGGATCCGCCGAAGGCCACCACCACCACCGGTCGCAGGGTTTCCGCATCCCCGGTCGGCTGGTAAACATCCATGCGCAGTGTCTGGGCACTGCCGTTCACGCCGATGTTGCTGCCGAACGCAACAGCCTGCGTCACGGTGACGTTGCTGAACACGTTCGCATTCACATAGCGACCACTGGAGCAATCCTGGGCGCAAAGACCAATTGTGGCGAGGCTGAAGAGGAGCGTAGGGAGTGCTTTCATGAAGTGGTCCTGTTGGTTCGGAACTGGCTGCAAGATAGAGGGATGCGCCTTCCCTCGCTTCGTTCCGAATAGAATCGTTCAAGTGGCGTCCGATCAAATGGCACGGGGTTGGCAATTTCGCGGGCCGGACCAATCCAATAGGAACCATGAACAAGCAGATTCTTACCGTGGCGGTCGCCCTCTTCGCGTTGTCCGCCTCGGCGCAATTCCAAGTGAACCCGCAGGTCGGGGTCAACTTCCAACAGCTCACCAGCCCCGATGCCGGCGTGGAGTACAAAGCGAACCTGGGCTGGCAACTGGGCGCCGACCTCCGGTTCGGCGACCGCCTCTTCTTCCAGCCCGGTGCGTTCTTCGGTCGTAGCGTCACAGCCATCAAGAGCGTCAACAGCGACACCCTTGTGTACGAGGATGATCTGGTGCGGACCAACCTTCGCCTGAAGGCGATGGTCGGCTATCGGTTGATCGATACTTATCAGTTCGACCTGCGTTTCGCCATGGGTCCCACCTACGATGTGCTCCTCAGCGTGGATGACCGCGATGACCGCATCGGGTATGACGAGGGCGACTTCAACAAGGGATCGATGAACATCGATGCCGCTCTCGGCTTCGACATGGGACTGATATCCGTTGAGCCCAGCGTGAGCTTCGGCTTGAGCCGCGTGTTTAGCGACAATCCCGCCGTGAAGGACATCGGATCGAAGTACCTCGTATATGGCCTCACCGTTGGCATCAACCTCGGCAACGACGACAAGTGAGCCTGAAAGCCATCAAGCGAAAAGCCCCTCACGGGGCTTTTCCATTTCAAACATGCGGGTTAACGCACCACCGCGTTGCCAGCTTCCCTCCAGGCCATGAAGCCGCCTTTCAAATGCCGGGCCTTCAAGCCTTTCTCCACAAGGTATTCGAGGGCTTGCTCACTACGGCCTCCACCGTGGCAGTACAGGAGCACAGGAGTCTTGGGGTCCAGCTTGGCGAAAGCGGCCTCATAATCGTTCGAGGTCCAATCGATGTTCACGCTGCCCTCAATGTGCCCGTTGACATATTCCTTGGGTGTACGGACATCAACCAGGATGGCGCTGCCTTCGGCGATTGCCGCCTTGAATGCGGCGGGACTGAGTTCGGACCTGGGATCACCGATTTGCGCATACAAGCCGGCACTCATCAGGCCGAAGGTCAACAACAGCAAGGAACAGCTCGCTCTCATGGTCATTTTCATTTGTTCATCCGTCGGAGCACATCCTGCCATCCACCGCCATTCTCCAAGCCTTGAACACCCTCTCGCAGGAGGAAGGCCAATGCCGATCCGCTCCGGGCGCCGCTTCGGCAGCAGAGGATGATGGGAGCCATCATCGCCCTGAAGTCCCCGATCCGGTGAGGCACTTCATCCAACGGGATGTTCACCGAACCAGGCACATGCCCTTCATCGAACTCAGCAGGTGTGCGAACGTCAACAATGGTCGCCATGGCCGCAAGGCTTGAAAATCAATCCGTGGAGCTGATGGGAGTCGAACCCACGACCTCGTCATTGCGAACGACGCGCTCTGGCCAGCTGAGCTACAGCCCCGAATGGGGTGCGAAATTGCGAAGAAGGCGTGAAGGTGCCGCGTCCGCCGGGAACTGAATGCTGTCCGATGCCGTAGGAAGGGCCGTGAGTACCGCTCGGTATCTGTTCCTCGTCTTGCTGCTCGTCAGTGTTCACGGGGCTGTGTTCAGTCAAATGGACGATATCGCTTACATGCCGAGGGAAGCACCTGCGCGCACAGCGGATGACACCGGCATCGGCTTTCAGGAGACCTCGGTTCCAGGTGTTGCGGACCTCGCGCTCCCACTGGGGACCTACCTGGTGGACATTCTGAATGCCCAAGGGAATGTCATCGAGCAGTTCGCGCCAGCCGCGCAATCGAGCATCGACCTACGGGGAATGAAGCCCGGGACTTGGACCCTCCGGGCGCACACCGAGCATGGTATCCGAGTACGTCGCTTCGTTATCGTTGGGCGTGGCGGCACACTATGGGTGCGGCAACCCGTCGTGCCGGCGCGCCGCCGCTAACGCGGCCCCACCTTCATGCCCTTGGATTCAAGCCGGCCCAAGCCCTTCGCTGCATCGGTGTGGTCGGGCGCCAACGCAAGCGCGCGTCGGTAGTCCGCCAAAGCGCTATCCAGGCGCCCTTCCAATTCATAGGTGAGGCCGCGATTGTAGTAGGCGTCGGTGTAATCCGGAAGCAAAGCGATGGCGTGACTGAACTGGCTACGCGCCTCGGGCAGCTTCCTGCGCATCTCCAGTAGGATGTAGCCCGTGTTGTAGTACGCCAGCGGGTATTTCGGCTCGATGGTCTTGATCCGGTCGTAGAGCGCGAGTGACATGCTGTCCAAACCATGGTCCTGCGCACAGATGGCCTTGTTATACAAGGCTTCCAAACTGTTCGGGCGCACTGCCAGCGCCCCATCGTAATACTCAAGCGCAAGTTGATCGTGGCGGGCGGCGTGCAAGAGGCCCAAGGAAACATACGCATCGTACAGGCCGGGGTCGCGTTCAACGGCAGTCTGGTAGCTGCTGATGGCCAGATTCGTGTCACCGGCCAATCGATGTATCCACCCTTTCAGGTTGTAGATGGACCCATTGAGCGGATCGAGCCGAAGCGCCTCGTTGGCAACGGACATGGCCTCTTTGAACCGGTTCTGAGCCAAGTAGAGTTCACTCAGCTTGGAACGAGCGGCCGTTTCATCCGGTGCCAGATTGATGGCTTCTTGGAAACGCTGTTCCGCATCCGGAAGCCTGATCTGCTTGAACTGCAGATCACCCAGACGAATCCGGTACTGAGGCGATTTCTCATCCAAGGCGATGGCGCGCTTCCAATCGGCTTCGGCCAAGCGAAGGCTGTCGATGCCTTCAAAGTGCTCCGCGCGCCGGGCGAAGAGCGCGGCATCCTTGGGATTGGCAATTATCTGCTGCTCCAACCATGCCAGGCTGCCTTCCGCAGGGCCAGTTGGCAATCCGGAATCGCCATCGGTGCCGCAGGCCATAAGGCCGAGCAGCACGCTTGTGGAGAACAGGAACGCAATGGGACGCATGGAAAGCGAAGGCCCCGGATCACCATCCGGGGCCTCCAAAAGTAGCGGCACAACCCATCATGCCATGACCGGCTGCTCGGTCTTGGCCACCGCTTCCTTGATCCGATGCTCGAGTTCCGCACAGAGCTCCTGGTTGTCTTCCAGGAGTTGGCGCACCATATCACGGCCCTGGCCCAATTTGCTCTCATCGTAGCTGAACCAGCTGCCGCTCTTCTTGATGATGCCCATCTCCACAGCCATGTCGATGATCTCTCCGGTCTTGCTCACGCCCTTACCGAACATGATATCGAACTCGGCCTTGCGGAATGGCGGGGCCACCTTGTTCTTCACCACCTTCACACGGGTGCGGTTCCCGATCACGTTCTCCCCTTCCTTCAGTTGGGTCACACGTCGGATATCGAGGCGGATGGTGGCGTAGAATTTCAATGCATTTCCACCAGTTGTGGTCTCGGGGTTGCCGAACATCACGCCGATCTTCTCGCGCAGTTGGTTGATGAAGATGCAGCAGCAACCGGTCTTGCTGATCGTGCCTGTGAGCTTGCGCAGGGCCTTGCTCATGAGGCGGGCCTGCATCCCAACGGCACTATCCCCCATCTCGCCCTCGATCTCCGCGCGGGGCGTGAGCGCAGCAACACTGTCGATGACGATGATGTCGATGGCGCCTGAGCGAATCAGGTTGTCGGCGATTTCCAACGCCTGTTCGCCGTTGTCCGGCTGGCTGATGAGCAGGTTCTCGGTGTCCACGCCAAGCGCTTCCGCATAGAAACGGTCGAATGCGTGCTCGGCGTCAATCATGGCGGCGATGCCCCCCCGCTTCTGGCACTCGGCGATGGCATGAATGGCCAGCGTGGTCTTGCCGGAACTCTCCGGCCCATAAATCTCAATCACGCGCCCTTTCGGATAGCCACCAACGCCGAGCGCGAGATCAAGGCCGATGGAGCCGGAAGGAATCACCTCCACTTGCTCCACCGCATCATCGCCCATGCGCATGACAGCGCCCTTCCCGAAGGTCTTCTCCATCTTATCCATGGTGAGCTGAAGCGCCTTCAGCTTCTCCTTGTTGATTTCCGTTGTCATGCTCTTGGGTGATTGGTTGATGTGTTCCTCTGTGAATTCAGGTTGACGGATTTCCTGTCCGTTTCGTGACGCTCAATTAAGCGCCGTGCTTGGCCGATTGCCAAATTTCCTGGCAGGAAGTTTTGAACAAAGGGCGAGCCGCGCACCTCGAATGCCTTTGGCAACGATGCTGGTCGGCCGTGCCGAATTGACGATGAATGACCCTGTCAATAGACGAATTCCACCAAAGTATAGACGAATGCTTGACACCAGATTCGGTTCAACCTAGGTTTGCGCCACTCTTTTTCGACCGAATCGCTCTTCAGACCCTGCCTTTGGACCACTTGTTCAGCAAACCTGAGCAAGCGTCATGCGATTCGACCACAGTAGTTCCTCCGGAACCGCGCAAGCGGTGAACCGGACCCCGGCAACCGACCGCCTTTGGCTGGATCCCGAGCAAGGCTTGGGGACGGTGCCCGCCTCGCCCGTGAACCAAACACAGGAATCAATCCCAACACCTTTCTCCATGAAACACTCGACCCTTCATCGAATGACGCGCTCGCTGTGCGTCCTCATCCTGTGCTTGGCGGCCATCGTGCCGAGCAGCGCTCAAGTGGCCCGGCACGCCAAACCTGCCGAGCACCGGCATTCGGCCGGTCCCGAGCGTCCAGGCCATCACCATGAGGACATGGCCGGCCTGCTCAACATGCATGAGCAGGAGATCCACTTCACCGAGAATAAGGGCCAGTTCGACAGCCCCGTGCTGTTCCGAGCGGACTTCCCGTTGGGACAGGCCATCGCCACCGCCGACGGCATGGTGGTCACCGCCTTCGATCCCGAGCAGGTCCAGCGGAGGATTGAGGAAGGATTCCGCATTGAGGAGGAACAGTTGCAAGGCAAATCGACACGCGAGCTATCCTGGCGCCGACGTGGCCATGCGTGGAAGCTCCGCTTCATCGGCGCCTCGCCCGCCATGCGCGCTGAGGCTCGTGATGCGCATGACGAAGTGAACAACTACTTCGTCGGCGATCGCGCCCGTCATGCTACCGATGTCCGCAGCTACCAAGAAATCTGGTACAAGGATGTGTACCCCGGCATCGATGCTCGCTACTACCCTGCTGCCGATGGATCGCTCGAATATGACCTGCTGGTGATGCCCGGCAGCGACCCGAAGCGGATCGCCATCGCGCATGACGGCATCGAGCGGATGTGGGTGAATGACAAAGGCGAACTGATGGTGCATACCATCCTTGGCGACATGGCCCACCCCGCACCGCATGTGTACCAGCGGATCAACGGTCGCGAAACCGTGGTGGAGAGCAAGTACGTTGTGGAGGGGCGAACACCCTGCGCTTCGAGTTGGGCGCGTACGACCGTAGCCAGCCCCTGGTGATAGACCCCATCGCCATGCGCTGGGCCGCGTGGATCAACACGAATAGCAGCGGCGATAACCACGGCCACTGCATCTGGGTGGACCCGAGCGACGGCGCTATCTACGTCGTGGCCCGCGTAGTGGGCACCACCGACCAGATCACCCCCGGCGCCTTCGACGAAACGGCCAACGGCGCGCTGGAGATCATCGTTGGTAAGTACCTGGAACCCGCCACCGTTGGCGGAAGCGGCACGCGCGTGTGGCAGACCTACATCGGCGGCAATGGCGACGATAACCCATACGCGATGGAACAGGGCCCTGATGGCAACCTGTACATCACCGGTCAGACCAGCAGCACCAACTTCCCCCTGCTGGGCGGCCCGGACTTCAGCGGCGGTAGCGTCAACCAGCAGGCGCAGACCGGCATTGATGTGTTCGTGCTGAAGATCAATCAGGCCGGCAACAGCATCAAGGCTGCCGTTGTGGGCGGTAATGGTGCGGACGACAACTACGACGTGCGTCTAGCCGCCAACGGCGATGTCTTCGTCGCGGGCAGCACGACCAGCACCAACCTGCTCACCTTGAATGCCGGCAGTGGCGCCAGCAACACCAACAATGGCGGCACGGATGCATTCCTCTTCCGCATCAATCAGGATCTTTCCTCGCTGGTGTGGATGCGCAACTACGGCGGCGGCGGCGCGGACCGTGCCAGCATCATGCTGCACAACCCGGTAAGCGGCGACCTCTTCGTGGGCGGAAATACGGCCAGCACCAACTTCCCCACAACGAGTCCTCGCCAGAGCACCCGAGGCGGAGCCACCGCAGGCTTCTTGCAGCGCCTCAACGGCACTACCGCAGCTACCACTTGGAGCAGCTATTACTCCAGCGCGACCAGCCAGAACGCCAACCTGCTGTGCATGGAATTCAATGTGGCGCGCACGGAGCTCTTCTTCGGCGGCGTCACCAGCGGGTTGAACTCCGCCAACCTGACGGCTGGGGCCTTCGACGTCTCGCACAACGGCAGCAACGACTTCTACGTGGGTCGAATGGACATCGATCAGAACTTCATCGCGGGCACCTATATCGGCGGTACGGGCAACGAAGAGAACATGATGGGCCTGAACACCGACCAGAACAACGACGTGTTCGTGTTCGGCTACACGGGCAGCACCAACTTCCCGGTGAGTTCCTCACCCAATATTCCGCTTCAGACCGGGAATCAGGGCAGTCGTGACAAGGTCTTCTTCAAGCTGAAGACCGGGCTGAATCTGCTCGAGTTCAGCACGTACTACGGCGGCACCTCCGACGATTACGACCCGGTTGGCGAGCGGGGCATCAAGTTCAGCAACTGCCGCATTTACACCATCGTCACCGCGCAGAGCAACAACATCCCCCTTACACAGGGTGCGTTGAACACCACGAAGAACAGCCCCACCAGCCGGTTCGAGCCGGGCCTGGTGGTCTGGGCCAATCCACCCGACCTACTGGGCAACACCATCACCTACCAAGGGGTGGCCATCTGCCCGGGCGCGACTCCTGGCGATATCACTGGTTCGTTGCCGAGCTACTCGTTGCCGACCATCGTCCGCAACAATGCCGCCTCAAGCTACCCGGCCTTCCCTTCAGCGGCCTCATATCAGTGGCAGACCAGTCCGGACAGCCTCAACTGGACGGACATCCTCGGCGCCACCGGCCAGAACCTCTCCGGCGCGCAGATCGGTGCGATCACGCAGGACACATACATCCGCCGCATCATCGGTGGCGATGCCTGCATCCTGGCGGGTGCTGCTGACCAAGTCGTGAAAGTGCGCCTTATGACCGCGGATGGCACGGTGACGGACGCGTCCTGCAATGGCACCGCCACAGGCAGCATCATCGCCACGGCCGATGGCCAAGCGCCATTCCAATACCTCTGGAGCGATGGGCAGACCACGGAGACCGCAGTGAACCTCGTTGCAGGTCCCTATAGCGTTTCAATCACTGACTTCAACGGCTGCAGCGCGAATGCGAACTTCCAAGTAGGCCAGCCTTCCGCTGTAAGCGGTAGCGCCCAAGTGACCAATGCGACGTGCGGCAATAGTAATGGAAGCGCCACAGCATCGGGTTCTGGCGGTAGTCCGGGCTACACCTATGTGTGGAGCACCGGCGCAGTTGGAGCCACCCTATCCGGAGTGCCTGCGGGCGACTACACGGTGACCATCACCGACACGCACCAATGCTCATTCGTGCTGCCCGTGGTCATCGGTGGTACAGCGGTGCCTGATGCGAACGCAGGACTCGACGCAGTGATCACCTGCCTGAACAACGGAGAGGTAGTGCTCAATGGCTCCTCCAATACTCCTGGGGTGGACTTCTCATGGAGCGGACCAGGGATTGTTTCTGGTGCTGGTACGGCAAGTCCGACAGTGGACGCCGTCGGCACTTACACGCTCACGGTAACCAATCAGCAAACCGGCTGCAGCAACACGGACCAGGTCGATGTGACGCTGGACACAACTCTTCCCGGCGCGCAAGCCGCTGGCGGCACGCTCACCTGCGATGTGACCAGCATCCAGCTGCAGGGCACCGGCAACGGATCCTTCGCATGGACCGGCCCCGGTGGCTTCACCAGCAACGATCAGAACCCCACGGTCTCGGTCGCGGGCACCTATACCCTCACCGTCACCGGTGACAACGGTTGCCAGAGCTTCGCGAGCGCCGAGGTGGAACTCGATGACGATGCCCCCGGCGCGCAAGCCGCTGGCGGCACGCTCACCTGCGATGTGACCAGCATCCAGCTGCAGGGCACCGGCAACGGATCCTTCGACTGGACCGGCCCCGGTGGCTTCACCAGCAACGATCAGAACCCCACGGTCTCGGTCGCTGGCACCTACGACCTCACCGTCACCGGCGCCAACGGTTGCCAGAGCTTCGCGAGCGCCGAGGTGGAACTCGATGACGCTGCCCCGGCGCGCAAGCCGCTGGCGGCACGCTCACCTGCGATGTGACCAGCATCCAGCTCCAGGGCACCGGCAACGGATCCTTCGACTGGACCGGCCCCGGTGGCTTCACCAGCAACCCATCAGAACCCCACGGTCTCGGTCGCTGGCACCTACGACCTCACCGTCACCGGTGACAACGGTTGCCAGAGCTTCGCGAGCGCCGAGGTGGAACTCGATGACGCTGCCCCCGGCGCGCAAGCCGCTGGCGGCACGCTCACCTGCGATGTGACCAGCATCCAGCTCCAGGGCACCGGCAACGGATCCTTCGACTGGACCGGCCCCGGTGGCTTCACCAGCAACCATGCAGAACCCCACGGTCTCGGTCGCTGGCACCTACGACCTCACCGTCACCGGTGCCAACGGTTGCCAGAGCTTCGCGAGCGCTGAGGTGGAACTCGATGACGCTGCCCCCGGCGCGCAAGCCGCTGGCGGCACGCTCACCTGCGATGTGACCAGCATCCAGCTGCAGGGCACCGGCAACGGATCCTTCGACTGGACCGGCCCCGGTGGCTTCACCAGCAACGATCAGAACCCCACGGTCTCGGTCGCTGGCACCTACGACCTCACCGTCACCGGTGACAACGGTTGCCAGAGCTTCGCGAGCGCCGAGGTGGAACTCGATGACGCTGCCCCCGGCGCGCAAGCCGCTGGCGGCACGCTCACCTGCGATGTGACCAGCATCCAGCCGCGGGGCACCGGCAACGGATCCTTCGACTGGACCGGCCCCGGTGGCTTCACCAGCAACGCATCAGAACCCCACGGTAGCGGTCGCTGGCACCTACGACCTCACCGTCACCGGCGCCAACGGTTGCCAGAGCTTCGCGAGCGCCGAGGTGGAACTCGATGACGCTGCCCCCGGCGCGCAAGCCGCTGGCGGCACGCTCACCTGCGATGTGACCAGCATCCAGCTCCAGGGCACCGGCAACGGATCCTTCGACTGGACCGGCCCCGGTGGCTTCACCAGCAACGATCAGAACCCCACGGTCTCGGTCGCTGGCACCTACGACCTCACCGTCACCGGTGCCAACGGTTGCCAGAGCTTCGCGAGCGCTGAGGTGGAACTCGATGACGCTGCCCCCGGCGCGCAAGCCGCTGGCGGCACGCTCACCTGCGATGACCAGCATCCAGCTCCAGGGCACCGGCAACGGATCCTTTCGACTGGACCGGCCCCGGTGGCTTCACCAGCAACATCAGAACCCCACGGTCTCGGTCGCTGGCACCTACGACCTCACCGTCACCGGTGCCAACGGTTGCCAGAGCTTCGCGAGCGCTGAGGTGGAACTCGATGACGCTGCCCCCGGCGCGCAAGCCGCTGGCGGCACGCTCACCTGCGATGTGACCAGCATCCAGCTGCAGGGCACCGGCAACGGATCCTTCGACTGGACCGGCCCCGGTGGCTTCACCAGCAACGATCAGAACCCCACGGTCTCGGTCGCTGGCACCTACGACCTCACCGTCACCGGCGCCAACGGTTGCCAGAGCTTCGCGAGCGCCGAGGTGGAACTCGATGACGCTGCCCCCGGCGCGCAAGCCGCTGGCGGCACGCTCACCTGCGATGTGACCAGCATCCAGCTCCAGGGCACCGGCAACCGGATCCTTCGACTGGACCGGCCCCGGTGGCTTCACCAGCAACGATCAGAACCCCACGGTCTCGGTCGCTGGCACCTACGACCTCACCGTCACCGGCGCCAACGGTTGCCAGAGCTTCGCGAGCGCCGAGGTGGAACTCGATGACGCTGCCCCCGGCGCGCAAGCCGCTGGCGGCACGCTCACCTGCGATGTGACCAGCATCCAGCTCCAGGGCACCGGCACACATCCTTCGACTGGACCGGCCCCGGTGGCTTCACCAGCAACGATCAGAACCCCACGGTCTCGGTCGCTGGCACCTACGACCTCACCGTCACCGGCGCCAACGGTTGCCAGAGCTTCGCTTCCGCTGAGGTGGAACTCGATGACGCTGCCCCCGGCGCGCAAGCCGCTGGCGGCACGCTCACCTGCGATGTGACCAGCATCCAGCTGCAGGGCACCGGCAACGGATCCTTCGACTGGACCGGCCCCGGTGGCTTCACCAGCAGCGATCAGAACCCCACGGTATCGGTCGCTGGCACCTACGACCTCACCGTCACCGGCGCCAACGGTTGCCAGAGCTTCGCTTCCGCTGAGGTGGAACTCGATGACGCTGCCCCCGGCGCGCAAGCCGCTGGCGGCACGCTCACCTGCGATGTGACCAGCATCCAGCTGCAGGGCACCGGCACCATCTCTTCGACTGGACCGGCCCCGGTGGCTTCACCAGCAGCGATCAGAACCCCACGGTCTCGGTCGCTGGCACCTATAACCTCACCGTCACCGGTGACAATGGTTGCCAGAGCTTCGCTTCCGCTGAGGTGGAACTCGATGACGCTGCCCACGGCGCGCAAGCCGCTGGCGGCACGCTCACCTGCGATGTGACCAGCATCCAGCTGCAGGGCACCGGCAACGGATCTCTTCGCATGGACCGGCCCCGGTGGCTTCACCAGCAACGATCAGAACCCCACGGTATCGGTCGCTGGCACCTACGACCTCACCGTCACCGGCGCCAACGGTTGCCAGAGCTTCGCTTCCGCCGAGGTGGAACTCGATGACGATGCCCCCGGCGCGCAAGCCGCTGGCGGCACGCTCACCTGCGATGTGACCAGCATCCAGCTCCAGGGGCACCGGCAACGGATCCTTCGCCTGGACCGGCCCCGGTGGCTTCACCAGCAACGCATCAGAACCCCACGGTCTCGGTCGCTGGCACCTACGACCTCACCGTCACCGGCGCCAACGGTTGCCAGAGCTTCGCTTCCGCTGAGGTGGAACTCGATGACGCTGCCCCCGGCGCGCAAGCCGCTGGCGGCACGCTCACCTGCGATGTGACCAGCATCCAGCTGCAGGGCACCGGCAACGGATCCTTCGACTGGACCGGCCCCGGTGGCTTCACCAGCAGCGATCAGAACCCCACGGTATCGGTCGCTGGCACCTACGACCTCACCGTCACCGGCGCCAACGGTTGCCAGAGCTTCGCTTCCGCTGAGGTGGAACTCGATGACGCTGCCCCCGGCGCGCAAGCCGCTGGCGGCACGCTCACCTGCGATGTGACCAGCATCCAGCTGCAGGGCACCGGCAACGATCCCTTGACTGGACCGGCCCCGGTGGCTTCACCAGCAGCGATCAGAACCCCACGGTCTCGGTCGCTGGCACCTATAACCTCACCGTCACCGGTGACAATGGTTGCCAGAGCTTCGCTTCCGCTGAGGTGGAACTCGATGACGCTGCCCCCGGCGCGCAAGCCGCTGGCGGCACGCTCACCTGCGATGTGACCAGCATCCAGCTGCAGGGCACCGGCAACGGATCCTTCGACTGGACCGGCCCCGGTGGCTTCACCAGCAGCGATCAGAACCCCACGGTATCGGTCGCTGGCACCTACGACCTCACCGTCACCGGCGCCAACGGTTGCCAGAGCTTCGCTTCCGCTGAGGTGGAACTCGATGACGCTGCCCCCGGCGCGCAAGCCGCTGGCGGCACGCTCACCTGCGATGTGACCAGCATCCAGCTGCAGGGCACCGGCAACGGATCCTTCGCATGGACCGGCCCCGGTGGCTTCACCAGCAACGATCAGAACCCCACGGTCTCCGTCGCGGGCACCTACGACCTCACCGTCACCGGCGCCAACGGTTGCCAGAGCTTCGCTTCCGCTGAGGTGGAACTCGATGACGATGCCCCCGGCGCGCAAGCCGCTGGCGGCACGCTCACCTGCGATGTGACCAGCATCCAGCTGCAGGGCACCGGCAACGGATCCTTCGCATGGACCGGCCCCGGTGGCTTCACCAGCAACGATCAGAACCCCACGGTCTCCGTCGCGGGCACCTACGACCTCACCGTCACCGGCGCCAACGGTTGCCAGAGCTTCGCGAGCGCCGAGGTGGAACTCGACAACGATGTGCCGCAAGCGAATGTCACGGCTACACTTGTCGGCTGCGAGGATGAACCGGCTCTGCTGTCCTTCACGAGCAACAGCGCGATAGCCCTCATCGAGTGGATCGGTCCCGGTGGTCTGGTATCGACGATGCCGACCGCCTCTACGAGCATACCTGGCGCGTACACGCTGATCCTCACAGGCCCCAATGGGTGCTCCAACGAGTTCAGCATCGAAGTGCAGCAGGACACGGATTGCGACAAGGACTGCGGCCCGATGATCATCAAGTGCCCCGCCGATGTGACGGTGCAATGCGCTGATGACTTCTCTCCGGATGGCCTTGGCGGATGGGCTGAGTGGCGCGATAAGAAGAAAGAGGACTGCCCGGAAATCACCGGTGGTGGCTGGTACGATGAGTTCCTCAGCGTGTGTCCGTATGTGATCCGCCGCACCTGGTGGGCCGAGGATGAGTACGGCAACTATGAGACCTGCACGCAGTTCATCACGGTTATCGATGAGGTGGCACCCATCTTCTACGATGTGCCAACGGACATCACGGTATCCTGCGACAGCGACATCGACGGCATCGAGATCCCGGCGGTGACCGCCTACGACGAATGCATGAAGGCCGAGGTGGAGGTGAAGCATGACGTAACGGTGCTGCCTGGCAAGTGCGCTGGCTCGTACTCGATCGTGCACACCTGGACCGCTGTGGACCAATGCGACAACGCCGGCACCGCGACCTGGACCATCAATGTGCGCGACACTGAAGCGCCTGTGCTCACCTGCGACCTGGAGGATCTGGTGATCGAGTGCGATGAACTGCCCGAACCGGTGGAGTGCGAAGCAACCGACAACTGTGACTCCGATGTGGAGGTGACCGTGGAGGATGTCAAAGGCGACTACGGCAAGGATTGCAAGTACACGGTGACGCGCACCTACACGGCCACGGACGATTGCGGCAACTCAACGAGCGTGACGCAGAGCATAGTGATGTGGTGCCCGAAGAAGGACTGCGACAACTTCATCCTGGCGTCGAAGATGAGCGCGAGCGCCTCGCCGAACCCCTTCCGCGAGCAGAGCACCATCACCTTCACGGCAGCGGAGAGCGGCGTAGCGCAAGTGGTCATCACCGATTTGATGGGCCGCCGCGTCGCCGAACTCTTCACCGGTCATGTCGAGAAGGATGTTCCCATGTCGCTGACCTTCCAGCCGACAGAGAAGAACGGCGGAACCTTCCTCTACCGGATCCAACTGAACGGTCAGGAGACCATCGGCCGATTGATGGCCCAGCCTTGATCGGCAACTTGAACAAAGCGCGAAGCCCTGGCGAAAGCCGGGGCTTCCTGCTTCCGGACCGTACTAAGTTTGAGCCTTCGCGCTCATGGAATCAGCAGCACCGCTCGCCGAACGCATGCGGCCCCGCAGCCTCGGCGAGGTGGTGGGTCAGGATCACCTGATCGGTCCGGATGGCATACTGCGCAAGGCGCTGGCGGGTGGGATGCTGCCGAGCATGATTCTCTGGGGTCCGCCCGGTGTGGGCAAGACCACATTGGCACGCCTCATCGCCCAGGAACTGAAACGCCCGTTCCACACCCTCAGCGCCGTCAGCAGCGGCGTGAAGGACGTGCGCGAGGTGATTGAACAGGCGGGTGGCGGCGGGCTCTTCGCGCGCAGCGCCGTGCTCTTCATCGATGAGATTCATCGCTTCAGCAAGGCGCAGCAGGATTCACTTCTGGGCGCCGTGGAGAAGGGCACCATCACCCTCATCGGCGCAACGACGGAGAACCCCAGCTTCGAGGTGATCGGAGCGCTCCTCTCCCGCTGCCAGGTGTATGTGCTGGAGCCTCTCGGCGCGGATGACCTGATCACCTTGGTGAAGCGCGCCATGGCGGAGGATGCGGAACTGAAGGAACGGCGGATCGTGCTGCAGGAGACCGGTGCGCTGCTGAGGGCCAGCGGCGGCGATGCGCGCCGTCTGCTCAACACCTTCGAGTTGAGCGTGAAGGCAGCCGGAGCGGATGAGGCGGTCATCATCGACGCCCTAGTGCATCAAGTGGCCAAGACCACGGCGCGGTACGACAAGCAAGGTGAGCAGCATTACGACATCGTCAGCGCCTTCATCAAGAGCCTGCGCGGCAGCGATCCCAACGCGGCGGTATACTGGCTGGCCCGTATGGTCGAGGGCGGCGAGGACCCGCTCTTCATCGCCCGCCGCATGGTGATCCTGGCCAGCGAGGACATCGGCAACGCCAATCCGAACGCGCTTCTGATGGCCACCACCGCTATGCAGGCGGTGCAGATGATCGGCTGGCCCGAAGGCCGCATCATCCTTAGCCAGTGCGCCATATACCTGGCCTGCTCACCCAAGAGCAACGCGAGCTACATGGCCATCGGCGCGGCGCAGGCTGAAGTGAAACGGAGCGGTGATCTTCCGGTCCCACTGCATTTACGCAATGCACCCACGAAGCTGATGAAGGACTTGAGCTACGGACGCGACTACCGATACAGCCATGAAGGCGAGGGCAACTTCATCGACCAGGAATTCCTACCGGAGGACCTGGCCGGCACCGTGCTGTACCATCCAGGAATGAACACGAAGGAACAGGAGCATGCGGAACTCATCGCCCGGATCTGGAAAGGGAAGTACCGTCCCGATGGCTGAGAAGTCAGTGGGACCGTTCCTGTTCCAGGAACCGCTGGTGCATGTCGTAGATGATGCCCAAGCTGACCATCAGGCCGCCCAAAGCCTGCTCCACCATCTGCCAGAGTGCATCCACGAGCATGTGCATGGCGCCCCCTTTGGCGAAGCTCATGCCCAGCACGAAGATGAGGAGGTACACCACGAAGCCCATCACGGAACCGAGCAGCATGCTGGTCAAAGGGAACGCCTTCTTCAGCGATATCCACTCGTACTGCACCGCTTTGTGAACGCCTATGGTGAGCGCGAGACCCAGTATGAGATAGACCACCCCGGCCAATATGAGGTAAAGCGGCATGGGGATGCGCATCTCCTGAAGATCAGAGAGCACCTGGCCATGCCAGAGGTACGAAAGCCCGAACATGACCAGGCTCGAAAGCAGCCATGGCAATATGATGAAGCGTCTCAGGAGCATGCGCCTATCCGGGATGCAAGGTACACGCCTGACATGCCTCTGGGAATGACGCCCATCCCATCGAACCTGTACATTGCCTCCAACTCATGAACGTGCGCCACCCACTGCCGGTTGCCTGTCTGCTGGCCCTCCTCCTGCTGGGTGGCTGCCAGAAAGAGAGTGACAAGGCCACATGGGATATTGACCTGCTCGTTCCGCTGGTCCGCACCAGCTTCACCTTGCGCGACCTGGTGGCGGATTCGCTGATCCAGACCGATGCGCAAGGCCAGGTGACGCTGGTGTATAACGGTGCCCTGTTCACCGTAGAGCTCGATACGCTACTGAATGCGCCCGACACGAGCTTTGTATATCGTTACGCGCTGCCCATCGAGGGGCCGTTGAATTTCCCGGCCGGCATCAGCCTGTTCACCAAGCAGACCGCAGGAGTTCGACCTGAATGACCTGCAGCTACGCGAACTGAAACTACGGGAAGGAAGGTTGCAGCTGGAGGTGGTGAACATGGTGCAGAGCATGATGATCGGCCATCTCGAGCTGCCCGGAGCACAATTCGCTGATGGCAGTTCCACGCTCACCACCACTGTTCCCGCAGGTTCACCTTCGCAACCCGGGAACCTCCTCGGCGGTGCGCGACCTGAGCGGCGCCCAGTTCGACCTGCGCGGCCCGCTGTTCAACCGCGTGAACACGCTGCAGACCCTCGTTGGCGCGCAGCTCGACCCCAATGGGCAAGGGGCCGACGTGACCAATCAGGACAGCCTGATCATCGCCACGCGCTACCTCGGCCTCGTGCCTTCTTATGCGCGCGGCTACTTCGGGCAGCGCACGGTGGAATCGGGACCGGACACCAACTCGATCGGGCTGTTCAATTCCATCGTCGCCGGGACCCTCGACCTGGACATTGCCACCCTGCGGCTGAATGTTACCAATGGCTTCGGTGCGGACCTGCGCATACGGATGCAGCAGCTCACGGCCATCAATACGCGCACCGGGGCCACGGTCAGCCTCGAGCATTCCATCTTCCAGGGTCCCATCAACCTCAACCGCGCAATCAACACAGGAAGCGGATTCATCCCGAGCCTCTACACGCGGACCATCGACGCCGGCAACAGCAACATCGATCTCTTCCTCGAGAGCCTCGCGGACCGCATGGCCTATGAACTCGACCTGGAGCTCAACCCCTTGGGCGATATCAGCAACGGCAACGATTTCCTCTACTACGAGAGCGAACTGAAGGCCCGTCTGGAACTGGAGGTGCCACTGCGGCTCATCCTGAATGAGCTGACGCTGCAGACGGTGAGCGTGCCGGACCTGCCGGGCAGCGCCGACGGCCATGCATTACGCTCCGGCACTTTGCGCCTGTTCGCCACCAACGGTTTCCCGATGAGCGCCCGCCTGGAGCTTGAGCTCATCGATGCGGCCGGGCAGGTCGTGGCGGTGATCCCCGTGCAGGGCTCGGTGGCTCCGGGCGTGCTCGGCGCTGACGGCGTGGTGATGCAGCGGACCAACAGCACGCTCATCGCGACGATTGATGCCGGTACGATGCACGAGTTGTACACCGGTGCCCGGATCCGCACGCGCGCGGCTTTCACCACCGTGGATCAGGCGCAGCACCTGCGCATCCTTGATAGCTACGCGATGGACCTGCAGATCACCCTGGAAGCGAATTATCTGGTGAATGGCGATCAATAGGTCCGCGATGCTTCCGGCGCTGCTCTGCTCGCCCTGGTTGCTCATTGCCCAGGCGCAGCCGACACCGACCCGCTTCGAACCATCACTGACAGGCATCAGCGAATGATCGCCGCGAACGATGTGGTGCTGCGGCTGGAGACCGCGTTCGACTACAACGCGAACACGCTGTTCAACGAGCTCCCCATCGGGCTCTGGCTCGGCAGCTACCTCGACCGCGACCTGCGCGGCCGCTCGCGCGATGCGCTACGGTCACGCAATTCCGTCGGCTATCTCCTCGATGCGCGCATCACCTACTACGGTCCGGGGCAGGGACGCTGGCGATCCGTCATCAGCATGGCGCACCACGAGCACTTGGGCCTGCGCTTCACCTCCGACCTCTTCAACCTGACCTTCTTCGGCAACGCGCCCTACGAAGGACGTCGCGCCGATCTGGGACCAGCGGGCTTCATGCACATGCGCTACCAGACGCTGGGATTCGGCGTGCAGGACACGCGGCGCAACAACATGGCCCGGGTCGACTTGGTCATCGGCCAAAGCCTGAGCGCCGCCGACATCCGGTGGGCCGATCTATACACGGGCATAGATGGCCGCGTGCTCCGCTCGAACATCCGCGGGACATACTCGATGAGCGACACAGCATCGGACAGGCTCGGCACGATGAACGGATTCGGGCTCGCCTTCTCGGGCCGGTGGTCGGTGCCAATCTCGCGCAACCCACACGGCATAGCGGTAGAGCTTGAAGCGCAAGACCTTGGATTCAGCGGTTGGGGCTCGAAAAGCCAAAGGCTGGACCGCGACACGACGATCGCATTTGAGGGCATCACCGTGGCGAACATCCTGGAACTGGATGAGGTGATCCTCGGTGAGGACGCGCTGCTTGATACCTTGGGATTGCGCTTCCGAACAACAGCGTTCACCACCTGGCTCCCCTTCCGCTTGAGCGCATTGGCCCGCGCCCCGCTCGGCGATGCCTGGACCTGCTCCATCAGTATTGACCAGCGCAACCTGCCTGGATACGTGCCTCAGATGGCAATCCGAGGCGAGCGTTCATTCGGTGACGTCACGGATGTTGGAGTCGGCTTGGCCATGGGCGGCTTCGGCGGCCTGCGCATTGGCGCGGGCGTCACGCATGTGGTGCGGAATCGGCTACTGATCGCATTGTCCACGCCCCACCTTCCTGGATTATTCATGACGCGCACGCGCGGTGCTGGCGTCTCGTTCTCGGCCTCCATCGCCCTCTGATGGGAATCGATATGAACTGGCTCCTGCTGATCGTCGCCGGGCTCTTCGAAGTGGGCTTCACCACATGCTTGGGAAAGGCGCGTGAGGCCAGCGGCGCTGCGAGCACTTGGTGGCTGATTGGCTTCTTCGCCTGCCTCGCCATCAGCATGTTCCTTCTGTACCGTGCTGTTCAAACACTGCCCATCGGCACGGCCTACGCGGTGTGGACGGGCATCGGCGCGGCGGGCACCGTTCTCGTTGGGATTCTGCTGTTCAAAGAGCCAGCGGACTTCTGGCGCATGCTTTTCCTCTTCACCTTGATTGCATCCATCGTCGGTTTGAAAGTCGTTACGCGTTGATCATTCACGGGTATGGCACATGCATTCATTTGCATGCGAACATCCACCATGAAGATCACCATCCTCGGCTGCGGCAACATGGGCACCGCCTATGCGCGCAGTTTCCGCAAGTACGGCCTGGTGAAGGCCGATGACCTTCAGCTTGTGATCCGCGGCGTGGCGCGCAGGGCGGAGTTGGAGCGCTTAGGCTCCGTGACCGATGCCATCGACGATAACATAGGACAGAGCGACCTGGTGATTGTGGCCGTGAAGCCGCAGGACTTCGCCACGATTGCGCCCGTGCTGGCCGCAATACTGAAGCCGGATCAAGTGGTGCTGTCCATCATGGCGGGGATCACGTTGAAGCGGCTGCGCGAGAACCTTCACCATGAGACTGTGGTGCGAGCCATGCCCAACGCACCGGCACAGATCGGCATGGGCATTACAGCGTACGCCACGGATGCCGAATTGAGCATGCGGCAGACACTGATGGTGGAGCAGCTGCTCAACTGCACCGGCCGCGCGATGCATCTCGCTGATGAGGCCCTGCTCGATCCCGTTACCGCGCTCAGCGGCAGCGGACCCGCCTACTTCTTCGAGATCGTGCGGACCATGATCTCCAGCGGCATCAAACTCGGCTTGGAGCCGCACGTGGCCAGCGCGCTGGTGAAGCAGACCATGCTCGGCAGCTACCATCTGATGGAGCACGCAGACCGCACGCCGGAAGAGCTTATCAAGGCCGTGATGAGCAAGGGAGGCACAACGGAGGCGGCGTTCAAGGTCTTTGCCCATGGGAGCTTCGCAGGTTTGGTGGACGGCGCCATCACAGCCGCAAGCAAAAGAGCAAGCGAGCTGTCGGGTTCCTGACTAGAGCACCCTCACCTCCGTCCTCCTGTTCAGCGCGCGGCCTTCTTCGGTCTCGTTGGCGGCCACCGGCTTCGCTTCGCCATAGCCCTTGGCGGTGATGCGCGTTCCGTCGATGCCCTGCGCGACGGCAAAATCGCGCACAGCGTTGGCGCGCTGCTCGCTGAGCTTCTGGTTGGCGGCATCATTGCCGACGTCGTCCGTGTGGCCGCCGAGTTCGATTCGCAAGGCGGGGTTCGCCTTCAGCAGCTTCACCAGCTTGTCCAGCTCGGCGTTAGAGGTGGGCAGCAGTTCATAGCTGGCAGTGTTGAAGAAGATGTTCCGCAAAGCGATGATGCTCCCCGCAGCGATCGGGCTCAGTAGAACATTGAGCGTGATCGGCTCCTTGGGCGTGCCAGCCGCCACGTCGTAGTTCTCCGAGAAGAAGAGGTAGCCCTCGGCACCAGCATTGAGCGCATAGCTGCGGCCGCTGGGCAGGCATACGAGGAAAGCGCCGGTCTTGGGGTCGCTATAGGCTGCGGTGGCGAGCTTGCCTGTGCTGAGATCATGCAGTTCAACATCGGCCGCCACCGGCTTACCGGTCACCTTATCGGTGACTACGCCACGGATGTAGCTGACGGGCAGCGGGCGCGCCTCTGGATAGAGCTGGAGGCTATAGAGGTCCAGGTCGCCCATGCCGCCGGGGCGGTCGCTGGCGAAATAGGCGACCTCGCCATTCGCGCTCACGAGCAGACTGTTCTCATCGTTACCGGTGTTGATGGGATAGCCCAGGTTCATCGCCTTGCTCCAGGTGCCATCATCCTGCATGCGGCTCAGGTAGATGTCCAAGCCGCCGAAGCCGGGGTGGCCGTTGCTGCTGAAGTAGAGGGTGCGGCCATCGGGATGGATCTGCACGCTTTCCTCCTGCAATGGCGTGTTCACGTTGGGGCCGAGCTTCTCAGGCTTGCTCCATGCCCCGTCGGCGTCCATACGGCTCGTATAGATGTCCGTATCCGTGATGCCACTGCCAACACGGCGGCCGCGAACGAAGTAGAGCGTGCGTCCATCGCTGGCCATGCTCGGCTGGCTCTCCCATTGGGCGCTGTTCACGGGCGTACCAAGATTGGCGGCCGGGCTCCAGCGATCGCCCACGCGCTGGCTGATGAAGAGGTCGCAGCTACCCAGGCCGCGCAGCTGGCCACCGTAGGAACCGTCGTCGAGCGCGCACTTGGTGAAGATGATGAAGCGTCCATCAGGGGTCAGCGTGCCCGCGCCCTCGTTGTACTGCGCGGTGTTCACCGTCGGGATAGGCTGGCTGGGCTGCCACACGCCATCCGCGTCGCGCTTGCTCACATAGAAGTCCTCCTGCATGCCGTAGATCGCGATCTCCGGTGCCTTCACGCGGCGGGTGAAGATCAAGGTCCCGTCATCCGCTGTGATGCACGGATAGTATTCAGGTTCAGCGCTGTTGACTGCTGGTCCCAGATTCTTCGGCTCGAATGGCACAGGACGCTGGATGGCCTCGGCCGCGAAGGCACAATTGGTGATGCCCAAGCGAGCGCGGGCCTTGCGCTGCGGCTCCTGCTCCTTTTCCAGATAACCCCGGTAGTTCTTCTCGGCCTCAGCGTACTGCCGGCTTCGGAACTCGAGGTCCGCGAGGTGCAGTTGCGCCACGGGAAAGAAACGCGGAGCGATGGACATCACTTCTCGGTAGCGCGTGATTGCTTCTTCATCCTTGCCTTCGTTCTCAGCGATCTCCGCCAGCATGATGCGCGGCTCCACGAAGCGCGGGTCGACATTGGCGGCCTTGAGGAAGTCGCTCTTCGCGCATTCGATCCTGCGTTGCTGCAAGCACTCGCTTCCGCTCTCGTAAAGTTTGATGGCCTTCTTGTCCTGCGTGGAGTAGCCTCCGGGTTGGGAGTAGGCAGTCGGCAGGAGGCAGTTGGCGGTTAGAGCAAGCATGGTGAACCACGACCGTACTGCCAACTGCCGACTGCCTACTGCCGATTGCTTCATGGTATGTTCAGGTACTTGTGCGTTTGAAGCGAGATCCTCCACCTTGGATGCGACTTCACGTGCTCCACGATCAAGGGCATCATCGCATCTCGCTTGTCCCATTCGGGTTGGAGGAAGAGGGCGCAGTCCGGCCCCGCTTTGGCCGCCTGCTCCTGGGCCCATGTCAGATCATGTTTATTGAAGACAATCACCTTCAGCTCATCGGCCCGTTGGAATGCATCCGTCAGGGCAGGTTTGAACTTCTTCGGGCTCAGGCATACATGGTGCCAATCACCGCTGAAGGGGTGCGCGCCGCTGGTCTCGATGTGCGTGCGGAAGCCGGCTGAACGAAGCGCATCGGTCAATGGACCCAGATCAGTGCATCAAGGGCTCGCCACCAGTGACCACGACTATCCGCGCGGGATACCGCAAGGCTTCTTCCACGACGGCCGCCACTTCAAACTTAGGATGCCTATCCATCTCCCAACTCTCCTTCACATCGCACCAGGTGCAGCCCACATCGCAGCCGCCGAGTCGGATGAAGTACGCGGAGTGCCCCGCGAACAGCCCTTCACCTTGCACGGTGTAGAAGGCCTCCATCACGGGCAGCACGGTGCTCATGCGGGCAAAGGAAACCGATGCGCCTTCAGAGCGGTGCATCGGGAAAGAAAAAGCCCATACGTGCCACGTTCAAGGAACCCATGGAATCACATGGGCGGGACCGCGATGCTGATTTCCGTAATCCTCTTGTCCCCGAGGGGAGTCGCGGCCGAAGCCGTGATTGAGGCCCGCCGTAGGCCAGCCAGGGTGCGGTCCCTGATGTTAATTGTTGGTTCCGATGAACAGATGGCCAGTATGGGCTTCGCGTTGACGGCTTCTCGGCCGATTGAGGCTTGACTGGTGATAGGAAAGAACGCGGTACGAAAGTAAGGCCCGTGAAAGCGGATGTCACGCGCGGTGGATAACTCCACCCATGGTGGATAACTGCGTCAATCGCCTTTCTGCCCGATGAAGTGATCCTCTTTGTCCTCGAAGAGGATGTTGAAGGTGGTGAGCGATCCATAGCAGCGTGTGATGTACTGCTGCAACTCCACCTTGTCCTGCTCGCTGAGCCTCTCGTGCGCGTTGATCTTCTGCTCCAGCACGCGGAAGCGATCGCGGATCATCACGATCTTGTGGAAGAAGTCGTCGATGGGAATCTCCTTGCTCTTCAGCGAGCCGTCCTTGGGCTTGATCTCCAGCATCCCGCCCTCATAGCGGCGCGCCATCTCCACTGGACGCTGCGGCGTCTGCATCTCCTCCAGCACCTCGCGCAGGCAGTCGCGCACGGCCTCCAGATCCAACGGCTCCTGCCCCAGTTCCACGCCAGGCGCGATGGTGACAAGGCCCTCGAAGCTGCGGCTTACCTGCTGCTCGCCATGCTCCTTGAAGAAGATGTGCACGGTGCGTGGATCGAGGTCATACACCACACCCACACCCATCGTGGGGTGCTTGACGCGAGCGCCGATGGCGATATCGTAGAGTTCCATTGATCAGGATCGAGGCTAGCTGCCGCTGTGTCCAAAGAAAGCGAGTGGATCTCAGATCACCTCAGTGATGGCATACTCCAAACCATTCACCGTGGCCGACTCACCCACTTTGCGACCAAAAAGAGCCTGCACCAGCGGCGCCTTCGGCGTAACACCGAGGTAGCGCTTGCCGCCCGCATCGAATTCCTCCAAGCTGAAGCCGACGAGCAAGTTGCGCTTATCGGTATGCACCACGGCACCGAATTGCACGCTATCCATGAGCGATTCTGGCGCGATGATGCCAATGCGGTCTATGTCCTGAAGGACATGCTCCAATTGGACGCCCAACGAGTTCATCAGGTCCACGTCGCTGCCGCGCGTGCTCTCGGTCTGGCTGGCGCTCTCGGCATTGTCATCGCCGATGGTGACGGCCTTCAACTCTTGGATGCGCGCCTTCAGTTCTGCGGCGGTGTTCTCAAGCCGGACGCGGGCTGCCTTAAGCACGGCCTTTTTAGTCGCGATGGGTTCCATGCGGGAAAGGGGATTGGTTGCCCCAAGGTAGGGCTTGGTCAATCTCCTCCTGTTGATGAGGCTCAGTGCAGCACCGAGAAGGGGCTTTGTGGTTTCAATCCACGACCCGAAGCACCGGGTATCTCCGATAGCCCTTCTCGAACCACGGCGAGCGCTGGTACACGAAACAGAGCTGCGCCCATGCATCCGCCGCGAAGGCGGGGTCCGCGGTTCGCTTGGCCTTCAGCGCCGCCCTGAGGGCAGGATCCTGCGCCAAGAGCTCGGCCGCGATGTCCTCGAAGACATAATCGCTGAACCACTCTTTCTGCTGCAGCGCGCTGTCGAACAAGCCCCAAGCGAAGTAGCTGTCCTCCGCCTGCGGTTCCAGTAGTTCCATCACCAGTCGGTCGGTCTCACGGCCCAGTTGCACGAACCAATCCCCGGGTTGGGCGGTGTGCTTCATGCGCATGCTCGTGGCCATGATGTCCCGGTGCAGATAGTGCCCTTCGTAGGCTTCCTTCACCGTACGCATGGCGCCGATGCTGTCCTGTTCCACGGAATAGCTGGTGGGCTGCTTGATCTCCATCACCTCGATGCCGTGATGCTGGCGAAGACGCAGCGCGATGTCCGACCATGCCTTCGGGATGAGGTAGCCCTTTGGCTTCTGCTTCGTGAGCGAGGGGCGATACGTCTTCATCCAAGGCACCGTGATCTCGGTGGGGCGGCTGCGGTCGTAGCGCAGACGCTGAAGGCCGCTCACGGTGCTCGGCACATGCTCCGCTGAATAGCCGAGCCACGCAAGCGACTCCACAGCGGTGGTGTCGAGCTTCCAGTTCAAGCCGGTGTCACTCCTGGCGGCTGTACGGCGCTTGGCCTCAGAGCGCAAGCGTGCAAGCTCCTCGCCGTGTCGTTCCATGGCATCCAGGGTGGCCAGCAGCAACTGGAAAGTGGCGTTCACGCGGTCGGCGTAGGGCTTCAGCATGTGGCTCTCGCTGAGGATGCCGATCCGGTGCATCAGCGCGTTGTAGCCGCTGCTGTAACGCGGGCTGTCATAGAATGCGTAGAGCCCTTCCTCCGGCGTCTCACCCACGCACTCGAAGTATGGACACATCAACTGGCCGCGCCGCTCCATCCAAGCATGCAGGTCCGGAACGAGCTTCTCTTCCAGCAATCGGCCAAGACCGCCATCGAGCTTTCCGGGCAATGTGGTGAGCAGTTCCATCACGTACCGGTGATCGGCGCCATTGCTCACATGCGTCTCGAAATAGATGTCGGGATCCATCAATCGCAGCGCCTCCAATAGCGATGCCGTTGCATGCGAATCCACCTTGGCGAAGTCGCGGTTGAGGTCGAGGTTGCGCGCATTGCCGCGGAAGCCGTACTCCATTGGGCCGTTCTGATTGGCGCGGCTGGTTGCGCTGCGTTGCCTAGCTCCGCTCACGTTGTACACGGGCACAATGCAGACCGCTGTATTCGCCAGCAGGCCCATGTACTGGTCGCTCTCCAGCAGCGCTTGTGAGAGGAGCAGACTCGCATCAATGCCATCCGGTTCGCCAGGGTGGATGCCGTTGGTGACCCAGAGAATACGCTTGCCCGCCGTGCGGATGCTGTCCGGAGTGAAACCGCTGCCGTCGCTGATGATGAAGAGGTGAATCGGCGAGCCGTCGTCATCGGCACCGATCTCGAGGAGCCGCGCGCCACTGTGGTTGCGATCCAACTCCTTGTAGCGTTCGATGGCCTCTTCCCATGTGGGCGTTGCATTTCCCTCGAACCGCCATTGGGCGCTCGAACCCAGCCAAAGCAGCCATGAGACAAGGACCAAAGTGCCGCGCATGGCGCCGAAGATGCGCAAGAAGAAGCCCCGGCCATCACGACCGGGGCTCCATGTTCGTGCAGAACAGTTCAATGCACCACCAATCGCTCCCATCGCGGTACCCCGTCTACAATGATTCCGACATGGTACACTCCGCGCGCTGCGTCTGGAAGCGCAAGCTCGATCCGTCGCTCGTTGCGCGCTCGATGCTCCATTACGACACGGCCAGCAGCATCCAATACGCGGATAATGGCATCAGCCACCAAGCGATCGAAGGTGATGCTGAAGCCCTGCGCTGCGGTTGTCGGATTGGGCGCGAGTCGGAAACCCGCATCGGCTTGCATTGGAATGCCCACCGTACCCGCAATGGTGGTATCGATGTTCACCACGATGCCGAAGCTCGGGCCCCAAGCATCGTTCACATCCCTCGCGCGCATCCACAGCACATTCACGCCAGCGGTAACCGGCGCGGGAATGCCGCCACCCTTGATTGCTTCGAAAGCCGAACTGAAATCATCGTCAACGGCAAGCATCGGCATGCCAAGGCCAGCACCGGGATCATCGTTCACGAAGTACTCGGCGGCGGTGACGCGGATCTCCGGGAAAGTGACCGCACCGCCCCACACCTCTACCACCACGCGGAAAGGCACGCTCCATGCGCCATTCACATCGATGGCGCGTATGTGCAGAACATGCACACCGTCACCGGGCAGCACAGCGGTCTCAAGGCTGATGGCCTCAAGGGCGCTGTTGAAGTCGCCGTCGAAAGCGACCATGGGTGTTCCACTACCGGCGCCTGGATCAGTATCCCAGAAGAACTCAGCTTGTGTAACCGTGATCTCCGGCGCAGTGACCACTGGCGGCTCAATGACCACGACTGTCGTGAAGGTGGGGCCCCAGTTGGTGCTCTGGTCCTTCACGCGGATGCCAAGCGTATGCGCGCCCAGGCCAGGGAGGTTTGAAGTCTCAAGGAAGATGGCCTCCACGGCAGCATCGTAAGCGCCATCCTCGGCGATCATTGGATTGGCGTTCCCGGCTCCGGGATCCGTGTCCCAGAAGTACTCGGCGTTGTCCACGCGCTGGGCCATTGCCGTGGCCATGCACAGCAGCAGCGCGCAGGACAGGTTGAAGCGTGCGTTCATGTTCATCGCGCGCTTGTGATCAACGGTCGAACGCGTTGGCACGCACGCGCAGGGTGCTGCCTTGACGGACATTGAACGGATGGCCGGTCATGTACACGCGGGCCGCGCCGGTGTGCAGCGGGAAGAAATTGGTGAGCGTGTAGCTGCCTCCGTAGGCACCTGCATCGCCGATGGACAGGTCCAGGTCGTAGAAGGGCGCTGCGGGGTTGCCGCCATTGATGGCTGAGGGGCCATTCAACAAGGTCCCATCAGTGTTGAAGGTGACGGGCTGATTGGTGGTGTTGCTGCCCGCGAAAGTGAAGCCGACATCCACCCCGACGGACATGCCCGCGTTCACGTGATTGAAGTACACGTTGATCTGGCCGCTGTTGCCGCTATCGTTGTTGATGCCGCGGTTGTTCCCAGCCCAAGTAGATCCTACGGCGTTGTTCATGACCTCCCAGATCGACCCGGTAAGCGTGTTCGCCAGGTTGATGCCATAGATTGTGCTGCTGCCACTGTAGCCCTGGACACTGTTGTTCCAGATGAGGTTGGCCACGCCTTGCGTATTGCCACCCTGTACTTCGATGCCCATCCATGCATGACGGATCCAATTGTTGCGGATATGCACCACCTGTGCCCGCGTATTCACGTAGATGCCCTCGTAGCTCAGCGGCCCTTGAAGCTTATTGCCGATGATGTGGCAGGTATCGTTGGCGAACGTCGTCGAGGTTGGTGTTATGCGCACCGCTTCGGCGCCTGATGGACTGGTCACCTCGTTGCCAACGACATTGCCGAAATTGATCCGCACATAGCCGGATTCCAGACGGCTGCCGACGAGCTGCACATCGAACGCATCGTTGTTGAAGACGATGAAGCCGGCGACCAGGTGCGAATCCATGACGCGCACCTTGGTTTCACGAAGGTTCGAGGAACCCGCCCCGGTGATGTTGCCCGCTGTGTTGCGCATGCCGATGATCGTCACTTCCCGGCCATTAGCCGCAGTTACTGTCCAATTGCCTTGCACGATGAAGAATCCGTTGTCGACATAGCTCAGGAATTGCAGCGACTTGGTGATGCTGATGGTCTCGATCCACGGGATGTCGCCCGCGCGATTCTTGATGATGATGCGGTCGCCATCAACGGCAGCGGTCACAGCAGCGTTGATGTTCGGGTAGGTGGGCGGCACGCCGAATTCCTCGACGATGCGGTCAACAGCCGATACGCTCAACGCGATGAGCACGGCGGCCATGGTCAGTATTCGCTTCATGTGTGGTTTGGAAATGAGGCGGCGAATCTAATCGCTCGGTTACCTGGACCGGTCGGATCTCCCGAACACAAAAAGTTGACCCCGGCACCTGGGCAGGTGGCACCGGGGTCGTCGTACTCGACCCTTGCGGGTCGGGTCCGGGGTGACGGCTCAAGCCTCGTTATCCAGAATCAACTGGAATGCGCTTGCCGGGGGAACTGCTTCTGTCGCTTCAATCTCCACCGCAGCCGGCTGTGCGTCCTGCTGCAGGCGCTGGGCGTAGAGTTGTTCGTCTTCGGTGAGGCAGAGGAGGAGCGTGAGGGTCTGAACTGGCCACATGCGGTGTGTATGGTGTTGTTTCGTGTGAGGCCGTCAGCAAAGAGTGGCGCAAGGTTTCAGGTCCAGGCATCGAAAGTCAAGACGAAGCCCTAATTTCATTCGACGAATGCCCTTGACAAGCCGACAGGTGTTTTTGTAGGCCGAAGCCCCAACTTCGCCGGTATCATGAGTGAAGCACGCATCCGCACACTTGCCGAGTACGAAGCCGCCCGCGCTCACAGCATCGCCGACCCCGAAGGCTTTTGGGCCGAAATCGCCTCGGATTTCCAGTGGAGGAAGCCGTGGACCAAGGTCCTCGCATGGGACTTCGATGGCCCGGATGTGAAGTGGTTCCTCGGTGGGCAGCTCAACATCACTGAGAACTGCCTCGACCGCCATCTGGCCGAGCGCGGCGACAAGACCGCAATCATCTGGGAGCCCAACGACCCGAAGGAGGCGAGCGTCCGCATCAGCTTCCGCGAATTGCACGAGCGCGTGTGCCGCATGGCCAACGCACTCAAGCGCAACAGCGTGCAGAAGGGCGACCGCGTGGCCATCTACCTCCCCATGGTTCCCGAGCTACTCGTGAGCGTGCTGGCCTGCGCGCGCATCGGCGCGGTGCACAGCGTGGTGTTCTGCGGCTTCAGCGCGCAGAGCCTCGCCGACCGCATCAACGACGCGCAGGCGGTGGCGGTGATCACCAGCGATGGCATGTTCCGCGGCAACAAGGAGATGCCCGTGAAGCGCGTGGTGGACGAAGCGTTGGAGCAATGCTCTTCCGTGAAGCGCGTGCTCGTGCATGAGCGCGTGCGTTGGGCGGTGGACATGAAGCCCGGCCGCGATGCCTGGCTGCACGAAGAGTTGAAGCTGGTGGATGGCGATTGCCCCGCAGAACCCATGGACAGCGAAGACCCGCTCTTCATTCTGTACACCAGCGGCAGCACTGGCAAGCCGAAAGGCGTGGTGCACAGCTGCGGCGGTTACATGGTTTACACTCAGTACAGCTTCATCAATGTATTCCAGCCCGAAGAGAACGACATCTTCTGGTGCACCGCCGATGTGGGTTGGATCACCGGGCACAGTTACATGGCCTACGGCCCTACGCTCGCAGGCGCCACACAAGTGATGTTCGAGGGCATCCCTACCTACCCTGATCCGGGCCGCTTCTGGCAGGTAATCGACAAGCACGGCGTGAGCATCTTCTACACCGCGCCCACCGCCATCCGCAGCCTCATGGCCGCCGGCATCGACCACGTGCTCCCCTACTCGCTTCACTCCTTGCGCGTGCTCGGCAGCGTGGGCGAACCCATCAACGAGGAGGCTTGGCATTGGTACAGGACCCACATCGGCAAGGGCCGCTGCCCCATCGTGGACACCTGGTGGCAGACCGAGACCGGCGGCATCCTCATCAGCTCGCTCGCGGGCATCACCGATGAGAAGCCGAGTCACGCGGCATGGCCGCTACCGGGCGTGCAGCCCGTGCTACTCACCGCCGAGGGCAAGGAGATCGCGGAGAATGAAGTGGAGGGCTTGCTCTGCATGAAGTTCCCTTGGCCGAGCATCCTGCGCACCACCTGGGGCGACCACGATCGCTGCCGCCAGACCTACTTCAGCAGCTACAAGGGCTACTACTTCACCGGCGACGGCGCCAAGCGCGATGCCGAGGGCCGGTACCGCATCATCGGGCGCGTGGACGATGTGATCAACGTGAGCGGCCACCGCTTCGGCACGGCGGAGATCGAGAGCGCCATCAACATGGCGAAGGGCGTGGTGGAGAGCGCCGTGGTGGGCTTCCCGCACGACATCAAGGGCCAAGGCATCTACGCGTACGTGGTCACTGAGAAGCCCGTGGACGACCCCGAGGACATGCGCGGTCGCATCATCGAGGCTGTGGCCGCCGGCATTGGCCGCATCGCGAAGCCCGACAAAATCCAGTTCGTGAGCGGCCTGCCGAAAACGCGCAGCGGCAAGATCATGCGGCGCATCCTCCGGAAGGTAGCAGAGAATGAATTGGGGAGCTTGGGGGATACGAGTACCCTGCTGGATCCAGCGGTGGTGGAGGAAATTAAGGACGGCCGAGTGTGAGCGATCTTCGTGGCATGAACGAGCTGCGAGACGCCTACGAGAACGGCAAGAAGGTCAGCCCGAAACTGCCCGAGGGGAAGAAGAACTTCCTCATCGACATCGACGGCACCATCTGCGAGGACATCCCCAACGAGGAGCCCGAGCGCATGGCAACGGCTGCCATCTACGAGGGCGCATTGGAGATCTGCAATGGCTGGTTCCACGAGGGGCACATCATCACCTTCTTCACCAGCCGCACCGAGGAGCACCGCGCCGTGACCGAGGAATGGTTGAACCGCCACGGCTTCAAATACCACGGCTGCCTCTTCGGCAAGCCGCGCGGCGGCAACTACCACTGGATCGACAACCACATCGTGCGCGCCACGCGCTGATGCTGGCAAGTTCGCAAACTGGTGACGCGGCAAGCTACGGTCCGAGGACTTCGAGGGTAATCGACTGGAGGAGCTGTGCGCATCGCGCAAGGCCGCATCACACGCCGCTTCGTGGTGGCGCGGTGATCACAGGAAGCTGACCATGCCGAACTTGTAGTCCTTCTTCCGCGTGGCGTAGAGGAACATGCGGTCGTCCTCCAACTGGCGGCAGCTCTTCGGTCGCAGGATCAGGTCGCGCTTCTCTGGGTCGAAGAGCGCTTCGCGGGTCACATGCCCGTCGATGCTAACGGTCGCGAGCGTCACGATGGAGCTCTTCCCTTGGAAATCGGTCCGCTTGAACTTGTCCCCGGCACTGAGGAAGAGGTTCTCGCCATTGTCGTTGTACACGAAGTAGAGGTTGCTGCCCTTCACGGCCAGGCCGTAGCTGCTGAAGAAGCCGCCGTCGTTCGCGGTGTGCTGCCGCTTGGGGATGGTGGTGGCCCATTGGATGTCGCCCTTCGGGTCGATGTTCACCACGATGATGTCGTTGTAGATGTAGTGGAAAGTGGTCGTGCACTGCTGACCGCCACCTTGCGTGGTGTAGCACGTGGTGGTGGTGTACGTGTAGACCTGCTCGCCCACCAGCACGGCGCCGCCATCATCGCGTCGCACGATATCGCTGAGCTCGTACTCGTAGAGTTCCAGCTCCTCGTCCTTGCGCTCAGCTTTCTTCTTCGCCTTCGATTCCTCCTTGGCGGTCATGTACTGGGTGATGAAGTCGTCCGTGAACGCCTTGTAGCTCTCGTGCTTCACCGCCTTGGTCACCGGGTCCAGACTGAGGAAGAAGGCGCCCCGCACCTTGCTCTCGCCTTTCACGCCATAGAATCCGCCGCAGAGGATCTCGGCATTCCCAGTGTCGAGACTCAGGGTCAAGTCCTGCAGGAAGCGGTCGCCCGCCTTGATCGTGTGGTCCTGGTCGCTGCCAGAGCCGCTGTACGTGAGGATGTGGTAATCGTAATGCGACTTCCCCGCGCGCTTCTTCTCCCTCGCCTCGCGCTTCTCGGCGTACTTCACGCCGATCAATAGCGCGTCGCCCTTGTTGTCCACCCGGTAATCCTCGAATCGGAACTCCTTATCGGTGTAGGGCAGAGTGATCTCCCGGTCCCATTCTGGCGTCATCGATGCACTGAAGACATGCAGCTTGAACTTCTCCGGCGCGTCCTTCTCATAGGGCAGGTTGATGTACACCAGCACATGCTTGCGGTTGGGCGAGACCTCCACGCCGAAGCTGCCGCTGCTGGCCTTCCGCGAATCGAATTGGACGAGTTTCGTCCATGACCCTTCCGGCGACATGTTCGATTCGCCGAAAGTGCGCATGCACAAGGTCCGCTGGTGCTCCTTCTTGTCATGGAAGCTCGCGAAGGCGAGGATCCGGTCACCAACAAGCGTCAGGTCCTCCAGTTCGAGGTCCTTCTTATCCCACTCCAGCGACAGGACCTTGCTGTACTGGCTCTGCAAGGCACCGTTCATCTTCTGCACCAGCAGCTCCTTCTTGCGGTTCAGGATCATGTACACGGCATCAGCGCTCTGGCTGAACACGCGGTTGAATTCACCGGTCTCTCGTTCGTTCAGATCCGGTCCCCAGGCCACGGTGGCTCGTTGGGTCTTGGGTTGGGCAAGCGAGGCCATGGGAACGGAAAGCATTGCAAGGGCGCATACGAGTCTCATCGCGAATGGTCGTTTGGGGTCTAATGAAATGATCGGGTCGAATCAGCCGCGCGCCGCTTTCAGCGTGTTCTGCAGCAGGCTGGTGATGGTCATCGGCCCCACCCCGCCGGGCACGGGCGTGATCCACGCGGCCTTGGCGGCCACTTCCGCGAAGCGCACATCGCCGAGCAGCCGAAAGCCGCTCTTGCGCGATCGATCCTCGATGCGATGGATGCCCACGTCAACCACCACCGCGCCCTCCTTCACCATGTCGGCCCCGATCATCTCCGGCCGGCCCGCCGCCACGATGAGGATGTCAGCCTGCCGCGTGATGGCGGCCAGGTCGCGCGTGCGGCTGTGCGCGATGGTGACGGTGCAGTTGCCGGGCTCCGCGTTGCGGCTCATCAGGATGCTCATCGGCGTGCCTACGATGTTGCTGCGGCCCACCACCACGCAATGCTTGCCCGCCGTCGGGATGCCGTAGAACGTGAGCAGCTCGCAGACCCCGCGCGGCGTAGCCGGCAGGAACCCCTCCTTCTGCCCCAGCACCATGCGGCCGATGTTCACCGGGTGGAAGCCATCCACATCCTTGCGCGGGTCGATGGCCAGCGTGATGCGGTCGGGGTCGATGTGCTTGGGCAACGGCAGCTGCACGATGAAGCCGTCCAGCTCCGCATCTCGATTAAGATCATCCACGAGCGCCAACAATTCCTCTTCAGTAGTGCTGGCGGAAAGGCGGATGAGCGAACTGCGGAATCCGACCGCCTCACACGCCTTCACCTTGGCCTCCACGTAGGTGCGGCTGGCGCCATCGTCGCCCACGAGCACCGCGGCCAGATGGGGTGCCCGCCCACGTGCGGCCTTCACCTCGGCGGCCTCGTGCGCGATCCGCGTCTTCAGTGCCTCGCTGCAGCGCCGGCCGTCGAGCAATTGGTAGGTGGCCACGTCCATCATCGCTGGGCGCTGAAGGTAGCCGAATCGTTCAATCCCGCGCCTTGCGCAGCGTCCACACGTACATGTGCAGCCCGCGGTCCAAGGCCACCACGTCCTGGCCGGTCACCTCCCAACCCTGCCGTTCCAATTCCTGCACCTCGCCGAAAAAGGTGATGATGTCCTGGTCACGTTTGTTCATGTGTACGGTCTTCAGGTCGATGACCTTCGCCGGTATGGAAGTGCCGAAAACGCCGAGCTTGCGGATGCCGGGCGAGAACTCCACGGAGGCGTAGTCGTGAATGGATTGGGCGGATGCCGCAACACCCCAAGCGCAGAGGAGCGCGGCCAACAGGAACTTCTTCATGCCGCGAAGGTCGGATGCGGCGCGATGTCCGCTACTGCTCCATCCGCATCGGCTTCCACGCCTGATCCTGAAGAACGGAGCTGGGATCGAAATTGGGGCTGTTGGTGAGGATGTAGCTGCCGTCGCCCCGGCTCCATGCATGGTCATAGCCGCTGGTGAGTTCCACGCGGCCGTTGCCCCCATCGTTCCAGGTCTCCACCTCACGGATAGCCTTCACGAACTGCGTGTGCTGGCGGTCCTGCGACGATTGCTGCTGCTCCCAGCTGCGCATCTGCTGGTCCATCGCACCCATGCGCTCGTTGTGGCGCGCGGTGTTGGCGGCGCCTTGCGCATGGATATCGGCCATGCGCTGGTTGTGGGCCCGCGTGTTCGCGGCGGTCTGCGCATCGATCGCGGCCATGCGTTGATGATGGATCTGATCCGCGTTGTTCCGCAGCTGCGCGAAATAGCCATTCACGGCCTCCTGCCATTGCGGGTTCGTCCGATAGCTTCCCTTGATCGTGGCCAGCACGCGCTCGGCCTCGTCCCGACGCCCGCAGAAGGCGCAATGTCTCCGCTCGGCTGCATTGCTGTTGGTGATCTGCTGCATCTCGCCCGTATAGGCGTTCTGCGTCACGGTCACCACGTTCAGCACGGAGGCCAGGGCGATGCCCTCGTTCCCATCGTTCCACTTCAGACGGGCGATCACGGCGCTCGGCAGCAGCTGCGCCTGTCCACCCCACTGCTCAAAGGCCGACTTGGTCTTCGCCGCCATGCGCTCCATCTCGCGCGCTACCTCGGTGTTCTCCTTCACCTCGGTTACGGTGGCCCCTCGCAGTTCACGGGGCGCCATCACCTCGCGGAGGTAGCTGGCCGCATCCATCGGACCGCCCACCTCGCAGCCGCCTTGCTGGGCCTGCATCTGCATGCTCTGCATCATCATCATGTCGCTGGCCGATGCCCAACTATGGTTCGGCAGCACCGTATAGGTGATGGCACCATCGGGCGAGCTCACGCTCCACTTCGCGGAGATCATCTCTCCCCGGCACTCGTTCAATCCCTTCCACACCACGCCGCCCTGGTGCTTCCAGCCCTTGGGCAGCAGGATGCTGAAGGCTTCGGCGGGTTGCTGGAATCCAGCGGCGTCCATGAAGCGCACGCGCTCCAGCACCACGTAGTCCTTGCCCTCGGTGAACCGGGGCTGCTGGTCCGTACCGCCCTCAGCCTGCTCCTGAAGACCGCCATCGCCATCAGGTCTGCTAGGGCTGTTCGAGCAAGCGAGCAAGGCGACGATGGTGGCGAAGGCGAGAAGGTGGAGCGCGTTCATGGGTACATTGGGGTTCACCCGATCATCGGGAAGAAGCAGCGAATGTGAACACCGCTATCGATGTTTCACCGCGTACTTCAACAGGAACCCCTCCCCGTCCAGCACCTCTATATCCGCAAAGTGGAAGTCCTTCTTGTCGTAGGTGACAATGGCCGTGCACTTGGCATCCAGGGCGGAATAATACTGCATGCCGTCCTCCAGATCCTCCACACGCTTGTTGGCGAGGGCCCGCTTGGCGGTTGACGCATCGAGCGTGGTCAGTCTGAGCTTCTCCGCGAGCAGACCGGCCTTCTTCTTGGCCGTCCGCTTGCCGCTCTTCTTCTCAGCGAAATACGCCCCGATCGCCAGGCACAAGGGAGACGTGTACACCTCGAAACGTTTGTCATCCGCAAGGCTCAGCACCCGCGCACAAGCACTGAAACGCGGATACTCATTGCAGAGCACCGTAACTAACACGTTGGCATCAAGGAAGATGCGCATCACCTGCGCCGACGGCTCGCCAGGTAATCCTTCTTCACGCTCTGCGCCGCGTTCTTGCGCACGTAGGTCGCTTCGCCTTCGGCCACCTGGCTCACCCAATCGCTTACGGGCAGTTCATCCAAGCTGCGGTAGCGCTTGTCGGTAACCTTGCTGAGCATGAACTCCACCAGGCGCGAGAGGCTGATGTTGTTCGCCTCGGCGAAGGCCTTGGCCCGCTCGGCCACGCCCTGATCGAAACTGAGGGTGAGCTTGGTGTCCATGGCGAATTGATGTTTGTACGGCAAATATACATATTCTATACGTACAAACAACAACAACGGTTGAACTGATCAGGGCGGACCAGCGCGCCTGCTCTTTGGATCACCTCCTCATCCCCGAACTACGATCCGCAATCATCGCCTATCGTCATCGTGTCCCCATCATCCGTGATCTTCCGCATTTCCTCGAACTGCCATCAGCGAGTTCAATTCTTCGATTCCGGGGCTCCACTACCATTGGTCAGTACCCACTCAGTATTCCCATTCCTCGATCTCCGCGGTCGAATAAACCGGCCCAGTCCATTCTTGAAGACCTTGGAAGCCGGTATCCAGCATGATCCCGTTGGGTTGTATCTGGACTCGTCGCAACGCCATAAGGTCCGGCGGGTCTGTATAGACGGTATCTCCGAGCTGATGCTCGTTGGGTCTTACTTCTGCGATGTCGATGATACTTCCGGTCACGAACGTGTGGGCAAAGTATCGCGGATCGGGCATGGACATGTCGATGTCGCAGTCCGGATGGATCTCTTTGAGCGCAACGACATGCAAGGCACCCACGTCGTAGGTCATGAGGAAAGTGAACGCACACACGCCTATGCTATCTCCTATTAGCAGCACGCTCGCCCATAGCACGTCAGACAGCATCACGGTCGTATCGACATAGGCGCGCGTTTCCTCGTGCCAGGAGTAGATCGTATCGAACGCACCGAAAGCCTCTAGGTCTGCATTCGTCAGTTCCTCCTGCTGGGCGAGGCGATCCCTGATGGTCTGCGCACTTGACGGCACTGCCAGCAAGATGAACACACCAGCGATCGATACAAGGCGCGACATGGGATGCTCGTACAGACAACGAACACCTTCGCATCCCCGATCTGTTGTATCTGCGATCATCGCCTTGGTCTTGTCCCCATCATCCGTGATCGTCCGCGTCTCCTCGAACTGCTATCAGCTTGTTCACTGCTTCGGCTTGCGTAATGTCCAAACGTAGAACATACTCGAGGACATCTCCCCAGGTGTGGCCAACTGAGCTTCGAACAGTTCCCAACCCTGTTCCTCCAGCGATCGGATCTTCGCAATGAAGAACGCCCTGTCCCTATCGTTCTCCTTGCCAACCAAGTCCTTCAACAGGAACACTTCCATTGGCGAGGGGAACATTTCGATCTCGATCCGTCGAGCGAAAGGACTGTATTCCACGATCACGTAATCGTAGACGACGTTCTGCGCACTTCCTTCAAAGAGGCAGGCTGCGAAGGCCAGGAAGAGAATGAGCTTCTTCATCGGTCAGGGGTTACTGCTTCGGCTTGCGCATGATCCAAGTCTCAGTTGGCTCTTTCCAGACCGTATACACTTCCCATCCCTTCTCTTCAAATTCTCTGACTAGCGCGAAATATGCTTTCGAACGCGCTGCTGCGGACCTCGCGAGAACGCCTTCTTCACCCTTTTCGATAAACCATGTGACGACTCGAATTGGATCGGTCGTCGAACTGATCACGATCTCGTCATTCACCTGCTCGATGCGGACATAATCGAACACCTGTGCTTGCACTGACCAAGTGCAGAAGCACAACAGGAAGTAGGTTAGAAAGGAGGTTCTCAAGGTCATGTGATTGATGGGGCTCCTACAGTATAGATCACCTCCTCATCCCCTGCGCCTGTTGCATCTGCGATCATCGCCTTCATCTTCGTCTTGTCCCCCATCATCCGTGAACTTCCGCGTCTCCTCGAACTGCTAGAAGTTTGTTCACTGCTTCGGCTTGCGCAAGATCCAAATACCATATGGTCCGGACGCCATCACCTCAAAGTCGAAAAGCGTCCAGCCTTGACTTTCATAGTCTTTGACAAGCTGCATGACTTGGCCGACATGCAGGCCGCGCAACGCGAGTGGGTCCTTTCCCTGTAACTCGATCCTTCGTTCAGCGGAATCGGTCCTTACGATCATCACACCATTGCCATCGTGCTGGATCCAGCACAGGTCATTCTCCCTATCAGGTGATTGCGCCATCCCGGAGCCAGTGAACATGGCCAGCATGGTGATCAGGATCAGTCGTTGCATGAAATTGACGTTTACCGACGCATTCCCTGCGCCTGTTGCATCTGCTGCATCATCGCCTTCATCTTCGTCTTGTCCCCCATCATCTTCATCATCTTCCGCGTTTCCTCGAACTGCTTCATCAGCTTGTTCACAGCCTCGATGTTGGTGCCGCTGCCCTTGGCAAGGCGCGCGCGACGGCTGCCGTTGATGACCGATGGGTTCTTCCGCTCTTCCGGCGTCATGCTCTTGATGATCGCTTCGATGCCCTTGAAGGCGTCATCGGGGATATCGATGTTCTTCATCGCCTTGCCCACGCCGGGGATCATGCCCATGAGGTCCTTCATGTTCCCCATCTTCTTGATCTGCCCGATCTGCTCCAGGAAATCGTCGAAGCCGAACTGGTCCTTCGCGATCTTCTTGTTCAGCTCGCGCGCCGCCTTCTCGTCGAATTGCTCCTGCGCCTTCTCCACCAGCGACACCACGTCGCCCATGCCCAGGATCCGGCCGGCCATGCGCTCCGGGTGGAACTCGTCCAGCGCATCCATCTTCTCGCCGGTGCCGATGAACTTGATCGGCTTGTCCACCACGCTGCGGATCGATAGCGCCGCACCGCCGCGCGCATCGCCGTCGAGCTTCGTGAGCACTACACCGTCGATGTTCAAGCGCTCGTTGAAGGCCTTCGCCGTGTTCACCGCATCCTGACCGGTCATGGCGTCCACCACGAAGAGCGTCTCCTGCGGGTTGATCGCCTTCTTGATCGCGGCGATCTCGTCCATCATCTTCTCATCGATCGCCAGGCGGCCGGCGGTATCGATGATCACCGCCGTGAAGCCGTGCTGCTTGGCATGCGCGATGGCGTTCTTCGCGATGCTCACTGGGTCCTTGTTCTCACGCTCGCTGTAGACTTCGATCTCCAGTTGCTTGCCCAGCGTCTCCAACTGGTCGATGGCCGCCGGGCGGTACACGTCCGCAGCGGTGAGCAGCACGCGCTTACCCTTCTTGCGTATGTAGTTGGCCAGCTTGCCGCTGAAGGTGGTCTTACCCGAGCCTTGCAAGCCGCTCATGAGCACCACCGTGGGGTTGCCGCCCAGGTTGATGCCCGCGCTCTGCCCGCCCATCAGCTCGGCGAGCTCATCGTGCGTGATCTTGGTGAGCAGTTGGCCGGGGCTCACCGTGGTGAGCACATTCTGGCCCAGCGCCTTGGCTTTCACGCGATCGGTGAAATCCTTGGCCGTCTTGAAGTTCACGTCGGCATCCAACAGCGCGCGGCGGATCTCCTTGGTGGTCTCCGCCACGTTGATCTCCGTGATCTGCCCCTGGCCCTTGAGGATCTTGAAGGCGCGCTCCAGCTTGTCACTTAAGTTCTCGAACATCGAAAGGGATTGTGGGATGCGAAGGTAGAGGTGTGGCATCTTTGAGCGTGCCCCATCTCGAGGGCGTTCAACCAATTCTCCCCTCTGGTGGAAGGAAGGAACGAGCTACAAGGTCAGCATTGTGATCAGCTATTATCGATGCCCCCTAACGCGCACGGCTTATGATCAGAAATTCTGCAAGCCCCACACGTTCATTCCATGGACCAGCGTTGCCGGAATGAGGCTCTTTGTGCGGTAAGTGATGTAGCCCCACATCAGCCCGAGCGGCACGATGCGAACAGCACCCATCAATGCCTCGTAAATATCGCCGCCTTCGGAGTACCATTTCGGTGAGTGCAGGAAGGCCCAAACCAACGTGGCGAAGAACCAGCCTATGGAAGGGTTTCGCAGGTAGGCCCCAACGCGTGTTTGAAGCGCCATTCGTACGAACTCCTCTGAAAGTCCAGCCGTGATTAGTCCTGTAACCAACGTTCCGAGCACACCCTCCGATGCGAGCAGCCTACCAAGCGTGAAGTCATCGGGAGCGATGAGATAAGCCGTTCCCGACGTGATCAGAAGTACAGGGATGAACACCCAGCTCATCGCATTGATGCGCAACCCAAGCTCAGCAGGTTTGTACTTCCACCTCAGTAAGACCAGCGGCAGCACGATCGGAAAGATGATGGCCAGCGCAGGTAAGGTGGCGATCTTCCAAACCAGGGGAAGTTTGTTCATCTGGAATACCACGAAGAGCAGGATCATCAGCACCAACGCGAGCAGTTCGATGCCTACCACCAATACCGCTTCCCTCTTGGGCCGTCGCACGGGAAACTCCAGTTGCGTTGGGAACCAATGCGCGAAGAGATCGACCACGAACACACACACCAACATGGCGCCCAAGTAGGCCAGTGCTTTGGGTAGCTCATCGTGCCGCACTGCGAGATGCAGTACACCCGCGACACAGAGCATTATACCGAACACGGCCCAAGGATGGCGACGTACGGCATCCCACTGCTTCAGAATAATCATGGCCACGATCGTCATCGCTCAAAGATGGAGCGATCCGCATATCGCCGCCGAAGGAATGGATCGGCCGCTCATCCTCACATGAAACGGGCATGCGAGGAATAGCGTCATATTCGTGATCATACTACTCATCATGTTGCGCAAACTTCTTTTCCTACCAGTACTTGCTGTCCTCACACCCGTTCGGGCACAAACGAACACGGCTGCCTATGATGCCGAAGTGCAGGCGCACTTCAGCGCTGATGGTCCAGGCGGCTCGGTGATCGTGGCCCAAGGCGGCAACGTGCTGTATGAACGCGCACTAGGCATGGCCGACATGACGAATGGAAAGGCCTTGAGCACGGCTTACCAATTCCGCATCGGGAGCGTGACGAAGCAGTTCGCTGCTGTGTCCATCCTGCAGTTGGAAGAAACGGGCAAACTGAAGGTGACCGACGAGATCCAGCAATACATCGACTTCCCGAAGAAGGAGAATCCGATCACCATCGAGCATCTGCTCACGCACACCTCCGGCATTCCGAACTTCACGAGCGGTGAGGGGTACGGTCCGGATGCCTATGGGAAGGACGTCGTGCTAGAGGACCTGATCGCCCTGTTCGCTGATCTGCCGTTGGAATTCGAGCCCGGCACGAAGTGGAACTATAGCAACAGCGGCTACATCCTTCTCACGGCGATCATCGAGGAAGTATCCGGCCAACAGTGGGCAGACTACGCGAACGAGCATCTCTTTGCTCAAGCAGGGATGACCAGTACCACCGCGTACAACAACCAGGGATCACCCGGTGAAGCTGTAGGCTATGCCGAAGACAGCACCGGCTGGAAACCCGCGAACCCCATCAGCATGACTTGGCCGCTCGCCGCTGGCAACATCCGTAGCACGGTGGAGGATCTGTGGAAATGGAACAGCGGCGTTTTCGCGGGAAAGTTGGTTCCAATTGCCCGACTTGCACAAGCTCATCGGCCAGTTGCGCTCGCCGATGGCAGCACATTCCAATACGGCTACGGTTGGGGCTTCCAGAACGTGCAGGGCAGCCCTACGATCGAGCACAATGGCGGTATTGATGGTTTCGTCAGCGCATCGATCTATCTGCCCAAGGAGGACATCTATGTGGCCGTGTTGGTGAATCGCGAAAGCGACGACGCTGGCGCACTCGCACCGAAGCTGGCAGCGATCGCCTTAGGCAAACCTTACGGAGGTCCTACGGCCCCGCTCTCTGCCGACGAGGCCCAGGCCTTCACCGGTGTTTTCGTTAATGCCGATGGTGTTGAGCGCTACATCACGGCCGAAGGGAATAAAGTGCGCTCGTTGCGCCAGGGCAGCACACCTATGGACCTGCGCTATTTGGGCAACGATCGTTTCCTGTATGAAGGGGATGTGATCACGCTCCGTTTCCAAAGGACAGCCGGCAAGGTGAGCGGCGCAATCTTCCTGGCCCGCGATCGAGAAGAGCAGCTGACCCGATCGGACAAGCCGCTGCCCAAACCACACGTGGAGATCCCGCTGAAAACCGCAGACCTGCAAGCTTACGTGGGCGAGTACGAACTGGCACCGGGTTTCACGCTCACCTTCCGCGCGGAAGAAGACCGCTTCTTCGTGTTGCCCACACGCCAGTCGGAGTCCGAAGTGTTCGGTGAAGCCCCGCACAAGTTCTTCTTGAAAGTGGTGGATGCGACCATTGAATTCCACCCCGAGGCTGATGGCTCGGTGAAACGCATCACCTTCAACCAAGGCGGTGTGATGGAAGGCAAGCGGATCAATTAAGGTTCGATATCTGAAACTGAGCAACGTCAGGCGGAGCGAAATGTGCCCGCGCTAGCTTGCCAGCACGGCCGATCCAACGGCTGTGGAAATTGCCATGTCACATATCCTGATACCCACGGATTTCAGCGAAGCTTCACTGGTCGCCTGCGAATACGCCTTGGCTCTCATGGGCACAGACGGCAACCGGTACACCCTAATGCATTCCTATTTAGATCCAGTGCCGGGCCATGCGGAGATGGTGCAGATGAGCAGCACCCTATATGCGGCTTCGGTGGAAGGCTTGGCGGCGTTCGCCGACCGGTTCAAAGCTCTTCCGGGTGCGGAGCATGCAGTGGTCAGTACGGACGTGACCCTTGGCATACTCACCTCAGTCGTGAAGGATGTCGCGCGCAGGAAAGAGGTGGATGTGGTGGTGTTGGGTACGCGGGGTTCCGGCGGGTCGGCTTTCTTCGGCAGCAACGCGGGCGCGGTGGCCAAATGGAGTGAAGTGCCGGTGCTTGTCATCCCACAGGATGTCCGCTTCAAAGGCATGCACAGTATCCTCTTCGCCGACGACCACAGACGGGTTGAACCCTTGGCGATGCGCCCCATGCTCCAGATCGCACGCCGATCCGGGGCGGAGGTGATCATCGCTCATGTGTTACGTGGATCGAAGGAAGAACCCGATGCGCGCGTCTTGGCAGACTACGAGGAGACGCTCAAGGATGTGAGGCACCGCTACATGGATACTCCCGGCGACGATGTGGCGATGGCACTGAGCCATTTGGCCGATCTTGAGAAAGTCGATCTCGTGACTGTGCTGCATCGCCATACCGGCATGCTGGAAAGCCTCTTCCACGGCAGCGTGGCGAAGAAGCTGGCCATGCATACAAGCGTTCCGCTGTTGGTGCTGGAACATTAGGAGCCAACGGATCCGGGAACCGGAAGCCACATGAAAAAGTTCGACCTCAAAAAGGACCTTGTTGCGCTATACAAGGCCACAGCCAAACCGGCGTTGATCAAGGTGCCCAAGCTGCGTTACCTGATGATCGATGGGCAGGGCGATCCCAACACCAGCAAGGCCTTCGCGGACGCGATCACCACGCTCTATGGCCTCTCCTACACCTTGAAGTTCATGCTGAAGAAAGAGCCGGAAGCGATCGACTACCCGGTGATGCCCTTGGAAGCGATCTGGTGGGCCGACGACATGAACGATTTCATGAAGGCCAATAAGAACAAGTGGAAGTGGACAGCGATGATCATGCAGCCTTCCATCATCACGGCGAAGACATTGAAGGCCGCGAAAGTCGAATTGGACCCAAAGAAGAAGGTGCTGCCCTCGTTCGACCTCGTGCGGCTGGAGGACATGACCGAAGGCCATTGCGCACAGATCCTGCACGTGGGCTCGTATGCCAGCGAAGGACCCACGATCATCAAGCTCCATGAATTTATCAAGGTGCAGGGCAAGGCACCGTGCGGCAAGCACCGCGAGATCTACATGAGCGATGCGCGGCGGGTGGCCCCTGATAAGTTGAAGACGATCATCCGGCAGCCGATGGGCTGAGGCGCGCTCCCTAGCGACAGAGCCTTGTCGGGAAAGGCCGAGCGGAACGCGGCACCTTCAAGAACATCAAGTATTGGTGGCGGAGGGCCAAAGGCTACAAGGTGAGCCGGGGTGTCAACTATGATCACTGAGCCATCAGCCTTGTCCCTCAGAGCAGGCCAGCGTCCCTAGGAGACCGCACCGGAGCTACAATGTCCGGCCTCTTCCGAACCTCATTCCAGTCCCAGCTGAAGCCTCACCTTTTTCGGCAGCTTGGCGCTCACCAGCTTGTAGGATGTCCGAATGAAGACGTCCAAGTCTTTGCGTGACACCGCATTGGGGTTGGTGATGGTCACCCACTTGTAGCGCGCAACGTAATCCGCAGGTTTGAAACCCCGGCGTTGCGAGACCTCTTCGAAGTCCTCGTCCGGCACCTTGAACGAAACGCCGAACGGTCCGTTGAGCCCGGTAACGCAGAACATCTTGCTACCTACACAGAAGCAGAGATCGTTGCCCCACTTCACATCCTCGGTGCAAGCGGGCAATCGCGTGCAGATGCTGCGGATGTCCTCGATGGTCATTGTGCTAAGATCGTCGTTCCGTTAAGTTTCGCCGCTCTTCGGCTTTGGCAGGCCCTTTTTCCCGAGCGGGAGATCGCAGCCCCGAGACGCCCCGCGCTCACGCCTGCCTCTCTTGCCCTTGCGCCGCTCAGCTTCGATGGTATCCCACCACGTCCTTGTCGATCGGGAGCCCGAGCATCACGTTGGCCGCCATCAGGCCGCTCATCACGGTGCCTTCCACACAACCCACGTTCATGGGCTGCCAGGTCCAGTCGCCGGTGATGATCAGGTTGTCGAAAGCCGTATTGTCGGCACGTAGCCGGTGTTTCGTGGTCTTGGGAAGCGAGAGCACGTATTGTTCGGTCGGGTCGATGTTCACGCGCCAGAACTGCGAGTTGAAGCGCGCTTCGCCTGTCCCGTTCTTCGGATCAGTGAGCTTCGACCAGTCGAGCGCGCCATCGGGCGTTGAGGCCTTGGGCCAGAGGTATCCGGGGTTCTTCCTTAGCCAGGCGAGCGCGGCCTGCTTCACGGCTTCCGTCTCGCGCGCTGGTGCATCGGTATCGCCTTTCGGCGGGATCCCACCGGTCATCGTTCCGCAGAAGTAGGCGACATTCTTCACCGGCGTCGGCCAGCTCTCACGCACGATGAGCTGGCTCATGTCCGCCCAGGTGTTGAAGGGCTGCACATAGCTGTCCATGATCGGGCTCAACGTATCCCAACCGAGCTCTTTCAGGTCCGGTTGCAGCCACAGCTGCATGGCCAGCGTTCGCGTGGTCTGCACGTTGGCCACCATGTCGCTCCAGCGCGAGTTCTTCGCGATCAGCTCGGAGCAGATATACGGATGTGAACCGACCGGTATCCCCAGTACGAGGATGTCGTAGTCAACGCCGTACTTGAGCGTCAGCGGCGGGGCCACCGGCTTCCAAGGCGTCCAGAACGATTCAAGGTTGATGTTCTGTTCTTTCAGCGCGTCGCCTTGCACAAGCTGGTCGTAGTTCGGCGTGGCCGGCCAACACTTCAGCCTGTTCACGGTGACGAAGGGATCATACTCCGTGTACTCCGGCTTCAGCGTTGCCTGGATGTTCAGGTCGACGGACTCGATGTTGTCTCCATTGGCCGAGACGTGCAACTGATCAACGCAATGGAAATACTTGAACTCCACGCCGCGCTTCTTCAGCACCTCGTAGATCGGGCCGAAAATGGTGTCGCCCATGCCGGCCTGCATCTTCCAGAAGATGGCGCCACGGTACGTAAGGCTCATGCGAATGGCGAAATGCAGGAAGGTACCCGCTCCGAAAGAGGGTTTCGTCACGTCACCACCTACGTACGCGAACATCAGGTCGTACATGCCGCGCACAAGGCCGGACTGGATGGTGGTGTCACTCGCGCCGTGCGACTTCAACCAGTCGATCATATCCACCTCATCCAGCGCGTCGAGGCTGGTGTTGTTCATGATCAGACCCGAACTGATCACCCCGCGAACGCAGGCGATGGAGAAATCGGCCAGTACATACAGGTGACGGACCAGGTCATTGTCCAGTGATCCCGCATGGCGCTCATTCTGTTTCGCAGCCAGGGTGGTGAGCATTTCCAGCATCTCCGAATGGTGCTTCGGGTCGTGATCGGCGGGGTCGGCAGGCATTCCAGCTACGTGCTTCTTCAATCGACCGACGAGCGCACCGGCGATCGCGCCCTCCGCTGCCCCCAGTCCCAGGCCGATCGCGCGCAGAACATCCTTGATCTCGTCCCACAACTTGCCCAACCACGACTTCTTGCTGTCCATTTCGGAGGAGGCGATCACCTCTTCCAGCAGTTCGATCACGCGCACGACATGCTGCCATAAGGTGGGGATCCCGAGCCCGGCGCCTGGCGTGTCGTCATTCTGCTTCAGGTCCAACGGCCACTTGCGCCAGGTACCGTTGTACTGCTCCATCAATTCGATGAAGTTATGCTTCTTGAACGCGTCGGTCCACTCAGCGAGCGGCGTGCCCGGCGGGCGACCGTTCTCCTTATAGATCTCGCGCATCACACGGAATGCGTTCTCATAAAAGCCCATCCACACGTGGAGGCCATGCTCTTCGATGCGCCCGAACTCGCCGCGTCCGCTCGCGCCCTTGCCGCCGAGGCGCCAGCCCATCTGGTACACGGTGACGGATGAGAAGCGCTGGCGCCAGTTGGGGTCGTCGGTGATCTTGATCGCCGTGGAAAGCGAACCGACGCCGCCTCCGAGGATCACGACTTTGGACGGGACTGGTGGGTTGAACATGCGATGATCTGTTGACTGGGATGGTGGTCTTCTAACCGATGATCTTGCCGTCCCACGGCAATCCCTTCTTGAAGCGGCTCTGGTCATGCTCGCGCCAGGGCCAGAGGATATCGGGTTCGTGCAGGGGCCAGATCTTGCAGGGCGTTGCCTTGCTGCCGCTCGCACCGATGATGCCGTTCACGGCGCGGCGCGCGGCTTCGTTCGCACCTTCCATGGTGGCGAGGTCGGTGTTGGTCTGCACGTAATCCGAAGCGAGGAAGAGATTGGGGATCTGGGTGGAGGCTTGAGGCCTCAATTTCCAGGTGTCGATCAGGTTCACCAACAGCGGCTCCAGGTTATCTTCTATGATGCCCGTATTGTTGTTCGCCGCAATGATGTCCGGATCGAGAAACCACCGGACGAGGTCGGCATCGCTGAGGATCTGCTGGCCATCCACGTTGAGGCTGGTCTTCAACTGCTCCCACACCTGGCGAGCCACTTCGGCGCGTGTGCACTGATTCGCCGGAACATGGTTCATGCCGTTGGTGGTCCAGTCGCTGATGTCCACCGAAAGGATGCCGTTCACTTTACCGTCGCCATAGTCGGCGAGCTTCACGCCGGTCCAAAACTGCGCCTGCGACACGGATGTGAGCGCCCACTCCGAATCGATGTAGATCGTGTGACCGTGATCGATGGGCTCATCCTGTTTGAGATAGAACTGGATGCCGTTCATCCATTCCACGTTCTTTGCCAGTACGGGCAAGGAGACCAGTGCGGGATCGCCTCGCAGGATCTGCGCATTGATCAGCGGCGCGATGCGCTCAATGGGCATGGCGCAGAGGTAGTAGTCGCCCGTGATCGTCGAGGTCACGCCGTTCTGCTCGATCGCCACTCCGGTGATCCTCGTTCCGTCGCAATTGATGCCATTCACCTGCGCGTTCATGATGTATTCCACACCGCGCGACTGCAGGTAATTGAGCCAGGGCAGGATCCACACATCATCCGTGGGGCCGTTCAGCAGGCGGTCCGAACTGATGCCCGGCTCGGCGATGTCGAGGAACATCTGGAGAGTGATATCACCCATGGTGCGTGCGCTGGCCTTGTCAGCCTTGGCCGCCACAAGGGAGCGCGAGATACCGTGCCCGAAGAACTTCTGGTAAGCGGCGCTACGGTTGTCGGCGTCGATGAACTTCCACCAATTGATCAGCTCGTACTCGGCGATCCGTCGTTCCTGGCAGCTGGTGAGGATCTGCCAGAGCTTGCCACCGAAGAACTCGCAATCGTCGAGCGTCAAGCCCGTGTGAGAGCTCATAAAGCCCTTCAGGATCACCTTCAAGTCGTCGAACGTGCGCGGAAAGCGTGACACCGCGAGCACCGGTGGCAATCCGTATTGCGCCATCTCAATGCGCGTGGTCTCCACCAGATTGTCCACGCACCACCCCGAGCCATACGGTATGCGTGACATAGTATCGGGCAGGTGTTTGTAGAACCGCGGGAAGAAACGGAAGCCATGCTCACCGGGCAGGTCCTTGCGGCCATCGGTGCCGCTGCTAGGAATGGGGATGCTGCGCGCCTTGCCGCCCGGTACCGGCTTGTGCTCATACACGGTGACGTGGAAGCCGCGCTCGATCAGCTCGTGCGCGGCGCTCATGCCGGCAACGCCGCCGCCCAGGATGATGACATGCTTGGACATGGGGTGGGGTCTTGTTTATCGTGCTGAGGCCAACTACACGCGAACGAATTCCTTCAACACTTCGCCTGCTTCCGTCACATCGCGGCCATCGCGCGCCTCGGTGAACCACTCATGCACCTTGGCCAGCGTGTCCAGGTGGATCGGTGTTACACCGAGCCGCTTGCTCAGGCGTGTATGCCCAGTTGCCGCACGGATGAGCCACAGGTTGTGTTCCAGTTCCAAGGCGACCTCGATCGCCCTCACCATGTTGGCCAATGCTTCCTCTTTCCTGTCAAGCACCACGAGCGCTTCGCCACGAACACGATGGAGCTCCGCTTCGTAGAGCCGTTCGCCGGTCTTTGCGATGATCTCAAGCCCTTCATCAAGGAACTTGAGCGCCTCAGAGGGGTTGCCGTCGAGCAAGTGGATCTCCGCGATGTGCAGATAGAAGCTCGGCACGGCCAGTTCAGCGCCCATCATGCGCCACATGGCGGCTGAACGTGTTGCCATCTCCAGGCCCTCCGCCACTTCGCCGCGGTGCGCCATGGCCCAGCCGAGGTTCACGCTCGCAGCGGCCACCCACCAGGGGAAGCCATGCTCCAGCGCGCTATCGAGGAATTCCTTGGAATACTCCTCAGTTCGCGCATAGTCGCGCAACGGTGGGACCATTTGCGACTTGCACGCGTGCAGGTAGTCGGTGGTCCATGGGTGCTCGAGCTCCTTCGCGCGCTTCTCGGCGATGACCACCTCCTTCATCGCCGTCTCTGGCCAGCCACGGACCGCGCGCAGCCAGAAACTGTGGCCGTATCCGGCCACATACGGATCCTCGCCATAGATCCATCCATGCTTCGCATGTGCGACAGGGTCGTATGCCGCGATCAGCCGCTCCAGCGCTGGAAGTGCGGCCCCATCCCCCATCCAAGCCAGGGCCGCGCCCACGGTGTAGAGCGCTTCGATCAAGAGCTCCGTATCTCCGCTGGCCTCGGCGGTGGCCTGCAATTGCCGCGCGAGCTCCAAGCCGACATGATATTCTCCGCGTACCAAGCGGAATTTCACAAGGCCGTGCAGCACGGGGAAGATCTGCGGCGGATCGCCCATCACCCTGCAGAGGTCGCGCGCACGGGTGAAGGCCTTCTCCACGTCCGGATGGCCGTAGCCCCATCGCTGCATATTGGCCAGGCCGAGGAAGGTCTGCGCCATCAGCTCACCGCCGAGTTTCTCCGCGCCATCGGGCAGCAAGGCGCTTTGTTCCACGGCTTTGGTGAGGTGGTTGATCGCCTCGGGCATCGCCGCACGGCCGATCGCCAACTGCCCGGCTTTCTGCCAGGCAGCCATCGCCTGTAAAGGCATCTCGGCCTCCGTGTAGTGGTGCGCGATCAATTCGGGGTGCGCATCCACGAGCGTGGCCTGACCGGCCTCGAATGAGCCTGCGATGGCCTTATGGAACTCTCGGCGCGAGCTCTTCAGAAGCGAGTTGTATGCGGTATCCTGGATCAAGGCGTGCTTGAAGGTGTAGTGCGTGTCGGCCACTTCCTCGTGCTTGAAGACCAGTCCGGCATCCACCATGCGAGCAAGGTGCTTGGTGAGATCCTCGCGGTGCGGGCCGGGGATCGCCTCCATCATACCGTAGGTGAATTCACGGCCGATGGTGGCGGCGAGCTGCGCCACGGGCTTGGCTTCCTTAAGGCGGTCAAGCCTCGCGGCGAGCGAATCCTGCAAGGTGGCGGGGATCGGCAGTTTCTCCAGCGGCGCCACCAGCTCGTAGCGATCGCCGGTCGCGCGTAGCATGTCGTTCTCGATCATCATGCGGGTGAGCTCTTCGAGGAAGAGCGGCACGCCATCGGTGCGGTCCACGATGTACTTCACCACCTCGTCCGGCAGCTTCTTCCCCTTCGCCGCTTTGCGGATGATGCCCTCGGCATCCGTGCGCGGCAGGCCGGTGAGTTCGATGCGCGCGACATTCCCTTCCACTTTCCAGGGTGGAACGAACGAGGGGCGATGGCTGAGGAGCAGGAGGATGCGATGCCTGGCGATGCTCGTGATCACGCGATCGAGCAATTCGAGCGTGGAGGGATCAGCCCAATGCACGTCCTCCATCACGAAGAGAACCGGCTGCTGTTCAGCGCGCCTGATCAGGATGGAGACGCGCAGTTCGATGGTGCGCTCTTTCTGCTTCACCGGCGTGAGCTTCACGGGCACGTGCCCCGCGCTGAGCGGGATGGAGAGCAGCCCGGCAAGCAATGGCACCATGGTGGCGGTGTCCATGCCGTATTGCGCCAACCAGCCTTCGAGCTTCTGCATGCGCGCTTCGGGCCCATCGTCCTTGTGGAATTGCAGCACCACGCGCTCCAGGAAGTCGATCACGGGATAGAACGACGAGTTGATGTGGTATTGGGAGCAGCGCAGCTCGGTGAGCCATGCGCCGGCCTGTGCGGCCGCGAGCTCCTTCATGGCCAGCAGGATGCGCGACTTGCCCACGCCTGCTTCGCCGCCCACCACGGCCACCTGACCGGCGCCTTGGTCGGCCTTCTTCCATTGCTGCGTCAACTGCTCGATCTCCGCTGCGCGTCCGGTAAAGGGTGTGAGGTCGCCGATCACTTCGAGGCGCGTAGCAGCGGCGCGCTCCAGCAGCGCTTGATGGAGCCGCACGGGCTGCGCAATGCCCTTCAGCTCATGCTCGCCCAGGTCCTTGCAATCGAAGTAACGTTCCACCAGCTTGAAGGTGTCGCTGCTGATGGCCACGGTGTTGAGCGCGGCGGCTCCTTGGATGCGTGCGGCCAGGTTCGGCGTCTTGCCCACGATGCTGTCGGCCTCCAAGCCTTCGCCGCCCATGTCGCCCACCACCACCAGGCCTGTGTGCACGCCCACACGCACATCGGTGCGCACGCCGAAGCGCTTCTCGTACTTGGCGCTGTGGTTCCGCATGGCTTCCACGATGGCGATGCCCGCGCTCACGCCGCGCCGCGCGTCATCCTCGTGCGACTCGGGGTAGCCGAAGTAGGCCAGCACCCCGTCACCCAGGAATTTGGCCACATAGCCATCGTAGCGCTTCATCACCGAGTTGCAAAGGCTTTGGTAATCGCGCAGCACTTCGCGCAGGTCCTCGGGGTCGAGGCGCTCGCTCAATGGGGTCGATCCCGCCAGGTCGCTGAAGAGCACGGTGAGCTGTTTGCGCTCGGCGGGCTGGGCATGTGCTGCGGTGATACCGGCTGCCGTCTTGGCGCCGCAATTGGGGCAGAACTTGGCTTCAGCCGGCAAAGCACTACCGCACTGGTTACAGTTCATGATCTCAGGTCTGGTTAGGTTGCCTAAGATAGACGTGGATGGGATATCCTCTTGGATACTTACGGATCAACACGCGGTTGGTGTTCTTCATCACCGGGTGGGTCGCACCTGAGCGTTGTGATGCGGCCTGCGGCCGACCAAGGAACGCGACCGACATCTTGGAAAGAGACCATTACTTGCGCCTTGAAGACGTTGGGCGCCAGCGCGGACCGCGTGCGATCCCTAACAGCATGGTGGGTACAAGAAGGGTGGCAGCTACAAGGTGAGCCGCGTGATCAGTTACGATCATTGAGCATCCGGCGTGTCTCGTCTCATGCTTTGCTTTGCCAGTGACCGGCACGATGCACATACCTATTTCACCGCCCCGCAGTAATCACGAATGGGACCAGTGCATCCAACTGTTGAAGCGCGTGTACGTCGGTGACGGTTACTCGAACGCCGAGCGCGCCGAGGTCTTCATGCAGCGCGGGTCGTTCGAAGCAGGCGGAGAGATGTTACTGGCACGTGATGCCGAAGGTGTGGTGGTCGGTGCGGTGCTGCATCTTCATCCCAGCGGCCCTCTCGCGCAGGTGGCAAGAGATGGCGAGGCGGAATTCCGTGTGCTGGCCGTTGCGCCGGAGGCACGCGGCCACGGGATCGGCGAGGCCTTGGTGACAGCGTGCGTGCAACGGGCGCAAGCAACCGGGGCGAAAGCGGTGGCATTGTGGTCGCAGCCCACCATGCCCGCGGCGCATCGCTTGTATGAACGCCTGGGTTTCGTGCGCGTGCCGGACCGTGACGAGGATGATCCGCGTGGCTTCAGGAGATTGGTGTTCCGGAAGGCACTTTGACCATGTAGATCACCGCAGGCCTGTTGCCCGCTCTTCATCGATCCTCACGGCCTCAGCTAGAAGTTGCCGCAGCATCCGCTCATCCGTGGGTGTGACTTTCTGCAGATCGCGCCAGTACACCTGTTTGCGCTGTCCTCGCTCCAGGTAGCCGGAAGGATCGACAAGGAGGTTGGCATGTGAGAACCCGAAGCGCACACCCTCGTAGGTCTTTTCGCCTCCCCAGAGCACCGATGCCGGCCATATGAAGCACACATCCCGGCGCAGCTTGTAAGCGAGGATGTTATAGGAGAGCCGCTCCTTCAGTTCCGGCGCTTCGCTGATGATGAACTCGCGCAGGCGTTCCATCAAGGCGCGCTCATCCGGTGGAAGGAAGTCGAATAGGTCCTGCACGGTGGCGGATCGGATCCCGCCGGAGAGGATCGCGGAAGGCTTGGTGCTCTCGCGCCGTTTTGCCATTCCACAAAACTGCGATGATCGGATCACCCGCCCCTCACCTCCTGCAACCGCTCGACGGAATGGGTCGATGCCGCACGTCTTGAGTTCATTTGTTCGCCGTATGAAGGCCATCGTATGCTCTCGCTTCGGCGCACCTGAGGATCTGCAATTGCGCGACGTCCCGGCACCTGTGCCAAAGGACGATCAAGTGCTGGTTCGCGTGCACGCCACAACAGTGAACGACTACGATTGGAGCATGGTCACGGGCAGGCCACGCATTTACCGCCTCTTCTTCGGGTTCTTCCGTCCGCGCCGACCCATACCGGGAATGGAACTCGCGGGCAAAGTGGAGGCGCTTGGTCCAAAGGCCACGCGCTGGCGTGTTGGCGATGCGGTGTATGGCGATACATCGAACGGTGGCTTGGGCACCTTCGCGGAATTGGTGGCAGTGCCGGAGAGTGAATTGCGGCGCATTCCGCCGGGCTTGACTTTCGTCGAAGCTGCGGCTGTGCCGCATGCGTTGGAATTGGCCTACCAATCCGCTGTGGAGATCGGTAAGCTTAAGGATGGTGAGCGTGTGCTGATCAACGGCGGCGGCGGTGGAGTGGGAACCTTCGCACTACAATTGGCCAAGAGGCAGGGTTGCGTTGTTTGGGGCGTCGACACAGGCGAGAAACTCAAAGCGATGAATGCGATGGGCTTTGATCACGTGATCGACTACAAGAAACACGACTTCACTCAACTTGGTGAGCGCTTCGATATGGTGGTGGATACGAGGACCAAACGCTCGGCAGGAGAACTAGCGCGAGCGTTGAAACCGAACGGCCGTTACGTAACGGTGGGGGGCGATCCTAGCCGATTGATCGCGCTGCTCTTCGCGCGATGGTTCGGTCGCCGCAACATGCATATCCTCGCCCTGAAGTCGAATAAGAACCTGGATGAACTGGCACCGTTGCTGAGCAGCGGCGTGCTGAAGCCGGTGATCGATGGGCCTTACGCGCTGGAGGATGCTCCGCGCTTGATCTGCTACTTCGGCGAGGGCAAGCACACGGGCAAGGTGGTGATGGAGGTCACAGGAGCGTAGGCCACAACCTTCGCGTTCACGCTGGTCACCGGATCCTCCCGCCCACCAGCTTCTTGGTCACCAGCGGCGGCCGTTTGTCGCGCAGGAAGACATACCGCTCAGTTGTGCTCTCCTCTGCTGAGAATCGGTAGCCATCACCATCGTATGCGTTGATCCGATCGGCTTCGAGCAAGCGGTGCTGGATGATGTAGCGGGCCATCGCTCCACGCTGGTTCTTCACATACGTCTGCAACGGCTTGTACGCACCGCCGACCTTGTCCTTGAATTCCGGCGTGATGATGCGGGCGTTCAGCCTCTGCGATCTAACAGCTTTGAAGTATTCACTGCTCGCGCAGTTGATCACCACATCGGACTTTGTGGCCTTGAGGTCGGCGTTCAAAGCCTCGGTGATGCGATCGTCCCAGTACGCATACAGGTCCTTCGCCTTGCCCACGCTAAAGGGTGTCCCCATCATCAGGCGGTAGTCCTGCATGAGGTCCAAGGGGCGCAGTACACCATACAGCCCGCTGAGGATGCGCAGGTGGCGCTGGGCGAATTGAAGATCTTCGCTGCTGAGGGTTCGTGCTTCGAGTCCACGATACACTTCACCGTTGAAGGTGAACACCGCTGGACGAGCGTTCTTCGGCGTGAACGGCGTGGACCATTGCTCGTAGCGCTTGCGATTCAATTCGCCGAGTGAATCGCTGAGATCCATGAGCGCTGAGAGCTTCTTCGCGCTGAGGGTCCTGAGTTTGCTCACCAACGGAACGGCATGATCCAGCAACGCGGGCTGCGTGGTCTTCGAGATTACGGGGGTCTCTTGCGCAAGGTCCTTGGCGGGGGAGAGCAATACGAGCATGTGGAACATCCCGCATCGGCGGGGCGGCCAAGTTAGAGTCGAGAGCTGCTGGACGGACCGCTTGCTGCGCTGGTACCGGCATGCGCACGCGTGATCATGGATCGCAGACACACCACGAACCGTAGGTCACACTGTACTACCGGGTGCTCTGGCGGCGATGATCTTTGGGGTATGCTCATCCGATCACTGCTCTTCACGCTCGCTCTTATCGGCTTTGCGCAGGCCGGTTCAGCCCAGACCGACATGCGCTTCTTCGTCGGCACCTGGGATTTCAGGATCTGGGTGCCCGGCAACACCACGGAGCAGGCGGACCTCACTGGAACCTGGTACCTGGAGAGCGGGCTGGACAGCGCACTGGCGTTGGCGGGGCGCGTGGTGCTCAATGATGGCCCCAATGCGGTTGGTGGCGATTTCACCCGTGAGTTGATCGCCTTCGATGTGCACACCAAGTCATTCACGCGCACGAACGTAACGAACACCGGCGGCTACTACTTCTTCACCTCCACCGGCTGGGAGGGTGACCGGATCACTTGGACCGGCAGCCAGCACAGCGCCACTGGCACCATCGAGCTACGCGAGGAGATCGAGCGCACCGGCCCGGATTCCTTCGATGCCGTCTTCTACCGCAAAGAGGGCGAGGCATGGGTTGTCCAGACGCGAGAGAAATTGCAGCGCACAGCGGAGCACTAAGCCTTCACATCAACGGCGGACCGATTGCGGGCATGTGGTTGGCCGCCGCAGCAGCACCGAGTTCTGCGATCATCCCAGGCGTAGGTGCAACGGGCGGTGGCAGCTCATCGCGCTCAGCCTTCCGCCACATGTCGCGCAGGAAGCGCTCGAAGTCTTCGCCCGTGGTCACGCTGAAGAATCGCCCACCGGCCGGGGACAACGACAGGAAGGTGTGCGGCGCGCCTTTCGGGATGAAGACCACGTCGCCGGGCTGGCGGGTGAATTCCACATCATTCAAGCGGAACCGGAACTCACCTTCAAGCAGGTGGAAGATCTCATCCTCGCGATCGTGGATGTGAAGGGGCGGCGATTCGCCCTTGCGCACGACGTGCTCGATGTAGGAGATGCGGTCAGCGCCATCGTCGCACGAGACGTGTATGCGGACCAGGGTGTTGAGGAACCAGTGCCAATCTCGAGCGGTGCTCATGGGTCGGGGGCTTGTGGCGCTAATTTCACCACCAAATCCTTTCCTATGGAACGCAAGGAATTCCTGCATCGCGGCGTCCTCGGCACCGCGCTCGCATTCATCGGCGGCGCCTTGAGCAGTTCGGCGAAGGCCGTGGAGAATCTCGCAAGCGCCGGCACGCGCGGCGTGGAGGGCGTGCTCTCCCCCGCCAACACGCACATGGTGGGCAATGGCTTCAAGGTGATGAACTTCTTCCCGAACGGAAAGGGCTTCGAGGAGCGCATGAGCCCGTTCTTCCTGCTCGACTTCAACGCGGAGGTGAACTTCCCGCCAAGCGACCTCGACCGTGGTGTCGGGGTGCATCCGCACCGTGGCATCGAGACCATCACCTTCGCCTACAAGGGCAGCGTGGAGCACCACGACAGCAAAGGCAATCACGGCATCATCCACCCTGGCGACATCCAATGGATGACAGCAGGCGGCGGCGTGCTGCACAAGGAATACCACGAGCAGACCTTCAATCGCACGGGCGGCGCATTCGAGATGCTGCAACTATGGATCAACCTTCCGCGCAAGCACAAGATGGTCCCGGCGAAGTACCAGAGCATCCAGCACGCGAAGAAGCCGATGGTGCAGCTACCCAAGGGCCAAGGCACCGTTCACGTGATCGCCGGAGAATACCAGGGCGTGAAGGGCATCGCAAGCGCCTACTCCCCCATCCACATGTACGACATGCACCTGAACGCAGGCGCCGATCTGGTCTTCGAATTGCCTGCGCAGTACAATTCCGGCATCCTTGTGGTGGACGGCTCAATCACCGTGAACGGCACTTCAGCTCCGGAGAACCATTACGTGCAACTGAAGAATGAGGGTGGTACCATTCGCGTTCAGGTCCACAAGAAGTGCATCCTACTTGTGCTGAGCGGCGAGCCGCTGAACGAGCCCTACGTGAATTACGGCCCGTTCGTGATGAACACGGAGCAGGAGATCCGCGAGGCCATCAACGATTACAAGGCGGGGAAATTCGGCTTCCTGGCGGATTGAGCATGGACCTGTATTCGACCACGTGATGGTGCGATGATCCCTACGCTGGGCTAAGAACACCGTGTGCCTGCTTATCCGCCTTGAAAGGCACGGGCGCCGTACGGCCGCGCAAGAAGGCGATCACCTCCTCATCGTTCTTGTATACGTTGCCCACGTTCACGAAGTGCTTCGCCAGCACATCGTAACGGTCGCGGAGCAGCAGTCCGAAGATGTCGAGGTAGTTGAGCCCTGCGAAGACCACGGCACGCTCGCGCGCGAAATCATCCAGGTGCTCGCGGAAGTAGCGCGGATGGTCCGTCCAATGCATCGTGGGGTCGATGTGGTGGCTGATGTGGTAACCATCGTTCCAGCATTTGTGGTTGAATTTCACATTGATGCATGTGACACTGTTCTGGAAGTGGTTGCCCGGATCGTCCTGCGAGACGAAAGCGTGCTGCACCCAATTGCCGGCCATGGCGACAAGGCGGAACGCCAGGAATGGCAGGATGAAGACCATGAGCGTCGCCTGCCAGTTCACGAAGCACAGTCCTGAGCAGAAAAGGATGAAGAGCAATTCGCCGCGCACCACGCGCATCAGCAACCGGTTGCGCTTGCGGTGGAAGAAGTACATGCAGAGCGTATAGATGCCGGTGAAGAAGAAGGTGAGGAAGTAACGCAGGAAGTCCTTGCCTGAATCGCGCTGGTACGGCATGGTGCTGCTCTCATCGGGCTCGAGGTTGTTCTCGGCGTGGTGCATACCGATATGGTGGGCGTGGTAAGTCTCCGGTGTTTGCCCGAAGAAGGGCGCCAGCACCCAGGGCAGGTAGTGGTTCATCCAGGGCCGCTTGAAGAAAGGCCGATGCGTGGTGCAGTGCAGCATGAGGCCGAAGGGCCCTTTGAAGGTGATGTTGTTCACATAGAAATAGACCGCGGCCACAGTCCACCAAAGCCAGGTGGGCAGCGGCAGGTACAGCGCAACGCCCAGTGGAATGAGCGTGAAGGTGACCTCCAGGGTCTTGTACACGAAGGGCAGGTCGCGCTCATCGCGTATGAGCGTGAGGAAATAGCGGTCGAGGCGCGAGTAGCTCGAGGGCCGCACGAACTCGGGGTCCGTCTGCGTGGTGAAGGGAATCACGGCGGACAAGGTGCGCATTGGGACGCACATAGCGCACTGGGTCCATTCGAGGAGCCGAGTTGGCTGCTGGCTTTCCAACCTGCGAATCGGTCCATTCCTGCTCATTCCCGAGGAGCGCGTGCCCGCTCCGGGCAGCGCCGACCAGATCCCGACCAACTTCCTGGCCGGGAACAGCCGTTGTGACAACCTGGCCAACAGCCTTGCCGGAAGTCCTATTTCCTAACAAACGCTAAAGACCGCATCCGCAGGGGCAACCAGGCCCACCCCCAGCCCGTCTCCGAGACAGAAAGCCCTCTTACCATGACCTCGTTCATTCGTCGTACCCCGCCCATGGCACTGGTGCTCGGCCTTTTCGCCGCGCTGGTAGCCTTCGCGATCTTCGCCTTCCGCAATGTGATGTGACCATCGGTCGCGTCATTTCAAGCGGGTAGTCATCGTGGCATGGCGTTCTCGCCTCCGGCATTCCCGACCCTTGCCATCCTCCGTGGATGTGGATTTGGCGATTCACCGTCGCCCCTGTCGGCATCCCGCTGACATCCGTCAGTTCCGAACCCTATCGCTTTCCCGCTCTTTGCAGCCGTGAAAGGCGAAACCCTGACCAAGGTCACCTGCTATCACTGCGGCGAACCCTGCGCCGATGATCACCGCGTACACGACGGCAAGGACTTCTGCTGCCACGGCTGCCAGGTGGTGTACGACCTGCTGAGCGAGGCCGGCCTGTGCGAGTACTATTCGCTGGAGAAGCAGCCCGGCGTGAAGCAGGAATCCACCGCCGACGAGCAGCGATTGGAACTCTTCGCCCTTCCTGAGGTGCGCGAGCGGCTGGTGGAGTTCAGCGAAGCGGGAATAACACGCGCCAGGTTCCGCATCCCGCAGATGCATTGCAGCAGCTGCATCTGGCTGCTGGAGAACCTGCATCGGATCGAGCCGAGCATCATCCGTTCGCGCGTGAGCTTCACCGACAAGGAACTCACCATCACCTTCCGCGAGGAGAAACTGCCCTTGCAGGACCTGGTTAAGCTGATGAGGCGCATCGGTTACGGCCCACAACTCACCGCTGGCAAGGACACCGGCCGCGCCGACCAGGTGCCACGCATGCTCTACATCCGCTTGGGCGTGGCAGGCTTCATCTTCGGAAATACCATGCTGTTCAGCTTCCCGGAATACCTGGGCGCTGACGGCGAGGCCGACCTGCGCATCGGCTTCCAATGGCTCTCGGCGCTGTTCTCCGTGCCCGTGGTCCTCTTCCTGAGCACAGACTATTTCCGCGCCGCGTGGGCCGGGCTGCGCAGCAGACAGGTGAACATCGACCAGCCCATCGCCCTAGGTATCGTGGCGCTGTGGTTCCGCAGCCTGCACGATGTGATCAGCGGCGCTGGTCCGGGCTATTTCGACTCGCTCGCCGGACTGCTCTTCTTCCTGCTCATCGGCAAATGGTACCAGGCGCACACCTACCGTGCGCTACGCTTCGACCGCGCCTTGGAAGACTTCCTGCCGCTGGTGGTGCTGCGCAAGCGCGGCGATGCCGAGGAGCCCGCACGCGTGGCCAATCTGGTGCCCGGCGACCGCATCGTGGTGCGCGATCAGGAACTCGTGCCCGTGGATGCCATCCTGCGGGAAGGCACCGGCCACATCGACAATAGCTTCATCACCGGAGAGCCGCTGCCCGTGCGCAAGCAACCCGGCGACCCGATCAAAGCTGGCGGCCGCCAACGCGGAGCGGCCATCGAACTCGAGGTGCTCCGCTCCTTCGCAGATAGCCGTCTGAAACGCCTGTGGGCCGAGCAGAGCGGCGCACAGGAGCGTCCGGCCATGCCCCGTCTGATCGATCAGGTGGCGCGGCGCTTCACCCTCGCGGTGCTCTTCATCGCGTTGGGCGCGGGCCTTTACTGGTGGGGTAAGGATGCAAGCATGATCTGGCCGGTGGTCACCGCGGTATTAATCGTGGCATGCCCCTGCGCACTGGCCCTGAGCATGCCCTTCGCCTACGGCCATACCATCCGGCTGCTGGGCAAGCGCGGCCTCTTCCTGCGCGATGCCGAAGTGGTGGAGCGCATGGCCCATGTGGATGCGGTGCTCTTCGACAAGACCGGCACGCTCACCGCACGCGAGGCGCATCAGGTCGATTGGCATGGCGCAAAGCTCGCGCGTGATGCGGAGCGCCGGATCGCTGCACTGGCTCGCAACAGCGCGCATCCGCTGAGTGTCGTGCTCGCTGAGAAGCTGAAGAAACGGGTGAAGGAGATGAGGGAGGAGACCGATGTGAAGGAGGTCACGGAGATTGCGGGGCAAGGCATCATCGGTGAAGTCGATGGCCTGCCGATGCGCATCGGTTCGGCGGACTTCACAGGCGGTGAAGAAGCGGCGCGCGACGCGGGCGAGGCCCATGTGCATGTGTCCATCGGCGGGGTGCATCGCGGTCATTTCACCATCCGGAAGCAGGCACGCTCGGGCATCGTGGAAGCGGTGAAGCGCTTGGGGGCATCGCTGCGTGTGGGCCTCATTACCGGCGACCACCAAGTGGACCCCGAACTCGCCGAGGTGTTCCCGACCGAAAGCATCCGCACGCGGTGCGCACCGGATGAGAAGAGCGAAGCAGTTAGAGTGCTGCAACGCGAGGGCCGCCGCGTGCTCATGGTGGGCGATGGCCTCAACGATGCCGGCGCGCTGGCCCAAGCCGACGTGGGTGTTACCGTGACCGAGACCACCGCCGCCCTCACCCCTGCCAGCGACGCCATCATGGATGCCGACAGCCTGCAGCAGCTCCCCCACTTCCTCCGCGTTACGCGCCGCGCACGCCGCATCGTGCTCGCCAGCCTTGGCATCTCCTTGCTATACAACATCACCGGCGTCAGCTTCGCCGTGGCGGGCCAAATGACCCCGCTCTTCGCGGCCATCCTGATGCCCTTGAGCAGCGTGAGCGTGGTGGGCTTCGTGACGGTGGCGGTGATGCTGGCGGCGCGCGACCGCTGATCTCCCATCTTGCGTCCATGCCCGTCTGGCTCATTGAAGAACCGGATCACCTGCTGCTCACTCTGCACGTGCAGCCCGGCGCCAAGCGCACCGAGGTGGCGGGCACCCATGGCGATGCACTGAAGATCCGTCTCGCCGCACCACCGGTGGATGGCAAAGCGAACGATGCGCTCCTCTCCTACCTGGCCCAGCAGTTCGGCGTGCCTCAGCGGCAAGTGGAACTGGTGAGCGGCGCTGCAAGCAGAAGCAAGCGGGTACGGGTGTACGGGCCGAGGCTTAGGCCCGACCGAAAGTGGGGCTGATCAATGATCTGCCGCCTTCGGCGCGCGCAATCGATCGCGGAAGGACAGCAACACGAGCAGGATACCACCTGGCATGAGCGCGCTGGCACCGAAGAGCGTGGCATAGTGGCCGGGCATCATGCCCCAGCCGAGCCAGAAGAAGGTGCCCTGCGCGAAGAGCAACAATTCACTGGCAATGATGCCCAAGGCGAGCAGCAGCAATCCGGCGCGCGCGATGATGAAGCGCGATGAGAACCAGTCGTGCGTGATTGCATACGCGAGCAGCAGTGCGCTCATGGTGCCGAGCGTGTTCATGTGGATGAAGCCCATAACCAGGTGCCGCACCGTGAGTGACATCATGGCCACGCTGGGCACTGCCACGGCTGCCTGCACCAGCACCTTCAAGGCCATGCTCACCAGTGCCATGCCGATGAGGACGCGCGCCCAGGGCGTGAAGCGCGTGTAGGCTTGCGTTCGCAGCCGCAGCAGCAACCGTAGCATTCGCACCGCGGCCCAGGCTTGCAGCGCCACGGCCGTCGACACGGTGGCGAACACGGCCGGGTGTGGCTCGCTCCATGCGATGGCCAGCGAGTAGGTGAGGATCGCAGAGACCACCCAGAGCGCGGTGGTGAGCCGGTCGATGCGCAGATCGAAGGCGTTGCGTTCGGCCCAGCGCGCACCGATGGCCATGGCCGCGAACCAGAACCAGCCATTGAACTGGAAATGCAGGAAGAACTGCACCGCCCAGTAGTAGACCTCCTTGCCTTGGTTGCCGGTGGCGATGATCACCGGCAAGGCCCATGTGCCCACCGTGCTGACAGCGAAGAAGGCGATGGCCCATCGTGTGAGCCTACCGCTGCCCTGGGCCGGCCAGCTACGCGACGCGCGCCAGACCATGGCGAGCAAGGGATACGCGAGCAGCAGATGCGCTGAGGAAGCCGCGATGGATGCCGCGCCGTATCCCTGAACAGGGAAGGACAAGAGCATAGCCATGACGGTGCCTTGCAACGCGAGCAGCAGCCACCGCGTGCGCTTGGTGAGCGTGCCATTGCCGCCATCGTGCAACAGACAGAGCACCACGCCGATGAAGAGCCAGCCGAGCAGGGCCACATGCGAGTGTGCGTGCAGGAACGGACGGAAGCGAACGAAGGGGATCTCCCAGATGTAGAGCGCGCGGAGCAGCGCCCCAATGATGGCCGCGAGCAGGAGATTGAAGAGCGCGATCCGGAACCAGCGACGCATATGGAGTGGGTTAGGGCAACCCGGCATGAATCAACCGCCGAGGTGACAAACGTCATGAAACGGACAAAAGAGTCCGATGACTTTTGTCACGCGCTCAAGACAAATGCACCTACCCATGAGACTCCTGAACACCTCCCTCGCGAAGATGACCTTCCTTGCCGCAATCGCCGCGCTCACGGCCTGTGGTGGCGGTGACGGCGCTGCTGGCACACCTCCCGGCGCTGGTGGCCCTCCGGGAGCATCCTCCGGCAAGTCTGCTCCAGCAGGCTTGATCACAGCCGCAGACATCACCCTTGGCGATATCGACCAAGGCATGGTGGAGAAAGGCCGCGCCACCTACGATGTGAAATGCCAAGCTTGCCACAGCACAGGCCCGAACCGCGTAGTGGGACCCGGCTGGAAGGGCGTCACCGAACGCCGCAAGCCCGAATGGATCATGAACATGATGCTCAACATCGATGTGATGTTGGAGACCGATGCCGACGCACAAGCGCAGTTGGAAGAATGCCTCGTACGCATGCCCAACCAAGGCCTGAGCAAGGACGAAGGCCGCGAAGTGCTTGAGTTCATGCGCACACTCTGATGCCGACCACCCACCAACCAACACCCAACCCATAGACCATGAAACAACCGCTTCTTCTAACCGGCACCGCTCTAGGCGTCATCGCAGGCGCCTTCGTGCTGATGAACAGCCTGCCAGGCTGCCGCCCCTCGGGCACCACGAAAACCGTAGTGACCGGTGATGCCGCTTCCAAAGTGTATGTGAAGCCCGGAACGCATGATGAGTTCTACAATCTCGTGAGCGGTGGATTCAGCGGCCAGCTCGCGGTCTATGGGCTGCCCAGCGGGCGCCTGCTGCGCGAAGTACCTGTGTTCAGCGTGGATCCCGAGAGCGGCTATGGCTATAGCGAGGAGAGCAAAGGCATGCTCACCACCAGCCACGGCTTCATTCCGTGGGACGACAGCCACCACCCGGAGTTGTCGCAGACCGATGGCATCCCCGATGGCAAATGGTGCTTCATCAACGGCAACAACACGCCTAGAATCGCTTTGGTTGATCTCGGCACCTTCCGCACGGGAAGCATCATCGAAATCCCGAACAGTGCGGGCAATCACAGCTCACCCTTCACCACGGGCAATAGCGAGTATGTCGTGGCCGGCACGCGATTCAGCGTACCCATGGGTGATGACGCCTCGCGCGACGTGCCTATCAAGACCTATAAGGAGAACTTCAAGGGGAACGTGAGCTTCATCCACCCCGAACCCGAGACAGGCAAAATGAGCATCGCTTTCCAAATCGTGACCCCCGGCGTGAACTTCGACTTGAGCCATGCCGGCAAGGGGCCCAGTGAGGGTTGGTTCTTCTTCAGCTGCTACAACACCGAGCAGGCCTACAGCCTGTTGGAGGTGAACGCCAGCCAGCGCGACAAAGACTTCATCATGGCGGTGAACTGGAAGTTGGCGGAACAACTCGCCAAGGACGGCAAGGGCAAGCGCGTTCCCGGCAAGCACCACAGCAACTGGTGGAACGAGAAGACCCACAGCACGGAGACCACGGTCTATGACGATGTGCTTCAACTGGACCCTAAGGACCATCCCGGGCTGGTGTATTTCATGCCCTGTCCGAAGAGCCCGCACGGCTGCGATGTGGACCCCACCGGCAAGTACATCGTGGGGAGCGGCAAACTGGCCGCACTGATCCCGGTGTTCAGCTTCGAGAAGATCCAGAAAGCGATCGCGGCAAACGATGTGGAGGGCGACTTCGCCGGCATCCCGGTGCTGAAGTATGAAAGCGTACTGCACGGTGAGGTAAAGAAGCCCGGTCTCGGGCCATTGCACACCGAGTTCGACGACAAGGGCAACGCCTACACCAGCTTCTTCGTGAGCAGCGAAATCGTGAAGTGGAACGTGGAGAAACTGGAGGTGGTGGACCGTGTGCCGACGTACTACAGCATCGGTCACCTCTGCGTTCCCGGTGGGGACAGCAAGAAGCCGTGGGGTAAATACGTGATCGCGTACAACAAGATAACCAAGGACCGCTACCTGCCCACAGGTCCCGAGCTGACGCAGAGCGCGCAATTGTACAGTATCGATGGCGACAAGATGGAACTGTTGCTGGACTTCCCCACTACGGGCGAGCCGCACTACGCACAGGCCATTCCCGCCGAGCTGGTGAAGCCTCGCGAGGTGAAGTTCTTCAAGATCGAGGAGAACGAACACCCCTTCGTGGCCAAGGGTGAGAAGGAGACCAAGATCGAGCGTCGTGGCAAGGAGGTGCACGTGTGGATGACCACCATCCGCTCGCACTTCGCACCGGACAACATCGAGGGCGTGAAACTGGGTGACGAAGTGTACTTCCACGTGACCAACCTGGAGCAGGATTGGGATGTGCCCCACGGCTTCGCGATCAAGGGAGCCGCGAATGCTGAGTTGCTCATCATGCCTGGTGAAACACAGACCCTCAAGTGGGTTCCCACCCGAGTTGGAGTGACGCCGATGTACTGCACGGACTTCTGCTCTGCGCTGCACCAAGAGATGCAGGGCTACGTGCGCGTTTCTC
>JADJXF010000012.1 GCA_016715995.1 Flavobacteriales bacterium
CCTTGCGCTCACGCCAGCGGTCGGGCGACTTGGCCATGGCAGGTACGGGTCAACGAGGCTCGTCGTCGTTCTCGGCAAAGCTGTCCGGCTCCTTCCTCGGCGGGGTGGTGAACACGCGGTAGAAGAAGTAGGCCGTGATGGCGATCACTGTGAGCTGCGTGGCCAGCATGAGAGTGAGTGCTTGCGTGTTCATGGCCATCAGGATTTCGTGGAGCGAATGCGGCGGAGCGCGGCGAGGTACACCAACAGCGCGAGCCCTGCGAAGGTGGCCGTGAGGATTACGCGTGCCATGTTCGTGAAGAACAGACGGTCCTTCAGGGCGGAGACCGTTTCAGGATCCGTGGCGGCTGCGAGCTGCTCGTGCAGGCCGGCATTCGCGATCGTCTTGATGATGGAGCCGTTGTCGAGGGTCCAGCCTTCGCCAGCGAAGAGCCCTTGCAACGCGACTCCCCATTCGTTGCCGATCGGCGTGAAGAGCGCGCCAATGAAGACCACCAGCAGCATCGCAGGAGTGATGTACTTGATGATGAATTTGTACACCGTGGGCACCTTCAGGTCGGAGCCCGAGAGCAGTTCCTTCCAACCTCTGTTGATCCCGAAGACCCAGGCGAAGAGCACCGTCTCGGCCAGCGCGAACACGACGAGCGCCACCGTGCCTGCCCAATAATCATACTCTCCGAACACGCCCTGCTGGTAGAAGAGCACCGTGGGCAGACCGAGCGCGAGGACGATGGCGCCGAAGCTCCATGCGCCCTTGTTCCGGCCCCAACCGAACTCGTCGCGCATGAAGCCCATCCATGGCGTGCCCATGGCCAGCGAACTGGTGATGCCCGCGAAGAAGAGCAGCCCGAACCACATCACGCCGGCCGCCATGCTGAGGAAGGGGCCCCATTTCTCGAAGAGGAAGGGCATGGTCTGGAAGGCCATGCCGAAGCCGGCATTCTCCTTCACCCAATCGAGGCCGAGGTAGCCTGCGGCAATCGGGATGACGATCATGCTCCCCAGCACCACTTCCACGAATTCATTCATGAAGCCCGCGCTGACGGCGTTGAGCGCGATGTCGTCCTTGCTCCGCACGTACGCTGCATAGCAATGGATGGTGCCCATGCCCACGCTCAAGGTGAAGAAGATCTGGCCCGCAGCAGCCAGCCACACCCTCGGGTTGCTCAGGCTGTCGAACTGCGGTGTCCACAAGAAGTTGAGGCCATCCCAAGCGCTTGCGGTGGGCACCTCAGCGCTGGCCCCGCTGGTTCCGAGCGTGACGCCGCGCAGCGCCAGGAACACACCGAAGAGGATGAGCAAGGGCATGCCAATCTTGGCCGCGCGCTCCACGCCGCGCAGCCCGCGCGAGAGGATCCAGGTGTTGAGCAGCAGGCAGAGCACGTAGAACACCACGGCCTCGTAAGGGATGCCCGAATGGCTGCTGCCGATGTCGAGGTAGTTGTTGAAGAACTCCGCCACCTGCAGCTGGCTCAGCCCATCGAAGGTGCCCGCGATGCTGTGCCACACGTAGCTCATGGTCCAGCTCTCGATGTAGCAGTGGTGTTGCCACAGGATAATGGTGAAGATGCCGAACACGCCGAAGTATTTCCAGAAGGCGCGCTTGGTCATCGTATCGAGGATGAAGGGCGGCAGGGTTGTTGCTGCGCCCACCGAAGCGACCCATGCCAACGACCACAGCAGGGGATGCCCATCAGCAGGAAGCAGATGAGGTAAGGAGATGAACGCCGTTGTTCACCGCCTGCACCGGGAAGCGCAGAAGCCGCCCAGTCCCATCTGCGTTGCCCCCATGGCCATGACCTGGCTCCACGCGTGTCCCCCCACGATCAAACTCTTCTTGCGAGGCCTTGCGAGCGGTTAAGGCTCGCCAATATAGAAGGGTGGGCGATATGCGGCAGGTTGAGGGTTGCAGGTTGATGAGGTTGGGGGTTGAGCCCCCGACCCTCAAGCGCCTAGCTGTTCCCGCACCACAGCCAACCCTTCCTCGAACCCGTGCGGCGAATAACCCAGGTCGCGTCGCGCCTTGTCGATGATGAAGCCTGTCCTCGGTGGGCGCTTTGCGGGCTGGCCCAGCGTGTCGCTCTTCACTGCGGTGATTACAGACGTGTCCAACTGGAAGAAGGCGCCGACGCGCCGCACGAGCTCAAGTATGCTCATGCCATCGGGCCCGCACAGGTGATAAATGCCGGTGGCGCCGCGCCTCGCGATGCGGATGCAACCGTCGGCGAGGTCCTCCGCGAGCGTGGGCATGCGCCATTGGTCGTCCACCACCTTGATCGGCTGTCCTTGCTCCAACGCGCTCTTCGCCCATAACACCACGTTGCTGCGGCTCAATCCGGGCGCAACGCCATACACGATGATCGTGCGCGCGATGGACCATTTCGCCAGCCCCGCGTGCATCACGATGCGCTCGCCCTCGAGCTTGCTGTTGCCATAGATGCTCAATGGAGCCGGTTCATCTTCCTCCCTATAAGGTCCTTTCGAACCATCGAAGATGAAGTCGGTGCTGAGGAAGATGAAGTGGCTGCCATGCCGCTTGGCCGCCTCCACGAGATGCCGCGTTGCGGTGATGTTCTGCAGCGCGCAAGCCTCAGGGTCCGCCTCACACGCATCCACATTGGTCATGGCGGCGCTGTGGATCACCACCTCGGGCCCTACTTCATCGAACACGCGGTCCACCTCCGCCCGCACCGTGATGTTCATCGCGCGATAGCGCTCGCCTAGCGGCTGCGGCGTACGATCCGCGCCGCGGCTGGTGGCGATGAGCTGCCCGTCCGAATCGTCACGAAGCGCGGCCACGAGCTTCTGTCCGAGCAGACCGTTGGAACCGGTGATGAGGATGCGCACGGTGGCCGAATCTAGAGGCAAGGGCTGGAAATGGAAACGCCTCCGGTGACCGGAGGCGTTTCCAGAGGATGTTTCCGGCTTAGAACACGATCTTCTGACGACGGATCCGCGCGCGGTACTTCTTGGATCCGCTCTTGTACTTGTAGAGCTTCCAATCGGCCGTCACCTTGAGGAAGATGTAGGCGTCGAGATCGCCCTCATCACCGCGCTGCATGCCGGGCGCTGTGGAGATGATGCCGTTCTCCACGAGCGGGCCGCTGTCCAATGCGGGGTTGGAGAGGTAGGCCGCCACATCGCCGTAGGCCGCACCGATCGCCTCAGGGTCATAGTACTTCGTGCTCACGTCGTCGATGTAGTCCGTGAAGGTCTTGGTGTATTGCAGCTCCAAGCCACCGCTCCATTGCTTGGTGAAGGCGCGTCGGATGCCGATGCCCATGGGGATGCAGAGCTGGAAGTTCTTGTACTCATCCGCACCACCGGGCAGACCTTGGCCCTCGGTGCCCAATGGCTTCAACCGCACCCAGGCGTTGTTGAATTGGGCGCGAGGGTCAAAGTAGAAGCCGCCGATGCCGCCGAAGAGGTAGAAGCCGACACGGCTGCCCTTGGTGCCCTTCACGCCGCGGAGGTCATACATATGGCCAAGCTCCTCGCGGTAGAGATGCAGCTCATAGACGAGCGAGAGTTCCACCACGTCCGACTTAAAATTGAGGTTCCTGGTCATCCGGAAGGGCTCGGTGGTGAGGTTGTCGTTGCCGGCGAGCACGCCGTAAGTGATGCGCAGGCGCATCGCCTGCTTCCGGGCGAGGTAATAACGGAACGCGAAGCTCGCGGCCGGACGGGTCTGGCTGAGCTCCAAGTCCCAGACGAAGGGCGAGCCAATCTGGTTCCGGCCACCCAGTTCACCCAAGAAGTTGGTGATGCCAAGGCCGAATTCCACCTCCTGCCGATGGGTCTTCCAATAGGTCGATTGCCGGAAATACTGGGCCCATGCAGGACCGAAGGCCGCAGCACCCAAGAGGAACGTCAATAGGAGGCGTCGGCGTAGGAGTTTATGCATGCGATCCAGTGGCGGGCAGCCAAATATAGAGGGCGGGGCTTGTACGGGCCAAGGGCGGCTCCCGGTTCCACCCTCCAAGACCCCCTTTCCAGCGAAGGGTTGCCTTGGCAATCAGCGCCCTGCGATGGCATGGAGCACCACCCCGGCGCATACCGAGACGTTCAGCGAATGCTTGGAGCCTCGCTGCGGCACAACGATGCAGGCATCGCATGCTTGCACCACCGCGTCCGAAACGCCATGGAGCTCGTTGCCGAACACCAATGCGATTGGCCGATGATGGTCGAATTCCAGTTCTCCGAGGGGGATGGCTCTCACGGTCTGCTCCACGGCCAGGACCAGGTATCCTTGGTCCTGAAGTCCGCGCACGCCTGCCAAGGCTTCCTTTTCGTGGGACCAAGGGACTGAAGCAGTGGCCCCCAAGGCCGTCTTTTCGATCTCGCGATGCGGTGGACAGGGCGTGAATCCGCAGAGCACGAGCCGCTCCACCCCGAAGGCATCGGCAGTGCGGAAGATGGAGCCCACGTTGTGCCGGCTCCGCACATCATCGAGCACAACGGTGATGCGGCCCGTAAGGCCGGTGGCGTACGCTTCTGGGGCGACGCGACCCAGTTCGTCCATGCGCAGCTTGCGATCGTCGGCGGGCATCGGCTGTGGAGAACTTGGAGATGGCGCCCGAAGGGCCGGATGTACTTTGGGCGGCGAAATTGGGGCTTGGCGGCCGCACCCGATGAGCAAGGCGAAGAGCGATACCCCATTGATGCGGCAATACGCATCGATCAAGGGCCGGTATCCCGATGCGATCCTGCTCTTCCGCGTGGGCGATTTCTACGAGACCTTCGGCAGCGATGCGGTCACGGCGGCGCGGGTGCTGGGCATCACGCTCACCAAGCGCAACAACGGCGGCAGCCAGGAGATGGAGCTCGCGGGGTTCCCGCACCACAGCATCGAGACCTATTTGCCGCGCCTCGTGCGCGCCGGGTTCCGCGTGGCGATCTGCGACCAGCTGGAGGAACCCAAGCTGGCCAAGACCATCGTGCAGCGGGGCGTCACCGAAGTGGTCACCCCCGGAGTGGCGTTCAACGAGCACGTGGTGGACCGCCGCGAGAATCATTGGCTCGCTGCCCTGTGCGGTGGGCCGGACGCCTACGGCATCGCCTTCCTCGATGTGACCACGGGCGAGTTCACCGTGGCCGAGGAGGGCACGGAGACCACCGCCAAGCTCCTCGAAGGTCACGCGCCGCGCGAGCTGCTCCTGCCCAAGGGCGCGCGTGACGCCTTCCTCGAGTCCTGCGCTTCGAAATACCGGAGCTACGCGCTGGATGATTGGGCCTTCGCCGATGACTTCGCGAAGGAGCGTCTGATGCATCAATTCAGCACCGCCTCGCTCAAGGGCTTCGGCATCGATCACCTGAAGTGGGGGCAGCGTTCGGCCGGGGCGGTGCTGCACTACCTAGGGGAGACGCGGCACGACCGGGTGGCGCACATCACCGCCATCAGCAGATTGCGGCCCTCGGACCATGTCGGCCTCGACCGCTTCACCATCCGCAACCTCGAACTGGTGGCGCCGGTGAACGAGGGCGCGCGCACCCTGCTGAGAGCATGGACCGATGCGTGACCCCGATGGGTTCGCGCCTGATGCGGCGCTGGCTGCTCTTCCCACTGCTCGACCACGCCGCCATCGCGCAACGGCACGACCGCGTAGAGGCTTTGGTCGCAACACCCGCGCTCATGGAGGAGTTCGGTTCGGAGCTGGCACGCATCAGCGACCTGGAGCGGCTCACCGGCAAGGCGGCGGCGGCGCGCATCGCCCCGCGCGAGCTCCTGCAGCTCGCCCTGGCCCTCGAATCCACCGACCGCATCCGGCAACGGATGCAGGCCAGTGGCGGCGTCTTCCAGAAGGAAGCCGCTGCACTGCACGTACCGCTCGAGGTGGCAGAAGCGATCCGCCTCACCATCGAACCAGAGACACCGGCGACGATGCACCGCGGCGGTGTCATCCGCGGCGGGGTGAGCGCTGAGCTCGACGACCTGCGGCACGTGACCTCGCACGCGAAGGAATTGCTTCTCGATGTGCAGCGGCGCGAAGGGGAGCGCACCGGCATCACCTCGCTGAAGGTGGGCTACAACAACGTCTTCGGCTACTACCTGGAGGTGCGCAACACGCATAAGGAAAAGGTGCCCGCCGATTGGGTGCGCAAGCAGACCCTGGTGGGGGCCGAGCGATACATCACCGAGGAGCTGAAGGCCTTGGAGGAGCGCATCCTCGGCGCGGAGGAGCGGATCCTGACGCTGGAGAATGAGCGTTATGCCGCGCTCGTGCAGCAGGTGGTGGCCGAGGTGTCGGCCGTGCAACAGTGCGCGCAGGCCGTCGCCGCGCTTGATGTGCTGCGCGCCTTCGCAATGAACGCGACGGCACTGAGCTATTGCAGGCCGGTGCTGGATGATGGGCATGTGCTCGACATCCGCGACGGGCGCCACCCGGTGATCGAACAGCAGCTGCCGCCGGGCGAATCCTATGTGGCCAACGATGTGCTCCTCGACCCTGAGGACCGGCAGATCGTCATCATCACCGGCCCGAACATGAGCGGGAAATCGGCCCTGCTCAGGCAGACCGCGCTGATCACGCTGATGGCGCAGGTCGGCAGTTATGTGCCCGCCCGGTCGGCACGCATCGGCATCGTGGACCGGATCTTCACCCGTGTGGGCGCCAGCGACAACCTGAGCACCGGCGAGAGCACCTTCATGGTGGAGATGAACGAGTCGGCCAGCATCCTGAACAATCTCACCGAGCGCAGCCTCGTGCTGCTCGATGAGATCGGGCGCGGCACCAGCACCTACGACGGCATCTCCATCGCGTGGGCGATAGCGGAGCACCTCCACGAGCATCCCACGCGGCCCAAGACGCTCTTCGCCACGCACTACCACGAGCTGAACGAGATGGCCGCCACCTTCCATCGCATCCGCAACTACAGCGTGGCCGTACGCGAGGCGGATGGGCGCGTGCTCTTCCTGCGCAAGCTGGTGCCGGGCGGAAGCGACCGCAGCTTCGGCATCCATGTGGCGCAGATGGCCGGCATGCCGAAGGCGGTGGTGGAGCGCGCGCGCAAGGTGCTTGCGCATCTGGAACGCTCGCATGCGGGCGACCTCGGCGACAGCGGAACGGATAGCGGCAAGCGCCCACGGCCCAGCGTACGCGGACTGGAACCCGAGCCGCAGCTGAGCTTCTTCCAGCTCGACGACCCCGCGCTGGAGAGCATCCGTGAGCAGCTCAACGAACTCGACATCGATACGCTCACACCCGTGGAAGCGCTGCTCAAGCTGAACGAGATCAAGCGGATGGCAGGCGCGGGCAAGGTGCGGTTGAAGAAGGCCTGAGGCGCGCGATGGCTGCTCCCTCGTTCGACCACCGGCAGGAGGCATGGGCCTCGCGCTGGGGCTGGCTCGTCATCGGCCTGGCCGTGGTCATCACCTACTGGCCGCTGTCGACTTTCCAATATGCGTTGGCGCACGGAGACGCGCTGAACTGCTGGCTCCCTTGGCGATGGTTCATCAGCAGCTGCCTGATGGATGGACATTTCCCGCTGTGGAACCCTCACCAGCAATTCGGTTATCCGATGCACGCCGATCTGCAGGGCCCGGCCTGGTACATCGAATCGATCGCGCTCGGCGGCACCATCGGACATGGCATACACGCGCTGCAATCACTCTTCCTGCTCTACGTCATCATCGGCGGACTCGGCATGATGCGGCTTGTGCGCACGCTCGGCAGCGGCGCTCGCATCGGCCTGGTGATCGGAGCGGCATACGCACTCGGCGGATTCTTCACCGGCCACCAGATGCATTTCTATTCGGTGATCAGCGCGGCCTGGTTGCCATGGCTCCTCGATGCGGCGATACGCCTCTTCCAATCTCCGGGCTGGCGATCCGCGGCGCGCGTCGCCCTGTTCCAAGGGCTGCTGCTCACCGGCGGCAACCACACCTTCTCCATCATTGCATGCTACCTGCTGCTCGCGCTCGTCGCCGTACATGCCTGGTCGCGATGGAAGGCCGAAGCATGGACTGGAATCTGGACCCTGCTGCTGTGGTGTTTCGCCGCGGTGGTCGGCGCATCGCTCATCGGCGCGGGCGTGCTCCATGCTTGGTGGGAGGCCGCTCTGCACTTGGCGCGTGCGGGCGGGCTCGCCTACGACGCCGCTGCTGTCAACCCGCTTACGCCGCAATCACTCATCTCCCTCCTCTTCCCGTTCGCAACCGGCACCGCCATGGAGCGCTTAGGCACCGACCCGCCCATGGCCAACGCGTACATGGGCGCATTGATGCTTCCGCTTGCTGCGGCCGCACTGCTGCGAAAGCGGACGGTAATTGAGAACGTGTTCCTCGCTTTCGGCGCCATCTGCGCGGTCGTGGCATTCGGCGGAGCCACTCCCGTTCACCGCTGGCTCTGGTCCAACGCGCCCGGCCTGGACCTCTTCCGCTTCCCTGCTTATTTCCGCTGGTTCACATGGCTCGCGGTGCTGGTGCTGGCAGCGGGGACCATGCGCATGCATTGGTCCGGTGAACTGCGACGGGGAACCTTGGCGGCCGTGATCGCCTCCACAGCCATGATCGCTATCGCTGTTGCATCGCTGATGAACGCGAAGCCGGATCACGATGGCTTCACCTTGTTCGAGCGGATGCGCGCGATCGACCTCGATCGACGCGTGCTGATCGGAGCCGCCGGGAGCCTACCGGTGGTCATCGCCGCGCTCATGCTCGCATGGCGCAGGAAACTCTCCTTCCCGTGGTTCCTCGCGCTCGTCCTTCTGGAGATGGGTTGGAACACTTCGCTTGCGCAATGGAACACGGCCGTTTCCGATATCAAGCCACGCTGGCTGCATGATCGCATAAGCTCCTTGAGCGAAGGGCCGGTCATTCCGGAAATGGTGCCGACCTCGACGTACGACGATGACAACAGCCTTCGGCCCCACCACCTCGCCCACAACACGCAGGACTTCCTCGGCGGCTTCTCGCGGAACGGCGTGAACACCTTCTGGCTCCAGAATGCCATGAGCCTGGAGGTGGAGCACGCAGCGCTTTGGAACGCGATGTCGCGGCAACCAGTGGCTTACCTGGCCGATTCCATCATCCCATGGGTTTCATACGTCAAGGAGAAGGTCGATGCGGACCGCGACAGTGGGCTGGTGGTGCTGATGCCGGGCGTTGATGCCGCTGCGTCATCCGCTCGATCCGCGCTTGATCGGATTGTGGTCACCGGCTTCGATCGCAATTCGTTCACCATCGCATGCGCCACTGCCGGACCCGCGCTGCTCGTGCTGCAGCAGAGCCATTACCCAGGCTGGGAGGTGCGCGTGGACGGCGAGCGGCAGCCCTTGCTTCCAGTGAACGTGGCCGCGATGGGCGTCGAGGTCCCTGCTGGATCGCATCGGGTGGAATTCCGTTATCGCAAGCCCATCGTCCATTGGCTGCTCGCCATTTCGCTCATCACCTTCTTCGGCCTGTTGTTCCCCATCGCGTTCACCGATACCGGAATAATGGCCAAAGGCGGGGCGCTCATCCTGTTCGCTTCGGTCTGTTGGTCCCTCTTCGCGCATAGGCCGAAGAGCGATCGATTGGAGGGCGATGTGGAACGGTTGGTCGCTTCGATCCCGGACGATGCGGCCGTGGTGATGAACGATGATGGCACGCTGCGGAATCCCTTGCATGACGATATGAATGGCTGGTCCTTGCGCGCGGAGAAGGCTGCGGATGCAGGCGAGGCCATTGCGCTGCTGTTGAATGCCGAGAAATTCAGAAGCGATGAGCTCGGTCACGCCCGTCCACTCTACTGGGTGGATGCCGGATTGAAGGCGGACCCTGCCGTGCGCTGCGGGATCCTGGACCATTGGGAGGCGACCGATGTGCGCAAGCACGGAAGGGCGGAACTCGTCCGTCTCGATCCACGCCTTACGGCGGCTCCGTGGTTGCTCTTGCACGAAACGAAGGGTGCGACCATACGTTGGCTGACTAAGGAGTCACCGTTCGGCAGCGGTTGCACGATCAGCATGGATCAACTTGAAGGCCATCACGAAGGCGCATTGGTCATCGACGTGATGACGTCCGCGCCGCATGACGCGAGCGCCGTTGTGGTGATCGAACGCAAGTACGGGGAGCTAACAACGGAATACCGGACCCTGCCGATCAGCACCGCGCGAGGCATTGGAACCGGCCTGTGCTATGCCACAACGCCTGTGGATGAGTTGTATCGCGTTAGCGAGGAATTGAAGGTCTACCTCTGGTCGCACCGTGGAGACAGCATCTCCGAGCAAGGCTTCCGGGTGCGCGTAGCGCCACGCGGCTTCCATCACTGGTGATCGTTTGGAGCGGATCGCCCGCGGGCTATATTTGCGGCCCCATGCGAGAGTAGCTCAGTTGGTAGAGCACGACCTTGCCAAGGTCGGGGTCGCGGGTTCGAGTCCCGTTTCTCGCTCAGCAGATGCCTCCCTCATGGGGGGCATCGCTCGTTACGGGTGCCCGGGGCGGGACTTGAACCCGCACAGCCCTTGCGGGCCAAGGGATTTTAAGTCCCTCGTGTCTACCATTTCACCACCCGGGCGGTAGCGTTCACTTCACCACGTACATCACCTCTTTCACGGCACGCACGACGCGGGCCAGGCTCGGTAACGAAGCATCGATGAGGCTGGGGGCGAAGGGCAACGGCGTGTCGGCCTGGTTGATGCGCAGCACGGGCGCATCGAGGGAGTCGAAGGCGTCCTTCTGCACGCGGTAAGCGACCTCGCTGGCGATGCTCGCCACCGGCCAGTTCTCATCCACGACCACCAGCCGGTTGGTCTTGCGCACGCTGGCCAGTATCGTGGCATGATCCATCGGGCGGATGGTGCGCAGGTCGATCACCTCAGCGTCGATCCCCTCCTTTTTCAACTCATCCGCCGCGCCAAGGGCCACCTTCATCATTTTTCCGAAGGAGACGATGGTGACGTCCTTACCTTCGCGCTTCACATCGGCCTTGCCGATGGGCAGCAGATACTCGCCATCGGGAATCTCGCCCTTTTCACCGTACATGCGCTCGCTCTCCATGAAGAGCACGGGGTCGTTGTCGCGGATCGCGGCCTTCAGCAATCCCTTGGCGTCATATGGGTTGCTCGGCGTGATCACCTTCAGGCCGGGCACGTTGGCGTACATGGCCTCGAAGCTCTGGCTGTGTGTGGCGGCAAGCTGGCCCGCGCTGCCATTGCCGCCGCGGAACACGATGGGCACATGGAACTGGCCGCCGCTCATCTGCAGCATCTTGGCGGCGTGGTTGATGATCTGGTCGCTGGCCAGCACGGCGAAGTTCCAGGTCATGAATTCCACGATGGGCCGCAATCCGTTCATGGCGGCACCCACGCCGATGGCGGTGAAGCCCAGCTCGGCGATGGGCGTGTCGATGATACGCTTCGGGCCGAATTCGGCGAGCATGCCCTTGCTCACCTTGTAGGCGCCGTCGTACTCGGCCACCTCCTCACCCATGAGGAAGACGTTCGGATCACGGCGCATCTCCTCGGACATCGCCTCGCAAAGGGCCTCACGGAACTGGACGGTGCGCATGGTGCGTGCTTGTGGGCCGCGAAGGTAGCGGCGCGATGCGCTCGGCGTCGCTGGTTACTTTCGCCGCCCCGCCGAACAGGATGGACCCTTCGGCGCTGACCCACGGCCATGAAGATCCTCGTCCTCCTCAGCCAGGTGCCCGACACCACCGCGCGCATCGCCTTCACCAATGGCGACACGCAGTACGACGGCAACGGCGTCACCTTCATCATGAACCCCTACGACGAATGGTACGCCTTGGTGCGCGCCCTGGAACTGAAGGAGGCCAAGGGCAGTGGCACGGTCACCACCATCACCGTAGGTGGGTCCGATACCGAGGCCACCATCCGCAAGGGGCTGGCCATCGGCGCCGATGAGGCCGTGCGCATCGACGCGCAGCCCACCGACGCGCTGCAGGTGGCTGAGCTGATCGCCGCGTATGCGAAAGACAAGGGCTTCGACCTGGTCATGGCCGGCAAGGAGACCATCGATCACAACGGCGGCGTGGTGGGCGCCATGGTCGCCGAGCTGCTCGACATGCCCTATGTACCGCTGGCCAGCAAATTGGATGTGAGGGGCGACACCGCCACGGTGGAGCGCGACGTGCCCGGCGGCGTGGAAGTGGTGGAGGTGAAGCTGCCGCTCGCCCTCAGCGCGGCCAAGGGCATGGCCGAGCAGCGCATCCCGAACATGCGCGGCATCATGGCGGCGCGCACCAAGCCGCTGCAAGTGGTGGCCGCAACACCGGTGACCAACGCCGGTGGCACCGCGAAATTCGAGTTGCCTCCCGCCAAGGGAGCCGTGAAGATGATCCTCGCTGAAGAGGCCGGGAAACTGATTGAATTGTTGCACAGCGAAGCCAAAGTCATTTGAAGTTGAACGATTGAGTGGTTGGCCGTTGACAGTTCACAACCTCTCAACCTTCTGAACCCCTCAACCTTTCAACGATCAAACAGAGAATGAGCACCATCGTCTTCATCGACACCCGCGGAGAGAAGCTCCCGAAGGCCGCGCAGGAAGCAGTGACCTACGCCAGCAAGCTCGCAGGCGGGCCTGTCACCGCCATCACCTTCGGCGATGCGCAAGGGCTGGAAGCGCTGGGCGCCAGCGGCGCGAAGAAGGTGGTCGTTGCGCGTAGCGTGAAGGCCTTGGACAGCCAGCAGCTCACCAAGCTCGTGTGCGATGTGGCCGCTGCGGAAGGCGCCACAACCATCGTATGCGTGCACGATGCAACGGGTAAAGCCGTGGCTCCGCGAGTGGCCGCACGCTTGAAGGCGGGGCTCGTCGCTGGTGCTACAGGAATGCCCGAGGGCAACCGTTTCCGCCGCAACGTTTTCAGCGGCAAGGCGTTCGCCTATGTGGAAGTGAGCAGTGCGGTGAAGGTGGTGAGCCTCTCCCCCAACAGCATCCCCATCGCGAAGACCGAAAACAGCGCTTCGGTGGAGGATTTCAGCGGCGACCTCGGCACTGCGCGCATCACCGTGAAGGAGCTGCGCAAGGCCGGCACGGGCGTCCCATTGGCGGAGGCGGAGATCGTGGTGAGCGCAGGCCGCGGCATGAAAGGACCTGAACATTGGGCACCGGTGGAGGAGCTCGCGCAGTTGCTCGGCGGTGCCACGGCGTGCAGCCGTCCAGTGGCGGACATGCATTGGCGCCCGCACCACGAGCACGTCGGCCAGACCGGTGTGGCCATCCGCCCCAACTGCTACATCGCCATCGGCATCAGCGGTGCCATCCAGCACCTCGCTGGCGTGAACCAGAGCAAGGTGATCGCAGTGATCAACAAGGACCCTGAGGCGCCCTTCTTCAAGGCCGCCGACTACGGCATCGTGGGCGATGCGTTCGAGATCCTACCCAAATTGATCGAGGCGGCGAAGAAGTTGAATGCTGAACGCTAGTTGGCAGGTTGGGGGTTGGAGGTTGAACTGGGTTGAGTGCTGAACAACCCCCAGCTTCCTCAACCTCCAACCCCCATCCGAAGCAACCCCTACCTTCACGGCCCGCAGGAAAAAGGATGGACAAGGTCGAGCTGAAGTTCCTCCGCATCACGTACAGCCACACGCACGCGGGGGCTTACGCGCTCATCCTTGCGGAAGCCATCGGCGATCGCCGGCTGCCCATCATCATAGGGGGCGTGGAGGCCCAGGCCATCGCCATCCAGGTGGAGAACATCAAGCCCGCTCGGCCGCTCACCCACGATCTGTTCAAGAACGTGGCGGAGCTCCTCTCCTTCAACTTGAAGGAAGTCATCATCAACGACCTCGTGGAGGGCATCTTCCACGCCAAGCTCGTGATCGAGCAGGACGCCCGTGAGGTCGAGATCGACGCGCGCAGCAGCGACGCAATCGCGCTGGCCCTTCGCTTCGACTGCCCCATCTACACCTACGAGCCCATCCTGAGCGCCGCCGGACTGAAGGTGGAGGAAGGCGATGAGGATGAGAAGACTGAGGGCGAGCCGAAGAAGGAACGAAAGAGCCGCGAGAAGAAGTCCGTCACCTCCGCCAGCATCGACGAGTTGCGGAGCATGCTGGAGGAAGCGCTCGACAACGAGGATTACGAGCGGGCGAGCAAGCTCCGCGACGAGATCAAGCGGCGCGAGCAGACCAACTGAGGCCGCCGTCCCGTGCGGCCCGGCCGGCATCGACAACACAGCAGGCTGTTAGTACGTGCGGACGCAAGCACGACCGCGGCGCGCGACGGCGTTATTGCTTCGCGCCAACGCGACCACCATGCACAGTTTCCGAATCGAGGGCGGCCATCGGCTGAAGGGCGAATTGGTGCCGCAGGGCGCCAAGAACGAGGCGCTGCAGATCCTCTGCGCCGTGCTGCTCACCAGCGAGCCGATGACGATCCACAATATCCCGGACATCGTGGACGTGAACAAGCTCATCGACCTGCTGGGCGCGATGGGCGTAGCGGTGGAGAAGCTCGGGGCAGGGTCGTACCGCTTCACGGCGAAGTCGGTGAACCTGGAGTTCTTCCTGGATCCCGAGTACAAGCGCATGGGTGGCAGCCTGCGCGGCAGCGTGATGGTGGCTGGCCCGGCACTCGCCCGCTTCGGCCGCGGATACATCCCCAGCCCCGGCGGGGACAAGATCGGCCGACGCCGCATGGACACCCACTTCACCGGCTTCGAGCGGCTGGGCGCCGAGATCAAGTACGACGAGGCCGACGGCTTCTATCGCGCGGAGGCGAAACAGCTGACGGGCTGCTACATGCTGCTCGACGAGGCCAGCGTCACCGGCACCGCCAACATCGTGATGGCGGCCTCGCTCGCCGAAGGGCGAACCACCATCTTCAACGCGGCGTGCGAGCCTTACCTGCAGCAGCTCTGCAACATGCTCGTGCGCATGGGCGCGCGCATCAGCGGCATCGGCAGCAACCTGCTGCACATCGATGGCGTGAAGGAACTGGGCGGCACCGAGCACCGCATGCTGCCGGATATGATCGAGATCGGCTCCTTCATCGGCCTGGCCGCCATGACGCGGAGCGAGATAACCATCAAGGACACCGGTTACGACCACCTCGGCGTGATCCCCGACGTGTTCCGCAAACTGGGCATCACCGTGGAACGGCGCGGTGACGACATCCATATTCCCCGCCATGAGCATTACGTCATCGAACCTTTCCTCGACGGCAGCAACCGTGTGATCAGCGACCATCCTTGGCCCGGCTTCACGCCCGACCTGCTCAGCATCGTGCTCGTGACCGCCACGCAGGCCAGCGGCCATGTGCTCGTCCACCAGAAGATGTTCGAGAGCCGCCTTTTCTTCGTGGACAAGCTCATCGAGATGGGCGCTCAGATCACCTTGTGCGACCCCCATCGCGCATTGGTGATCGGCAAGGACTTCGAGAAGCCGCTGCGCGCCATACGCATGAGCAGCCCCGACATCCGCGCGGGCGTCTCCCTGCTCATCGCCGCGCTCAGCGCCGAGGGCACCAGCACCATCGACCACATCGAACAGATTCGCCGCGGCTACCAGAACATCGAGGGCCGTCTGAATGCCATCGGGGCGAGGATTGAGGTTGTATAGTGCAGGAGCAGTAGGCAGGGGCAGGAAGTAGGCGCTTGCCTACTGCTCCTGTGGTCTGCAATCCTCTTCCGGCACGATCTTCGCTGGCCCGTCGCGCTCCCTTCCTCCTACTTTCGCCCCATGAATATCCGCACCATCATGTCGAAGATGCAGGTCATCACCATCGCCGCCGTGGCGCTATTGGCCGCGTATGGCTTTTCCGCCCGCACGAGCGACGAAGCCCCGCAATCCGGTAAGGCCAAAGTGGGCACCGCCATTGGCGACAAAGCCCCTGAACTGGCCTTTTTGAACCCGGATAGCACCAAAGTGCTGAAGCTCTCCGAGCTGAAGGGCAAATACGTTCTGATCGACTTCTGGGCGAGTTGGTGCCGTCCCTGCCGCATGGAGAACCCCAATGTGGTGGCCGCCTATCAGAAGTACACCAAGGCCAAGTTCGCCGATGCGAAGGGTTTCGAGGTTTACAGCGTGAGCCTGGACCGCAGCCGTGACCAATGGAAGCAGGCCATCGCCCAGGACAACCTGGTGTGGAAGTATCACGTGAGCGACCTGAAGTTCTGGCAGTCGCAGGGCGCGCAGCTTTACGGGGTCAGCTCCATTCCCATGAGTTTCCTGGTGAATCCCGAAGGGGTCATCATCGCCAAGAACCTGCGCGGCATGGCCTTGCACCAGGAGCTGGACAAGCATGTGAAGAGCCTATAGGGCCTTTCATCCAAGCACGAAGCCCTCGGACATCCGGGGGCTTCCCTTGCTCGGCCGTGGATACCGTGTTGATAGCCTCGTCGCTCCCTCTTGGAAAGGACGAGCCGTTCGGCTAACGTTGCGGTGACGAAACGTTCATCACCAAACCCCAATGCCCATGAGCCATCGTACCCCTTCGTTGCGCGCGGCCGTAGTCCTCATCGCCGCCATACTCTCCGTGGAGCTGAGCGCCCAGCGCAATTGCGGAAGCATGGAATACCTCCAGCAGCAGATCGGTGCCGACCCCGACCGTGGTGAGTTCCTGCAGCTTATCGATCAGCATGCGCACGACTGGGCCGTAACGCACGGCGATGAGGAGCGGGCAGTGGTGACGATCCCGGTGGTCTTCCACATCGTGTACAACACGACCGCGCAGAACATCAGCGATGCGAAGGTGCAGGCGCAGATCGCGCAGTTGAATGCCGACTTCGCCCGTCTGAACAGCGATGCCAGCCAGACGCCAAGCATCTTCACGGGTGTGGCCGCGAATACGGAGGTCCAGTTCTGCCTGGCCCAGCGCGACCCCAGCGGCAACGCCACCACGGGTATCGTGCGCCGCCAGACCACTACCACGAGCTTCAGCAGCAACGACAACGTGAAATACACCGCCAACGGCGGAAGCAACGCCTGGCCGCGCGATAGCTACCTGAACATCTGGAGCTGCAACCTGGGCAGCAGTTTGCTGGGTTACGCCCAATTCCCCGGCGGAGCCGCAGCCACCGACGGGGTGGTAGTGCTCTTCAGCTCGGTCGGCAGCCTCGCCAGCCCGGGCACGGCCTCACCCTTCCACTACGGCCGCACCCTCACCCACGAGGTGGGCCACTGGCTCAACCTACGCCACATCTGGGGCGATGCCACCTGCGGCAACGACCAGGTGAGCGACACGCCCGTCCACAACACGAGCAACGGCGGTTGCCCAACCTATCCGCATTACAGCACCTGCAGCGGAACGCCTGTGGAGATGACGAGCAACTACATGGACTACACCAATGATGGCTGCATGAACCTCTTCACCTTGGGGCAGAAGACCCGCATGCAGGCGCTCTTCGGAACGGGCGGCTCGCGCGCGGCGCTGCTCAACTCCATGGGCTGCGTGCCCCCCAGCGGCGGCGGCACCTGCGCCGTGCCATCGGGCCTCGCCGCCTCGAGCATCACCACCAGCAGTGCAACTGTGAGTTGGGGCGCGGTGAGCGGGGCCGTGAGCTACGACCTGCAGTACAAGACCGCAGCCGCCGGCACCTGGACCACGGTGAACACCACCGCAACTTCACGCAGCCTCACCGGCCTCGCCAGCGCCACCACCTACAACTACCAGGTGCGCGCCAACTGCAGCGGCACCAGTGGCGCCTACTGCCGGCGCCAGCAACACCACGACGCAGAGCGTGAGCGGCCACCGGCTGCGCGACCGGCTGCCCCGCTGAAGACCAGCACCACCACGCCGGCAATCGTGAGCCTGCCGCTCTCGGTGAACGCCCTCATCGCCAATAGCACTGACGCCGACTACTACCGCTTCAGCACCACGGGCACCAGCAACCTCAGCATCACGCTGGGCAACCTTGCTGCCGATTTCGACCTGCGCTTGTTGAACAGCGCAGGCACGCAATTGGCCAGCAGCGCCAACGGCAGTACCGCCAGCGAGAGCATCACCTACAACAACGCAGCGGCCGGCACCTACTTCATCCATCGTTCGTTTCCAACGGGCTTACAGACCGCCTTCAGCGCCCACGCAATTTATCGCCCTCAACGCTAGCGCCACGCCGGTTGCGACCAATTGCGACACCTGGGAGAGCAACAACACCTCGGGCACTGCGAAGGTCATCAGCGTGAACACGAACATCCAGGCCGCCATCGGCACCAGCTCGGATTTGGACTGGTTCCGCTTCAACAACACCAGCTCGCAGCGCCGCATCCGCATCGACCTCACCACCCTCCCCGCGGACTATGACGTACGCCTCTACCGCGGCACCAGCACCCAGGTGGGCATCAGCCAGAACGGCGGCACCACCAACGAGGTCATCATCCATAACACCACCACGGTGGCCACCTACTACATCCGCGTGTACGGGGGCAATAGCGCCTTCAACACCAACTAGCTGTTACACCTTGCGCGCCAGCATCAGCGGCACCAACTTCCGCGAGGACCTGCTGGATGACGAAACCGCTGAAGAAGCCATCCTTGAGCGTGTTGAAGGCCTTGTGAACCTTTACCCCAACCCCACGGCCGACAAGCTGAACATCGATTACGTGGGCATGGCCGATGGTGCCGTCGCCATCACGGTGCTCGATGCAATGGGACGTGAGGTGCTCGCCACCCGCCAAAGCATCATTGAGGGACCGATGACCTTCGGCCTGCCGCTTCCCGACCTAAGCAATGGCCTTTACGTGCTGCGCATCCAGGACCGCGATCGCCTGCATCAGCAACGCTTCATCATCGAGCGTTAACCAACGACCCCTCGTTGCGCGAAAGGGCTGCTCCGTTTGGGGCGGCCCTTTCCTTTTCAAAGGTCACTCGAGGGCCCAGCCCTGCCAAAAAGTCCCCGACCTTCGCGCCCCATCGATAAACAGGTGCCGTGGCACCGTGCTTGACAAGGAGCAGATGATCTTCAAAAAGCGACGAAAGACCATGACGGAGCGACCTGATGTCAGTGCCACAGGGAATACGACTGACAATGCGGCCAACGAAGCGTTGCCGATGGACGGACAGGATGAGCAAGCGAAGGACCCGCTGACCATCGCGAGTGCGAGGCAGCAGCCGAGCACGTGATGCATGATGCCGAGGCTGATGGGCGTGAGGACGTGAGTGAACTGACCGCGCAGCTTCTTGCCGCCAAGGCCGATGCCGCCGACCTGAAGGACAAATGGCTGCGGCTGAACGCGGAATTCGACAACTTCCGGAAGCGCACGGCCAAGGAACGGCTGGAGCTGATCCAATTCGCCGGCGAGAACGCGCTGAAGAACCTGCTGCCCGTGCTGGACGACATGGAACGGGCGATTGCCAATAACGGGAAGACCGAGGAGATCCAGGTGGTGCGCGAAGGCTTCCACTTGATCCAGAACAAACTGCTGCATGTGCTAGGCAGCCAAGGCGTGAAACCGATGGCCGACGCGAAAGGCCAGCCCTTCGACACCGACCGCCATGAGGCCATCACCAAGGCACCAGCGCCCACCAACGACCTCAAAGGCAAAGTGATCGAGGTGGCGGAGAACGGTTACACTCTGCACGATAAGGTGATCCGCTCGCCAAGGTGGTCGTCGGCGAATAGGGGCGGAGATCATCCGTCCGCAGTGAGACAGACGCGGAATAGAACATGAGCAAGCGCGATCCCTACGAAGTCCTTGGTGTCGACCGGAACGCGAGCGCGGACGACATCAAGAAGGCCTATCGCAAGCTGGCCATCAAGCACCACCCGGACAAGAACCCAGGCGACAAGGCCGCCGAGGAGAAGTTCAAGGAAGCGGCCAGCGCGTATGAGATTCTGAGCGACACGGAGAAGAAGGCCAAGTATGACCGCTTCGGCCATGCCGGGCCGCAGATGGGCGGCGGCTTCCAAGGCGGAAGCATGAACATGGAGGACATCTTCTCCCAGTTCGGCGACATCTTCGGCGATGCCTTCGGCGGCGGGGCCTTCGGCGGCTTCGGCCAACGTGGACGTGGCGGACGCACCATCAAGGGCAGTAACCTCCGCGTGCGCATCAAACTCACGCTGGATGAGATCGCCCACGGCGCGGAGAAGAAGATCAAGGAGGCATGCAACTCAACATCAGCGGCATGGGCAACGAGGCACCGGCCGGCGGAATCCCGGGAGACCTGCTCGTTGTGATCGAAGAGGAGCAGCACCCGGAACTGAAGCGCGATGGAACGCACCTGCATTACGAGGCCTTCATCAGCATGGTGGACGCCGCGCTCGGCACGAGCATCGAGGTGCCTTTGGTCACCGGCAAGGCCAAGGTGAAGATTGAGCCCGGCACGCAGAGCAACCACCTGCTGCGACTCAAGGGCAAAGGGTTGCCCAGCGTGCAGCACCACGGCCACGGCGACCTCTTCGTGCATGTGGCCGTGTGGACGCCGACGGACCTGAGCAAGGAAGAGAAGTCCGCGCTGGAGAAGCTGCGCAACAGCCCTGGCATCAAGCCCAAGCCCACCGACAAGGACAAGGGCCTCTTCGAGCGCGTGAAGGAGATGTTCGGGCACTGAGGCAGGCGTTTAGCTTCGCCGCATGCGTCCCATGGCCTTCGCTCTCCTTCTTTTCACATCAGGAATTGCTGCACAGGACAGCCTCACCGCAGAAGAACTCGAGGAGATCTACGCTGAGGAGCAGGTCTATACCGAGATCGATTCGCTGATCGACGCCTTTCGCTTCGAGAATGGCGAGATCATCCTAGCCGATGGCGTGGCTACGCTCGATGTTCCAGAGCGATTCAAGTTCCTCGCGGCGGAACAGGCGTATCATTTGGTGGTCGACGTGTGGGAGAATCCACCGAGCATCACCGAGGACCTGCTTGGCGTGGTGATGGCAGCTGATGCCGGGGTTTACGCGGACGTGCCCTCGTACATCCTCTACTATGAACCCATCGGATATGTCACGGATGGCGAGGCCGACGGCATCGACTACGCTGCCAAGCTGAAGGATATGCTGAAGGACGACAGCCTGGCGAACGCGCAACGCAAGGAGGCCGGATACAGCGGCTTGCAGTTGCTCGGCTGGGCCTCGGCGCCATACTACGACAAGAAGCGGCGGGTGCTGCATTGGGCCAAGGAGATGCGGAGCGAGGAAGCCGACCGCAACGTGCTCAACTACAACATCCGGATTCTAGGCCGCCAAGGCGTGCTTGTCATCAACGCGGTGAGCAGCATGGACCATTTGGATGAGGTGAAGGCCGTGCTACCGGAGATCCTCGCGATGGCCACCTTCAATGATGGGTACCGCTATGACCAGTACGACCCGCTGGTCGACAAGCTGGCCGAGCAAGGCCTTGATGGGCTCATCGATGGGAAGACGCGCGAGCGCGTGAAGGAATTCGCATCGCTGCTCGTCAAAGTGGCCATCGGCGCATTCGCCGGATTGCTGTTGATCGTGCTCGCCATCTGGTACTTCTTCATCCGAAAGCGTCGCTGATCCGCCAGCATAGCCGCAACCACATGACGAGCGCCTCCTTCACCGTCAGCGGCAAGCTCGTCGACATCGAGGGTCGACGCGTGGTGAGCGCGCGGGTCACCGTGGAAGACGGGCGAATCACCCGTATCGAGGAGACGAGCGACGGCGGCGATGACTACCTCTTGCCCGGCTTCATCGACGCGCACGTTCATGTGGAGAGCTCGATGCTCGTGCCAAGCGAGTTCGCTCGGTTGGCCGTGACCCACGGCACCGTGGCCACCGTAAGCGACCCGCACGAAATCGCCAACGTGCTGGGCGTGGCGGGTGTCGAATTCATGATCGCGAACGGGAAGCAGGCGCCCTTCCACTTCTTCTTCGGCGCGCCCAGTTGCGTGCCAGCAACCGAGTTCGAGACCGCAGGCGCGCGCATCGGATGCGAAGCCGTCGGACAATTGCTCGCTCGCCCGGAAGTGCTCTACCTGAGCGAGATGATGGACTTCCCCGGCGTGCTCAATGGCGATGCCGAGGTGCTGAGGAAGATCGCGCACGCGCAGCTGCTCGGCAAGCCCGTGGATGGCCACGCTCCCGGCCTGCACGGCGACGCCGCAATACAGTACATCGACGCGGGCATCAGCACCGATCACGAGTGCTTCACTGCCGAGGAGGCGCTGGGCAAACTGGAGCACGGCATGATCGTGCAAGTGCGCGAGGGCAGCGCGGCCAAGAACTTCGAGGCGCTCATCGACCTGCTCCACGATTGGGACCACCGCATGATGCTGTGCAGCGATGACAAGCATCCGGACGGGCTCGTGGAGGGCCACATCAACCTGCTCTGCGCACGTGCCGTGGCGCGCGGCATCGACGTGTTCAAGGTGCTGCGCGCCGCGTGCCTCAATCCCATCGAGCACTACAAGCTGCCCGTGGGCCGCTTGCGCGTGGGCGACCCAGCCGACTTCATCGTCGTGGAGGACCTGCAATCATTCCGTGTGAAGAAGACGTTCATCAGCGGACGGCTCGTTGCGGAGGAGGGTCGCTCGTTGATTGAGCGGGTGCCCGTGGCGGCGCCGAACAACTTCGCCTGCTCACCGCTGCGCCCGGAGCAGTTCGCCCTCGCCGCGAAAAGCGAAGACCTGCTCGTGATCGAGGCGCTCGATGGCCAACTCATCACGCGCAAGAAGTGGATGCCGCCCACCGTGCGCGAAGGCCAATGCATGGCGGATCCTTCCAAGGACCTGCTGAAAATCGCCGTGGTGAACCGCTACGCGGATGCGCCGCCCGCTGTGGCGTGGATCACTGGAACCGGACTTCAGCGCGGCGCTATCGCTGGCAGCGTTGCGCACGACAGCCACAACATCGTGGCCATCGGCGCGAACGACGAGGACCTGTGCGCGGCGATCAATCTGGTGATCGAGCACAAAGGCGGCATCAGCCTGGCCCATGGCGCGCACCACCGCGTGCTGCCCCTCCCAGTTGCTGGAATCATGAGCGACGGCGACGCTTACACCGTGGCTGATGCCTACGCCGCGCTCGACCGCGAGGCGCAAGGTCTCGGCTCATCGCTGGCGGCGCCGTTCATGACGCTCTCCTTCATGGCACTGCTCGTGATCCCTCATCTGAAGATGAGCGACAAAGGGCTGTTCGACGGCGATGCCTTCCGACTGCTGAGCTGAGCCGAGCCTCCGGCTACATTCGTTCCGTGCGCGCGCTCATCATCCTCGCCTTGCTGGTTTCCTCGTGCGCATCGCTGCGACATGAAGGACGTGTCCGGGATATAGGCCCCACGGTGCCGCAATCCGATCCATTGACACGCGTTGCAGTGATCGTGCCAACAGACGCCATGGCTGCTTCAGACAGCGAGCAATCTGGATGTACCGAACCGCAGGCATCCGCCTCTCCGGTGATGGAACTTCCGCCTCGGGCGGCTTCCCCGCTCGCTGGGCCTGTGCCGACCAGCGTGGGCGCAACCCTCGTGGCAGTTGATCCGCAGGTTCAGCAGGAAGAGAACCTGATGCCCCGCAAGCGTTGGAACAAGTTGGCGGTACCGGCTTTCATCGCAGCGCTCGGAACGGTCTATCTCGGCCTCTTCACCAGCGGGACATACGCCGTCATCGGCGCGTTGCTGGTCACCTTTGTGCTCGCAGGCTTCTCCCTGCGCACAATCCGCAAGAAGGAGCAGGCAGGCAAGGGCTTCGCCTTCGCCGCGTTGATGATCGGGGTGATCGCGGCGCTCGTCACCGCGCTCACCATCGTGTACTACGGCATCGAGTGACCCGGGAGCAATTGGTCGAGCATGGCCTGCGCTTCGGCCTTGATTGCGGCGGGCCCCACCCCTTCGCCTCGCATTGACTTGATTGAACGCGCGCCCTCGCTCTTGGAGAGCTTGCCACCGGACTCGTCGATGAGCAGCGGATGGTGCAGGAAGCGCACGCGTGTGAATCCTTCAAGCCCCAGGCGATCGGCCATGTAGAGCTGGCAGGCCGTGGACGCGAGCAGGTCCTGCCCGCGTACGATGAAGGTGGTACCGTGCTCCGCATCATCCACGAGCGAAGCGATCTGATAGCTGGGGCGGCCGCTGATGTCCATGCGCTGCCTGATCACCGGGTCCGGCATGAGTGAGGCCGGGGTCAGCAGCACCGGGTCGCCGGAGAAGACGTGCATGCGCACCATGGCATCCAGCGGGAGGTGCAAGCGCCACGCGGCTTCGTGTCGATCGAAGAGCAATCCGCGTCGGCGGCAATCGCACGGCTTGCGCCGCAGCATTGTCCGGGTGCAGGTGCATGCATACAGGTCGCCTTGCTCCTTCAGCAGGGCCAATCGTTCTAAGTAAAGCGGCACACGTTCGGTCTGCGCGAAATGAAGCTCGTGATCGCGGCGGTCGCGCGGCCCCTGCCGTCCATCGGATGCCGAGCCAATCCAGCGCTGTGAAAATGTCCGCGATGCACGCCGGCCGGATCCGCTCAGCATCCAGGTCGTCGATCCGGAGCTGAAGCTCCGCGCCGAGTGAGCGGGCCATCGCTGCGGTCAGCAGGAAGTTGACCGCATTGCCCGCGTGCACATAGCCGCTCGGCGTAGGGGCCAGTCGCGTGCGCTCCGTTGCTGGTGGCATCCGGCAAACCTAGCGGCTCGTCGAGCGCCTGCTCACCCATGTGAACCAATCGGCCTCTTTCCGGGTTCAGGGCGTTGGCTACATTCGCGGCCTCATTCGCCATTCGCCGAAACAGGGCGAATGCATTGAACGACAAGAACATCCGACAACCGAAAAGAGACCATGGGAAGTGAACTGATGTACTACATCCCCCTGATGGGTGTGGTGGGACTGGTGGTGATGATCGCCAAGGCCATTTGGGTGCGCAAGCAGGACGCCGGCGATGCCAACATGCAGGAACTCGCAGGCTACATCGCGCGCGGCGCGAGCGCCTTCCTCCGTGCGGAATGGCAGGTGCTCGGCGTGTTCGCCGTGATCGCCGCCGCGCTGCTCGCTTGGAGCGGCACCCTGCACGCTAACAGTGATTGGGTCATCGCCATCGCCTTTCTCATCGGCGCGTTCTTCAGCGCCTTCGCTGGATGGATCGGGATGAGCATCGCCACCAAGGCCAACGTGCGCACCACGCAGGCCGCGCGCACCAGCCTTGCGCAAGCCCTCAAAGTGAGCTTCAACGGCGGCACCGTGATGGGTCTTGGCGTGGCCGGTCTGGCCGTGGTCGGTCTCAGCACGTTGTTCATCGTATTCCTCAGCATGTACGTGACCGATGGCAACGCCAACGGCCAGCAGATGATGAAGTGCCTGGAGGTGCTCGCGGGCTTCAGCCTAGGCGCCGAATCCATCGCGCTCTTCGCCCGTGTGGGCGGCGGCATCTATACCAAGGCCGCCGACGTAGGCGCCGATCTGGTAGGCAAGGTGGAAGCCGGCATCCCGGAGGATGACGCCCGCAATCCCGCCACCATCGCCGACAACGTGGGCGACAACGTGGGCGACGTAGCCGGTATGGGCGCCGATCTCTTCGGCAGCTACGTGGCCACCATGCTCGCGACCATGGTACTGGGTCGCGAAGTGGTGAGCGCCGACAATTTCGGTGGCATGGCCCCGATCCTTCTGCCCATGGTCATCGCCGGTCTGGGCGTGCTCTTCAGCATTGTGGGCACCTTGTTCGTGAAGATCAACAAGGACAGCGATAGCGTGATGAAAGCGCTGAACCTCGGCAACTGGGGTTCGATGATCCTGGTGGCCATCAGCAGCTACTTCGTGGTGGACTGGATGATGCCGGATACCATGCAATTCGTGCGCAACGGCATATCGGTGGAAGTGACCAGCATGCGCGTGTTCTACGCCATCATCCTGGGCCTCGTGGTGGGCACGCTGATGAGCATGGTGACCGAGTACTACACCAGCATGGGCCGCCGTCCGGTGGACAGCATCGTGCAGAAGAGCGGCACGGGCCACGGCACCAACGTGATCGGCGGATTGGCCATGGGCATGGAGAGCACCGTGCTGCCCATCCTCATCCTCGCTGCTGGCATCTGGGGTTCGTTCACCCTTGCCGGCATGTACGGCGTAGCGATCGCTGCGGCAGGCATGATGGCTACCACGGCCATGCAGCTCGCCATCGACGCCTTCGGCCCCATCGCCGACAACGCCGGTGGCATCGCAGAGATGAGCGGCCTACCGAAGGAAGTGCGCGAGCGCACCGACAACCTGGACGCTGTGGGCAACACCACCGCCGCCACCGGCAAAGGCTTCGCCATCGCCTCTGCCGCACTCACTGCCCTCGCCCTCTTCGCTGCATACGTGGGCATGTCCGGCATCACCGGCATCGACATCTACAAGGCCGATGTGCTCGCCATGCTCTTCGTCGGTGGCATGATCCCCTTCTTCTTCAGCAGCCTCGCCATCAGCGCCGTGGGCAAAGCGGCCATGGACATGGTAAAGGAGGTACGTCGCCAGTTCCGCGAGATCCCGGGCATCATGGAAGGCAAAGCCAAGCCGGAATACGAGAAGTGCGTGGCCATCAGCACCAAGGCGTCCATCCGTGAAATGATCGCCCCCGGCGCATTGGCTCTGATCTCGCCGATCCTCGTCGGCTTCCTCGTCGGTCCCGAAGCGCTGGGCGGACTGCTTGCCGGCATCACCGTGAGCGGTGTGCTCATGGGCATGTTCCAGAACAACGCCGGCGGTGCGTGGGACAATGCCAAGAAGAGCTTCGAGAAAGGAGTGATGATTGATGGCAAGGAATACAAGAAGGGCAGCGAACCGCACAAGGCGGCCGTGACCGGGGATACCGTAGGCGATCCCTTCAAGGACACCAGCGGCCCGAGCATGAACATCCTCATCAAGCTCACCAGCATCGTGGCGCTCATCATCGCGCCGCACATCAACGAAGCCGAGGGCGGGCATGCCGCCACGATGGACCACGGCACGACGATCCAGATGGAGAGCGCATCGCACATCACCTCCTCCGAGGACGCGACAATCTTGCACTGAGGGAATCGTCCCCAACGAAGAAGCCCCTCGACGAGTCGGGGGGCTTCTTCGTTGGGGTAAAACCCGCTCTCAACGCTTCTTCACCACCGCCTTCGACCCATTCTTGCTGGGCGCACCCTTGGCGGTCACCTTCACGGTCGGCTTCGCCGCTGGCTTCGCTTCGATCTTCTTCGCGGGCCGCTCCATCGGGAAGAGGCCATGGATTTCGGCGTCGATGCGGTTGATGATCCGGCCAAGGTCCTCGGGGTCAGTATGGAAGGCGTTGTCCTCCACATCCACCACGAGCAGCTTGCCCTTGTCGTACTTCTCGATCCAGCCGTCGTAGCGCTCGTTGAGCCGCTTGAGGTAATCGATGCTGATGGAGGCCTCGTAGTCGCGGCCGCGCTCCGCGATCTGCTTCACCAGCTTCTCCACCGGCGCTTGCAGGTAGATGAGCAGATCAGGCGGCTGGATCGAGTTCTCCATGTTGAGGAAGAGGCGGTGGTAATTCTCGAAATCGCGCGTGGTCATCAGGCCCATGGCGTGCAGATTCGGGGCGAAGATGTACGCGTCCTCGTAGATGGTGCGGTCCTGGATCACGTTGCGGCCGCTGCGGCGGATCTCCAGCAACTGCTCGTACCGCGAGTTGAGGAAGAAGATCTGGAGGTTGAAGCTCCACCGCTGCATGTCCTTGTAGAAGTCGAACAGGTAGGGGTTGTTGTCCACCGCCTCCTGCAGCTGCTCCCAGCGGTAATGCCGCGCGAGGAGCTGCGTGAGGGTGGTCTTGCCGGAACCGATGTTGCCAGCGATGGCGATGTGCATTGCGCAGGTTTGGAGTTGAGGGTGGAGAAGGTTGGGGTTGGCGTCGCCCTTCATTGAATGGCGAAGATATCCGCATGCATGACCGCGAGCGGGGTTGTGGAAAACTCGATTGGTTCAGCGCTCCGCTTCACCCAACAGGTGAACCACGATGCGGTCGTCCAGCAGCAGGTAGATGGAGCCGCGCTCCATGCGCAGATCGCGCACTTGGCCGATGGCATGGCCGATGGGGATCGGCTCGATGGCGAAGGACATCAGGTCATATCGCCAGGCGCCCTTGCCATCCAGGTAGGTGATGGCCCCGTTCCGCACTTCATAGTGGCGCACACCTGAGATGGGAATCGTGCGGAGGTAGGTGCCGAACAGGTCAAACACGAGGATGCCGCGCAGGGAATCGTTCACGTAGAGGCGGCTGTCATGCTCCTGCATGGAAGATGGCTCCGGGGTGAATCCGAGCAGCTGGTCGAGCCTTCCGGTGTTGGCCAGGGACCGCAGTTGGGCATCCACGCGCAGCAGGGCCTGCTCCCGCTGATCGTAGAGCCAGAAACAGTTCTGCACGCTCATGCAGACCAGCACAACCTGCGGGAATCCGCTGCGCGGCAGGTTGATCACGCTGCCCTGCACCGCGAGGGTGTTGTCCAGCACCGCCATCTGGCCCTGCTCGCGGGCGAAGACCATCGGCTTCAGGGAATAGAAGGCGTCGATAGCGCTGATGCGCCCGAAGGTCTTCAGGCTGTTCCGCAGCCAGGTGCGGCCCTTGGTGTCGTACAGCACCAGCTCATCGCCCTGAAGCGCGTACACATTGCCCAGCTCGTCGGTGGTGAATGCGTCGAACCGGCCCTCGATGGTGAAGGCAGGCTGCGCTCGGAGGAGCACCGGCAGCACGAGGAAAGCGAGGGACCAGGGACGCGGATTCATATGGGCACGGGCGCGAGGATGGACTCGATCAGCGCGCGGTCGTTGCACAAGCGGGGCACTTTGTTCTGACCGCCGAGCCTGCCGCGCCCGCGCATCCATGCATGGAACGTGCCGCGCTCCACCGCATGCAGGACAGGACGCCGCAGGGCCATGTCGCCGCGGCGCTTGGCGTCGTAGTCCGAATTGAGCGCGCGCATCGCCTCATCCAGCGCATCGGTGAACCGCTCGATGTTGCTCGGCGGCTCGGCGAACTCGATGATCCATTCGTGCCCGCCCTGCGCCGAGGCATCCATGTATACCGGTCCGGCCGTGTACTCGCTCACCACCGCCCCGGTGGCACGGCACGCCGCTTCGATCCCACGGTCCGCATTGTCCACGATGAGCTCCTCGCCGAACGCGTTGATGAAGCTCCTGGTGCGCCCGCTCACCTGAATGCGGTATGGCTTCACGCTTGTGAACCGCACGGTGTCGCCCGGCATGTAACGCCACAGGCCCGCGTTGGTCGAGATCACGATGGCGTAGTTCACTTCAGGCTCCACTTCATCGAGCAAGAGCGTACGCGGATTGACGGTGCCCACCTCCTCCAGCGGCATGAACTCGTAGAAGATCCCGTAGTCGAGCATCAGCAGCATGTCGTCCGCTCCGCGGCGGTCCTGAACCGCGAAGGAGCCCTCGCTCGCGTTGTAGCTCTCCAGGTAATTCATCTGAGGAGAAGGAATGAGGTCATGGAACTGCTCGCGGTAGGGCCGGAAGCTGACACCACCGTGCATGAAGAGCTCCAGGTTCGGCCACACCTGCATGATGTCGTGCTTCCCGCTGAGCTCAAGGATCCGTCGCAGCAGCACGAGCGTCCAGCTAGGGACGCCGGCGATGCACCGCACATCCTCGCGCATGGTCTCGCGCGCCATCTGCTCGATCTTCTCCTCCCAGTTCTCCATCAGCGCCGTCTCGATCACCGGGGTGCGTTTCACCTCCACCCAGACCGGCAGGTTGCGGATGATGATGGCGCTGAGGTCGCCGCTGTAGGCATCGGTGCGCAGCTGCTCAATCGTGCTGCTGCCGCCCACCACCAAGCTCATCCCTTGGTAGAGCTTGCTGTCCGGCCGATGCAGGTAGTGCAGCGCGATGAGGTCCTTGCCGCCTTTGTAGTGGCAGTCCTCCAAGGCCTCCCGGCTCACGGGAATGTACTTGCTCCGGTCGTTCGTGGTGCCGCTGCTCTTGGCGAACCACTTGATGTCGGTGGGCCAGAGCAGGTTCTGCTCGCCCTTGCGCAAGCGGGCCACGTAGTGCTTCACATCCTCATAGTCCTGAATGGGGACTCGACGGCGGAACTCATCGACGCTGGTGATGCTGGCGTAGTCGTGCTGGCGGCCCCATTCAGTGTAGCGCGCCATGCGCACCAGCGAGTGGAATACCTCCAGCTGTGCCAAGGCGGGATTCTCCCTGAACAGCTCAATCTGCTGGAGCCGTTTCTTGATGAGGAAGCCGAAGAGCGCGTTGAAGGGCATGGTGCGCGGAGTGCCGCCTATCTTCCGCCGAAATGTAGTCGCGAACGATGAATGATGGACAGCCGCTGGGGAAGATGCGTGCCGCAATGGGCGATGATGGCGTGGTGCGCTATGCCCTGCCCTTCAGTCCGCCGTTGGATCTGACTCCCTTCATCGGGAAGCCGCTCACGCTCCGCGCCACTGGCGTGCTCAGTTGCGTATGCTGCGGAAAGCGCGTGAAGAAGCTCTTCCAGCAGGGCTTCTGCTACCCCTGCCTCCTCTCAGCGCCGGAAGCTTCGGAGTGCATAGTGCGTCCGGAACTGTGCCGCGCCCACCTCGGCGAGGGCCGCGATCCCGAATGGGAGCGTGCGCACCATGCCACCGAGCACGTGGTGTACCTCAGCTTCACCGGTAACGTGAAGGTGGGCGTCACGCGCGCCACGCAGGTGCCCACGCGATGGATCGACCAAGGCGCTGTAGCGGCCTTGGTGATCGCGCGCGTGCCATACCGGCAGCTCGCCGGGCTCATCGAGGTGGGCCTCAAGCGCCTCTTCGCCGACAAGACCAACTGGCGCGCCATGCTGAAGGAAGTGCCACCGGATGGAGATGCGTTGCGGGAAGCGCGCGCGCAGGCCATGGGCGCACTTCGTGTTGACCTGCATGACTACCTGATGACTGACGATGAACCCTTGCTTATCCGCTACCCTGTTCTGGCCTATCCCCCCAAGGTCAATAGCATCTCGCTGGAAAAGCAGCCGGAGGTGGGCGGTGTGCTCATGGGCATTAAAGGGCAGTACTTGTTCTTTGAGGATGGACGCGTGCTCAACGTGCGAAACCAGAGCGGCTATCACGTGGAGATGAGCTAAGTCCCGAAGTGCGGCCAAAGGGGATGAAACCTTTGCTCCCATGCCCCGTTGGAGCACCCGGGTTTTGGTTAGATCAGGCAACTGATCATAGGGCAAGCGAACGGCCACCTTTCGGTGGCCGTTCGTGTTTCGTATGGGACAAGCGTTACTGTATCACCAGGTCGAAGGGCATGCGGGCCAGGATGCCGGTCTGTGACTTGGCCTCGCGGGCGCGGCGGTACTGCTCCAACAGCTGTGCGTCCTCACCGAGGTATTCACGCGCCACCCAAGCCTTCGTCTCAGCATTCAGGTCCTTCAGCAGCTTCTTCAGGAAATCCTCCTGCTCGGGCAGTTCCACCTTGCGGTAGTCCGTGAGGCCGGCCAGTTCGGCGGCGGCACGCACGGCGTCCTCCAGGCCGCCCAGTTCGTCCACTAATCCACGGTCCTTGGCATCCGCGCCGGTCCAGACCCGGCCTTGGCCTATGCTATCCACTTGGGCGATGGTGAGCTTGCGGCCCTCGGCCACGCGCGCTAGGAATCCGTCGTAGAACTCATCCACCCACACCTGCACCATTCGTTTCTCCTGCTCGGTGAGCGGACGGCTCACCGTCATCATATCGGCGTACTCATGGGTCTTGGTGCCATCGAAGGTGATGCCCAACTTGTTCTTGAAGAAGCCCTGCATGTTCGGGATGAGCCCGAAGACGCCGATGGACCCGGTAATGGTGGTGGGTTCCGCATAGATCCTCGTAGCCGGCGCGCTGATGTAATAGCCACCGCTGGCGGCCACATCGCCCATGCTCACCACCACAGGCTTGACCTCGGCGGCCAGCTTCACCTCACGCCAGATTACCTCGCTCGCCAGGCCGCTGCCCCCCGGTGAATTCACTCGGAATACGATGGCCTTGATGGTGCTGTCCTCGCGCGCCTCGCGGAGGGTGGCGGAGAGCGATGTGCTGCCGATGTTGCCATCGCCGCCCTCGCCGCTGGCGATGCCGCCCTCAGCGTAGATGATGGCCAGCTTGCCGCCTTCCTTGTCCTTCTCATCGTTCTTCGCATCGAACGAGTGCATGTATTTGCCCATGCCCACGAAAGCGATGTCCTTCTCCTTTTCCAACGACATGCGCTCCTTGATGTCGGCAAGCACCTCGTCGCGGTACTTGAGTCCGTCCACCAGCTTCAGGTCGAATGCGGCCGAATCGTTGCGGGCCTGGAGCTCATTGACGATCTGGTCCAAGGCGGCGGGATCTAGGCCGGTCTTGGCGGAGACCGCCGCTCGGTGATCGGCCCAGAGCCCCTTCAGGATGAGGTCGATCTGTGCACGGTTCGCCGGGCTCATCTTGTCCTCCGTGTACACTTCACCGAAGCTCTTGAACCGGTTGTTGCTGCCCCGGATGAATTGCATGTCGATGTCGAGCTTCTCGAACATGCCTTTGAGGAACATGTATTCGCTCTGCAGGCCCCGGTAGTCGAGCATGCCTTTGGGCTGCAGGTAGATCTGGTCTGCCGCCGTGGCCACGTAGTAGCTCCCCTGGCCGTAATATTCCGCCCACGCCACCACCGGTTTCCCGCTCTCCTTCTTGAATTCCATCAGCTTGTTGCGGATCTCGCGCAGGGTCGCGAAGCCTCCGTTCACCTCGGAGAGGTCAAGGAACACGCCTTCGATGTGGTCGTCGGTCTTGGCGTGCTGCAGCGCTGCGAGCACCTGGTTGAGGCCGAGCTTCGATTCACCTTGGAAGGGGCCGAAATCGAAATTCATCTGCTCGTCGTCGCCACGGTCAACGAGTTCCTGGTCGAGCGTGAGATGAAGAACGGAGCCGTCCTTCACCTTGGTGGGCTTGCCTTTGGATCCGAGGCCTGCGCCGATGGCGGCGAGCATGCCGAGGAAGAGGAAGATGAGCACCACGCCGATCACCAGGGTGCCGAGCATGTAGGCGAACATGAACTTGAAGAACTGTCTCATGGAGCTTGGGGTTGCGGTGCCGAAACTAGGCCGCGCGCGGCGTGCCGCACCTGTCGGATTCCATGAACGGGGCGGTACCCGGATGGGAGGCCCACGGATAGATTTGGCGCGATGGCCCGGACCTATGAAGCGCTGCTCCTGCTGGGCGGGAATCTGGGTTCCCCGAAGGAGAACCTCGGCAGGGCGGAATCGATGATCGCGGCGAGCGCAGGGAGGATCATCGCCCGGAGCCGCGACCATTGGACGCGGCCGTGGGGCTTTGTGGATGACCGCCTCTTCCTCAACAGGGCCGTCCTATTGGAATCCGTAATGGAACCCCTCGAATTGCTCGGTGAGCTCTTATCCATCGAGATCGCTTTGGGGCGGCACCGGAATACGGAGCAGCGCTACGAGGCCCGCACCCTTGACATCGACATTCTGCTAGTCGGCGACCGCGTCATCGACCATCCGGCTCTCCAGGTTCCACACCCCCGGATGCACGAGCGTTTCTTCGCCTTGGAGCCGACCGCCGATATCGCACCGGATCAGGTGCATCCCATCCTTCACCGCACGGTCCTGCAACTGCTGAACGACCTTCGCCACCCGGAATGAGCATGCCCCATTCGTACATCGCCATCGAGGGCCTCATCGGAGCAGGCAAGACGACCCTGGCGCGTCGGCTGGCCGAGCTGCGCAACGGTCGGCTGGTGCTGGAGGAATTCGACGACAACCCCTTCCTGCCCCGGTTCTACGAACAGCCCGAGCGCTACGCCTTCAGCGTGGAGCTCTCGTTCCTGGCCCAACGCTACCACCAGCTCAAACGTGTCACGGAGCAGGACCTCTTCAGCCCGGTCACGATTGCGGATTACTCCATCGGCAAGTCGCTGGTGTTCGCCAGCGCCACACTTGCCCGGGACGAGTACGCCTTGTTCCTTGACCTGTACCGCATCATGTACGCCGATCTGCCGCAGCCCGGTCTCATCGTCTACCTGCACCTTAGCCTGGAGCGGGTGCGGGAGCGCATCCGCCAGCGTGGTCGGGGCTACGAGCAGCAGATCGGTGCCGATTACCTCCTCCGGCTGCAGGAGCGCTACCTCGACCACTTGCAGAAGAGCACCGGTTCGCGGGTGCTGGTGGTGGATCTTGGGGGGAACGACCTCATCCGCGATCGCGGGGCATTCGACCGCCTAATGGGGTTGATTGACGAGGAAAGCCCGGCCGGGCACCGCATCGCAAACCTCTGAAGCGCACGACTACGTGTGAGTAAGTGTGGATAATGCGTCCGGTGGGGCTCCAAGGGCAGTGATTATACTTGCCGCCGAAATCCCCAACACGCCCTCCTCAATGGAAAAGCGCCACCTGAAAGGCCTGTCAATCATGGTCGCAGCCGCACTGGTCATCACCGGTTGCGGCGGCCTCGGCAAAATGAAGAAGTATGCGGAGACGATCAAATACACCGTTGATCCGAACCCGTTGATCGTTCAAGGCGATTCGGTGGCCATCAACGTGAATGGCAGCTTCCCTGGCAAGTACTTCTACCGCAAGGCCCAGGTGGAACTCACCCCAACGCTCACCTACGCTGGCGGAGAGACCCCCTATAAGATGGTGGGCTTCCAGGGCGACAAGGCCGTGGGCAACTACACGGTGATCCCCTACGAGAGCGGCAAGAGCTTCAGCTACAGTGGTAAGGTGGCCTACACCCCGGCCATGAGCACGAGCGAACTTGTGGTGAAGATCCTGGGCAAGCAGGGCACGAAGAAGGAAATCCCCTTCGACCCGTTCAAGCTCGCCGATGGCGTGATCACCACGCCATATCTGGTTCAGAGCGACGACAAAGTGCTGATGGCCAAGGACGCCTTCGTGCGCATTACGAGCCATATGCAGGACGCCACCATCAACTACTTGGTGAACAGCAGCGTGGTGCGCCCCGGTGAGGTGAGCGATGCCGATGTTAAGGCGCTGGCTGCCTTCATTAAGGAGAGCCAGAATAACCCGAATGTCCAGTTGAAGGGATCGACGATTGACGCTTGGGCCAGCCCCGAGGGCGAGTTGAGCAAGAACGAGAACCTGGCCAGCGACCGCGCCAAGAGCGCCATGGCTTGGCTAAAAGGCGAGCTCAAGCGCAACAAGATCAAGGCAGACAGCTTGGAGACCTTCTACGCCCTGAATCCACGCGGCGAGGATTGGGAAGGCTTCAAGCGCGCCATGCAGGCCAGCACCACTGTGCCTGACAAGGAGCTGGTGCTTCGCGTGCTTGAGATGTACCCCGACGTGAGCAAGCGTGAGGAGGAGATCCGCAACATGGCTGCCACCTATAAGGAAATCGCGGAACATATCCTGCCCCAGCTACGCCGCAGCGAAATGCGCCTCAACTACGACCGTGTCGGCAAGACCGATGAGCAGCTCAGCGCGATGAGCAAGAGCATGCCTGATTCGCTGAATGTGGAGGAATTGCTCTTCAGCGCCACCCTCACCACCGACCTGAACGAGCAGCTGCGCATCTATCGCGAGGCCAGCCGCATCTACCCCAGTGACTACCGTGGTCCGAACAATGCCGGCTATATCCTGTACCTGCAGAACAAGCTCGCTGAAGCGGAGGCAGAGTTCGAGAAGGCCAACAGCATCCAGGACAATCCCATCAGCACCAATAACCTGGGCGCATGCGCCCGTCTGAAGGGCGACCGCAAGAAGGCGATGGGCCTCTACCAGAAGGCCACCGCCGCCGGCCCGGAGGTGAAGTACAACATGGGCATCATCAACATCCAGGACGGCGATTACAGCAGCGCGAACAGCAACATGGCGGGCACCAACAGCTTCAACGCCGCGCTGGCCAAGACCCTCGGCGGCGATGCCAGCGGCGCGCAGCGCATCCTGGAAGGGAGCAGCGAGAAGGACAGCGCGATGGGCCATTACCTCATGGCCATCATCGGCGCCCGCCAGAACAACGGCGACATGGTGCGCAACCACCTCGGCATGGCCGTGCAGCAGGATGCCACCTTGCGTGAGAAAGCCATGAAGGACCTGGAGTTCCGCGATTTCAAGGGCCAGCTCGGCATCTGAGCTGAACACATCCACACTTGGAAACCCCCGCCGAAACGCGGGGGCTTCTTTTTCTCCTGCAATGGTCAGGCTAACGCCTCCCGCTTCCTTTGAAGTAGCCCTTGTCGCTTCCCGAATTGAACATGCTGATGAACAGCGCGAAGTAGCTCAGGTAAAAGAGCGACTGCAATGAGACCATCAACTTGCCGACGCCGGTGATGGGGTAGTATTCACCGAAACCGATGGTGCTCGTGATGACGAAACTGATGTACACTGCGTCCGTCCAATGAGCCAAAGGCTGGTTGAAATACCCACCGGCCGCATGAATCACCGCGAAGCTGAAGACCACCTCGAGGTAGTTGATGAAGACGAGCAGCTTGGAACGCCTGTAGGAGCGTGGCGAGTCGAAGGTGTCCGAGGCGAAGATGAGCGTGGGGATGTACATGACGGTCTCCAGCATGAACCACAACACCACGGCGATGGCCATTGGTTGGCGCTCCCATCCTTGGCTCAGCACCAGCACCGGCAGGGCCGCCTTGAACAGCACGAATACCTCAACCGCGAAGTCCTGGTACAGACGACCATTGCGCCAGAACATGTGCTTGATATACACGCCTGGGAAGAGGAACTGCGAGGCGGCAAGCACGAGCCTCACCAGCTTCTCCAGCCCGGCATCCTCTTCATAGGTGTTGTTCCAGATGGCCACCAGGTTGGCCCACCGCTGACGGATCGTGTGCTGATACGAATCGTTCGGCGAGGTTCCTTTTCCGATGATGAGCTTACGGACTGTGCGGCGCATGGTGCTCCTGGGTTTCTGAGCTGCGTCCCAAGATGATACCGGTCGACCGTCCAAGGCTGCAGGCAGGCTGACCAGCCTATTACAGATCCCAAACGGTGCTCCGCTTCCGGAACGGATGCTTGATCCGCTCCTTGTGCTGTAGCACGAAGGCCATCACCAGGTATACCACCAGGTTCGCCCCTGCTGTGATGAAGCTGAGGTAGATGAAACTGAGCCGGACCTGCTCGGTCTTCACGTTGAGCTTCTGGGCCCACCACTCGCATACCCCGAAGGCCTGCTGCTCGAACCAGGTCTTGATCGCGGAAATCATAGCGGAGAGGTGACGGTGTTGTGCAGCAGCTGGTTGCCGATGCCGCAAAATAAGCATCTCCGACGGCTGCAATAGCCATTCCTCAGCTCGATCAACGCCTGCCCGCGTGCGGCTGTATCGGCTTCGAGACCCAAAGCGGCCCAACCTCGGGTCACCAAATTGGCCTCGGCGGGGAGCTGCTCCATTAACCCAAGGGCCCTATCGGCATAGCGCTCACGGCCGAGCATCTTTCCGAGCGCGAAGAGGCCCGGCACAATGGCATTGATGATGAGGTGGTCCGCACCGGCCGTCCCCAAGCGCTTTGTGACGGGTTTGGTGGGCCGGTCGAAGGTGTAGTGCGTGGCCCAATACTCACTAGCCACCACATCGAGCCGGTTCCGCAGCACCATGGTATCATTAATCTCCAGGAGGTCAATGAAGGCGCCTTCGCAGTGCATGACCAGCTGCGCGAACTGGGCGATGCGCACCGTGGGGAAGTTCACCGGCCGCATGCGCCCGAACTTCCACGCAGCCATTGGTGCAGGGCGCAGGCCATGCATGCCGGCGAGGATGGCGTGCTCCTGTTGCAGCAGTCTCGGGTACTCCTCCACGAAGTCGACCTGCAAGAGGCCGGCCTGCCCGAAGAGGAGTGCTTCGGTCCGCGTCAGGTCATCACGGTGCTTCAGCAGGATCTTCAGCGGCAGCGCCTGTGCGAGCATGCCGAAAGGCGCGGCGTTCACCTTGAGGCCGAAGGCCCGAGCCAACAGGTGATACAGCGTCTCGGCTGCATCATTACCCAACCCACGATAGAGCACCTCGACCTCGGCAGCCTTGCGTTCCAAGCGCTCCACGAGGACGCGCTCCAGCCATGGTCCAATGCGCGTATGATCAACGTACTGGATCTGGGAGGCGCACGGAACGAAGCCCTTGCCGCGCATCAGCGCCTGATAGGCAGCGATGCTCCCGGTGGCGATCCGCGGGAAGAGCTCAACGGTCGGCACCTGCCTCCCCGAACTGGTCCGAACATCCATGTCGTGTTCGTACACCACATGCAGCACCACATTATCGTATGCCGGATCGAACTGATGCCCATGCGCATTCCATTCGCTCGACCTCAGGTGCACCTCCACGTTCCCGGCCCATTGCTGACCACCAATCATGAGGCGCGCGTCAAGCAGGTCGGGGCCGCTGTCACGTTGTATGCGACCGGCTTTAATCACTTCCACGGGCGCTCCATCGATCGTGCGCAATGCGTGATGATTGTAGAGTCCCTGTTCCCAGATGAATTGCAGGAGGTCCTCCCTGTATGGGAACAATGAATCGAGGAGGTAGTGCTGGCTCGACTGGACCTGCATGCCCGTGAAAGTAGCAACACGTCATCCTGGATGCGAAGGCTTGTCCAGGAGGGCTGGTCAGAGGAGCCCCTTGGCCAGCATGCGCTCTTCCATCGCGCGCTGCAGCTGCTGAGCCGCACGCCGGGCCATTGGAATGGCTTCCTCGCCCGCACCAGCGAAGAGCACGCCACGACTGCTGTTGATGAGCAGGCCGCCATCGGCGATCATGCCCGCATCCAGGACCGCCGTCAGGTCACCGCCTTGCGCGCCAACGCCTGGAACCAGGAAGAAGTGATCCGGCGCCTGGGCCCTCGCCCCAGCGAGCACCTCGGCACGCGTTGCGCCGAGCACGAACATCATTTCCTCTGGAGTTCCCCAGCGCGCGGCGACCTCGATCACCTGCTCGAACAATTGCTTGCCGTTGCCTACCGGCAGGAACTGGAAATCCTCAGCGCCGGGATTGCTGGTGGCGCCGAGCACGATGGCCCATTTTCCAGGGCGCTTCAAGAACGGAACGATGCTGTCCCGGCCCATGTATGGCGAAAGTGTCACGGCATCCACGCCGAGCCGGTCAAAGAACGCTTCGGCATACTTGCGCGCGGTGTTCCCGATGTCGCCCCGCTTGGCATCGGCGATGATGAAGCAGTCGCCCTTGCTACGGATGTAGGCGATGGTGGCCTCCAGATCGAGCCATCCTTGGTCCCCGAGCGCCTCATAGAAGGCGAGGTTGAGCTTGTAGGCCACGGCCAAGTCGTGCGTCACCTCCACGATGGCCTCGTTGTACGCGCGCACCGGGTGGCTCTCACTGCGGAAATGCTCGGGCACCAGATGCTCCTCGGTATCCAGGCCGATGCAGAGTAGGCTCCGCTTGCGCCGGATGATGGATACGAGCTCGGAGCGTGTCATGCGGGCGCAAAGGTCAGCACCATTCACAGTCCCGCCTCGGCCTTCAGTTTCTCGGTGCGTTCCGCGAGCTGTAGCGCGTCAGTCAGGTCCTGCAGGTCGCCATTCATCATCTGGGGCAGGTTGTGCGCAGTGAACTCGATGCGGTGGTCCGTAACGCGGCTTTGCGGAAAGTTGTAGGTGCGGATCTTGGCGCTGCGATCGCCACTGCTCACCTGGCTCTTTCGCTGGGCGGCAATGGCGGCCTCCTGCTTCAGCACCTTCTCTTCATAGAGCTTGGTGCGCAGCATCTGCATCGCCTTCAACCGGTTGCCCAGCTGGCTGCGCTCGGTCTGGCACATCACCACGGTGCCGGTGGGGATGTGCGTAAGGCGCACCTTGGTCTCCACCTTGTTCACGTTCTGGCCACCGGCACCACCGCTGCGCGCGGTCTCCATCCGCACGTCGCTCTCCTTCAGGTCCACATCGGTCTCCTCGGCCTCGGGCAGCACGTTGACGGTGGCCGCGCTGGTGTGGATGCGGCCTTGCGCCTCCGTGGCCGGCACGCGCTGCACACGGTGCACGCCCGCCTCGAACTTGAGGACGCCGTATGCGCCCTCGCCGATCACGTTCAGGATCACTTCCTTATAACCGCCCACCGATCCTTCGCTCACATCGGCTACTTCAATCCGCCAGCCGCGCCCCTCGATGTACCGGCTGTACATGCGGAAGAGATCGCCCGCGAACAGGCTTGCCTCATCGCCGCCAGTGCCCGCGCGGATCTCCATGATGCAATTGCGCGCGTCATTCGGATCCTTCGGCACCAGCATCATGCGCACCTCCTCCTCCATCGCGGCGATGGCGGCACGGTTCTGATCGCGCTCGGCGCGCGCCATCTCCAGCAGGTCGTGGTCCTTTTCGGTGCGTATCATCTCCTCGGCGCCGGCCAAGTCATCGTGCAGGCGCCTGAAGCGCATGAAGGCCTCCTCAATGGGCTCCAGGTCGCGGTAGCTGCGATTGAGCTCTATGAATCTCTTCTGATCCGCGATCACTACAGGATCCGCCAGCTGCTTGCCGATCTCGGAGCGGCGGTCGTGCAGTGCGGAGAGCTTGGATAGGAGATCGCTCATGGGTGATGGCTGCAAAGGCGCAGAGGACAGTCAGTTGTAGGTGAACGTGCCGTGCGCGCTGGTTAGCACGACTTCCTTGGCGGACGCTGCTTCCACTCTACCAATGACCTTGGCGTTGATGCCGAAGCACTTCGATATGGCGATGATCTCCTCGGCGCGAGCAGCAGGAACGTAGAGCTCCATGCGATGCCCCATGTTGAAAACCTTGTACATCTCCTTCCAATCGGTGCCGCTCATGCGCTGGATGGCCATGAAGAGCGGCGGTGTCGGGAAAAGGTTGTCCTTGGTCACGCGCAGGCCATCGACGAAGTGCAGCACCTTGGTCTGCGCGCCGCCGCTGCAATGCACCATGCCGTGGATCTCGGCGCGCATGGCCGAGAGCACCTGCTTCACCACCGGTGCGTACGTGCGCGTGGGCGAGAGCACGGCTTTGCCGAAATCGATCGGCATTCCTTCGAGCCGATCGGTCAATCGTGCCTGGCCGCTGTACACCAGCTCGCTCGGCGTACCGGGGTCGAAGGTCTCCGGATACTCCGATGCCAGTTCCTTTGCGAAGACATCATGGCGTGCGCTGGTGAGGCCATTGCTGCCCATGCCGGAATTGAAGGAGCGTTCGTAAGTGGCTTGGCCATCGCTGGCGAGCGCGACGATCACATCGCCGGATTGTATGCGCGCGTTGTCGATCACCTCGGCGCGCTTCATTCTGCAGACAACGGTGCTATCCACGATCACCGTGCGCACGAGGTCGCCTACATCGGCGGTCTCACCGCCTGTACTGCGAATGCCGATTCCCAGCGCCCGCATCTCCTCCAGGAAACGCTCGGTGCCCTCGATGAGGGCAGCCACCACCTCGCCGGGAATCAGCCGCTTGTTCCGCCCAATCGTACTGCTGAGAAGGATGCCATCGGTGGCGCCCACGCACAACAGGTCATCGAGGTTCATCACAATCGCGTCCTGCGCGATGCCGTGCCACACGGAGAGGTCGCCGGTCTCCTTCCAATAAGCATAGGCCAGCGATGATTTGGTTCCCGCGCCATCGGCGTGCATCACGATGCAGTGCTCCTCGCTTCCCGTGAGCGCATCGGGCACCACCTTGCAGAACGCACGCGGGAAGAGGCCCTTATCCAACGATGCGATGGCGCGATGGACATCCTCCTTGCCGGAGGAAACCCCGCGCTGCTCGTATCGGTTACCGCTCATGTTCAAAGAAGAAGGGCATCCACCACAGGGGAGGATGCCCTTCCATTCAGTCGCTCAGCTAATTCGTGCTTCCCGTGCCCGGCACGAAATCAGTGCGCAGCACCTTGAAGTCGGTGCGGCGATTCTTCTGGTGCGCGGCCTCCTGCTCCTCACGGGTCGCCATCTTCTTGATCACGTCCATGGGAATCACCGGTTCATCAGGGCCCATCCCGATGGGCACCATGCGCGCCGGATCGATCCCTTTCTCGATCAAATAGTTCACGCAGCTCTGCGCGCGCAGTTGCGAGAGCTCCTTGTTGCCACCCTTGTATTTGCGCGTGGGGCGCGCATCGGTGTGCGAACGGAGCTCGACCACGATGTTGGGATTGTCCACCAAGGTGATGTACAAGGTCTCAAGGCTGTCCTTCGATTCCGGACGAAGGAAGAATTGGTCCACATCGTAGAGGATCTGTGGCAGCTGGATGGCCCGGTTGATGATGGGCTCCAGGAAGTACTCCTTCACGAAGGTGGTGCTCTCCGTGAGGCCCACCGTGGTGATCTGGTCCTTCACCACCAGATAGCCCTCCTTCTCGGCGAGGATGCTGTAGCTGGTGTTCTCCTTGATGTACCGGTCCTTTCCGCTCTCGATGAAGGCGAAGCCGCCGTTGTCATCGGTGAGGGCGCTGAAGTTGCTGCCATTCGTGCCCACTACGGTCACCTTGGCGCCGGTTATGGGCATGCCGGTGACCTTATCGTACACATTGCCTTGCAGCGCAAACTCCAGGTTAGGCATGTGGAAGCGCCAGATGTCGTGCTGGCCCTTGCCGCCCGCGCGGTTGCTGGTGAAGAAACCGCGGTCATGCTCACCGTCGAAGCTGATACCCACCTCATCGGCAGCGCTGTTCAACGGCGCCTTCAGGTTCTCCACCTGGCCCCAAGTGCCATCGCCGGTCTTCTCGGCATGGTAGAGGTCCATGCCGCCCATGCCCTGGTGCCCGTTGGACGAGAAGTAGAGGCTGCCGTCGAAGCGAATGAAGGGGAACATCTCGTCCTTCGCCGTATTGATCTCCGCGCCGAGGTTGGCCGGTGTTCCAGTAGGCATGCCGTCCTTGTCCAGCCTCACCATGTACAGGTCCTTGCCGCCCTTCTGGCCCGGGTAGGGTGAGTTCGTGGCGAAGACGAGCATGGTTTCATCGTCGTTCAGCGCAGGATGGCCCACGGTGAGCGTGTCATCCTTGGCGGTGCCGGGCTTCAGCTTGAGCATGACGGGCGCGCTGTAGTTGTTGCCCACCTTCTTGCTCATCCAGATGTCGCAGCCGAAGATCTTCTTCTTCTCGGCCGGGCAACGCGTGAAATACATGACCGTGCGCTTGCTGTTGAAGATCGGGGTGGCCTCGGCGCCCTCGGTGTTGATCTCCAGCGGCAGCTTCACCGGCTCGCTCCATTTGCCCAGACGGTCGCGAGAGCTGGTGAAGAGATCGGCGAAGGCCTCGCCCACGATGGCATCCGGGCTGGTGCCGGTAGAGGCCGGGCGCGTGCTTGAGAACACCACGCTCTCGTTCTTCTTGTCCGAGAATGAGGGGCTGTAATCGAAGCTCGGGGTGTTGAGCAGCACCTCCGGGTCCACGCTGTAACGGGTGGGGCTGTCCTTCCATTTCTGAGCCATGGAGCAGGCCGCGATGCCGGCATCGGCGCGCGGGTCGTTGCTCTTCTTCTCCTTGTACTTGTTGTAGCTGGCAATAGCCTCCGCGTAGAGACTCTGCTGGCGCTGCATCTCGCCAATCCAGTAGTAGGAGACCGGGTCGGTGTACTGGGCCTTGTTGGCCTTCTCGTACCACACCTGCGCTTGCTGCACATCGCCGATCATGCGGTAGCTCTCGGCGACCTTGAAGATAAGCTCAGCTTTCACCGCGGCCTTCTTCTCCACGGTATACGCCTTCTTATAAAGCTCGATGGCGTTGAAGTAGAACCCCTTGTTGTACGCGTCGTCCGCTTCTTCGGCCAAGCGGCCTTGAGCGATGGCCGCGCTGCTGAACAGGAGGCACATGGAGAGGCCGACCAGGATCTTCCTTGTAGTCATCGGATGGTGAAAAGGTGGTTCCGCACGGGTCGCGGCGAAGATATACAGTTCCGCCAATGGGGGAAGGACGGCCAAATGGTCAATTGCACCATCCCTAGCACCCCATGTGAACCGTTCATCCTCAGCGGGTGAAGAGCAGCTCCCGCATCTTAGGCAGGGGCCAGAGCTCATCATCAACAAGCAGTTCGAGCTTATCCGTGTGATAGCGGATCTTCTCCAAGAAGGGCTTGACCATGTCGCAGTAGGCAATCGCCTTCTCCCGAGCATCATCCAAGCTATTGGCCTTCTTCCGGGCCTCGACCATGTCATTCACCAAGGCCATCACGGCGCCGATGTGGTCGCTCATTTCCTCAATCAGGCCGATTTGCGTCGCTGTCGCCTTCTTCGCCTTCTCCGGTCCAAGGACCTCGCGCAATCCCTTCACATTCTCGATCAGCCGGTTCTGGTAAGCGATGGCCACCGGTACGATATGGTTCTTGGCGAGATCTCCAACGACGCGGCTCTCAATCTGGATCTTCAGCGTATAACTGTGCAGTTCTCTCTCGTGACGCGCCTCTGTTTCTACTGGTGAGAGCACGCCCAGCTCATCGAAGAGCTTCACCACGTCCTTGCTGGACCACACATCAAGGGCACGGGGGGTGTCCTTGATGTTGCTCAAGCCCCGCTTCGCAGCCTCCTTCACCCACTCATCGCCGTAGCCATTGCCCTCGAACCGGATGGGTTTGCTGATCACGATGAGTTCTCACGGATAACCCGCAGAATGGCCTCGTCCTTCTTCGTGCCTTTCTCAATCAGCGCATCCACCTGCTTCTTGAACACCCGTAGCTGTGCTGCCACGATGGTATTCAGCACCGTCATCGGGCCGGCGCAGTTGGCGCTGCTACCGACGGCGCGGAACTCGAATTTGTTGCCGGTGAAGGCGAAGGGGCTGGTGCGGTTGCGGTCGGTATTGTCCAGCATCACCGGCGGAATGCGGCCGATATCCAGCTTCAGCACGGTCTTGCGATCGGGTGTCATGGCGCCCTTGATGCTCTTCTCCAACCCGTCCAGCAGGCTGCTCAGGTGCGTTCCGATGAAGGTCGAGATGATCGCAGGAGGCGCCTCATTCGCGCCAAGGCGATGGTCGTTGCCGGCGCTGGCGATGCTCGCGCGAAGCACGTCGGCATGCTGATGAATGGCCGCGATCGTGTTGACGAAGAAGGTGAGGAACTGCAGGTTCTCCTTGGGCGTCTTGGCGGGCTTCAGGAGGTTGCGGCCGGTGTCGGTGGCCAGGCTCCAATTGTTGTGCTTGCCGCTGCCGTTCACGCCGGCGTAAGGCTTCTCGTGCAGGAGCACCCGGAAGTCGTGGCGCTGCGCCACCTTCTCCATGATGTCCATCAGCAGCACATTGTGGTCCACCGCCAGATTCAACTCCTCGAAGACAGGAGCACACTCGAACTGATTCGGGGCCACCTCATTGTGCCGTGTCTTCACCGGAATGCCGAGCATGAGCGCTTCCGTCTCGAATTCGCGCATGAAGGCGCGCACGCGGTCGGGGATGCTGCCGAAATAGTGGTCTTCCAACTGCTGGCCCTTCGCGGGGATGTGGCCGAAGAGGGCGCGGCCGGTCATGAGGATGTCCGGGCGCGCATGGAAAAGCGCCTTGTCGATGAGGAAATACTCCTGCTCCCAGCCCAGGGTGCAGGTAACCTTGGTCACATCCTTGTCGAAGTAGTGACAGACAGCGGTGGCCGCATCGTCCACTGCACGGATGGCGCGCAGCAGCGGCATCTTGTAGTCAAGCGCCTCTCCGGTATAGCTGATGAAGATGGTGGGTATGCACAGCGTCCTGCCGATGACGAACGCCGGGCTGGCCGGATCCCAGGCCGTGTAGCCACGCGCCTCGAAGGTGTTGCGGATGCCGCCGCTGGGGAAGCTGCTGGCGTCGGGCTCCTGTTGCACGAGCATGCTGCCATCGAAGCGCTCGATGCTGCGCCCACCGCCGATGGGCTCGAAGAATGCGTCGTGCTTCTCGGCGCTTAGGCCTGTGAGCGGCTGAAACCAGTGGGTATAATGAGTGGCCCCTTTGGTAGCGGCCCATTCCTTCATGCCGCTGGCCACCTGGTCGGCCATCTTCCGGTCGATACGCGTGCCGCGCTCCACGGCCTCCCGCACCGCGTACCACGCATCCTCGCTCAGGAACATCCGCTTGGCGTCCTCATTGAACACGTTCGCACCGAAGAATTCGCTGATCTTCTGCGAAGGCGGGTCAACGAACCGGGGGGCGCGATTGAGCACATCTTCCAGTGCCTGGATACGAATTTTGGGGGTGGACATGAAAATTGGGTGTGTTTTCAGCCGCGAAGGTATTTTCAAGTGGGGGGTGAATCAAGAATGATCATAATAATCTTTCACACACCCCCTCACGAAGGTGCCCCCAGTGTGTTAAGCCCAAAAACGCTGAAGGATTCGGGAGGTCACCCCCGGAGCAGCACCACGGTCAAGTAGGCCGAATAACCCAACAGGAGCAGCGCTCCCTTCCACCGGCCCATCCGCGAACCGAGGCGCATCATCGGGTAGAGCGCTGCGGCAACGATGAGCATGGCCATCAGGTCAGCCCGGAATGCCGAATGACTGCTCTCAATTGGATGCACCGCTGCGGCGATTCCGAGGATGCCCAGTAAGTTGAACACATTGCTGCCGATGAGGTTGCCCAAGGAGATATCCGGCTGCTTCCTGAAGGCGGCCACCATGGAGGTAACCAGCTCCGGCAAGGATGTTCCGAAGGCTATCACCGTTACTCCGATGAGCTGCTCGCTGACACCCACCAACCGGGCCAATGCGACCCCACCCTGCACGAACCAGTCGGCCCCCTTGGTCAATGCAGCGATCCCGACGAGGAGCAGGACGGCGGCCTTCCACCACGCCATCCGCGGTGGCTCAACGATGCGGGCCAATGCCAATCGCCTGGACGACCAGATCATGACCACTACGTATACGCACAGCAGACCGAAGAATAGGAGGCCTTCCCACCGCGCGATGCGGTCGTCCAGGAAAAGCCACCAGAACAGCAGCGACGAGGCCATCATGACCGGCCAATGGACTCGGCGGGCATCACGATCCACCTCGATGGGGAAGACGAGGATGCTCAGACCCAGGATGACGCTGATGTTGGCGATGTTGGAGCCCACCACGTTGCCGATTGCGATGGCGGGGGATCCCTTGATCGCAGCAAGCAGGCTCACGAGCAACTCGGGCGCGGAGGTGCCAATGCTCACCACGGTAAGGCCGATGACCAAAGGGGAGATGCGCGCGCGCAAGGCCAGGTCCACGGCGCCGCGCACCATCAGGTCCGCACCAGCCACCAGCACGACCAGCCCGCCCAGCGTGACGAGGAGGTCCGTCATCCGGGATCCTTCGCCGGTTTCTCCGGCGGCGTTGGTGGCACTGGCGGCTCCTCAACCATGGAGGTCACCTTGCGCTGCTGCTCCATGGCGGTGCGGCGCACCTCATCGGCGCCCCGCTGGATCTCCCGCTGCACCTCGTTGCTCGCATCTCGCACCTGCCGCATGAACCGGCCTGCCGCGCGGGCCATTTCCGGAATGCCCTTGGAGCCGAAGAACATGAGCACGAAGACCAGGACGAGGAGGAATTCACCGCCGCTGATGTCGAAGAGGAGCGTCATGCCTGCCGGGGGGTGAAAGCTAGGAAGCCCCACCGCAAGGCAGGGCTTCTTGGATGCAATTGAACGATCAGGCCGCCTCGCGCGCCGTGTCCTTCCCTTTGAGCAGATCGGTGACGATGGAACTGGCGATGAAGACGGAGGAATAGGTTCCAACACCGATGCCGACGAGCAGCGCGAACACGAACCCTTTGATGGCGACACCACCGAAGAGGAAAATCACCAGCAGCACCATCAAGGTGGTGAGCGAGGTGTTCATGGTCCTGCCCAAGGGGGAATTGATGGCCTGTCGGTTCCCACCACACAGGCTCCGCTTGTCGCATCACGCAGGTATTCGCGGATGCGGTCTTACACCACCACGGTGTCGTTGATCGAGTAGCCGATGACCGTGAGGATGGCGGCGATGAAGGACTCATCGATTCCATGCTGAACGGCATCACCTTATAGAATAACGAGTAAACGCCCAGCACGATCAACGCATCGTGCATCAGGGAGATGAGGCCGCCCAAGCCGAACTGCCAGTTGCGGAAGCGGACCGCGATGTACAAGAAGATCAGTGTCAGCGCGATCGCGAGCGAGGTGATGGCCCCCTTCTTGATGTCGTCGCTGATCGTCGGGTCGACCTTGCGGCTCTCCGTGATCTCATAGGATCCACCGATGGTGGACAGGCCATCACGCAGCTGCGCCTCCACCCGGTTATCAGCGGCAGTATCGGGCTGGTTGATGAGGTAATTGGTGGTGATCTTCAATTGCCGCTCACCGCCATAGGTCTTCACGTTCAAGGTGCTCTTCACGCCGTCCTCTCCGATGAAGCGCTGGTCCAGCGCCGTACGCACCTGCTCCACGCCCACGGGATCCTGGAACTTCACCACATAGGTGCGACCACCGCTGAAGTCGACGCCCCAATTGAAGCCATTCGTGACCATGGAGAAGATCGCAATGCCGGTGAGCACGCCGCTGATGGCATAGAACACCTTCCGCTTGCCCATGAAATCGTACTTCGCATTCACGAAGATGTTCTTGCTCCAGCCCGTCCACACGGAGAAGGATTTGCCCTTGTCCAAGCGATAGGTGATGAGCATGCGCGACAGGAGCAGCGCGGTGAACAGCGAGGTGAGGATGCCGATGAAGAGCGTGACGGCGAAGCCCTGGATCGGCCCTGAGCCGAAGATCAGCAGGATCACCGCGATGATCAGCGTGGTGATGTTGGAGTCGAGGATGGCCGAAAGGGCTCCTTTGAAGCCCAGGTCCACCGCGGACTTGAGCATCTTGCCGTGGCGCAGCTCCTCCCGGATCCGCTCGAAGATGAGCACGTTGGCATCCACCGCCATGCCCATGGTGAGCACGATACCAGCGATGCCCGGCAGGGTGAGTGCCGCCTGACGCGAGGCAAGGGTGCCCAGCAGCACGAAGAGGTTCACGATCAGCGCCAGGTCCGCAATCCAGCCCGCACGGGAATAGTAGAGGCCCATGTACAGGATCACCAGCAGCAGCGCCACACCGAACGACCGCATGCCGGACTCGATGTTCGCTTCGCCGAGCGAGGGGCCCACCACGGTCTCATCGATGATCCGCGCGGGGGCGGGCAGCGCACCGGCCTTGAGGATGTTCGCGAGGTCCTCCGCCTCCTGAATCTGCTTGTTGATGTCGCCCGTGCCCATCTCGATGCTCGATTGCCCGCCACGGATCTCCTGGCGCACCTCTGGCGCGCTGTACACCAGTCCGTCAAGCACGATGGCCACCTGCTTGCCCACGTTGTCGGCGGTCATCACGGCCCAGGTCTGCGCGCCTTCTGGATTCATGCTCATCCGCACTTCCACGCTGCCCTTCATATCGAAGTCCTGCACCGCGCTGGTTATCGAGCTGCCATCGAGCTTCGGATTGCCATCGCTGGGCACCTTCAGGGCGTACAGCGGCAGCATCATGCGGGTGCTGCCATCATTCATGGTCATCTCCACCTGCTTGGAGCCCCAGGCCAATCGCACATCCCTTGGGAGTGCATTCCGCACGGGCTCCATGGCCAGAACCCGCTGCACTTCAGCCGTATCCGCGACCTCGGACTGACCAACGGTGGCGCCGCGCACCCAGCCACGCTGGCTGATGACGGGCTGCAGCTTGGCGGCGAGCGGCGCGCGTTTCGCGAAATCACGCCGCATTGCGGCCGTGTCCACCTCTGCGGCATCACCGGTGTCGGCGAGGGCGCTGTCAACTGAATCAGCGGATGCCTCTGTCGTATCGGCTACAGGCTCGTTCACAGCCTCGGCTGCGGTGGAATCAGCCACAGCGGCTGAGGTATCAGACGCGGCGCTGTCCGCCTTGGCGAAGTCTGGGTAGATCAGGGCACTGAGCGGCTGGTTCACTTGATCCAGGATCGGTCCGATATCGGTGTTATCGTGCGTCTCCCAGAACTCCAAATTCGCGGTGCTCTGCAGCACCTTTCTCACCCGGGCCTTGTCCTTCACGCCGGGGAGTTCAATGAGGATGCGTCCGCTGAAGGCCTGCTTCTGAATGCCCGGCTGGGCGACCCCGAACTTGTCGATGCGGGTGCGCAGGATCCGCTCGGTGTTGTTCAATGCGGTCTCGGCTTCCCGACGGAGCGCATCGAGGTAATCATCATCGGTGCCCTCGCGGTCGAACATGGCCTGACGGTCCGGCGAGTAGAAGATGGCCGAGAGCGGCGGACGGCCATCAATCTTGGCGTACTCCTGCCCGAAGAGGGTGACGAAATCAGCGTTATCCGTCAACTGCCGCTTTCGGGCGCTGGCCATGGCCTGTGTGAAGGCCGGGTTGTCGTTGTTCTCGCTGAGCCCATCGATGAGCTCCGGGATGCTCACCTCGAGCGTGACGGCCATGCCGCCCTTGAGATCCAAGCCCAGGTTGATCTCCTTCTCCTTGCACTCCCGATACGTATAGCCAAGGACTGGATAGACCTTCTCCTCAGCGTGGGCGCTCAGGTACTTGTTCTCGAATACGAGCCGGAGCGAATCCTCGTCGAACCTCGTTCCGGGCTGCGAAGCCAGAACCGAGTCGGCCAGCAGGATGGCTTCCCCCGCCGCACGCTTCTCCATGCTTGAGGTGAAAACGGAGAAGGACAGCTGGTACGCGCACGCAAGCGCCAACAGGATGGTGAAGATCCAGAGCGCGCCTCTATTCTGCATGACCGAAAGGGGGGTTCGTAAAAGAGGCGGCAAATATAGAAGTGTTGACCTTCGGCCGAAGGGAAGGCTTACAGCCTCTTGATCAGGGCCAAATCCCATGCACCTCGGGACAGTGGAAATCGCTGTCGGCAATCAGCGGTCGCTGCGGCAACGAAGCCGACCTTTGCCCCGTCCACTAAGCACCTTTCCCCGCCATGGCCCTCCCTGTCCGCCTGCTTCCGCTGTTGCTGCTAGCCGCAACTCCTGTCTTGGGTCACGCGCAATGGGACCTCCGCTTCGATCCGAACATACCGGTTGCGCGACAAGGGAATTCCCTGGACCTGGCTTGGTCCGGAGGCCTGAATTTCCTGCAGGTGAGCGAGGTCGACTTGAACGGGGACGGTCTGAAGGACCTTTTCCTCTTTGATCGGTCTTACATCTCAGGCCACAAGCCAGTGATCCTGCTGAAGACCAATGCAAATGGCGTCATGGGCTACCGCGTAACACGGGACTATGACCACATTGAGCCGTTCAACACCCTGCACGATTGGGTCCTGCTGCGCGACTACAACTGCGATGGCAAGGAGGACATCTTCACCTATTCCTCGGCCGGCTTCTCGGTATTCAAGAATGTGAGCACCGGCGCCGGGCCCGCCTTCGAGCTGCTCAAGTACCGTGTGAACTCGAACTATGTGTCGCCTTCGGGCGCGGGCAGCATCGCCAATCTGTTCATCTCCCAGGTGGACCTCCCGGGCATCGCCGATGTGGATGGTGATGGCGACCTCGACATCCTCACCTTCAGCCTGCTGGGTTCGTACATGGAATACCACAAGAACCTTAGCATGGAGCTGTATGGGAACTGCGACAGCCTGACCTATGAGGTGCGCAACAAATGCTGGGGCTATTTCGCGGAGAACTTCAGCAACAACTCGGTCACGCTGAACGTGCCCTGCCAATTCAATGTGCCCAACCCGGAGTTCGGGTTGGAGGGCGCCGAGGCCGGTGCGGAAGGCGCACGCGATAACGAAGACGATCGGGCGCATGCCGGCAGCGCCACTACTATCCTCGACCTGAACGGCGACGGTGTGATGGAGGTCCTCCTAGGCGACATCTCGTTCAATAATCTGGTGGCACTGTTCAATGGAGGCACTGTAATGAATGCCTTCATGACCTCCGAGGACACGCTGTTCCCGAGCTATGACACGAGCGCCGACCTGATTGTTTTCCCGGCGGGCTACCATTTGGATGTTGACCGCGACGGCCGCCGCGACCTGCTGGTGAGCCCGAATGCCACGTCCTTGTCTCACAATTATGAGGGTCTGTGGTACTACCGGAACCAAGGCACCGATGCCGTGCCGGACTTCAGCTTGCAGCAACGGAATCTGTTCCAGGACCGGATGATCGAACTGGGGGAGGGCGCCATGCCCGTGGCTTTCGATGAGAACGGCGACGGGCTCATGGACCTCTTGGTGGCCAACCATGGCTACTTCGCCACGGGCGGCAACTATGTGGGCAAGGTGGCGCTGCTGCGTAACGTAGGAACCGCGACCAACCCGGCCTTCGACCTGGTGACCGATGATTACCTGAGCCTCTCGACCAGCGGCATCGGCTTAAGCATGTACCCGGCCTTCGGCGATGTGGATGGTGATGGCGACCTGGACATGATCATCGGCGACCTGCAAGGGCGCATGCATTTCTACCGCAACATCACCACGGGGCCTGTGGCGCAATTCGAGCTCCAGCAGGCCAACATCACCGATGCCGGTGGCGCGGTGATCGATGTGGGCCAATTCGCGACGCCGATATTGCACGACCTGGACGACGATGACCTGCTTGACCTGGTTGTGGGCGAGCGCAACGGCAATCTGAATCACTACCGCAACACCGGCACAGCCAGCGCGCCGCAATGGACACTTGCCTCGGACAACCTCGGCGGCGTGAGCACGGTGGAATGGTGGAACATCACTGGGCACACGGTCCCCGCCATCTACGTGAACGCCGGCGGCGAACGTGAGATGGTGTTGGGCTCGGAATCCGGGTCGATCTATCGCTATGGCGATATCGATGGCAACCTCGAAGGTGCTTGGACCCGCTTGGACACCGCCTTCCTCGGCATCGACGACGGTGCGCGCACGGGCCTATGCCTGCACGACTTCACCGGCGACGGGGAACTGGACATGGTGATCGGAAATTTCAGGGGCGGGCTTAGTTTCTGGCGCAGCGATGAGGTGAGCACGGTGGTCGATGCATCTCGGCCATTGCAAAACTTCGGGCTCTTCCCGAACCCTGCCTACGAATCGGTGGAACTGGTGCTGGATTCCCCGCCCATTCCTGGCAGCCAGTGGATCTTGCGCAATGCACTGGGACAGGTTGTGCGCAGCGAGCGCGCCATCGGCGAGCGCACCAGACTTAGTCTGGATGGCCTACGCGCGGGGTTGTACACGATTCGGCTCGAGGGCGGCACGACCACGCGCGCGCAACGCCTCATCGTCACCGCAGTGCAGCGATGACGAACCGCCAACCGAGGAAATGAGCGAGGGCGCCAAAGGCGCCCCCTCATTCGTTCCTGACCAACGCCCGGCTTACGCCGTCACGTTGCTGTTCATCTTGTCCAGCACATCCATCACCTCCTTCACCGCTTTCGCGCTCGCGTTGCAAAGCTCCATCTCCTCCTTGTTCAGCTTCAGCTCGATGATGCGCTCCACGCCGTTACGACCCAAGATTACCGGCGCGCCCATGTAGATGTCCTTGAGGCCGTACTCGCCTTGCAGCCAAACGCAGCAGGGGAACACCCGCTTCTGGTCGCGCACAATGGCTTCCACCATCTGTGCGGCTGCTGTGCCTGGGGCGTACCAAGCTGAGGTGCCGAGCAGGTTCACGATCTCGCCGCCGCCCTTCTTGGTACGGTCCACGATCGCATCGAGCTTGTCTTTGGCGATGAGCTCGGTGACAGGGATGCCGCCCACGGTGGTATAGCGGGGCAGCGGGACCATGGTATCGCCGTGACCGCCCATGAGCACCGCCTGGATATCCTTGGGACTCACGTTCAATTCGGTGGCCAGGAACGCGCGGTAGCGCGCGGTATCGAGGATGCCCGCCATGCCGAAGACCTTGGTGCTGGGCAGCTTGCTATTGACATAGGCGCAGTAGGTCATCACATCGAGCGGGTTGCTCACCACGATGATGATGGCATTGGGCGAGTGCTTCACCACGTTCTCCGACACACTCTTCACGATGGCGGCGTTGGTGGCGATGAGGTCGTCGCGGCTCATGCCGGGCTTGCGGGCGATGCCGCTGGTGATTACCACCACATCGCTACCGGCGGTCTTGGCGTAATCGTTCGTGCTGCCCACCAGGCGCGAATCGAACAGGTTGATGGGCGCGGTCTGCCAGATGTCCAAGGCCTTGCCCTCGGCGAAACCTTCCTTGATGTCGAGCAGCACCACTTCATTGGCGAGCTCCCAGCGGGCTACGGCATCGGCGCAGGTTGCGCCCACGTTCCCGGCCCCTACCACAGTGACTTTCATCCGTTCTGAGCTGAATTAAGGTGAATGACCGCCAACCGGGCGACCGGCGGCGAAAGTAGGCGATCGCCTCACCCGTAGGCTGAGGCCTTTCATGCCTCCCTAGGACAGACCGGGGAGGCATCCTTTTCCACATGCTGGCGTCTAGGCCATGTATATGGCTACCTTGTCGGCACCAAGCACCAGCGCAGTGGTCTCCCCTCAAATGACCGACCGTCCCGCGCCACGTCTCACCCTCTCTTGGGTGAACACGGACGGCCCACAGCCGGTGTACGACACGCTTGTGGACGGGTGCCTAGCTGGCGAACGGAGGGCGCAGCAGCGGGTTTACGAGCTTTTCTATGGGAAGATGATGGCGGTGTGCATGCGCTACACGAAGAACACCGACCAGGCCAAAGACATCCTGCAGGACGGCTTCATCAAGGTCTTCCGGAGCATGGAAGGCTTCAACAGGGCCGGCTCCTTCGAGGGCTGGATCCGGCGCATCGTCGTCAATACCGCCATCGACTATTTCCGTCGGAGCAAGAATTCCTACCTGCTCCTGGGCGAAGAGCGGAGCATTGAGGACTTCGGCGACCAGGATGAAGAGGATACGCTGGCCGATGATGCTGGCGACGACCTGCCGGACCTGAAGCCAGCCGACGTGATCAATGCCATGCAGAAGCTGACTCCTGCGTACCGCACGGTGTTCAACCTTTACGTCTTCGAGGAGATGACCCATAGGGAGATCGCGGATGTCCTGGGCATCAATGTGGGCACGAGCAAGAGCAACCTGGCCAAGGCCAAGAACAACCTGAAGAAGCTGCTTCGCAAGGAGCACAAGATCAACTAACCAGGACAAGTGATGAAGAACGGACCTGACGCCTTCGAGCGCACGTTGCGGGAATCCCTCGATGCTTATGAGGTGCCCTACAACTCGGCGGATTGGAGCCAGTTGGAGCGCGAGCTCAATAAAGGCACCGGCCTGACGCGGAGCTCTTCCGCCGGGTTGCTGGCGCTCTTGCTCGGTGGCACGCTGGCGTTGGCCACGACGGCCTACTTGATGATCAATTCCCCCGAACCAACGGGTAATGGCCGTGCTGTAGCGGTGATGTCAACCCAGCCCGAACAAGCTCAACCACGATACGAGCAACAGGCTCAACCCCAAACGCATGTGGTGCCCGACCAGCTCGATGCTGCGAGCACCAAAGCGGCTCCCACAGAGCGTGCGACGAACGACGCTGGCAAGCCCCTCATTCCAGCCCGAGCGAATGCCTCGGAAGCCCCTGTTGAACCACCCAAGTCCAGCAAACCAGCAACGTCGGAAATCGGCATCCGGCCAAGCATGCTGGAGGGCTGCCCGGGTAGCCAGATTGTCTTCACCGTGGATAACGCCCCCGATGCCAACGAAGTCAAAGGGGTGCTGTGGAACTTCGGCGATGGCAGCTTCTCTGTGGACCCCACACCGACGCACACATTCACCAAGTCCGGGCGCTTTGAAGTCACGCTCTCCTACTCCACTAACAAGGGCAGCCTGATTCAGAAGCCTGTGACCGATGTGATTGTCATCCACGAGGTTCCCAAGGCCTCCTTCGTACACCTTTGGATGGGTGGTGACGAGGACAAGGTGCCATACATGCACTTCGAGCCCAAGAGCGCTGGCGCGGTTTCGTACCTGTGGGACTTCGGTGATGGCAGTACCTCCAGCTTGCGCATCCCCAGCCATGTGTACAAGGCGAAAGGGACCTACCCTGTGAGCCTGGTGGTCACCAACGCGATTGGCTGTACCGACCGTACGGAGCGGACCGTGACGATTGACGAGGATTACAACCTGATGGCGGCCCCAGCGTTCTCGCCGAACGGCGATGGGGTGGACGACGACTTCATTCCTGATGCCCTGCCGAAGCTTGGATTGCGGTTCCAGATGCGCGTCCACCACCCGGTGACCGGACAGCTTCTCTACGAAACGAACGACCCTAAGCGTCCTTGGAATGGCCGCATTGGCGGGCGCGGAGAACCCTGCCCCAGCGGCAACTACCTGTGGATGGTTGAGATGAAGGATGGCGACAAGGTCGGTGGCTCTTACACCGGCACAGTGAGCCTGGTTCGGTAGGTTGAAATCATTGCTGAATCCGAGGACCCGGCCAAGTGCCGGGTCCTTAATTTTGGGACCGGGCAACCTCATGGTGCCGATTGGCATCAATAGCCCATAGGGACCTGATCGACAAGGCCTCGCAGTTCCAGAACCGCTCAACGAATCACGCGGATGAATCCATATTCCACGCTGCTCTCCAACCGGCTCCGGTGCGCCTTCCTAGCGTTGTTGGCTGTAGGGTATACAGCCCAAGCACAGCAGTTCAGCATCACCGCTGGCAGCATCACCACCTGTGCGGGCGTGCTGGAGGATAGCGGCGGGCCTGCTGCCCAATACGGCAACAACGAGAATTTCACGGCGGTGATCTGCCCGGATAATCCCGGTGACGGCATCTCGCTCAACTGGGCGGTTTTCAACCTGAGTCAAGCGGGACCGAACAATACCTGGGACCGGATCAGAATCTGGGATGGTGACAATACCGGCGCCACCTTCCTTGGCGAATACACTGGGACGGGGCTCCAAGGCCTTATCGTGTCGGCCACGACCTTCAATCCGACCGGCTGCCTCACGGTCCAGTTCATCTCCAACAACACGGGCACGGGCGATTTCGCTGCAGCCATTACGTGCTTCACGCCGTGCGAGCGACCCACCGCGGTTGCTGTGATGAGCGAACCCAGCCCGGCGTTGATCTGCGTGGGCGAGGTGGTGAACTTCGATGGAACGGCCTCATACGCGGCAGGCACCTTCACCATCGTCAGCTACGAATGGGTCTTCGACGATGGCACGACAGCATCCGGCCCAACGGCATCGCATTCCTTCGCGGAACCTGGTGAGTACATCGTTCAGTTGAATTTGATCGATGACAATGACTGCGTCAATAGCAACGTAGTGGACCTACAGATCCTAGTGAGCACCACGCCGAGCTTCACAGGCACTATAGAGAGCGTGGAGACCTGCCTAGGAGCAGTAATAGACCTCTCTGCTGTAGTCGCACCAGTTACTTGGACAGGAATTCCGGAAGCGAACTTCGGTGATGGCGTGTACCTGCCGGATGACGTCGGCACGCCATTCTCCAGTGAGATCAACTTCACACAGTTCAGTCCCGGCCAGACGCTTACCAACCCGAATGACCTCCAGAGCATTTGTGTAAGCATGGAGCACAGCTTCACGGGCGACCTCGTGCTCTCCGTGACCTGCCCGAATGGCCAGGTGATCATCATGCACCAGCAGGGCGGCGGTGGCACGTACATCGGTGGCGCGAACGACGGTGATGGCAATTTGAACCCTGTTCCGGGGACGTGCTGGGATTATTGCTGGGCGCCCAATGCAACGCTGGGAACCTTCGCAGACTGTGCCGCGTTCGGACCCACGCCGAACGTGATGACGGGTGGCACACCCCCGAACAACGCGCTCATCCCGGGCACATACAGCACCGTGCAGCCATGGAGCAACCTGCAAAACTGTCCGTTGAACGGCACCTGGACTTTCACCTCGCTTGACCTCTGGGGTGCGGACAACGGCTTCCTCTGCAGCTGGTCGTTGAACTTCAATCCAGCCATCATCCCAGCCGTCACGCAGTTCACGCCGGACCTGGGCACCTCGACGCTGGATTTCAGCATACTGGAGCGGGCCCTTCCTCACTCTGGACCCCACCAACCCGCTGATCGCGCAGGCACAACCCACCGGGGCCGGCACCTACAACTATTCCTTCTTCGTTACGGACAATCACGGCTGTACCTACGACACCACCATCACGGTGACCATTGCGCCGCAGATGGAGATCGATGCTGGACCGGACATCGTCCTGTGCAATGACCCCGAGCCCATGGCAGGAGTCGTGGTGGCCAACGGGCCGCCGACGAACTGCGTTTGGCTGTTGCAGCTCAACGAAACCTTCGGTGATACCTAGAATGGCGGCGCCACGCTCGCCGTAATCATCGATGGTGTGCAGACCAACTACGCCATTACAACAGGTGGCACGCTGCAACAGATTATCCCGTTGAACGTCTCAACTGGACAAACCATTACCCTTCAATACACGGCTGGAACCATTTGGAACGGCGAGAACTCTTTCCGATTGACGAATGACATGGGTGTGATTGTGTATCAATCGCCGCAAGGCCCTCCTTCCGGTGTGGCATGGAGCGGCTTGATCGTCTGCGGCGGCGGCACCTCCCCCATCGCGTGGTCCTGGACTCCTGCCGCTGGCCTCGTCGACGCATCTGATCCGCTCACTGACGTTTTTGTCACCCAGGCCACATGGTACCATCTCAGCGCCTACCCCGTTGGTTCGCCGGAGTGCGCGGTGACGGATAGCGTTCTGGTGTCACCGGACCCCAGCATCGACGCCGGCATGGACAACGTGATGACGATCTGCGCGAGCGATCCGAACTTCCTGATGACTGATTCACTGAACGGCTCCCCCGATGCTGGCGGTGTATGGACCGCGAGCGGCGGGGCAGTGGTGGGCAACTCATTCGATCCGACTGTCGGAACCTCGGACGTGTACACCTACACCATTACAAGCGCCGCAGGATGCGTGGCCACCGCGCAGCTAGACATCACGGTGATCCCTGCCGACGATCCCACGTGTTGCGGCGTGGCGACATGCGGCCCTGCAGCCTATTCGTGCGACCTGACCATCGGCCTGAGCGTTACACCGGGGAATACCGGCGTGGGGCAATGGAGCGGTCCGCCGGGCGCTGTATTCGCGGACATGTTCGCCACGCAGACCACGGTGACCGTGCAGCCCGGAATGGGCGGCGCGCACTGGTTCTATTGGATCGAGGATGATGGCGCATTCTGTTACTTGATCGACAGCATGCAGATGACCTTAACAGACACCCTACTGATCAGCTTCGACGTGACGGATGCGACCTGCTTCACGTTCTGTGATGGCATTTCGAGCGCCACCGTGACTGGAGGCAATGCGGTCGGCCCCTTCGAGTTCGACTGGTCAACGGGCACGCATGGCTTCGGCATCACCAGCATCTCCGCGCTCTGCGCAGGCGATTACACGCTGCAGGTGACGGATGACAACGGCTGCATCGGCTTCAACACCTTCAGTGTCGCGGAGCCGATCCTGCTGGAGATTGATTCATTGGCCAGCCAGCCGGTGACCTGTTCCGGCGACTGTGACGGACAAGTGGAGATCTATGACGCTGAAGCGGTCGATTACAGCTACGACGATGGCGCCACATGGGGCGCTCCAAGCGTGCTCGTGGATGCCTGCGAGAACATCTACACCGTCCGAATCATGGATGCTGCCGGCTGCCAGGGCGTTGGCTCCATCGAGGTGGTCGGACCTCCGCCGGTGGTGGCCGACTTCATCTGGAACCCGATTCCCGCCGATGTGGATGACCCGCGGATCTGGTTCGGCAACACCAGCACCGGTGCGCAGACCTATTGGTGGGATATCGCCGGCATGATGACCAGCACGGAGGAAGCGCCCTACTTCCGCTTCTCCGAGCGCGAGCCCGGGCAGTATGAAGTATGCATGGCCGCATTCAACTATAACCTCTGCGCGGACACCATCTGCAAGATCGTCACCATCGACGACGTGCTCTTCGTGTACGTGCCGAACTCCTTCACCCCCGATGGCGACGACCTGAACGAGACATGGGGCATGAGCACCAACATCGATGTGATCACCACGTTCCAGCTTCAGGTTTTCGATCGCTGGGGCCAGGTGGTCTTCGAATCGGAGGAACCTCGCGAATGGTGGACCGGCGCCGCGAACAACAGCGGCTCGATCCTCAAGAGCGACGTGTACGTGTACCGGATCACCTACGAGATCCAGAACAGCGAGACCCGGAAGGAGATGATGGGGCATGTGACGCTGATCAAGTAATCGGCCCGTTGTTGAAGAGTGTTGTCCATCCGGCTTCTGGTGGCGCCGGAAAGGGCAAACCTGATAGGCGGGAAACAGCCTTTCGTGGTCAACAGCCGCAGGTTCGTCCAATACCTCGGAGGGTCATCGAGCCGTAGACGATGAACGGCTATTTTTCAAGCGGTTGAGGCGATACCCACGCCTCAGCATGGCTTGGATGGAGTCACTCGACGCGCGATTCCGATTCCACATACTACTTCAGGTGCGCCACTTCTGGTTGGTGTCTCTTGTGAGCATCCTCCCAATTGCAGGACTGTTCGCGCAGCCTTTCCCCATCTTCAACGGCACCGCGGTCACGTGCATCGGCGCTTTCCTCGATAGCGGCGGGCAAGGCGCGAGCGGCTACTCGAACAACGAGAACATCACCTACACGCTCTGCCCGGATGTGCCCGGCGGGGCCATCTCGCTCAACTTCCTCACCTTCAATCTGAGCACTGCCGGGGCCGCGCCGATCGACTTCATGACGATCTACGACGGCAATAGCACGGCCGCGCCAGTGCTGGCGAACTGGACCGGTAGCGCCGGGCAAGGGCAGGTCGTAAGCGCCTCGGCGGGCAACAGCAGCGGCTGCCTGACGATCGTGTTCCGCAGCAACAATACGGGCACCGGTGTCTTCGCAGCGAGCATCACCTGCTATCAGCCTTGCGCGCGCCCCACCGCCGTGGCCACGCATGGTGCAGCAGGCCCGCGACGAATCTGCCCCGGGCAGATCGTCACCTTCAACAGCACGGGCAGTTTCGCTGCGCCCGGCTTCAATGTCGCAAGCCGCCGCTGGGATTTCGGCGATGGCACCATCCTGAACAATGCGCCGGCAATCGTGAACCACACCTACGCGCAGCCGGGAGGATACATGGCGCAGCTCTACTTGTTGGACAACAACGGCTGCGCCAGCACGAACCTGGTGGACCTGCTCGTGGAAGTCGGTACCCAGCCCACGTTCCCAGGGACAGGTGGCGCGCTCAGCGGCTGCGCGGGCGAGACACTCTGCTTGAATGGGGCGGTGACCGGCACCACCTGGACCGAGGACCCAAGCCCAAGCCTGGGCGGTGGGGTTTTCCTCCCGGACAATGTTGGACAGTGCTTCGAGAGCACGATCACCTTCAACCAGTTCCCGGCGGGCGCGACGCTCAACAACGTGAATGGGCTGCTGACCATTTGCATGGACATCGAGCACTCTTTCCTCGGCGACCTCATCATCAACATCATAAGCCCCACGGGCCAGACAGTAACTCTTCACCAACAAGGTGGCGGTGGCACCTTTCTGGGAAACCCGGTTGACAATGACCTGACGCCGAACGCGCAGGGCACTTGCTGGAACTATTGCTGGAGCCCGACCGCCGGGAATGGAACCATGGCCGCGAATGGCGGTGGCGGCACATTGCCATCCGGCACCTACCAGAGCCTGAATAGCCTGGCCGGCCTTGTGGGTTCACAGCTCAACGGCACCTGGACCTTCCAGGTCTGCGACATGTGGGCGAGTGATAACGGGTTCCTCTGCAACTGGGCGCTCGACTTCAACCCCTCGCTCTTCGATGACCTGATCACGTTCACTCCGATTTATGGCGCGCAGTGCGACAGCAGCTACTGGACCGGTCCCAGCATCACCAGCACCAGCGCCAACTGCAACCAGATCTGCGTGACACCTCCCGCCGCAGGGAACTTCAGCTACGTGTACCACGTCACGGACAACTTCGGCTGCAGCTACGACACCACGCTAACGGTGAACATCGTTCCAGCGCCGCAGGTGAACGCCGGTCCTGATGCGTCAACGTGCAATACCCCGGTGCAGCTTGGCGCGAGCGTCACCAGCGGCGGATTCCCGACCAATTGCACCTATACCCTCACGCTGTATGATTCGTTCGGCGACGGCTGGACCGGACTGTTCGGCCTCGGTTCGAATGGATCGAATGTGACCATCACGGTAAACGGCGTTCCCGCTTCCTATTGGCTGCCGAATGGCGCGCAGGGCAGCGTTACGATTCCGGTAACCGCCGGAGCCACGATCGTGCTGAACTACACCGCTGGCAACCTATACAACGGTGAGCAATCGTTCACGCTCTTCAACAGCACGGGCGGCATTGTTTACGCATCACCGCAAGGGCCTGGCTCGGGACTGGCATGGAGCGGTGTGGCCAATTGCCCTGGCGGCAACTTCGTGTACAGCTGGACCCCAGCCGCTGGCCTGAGCGATCCGAACATTGCCAATCCGACCGCCACCGTGGGTGGAACCACGCAATACTGCGTTACGGTCTATCAGCAAGGCCATCCAGCCTGCACCACCACCGATTGCATGACGATCACCGTGGACAATCTGGTGGATCCCGGCACCAATGCCAACGTAGCCGCCTGCAGCAACGGTGCAGCGATCACCCTTTTCGCGCAGCTCGGCGGAACGCCAACGGCCGGTGGAACATGGACGGCGCCAGGAGGCGGAGCGCATAGTGGCACTTTCACCCCGGGCGCAGATGCTCCGGGGATCTACACCTACACGGTAGGCGGCGCTGGCGCATGCGGTGCTCCGCAGAGCAGCACCGTGAATGTGACGGTGTACCCGCTGCCGGATGCGGGGACCCCTACGAGCCTAGCTGTGTGCAGCACCGATGCGGCGCAATCGCTCTTCGCATTGCTGGGCGCCGGCGCGCAGGCAGGCGGCGCGTGGAGCGGACCATCGCCAGTGGCAGGTGGCAACTACAATCCCGCCACCATGAATCCGGGGGTTTACACCTACACGGTGAACGGCACCGCGCCCTGCCCCAACGCCACGGCGACGGTGACCGTGACAGAAAGCGCACCACCGAACGCGGGCACCGACGCGAACATCACGTTATGCAGCACGAGCGCACCGGTGGTGATGGTTACCCAGCTTGGGGGCAGTCCGGATGGCACAGGTTCGTGGACGGCTCCGGGCGGTGGAGCATCGAGCGGGGGCCTTGATCCCGCGGTGGATCCCCCCGGTATTTACACCTACACAGTCACTGGAACAGCGCCGTGCCCGAATGACGTAGCCACGCTGACGGTTGCCGTCAACCAAGCACCGAATGCGGGAACCAACGGAGCGATAGCACTGTGCGGCACCGATGCCCCCGCCTCGCTCTTCGCACAGCTTGGCGGAACGCCCGATGCAGGCGGAGCATGGAACGGGCCATCGCCTGTCGTTGGTGGCATGATCGATCCCGCCACGATGAGTGCGGGCGTGTACACCTATACCGTCAATGGCATCGCGCCGTGCCCGAATGAGCAAGCGACAGTGACAGTGACGATCAACCCACCGCCGGATCCCGGAACCAACGGTGCGATCACGCTCTGCACCACTGATGTACCTGCCTCGCTCTTCGCTCAACTCGGTGGTGCGCCCGATGCGGGCGGAACCTGGAGCGGTCCATCGCCCGTCGTTGGTGGCATGATCGATCCCGCCACGATGAGCGTTGGCGTTTACACCTACACCCTCGCTGGCACAGCGCCTTGCCCCGATGAGAGCGCTACGGTGACGGTCACGATCAACACACCGCCGCATCCCGGAACCAACGGTGCGATCACGCTCTGTTCAGCGGACGCGCCAGCCAGCCTCTTCGCACAGTTGGGCGGAACGCCTGATGGCGGTGGTTCATGGAGCGGTCCATCACCTGTCGTTGGTGGAATGATCGACCCCGCGACCATGAATGCGGGCGTATACACCTACACAGTGACTGGGACAGCACCCTGCCCGGATGAGACCGCAACTGTTACCGTGACGATCAACACACCGCCAGATCCTGGAACGCTTGGCGCAATCACCCTCTGTTCAACGGACGCGCCGGCAAGTCTCTTCGCGCAATTGGGCGGAACGCCTGATGGCGGTGGTTCATGGAGCGGTCCATCACCTGTCGTTGGTGGAATGATCGACCCCGCGACCATGAATGCGGGCGTATACACCTACACAGTGACTGGGACAGCACCCTGCCCGGATGAGACCGCAACTGTTACCGTGACGATCAACACACCGCCAGATCCTGGAACGCTTGGCGCAATCACCCTCTGTTCAACGGACGCGCCGGCAAGTCTCTTCGCGCAATTGGGCGGAACGCCTGATGTAGGCGGTACATGGAGCGGACCAAGTGCTGTGGTCGGCGGCATGATCGACCCCGCGACGATGAGCGCTGGCGTGTACACCTACACGGTGAACGGCATCGCGCCGTGCCCGAGCGAACAAGCAACGGTGACGGTCACAATCAACACGCTGCCAGATCCAGGAACGGATGGTGCGATCACGCTCTGCAGCAGCGATGCTCCTGCGTCGCTTTTCGCTCAGCTCGGCGGAACACCTGACGGGGGCGGAACATGGAACGGACCGTCGTCGGTCGTTGGCGGCATGATCGACCCCGCGACGATGAGCGCTGGCGTGTACACCTACACGGTGAACGGCATCGCGCCGTGCCCGAGCGAACAAGCAACGGTGACGGTCACAATCAACACGCTGCCGGATCCAGGAACGGATGGTGCGATCACGCTCTGCAGCAGCGATGCTCCTGCGTCGCTTTTCGCTCAGCTCGGCGGAACACCTGACGGGGGCGGAACATGGAACGGGCCGTCGCCGGTCGTTGGTGGCATGATCGATCCTGCGACGATGAGCGCGGGCGTGTACATCTACACGATTCTCGGCACCGCCCCTTGCCCGGACGAGCAAGCGACGGTGACGGTCACCATCAACTTGCCGCCTGATCCCGGAACGCCGGGCGCAATCACGCTGTGCAGCACCGATGCTCCCACCTCGCTTTTCGCGCAACTCGGTGGAACACCTGCCGCAGGCGGAACATGGAGCGGGCCATCGCCGGTCGTGGGCGGCATGATCGACCCTGCAACGATGAGCGCGGGCGTATACATCTACAACGTCACTGGGACAACGCCCTGCCCGGATGAAACCGTGACTGTTACCGTGACGATCAACACACCGCCGGATCCCGGTACCAACGAGGCGATCACGCTCTGTTCAACGGACGCGCCAGCCAGCCTCTTCGCAGAGTTGGGCGGAACGCCTGAGGGCGGTGGTTCATGGAGCGGTCCATCACCTGTTGTTGGGGGAATGATCGACCCCGCGACCATGAACGCGGGCGTGTACACCTACACGGTAACCGGGACAGCACCCTGCGCGGATGATGCCGCAACTGTTACCGTGACGATCAACGCACCGCCAGACCCAGGGACACCGGGCGCAATCACGCTCTGTTCAACGGACGCGCCGGCAAGTCTCTTCGCGCAATTGGGTGGAACGCCCGATATAGGCGGCACATGGAGTGGACCAAGTGCTGTGGTCGGCGGGATGATCGACCCTGCGACGATGAGCGCGGGCGTGTACACCTACACGGTCACAGGCACGGCGCCTTGCCCGGACGAGTCCGCTTCGGTGACAGTGACGATCAACACCCCGCCAGATCCCGGCACACCGGGTGCGATCACGCTCTGCTCTTCGGATGCTCCTGTTTCACTCTTCGCGCAGCTCGGCGGAACGCCGGACTTGGGCGGCACATGGAGCGGCCCTTCGCCGGTCGCAGGTGGCATAATAGACCCAGCGACAATGAGCGCAGGCGTCTACACCTACACGATGAATGGAATAGCGCCGTGCGTCAATGGGTCCTCAACTGTTACGGTTACCATCAATGCACCGCCGAATGCAGGCACTGATGGCAGCATCACGCTCTGCACCAGCAGCGCCACGGTATCGCTCTTCACGCAGCTCGGAGGTTCTCCGCAGGCCGGAGGAACATGGAGCGGCCCGAGCGCGGTGGTCGGCGGCGTCATCGACCCTGCATCCATGAATGAGGGGGTGTATACCTATACGGTGGTCGGCGCAGCGCCTTGCCCGAACGCCACCGCGACGGTGACGGTCACCATCAACCCGATGCCCGATGCCGGTCTGGATGGCGGCTTGACGCTCTGTTCCTCGAGCCCTGCCACGGGGTTGATCACCGGACTGAATGGAACCCCAGACCCAGGTGGCACTTGGACAGCTCCAGGAGGCGGAGCATCGACCGGGACTTTCACCCCAGGTGTCAGCGCCACTGGGTTCTATACCTACACGGTCAACGGAATAGCCCCTTGCCCTGCGGTTTCGGCCACTGTCGATGTGAACGTGGTGACCAACCCTGATGCCGGTACTCCAGGCAGCGCAACGCTGTGCGCCAGCGATGCGGCCATCCTGCTCTTCGATGAACTCGGAGGAACACCCGATGCCGGTGGCAACTGGAGCGGGCCTTCGCCTGTGGTCGGCGGACAGTACGATCCCGCAACTATGAACCCCGGCGTGTATACCTACACCATCGTGGTCCCTCCGCCCTGCGTGAACGCGAGCAGTACCGTCACCATCACCGAAGTAGCACCGCCGAATGCGGGAACCGATGGAGCCATCACGCTCTGCATCAGCAGTCCGGCTGCTTCGATGTTCGCGGCGCTTGGTGGTGGCGCACAGGCCGGTGGAAACTGGAGCGGTCCTTCACCAGTGGTGGGCGGCATGTTCAACCCGGCCACGATGACCGCCGGCGTGTACTCCTACACGGTGAACGGAACGGCGCCTTGCCCGAATGACCAATCGCAGGTGACGGTGAACGTGGTTGCCGCGCCGGATGCTGGTACACCGGGCAGCGCAACCCTGTGCTCTACCGATGCGGCCATTGATCTGTTCGCCGAGCTCGGTGGCACACCAGACCTTGGTGGCGCGTGGAGCGGACCAAGCGCCGTAGCAGGCGGGCAGTACGATCCCGCCTCGATGAACCCAGGCGTGTACACCTACACTATCGCGGTGCCTCCGCCGTGCGTGAATGCAAGCAGCACGGTGACAATCATCGAGATCGCACCGCCGAACGCGGGCATCGATAGTGCAATCACCCTGTGCATCAGCAGCCCGGCAGCGTCGCTCTTTGCAGCGCTGGGTGGTGGTGCTCAGGCAGGCGGAAGTTGGAGCGGTCCCTCACCAGTGGTAGGCGGGATGTTCGACCCGGCCACGATGAGCGCTGGTGCATACACCTACACTGTGACTGGCACAACACCTTGCCCGAACGATCAGAGCACGGTAACGGTGAACGTGGTGGCCGCGCCCGATGCAGGCACACCGGGCAACGCAACACTGTGCGCTACCGATGCGGCCATTGATCTGTTCGCCGAGCTCGGTGGCACGCCGGACCTTGGTGGCGCGTGGAACGGACCAAGCGCAGTGGCAGGCGGGCAGTACGACCCCGCAACAATGAACCCTGGTGTGTACACCTATACCATCACGGTACCGCCGCCCTGCGTGAACGCGAGTAGCACGGTCACGATCATTGAGGTGGCACCGCCAAACGCAGGCACTGATGGCGCGCTCACGCTTTGCATAAGCAGCCCGGCGGCATCGCTTTTCTCCCAACTCGGCGGTGGCGCGCAGGCCGGTGGAACATGGAGCGGGCCTTCTCCAGTGGCAGGCGGAATGTTCGACCCGGCCACGATGACCGCAGGCGTGTATACCTACACCCTGACCGGCACAGCACCTTGCGCGAACGACCAGAGCGCTGTCACAGTGAACGTGGTGGCCGCGCCCGATGCTGGCACACCTGGCAGCGCAACGCTCTGCGCAACCGACGCCTCGATCAGCCTCTTCGGCCAGCTCGGAGGAACACCTGATTCAGGTGGCAACTGGAGCGGTCCTTCGGCTGTAGCCGGCGCAATGTATGATCCCACCACGATGAACCCCGGCGTGTACACCTACACCATCGTGGTTCCTCCGCCCTGCGTGAACGCGAACAGTACGGTAACGATCACCGAGATCGCGCCACCGAACGCTGGAACCGATGGTGCGATCACCCTCTGCATCAGCAGCCCGGCAACGTCGCTCTTTGCGCAACTGGGCGGTGGTGCGCAGGCCGGAGGAAGTTGGAGCGGTCCTTCGCCCGTTGCCGGTGGGATGTTCGACCCGGCCATGATGACCGCTGGCGCGTACACCTACACAGTGAGCGGCACGACGCCATGCCCGAATGATCAGAGCATAGTGACTGTGACGGTCGTGAGCGAACCTAATCCTGGCGGACCTGGCTTCCTTACCATCTGCGCCAGCGATGCACCGGACAACCTCTACAGCTACCTCGAAGGATCGCCCGACCAAGGCGGGGTGTGGACAACGCCGAGCGGAGCGGCCACCAGCGGCACCTTCAATCCGGCCACGATGACGGCGGGTGTGTACACCTACACCATCGCTGTGCCCCCGCCGTGCACGAGCGTGAGCAGCACCGTAACCGTGGATGTGGTTGCCGCACCGGATGCAGGACAGGATGGTGCCGGAACGCTTTGCCTCACCGGAGCGCCGCTTGATCTCTTCACCGTGCTTGGCGGAACGCCACAAGCAGGCGGGAATTGGACCTCCAATACCGGAGCTCCGTTCGGCGGCACATTCGATCCGGCCGCTGATACACCAGGTGTGTTCAACTATACGGTGAACGGAACCGCGCCCTGCCCTGCCGATGTGGCCAGCGTGACGATCGCCGTGACGCAACTGCCCAACGCGGGAAGCGATGCGATCCTGAACCTCTGCATCGTTGGCGATCCCGTGGATCTGTTCGGCTCGTTGGGCGGCGCCGACATCGGTGGCACTTGGAGCGGTCCCAGCGGAGCGTCATCAGGCGTGTTCTCGCCGGGCGTGAGCACAGCAGGCAACTACACCTACTCCGTAGCGGGATCGCCGCCTTGCCCATCGGCCTCAGCCACAGTATCCGTGAACGTACTTTCAAGCGCGGATGCCGGCGTTGACGGCGAGACTACGCTCTGCGGAAGCGATGGAGCGGTAGCCCTATACAGCCTGCTGCAAGGAGGCCCCGATGCTGGTGGCTCCTGGTTCGACCCATCGGGGATTGCGATGAATGGCACATTCAACCCCGGCACAAATGCGGCGGGTGCATACACCTACATCCTCTATGTACCGGCTCCCTGCGTGAATGACACGAGTCAAGTGCTCGTAAGCGTGGTTGCACCGGTGAACGCCGGAACGAATGGTACCGCTACGCTGTGCTCCAATTCACCACCAATCGCGCTCATCACGGCGCTCGGAGGCAGTCCAGACCCCGGTGGCGCATGGACCGGGCCGGGAGGGGCGTTCGAAGGCACGTTCACGCCGCAGATCGACCCGCCTGGAGCATACACCTACACGGTAACGGCCACGGCACCTTGCCCGAACCAGAGCGCGACCGTGGATGTGGCCGTGAACCCGCTGCCGGATGCGGGCCTGAATGGTTCCATCACCCTATGCCCGGAAGCGGCTTCGATCCAACTATTCACCCTGCTCGGCGGCACGCCGATGACCGGCGGCACCTGGACCGGTCCGGGTGGTGCGCCAAGCGATGGCATCTTCGATCCAGCCAGCAGTCCGCAAGGCGTGTACACCTATACTGTCACAGGTTTGCTCCCCTGCCCGAATGCATCGGCCAGTTCCACCGCTACGGTCTTCCTCATCGCGCCACCGAATGCCGGACCCGATGTCGTGACCTGCACCCTGGAGCACACGCTGAACGCCATCGGCAACTGGGCCAGCGGAACCTGGAGCGGACCCACAGGCATCACGTTCGGTGACCCTACCTCGCCCTCGAGTTCTGTTACTGCCATCGCTGGCGGTGCATACACCCTCACGTGGAGCGTGCTCAGCAACGACGGCTGCGCCACGCTCGACCAGGTGATCATCACGTTTACCGATGCCATCGTTCCCGTGGTGACCGCTACGGATGCCATCTGCAACGGCGCGTGCAACGGCACGGCGAGCGTCGCTGCGACAGGCGGCAATGGCGCATTCAGCTTTGCGTGGTCGAATGGCATCGCGGGCAACACGCCGAGCGCAACAGGCATTTGCGCAGGCAGCTATACCGTGACCGTGTTTGACGCGAACAACTGCTCCGCCACAACGCCATTCATCATCGGCGAGCCGGAAGCGCTCGTGATCGATGCCATCGCCTCGGTCAATGAAACCTGTCCCGGCTCGTGCGATGGAAGCATCACCATCACCGATCCGGAGGGCGTGCTATACAGCATCAACGGCGGCGCCAGCTATCAGGCAGGCAATATGTTCATGGGCCTCTGCCCGGGCCAGTACGCGATCGTGATGCAGGATGCGAACGGCTGCACGGCATCGGGCAGCGCGACCATCCTTCGACCCGCTCCGGTGGTGGCTGACTTCACCTATTCGCCGGGAACACTCACAGTAAGCGCGTCCACCGCGCAGTTCACGAACACCTCCACGCCGAACGCGGTCACCTTCACATGGGACTTCAGCGTGGGCACCAGCACAGCTGCATCTCCGGCATTCACCTTCCCTGGCGGATTGGGTGACACTTACATGGTCTGCCTCACTGCCTATGATGCCAATGGCTGCGCCGACACGCACTGCGAGCCGATAGAGGTACTCGACGACCTGGTGGTGTGGGTGCCCAACGCCTTCACGCCCAATGGCGATGACGAGAACGACAGCTTCATGCCCGTCTTCAACCTGCCGCACCTGGTGAGGGATTACGAGTTCATGATCTTCGATCGCTGGGGCTTGCTGCTGAACCGCAGCGAACGGGTGCATGAGCCGTGGAGCGGGGAATACCAAGGCGAGCTCGTGCAACTGGACGTGTACGTATGGAAGATGAAGTGCTATAACCGGCTGACCAACGAGCTGATTGAACGCGTAGGGCATGTGACGGTGCTGAAGTGAACATTGCGGCCTTTTAAGCAGCCCTCCGGCATGTATCAACGTCCATGTCCTAGATCCCGTTGCGCATGAAATACCTGGTCTCCCTTCTGCCATGTGCCTTTGCCCTCAGCGCGTCTACGCAAACCACCACCTGGGTCAACTACGTCCAGCAGACCAGCGTGCGGGCGATCCAATCAAATGATGAAGCCGTATGGCTGGGCACTCACGGTGGTCTCGTGCGGATCGAGGTAGCGACCAGCACACGCACTTTCTTCAACCGCAGCAACTCAGGATTGCCGGACAACCAGGTGAACGCGATCGCCTGTGATGCTAGTGGCGAATTATGGATCGGCACCGCTGCGGGGATCGCATACCATGACGGCATCTCGTGGGAGACCTACCGGACGGACAATTCAGGGCTCCTTCAACCGCCCGTTGACCAGGTGGCAGTTGGCCCTGCAGGCGAAGTCTGGATGCATGGTGGAACCGGCGGCACGATCCAGAAACTGCAAGGCGGATCATGGCTGGATGTTGATCCCGGCGTGATCGGTATTCAAGCCTTGGCCGTGGACGCTTCGGGTATCCTCTGGGTAGCAACGAGCATGGCCGGGCTGTTGCGCTTCGATGGAACGAACTGGACCACGTTCAACACGGGCAACTCGGCCATCCCGTCCAACAACATCATACGCGTCACGATCGCACCGTCCGGGACGATCCTATTGCGGTGTGGCGTGGAACTGGTCACGTTCGATGGCAGCGTGTTCACCTCATATCCCATCCCGGTGGATCCAATGTACAGTTCCAACGTGGACCAACTCACCGTGGCGGCGGATGGGATTTGCTACGTGACCACCAGTGCCTACTACTACCCGCAACCGAACCCCACGAATGTGCTTTTCCCGCGTTGCCTGCGGCTGGTGGGCAGTGTATGGGACGACCTCCACCACTACGGCTACCCGGGCTTCCCCGAAGGCCCGATGGGGGCCATCGCGTTGGATGATACCGGAACGCTATGGACGGGTGCCAGCCGGTTCTACAGCCTCACAAATGGAATCTGGGCAGCGGAAGCCTACGCGAGCAATGCTCCAGGGCAGAACTCCATCGGGTGCCTCCACGCCGCCCCAGATGGTAAAGTGTGGGCCGCGGGCTCCTACTCCACTACGAACAACCGCTATGTGTTCGACGGAGTGGCCTGGAGCGAGTTCAACGGTGGACAGTTGATCACAGTCAACGACATCATCACCGATCCCGACGGCGAACCCATCCTCGCGACAGACATCGGGGTCCTTTGGGCCGATGGCGTCGCCTGGAACTCCTTCAATACGGGGAACTCCCCGCTTCCTTCGAATTTCATCGAGAAGCTCTTCCTGGACGATGATGAGGCGCTGTGGGTGGTGCCCGGCAACGGCGGCCTGTTGAAATACGATGGCAACTGGACGACCTACACTACTGCGAACGCGCCGCTGAGCAGCAACGATGTGAACAGCATTGCACAGGATCCCATTGGGGTGTACTGGATCGGAACAGGCAACGGTGCTGCGGGCGGAGGAGGTATCTCGCGGTTCGATGGAACGAACTGGACGACTTGGACCCCTGCGAACTCCAGCCTACCGTACAACAGCTTCGTTCCCTCCATCGCCATCGCCTCGGACGGCACACCCTGGTTCCTGCTCGACCGCACCTTTGAGCCCGACGTGGTCGCCTGGTTCGATGGCAACGACTTCGTCCAGTACCACACGTTCAATTCATCGTTGCCGCAGAACATGACCTGCGTGGTCATGGGGCCGTCCGATGTGCCATTCGTGGGTACTCCGTTCGATGGATTGATGTACCGGCCGATAGGCGCATCGGACTGGTCGGCTTTCACAATCTCGAACAGCGGGATCGCGACGAAAAGTGTGCAGGACATTTCCCTGGCCCCAGATGGTGATCTATGGATCGCAGCAGGTACCGGCGGTATCAACCGGCTCACCGTGGACTTCTTCGAGGCCATGGATGATGTGGCCACCGGAACGAGCGGGCTCTCCATCGCTCCGAGCATTGCTGATGCCAGCGCTGACGTGCTCTTGACCCTGGATGCAACCGAAAGGGTCGTACTGGAGGTCATCGACGCCAACGGAAAAGTGGTACGACGGTCCGGAACATCCACGGCGCCCGCGGGAACGCTTCGCCGCAGGATCGATACATCCATGCTGGCCAACGGTTCATACACCGTGGTGGTGATCGGGAGCACCGTGCGTACCGCGCGCTTGGTGGTGCAGCACTAGCTGCAACGGAGGATGTCACGATTCGTGATAACCTCCTGAAGGCACGAAGGCCCCGTTCGCCGGGGCCTTCGCAATGGGAACATTCAGGATCAGACGTCCAGCTTCGCGTACACCGCGTTCTTCTCGATGAACTCGCGGCGCGGTGGCACCTCATCGCCCATGAGCATGCTGAAGATCCGGTCGGCCTCGGCGCTGTTCTCGATGGTGACCTGGCGCAGGGTGCGGCGCTCGGGATCCATGGTGGTCTCCCAGAGCTGCTCGGCGTTCATCTCTCCAAGGCCCTTGTAGCGCTGCACGTGAACGCTCGCTTCCTTGTTGCCTCGCTTCATGGCCTCGATCACGGCATCGCGCTCGTTCTCATTCCAGCAGTACACCTGCTCCTTTCCCTTCTTCACCTGGTAGAGCGGCGGCGTGGCGATGTACAGATAGCCCTGCTCGATGAGCGCCTGCATGTGGCGGAAGAAGAAGGTCATGATCAACGTCTGGATGTGGCTGCCGTCCACGTCGGCGTCGCACATGATCACGATCTTGTGGTAGCGCAGCTTGTCCATGTTCAGCGCCTTGCTGTCCTCCTCGGTGCCGATGCTGACGCCCAGCGCGGTGTAGATGTTCCGGATCTCCTCGTTGTCGAGGATCTTGTGCTGCATGGCCTTCTCCACGTTGAGGATCTTGCCCCGCAGCGGCAGGATGGCCTGGAACTCACGATTGCGGCCCTGCTTGGCGGTGCCCCCGGCCGAGTCGCCCTCCACGAGGAAGAGCTCGCTGGCGCCGGGGTCCTTGCTTGAGCAGTCGGCGAGCTTGCCAGGCAGTCCGCCGCCGGTGAAGGCACCCTTGCGCTGGACCAGCTCACGTGCCTTGCGTGCGGCATGGCGCGCCGTGGCGGCCAGGATCACCTTCTCCACGATCTGCTTGGCATCGCGCGGGTGCTCCTCCAAGTAGTTCTCCAGCATCTCGCTCACCGCGATGTCCACCGCGCCCATGACCTCGTTGTTACCGAGCTTGGTCTTGGTCTGGCCCTCGAACTGCGGCTCCTGCACCTTCACGCTGATCACAGCGGTGAGACCCTCGCGGAAATCGTCGCCGCTGATCTCGAACTTGAGCTTCTGCGTAGCGCCGCTGGCATCGGCGTACTTCTTCAGCGTACGGGTAAGGCCGCGCCGGAAACCGGCCAGGTGCGTGCCGCCTTCATGCGTATTGATGTTGTTCACGTACGAGTGCAGGTTCTCGTTGTAGCTGTCGTTGTACACCATGGCGATCTCCACCGGGATGTCCTGCTTCTCGCCCTCCATGTAGATTATGTCCTCAATCAAAGGCAGTCGGGTGCCATCCAGGAACCTCACGAACTCCACGAGGCCCAGGTCGCTGTACCAGGTCTCGCTCACGAAACTGCCGTCGTCGTTGGTGCGGCGCTCGTCGGTGAGGCTGAGGCGGATGCCCTTGTTGAGGTAGGCCAGCTCGCGCAGGCGGGCTGCCAGCGTGTCGAAGTTGAACTCGCTCACCTGGAAGATGGTGAGGTCGGGCTGGAAGGTGACGATGGTGCCGCGGTAATCCGTGGTGCCTATCTCGCGCACCGCGTACTTCGGCTTGCCTTCGCTGTACTCCTGCTCGTACTTCTTGCCGTCGCGGTGCACTTCAGCGAGCAGGTAACTGCTCAGCGCGTTCACGCAGCTCACGCCCACACCGTGCAGGCCGCCGGAGACCTTGTAACTGTCCTTGTCGAACTTGCCGCCGGCGTGCAGCACGGTCATCACCACTTCCAGCGCGCTGCGTCCCTCCTTGGCATGCATGTCAACCGGGATCCCCCGGCCGTTGTCCTTCACACGAATGCCGTTGGTGGCGGTAATGGTCACATCCACAGTGTCGCAATGCCCAGCCAAGGCCTCGTCGATGCTATTGTCGACCACCTCGTACACCAAGTGGTGGAGGCCTTTCACGCTGATGTCCCCGATGTACATGGCCGGGCGCTTCCGCACTGCCTCCAGCCCCTCCAACACCTGTATGCTATCGGCCGAGTAAGCAGCCGCCGACTTCTTCTTCCGTTCGCTCATCTCAAGGGTCGTCTCAGACATGATTCCAATGGTTCAAATGGGCCCTTTTCTAAGGCTTCCAAAGGTACCCGTTCACACCTGCTTAACTAAGCCGTTTTCCCAACAGGGACGCGGGACTTGTTGATAATTAACAGCGCCTGGAAACTTGCCCGATCCGCTTGGATCGCTATGACCCAGAAAGCGCCGCTGAACGGTTCTAGAACGCGTATGTCGCCCCGCCCATGATCAGGCTGCGCTGCACCGGATGACGATACCAGCGCTCGTACTTGCTGGCGCTCAGATTGCTCATGTCCAAGAAGAGGCTGAGCCGCTTGGTGTACCTGTACTCCAGGCCGAGGTAGAGGTCCATGAAACCGTCCAGGTTGGTGCGGATGCTGACCGGCACCTCATTGGGATCAGTCGTAGACTCCGGCGAGCGGAAGGCGGGCCGTTTGCCCAGGAAAAGGACCTCGGCCTTTGCGATGAGCTTCTCGCGCAGGCTGTAGCGCGCAGCGAAGGTCAGCTTGTAGGGCGGCAGGTTCCACGGCTCCTCCTGCACCTTCACTGTGTAGGTGTAGACATCCACACGCGCGCTGAAGCGAAGCTCCTCACGATGGCTATACGTGATCTCGCCGCTCAGATCCAGGATGTCCACATCATCGTACACCACCGCCATGCGGTCGCCGAAGGGCGGATTCGGCCGGTTGATGAAGAGCGCCATGTCCTCGTAGGAACTCTTGCTGGCGCGCACGTCGAAGCCCAGGTTGTTCATGAAGCTGCCGCGAAGACCGAGGTACACATCGAAGAGCTTGCTGGTGTTGCGGAGGCGCGGCGCCGCATCGAGCCAGGGATTCTCGCGGGTGAGGCTACGGAAGCCGTTCCGCCGTCGCTCGCCTTCCACGCCGATATATGGGACCAGGATGTTATCGAAGAGCGCATAATGGGCGTAGGCCTGCGGGAAGAAATGGAAGGTGGTCTCGCCTTGGGCATCGAGGTACATGCCCACACCGGCGCGCACGAAGTACTTCTGGCCCACGGTGCGTACGCTCGGGAGCAGCCCGATAAGCGTGCCGTTCTGCCGGAAATCGGCTGAGTCGCGGCTGGGCTTGCCACGGTAGGTATTGTTGTCGATGAGCAGGGTGCCGCTGTAGTACTCCGTGTGCTCCTGCTTGCCCACTTCGGCCAGCACGCGCAAATTGGTCTCGCGACTGCCGCTCAGGTTGCTATACGCGTGCGCCTCCAGGCCGATGTCGTGCGCGATCTTGCTGCTGTCGGTATAGAGGCTGCGCAGGCGCGCCGCGAACCCGATGTCGTTGTAGAACTGCTTGATGGCATCGTCTGGCCGATTCGGCGCATTCTCGATGGCATCCTCGATGCTGTCGTTGCTGGTGTAGCCGTAGTAGTTCACCCGCCTCCGGTCGTAGATCAGGCGGCCCACGGCCTCATGGTCGGCGAAGAAGTGCTTGTAGAAGCCATCGATGCTGTTGAAGCTGTAGTCGCTCTCGCCTACATCGTCGAGGCCGCCATTGCTGCTCATGTGCTTCACATGGACCCCGTAGCCATTGTCGCGCGATCGCCCCTGGTCGTAATAAAACTCCGCGAGCGGCGTGGTGTAGAGGCCGAAGCCGCCCTTGACGTAACCCTTGTAAAGCCGCTGCTGGCTGGCCTCCACCTTCAGCTTCGCGGCCTCGATGCTGTCCACCCGTGCAGGAATCTCAGCTTTCACGGGCAGCAGATCGTAGCGCACGCCGATGGTCGGCAGCACCGTATCGATGGGCTGTGGCCGCAGATCGATCTTCTTCGCGTCGGCGATGGTGGGATTGTACACCCCTTGGATCTCATATTCGGCGGTCACCTGCGCGCGCATGAGCGTCGAACCAAGCAACGCAGCGATGGAAAGGACGATTCGGTTCATCGCGTTCATGGCCTGTTGGTGCCGGGCATGGGGATGGTGATCGCGTCGTTGTCCGGTGCCAGTCCCTGAGGCGGCACTTGGCTCGCGTTGATGGTGTCCAGCCGCTGACGGGCCTGGGCCACCAGGTCGGGCTCCTGGCAGTGATCGATGACGCTTTGGAGCGTCGCGCGCGCCTGGAAGAGGTCGTTCAGCTGCACGTACACATCACCGAGGAGGATGAATGCGCGGGCCTTCCAGTGGTCGTGGCTCGCATAGCGCTGCACGAGCTCGAACACCTCCGTCTCCGCCTTGCGGTATTGCGTCTGCAGGTGGCGGATGTACGCCATGTTGTACTTCGCCTCGGCGCCGTAAGCATTGGTGTTGGCCGTGGCCACGCTCTTGAACTTGGTGTAGGCGGCATCCAGCTCATCGCGGTCGGCGAGGTTGCGCGCGATAAGGATGCCGGCCTCCGCTTTCATGTCGGCGGTGGCCTTGGCGTTGGCAGCCACGCGTTCGGCGGCCACAGCAGCCTCAGCGACCCTTCCCAGCTCCTTCAGGCAGCGCATCTGGCCCACCTGTGCGGCCAACGTGTTCTCCGGGAAGCTTGCCACCGGCTCAAGCCGCTTGAAGTATTCCAGCGCCCCTTCGTACCGCTTCTCGCGGAAGAGGATATCGCTGCAGCCGAACAGCGCGCTCTCCATGAACTGCGCGCCGTTGCGTCGTACCACCTCCTCCAGGTCCGGCAAGGCCTGCTCGTATTGACCCGAGCGGTAATAGCAATCGCCCCGGTAGAAGTACGCGTTGAGCGCGTAGCCCCCGTTCGGGTACTTGTTCAGGTAATCGCCGAAGGCACCGATGGCCTGTGGGCATTTGTTCTCGAAGTACAGCTTCTCCGCGCTCTCGTAGTAGTCCTCGTCAAGGTCCTGCGTGGCGGGATCCACGAAATCGAGCGAGCGGATGTAGGCCTCGTACTCGCCGACGCGGCCCTGCTCGATGTAGATGGCCTTCAACCCGTTGAGCGCCTCGCGCGAGCCCTCGAGCGTGCGGTACTTCTCCACCACAGCCTTGTAGCCGGCGATGGCCTTGTCAATCGCACCCGTCCGTTTGTGGATGAGCGCCGATTGCAGCATCGACTTATGCACCAGCGGGCTGTTCGTGTGCTGATCCACCACCTGGGAGTAGTAGCGCTGCGCCTCGGCATCGTTGCCCATAACGATGTAGGTCTCGCCCAGCTGGAACTTCGCATCGGCGGCGTAGCTTGAATTCGGCTCTTCGGTCAGCAGCGCTTTGAGCGTCGCAATCTTTTCATTCTTCTTGTCGAGCAGACCCTGGCACACGCCCTTCTGGTACATGGCGTAATCGCGGTCCGGTGATCCGGTGCGCATGGCATCATCGTACCACTTCACCGCCTGTGCATTGTCCTTCAGCACGAAGTAGCAATCGCCAACGCGGAGCATGGCATCGGCGCGCTGGCGGGCCTCCCCTTTGCTGGACTGCACATAGCGCCTGAAGGCGATGGCCGCCTCGTCATACTGCTTCAGCTTGAAGAAGGCGTAGCCCATACCGTAACCGGCCTGCTCATAGAGCGCGGTGCTGTACGAACCCGCTGAATTGCGGAGGTCATCGTACTTCCGCAGCGCTGCGGGCAGGTCGCCCTGGCCGTAGTAGCTCTCCGCCATCCAGAAATGCGCACCGGCGTTCAGTGCCTGGTTCTCCGGGAACCGGAGAGCGCGTTCGAAGAAGAGCGCCGCATCGGCGTACTTGCGGCCTTCATAGAGCTCCACGCCCCGGTTGAACGCCAGTTTCTGGTACGTCTCTCGCAGCCGCAGGTCCTTGTTCTGGATCTCGTCGAGGGAGGTGAGCGCGTCCTCGTAGTTGCGCGTCTTCAGGTAAACGTTCAGTAGGAACTCATACGCCTCGTCGCGGCGCGGCGTGTTGGGATAGGTGCGGAGGTAGTTGCGGAGCGCATTGATGGCCTCGTGGTAGGGGTCGAAACTGAGCTCGTAGCTGAGCTTCGCGTATTGGAAGAGGGCGTCCTCGGTGACCTTAGGGTCCTTGCCGATCTCGTAGGCCCTCTTGAACGCATTGCGGGCATAATTGCGCTCGTTCAGCTTGATGTAGCAGTCTGCCATGTGGTAGCTGGCCAGCTGCGCGAGGCTGTCGGCGGCATTGGCAACCATGTTCAATTCGGCCAGTGCCTTCTGGCAATCGCCGGTGCGGTAGTACGCGTATCCGAGGATGTAGCGGTCGTTGCGGCCCACCCCAACGCGCTGGGCGCTCTTCTGCAGGTAGGGCAGCGCCTCCGCGTAATTGCCGCGGCGGTAGTTCGCCTCGCCGGCCAGGCGGTTCATCTCCGGTATGCGCTTCGTGCCCGGCTCAGGGTTCTCCAGCACCGGCTTGATGTAGGCGTTCAACTCATCGTACTTGCCCTGCAGGAAGAGGATCTCCGCGATGTAGAAAGGCACCAGCTTGCTGAAGGCCTCATCGTTCTCCAGCTTGCGGAAGCCCGTGAGCGCGGTCTCATAGTGGCCACGCTCGTAATGGATGTGCGAGGCATAGTAGAGCGATGGCGCGCCAAAGATGCCCGCCGAGGCCTGCACCGCCGTGAACTCGCCCAATGCCCTCTCCTTGTCGCCCTGCTGGAAGAAGGCATAGCCGCGTTTGAAGCGGAACTCCTCCAGTTCGTCAGGCTGGAGCGCGGTGCGGTCCACCTGATCGCTCCACGCGATCACGTCTTTCCAATCTTTCTGGTTGAAGGAGTGCCGGAAGAGCTCGAAGCGCACTGCAGGCACATGCAGGTCCTCCGGGTGCTGCGACATGAAGGTGAGCAGACGGTAACCGGCATCCGCGTTGAAGAGGCGCACCGCGCAAAGCGCACCATAGAATTCCGCCTCTACGCGAGTGGGGTCGTGCGCATCGCCGATCCGGTTCACCACCTGCTGGAACTCGTGGCTGGCCGCACCGTACTTCGCCTTGCTGAAGAGCTCCAGCGCATTGATCAGGTCGGCGTCGCGATGGTCGTAGTGGGCCGGGCGCTGGGCCTGTGACCCGTGGAGGAAGAGCAGTGTGAAAAGCACGAGGGCGCCTCGTCGCAAGGCGCGCTGAAAAGGGGGCATCATCACGCGTTCAAAGTTCTTGGGGGCTGCAGGGCGGTGGTCCCGTGATGCGTGGATTTATCCACGCGGGCGTGTTCGCGGCAAACACGGGGCCAAGGCATCAGTGTCCTAGGACTAACGCAGGGCTTCCTCCGCGAATTGCCACCTTTGGCGCGATCTCATCACCGATGGCCGACTCTCCCATCATCCAGCTCAACGGCGTCCGCATCTTCCAGCGCGAGAACCTCGTGCTGAACAACGTGGACTTCGCCGTGTACAAGGGCGAGTTCCTCTACCTCATCGGCCGCACCGGCAGCGGCAAGAGCAGTTTGATGCGCGTGCTCTACGGCGATGTGCCCCTCACCGAGGGCGAGGGCTTTTGCTGCGGTTTCGACCTGCGCAAGCTGAAACGCTCCCAGGTGCCCTTCCTGCGCCGGAAGATCGGCATCGTATTCCAGGATTTCCAGCTGCTGAGCGACCGCACCGTGCAGCAGAACCTCTTCTTCGTGATGCGCGCTACCGGCTGGACCGACCGCAAGGCGATGGATGCCCGTGCGCAGGAGGTGCTGGAGAAAGTTGGACTGGCCAACAAGGGCTACAAGATGCCGCACGAGTTGAGCGGCGGGGAGCAGCAACGCGTGAGCATCGCCCGCGCTTTGCTCAACGATCCTGAACTGATACTTGCCGATGAGCCGACGGGAAACCTGGACCCAGAGACCACGGGCGAGATCCTCGACCTGCTCTTCGCCATCAGCCAGACGGGCCGCAGCGTGATCATGGCCACGCACGACTATACGCACATGAAGAAGCTGAACACGCGGGTGGTGCGGTGCGAGGAGGGGAAATTGCTGGAGCTGAGCACCACAGGCACCTCGGTCTGATTACAGCAACGCCACTATCCGCTCCGCATTCCTCCTGTTGCTGAAGCGCTCCTCCAGCACCTCGGCGCGCAACTCCAGCGCCTGACCATTCGCGGGTTTGCCCATACAGGCCAAAATGCTCTCGCGCATGCCCTTCGGGTCGTCGTGCACATGGCAGAGTGCGGTCAGGCCGGTGCCTTCCACCATGGGCGTGTTGCACACCACATGGCGGCCGGTGTAGAGGCAGAGCAGCAGTTTCAACTTGATGCCCGTGCTCTGGAAGGTGGGCAGCACGTTCACCTGCGCACCACGTACGAGACTATGGATCTCCTCGGTACTGATGCCTTCGCGCAGCTCCACATTCGCGGACTTGGCCACAGCGCGCCTCAGCTCAGCGCTGGCATCGCTTCCGGCGATGATGAGCTTCACGCCAAGCCCATCGAACACGCGCTTCACCAAGAAAAGAGCGGCCTGATCGTTCTCCGCCACGCCCAGCGCGCCATGATAGAAGGCGAAGTCGCCGAGGCCATCGGGCACCTCCACCTTCACGCTGGCGTGGAAGGCCGGCACATGCACCACGTTGTGGAAGTGCGATCCGAAGTAGGCTTCATCCTTCGGCGAGATTGCGAGGACATGGTCGGCCTCCGCGAGCACAGGCTCGAACCGCGCGAGCTTGTGCGCCTCGTTGATGAAGTAGGTGCGCCGGAAGGTGCTGCTCGCGGCCTTGGCCAGCGCGCCGTAATAGTCGTGCTCCACGTTGTGCGCGCGCACGATGCGCCTCCTGCCGTGCAGGCGCGGGTCGCCGAGGTGGTAGCAGCAATGCAGGCCCTCGAAGAGGATGGGATGATCGTCCTTCAGGACCCGGTCCATCAGCGCCTCGCTGCGGCGGCTCACCACCACATAGGGCAGCGCATTCAGGAGTTGAAGCTTACCGGTATGGCGAGGATAGTAATTCACCGAGGCGCAGAAGCGCTCCAATTCCTTCGCCTTCGGCCTTCCGTACTGGAAGCAGTGCAGATGCACGTTCACGCCGAGTTCCGCCAAGGCCTTCGCCTTGAAGTACACATCGATGACGCCGCCATAATCCGGTGGCGCCGGGACATCGAAGCTGACGATATGGAGGTGACGTTCAGGCAACACGTTGCAGGAAGGCCTTCAGCGCTTCCTTCTCGCGCTCGCCGTCCAATTCAGAGGCGGCGAAAATAGCCCTCAGCCGCAAGGCCTCACGGCGCGCATGATCCGGAATCAGGCGGCGCACCTCGGCGGCGATCAGTCCCGGCTCCACTCGCGGGATCACGATGCCCGCTTCGTACCTGCGCACCAGACCGGCCACCTCGGGCAACTCGCTCACCAGCGCGGGGATGTGCGCGCGGAAGTAGTCAAAGAGCTTGTTGGGTAGGCTGTATCGGTAGTTGAGGCTGGTGTCCTTGTCGAGCGAGAGGCCGAGGTCGGCGTTTCGCGTGTACTGCATCATGTGCTCATAGGGCATGCGCGGCAGCAGGCGCACGCGGTCCTCCAATCGGTCCTCTTTCACCAAGCGCTCCAGCACAGGCCATGCATCACCGCCGCCGATGATGAGCAGCAGCGCATCGGGCAATTCCTTCATGGCCAGCACGGCCTCTTCCCCGCCCCTGTCCACGTTAATCCCGCTGCCTTGCAGGATGAGGATGAAGCGATCATCCGGCAACTGCAATTCCTTGCGCGACGGCAGCGGACCCAGTTCACGATGCATTGGGATGTTACGCACCACCTCCACCGGCACGCCGTAGCGCTCACGATAGGCATTGGCAATGCTGCCATTCACCGTGCTCACATGCTTCAGCTTGGGGAAGATCCAGCGCTCGATGCTGAGCCACACCTTGCGTGCGGCGCGGCTTTGCAGCTCGGGCACCTCTGTGAAGAACTCATGGCTGTCGTACACAAGCGCGCGCTTCCCCTTCGCAAGGAAGCAGGCCAACAGGGTATCGAGGTCATTGGCCACGATGAGGCTTGCGCGCTTAAAGAGCAGTAGCAGGAAGAGCCGCAGGTTGTACTCGGCATAGAACAGCGGCCCCTCGCGGCAGAGCAGCCCCAAGCGTTTGGTGGCGTACGGTCGTTGCAGCGGCAGGCTCCCCGGCAAGGTCCGCCCTACCAGCAGCACCTCGTAGCCCAGTTCGCGCAGCACCGTGCAGGTCCGATGCACACGGTTGTCGGTGCTGAGGTCGTTGGTGACGCAGACGATAGCGCGGGGCATGGAACATCCGCCCCGCTGTTCAGAAGCCCGGAGCTCGGTGGTCAAAGTAACGCGGCGTCAACGGTAAACTTGCGCGCTCATGCGCATCATACGCCTCGCTGATCTAACCGCGCTCAACACCTTCGGCATCGTCGCCACGGCCGAAGCGCTGGCGCGATTCAGCACGGCCGATGAGCTACGCGGGCTGCTCGCCGCTCCGGAACTGGCAAGCATGCAGCGTCTTGTGCTCGGCGGTGGCAGCAACATCCTCTTCACGCACGACTTCAACGGTCTCGTGTTGCTGAACGAAGTGCCTGGCATCGGCGTGGTGAGCGAGGACGAGGAGAGCGCAGTGGTAAAGGCCGGCGCCGGAGTAGTGTGGCACGAACTGGTGATGCGCACCGTAGCGCAGGGCTGGGGCGGTATCGAGAACCTCTCCCTCATCCCAGGCAAGGTGGGCGCGGCGCCCATGCAGAACATCGGCGCGTATGGCGTGGAGATGAAGGACGTGTTCGTCTCGCTCGAGGCGATGCGCATCAGTGATGGCGAGGTCATCACGTTCATGCTCGACGATTGCGCCTTCGGCTACCGCGAGAGTTACTTCAAGCGCGAGGGTCGCGACCGCTTCATCATCCTCAGCGTCACTCTCCGGCTCACCAAACGCAACCATCGCCTGCGCACCGACTACGGGAACATCACGGACGAGCTCATCCGGCGCGGCATCACCTCACCCACGATCAAGGAAGTCAGCGAAGCGGTGATCGCCATCCGCCAAAGCAAGCTGCCCGACCCCGCAGTGCTGGGCAACGCGGGCAGCTTCTTCAAGAACCCCGTGGTGCCAGAAGCCATGGTACAACGAATCAAGCAGGCGAACCCCGAGGCACCGGTCTATCCCGCTGGCGACGGCCAAGCGAAGCTCGCTGCGGGATGGCTCATCGAGCAATGCGGCTGGAAGGGTAGGCGCTTAGGCAATTGCGGCATGCATGAGCGGCAGGCGCTTGTGCTGGTGAACCACGGCGGAGCCACCGGCGCTGAAGTGTGGGGGCTGAGCGAGCAGGTGATGCAGAGCGTGAAGGAGCGCTTCGGTGTGGAACTGGAGCGGGAAGTGAATGTCGTCTAGCAGGTTGGGGGTTGCTGGTTGATGCAAGGCAGGTTGTGGGTTGAATGCGAACCCTGCCATCTTCGTGGCATGGCCGAACGCGTTGCGATAGTCGCCGCTCTCTTGCTACTCGCCGCGTGCCATCAACCGGCGAAAGAGGCCAGGCAAGCAGGTCCAACACCGTTGCGCCTCGAGCTACCTGCATGGGCAGTCGCCGACACTTCCCTCCGCCTCGACTTCCCCTACGACAATCCGCTCACCGTGGAGGGCGCTGCGTTAGGACGAATGCTCTTCCACGAGAAAGCCCTGAGCGCCGATGGCTCGCTCTCCTGCGCCAGCTGCCACGTGCAACGCTTCGCATTCGCGGATAGCGCGCGCCTCTCGCCCGGCGTGAAGGGCATGCGCACCGCGCGCAACACCCTGCCACTGATGAACCTCGCGTGGGACCATTTCTTCTTCTGGGATGCCCGTGCGCTCAGCTTGGAACTGCAAGCCTTCGAGCCAGTGACCTCGCACCGCGAAATGGCCAGCCGCTGGAGCGAGGTGTATGACCGGTTGCGGCTGGATGGGCGCTACCCGGCGTTGTTCCGCGCGGCCTTCGGCGATGGGCGCATCGACAGCCTGCGCGTCGCCTTCGCGCTGGCGCAATTCGAACGCACGCTCGTCAGCCTTGATTCACGCTTCGATCGGTACTTCCACCTCAAGGAGCCTAGTGCCATGAACGCCCAGGAACTCCGAGGCAAAGACCTCTTCTTCACCCGCGCGCATTGCGTGGACTGCCACGAGCCGCCGCTCTTCGGCGGGCATCAAGTCGTGAACATCGGATTGGATAGCGTACCGATCGACCCCGGCATGGGAGGCCACACCGGCATGCCCTGGCACAAAGGCCGATTCAAGACGCCCACCGTGCGCAACGTGGCCGTGACCGCGCCCTACATGCACGATGGCCGTTTCGCCACGCTGGAGGAGGTGGTTGATTTCTATGCCGACGGGGTCTTCGTTCACAGCACCACGCTCGATGAGCACATGATGCCCTGGAGGCGCGGCGAAGTGCGGCTGAGCGCGCAGGACCGCGCCGACCTGGTGGCATTCTTGAAAACCCTCACGGATGAAGGATTCCTCACCAATCCCGCGTTCAGGCCTTGAATGGCGCCTGATCAACCGAACTTTGGCCGATGATGAACGCCAGGCACGTCTTCGTCGGTGCGATTGCGGCGATCCTCGTCGCACAGGGCTGCCGCAAGGATCCAGGCATGGAGGAGGGTGGCCAGACACCGCTCGTGCTGGATTTGCCCGCCTACCTGGCCGACAGCGGCATAGTGCCGCATGCCAATTGGGAGAATCCGTTGACGGTGGAAGGCGTGGCGCTGGGCCGACGGCTCTTCTATGAGAAGGCACTGAGCGACAACTACACCATGAGTTGCGGAAGCTGCCATGCACAGGCCCACGCGTTCAGCGATCCACGGCGCTTCAGCATCGGGACCGACGGCTCGGTTGGCCGCAGGCAGGCCATGGCGGTGGTGAACCTCGCCTTCGACCACTTCCTCTTCTGGGACGGCCGTGCACACGGGCTGGAGGATCAGGCCGCGCGGCCCGTGGTTGATCAGGCGGAGATGCGCAACACCTGGCCTGCGGTGGTGGCCCGGCTGCGCGGCATGCAAGAGTACCCGCCGCTCTTCCAAATGGCCTTCGGCTCCGATGCGATTGACAGCGCGCGGGTCGTGCAGGCCATCGCGCAATTCGAGCGCACCATGCTCTCCTTCGATTCCCGCTGGGACCGATTCCACTACGGGGGTGATGCGAGCGCGCTCAATGAGCAGGAACAGCGTGGCATGGACCTATTCTTCCGCGGCGGTCATTGCGTTGATTGCCACAAGGCACCGCTCTTCGCCGATCATGCGCTGCGCAACAACGGTCTGGACCTCCAGGGCGATGATGCCGGCTACGGCGCGCTTACCGGCATTCCTGCGGATCATGCCAAGTTCAAGGTCCCGACCCTGCGGAACATCGAGGTCACCGCGCCTTACATGCACGATGGCCGCTTCAATACGCTGGAAGAAGTAGTGGACTTCTATGCGGAGAACGTGCATGTGGAATCCGCGCTCCTTGACAATCACATGCTGCCTTGGGTCACCGGGGAAGTGGACCTTGATGCGCAGGAGCGCGCCGACCTGGTGGCCTTCCTGAAGGCGCTCACCGATTCCGGATTCCTGGCGAATCCGGCGTTCAGCGACCCGCACTGACCGCGTGTCGCTGGGGATCGTCATCTTCGCCAGTCTCACGCGAAAACACATGCTCCATTCCATGCTGCGCGCATTGCTCTCCGCCACGGCCTTTAGCCTGCTCCTCTCGCAAGCACCGGCCCAACTGAAGGAATTAACGCTGAAGGATGCCGTGCTCAAGGCCGGAACCGACCTGGCGCCGGAGCAGCTGCGAGGCCTTCAATGGATCGAAGGCAGCGCGGCGTACAGCTATCTGAAAGGCGAGCAGCTGATGCGCGGCACCTTGGGCAAGAGCGCCGATGCCCCCTTCGCGAATCTCGCAACGTTGAACAAGCACCTCCCCGACAGCATACGGCTCAAAGCCTGGCCGATGATCACTTGGATCGATGCCACGCGTTTCCGGTTCCAGCATAGCGGACTTATGTCCCTCTACGACGCGAAGGACGAACTCAACGCCCTCACACGCCTGGACAAGGAAGCTGCGAATGTGGAGGTGGAGCCTACAACCTATGCAGCCGCCTATACCGTGGAGAACAACCTCTACCTGATGCGCGCTGGCACCGGGAAGAACAAGCACACACCAATCACCAACGATGGCGTTGATGGCATCGTGAACGGCCAGAGCGTTCATCGGCAGGAGTACGGCATCGAGAAGGGCATCTTCTGGGCACCGAAAGGCGGCAGGCTGGCATTCTATCGCATGGACGAATCGATGGTCACCACATACCAGCTTGAAGACATTGGCACCGTGCCCAGCACGTTCGACAAGATCCGCTATCCCATGGCCGGCCAGGCGAGCCACCATGTCAGCATCGGCATTCATGACTTGGCTGAAGGCACCACCGTGTTCCTCAAGATCGGCGAGCCTTTGGATCAATACCTCACGAACATCGCTTGGGAGCCCGATGAACGGCACGTGCTGGTGGCGCATCTCGACCGCAAGACCGAGAACCTCCGCATGGTTCGGTACGATGCGAGCACGGGCGAACCTGTGGCCACGTTGTTCACCGAGCACGACGACAAATACGTGGAACCGCTTCAGCCAGCGCGCTTCCTCAAGACGAGGACATCGCAATTCATCTGGCGCAGCAACCGGGATGGCTGGCAGCACCTCTACCTCTACGATATCGCGAAAGGTCTGGTGCGACAGCTGACCACGGGCGCATGGGAAGTGAAGGAGGTCATCGGCATGGATCCGAAGGAAACCTTCGCCATCGTGGAGGGCACTGCCTCGATTGATCCGACTCAGCCCCTCGGCGCTTGCGAGACCCACCTGTACCGCGTGGACCTCCGGACGGGCCGGACGAACCGGCTCACCGCGGAGCCCGGCACTCACCATGGGCAACTCAGCAGCGATGGACTGTACTTGATTGATGCATGGAGCAGCACGTCGGTGGCGAACCGCATCGTGGTTCGCAATGCACAAACGGGGGCCGTGATGAAGACGCTTGTTGACGCGACTGATCCCTACGCGGGTTACTCGGCCGGCAAGATTGAACTGCTCGCCATCGACGGCGAGAATGGAGACAGGCTTAACGCGCGGTTGATCAAGCCTAGCACCTTCGACTCGCGGAAGAAATACCCGGTGCTCGTGTACGTATACAACGGCCCGCATGTGCAGCTGGTCACCAACTCATTCCTGGGCGGCGCACCACCATGGATGCTGCACGCCGCTGAACGCGGTTACCTGGTATGGACCGTGGATGGTCACGGGAGCCAATGGCGGGGCAAGGCCTTCGAGCAGGTGATCCACCGGCAGCTCGGCATATTGGAAGTGAAGGATCAGATGCGCGGCATCGCATGGCTCACCTCCCAACCCTGGGTCGACGCGTCGCGCATAGCCGTGCACGGCTGGAGTTATGGAGGCCACATGACCACCGCCATGCTGCTGCGCTATCCGGATGCCTTCCGCGTGGGCGTGGCAGGCGGACCGGTGATGGACTGGCGCATGTACGAGGTGATGTATGGTGAGCGCTACATGGACACGCCGCAGGAGAATCCGGAAGGCTATGAGGGCACCGCGCTCCCCGGGCTTGCCAATCAGCTCGACGACCCGTTGCTAATCGTCACCGGCGGAAAGGATGACACGGTGGTGCCCGAGCATAGCTACGCCTTCCTCAAGGCTTGCGTGGAGGCCGGTGTTCAGGTGGACTTCTTCAACTATCCCGGCCATGGCCACAATGTCCGCGGGAAGGACCGGCTGCACCTGATGGAGAAAGTGCTGGGCTACATCGACGAAAAGATCGGTCTCGCACCGTGAAAATCGTGAAGCCAAGAATGCACGTGAAATTGTGCAGGCAGCGAACGAAGCGGTAACCGCATCTTCGGACCAGAATATTCTCCCATGCGAAAAACACTGCTCGCTTCAATCCTTCTCCCTGCGGGCCTCTATGCGCAGACGCTCTGGCCCGTGAACATGGCCGGGAGCACAGCAGGTGGACCGCTCCCTTCTTACAACCCGCAGCACCTCACTATTGCCGTTGGCGACCAAGTGCGGTGGACCAACGTGAGCGGAAGCCACTCCGCGAATGGGTCCTTGGTGCTTTACCCCGGAAATCCGGAAGGCTTCAGCACGGGTAATCCGGATGGCGGCAGTTGGTCGTACACGTTCACCTTTACCATCCCGGGCTTCTATCAATACCACTGCACGCAGGACGGGCACAGTGCCACGCAATTCGGGTCGATCACGGTAGTTGATCCGGGCACCGGACTCGCTGAAGTCGGTGAGGCGGGAGAGGAAGTGAAGGTCTATCCCTCTCCAGCCACCAGCATGCTCATCGTGGAAACGGACGACAACCATTGGCAGCGCGTGACGGTGATCTCCTTGAATGGCGAGACTCTTCTCAACGGTCCCGTGAATAACGGTGGATTGATCACGCTGGATGTGGCTGATCTCGCCGCTGGCAACTACTTCGTGCTCCTCACCGATGCCCGCGGTCGTGTGATCGCGAAGCCCTTCAGCAAGGACTGATCACGGCAGCCTGATGATGCGCGAGGAAAGGGTCCTGCCCTGATCCAGCATAACCTGCGCCGTATATCCGCCGGGAGGAAAGCCTTCCAAGGACAGCCGGATGCTGCTACGGCCCATTGGCAACGCAATCGCCTGAGCAGCACCCATCGCTCGGCCAAGGGCATCCAATACCGCCAGCTGAGCGCGTGTCCCCATCGGAAGGTCGATGAACAACGTGGCTTCGCCTGCTGTCGGGTTCGGGAAGGCGAGCAGCGTGAAGCCGGAAAGTGATCCATCGTCCCGAATGGAAGTCTCCGTCCACACCGGCTCGGCCAGCGTTGCAGCGGAGGCGATGCTCAATCTGGCGAGCTTCTCATAGTACGGCACGTCGAAGTACTGCACCCGGTCGCTGGGCGTGTGGTACTGCGGGTTGCCATCGGACGTGAACTCCTCGATGATGAGCACGGCACCGTAGCCCTCCGTCCAGAACGATGCATGGTCGCTGTACGTGGCGCCGGGGTTGGTCATGATCAGGTCGATATCAATCCCATAGTGGTCGAGCACCGCGAAAACGGTGTCGGCGATCTCCAGCGAATTGGCGACAGGCCGGGTATGCACACGGGCCTTGCGGTCTCCATTCCCATCGTAGGCAATGGCATCCATGTTGATCACACCGCGGATGAGCGCGTCATTGGCCGCCATGCCACCGGCGTAGAAGATGCTCCCGATCTTGCCCTGCTCCTCCTCGTCCCAGAGCGCGAAGATGATGGGATGCACGAAGGGCACATCGCGGAGCACACGGGCTGCTTCGAGCACCGCGCACACGCCGCTGCCATCATCATCGGCGGCCGGCGCATCCAGATTCCCGCCTGGCATGGCGTCGTAATGCGCGCAGATGATCACCACCTCCTCCGTGGAGCCATCACCCGGCTTCGTCACCAGGATGTTCTTGCCCGTGGTGCTGAAACTCTGCACAACCGGCGTGTAGCCCAGTTCAACGAACTTCTGCATGAGCCATGCCTGCGCAAGATCGTTGCCGGCGTTGTTCTTGTGGCGGCTCAGCAGCGTATGGCCCGTTCCACCGATCAGCACTGGAACCTCGCCGCTCAGCTCGTTCACCCAATGCATCATGGAATCGATGCGCACCTCATCCAACACGGACTGAATCACCGGATGCTGTGCATGTGCTCCTCCAGCGTAACCGATGAAGGCCGCAAGCAGCATGCGGTGGACGACGCTGCTCAATCGCAATGATGCTCTGATCCGTGTCATTGGGGCTCGTGTCATTGGACAACCACGCGCTGGGTGAATCGCTTCCCGGCTGTTTCAACGACGACCACGTAAGTAGCCTTGGCTTCCGGCAACCTCACCTGCCATACTCGCTCCCCGCTGGGCCGTATGCTGGCTACCATTGCCCCACGCATGTCATGCACAGTGATCGACGTGGTGCGATGGTCTATGCCCTCGATCCGGAGGAGCCCCTCGCGCACGGGATTCGGGAACACCCGCACGCCAGCTTCAGCCAGGTTATCGACTGCCTGGCTCATGTCTACGATGGTCTCCTCCACCACCAGTATCGGTGATCCATCCTCCGCCTCGTACATGTCGCGGAAGGTGTCGATCTCCGGTGTATTGAATGCGAACATCTCCTCCATCCACCGTGGCGGGGCGCTCTGGTACCATACGCGGGCCTCGATGGTGATCATGCCTGTGTATCCACTCATGGGCACCTGATAATGGGTGATGTCGGTGCCGCTGCCCTCGGTCCCATTGCCATACCGGTTGAAGTCGATGTCCTCGACAGGAACACCCACCACAAGCGCAGTGTCGTATGCCGAATGCGCCGCCGTGAAGCCCAAGGGCACGAGACGGTTGTCCTTCAAGGATTCCTTCGCCCGCTCAAGGACGGTCGTCTTATCGCCGTTCACGTCGGCCATCACCATCTCGTAGATCTGCGCCTGGTCGGGGCTGGTGATGACGTCGTGATGGGGCTCGTACTCCGTGTCGTGTCCTGCCACTTCATAGGAGGCGTCCCAATTGCCGCTCCGGAACAGCGTGCCGCCCGCATCGTCTCTCACGTGAAGCTCGATGAATGCGCGCCGTGACGGATAGCCGCTGGGGAACTTGTGGCCGGCGAGATTGGTCAGCTTCACGTCGATGCTGGTGGTCTGAGCATCCCGTCCAACCACCGAGGTCTCGATGATCAACGATTGCTGCTGGAGCATGCGCGTGGTGCGCGCGATGGTGCTATCGAACCGGACGGAGCTCGAGGTGAGCTCGAGTTCGGCGATGTTATGCTTGAGGAGATTGAGCATGAACACATTGGCACCAGCCAAGTGGTGCAGGCCATAAGGCATGCGTGGCGAGAGGAAGTCGTAGAGCGCGGAGATCACCACGGCATCGCTGATCCTGTGCATGTGGCAGGCTTGGCAGCTCAATCCATTCTCGGGGTCGGCATCGGTGTTGAAGGCTGAATTGAGCCATTCGTGGTAGGTGGCCTGTTCCACGAAATGATCGCCGGTGTGATTGCCCTCCAGGTCGGCGGTCTCGGTGATGAGGGTGTGGCAGCCCGCGCAAAGGCCTGCGTCGTTGACGTGCGCGCCGTAGACCGGGTTGTATCCGACGAAGCTCTCCATGGGCGCTCCGAAGATGGGCGGGTCGTCCTTGCCGCCGTAGGGCCCATAGAGCACGTTGTTCGTATCGAACTTGAGGGTGCCGCTGAAGAGCAGGCCAAGGCTATCGGGGCCCTGCATGTGGCAGGCGAGGCAGCTTACGCCATCCTTGGCAATGGGATCCTGGATTAGCTCCGCGATGCTGTAATGGCCCTGCCCCATGAGGAACTTGTCGTACCGGCCCATCGGCGCATGGCAACTGGTGCATTTGTCCTCCAGCGCGGATTGGTGGCCGGGATTCACGCTCACTTCATGGCTCACCTTGGCGCGCCAGAACGGGTCGCGCGCGCTGTTGCCCATCATCGTGCTCCGCCAGTCATCCAAGGTGTTCACATCGTTCCCATTCTCATCACGGTTGGCGAAGACAGGGCCGATGTCGTCCGGACCGTGGCAGCCATAGCAATCGCCGCTAGCGCGGAAGAAGTTGTTGGCGCCGCTGGCCAAGCCTTGGCCGCCTCCACGGAAATCCTCCAGCTCGGCTTGGGTGTGGAAAGCTTGGACCTCGGGCAGCGCGTCATCGCTCCATGCGGCCAGCAACGCGATGGTTCCAACGGTGCCCGCCAGGATGATCGTGCGGACGGATAGCGTACGAATCGCTGTCATGTAGTGTGGGTAGGGTTGCAAGTTAGGATCCCGGCCTTGGTGAACCGGCGCCACATCCCGGCCTCTCTTGGACTTGAAGCCAGGAATAGCCCTCAGCCCAATTGTTCCAGCTCAGCGCTAACCTCCTTCACGAGTTCCATCACATACGCTTGAGAAAGGTCGAAGCGGATGCCCGCAGCCTCGTAAATCGCCGGCAAGGGCCGAGTATATCCCAGCTTCAACGCACTCACATAGGCCTCCACGGCCGCCGCCGGGTCGCGCTTGTAGTTCCTCCAGATTGCGATAGCGCCCAGCTGCGCGATGCCATACTCAATGTAGTAGAAGGGCAGCTCGAACAAGTGCAGCTGCTTGTGCCAAAGCGTGGAGCGTTGCTCCTCCAACCCGCTCCAATCGACCACATTCCCGCTGAAACGTTTGTAGGTCGCCACCCATGCCGCTGTGCGTTCGGCAGGCATCCATTCCGGATGCGTATGCACCTCGTGCTGGAAGGCATCGATGGTGGCCACCCAGGGAAGAATGGAGAGCACTCGTTCCAGTTGATCGCGCCTGGCGCGGCGCAGATCCGCCGGATCGGGATAGACCAGGTGCCAATGGTCCATGGTGAGCAGTTCCATGCCCATGCTGGCCAACTCGGCCACCTCGCTCGGAAAGGATTTGAAACCCGTGAGCGGCAGCGGATGCGAGAGGAACGAATGCACCGCGTGGCCCCCTTCGTGGAGCATGGTCACCACATCATCGGTGGTGCCTACGGCGTTCATGAAGATGAAGGGCGCACCCGTTTCGTAGAGCGGGTAGTTGTATCCGCCTGGTGCCTTACCCTCACGCGAACCGAGGTCGAGACGACCGGCGCGCTGCATGGTACGCAAGCAATCGCCGAAATACGGATGCAGCTTGTCGAAGACCGTGGTGGCGAGTGCAATCAGCTCATCACTTGAAGCGAAGGGGCGCAGCGGCGACTGTCCGGTCGGGTCGACCTGCAGGTCCCACGGCCGGAGCGCATCGAGGCCGAGGCTGAGGGACCGCTCCTGCTCCAAGCGTTCCACCACTGGCACCACGGCCCGCTCCACGCTTTGATGGAAGGCTTCGGCGTCAGCGGGGGCATGATCGAATCGACCCAGCGCTGCATAGGCGTAGTCGCGGTAATTGGAGAATCCCGCGTTCGCCGAAACTTGATGGCGGATGCCAATCATGCGGTGGTAGAGGTCGTTGAGCTTCTCCTGATCCTGCATGCGTCGGGCAGCGATCAAGCGATAGGCTTCCTCGCGCACGCTGCGATCCGTTTCTTCCAGCAGCGCGCCCGCGCGTGGAAGGGTGACTGTCTCCCCTTTCCACTCGACGTTCATCGCGCCGATGGTGGCACTGTAGATCTGTGCCAGATTCCGGAGCTCGGTCTGCAAGGGCACATTGGCCTCCCGGAAGATGCGGATCTGTTCGCGCAGCCCACGCAAGTACACTGCGTAGCCTTCGCCACGGAGATCACCCACGAAAGGCGAGGCCACCAGCTTGCGGTGCAGCTTGTCCATGCGCTCCTCCACCAGTGGCAGCACCTCATTCACGAATGCCTGGTAGCGCTGCGTGGCGGCTTCGTCTCGCGTGTCACAAGTCATCCGGATATACCGCCACGCGCCTTCCTCACTCAAGGCCGCTTCAAGTTCGCTGAGGTCCAGCAGCCATTGTTCGAGCTCGGCTGCTCCGCCGAATTCCCGCGCTATCAATTCCTCGAAAAGCTGAGATACCGCTGCACGGTCGCCAAGGGCGACGCTCTCCGGCAGATAGCGCCGTGTCACGGGCGCGAGCATCTCCATACTAAGAACCGCGCTGTCCGCCGCGACGTACAGCAGCAGCCTTGGGTACGCCGCCCGTGGAGGGCTTCACCTTGGCTGTAGCACCGGCCTTCTTCTTCACGCCTTTCTCCACTGCCTTCTTCGTGGCGCCCTCCTCCTTGTGCTCAGGCTCCTTGTGGGCCGCTTCCTCCTTCTTCTCGAACTCGCCGCTGGCCAGGAGCTGACCATACCAGGTGAAGAGCTTGCGCACATCGCTGGAATAGATCCGCTCGCGATCGGCATTGGGCAGCGCCTTGGTGAGCGCTTCCCAAAGGGTGCCGTCATCGCTCTTCGGGTCGGCGGCGGCTGCGCCCTTGTTCGCCTCGTGCAACTTGGTCAGAACCTCCTTCAGCGGCACATCGTCACCTGTGGTGAACATGCTGATCTCCTCCAGGCTGCTCACCTTCACACTCAGCGGAACAGGGAATCGCTTGGCGTCGATGAGCGATTCCACGATCAAGGCCTGCTTGTTCTGGCCGATGACGCGATGCAGGCCGGGCTTGCCGGTGACGGAGATGATCTTGGTGAGGTCCATGCGGGCGGATTGGATGGCAAACTTAGCGATGCGGGGACGCTGGAATCAGGTCTTCTGCTTCCGCTTGCGCGCCGCTGGGAACAGAATGTTGTTCAGGATGAGTCGATAGCCGGCGGAGTTGGGATGGAGGCTGAGGTCCGTTGGTGGATCGCCCACCATGTGCTGATAGTCCTCGGGGTCGTGGCCGCCGTAATACGTCCACTGGCCCAAGGCATACTCGCCATGGATGTACTTCACAGTGCCCTGGGCCTTGTTCTCGCCCATCACGGTGACGCCCGGTTTCACGAGGTCCTTGCGGAACGCGGTGGTCTGACCCATGAAGCCCCGCACCACCTGCTCGTGGCTCTGGCAAAGCATGGTGGGAACGACATCCCATTTCGCGCTGAAGTCGAAGAGGGTGAAGAAATCGCGCGGCTGGCCGATACGTCCATGGATGTCCGTGGCATCGATGTCGCTGAACTCATAGATCATCGGATCGGTGATGAGCCGGAAATTGCGGAAGGCGAAGGCCTTGTCGAAGTCGAGCTTGCTCTGGCATGCGGGATCGATGGGGTCATGGTCGAATTCCGCCGCGCAGATGTCAACGCCCTCGGCGGCCAGCCCGATGTCGTAGCTGTCCGTTCCGGAGCACATGGTGAAGAGGTAGCCGCCTCCAGCCACGTAGTCACGGATGCGCGTGGCCACCGCGAGCTTCATCTGGCTCACCTTGGCGAAACCTAGCTGCGCGGCCATCGCCTCGCTCTCCTGCACTTGCGCCCGGTACCACGGCGCGTTGCTATAGCTCCTGTAGAACTTGCCGTACTGCCCGGTGAAGTCCTCATGGTGCAGGTGCAGCCAGTCGTACTTCGGCAACGCCCCTACGATGACCTGGGGATCGTACAAGCGTTCGTAGGGGATCTCCGCATAGGTCATCACCAGGGCCACGGCATCGTCCCAAGGCTGGAAGCTCTCCGGTGCGTATACGGCGATCTTCGGCGCCTTCTCCAGCTTCACGGCCTCCATGTTCACCTCGGGGTCGGCGATTTCGCTCAGAATGGCCGCAGCCTGCCCATCGGCGATCACTTGGAAGGTCACGCCCCGCACTAGGCATTCCTGCTCAATGGCCTGAAGATGGTCGATCAGGAAGCTTCCTCCCCGGTAGTTGAGGAGCCACTCCAAGGGCACATCGCGCTGAAGGACCCAATAGGCGATGCCGTAGGCCTTGAGGTGGTTCCGTTGCGCACCATCCATGGGGATGAGCAGCTTGGTGGCCATGGCCGGCAGGAACACCGAGCAGGCCAGCAGCACAAGGATCAGCCGTCTCAGGCTAGAATGGCGCTGCGTCGTCGAAGCTGGTGTCTTCATTCATCCGGCTGGGTCTCGTGATGGTGCGGAAACCGCCATCCGCCGATCCCATGCCGTCCCCAAAGTTACCTGAGATGGTCTCGAGGTCGGCGAATTTGGCCAGCTCGGGGATGAAACGCAGGCGCACCGTATCCAACGCCCCGTTGCGGTGCTTGGCGATGATGACTTCGCCGATGCCGAGCGTGCTGCCGTGCTCATCCTCGTAGATCTTGTAATACTCCGGGCGATAGAGGAAGCAGACGATATCCGCATCCTGCTCGATGGCGCCTGATTCGCGCAGGTCGCTGAGCATGGGCCGCTTGTCCCCGCCGCGGGTCTCCACGGCACGGCTCAACTGGCTGAGAGCGATGATCGGGATGTCCAGTTCCTTGGCAATGCTCTTGATGCTGCGCGAGATGCCGCTGATCTCCTGCTCGCGGTTGCCGCCGCGGTTGTCGCCGCCAGCGGTCATCAGCTGCAGGTAGTCGATGATGATGAGGTCCACATTGTGCTGGCTCTTCAATCGGCGGGCCTTGGCGCGCAATTCGAAGATGTTCAGCCCCGGTGTGTCATCGATATAGACGTTGGCCTTGTCGAGTTTCGAGATGTGCTGGTGCAGGATCTTGTATTCGTCCTCGGAGATCTGACCCTTTCGGAGCTTCTCGGAACTGATTCCGGCTTCGCTGGAGATCAGGCGCGTGACAAGCTGCGTGCTGCTCATCTCCAGACTGAAGATGGCCACGGACTTCTTGTGCTCCACGGCGATGTTGCGGGCCATGCTCAGCACAAACGCGGTCTTACCCATGGCTGGCCGCGCTGCCACGATCACCATGTCGCTTCGTTGCCAGCCTGCGGTGATCCTGTCCAACTGCACGAAGCCGGTGGGCACACCGCTCAATCCGTCACCCTTGCTCTTTGCAAGATCGATCTGCTCCATGGCGCCCTTGAGCAAATCGCTCATGGGCTCGTAGTTGCGCTTGAGGTTGCCGCTGGTGATGGCGAAAAGGTCCTGCTCGGCCTTGTCCAGCAGGTCGAAGACGTCGGCGCTGTCGTCGTAGGCATCGCGCGTGGTCTCGGCGCTGATGCGGATGAGCTCGCGCAGGATGTGCTTCTGGCTGATGATGCGCGCGTGGTACTCCACGTTGGCGCTGCTGGCCACCTTGTTGGTGAGCTGGCTAATGTAGAAGGCGCCGCCCACCACGTCCAGCTCCCCGCGCTTCTTCAGTTCCTCGGTTACGGTAAGGATATCAATCGGCTGATCCGTGCTGAAGAGATGCTGGATCGCCTCGAAAATGCGTTTATGGGCTTCCACATAGAAGCTCTCAGGTTGCAGTATGTCGATGGCCTCGTTGACGGCGTTCCGCTCCAGCATCAAGGCACCCAGCACCGCCTGCTCCAACTCCGGGGCCTGCGGTGGAAGCTTGCCCGCCTCCAAGGCGCTGGCCAAGAGCGATGACGGATTGCGTCGCGGGCCTCCTCTCGTCTTATCGGTTGAACGGGAAGAGGTGAACTCGGCCATGGTCCTGTATGTTGTCGCTTGAGTGTTTGCACGATCCGGATAAGCCGAAGCGCTTCTCCCCAGCGGAAAGGGCGTCAAATGTAGCCGCCGGGAAAGGCCGTGGCAGGCCAAGTATCAACAAGGCGTGAGCATTGGATCAACAGTCTTAGATGTGTACAACTCCTATCGTGTTGCCGAGGGTGCGCCAGCCGGTTACTTTGTCCGCATGGCGGATCAACATCGCTTGTCATTCCTGATCCTGCTCGTGGCCTTGATCCTAGGATGCCGCAAGGACAAGGATTCCGAGCCGCCGAAGGCAATCTTCCTTCAGCCGGTCGAGGGATTCAGCGTGAACATACCCGACACGATCGCGGTGGTCGTGGCCGTCAGCGATGACCGCCTCGTGGAAAGCCTGACCGTGTTGGTCGCGAACATGGATGGCGTTCCGATAGCCCCTGCGGTCGTGGTATCGGTGGGCGCACGCGAACAGACCATCCATATCGACCTGCCCCTGACGGACGAGCGCATCGAATCGGGCGGCTACGTGCTCACGGCTCGGGCCAACGATGGAAGCCAGGATGGCCGTGCTTTCCGTGGCCTTGTCGTTCAAGCTGCACCATTGCGGGTGCGGTCCACCTTCCTCGTTCCTCCTCCGAGCCAATCCCCGCCATTCATCTTGACACGAATCGATAGCTCTGGAGCGCCAAGCACATTCGTCACGCTCGATGAACTGGGTGGAGCCACATTGGACCGGGAATACCTGTACACCGCAGGGACAGCCATGTCTCCCCTGAGGCGGTGGAACCTGAATAGCGGAGGTCCTTCCATCTTGGCCAGCAATCCAGGCACAGGAAGCACCGCTGTGCCCTACTTCCTTGGTCTTGTACGCGATCCGGTGGATGGACGCATCTATGTTGGCACGCAAGACCGCCAACTGCTCGGCTTCTCAATATCAGGAGTCCAGGTTTTCTCAGCGAACACGCTCATCGGATTCCGTAGCGAGGCCACAGCGGTGGTGGGCGATAACCTGATCAGCTCAGCCTACAACCCTGTGCTGCAACAACGGATGTTGGTGCAGCATGCTTACAGTTCCGGAGTCCTGCTTTCCCAGTGGCCCTCCTCCGTTGCCCCTATTGGCCTGTCCGAACGGGATGCGTCGCACCTGCTGCTCTTCGGTAACACTGCCGAAGGCGGCGCCATCCAAGAAATCAACGTTCTTCAAGGAGGCGTATTCACAATGCGCGAATTTCCCGGTGAGCCGATCCAATGCGTGACTCGATTGGCGCCGGGCACCTATGCGCTCGGCTTTGCCTCGGGCGTACGGCGCTTTGATTACCAGAGCAATGCCGTGGTGCCACTGGCGTCAGGAATGAACGCGGCGTGCTTGACCTTCAATCCAGTCTCTGGAGCCCTCTTGGTGGGCAGCGGTTCCAGCCTCATCGAACTGGACCCATTGACTGGAGCGACAGGCGCACCATGGATCGCCCCGCACGATATCGGTGCGATCCACTTGCAGTTGAATCGCTAACGTTCAAGCTTTCGCTTTGGCTTTCTTCTCCGGCTTGGCCTTGAGCACAACTCCCATCTCGCAGAACTTCCTCACCCGCCGCTCAACCAGTTTGTCGGCATCCACCTTCACAAGCTTGTCCAAGTGGCGCTGCACATCGGCCTTCACGAGCCGGCATGCTTCATCGATGTCCGCATGCGCGCCACCAGCAGGTTCCTTGATGATCCCATCAATCAACTTGTTCGCCAGCATGTCCTCGGCGGTGAGCTTGAGCGCTTGGGCGGCTTGCTCCTTGTAGTCCCAGCTACGCCAGAGAATTGAACTGCATGATTCGGGGGAGATCACGCTATACCATGTGTTCTCCAGCATCAGCACCTTGTCGCCCACGCCGATACCGAGCGCTCCACCCGAGGCGCCTTCGCCAATGATGACGCAGATCACCGGCACACGCAACTGCACCATCTCATAGAGGTTTCGCGCGATGGCTTCACCTTGACCCCGTTCTTCCGCTTCCAGTCCCGGAAAAGCGCCAGGCGTGTCAATGAGGGTCACCACCGGTTTGTTGAACTTCTCTGCGAGCTTCATTAGGCGCAGCGCCTTGCGATAGCCCTCTGGATTCGCCATGCCGAAATTGCGGTACTGGCGCATCTTGGTGTTGATGCCTTTCTGCTGGCCGATGAACATCACCGTGCGGCCGTTCATCAGCCCGAATCCACCCACCATGGCCTTGTCGTCCTTCACGGTCCGGTCGCCGTGGATCTCGATGAAGGAGCCCTCGGAAAGATGATCGATGTATTTCAGGGTGTAGGGCCTGTCCGGATGGCGGCTCACCTGCACACGCTCCCACGGCGTGAGGCCCTTGTAAATCTGAGCCCGCGTTTCCGCCAGCTTCTTCTCCAGGTCCTTCAAGGTGGCGGTCACGTCCACTTCGCCCTGAGCGGCCACCTCCTTCAGCTTCTCAATCTGCTCAATGATGTTCTGGATGGGCTTCTCGAACTCCAGGAAGGTCTCCATGCTCCGCTCGTTGGGAGGACGAAGGTAGAAGGATGGCTGAGAGATGCCCCCCGCTGAACCTGCGGCCTGCCGGTACCTTCGCGGCCAACGCTATGGTGCTGTTCCCCCACGCCAAGATTAATCTCGGATTGAATGTGGTGCGCAAGCGGCACGATGGCTATCACGACATCGAGAGCGTGCTGATTCCCATTTCATTGCGGGATGCCCTCGAAGCCATTGTCGACCCGGATGTGCCCGCGGGCAAGGTCCAGTTCACCCGAACGGGTCTGCTCATCCCAAGCGATTCTTCAAACGACTTGGTCATGAAGGCCCATGCGGCACTTCAAGCGGATTATGCGTTGCCCGGTCTTCGCATGCACCTTCACAAGGTCATCCCCACAGGTGCCGGTCTTGGGGGTGGCAGCAGCGATGCCGTTCACGCATTGCTGTTGTTGGATAAACTGCTGGAGATGAGAATTCCTGAATCAACCCTGCGTGATATGGCGGCGGGAATAGGAAGTGATTGTCCCTTCTTCCTGAACAACCGCGCCCAACTCGCCGAAGCCCGCGGCGAGAAGCTGCGTCCGTTAGCGATTGACCTGAGCGGCTATTGGCTCATGTTGGTGAATCCGGGGCTGCACATCTCAACGCCAGAGGTCTTCGCAAACACGACACCGACTGGGGAATCATCCAATCTCGCGTACGCCTTAGCTGAAACCCCAATGCGCGGCTGGCGTTTGGTCGCTCGAAACGTCATGGAGGATTTCGTGTTTGCTGCGTATCCGGAGGTGCAGGTTATCAGGGACAGGATGCTCGCCATGGGCGCTGAGCACGCAGCGATGAGCGGGTCCGGGTCAACAGTGTTCGGCTTGTTCTTGGAGGCACCACCGGCGCAGAAGTGGCCATCCGACTACCGACAATGGGTGTTCCAACTAGGGGAATAGGCCTTGCAGGATTTCGTGCAGCTCCACCTGATCGCGTGGCTTCGCGATGATGCGGCCAGTCCTGTCCAACAGTATCAGCTTCGGCGTGGATTTCACCGCGAAGGCCTTGGCGGCCGGCGAGCCCCAGGCTTGCAATTCGGAGTAGCACGGGAAACGCAATGATTGCTCCTCGATGTTCGACGTGAATTCCTGGAGTTGGTCGTCCAGGGCGATGCCGACGATATTGAAGCCCTGAGAAGCATAGCGATCGTAAAGCGCACTCAGGCCAGGCATTTCCATATGGCAATGATCACATGTGCTGGAATAGAAGAAGAGCGCCGTGAACGTCTTCGTATGTACCAGTATGGATAGTTGATCGCGCTTGCCGGTGATGGGCGAAGGCAGCTCCACATCGGGAGCCTGAGACCCCACAGCCGTTCGCAACTGGTCGGCCACGGTAGCCAATAGCACATGGTCCGGCGGAACCATCGTCCCAGGACCCACCATATAGCGATCTACCAGATGCTGCACGACTTCCTCTGGACCATACGTGGCGAACACTTCCACCAGCGTGGCGCGCGCGAAGCCCCAGCAAAGCGTATCCGCTTCCGCCCAGGCCAACACCGAATCCGCTGCGGCAATGAGCATGTCGGGGGTGGCCGGCGTTGAACTCTGCAGAAGCGCCATGATGGCTTTGCCATACACCGCGCTTCGGACAAGCGAGGGATCTGTCCAACGCATCGCATTCCGGACAGCCAATGGACCCTGCTCGAGGGCCGCCATGACGCGCTGGTCGGTGACTACGACCTTGGCGAAGTAACTCGAGCTATCCTGGGAAATAAGCCGATTCAATAGATCCTGCTGCCTGCGTTGAACAAGAAGCTCCTCCGCCGCTAAGCGCTCCAACCCTTCGCGATCCCGGGGGTCCAATCCTACACGGGCTTCCACGATGAAGCGGCGCCTGCGCTGTGCATCGCGGCTCGCCCATTTGTACTCCCAGAGCCTTTGATTCTCCACCGAGCCCGAAACGGTGATGTGCTCCTGCAAGGGAGAGCCGCCAAAATCCAGCTTGAGCGGACCATCGGTCGTCCCTAGGATCAAATCCACCTGGTCTTCGGCGAAGCCGAGGCGGTAATAGCCCAACGGGTATGCCCGTGGCGGAAACCGGAACAACCCTTTGGCTTCAATATGCGCCGAATCCAAGGGGATGTGCTCGCCGCCGTATGTCCGATACAGGACCATGTGCGCATGTTTACCCGCAGCCGCAGTGGGAACAGATCCGATGATCTCCTGTGCGGAAGCCACAATGCACGCAGTGCATGAGGCAACGGCGATGAAGAAACGAGCCAAGTGGTGGTGCATGGCGGAATGAATCTATTTGATTGCGAAGCGAATGCCGCAAAAAAAGAACCCCGCCCATTGCTGGGCGGGGTTCAGATCGGCGACGACATACTCTCCCGGGCTTTTGGCCCAGTACCATCTGCGCTGGTGAGCTTAACTTCTCTGTTCGGAATGGGAAGAGGTGGACCTCACCGCTAAAGTCACCTGAAATCGTCAATGCGATTTGACAGGTCGTTGGACAAGACCAAAACAGCCGAGAATCGTTCCACGAGCGATCTGATGGATCGAAAGTCTACGGGTAATTAGTACCACTCGGCTTTGCCATTGCTGACTTTACACCTGTGGCCTATCAACGTGGTAATCTTCCACGACCCTTGGAAGAAGTCTCATCTTGGGGTGGGCTTCGTGCTTAGATGCTTTCAGCGCTTATCCCGTCCGAACATAGCTACCCAGCGATGCCCCTGGCGGGACAACTGGTACACTAGCGGTTCGTCCACCACGGTCCTCTCGTACTAATGGTAGCTCCCCTCAAACTTCTAACGCCCGCAACAGATAGAGACCGAACTGTCTCACGACGTTCTGAACCCAGTTCACGTGCCACTTTAATCGGCGAACAGCCGAACCCTTGGGACCTTCTCCAGCCCCAGGATGTGACGAACCGACATCGAGGTGCCAAACCATTCCGTCGATATGAGCTCTTGGGAATGATCAGCCTGTTATCCCCGGCGTACCTTTTATCCTATGAGCGATGGCCCTTCCATACGGAACCACCGGATCACTTTGCCCTAGTTTCCTACCTGCTCGACTTGTCGGTCTCACAGTTAAGCTCCCTTTTGCCAATGCACTCAACGCACGGTTACCAAGCGTGCTGAGGGAACCTTTGGAAGCCTCCGATACTCTTTTGGAGGCGACCACCCCAGTCAAACTACCCACCACACACTGTTTCCCTGTTTCGCAGGGATTAGACATCAGATGAACGAAGGGTGGTATTTCAACGTTGACTCCACCACGCCTAGCGACGCAGCTTCAAAGTCTCCCACCTATCCTACACATCGGGCAGCCGATGTCAATGTGAAGCTATAGTAAAGGTGCACGGGGTCTTTTCGTCCCGTTGCGGGATCGCGGCATCTTCACCGCTGCTACAATTTCACCGAGTTACTCGCTGAGACAGCGGCCAGCTCGTTACACGATTCGTGCAGGTCGGAACTTACCCGACTAGGAATTTCGCTACCTTAGGACCGTTATAGTTACGGCCGCCGTTTACTGGGGCTTCGATTCAAGGCTTCACCTTGCGGCTGACCTCTCCTCTTAACCTTCCAGCACCGGGCAGGTGTCAGGCCCTATACGTCATCTTTCGATTTTGCAGAGCCATGTGTTTTTGTTAAACAGTCGCCTGAGCCATTTCATTGAAACCCACCGAAGTGGGTACCGCTTATCCCGAAGTTACGCGGTCAATTTGCCTAGTTCCTTAGCCACGGATCACTCGAGCGCCTCAGGATATTCTCCTTGACTACCTGTGTCGGTTTGCGGTACGGGCGGCTTGCATCTAGAGCTTAGGGGGTTTTCTCGGAAGTCTGCTTAGGGTCTCTATCCGCTTGCCCGAGGGCTCGCGGTACTGTTGGGCTTCAGCAGGAACGGCGGATTTGCCTACCATCCCTATACCTACACCTTTCAACGCACTATTCCGTCAGTGCGCGGACCTTTCACTCCTTCGTCACCCCGTCGCAATGCAAGTCGGTTCCGGAATATTGACCGGATGTCCATCAGCTTCGCCGTTCGGCTACACCTTAGGTCCCGACTAACCCTGATCCGATTAACGTTGATCAGGAAACCTTAGTCTATCGGCGGGCATGTTTTTCACATGCCTTATCGTTACTTATGCCTACATTTTCTTTTCCGGACGCTCCAGCATGCCTTACGACACACCTTCAACGCAGACCGGAATGCTCTCCTACCGCCCCAATGGGGCCCACAGCTTCGGTAGCATGCTTGATGCCCGATCATTATCCACGCCGGACCGCTCGACTAGTGAGCTGTTACGCACTCTTTAAATGAATGGCTGCTTCCAAGCCAACATCCTAGCTGTCAGTGCAGTCCGACTTCGTTAGATCAACTTAGCATGCATTTGGGGACCTTAGCCGATGGTCTGGGTTATTTCCCTTTCGCGCACGGACCTTAGCACCCGCGCGCTCACTCCCGGATATTGATGTCGTGGCATTCGGAGTTTGTCCGGGTTTGGTAGGCGATGAAGCCCCCTAGCCCGATCAGTAGCTCTACCTCCACGACAGTACGTCCGAGGCTGCACCTAAATGCATTTCGGAGAGTACGAGCTATCTCCCAGTTTGATAAGCCTTTCACCCCTAACCACAGCTCATCCGAAGACTTTTCAACGTCTACCAGTTCGGACCTCCATCCCGTGTTACCGGGACTTCATCCTGGCCATGGTTAGATCACTCAGGTTTCGCGTCTGCCGCCACTGACTAAGCGCCCTGTTAAGACTTGCTTTCGCTTCGGCTGCGGGGCTGAACCCCTTAACCTTGCCAGTGACGAGCAACTCGTAGGCTCATTATGCAAAAGGCACGCCGTCACCCCCGAAGGGGCTCCGACCGCTTGTAGGCGTACGGTTTCAGGGACTATTTCACTCCGCTGTTCGCGGTGCTTTTCACCTTTCCTTCGCAGTACTGGTTCACTATCGGTCTCTCAGTAGTATTTAGCCTTACCAGATGGTTCTGGCAGATTCAGACAGGATCTCACGTGTCCCGCCCTACTCAGGATACCACTAGGTACAGCATGCATTTCGTGTACGGGACTATCACCCGCTATGGTCCAACTTTCCAGATGGGTTCCACTACACATGCTGAGTCCACATTGTGGTCCTACAACCCCGGCCGCGCCGAAACGCTTCCGGTTTGGGCTGTCCCCTTTTCGCTCGCCACTACTAGGGGATCACTACTTGTTTTCTTTCCTCCGGTACTTAGATGTTTCAGTTCCCCGGGTTGGCACCCTTCGCAGGGTGTCCCGGCTTCACCGGGACGGGTTGCCCCATTCGGAAATCCACGGATCACAGGATATTATGCTCCTCCCCGTGGCTTATCGCAGCCTATCGCGTCCTTCATCGCCTCTGAGAGCCAAGGCATCCACCGTACGCCCTTAGTAACTTTTCGATCTGCTCAAGATCGTATTGCTCGGTGGACCGATTGCTCGGTCTGTTTTGGTCTGTCCAACAACATGTCAAAGAACGGTGCCCAATGGGCGTGGTGGAGAATATCGGAGTCGAACCGATGACCTCCTGCTTGCAAAGCAGGCGCTCTAGCCAGCTGAGCTAATTCCCCGTTCCCTGTCCCATGGTAGTCCTGCGCAGATTTGAACTGCGGACCTCTACATTATCAGTGTAGCGCTCTAACCAACTGAGCTACAGGACTATGGAGAAGGTAACGGTATACCGTTCAAAATATCATCCATCTGAGACAGCAGGCATCGCATCCCGACGAATCGGGAAGCAGAGACCTGTCCAACTTACTCTAAAAAGGAGATGTTCCAGCCGCACCTTCCGGTACGGCTACCTTGTTACGACTTAGCCCCAGTCACCGGTTTTACCCTAGGCAGCTCCTTGCGGTCACCGACTTCAGGCACCCCCGGCTTCCATGGCTTGACGGGCGGTGTGTACAAGGCCCGGGAACGTATTCACCGCATCATGGCTGATATGCGATTACTAGCGATTCCAGCTTCACGGAGTCGGGTTGCAGACTCCGATCCGAACTGAGACGAGTTTTGAAGATCCGCATCCGGTCACCCGGTAGCTTCCCTCTGTACTCGCCATTGTAGCACGTGTGTAGCCCAGGACGTAAGGGCCGTGATGACTTGACGTCGTCCCCACCTTCCTCACCGTTTACACGGGCAGTTTCTCTAGAGTCCCCGGCATTACCCGCTGGCAACTAGAGATGGGGGTTGCGCTCGTTATGGGACTTAACCCGACACCTCACGGCACGAGCTGACGACAGCCATGCAGCACCTCGCACGCAGTCCGAAGAAGAGGACGTTTCCGCCCCTGTCTACGTGCGTTCGAGCCCTGGTAAGGTTCCTCGCGTATCATCGAATTAAACCATGCTCCACCGCTTGTGCGGGCCCCGTCAATTCCTTTGAGTTTCAATCTTGCGATCGTACTCCCCAGGTGGATCACTTAACGCTTTCGCTAGGAGACTGACCGTATATCGCCAATCTCGGTGATCATCGTTTACGGCGTGGACTACCAGGGTATCTAATCCTGTTCGATCCCCACGCTTTCGTGCCTCAGCGTCAGTATCGCCTTAGTGAGCTGCCTTCGCAATTGGTGTTCTGTGCCATATCTAAGCATTTCACCGCTACACGGCACATTCCGCCCACTTCAAGCGCACTCAAGAGCGCCAGTATCAATGGCAAGTCTACAGTTGAGCTGCAGGATTTCACCACTGACTTAACGTTCCGCCTACGCACCCTTTAAACCCAATGAATCCGGATAACGCTTGCACCCTTCGTATTACCGCGGCTGCTGGCACGAAGTTAGCCGGTGCTTATTCCTCCGGTACCGTCAACCCTCCACACGTAGAGGGGTTTCTTCCCGGATAAAAGCAGTTTACAACGCATAGCGCCTTCTTCCTCGCGGCATGGCTGGTTCAGAGTTGCCTCCATTGACCAATATTCCTCACTGCTGCCTCCCGTAGGAGTCTGGTCCGTGTCTCAGTACCAGTGTGGGGGATAACCCTCTCAGGCCCCCTAACGATCGTCGCCTTGGTGAGCCGTTACCTCACCAACTAGCTAATCGTGCGCATGGTCATCCTTTACCGCCGGAGCTTTCAAGACAAGGTGATGCCACCTCGGCTGTTATGGGGTATTAATCCGGATTTCTCCGGGCTATCCCCCAGTAAAGGGCAGATTCCATACGTGTTACGCACCCGTGCGCCGGTCGCCACCCATGTATTGCTACATCGTGCTGCCCCTCGACTTGCATGTGTTAAGCCTGCCGCTAGCGTTCATCCTGAGCCAGGATCAAACTCTCCATTGTAAATGTTTGTTTGATCTGGTTCGTTGACGAGGTCTCTCATGTTAATCAATTGATCACAAGGACACCTGCTGTTCTCAGAATGGACAATATGTCAAAGAACTCTATGGATCTGGGCATGAGCCCTTTACCAGTCTGGTTCACACGCCTTGGCGGCGGCCCCTTGCGAACATTTTCGCGTGAGGGGCTGCAAATGTAGTCGGTGCATCTGACCCGGCAAGTGCTGTGGAAAATTTCTTTCCCGCAGACCTCATCCATGGCCCATGTCGACAATACCAAGCGCTTCAAAGAACGGCTCCCGAAAAGCGGCCGCAAAAGTAGCCGAAGGTTGACATTAACCTACGCATAGTGGAAAATATTCTTCCTCGCACCCTTACGGCGTCGTGGCAGAAACGGGTAAGACCTTGCCGTTGAACAGCTTGTGGCCATCAAGCGCGAACCGGGCGATGTAGGCTCCCATAGCCTGAGCTGAAAGCTGCGCCTTGTATTCTGGAAAGGCCGCGCGCAGCATTTCCGTATCGGCCGCTCCCAAGGCCAGGCAATTGCTGCGGATGCCCCGGCCCCTGAACTCCTCCGCCAAACACTGTGCGGTGCAGGCCAACGCGGCCTTGGTGGCGCTGTACGAGACCAATCCAGGGAACTTAATGCTGTCCTGAAACCCACCCATGCTGCCGATGTGCACAATGTGGCCGGGTGGTTCACCGTCCAACCGTTCAGTCAGTGCCTGGCTGAGCAGCAATGGAACGGTCACGTTCAAATCGAAGAGTCCACTGATGGTGATACGGTCGTGGGCGCCCATGGGGGTGCGTACAAGCCGCGCAGCATTGTGCACCAGAGCGAGCAGGCGCCTTGGGCCTACCGCCTCAACAACGCGCTCCACGACGTCCGGTGATTCCAGGTCCACATCCACAGCTTGCAACCGGGTGAGGCCGTAACGACGGGATTCCTCCGCCAAGCGCGCATCCGCATTTCGCGCAATTCCGATCACATGCACCGGGCTCTCCGCGAGAAGTGCGTGCACCACAGCCAGACCAATGCCACTCCCGGCGCCGGTCACGAGCACACTCCCATTCACATACTCCAGCATGGCGAAATAGATTTGACCGCATGTGCCTACCACTTGGTCGGCATGTCAAATAAAGCAAGATGCCAGTGGATCCGGTGAGTTGGGGTGCAAGCAATTCAATGCATGACTGGCTGCGAGCAGGTGCATTCATAGCAGGCGGCTGGCTGGTCGGTCAAGTGGTTTATCGATTGATGGGAAGGGTGCTTGGTCGCTTGGCCAAGCGCACTGCGACCGAATTCGATGACATCCTGGTTGTGCGACTCCGCGCGCCAGTGGTGCTGCTCATCACCGTCCTGAGCATCGTGATCGGTTATCAGCAACTGGTCTTCCCGGACCGTTTGGGCAGACCGTTGCTTCCATGTGGCCATCGCACTATCCGCGACGTGGATCCTTGCGCAAGTGTTCGATGCCGCTCCAAGGGTTCCTCACTTAAGGGTGACCGATCGGGACGAAGAACCGACGGAACGCGTTCGCTGCCGGGTGTGCGCATGGTCCTACGCGTGCTGGTTTGGGGATTGGGCATCGTGGTGGCCTTGAACAACGCAGGCTACGACGTGGCTGCGCTGGTTGCCGGTATCGTTTCATCCGCAAAGGAGCGGACATCTTCGACGGCCACTCGCATCAACCTGGCCATCCTGCGGCGCTTCCACGAAGAAGGCCTCTCTTTCGCCTACCCGACAGCAGTCGAGTTGCAAAGGTGAGTTCAAGGGTTGAGCCCTACTTGCGGTTGCGGCGCTTTCGTTCACGTTCAGCCTGCCGCTCCTTTTCTGATTCGATTTTGGCCTTTCGCCGGGCCAATACTTCGGGGTCGAGCACATCGCCCACGTTGCGCATCTGGCGGAGCACCCATTGCTGCCTTCCAAGCACGTACCCCGAAGGCGCGATACAGCTGAAGCGGCGGGGCGATGGCAACGTCGCGGTGATCAGCGCGGCCTGCGCCGGTGTGAGCTTCATGGCTGTTCGTCCAAAGCAGTGCTGCGCCGCTGCCTCCACTCCGAAGACGCCTCTGCCCATCTCCGCCACATTGAGGTACACCTCCAGAATGCGCTCCTTGGTCCACAATACTTCGATGAGCACGGTGAACCACGCTTCAAGCCCCTTCCGCAGATAATTCCTGCCTGGCCAGAGGAAGACGTTCTTGACGGTCTGCTGGCTGATCGTGCTTGCTCCCTTGACTCGCTTGCCGCGCTTGTTCTTTTCCATCGCCCGCTGGATCTGCTCCCACGAGAAGCCAGAGTGCGTCATGAAGCGCTGGTCCTCGGAAGAGATGACTGCCAAGGGCATGGCGCGGGCCATTTCTTCCAACGCGCGATTGACGCGCTTGAAGGAACCCGCCAAACGCGCCTGTTCGATCATCACCCAAGTGACCGGAGGGTTCACACAGCCCAGCAAAGCCGTCCACGAAGCACTTATCAGAACGAACCAGAAGGCCGAAGCAGCGCACCAGCGGAGGATTGAGCGCAACATGGTGCTAGCCAGATAAGGCGCGAAAGTAGAAGGGCCGATCCATGAGGACCGGCCCTTCCTGCTGCCGCAGCAATCCTCACCCCTCGTGCTTGCGGCCGAAGAAATGATAGTAGGCCATGAGGGATGCTCCACCGCAGATGGCCACGCCGATGAAGAAGGGAAGCGGATTGTCGCTATCGGGGCCGAGCAGGGTATGTTCGATGATCCAGCCCGTGAGCAGACCAAGTCCGATGCCCACGAGCAGCAACCCATTGCGCATCGCTCTGCGGCCATCGGGAGCAGGTTTCGCGATCTGGGGGTCCATGCCCTTGTCGATCATGCTCATGCGCTCGCGGTGCCGCGTGCTATAGACGATGTAGACGATTCCAAAGGCTGTGATGAAAGGGAAGATGATTCCGAAGATGGGTATGAGCGCTTCCATGAGATTGGCGTTTGCGGTTTCGTTGTCGGGTTGCGTTCTTGACGATTCTCAACTCATCGGACGCGGCTTGGGAGGAACCGGTTACAAATGCATGCAGGCAGCATCAATCACCATCCGCCGGTTCCGTTGGCCGTCCATCCCAGTTCATGCGTCGGTTCGACCGGTACCGAATGACTTTGTAACCTCGAGCCCTTCACCCTTCGTCCCATCCGCGCCCGTGGACCACGCCCCTCTTATCACGCGCATCCTGGAAGGCGACAGCCGTGCCTATGGCGAACTCGTACGCCAGTACCAGCACATGGTGTACACCGTGTGCCAACGCGTGCTGCGTAACACCGAGGATGCCGAAGAGGCCACCCAGGACAGTTTCGTGAAGGCCTACCAGCACTTGCGCGGGTTCAGCGGCTCATCGAAGTTCAGCACTTGGCTCTTCAGCATCGCATACCGGACGGCCATCAGCCATAGCCGCCGCAGACGCTCCGATGGCGGCTCAGTGGATGAATTGCTGCACCACCCGGTTGCGGACACCGAGGACTCCAGCGGGCGTGGCGACATGAGGCGAACCCTTGATCAAGCCCTTGAACAACTCCCAAACGACGATGCATCCATCTTGAGCTTCTTCTACCTGGAGGAACTGAGCGTGGAGGAGATCGTAACCGTCACAGGGCTCGGGGCGTCGAATGTGAAAGTGAAGCTCCACCGGGCCCGCAAGAAGCTCAGCGACATCCTGGAGCGGCAACTCGGACCTGAAGCGCGCGCATTACTTTTGAACGATGCCTGAGATGAGCGACAACGATCTCCGCAAGCTGTTCCAAGCAGCCGGCCATGGTGCTCCATCGCGCGACCTGAGCGAACGCATCATGGCACGCGTCGCAGTCACGCGCATCGCTGAGCCAACAGCGGTGCAGCCGTTGATCAGCAAGAGAGGCTGGGCCGGAATCGCAGGTGCCGTACTGCTGCTCTCAATTGGATTGATGCTTGGCACCTCCGCTTCATCTGTTTCCTATCAACCCTTGCCCATCCTGGACGAGATGCTCGTATGGATGAAGGGCCTTCAGTTGCCTGCCGGTCAATGGCCGCAGTGGGTGATCGGCGCCTCTTTACTCGCCATGCTCTTCGTTGTGCTCGACCGTGTTGCCGAGCGGAGAGCAGCAGCCTAGCCCCGGCCTAGAGAAGCGCCTTCGCCGCGTTCAGCGCCGCCTCGTAGTCCGGCTCGCTGCCCAATTCTGTTGCTACCTCGCCATAGCGCACCACGCCCTCCTTGTCGATGACGAAGGTGACGCGCCCAAGCAATCCGGCCAGGTTGCCGTCGGCGATGCGCGTGCCCCACCCATCCGCATCACGGTAGCGGAAGTCGCTTCCGGCTTCGACGTTCACAATCCCTTCGGCTGCGCAGAACCGCTTCATGGCGTAGTGCAGATCGGCGGTGACCGCGAGTATGTGCGCCCCCAAGCCCACGGCGAGCTTATTGAAAGTGCGCGTCTCCGTGGCGCAGGTGCTGGTGTCCACGCTTGGGAACATGAGCAGGATCACCACATGACCGGCATGGTCAGCAAGCGCTGCCTCGGTTTTATCAACCTTCACATATCGCAGCCTCGGGGCGGGTGCCCCAGGGCAGGAAGCGCGCCCGAAAATAATGGTTGAGCCATGGATGGACGATTCGTTCACCAATTCACCAATCTGGTTGGGGGTCACGGTTCGCGCATCACCTTCGGGATAGCCTCCTCGTAGACCCTGCGCGCGTCGTCCACCATGCCGAAGCGCTGGTCATCCACCACGAGCTTTCCTTGCGTGACGTGGCCGAGCAGCACGCAGGGCACGCGACTGGCGCCCATGAGGTCGAGGAAGTCGTCCTCGTGATCGGGATCCACGGAGACCACAGCCCTGCCCTGCGCCTCGCCGAATAGGTAGGCATCGGGGCGGAACTCGCTGTCGGTGATCACATCGAAGCCAAGGCTGCCCGGCAAGGCCATCTCCACGAGCGCCACCCAAAGTCCTCCCTCACTGATGTCGTGCGCGGCGTTGATGAGGCCCTTGCGGATGAGCATGAGGAGCATGGTGTGCAGGCGCTTCTCCTCTTTGAGATTGAAATAGGGGGCCGGCGAGCGATCAATCTTGTGATGGCGCACGAGGTACTCGCTGCACGCGACATCCTCCACGGGTTTGCCAAGCAGGAAGATGAGGTCGCCTTTCTGCTTGAAGTGCAAGCTCATGCGCTTGGTGATGTCCGGCACGATGCCCACCATGCCAATCGTCGGCGTGGGGAACACGGGGATGTTGCGCTGTTCGGTGACAGTGTGATTGTAGAAGCTCACATTGCCGCCGGTCACAGGCGTCTCGAAAGCGCGGCACGCGTCGCCCATGCCCTTGATCACCTGCGCGAACTGCCAGTATACCTCAGGGTCGTACGGGTTGCCGAAGTTGAGGCAGTTGGTGACGCCGCAGGGTTCGCCGCCTGTGCAGGCGATGTTACGCGCGGCCTCGCTCACAGCGATCATGGCGCCAGTGTAAGGGTCGGCATGGACGTACCGGCCGTTGCAATCAACGGTGACGGCGAGGCCCTTGCCGGTTTCACGCACGAGCACGAGGCCAGCATCACTCGGCGCGTTGGTGCTCATGTTGTTGGTGCGCACCATGGTGTCATATTGTTCACTCACCCACTGCTTGCTGGCGATATTCGGGCTGGCCAACAGGTCGAAGGCCACGGCTTTCAGGTCATCCGGCTCGGGCACGTCGGCGATCCTGAATTTTTTGTTCTCCTTGATGTAGGCCGGCTCCTTCTGCGTGCGCTCGTACACCGGTGCTCCGCCACCGAGCACCAGACTTTCGGCAGGCACTTCGGCCACCAGTTCATCGTGCATGAAGTAGCGCAATGTCCCGCCATCGGTGACGGTACCGATCTCCACGCAGTTGAGGTCCCACTTGTTGAAGATGGCCTTCACCTCGGCCTCTCTTCCCTTCTTCACCACAACCAGCATCCTTTCCTGGCTCTCGCTCAGGAGGATTTCCCAGGCGCGCATTCCTTCCTGCCGCGTGGGCACGCGGTCCAAGTGAATGTCCATGCCGGCCTCCCCTTTCGCACTCATCTCACTGGTGCTGCATGTGATCCCCGCCGCGCCCATGTCCTGCATGCCGATTATGGCATCGGTCTCCGCCAATTCGAGTGATGCTTCGAGCAGCAGCTTCTCCATGAAGGGATCGCCCACCTGAACGGCCGGAAGGTCGTCCATGCTGGTGTCCGTGATGTCTTTACTCGCGAACGACGCGCCATGGATGCCGTCCTTGCCCGTTGAAGAGCCCACGATGAAGACCGGATTGCCCTTGCCGTGGCTGGTGGCGCTGATGACCTTGTCGGTCCGCACGATGCCCACGCTCATGGCGTTCACCAGCGGGTTGGTGGTGTAGCACGGGTCGAAGTACACCTCGCCGCCGAGCACAGGCACACCGAAGGCGTTGCCGTAATCGCCGATGCCCTTCACAACGCCGCGCATGTGCCAACGGCTGCGGCTCTCCTTCGTGATATCGCCGAAGCGGAGGCTGTTCAGCTGCGCGATGGGGCGCGCGCCCATGGTGAAGATGTCCCGATTGATCCCGCCAACACCCGTGGCAGCGCCTTGATAGGGCTCAATGGCGCTGGGGTGGTTGTGACTCTCGATCTTGAAAGCGCAGGCCCAGCCATCGCCTATGTCCACCAGACCAGCATTCTCTTGACCGGCCTCTGCGAGGAGTTTCGGACCGCTGCGTGGAAGGGTCTTCAACTGCTTGATGGAGTTCTTGTACGAGCAATGCTCGCTCCACATGGCGCTGTAGATGCTCAACTCGGTGAAGTTGGGCGCGCGGCCCAGGATCTCCTTGATCCTGTCGAACTCCTCGGGCAGCAGGCCGAGCTTCTTTGCGGTGTCCACGCCAGCAGGGGCGGTATCAGGGTTCGCAGTGGTGGTCGCCATGGGGCGGCGAAGGTAGAATGGCCGGAAGACCCTTGGCGGGCACGCAGCGCCAACGCAACCGGTGACTAGCCGTCTATTGCACACCTTCGCCCCGATGACCGGCATTCTGCTCGCCACCGGCTATATCGCGCTGCTGCTCTACCTGATGCGGCGCATGCCCTTCTTCACGCAAGTACCCGGGCTGCGCGTGCGAACCGTGGCGTTGCTCTTCCTCCTGAAAGTGATCGCGGGTACTGGCCTCTGGGCCGTTTACTCTTACGCGTACCCGGACCGAAGCATGGCCGATATCTTCAAGTATTTCGATGACAGTAAAGTGATGTACGATGCGCTCTGGACCGCTCCCATGGACTTCCTGCGCATGCTCACCGGCATCGGCAACGACAGTCCGCACTTCACCGAGAAGTACTACCTGGTGATGAACAACTGGGTGCGGCGCTTCGAGACCAATGTGTATAACGATTCACACACAATGATCCGCTTCAACGCGGTACTGCGACTCCTCTCCTTCGGCCATTACCACGTGCATACGGTCTTTGCCAGCTTCTTGAGCACGGCCGGGCTGGCGGCGCTCTTCCGCGCGTTCGCGCCATTGGTGATCGGAATGCGACGCGGCCTCATGCTGGCGGTATTCGCCTGGCCGAGCGCTTTGTTCTGGGCCAGCGGACCACTGAAGGAGAGCTTGTTGCTTCTGGGCATGGGGTTCTTCCTCCTTGGCGCGATCGGACCTTTCGACCGAGGTCGCTTGATGCGAACAGCGCTGGCATTCGCTTTCGGTCTCGCCGTGATGCTGGTGGTGAAATTCTATGTGCTGCTCTGCCTGATTCCCGGCCTGTTGGGCTGGTGGTGGGTGCGGCAACGGCCCGGTCGCGTGGCGCTCAAATTCCTCACGGTCCATGTCGTCCTCATCGTGCTGGCCTTGGGAATCGGCCGGCTCGTTCCGGAGCGCGACGTTCTTTACATGCTGGCCATGAAGCAGAGCGATTTCCTGGGAATGGCGCAGGAGGTACAGAGCGGCAGCGTGCTGCAAGTCCCGCTGCTGGAGCCTACGATCCGAAGCTTCGTGCTTCATGTACCCATCGCCGTGCACCTTGCCCTGATCAGCCCGTTCGAAGTGGCCGCGAAAGGGCCGCTCACGCTCGCTGCCGCGTTAGAGAATATGTTCGTGCTGGGCCTGCCGCTCCTGGCGCTCGTCTACCGTCGTCGATGGCCGGCCATGGACCAGCCGAGCGTGCTGCTGGCGCTGTCCTTCATCATCTTGCTCACCTTGCTCATCGGATGGACCGTGCCCGTGGTGGGTGCCATCGTGCGCTACCGAGTGCCCATGCTTCCCTTCATCGGTCTGTTGTCGCTGCTGCTCATCGACCATTCGCGCGCACCGCGCTGGCTGAAATCAATGCTCCAATCATGAACCGATCGCTGACGGGCGCTCTCGCCTTCATCGTGCTCGCTGCTTGTGGGTATCGGGATCGCGATGCCGACCTGGTGGTACACAACGCCATCATCCATTCGCTCGATGAAAGCGAAAGCGTCTTCCAAGCAATGGCCATCAAGGACGGACGCATCATCGAGCTCGGCGCAGAGCAGCAAATCCGCAACCGCTACGCCGCCAAGGAAACGTTCGATGCCGCCGGACAGCATGTCTACCCGGGCTTCATCGATGGGCATTGCCACTTCTTCGGCCACGGGTTGAACAAGCAGAAGATTGATCTCCAAGGCACACGTAGCTGGGAGGGGGCAGTCGAGCGCACCTTGGCCTATGCACACACGCATCCCGGCGATGGATGGATCCTTGGCCGTGGCTGGGATCAGAACCAATGGAGCAGCAAGGAATATCCTGATAACGAGCGGTTGAACGAGCTGTTCCCCGACCGACCGGTTCTGCTACAGCGCATCGATGGCCATGCAGCCGTGGTGAATCAAAGAGCCATGGAGGCCGTCGGCTTCGACCCTTCGCTGGCCATTGAAGGCGGACTCATGCTGAAACGCGATGGCCGCTACACCGGCGTGCTCATCGACAATGCGGTGGGAGTCTTCCAATCCATCATCGACCAGGCCGACGAATCCACCAAGCGCAAAGCGCTGCTCGAGGCCCAGCGAGACTGCTTCAGCGTCGGCTTGACCATGGTATGCGATGCAGGGTTGGACCCCGGCACTATCCATCTCATCGACCGCATGCAGCAGGAAGGGGTGCTGAAGATGCGCGTATACGCGATGGTAACGGACTCCGCGCCATACCTTGATGAATTCGCCAAGAGCGGTGCGCTGCATACGGACCGCCTTCATGTGAACAGCGTGAAGGTGTACGCCGATGGCGCGCTCGGCTCGCGCGGCGCATTGCTGAAAGCGCCCTACAGCGATCTGCCTGGGCACCATGGCTTGCAGCTCGGCTCGCGAAGCCATTTCCTCAAGGTCGCGGAGTGGTGCAAGCAGCACAGCTTTCAGATGAACACGCACTGCATCGGCGACAGCGCCAACAAGCTGCTGCTCGATGTGTATGCCGAAGTGCTTGGTGGGACCAATGACCGCCGCTGGCGAATCGAGCACGCGCAAGTGGTGAGCCCTGCGGACCGCTCACGCTTCGCGGAGTACAGCATCATTCCCAGCGTCCAGCCCACGCACGCAACCAGTGATGGGCATTGGGCCGAGGAACGGCTAGGTGCCGAACGGATCGACCATGCCTATGCATACGAAGAGCTGCGCAGGACGATGGGGCTGCTCGCCCTCGGCACGGACTTTCCCGTCGAGGGCATCGACCCCTTGCAGACCTTCCGCAGCGCGGTGCTGCGCGAAGGACCGGATGGCTGGCCCGATGGTGGGTATCACGTCGAGAATGCCCTCTCGCGACATGATGCCCTGCGTGGCATGACCATCTGGAATGCCATCGCGGCGATGCTCGAAGGTGAGCTCGGCTCACTGGAAGCGGACAAACGCGGCGACTTCACTGTGGTGAACCTGGATCTAGAGAAGGCCTCGCCCGAAGCACTGCGCAAGGCAAAGGTCACTGCCACCTTCGTGAACGGGGAGCGGGTGCATTGATCCTACTTTCGGCACCATGCCCGTTGGCGCCTTCGTCGTTTCCCTTGATTTCGAGCTCTACTGGGGCATGCGTGACCGGCGCACCCTGGAGCACTACGGTCGCAACATCCTGGGTGTGCGACAGGCACTGCCCCGCATGCTTGACGCCTTCGATGCGCATGGCGTGAGGGCCACCTTCGCCACAGTGGGCCTGCTCTTCTTCGAAAACAAGCAAGGGCTATTGCGCGGATTGCCGGTTGAACAGCCCTCGTATGCGCACGCAGCGCTCTCTCCCTATCATGGCCACATCGATGGGATCGGCGCGAACGAGGCCGCTGACCCCTACCACTTCGGCGCATCCCTGATCCGTTTGATCCAACGGCACCCTGCGCATGAAATCGCGGGCCACACCTTCTCGCATTACTACTGCCTGGAACAGGGCCAGACCGAGGCGCAATTCGCTGCCGACCTGGAAGCCGCGCGCAATGCGGCACTCACATTCGGCATAGAGCTGAAGAGTTTCGTGTTCCCGCGCAACCAGTACAACCAGCGGTACCTCGCAATCTGCAAGGCCCATGGCATCATGTCGTTCCGGGGCAACGAACGGAGCTGGCTCTATCGTGCAAGGAACCGCGACCAGGAATCACGCTTCCGCCGTGCGCTGCGCCTGCTCGATACCTGGATTGACCTCACCGGGCCTAACACGCATGCCAGGCCCGCTGCCCATGACGAGGCACCGTTCGACATCCCCAGCAGCCGCTTCCTTCGGCCTTACAGTCGCCGCTTCGCTTGGCTCGACGGAATGAAACTGCGTCGCATCACGCGCGCGATGACACACGCCGCACGGCACGGAGAGGTCTTCCACCTCTGGTGGCACCCGCACAACTTCGGCCGCGACCTGGAACGGAACATGGCGTTCCTTCATCGCATCCTCGCTCACTTCGATCGCCTACGGATGGAGCACGGCATGGAGAGCCTCACCATGGGCGAACTCGCTCAACGCGCGCAGGGCAATGGCCGGTGAGCGCATCGTCCTGCTCGCGCGCGACAGCGCGGCCACGCGCATGCTTTATCACGCGCTCGCGTCGGCCTGACGTGCGCGTTGTGCTTGAGGAGCCGACCAGCACATATCAGTTGTTGCGATTACGCATCAAGCGACTTGGGCTGGTTGAAGTAATCGGGCAGGTGCTTTTCCAAATGCTTATCGCCAAGCCCCTCTCCTTGTTATCGCGCAGCCGTCGGCAGGAGATCCTGGCCGACCACCGGCTTTCGGACGGACCCATTCCGATAGACCGTATCCAACGAATCCGGTCGGTGAATGATCCTGCTAGTTGGAATCTGGTGCGTGAACTGCGGGCCTCAGCGGTTGTAATCAACGGAACACGAATCCTCAGACCAGCGGCCATCGCTGGCATCGGCGTTCCTATCCTCAACACACACGTGGGCATCACCCCGATGTACCGCGGCGTGCATGGCGCTTACTGGGCCCTGGTACGGAAGGACCGCGACCATTGCGGAGTAACCGTGCATTTGGTGGACGAAGGCGTGGATACCGGCGCCATCCTGCATCAGGCGCTCATCCACCCCGCCAGCAAGGACGACTTCAGCACCTATCCAACGCTCCAGATGGCCGTAGGCTGCGGCTTGATGATGCAGGCTCTCGGCGAGGTGATAGCTAGAACCTCCAAACCAAGCGCCCCTACCGGACCGAGCGCACGGTGGAATCACCCGACGCTCTGGGGCTACGTCAGGGCTCGTTTGCGCGACGGAATCCGGTAACCGGCCAATCAAGGCAGACGCACGATCCGCGTGTTCCACCGGCGATTGCCAGCGGTCACGAGCACCGTATAGGTACCTGCGCTCCAATCCGATGCAGGCAACGCGAACTGGACCCCCGATGCCAAGCGTCCGTTCCATTTCATCCGGCCGCTGGCATCCACCACCTGCACGGTCGCCCCACCGGCGAACCCGGAGGGCAGTTGAACCATGATATCGCCGCTGGTCGGCGAAGGCCAAACCGCAAAACCTGCTGCGGAAGCATGCGCATCGACACCAACCGAAAGCAACTCGACAGGCGTGCTGAATGCGGAACAGCCGTTGGCTGCCACATGCTCCACGGTATAGGTGCCGGTGGCAACAGCCCACCATGTGGGTCCGGTCGCGAACTCGATCGGGAGCCCATTGAGGTACCACTGGTAGCTGGGACCAGCAGAGCTGGTGAGCAATGAGCCATCAACAGTGATCACCGGCGTGGGCGGAACCGGCAGCACTGTGAAGCTGAGCGCGTTGCTCTGCGCGCAGCCAGTGCCATTCGAGGCATTCACCGTCAGAGGCCCCGGGCCGGTGTATGCCGCGGGGTTGCTGATGCTGCCGTTGCTCCACCAATAGTGCGCATAGCCCGAGGGTGCCATGGCGGTGACGCTCGCATTCGCGCACATCTCATCATCCGAGGCGGTGATGGTGATGCCCGGCAGGTTCGAGGAGGTCAAGGCATCGAAGGCGTGAACGCGGCCATAGCCGAAATACTTGTTGGGAAGCGTGCCGGTGATACCGTCGCCCCATGCGGTGTTGAGGATGGCGTTGCGCACTTGTTGCCAATCGGCGCTCGGGCATTTCTGCAGGTAGAGCGCGGCTATGCCCGCCACTACTGGCGAGGCCATGCTCGTGCCTCCGTTGCGCGCGTGCATGCAGAACTCATCAAGCTTGTCGGCGTTGGTCACCGCCCAATCGGCGAGGATGGGCATGGGCGCAGCGGCCATGGTGATGTCGCCCGGCGCGGCGATGTCCGGCTTCCAGCGATCGTCGCGTGTGGGGCCGGCGCTGCTGTTGCCCGAAATGAGCCATGGCGATACTCCGAAGTTGAGATAAGGCCCGCTGCAGGGCTGGTACTCCATCTGGTTGAGGTAGTTGGCCGTTGTGAGCGTGTGCCCGGAGCAGGCCCATGAATCCACGATGTGCTTATCGCGATCGGGCGCGCGGTGCTTGGCCATGGGCGGGTATTCGCCAGTGGTCGGAACCGAGCCCGGTGCGATCTCGTTGCTGGCCATGTTGGCCGTGCCGAAGGCGGCGGTGCTCCAGATCTCGCAGCGGCCTGTGCCGGTGACCATGAAACGCCAGTTGTAGCTGCCCGAATCGGGCTGCGGCATGAAGACCTGCAACTGCACCTGCCGGCCACGCTGCTGCGTACGGAGAACTGCACATTGGCGAGCACGTTGCCACCTGTGCTGACCAGATCCTCGCTGATCACCCCGCCCATGTTCTCCGCCATGGTGTGGTAAGCGGTGCGCCCGCGGAACGCATAGCCCGGCGTCACGCGGTCGGCACCGATGGCGTACTGCATGTTCTGGAAATCGGCGATGTCAGCCCAGACCTCGAAGAACACGTTGGGGAAATTGAAGATGTTACCTGGCGGCGGGTAGCTGTTGGTGAGGAACCAGGTGAAGACCGTATCCGCCGCCGGCTCCAAGCGCCGGTGCATGGGGCCGAACTGTCCGGCATTGCCTGCCGCGCAGACGAAGGCACGCCCCGGACGCTCCTCCAGCATGTCGTCGATGAAGAGCGCCGCCGCATCGAGGCCATCATGCGATCCGCTGTAGGTTCCTAGGCTGGCGTTCACCACGGCGGGCTTGCCCAAAGCCAGTGCGCGTTCATAGATGTACTGCGCAGCATCGGCCACATTCGTGCGGAAGTCGCCGCTACTAGTGTACTTCACCACGATGATGTCGGCGGCTGGGGCAACGCCCTTGTGGCGGCCATTGGCCGAACCATTGCCCGTGCCGGCACCGGTGACCGTGGTGCCATGCGCGCTCGCATCCGAGCTGGTCAACTGGCCAGCATTGATCTGCGCGTTGTTCCACTCCACGCCGTATCCGAATTCGGCAGGCGTGCCAGGGCCGCTGAGGTTCTGGTCCCAATAGTAGGCGACGCGTGACGTGTTGTTGGGGTTCCGGAAATCCGGATGGTTCACATCCAGGCCGGTATCGATGAAGCCCACTACCACACCCTGTCCGTCATAGGCTTGCGGCAACGGCGCGAGACCGGCATGCACTTGGTTCACACGGGCCTTCACACGCATCGAATCACTGAGCGAGGTGCCCGGATCGAGGCTGAACTCAAAGCGCTTCACCGCAGGCGCTTCCGACAAGGCACGCACCGCGGATACCGGCACCCGTGCGGACACCAGTCCTTCACGCACGCGCTTCACCGTACCACCATTTGCGCGCACAGCGATCGAAACCGCTTCCTCAGGCCCGTGGATGAACAGGTTCATCTGCTCGCCATCCGCATGCGCATGCGAAAGGAAGTGCTCCAGATGGATGTCGTGCTTTCGGCGTTCGAAGGACTGCCCATGCGCGCTGATGGCAAAGGCGCCCAAGAGGAAAGCGGCGGGTATGCGGTTGCTCATGCGCTCAAAGGTAAATCCGGCTCACCGGGCAGAAAGGGTGGCATGGTCGGGGATCTCCACACGGAACTCCACGCTTCCCGTGGATTGATCCACGCGGCAGCAATAGTGGCGAAGGCCGTTGGTCACGATCAGCCATCCCACTTTGAACACCACATTGTACCGGGCGGCCTGCTCGAAGGTGGACTGGGTGATGCGCACGCCCGGCGCCTTGCACTCGACCAGGGCCACCGCCCGGCCGTCGCTCGCATGCACCACGATATCCGCTCGTTTGAAGAGCGTGTTGAGCACCAAGGGCTGCTCCACCTGGATCAGGGAGGCCGGGCAGCCCTTGTCGTACAGCAGGAAGTTCAGGAAATGCTGGCGTACCCACTCCTCGGGCAGCAGTGCCACCCATTTGCGGCGAATCGGGTCGAACACCTGCCAACCGTCGGGGCCATTCCTAGTTTTGACCCCGTGGTCTGGCAGTGCCAATGCCGGCAGGCCCGTATCACCCATCACGCAAAAGTGCGCACCAAGCAAGAGATCGTCGGCAACTGGCTTCCCCGGTACACCGGCCTGCCTGTGGAGGACTTCCGGAAGCATGTGCTCCTGACGAACTTCGACAACTACCTGGACATCTTCTGCCATCTCACTGGGGCCACTGTCGTGGCAAAGGACAAGGCCATGAAGGTGGCGTTGGCCGAGGACATGGCCATGATCAACTTCGGCATGGGCAGTCCGAATGCGGCCACGCTGATGGACCTGCTCAGCGCCGTCGCCCCTGAAGCGGTGCTCTTCCTGGGCAAGTGCGGTGGCCTAAAGAAGAAGAACCAGCTGGGCGACTTGGTGCTGCCCATCGCGGCCATCCGGGGGGAGGGAACCAGCGACGACTACTTCCCGCCCGAGCTGCCGGCCCTGCCCAGCTTCATGATCCATCGAGCTGTAAGCGGCGTGATCCGCGACTTGGAACTGGACTACTGGAGCGGCACGGTGTACACCACCAACCGCAGGGTGTGGGAGCACGATGAGCAATTCAAGGAGCGGCTCAGGACCCTGCGCGCGATGGCCATCGATATGGAGACGGCCACCCTCTTCATGACCGGCTTCGCCAACGAGATACCCACAGGGGCGCTGCTGCTCGTGAGCGATCAGCCCATGGTGCCCTGGGGCGTGAAGACCAGTGCCAGCGACGCCAAGGTCACCAGTGGCTTCGTGGAGACCCACGTGCGGGTGGGGATCGAAAGCCTGCGGGAGATCATCAACGGCGGGCGATCGGTGAAGCACCTGCGATTCGAATGATGGTGTGGTGAACGCAGAGATGATGCGGAAGAGGCAGATTCACGCTGATAGCGCGGTCTTCATGTGTCAGCTTCTGCCTGATCAGCGCTTATCATCCCTTTCTGCGTTAATCAGCGTGCCTTCCCTTCGCGTTAGCGGCGGGCAATCGGTGAAGCACCTGCGGTTCGAATGATGGAATATGGAACGCAGATGACGCGGATGGTGAGGGATCACGCTGATGGCTCAATCCTTATGTGTCGACGTCGTTTCGATCAGCGTTCATCATCCCTTTCTGCGTCAATCAGCGTGCCGTTCCTTCGCGTTCCATGGCGGCCTTGAGCACGACCGAGGAGTACAAGAAAATCATGCTCGACGTGCGGGCGGGGAAGTTCAAGCCCGTGTACGTGCTGCATGGCGAGGAGGCCTTCTTCATCGACCGCATCGCCGAGGAGGTGGAGCGCCTTGCGCTTCAGGAGCATGAGCGCGATTTCAACCAGAGCATCCTGTACGCCCGCGACGTGGACCCCGACCAGGTGAAGGACACCTGCTTGCGCTATCCCATGATGGCGGAACGCCAATTGGTGGTGGTGCGCGAGCTTCAGACTTGGCGGATCGACCAAGTGGAAAAGTTGGAGGCGTACCTCGCAAAGCCCACGCCGACAACGGTGCTTGTGCTCTGTTACAAGCACAAGAAGATAGACGGCCGGAAGGGCATCCTGAAGACCGCGTTGAAAGGAGGAGGCGTCGTTTTCACCAGCGACAAAGTGCGCGATGACAAGCTGCCCGACGTACTGATGGGCTTCGCCAAGAACCACAAGCGCAAGCTGGGTGCGACCGAGGCCCAATTGCTGGCCAATCACCTCGGCAGCGACCTGGCCAAAGCCGTGAAGGAGGTGGAGAAGCTCTGCCTCGTGACCGAGGAAGGCGGCGCCATCAGCACCGAGGCCATCCAACGCTTCGTCGGCATCAGCAAGGAATACAACGTCTTCGAGCTGCAGAACGCCATCGGTATGCGTAACACCGCCAAGGCCATGCGCATCGCCCAGCATTTCGCGGCCGACCCCAAGGACAACCCGCTGGTGGTGACCCTGGGCTTCCTGAACGGCTATTTCAGCAAGCTCGCCATGGTGCATGCCGCGCAGGGCGGCAGCCAGCAGGAACTGGCGGCGGCGCTGAAGGTGAATCCCTTCTTCGTGAAGGATTACGTGGCGCAAGCGCGCAATTACCCACCGCCCAAGCTGGCCGAGATCCAGCGGCACTTGCGCCAATGCGACCTGCGCAGCAAGGGCCTCGGTGGCGATGGCGCCGATCAAGGCGAACTCCTGCGTGAGCTGCTGGCCAAGGTGATGAGTTGATCTTGTACCAGGTTTCAGCATCGCCCTTGACGCTGCATACTGAATGTTCTACGGGCAGAAGTCGGCACCTTCCAGCCATCGGCCCCCACCGCCCATCCAACGGCTTCGCAAGTGAGCGAAGCCTTCTTCTACCTTAGCCGCCCTTGCAAGGAATCCCTTTCATCATGCGCTTCCTCCTCACGGCCTGTGCCGTCGCCGCTGTTCTGCTCCTTTCATCCGCAGCGTCGGCCCAAACGGGTACCATCCGGGGCTTCGTGTACGACAAGGCAACCGGTGAACCGATCATCTTCACCAACGTGGTGCTGAAGGGCACCATCAATGGAGCGGCCACCGATGTGAACGGCTATTTCTCCATCACCAAGGCGCCGGTCGGTCCGCAGACGCTGGTGGTCACTTTCCTCGGCTACGAGACCTTGGAGAAATCGGTGACCGTGGCGCGCGACCAGATCATCACCGAAAAGCTGTTCCTGGTGAAATCGGCCACGCAGTTGCCCACGTTCGAGGTGACCGGCGAGAAGCAGGAGATGCAGAGCCAGGTGCGCATGAGCGTCACCAAGCTCACGCCGAAGCAGATTAAGCGGCTGCCGGCCATCGGCGGTGAGGCCGACCTGGCGCAATACCTCCAGGTGGTACCGGGCGTGATCTTCACCGGCGACCAGGGCGGGCAGCTCTATGTGCGCGGCGGATCGCCGATCATGAACAAGGTGATGATGGACGGCATGGTGATCTACAACCCCTTCCACAGCATCGGCCTGTTCAGCGTGTTCGACAACGACATCATCCGCAACGCCGACATCTACACGGCGGGATTCAACGCGGAGCACGGAGGCCGCATCAGCAGCGTGATGGACATCACCACGCGCGACGGCAACAAGACGCGGCTGGGCGGGCGCGTATCGGCCAGCACCTTCGCGGCCAAAGCCATGATCGAAGGGCCCTTGAAGAAGGAGAAGGTGCCCGGCGGCGGGTCGTCCTCTTTCCTATTGAACCTGCGCCACAGCTACCTCGAGGAGAGCAGCAAGGCGCTCTACAGCTACGTGGACAGCGCCGGGCTCCCGTTCCGCTTCACCGACATGTACGGCAAGCTGAGCTTCAATGGCGCCAACGGCAGCAAGTTCAACCTCTTCGGCTTCAATTTCTCCGATGGCGTGAACTACCGGAACGTGAGCGACCTGAGCTGGAACAACTTCGGCGCGGGCACCAATTTCGTGCTGGTGCCAGCGGGCAGCGCGGTGCTCATCGACGGCGTGTTCTCCTACAGCAACTATGCGCTGGAACTCATCGAGGGCGATCTGCAGCCACGCACCAGCGACATCAGCGGCTTCAATGGCGGGCTGAACTTCAAGTACTTCATGGGCGACAACGAAGCGCGCTACGGCGTGGAGGTGCTCGGCTTTCGTACCGATTTCTCCTTCTTCAACAGCCTCGGGCGCCAGTACCAGCAGACCCAGAACACCTCGGAGATCGCCGGTTACTTCAACTACCGGTTCAATGTGGGAAAGGCCCCGGCCAATGCGCGCTACACCAAGCGCTTCGTGATTGATCCCGGCATGCGCCTGCACTACTATGCTTCGCTCTCGGTGGCCAACATCGAGCCGCGCCTGGGCTTCAAGTGGAACATCAACGACAACCTGCGCTTCAAGCTGGCCGCCGGACGCTACAGCCAGAACCTGGTGGCCGCCAATAACGACCGCGACGTGGTGAACCTCTTCTACGGCTTCCTCGCCTCGCCTGAGGACTTGCCGCGGAACATCACGCTGCGCGATGGCAGCACCCGGGAGGTGAAGGACCCCTTGCAGCGCGCCAATCACTACGTGGCGGGCATTGAGAAGGACATCACGCGTGAAATCAGCCTCAACTTCGAGGTGTACCTGAAGGACTTCCGACAGGTGACCAACCTGAACCGCAACAAGTACTTCAACGACACAGAAGAGTTCGCCGACAAGCCAGACCAACTGAAGAAGGACTACATCGTGGAGATCGGCCACGCGTACGGCGCTGACGTGCAACTGAAATACGAGAAGAACGGCCTCTACCTCTGGGGGGTCTACAGCTACACCTTCGTGGACCGCTTTGATGGCGTGCAGGAATACAACCCCATCTGGGACCGCCGGCACAACGTGAACCTCGTGGGCTCCTACGCCTTCGGGAAGTTCGACGCCTGGAAGGTGAACGTGCGCTGGAACTACGGCAGCGGCTTCCCCTTCACGCCCACCGCCGGCTTCTACGGAGCGGTGCCCTTCAACGGCGACATCAACACCAACTACGCCACAAGCAACGCCGACCTCGCCACCATCTTCGGGAACCTCAACGACCACCGCCTGCCGGATTATGGACGGGTGGACTTGGGCCTGACCAAGACCTGGCGCTTCGATGAGCACCGCGCGCTGGAGCTCGACCTGAGTGTGACCAACACGCTGGACCGGCAGAACATCTTCTACTTCGACCGCGTGCGCTACGAGCGGGTGAATCAGCTGCCCTTGCTTCCCAGCGCGGGAATCAGCTACAAGTTTTAGGGAGCTCACGTAGGCAGTTGGCAGGGGCAAACGGCAAGTGCTCCTCCGATGCGTGCTGCCAACTGCCGTTTGCCCCTGCCTACTGCGGACCTCTCCAACTGAATCAACACGCTGTTGACATCTGTCCCCGGTTCATCCCAGCCTGGGTGCTACCTTTACGCCCCGTGATCGCGGCTCTATCAAGGGCCCTTTCCACCAGCGATGACGGGCTCCACTAAGTACATTTTCGTTACCGGAGGCGTGACCTCCAGCCTGGGCAAAGGCATCATCAGTGCCAGCCTGGCCAAGCTGCTGCAAGCGCGCGGCTTCACGGTCACCATCCAGAAGCTGGATCCGTACATCAATGTGGATCCGGGCACGCTGAATCCATACGAGCACGGCGAGTGCTACGTGACGGAGGATGGCGCCGAGACCGATTTGGACCTAGGCCACTACGAGCGCTTCCTCGACGTGCCCACCAGCAAGGCCAACAACGTCACCACCGGGCGCATCTACCAGAACGTCATCAGCAAGGAGCGGCGCGGGGAGTACCTGGGCAAGACCGTGCAGGTGATCCCGCACATCACCGACGAGATCAAAGCGCACATCCAGGCCCTCGGTCGCAAGGGCATCTACGACTTCGTGATCACCGAGGTAGGCGGCACCGTGGGCGATATCGAGAGCCTGCCCTACATCGAGTCCATCCGCCAGCTCAAATGGGCCAAGGGCAAGGATTGCCTGGCCATCCACCTCACCCTGCTGCCCTACTTGGGCACCACTGGCGAGTTGAAGACCAAGCCCACGCAGCACAGCGTGAAGGAACTCCTCAGCCTCGGCGTTCAGCCCGACGTGCTCGTGTGCCGCACCGAGCACCCCATGCAGAAGGGCATGAAGGAGAAGATCGCCCTCTTCTGCAACGTCGATGCGGAGGCCGTGATCGAGAGCCGCGATGCCGAGACCATCTACGACGTGCCGCTGCTGATGCAGCAGGAGAAGCTCGATGAGGTGGTGCTGAAGAAGCTCGGCGTCGCCAACTACCCGGAGGCGGACCTCGGCGCGTGGAAGGATTTCCTACGTCGCTATAAGGAGCCTAAGGGCGACGTGCATATTGGCCTGGTCGGCAAGTACGTAGAGCTGAAGGACGCATACAAGAGCATCAAGGAAGCGCTGGAGCACGCGGGCGCCGCCAACGAATTGAAGGTCCACATCAAGTGGGTGCACAGCGAGAAGCTCACCGTGAAGAACGTGGCGAAGCACCTCGGCGGGCTGGCTGGCGTCCTGGTGGCGCCTGGCTTCGGCCACCGCGGCATCGAGGGCAAGATCGAAGCAATCAAATACGCCCGCGAGAACAAGGTGCCCTTCCTCGGCATCTGCTTAGGCATGCAATGCGCGGTGATCGAGTTCGGACGCAACGTGCTGGCATATGCCGACGCCAACAGCACCGAGATGAACGCGGACACCACGCACCCAGTGATCGCCATGATGGAGGAACAGAAATCCGTGGCCGACAAGGGCGGCACCATGCGGCTGGGTGCCTATGCCTGCAAACTGGAGGATGGCAGCCTCGCGCGATCGATCTATAACAAACGTGACATCACGGAGCGCCACCGTCACCGCTACGAGTTCAACAACGCCTACCTCGGCGCTTACGAGAAGGCCGGCATGATGGCCACTGGCATCAACCCCCAAGGCAAGCTGGTGGAAATCGTGGAGTTGAAGGACCACCCATGGTTCATCGGCGTGCAGTTCCACCCGGAGTACCGCAGCACCGTGGCCAAGCCGCACCCGCTGTTCATCGCCTTTGTGCAGGCCGCGATGAAGCAGGCGGTGAAGACGGTGGAGAAGGCGGAGGCCTAGCGCGTTAGCCGTTTCAATCGGCGCTAGCGCGGCCCCGCTCGCATGGAGCGGAGACCTCCGCAAAGGCCCCGTGGGCGCAAGCGCTTGCCTTCTATCTTCGCCGCCCTTCCATGGACAGGAACTCCGTCGTCGGCATCATCCTCATCGTAGCCATCCTCTTCGGCTACACGCTGTACACCATGCCCAGCGAGGAGGAGCGTGCCCGTTTCCAGCGCGAAACGGACAGCCTGGCGCTGGTTGCAGCGGAACGGCTCGCCGCAGAGGCGGAGACCAAGCGGGAGGCGGAGGCTACCGAAGCAATACCGGAGCAGTCGGCGATCATCCCGGATACCGCATTGTCACCGGCGGACCAGGCGCTCATCGACAGCCTGCAGACCGCCCAACGGGCCAGGCGCTTCGGGCCGTTCACACCGGCCAGCACGGGCAAGGCCACGGACGTCACCATCACCAACAAGCACCTGACCGTCACCATCAGCACGCATGGCGCGCGGCCCACGGTGATGCTGCTGAAGGAGTACCGCACGTATGCGCAAACACCGCTGCTGCTCGCCGATCCGGACTCGGGCAACTACGAGCTCAAGTTCATCGTGGGCGGCTCGGACCTCAGCACGCGCGACCTGTACTTCGATGTCGAGGATGTGCAAGAGGATGCGGTACAGCTGATCGCACGCACCAGCGACCCTGCGCGATCGCTGCGCATCTCCTACCGGCTGGACAGCGCCACCTACTTCATGCACGCGAACATGGAGTTCGTGGGCATGCAAGGCGAAGTGGATCCGCGCAACCTGCTCTTCCGATGGGAGATCGCCGGTTTCAGCAACGAGAAGCACCAGCCCAGCGAGCTCCAGAAGTGCGGTGTTTATTACAAGTACTTCAACGACGACCGCAATTACCTCAGCGAGACCGGCGCGGAGCAGAAGAAGCTGGAGGGCCGCACCAATTGGGTGGCCTTCAAGCAGGGCTTCTTCACGCTGGCCATGGTCAGTGAGGAGGGTTTCTCCAGCAACGGCAGCGAGATTGCCATCACACCGCTCGACTCGCCCACGCACACCAAGCACTACGAGGCGAAGCTGCTCTTCGAGAAAGGCCGCGATGCCGCGCCGTCGTTGGCGATGCGCTATTATCTCGGCCCGAACCACTACGGCACGCTGCGGCGCACGGAGATCGCGGATTTCGATCGCATCATGGACCTGGGCTGGGGCATCTTCGGCTGGATGAACCAATGGCTGGTGATCCCCATCTTCAATTGGCTCGATGGCTGGGGCTGGAATTACGGCATCATCATCCTGGTGCTCACCGTGGTCATCAAGCTCCTGCTGATGCCGCTCACCTACAAGAACCTGGTGGCGAGCGCCAAGATGCGCGTGCTGAAGCCGGAGATGGATGTGATCAACGAGAAGCACAAGGACGGCGATGCGCTCAAGAAGCAGCAGGCGACCATGGAGCTGTACCGCAAGGCCGGCGTGAATCCAGCCAGCGGCTGCGTGCCCATGCTCATCCAGCTGCCCGTGCTTTACGCCATGTTCCGCTTCTTCCCCGCGAGCATCGAACTGCGGCAGGAGAAGTTCCTCTGGGCCGATGACCTCAGCAGCTACGATAGCGTCCTCGATCTCCCGTTCACCGTGCCCTTCGGCTATGGCGACCATGTGAGCCTCTTCACCCTGCTCATGGCCGCGAGCACCATCGTGTACTCGCTCATCAACCAGAAGCAGATGCCCACCCAGCAGGGCATGCCGAGCATGAAGCTGCTGATTTGGTTATTCCCGATCATGATGCTGTTCTTCCTGAACAACTTCAGCGCGGGCCTGAGCTACTACTACCTGCTGGCGAACCTCATCAGCATCGCCCAGATGACCGTGCTGAAGAGCTGGTTCGTGGACGAGGACAAGATCCGCCTGCAGCTGGAGAAGAACATGCGCACCCCGAAGAAGAAGAGCCGCTGGCAGCAACGGCTGGACGACCTCCAGAAGCAGCAGCAGGGCCGCAAGCGCTAGGAATGGCCTCTGGGATAGAAAGGTTCCGAGGCATGACGCCGACAGGGCCTGTGCGTAGGTTTGACCCTAGAGGCCCGCGGCAAGGTGACAGCACGAACCAAGGATCTTAATCGGTGGAACGCGAACGACTGACACGGCTGTTGGAGGAACCCGGGCGCATGGCGCTCGAGGACCTGCGCGACCTGAAGGGCATGGCGGAGCAGTTCCCCTGGTTCAGCGGGGCACGGCTGCTGCAAGCCGTTGGCGAGCGCCAGAGCGGGCAGGTGCGATCGGACGAAACACTGCGCGCGGCAGCCGCGCACCTGCCCTCACGAGCCGCCTTGTATGACCTCTCGATGGATCCGGCTCCGGCCAAGCCGTCCCCGCTGCGGGTGGTGCGAAACGAGGTCGTGGCAGCCGAGCCCCAACTACGTGCGATTCCGTTGGCCGTAGAGCAAGCCGCGGAGCAAATCACAGCCATTGATACGCCTACAGCCCCAGCCCCTGTGGAGCTTGAACCGCGACTTAACGCGCTGCAAGCCGCACCAACGCTGGCAGAAGCACCCACCGGTGAATCCCCAACCGTTGAGACGACCGCTCCCGCTGCGGACGAGCTCAATGATCAGATCCTTGAGGCGGCCCTGACCAGCGCCTATGACCTTACCTGGCAGGAGCAAGTGGCGAACCCGAGCCGCACCGCTGTGCCGCCGGTTCCTGCATCACAGCCTTCATCGCAAGCCCCGGAATCCGCTCCACGCCGCGTGCCCAAGGATGCCCGGCTGCGGTTTACGGATTGGCTCGATTCCACAGGCGCACCGACGCCTGCGATCGCTCCGCCGGAAGCCGTGGCGATACCGGCTGCGGCCCCCGCTCCACCGGTCCAACACTTCGACCCGGAGACCCTGATTGACCGCTTCATCCGGCAGGATACGCCGGACATCCCTCCCAAGCCCGCCTTCTTCACGCCCCAGCAAGCCGGCAGGAAGAGCCTGGATGACACCACCGGCCTGGTCACGGAGACCCTGGCCCGCATCTACGAGCAGCAGGGCAACACTGCCAAGGCCATTGAGACCTACCGCCGCTTGGCGTTGAAGTACCCGGCGAAAAGCGCTTACTTCGCGGCCCTTTCCAAAGCCTTGGAGGACAAATCGACCAGCTAAGCCATGTTCACCGCCGTCACCATCATCATCCTCATTATCTGCGCCATGCTGGCCCTCGTGGTGCTGGCCCAGAATCCCAAGGGCGGCGGGCTCGCGGCCGGTTTCACCGGTGCGCAGCAGATCGGCGGGGTGCAGCGCACGGCCGACTTCCTTGAAAAGGCGACCTGGACCCTGAGCAGCCTGCTGATGGTGCTGTGCCTGGTCTCGGCAGGGATGCAGCAAGGACCGGTGACTCCAGTGGACCCGCTGGACGATGGCATTGAGGCTGGAACGGACGTCGGCGCGGAGGGCGTGATAGACGAAACCGGTGAGCCCGCTCCGGAGGGCCAGGATCCGGACAACCAGTAGCCGCGAATTGCCAGCCTGACAGCGCGGCATGCTCCCGTTGTCACGCTCCCCGAAATGTTGACAGCCCCACCCCGTTTCCGCCGGCATGGCACAGCCATTGACGAACGCGGCGCGGTCGTGAATCGACCCCTAAACCCTCAATCCAACCATCATGTCCAAAGTAAAACCGTTGGCGGACCGCGTGCTTGTTCAAGCCGCACCCGCTGAAGAGACCACCAAGGGTGGCATCATCATCCCCGATACGGCCAAGGAGAAGCCCCAGCGCGGCAAGATTGTCGCCGTAGGCGCAGGCCGCGTCGCCGACGACGGCAAGGTGACCCCCCTAAGCGTGAAGGCCGGCGACGAGATCCTGTACGGCAAGTACAGCGGCACCGAGCTCAACCTCGATGGCAAGGACTACCTGATCATGCGCGAAAGCGACATCTACGCGATCCTGAACTAAGAACCCAGTATGGGCGAGATTCCGGGTCAAGCCCGGGATGACAATCGCCCAACCAATCCCCCCAAAAACATGGCAGCCAAGAACATCCAATTCGACATCGACGCCCGCGACCGTTTGAAGCGCGGCGTTGACCACCTCGCCAACGCGGTGAAGGTGACCCTCGGCCCCAAGGGCCGCAATGTGATCATCGACAAGAAATTCGGTGCGCCCCAGGTGACCAAGGACGGCGTGACCGTGGCCAAGGAGATCGAGCTGAAGGACGCCGTGGAGAACATGGGCGCCCAGATGCTGAAGGAAGTGGCCAGCAAGACGGCTGATGCCGCCGGCGATGGCACCACCACCGCCACCGTGCTCGCCCAAGCCATCGTGACCGCCGGCCTGAAGAACGTGGCCGCCGGTGCCAATCCCATGGACCTGAAGCGCGGCATCGACAAGGCCGTGATCGCCGTGGTGGAGGAGCTCAAGAAGATGAGCAAGACCGTGGGCAACGACAACGACAAGATCAAGCAGGTCGCGAGCATCAGCTCCAACAACGACGAGACCATCGGCGCGCTGATCGCCCTGGCCATGGAAAAGGTGAAGAAGGAAGGCGTGATCACCGTGGAGGAGGCGAAGGGCACCGACACCACCGTGGAGGTGGTGGAGGGCATGCAGTTCGACCGCGGCTACCTGAGCCCCTACTTCGTGACGAACGCGGAGAAGATGGAGGTGGACCTGGAGAACGCCTACATCCTGATCTACGACAAGAAAATCAGCAGCATGAAGGAGCTCCTCCCAATCCTGGAGAAGAGCGCGCAGACCGGCAAGCCCTTGTTGATCATCGCCGAGGACATTGACGGCGAGGCACTCGCCACCCTGGTGGTGAACAAGATCCGCGGCGCATTGAAAGTGGCGGCGGTGAAGGCCCCTGGCTTCGGCGACCGCCGCAAGGCCATGCTGGAGGACATCGCGGTGCTCACGGGCGGCACGATGATCAGCGAGGAGCGCGGCTTCAAGCTGGAGAACGCCGACCTGAGCTACCTGGGCAAGGCCGAGAAGATCAACATCGACAAGGACAACACCACGATCGTGAACGGCGCCGGCAAAAAGGCCGACATCACCGCGCGCGTGAACCAGATCAAGGCGCAGATCGAGACCACCACCAGCGACTACGACAAAGAGAAGCTGCAGGAGCGCCTGGCGAAGCTGGCCGGCGGCGTAGCGGTGCTCTACATCGGCGCTGCGACGGAGATGGAGATGAAGGAGAAGAAGGACCGTGTGGATGACGCTTTGCATGCGACCCGCGCCGCAGTGGAGGAAGGCATCGTGCCCGGCGGTGGCGTGGCCTACATCCGCGCACAGAAGGTGCTGGACAAGATGGAAGGCATCAACGCCGATGAGACCACGGGCATGGGCATCGTGAAGCGTGCGCTCGAAGAGCCGCTTCGCCAGATCGTGGCGAATGCCGGCATGGAAGGCAGCATCGTGGTGCAGAAGGTGCGCGAGGGCAAGGGCGACTACGGCTTCAACGCCCGTACCGAGGTGTATGAGAACCTGCTGGCGGCCGGTGTGATCGACCCCACCAAGGTGACCCGTGTGGCCTTGGAGAACGCCGCGAGCATCGCGAGCATGCTGCTCACTACGGAGTGCGTCATCAGTGAGGAGAAGGAAGAGAAGGCACCGGCGCACAGTCATGGTGGAATGGGCGGCGGCATGGACATGATGTAAGTCCTGTCCAGGAACGCATCTCTTCAATGCGCGGGCCCCGGCGAAAGCCGGGGCTCGTTGCGTTCAGGGGTGAGGGGTGGGCTGGGAATGCGAACGCAGATGGCGCAGATGGTGCGGATGGACGCAGATGGAATGCGAATGCCATCCGAATGGGAACGCTCCCCGGGTCAAGCCCGGGGTGACAGACGCAGATGAGACGGATGGACGCAGATAGAATGGGGGTACAAGCCGCAGGACTTATCCCGTTGCACGGGATGGCGCAGATGAGGGATGGGAGGGCTGACTACCGATGACTGATGGCACAGATGGCGCGCAAGCGCGCTGGGCGGCGAGCACGCGGGGCTGAACAAGCGGCATGCGGGGTGAAACAATGGCTGGTGGAGGCCGAGCAGGGGCCGTAGCGCGGGTTGCGCACGGCGCTACCAGCGGCGCACGGCGCGCGCATGCCCGAGCATGCGCTGCGCAGGGCGGATCGCATTGCCGCGCACGGTGAAGCAAGCGCCGCTGCGAGCGAAGCGAAAGGCGCTGCGGCGGCAGCAATGGCCGCTACCAGTGAAGCAATTGCCGCTGGTGGTGAAGCAAAGGGCACGCATGGGGGAACGGGGAGCCGCGCATGGTGGAGCAGATGAGGGGCATGGCGGAGCAGAAGGGGCGCATGGCAGAGCAGGCCCGACCCTGAACCGCTGACCCTTGAGCCCAAGCCCCTCCACCGGCGCTAGCCCTACGATCCACTCAACCACTAGATCCTGTCAGCGGGGCGTGAAGGTCCAGAGGCCCATTGGCCATGGTGGAAATTGGGGTTGGTGACGGAAGTACGTCCGTTCCAAACCACGCCTCCGGAAACCCTCGTCGCGCCTCAAATCCTGTGCGCGCGGCTCCGGGTTTTCACGGGGGCGGTCCTGTGTACGGGGAGGGTGGGCGAAGGCGCCTCGTTACCCTGGTCCGGTGCCCGCCTCACAGCGTTACCCGGTGCTATGTCAACACAACGAAAGTACGAAACGCCATGATCCTACCTTTCCTTCTCACCATCGGGGTACAACAGAGCGAAAACCTCGATACCCGTGATGTCTTGCTCGAACTCCTGACCTGCGATAGCCGGTTTCACCGCCTCATCCATCCCAGCCATACTGAACCAGCAACAATGGTATCGCCAAACCTTGTTGAGCGTGGTGAATATCACTTGGCAACGCACGTATATCCCCGACCTGTTCCGGTCTTCGTCGTAGATATCTGTGAGCAGCGGAATCCTGGTGGTGATTTCCACAGTTTCGTTATACGCCACCGCTCGTTCCATTGGGATCTTCATGAGAAAGTCATTCATTGTTCCCGCCTGCGGCATCACACCTTCGGCACGATTGAAAAGAAGTCCAACCGTGCGCACCACGACGGAACTCCTGCCGATGTTCCTGAAGATGCACACGTAGCAATCGGAGCCGCCCTCATCCGAGATATACGCACGCTCCAACACCACCTTGCCCCGCTCCACGCGATGACTGCTCTCCAGGTCTTTTCGGGCAATCGTAAGGGCGTCCTCGGCCGTTTGGTTGGCGCGTCTCCACAGGACGATTTGGACAACAGTAGCACTAAGCAGGAGGCCGCTGAAGACCACCATGAACACATCGGACCACGAACCCCATTGATCCACCTGATCGGTTTCCTTGAGGGCCTCGCTGCTCAGTGGATTGCGCTGGCTGTAGTGGACGCCGACTACAATGCCAAGAAGGAGCGTAACAACAAGAGCATAGGAAGCAAGTAGAGTGCGCATGACACGAACCTAAACTCTCGGCGTGTCCATCGCGCCAACCATACGGTCGTATCGTTCCGCGGTCTTTGGTAAGGAACCACCCGGTGTTGATAACCCAGTCGAGGTTAGTCAAGATGGATCACTTTGGACGTCACCTTTGTGGCGGGATGACCAAAAGCAACGACCGCGCAACAAGGATTGAGGGGGATGAAACAATCCTCCAAATACTCGACGACATTCAGATCAAAATGGAAAGGATACGCGCCATCCTTGGGGTCAGGAAGGATAGCCCCTTCGACTTCAGGCTAGAGCGCGTGGAGGTAAGGCAGACATCTAGCATCCGTGGCTTGCGGTCGCAAATCCTCTCTCTGCTCCGTCAGGCTGACAAGCCGCTTACATCCACCCAAATCGCCGAGCACCTATACGACGCGAGGATGGGCCTCACTAGGGACGCCATGCGACGGAAGGTGAACGTGGCAATCTCTGCGCTGCATAAAGACAAGAGCTCGTCGAAGGTGGTGAAGGTGCGAACCGAAGGGCCTGCCGCTCTCTGGGCTTTGCCGGGATGGGACGGGGGGGGAGTGAATGAGGTTACGGCGCCTATCGAATCGCCGACTGATGCTGCTCAAGACAACCGCGCTGCTGTGTTGCTGCCGTCAAAAATGAAATCAGAAGAAACAGAGAGGGAACCTATATGAACGCGGAAGGCCGCCCCGTGAGGAGCGGCCTTCCCTAAGCTGGGCCCGTAGGTTAATTGGCAAACCGCTGCGACTTGACACCCCAGAGTTGCCGGATCGTACCCGGTCGGGTCCACCACTTCAAAGATACTGTCCCGTCGTGTCTACGGGAGGGCTTGTACCTGGTTCCAACTGCTTCGCAGGCGGCGGAATATTCGGAAGGCTCTCCCATAGAGCGGGGCAAGGTTAAGTGATAAACAGTTGGGATCCAAGCGGCGAGTGATCGACGGTTGGACGCCTGACACTAATACCAAGCTCCAATGTTGAAAGTGAAGACCTCTCTCATTCGTCTGCCCTGGGCGCGCACCCCCCTCATGGCGGACCAAGCCCGGATTGCCAACGAGGACGCAAAAGCGTTCGCCGCCGACCTACGCAGTCAATGCCGCCACGATAGGTGCGACGAGCACCCGGACGAAGACTCCACAGTTGTGGTGGTGGCCATGTGGAACGGTCATAGTCGCGTGCGCAAGGATGACTTCTGCTGCGATGCTCATGCCGACAAGTACGATCTCAACCTTGAGTTGGCCCCCAAGCGGCGCGTTAGCTCGAAGCACTTCATGCACCAAGCAACAGCAACCCGATGACACAAATCAGAACTCCCGTACCTCAACATCCGGCGCAAAAACCCGTGCCCAAACCCATTGTTCATGGTGTGCCCGCGATGGTTGTTCAGAAGGTGCCCACGATTTACCTGAACCTGTTCGATGAGATTACAATGCCCAAGGTCCAGGCCATCATGGCGACGTGCGCCGACCTGTATGCACGGCATAAGCCGGACACCTTGCATTTCTTGATCTCTTCAACAGGTGGTCAGGTGATTGCCGGGATCACGCTGCACAACTACCTGAAGGCGCTTCCGGTCAAGGTCGTGATGCACAACATTGGAAACATTGATTCCATCGCGGTAATCGTCTTTCTCGCGGGAGAGGAACGGTATGCGTCGCATGGCACATCATTCCTTTTTCATGGGGTCTCGATCATGTTGCCTGCTCAAGCGCGGTTAACATCTGCGGGCCTGAGCGAGATACACAGCCAAGTTCGAGAGGATGAGAAGAAGATTTCCGCGATCGTAACGCGGCACACGTCGATAACATCAACGGAGCTCCGGGAGCTCTTCAAGCAGGGTGAGTCCAAAGACCTGGACTTTGCCACTGAGAAGGGCTTCATTCAAGGGATTCGAGATGCTCAAATCCCCCGAGACCAGCCGTTCCTCACCTTCAAGCTGTGAAAAAAGGGGGGGGGCTGGTAGGGTGGCGCGGAAGAGTAGGTTATCCAACGCAACCCGTTCAAATTGGCTGAAGGCGTTCTCCGGGACCATAGAATGGTGATGGGGAGCGAATGTATGGTGACGGGGCCTCGCCACCATCGCGGCGAAGCCTCGTGATGACGGTCTAAACCGCAGCAGGGTCACCCGGCTTCGGCACCCCGCGCTTGAATCTTGCCAGCGGCAGCATCCATTTCGTGGGCCCGTTGATTGAAGCACAGGGTCTCCGAGGACGGAAGACCTTGCGCTGGTTTAGGTGCCGGTAAACGAGGAAAGGGCTGCCGACGATTGTTGCTGGGGAGCTGGATTGGTGAGATTCCGGATACGCGGGGCCCCGTTGCTGCGCAACGCCCGCGTTCCGGAATGACGTGAGTGGAGAAACCAGCCGCTGCGCAACGCCCGCGTTCCGTAATGACGGGAGTGGAGATGAGGAATTGCTTGCATGTATCGATGGAGCCGATTAGGTTCGATGTGCCTAGGCCCTACCATAGAACCCGATCACCATGGCGCACTTGAAGAAGCTTCTTCCACTATCTCTCTTATTGACGACCGCGACCGCCTCGCTCGCCCAGGAGACGAGGTACCTCGATGATTTCGCCACGCCGGGCGGCGGCGGATACCCGAACGACACGATCAACGACCACGAGGCCTTTGTGGACGCTGCGGCGTTCTTCCAGGCGCGCAACGGGGACGGCACCTTGATCCTGCGTAATGGGGAGTACATCATGGGCGCGCAGCAGTTGCATCCCGCAGGGTCCCCACCGCTGGCGGCCGGCTGGGAGGCGGATGTCTACCCGCCGGGGTATCCGTGCCAGTCGGTTGTGGCCAACCAGAGGGGCTTCAGGCTCGATAACTGCACCAACTTCACCATCAAAGGGGGTGCGAACACCAAGGTGCGCTACAGGGACTGCCTGCTCTATGGCACTTTCCTGCGCGACGAGGAGACCGACTCTGTGCTCAGCGCGGTGGCCGCGAATTCATGCATCACTTGCGGTGACTCCCTGAAACCGATCCTGGAGCCGAACCTGATGCACGCCAAAGTGGGCATTATGTTCTATTTCAGCCATTGCGATTCAATAGCTGTGCGCGATGTGGAACTGGACGGCAACATTGATGCGGCTATTCTTGGGGGCAGCAGCTTCTGGGACGATGATGGGATCATGATCTGGGAGTCCAGCCGGTGCGATATTGACAACGTGTATGCGCACCACTTCGGCAGGGATGGCCTGTTGATATCAGGAAGCTACAATAACGACACGATTCCTTTTCAGGACGTGTACCCCATTCCCGTCGTGGAACCTGATCCGGATTCCAGCGGCACCGTGATCTTCAACAACACCATCCGGGACAGCCGCTTCGAGTGGAACGGGCGGCAAGGCATCTCGTGGACGGCCTGCGCGGGCCTGGACGTGAGCGATTGCGACATGAATTACAATGGCGCCGGGCGCATTACGAGCAGCCCCAGCAGCGGTTTAGACATAGAGGGCGGCGGCGGTCCCATGCGCGTGCGCTATGGGGTGTTCGACGAATGCCGCTTCCTGCATAATCGAGGAGTTGGCATAATCTCGGACCCCGTGTCCGGGCCGTGCCTAGGTCAGCAGGATTTCAGATTCAACGATTGCTTGGTGAAGGCCCGGGGAGAGCGGTGCCGCAATCTGGCCGGGGGCAAGGCAAATGGTCTTCGAGAACTGCAACGTGTATGGCACGGTGGGCCAGTTCTACGAGCAGGCGGAGAACCTAAGGGACTCCCTGTTCGACCTTGTCTTCCGCTATACCAACTTCTTTGAAGAGGATGATCAGTGGTCCTATATCAGGTGGTTCGCAACCAGCGACACCAGCTGCACAGCAGGACCGCACATGTTCCGCTTCACCGAGGAAAGGGCCGCCCGCGTCACGTTCGATCATTGCGGCTTCTACACGAATTGCAGGGCGAAAGTGCGCTTCATCGGCCGAAGCGCCAATAAGGCGGACCTGCCTTATTGCATTACATGCCAGGATTGCGACGAACCGGAGAACTGCGGACCGAATAGCTGCCAGACAAGCGGCCCCTGCCTCGGATGCACTCAGCAGGATGACCGGTACGTGCGGATCTTGAATTGTGAATTCATCAATACCGGGCGATATGGCTGCGGGAACCTCACCGAGGTGATCTCGGGCGAATACGTGACCTTGGACAGCCTGCGGATAACCGTGCCCGATGCGGTGCGGGACGGAATCCCGGGCGCCCAGTATGCCACGTCCTCGATCTTCGGGAACCCTAGTATGAGCCCTGGGCCTCCCTGCGGGAGCTTCTGCACGGACTATACCGTCACCTATTCCTCCGAGCCGTTCCCAGCGTGCAACCCGCTGTACGCGGATACAGTCGCCCATTGGGCGTTCTGCAACCCCAGCGCGGGCAACATCCAAATAACGCCCTGCGGCAGCTACACCCTCAGCAAGACCGCCACGCCCACAGAGACCCAGCCCGATTCCACGGTCACCTTCACCATCGCGGTGTGCAACAACACCGTCTTCGCCACGCCGGTGGTGCTGAGCGAGCAGTTGCCGCCCTCCTTCACCGTAACCAGCGCCAGTATCTGGAGCGGCGTGGACACCACCCTATGGAGCACAGCGGAAACCACCCTCACGCTCAACAACGGGCAATGCGCCCAGTTCATGATCACCGGCTACTTCACCGCGTTCGGCGAGTTCACCAACACCGTTACCCTGGACACGGACACGGCGCAAGCAGGCGCTGAGCTGACCGACAGCGCCACGGTGAGCGTTGTGAGCGCATGCGCGGCTGATATCATCATTCCCGACAGCTCCTTGGCCAGCGTGGTGGGTACCGTTTTCAGCGGCACGGTGAACATCCAAGGCCTGTTCACCGTGGACGATGACGTGCTGTTCCAGAGCGCGCAGGTGTTCATGGAGGCGGGCGCGGAGATCGTGGTGCTGCCGGGGTTCACGCTGGACATCATTAGCAGCTCGGTGGAAAGCTGCCTGGATGTGATGTGGAAGGGCATCACGGCGCAGGGCGGGAGTTTGGTGCGCATGCGGGGCAGCTTCGTGGACGATGCCGAGAACGTGGTGACGGCCCTGGACGGAAGCACCCTGGTGGTGCGCGACAACCAGTTCCATAACAACAGAACCACCATCCATGTGCCGGTCGTCGAAGGCGTGCCGTGGAACGACGTGGCCATCTACGCGCTTGGCAACACCTTCTATAGCCAGGGCGACATGCCGCAGCCCTATCCGGGGCAGGCCACGGCTGTTGGCGCGGTGGGCTTCGCGGCATTCGATGTGAACTTCATGGTGCTCGACCTCACCGACGGCAACAATATCATCCACCACATGAGCAACGGTATCGTGGCCCACCACAGCGATGTGCGCGTGCTGGATTGCCGGATGCTGGCCATCCAGCCCGATGTGGCCTACGCGTATACGGGCAACGGCGCTGGCATCTACGCCTATGGCGGGAAGGGCTGGAACACCCTGGAGCAGGAGGGCTACGGCATGGGCTACACGCCGAGCTTCGAGAACTGCCGCTGGGGCATCTATACCGAGTACATGAACGTCTACAGTACGGACAACAACATGGTGGATATGGGCACGGCCTACCGGATCATGCGCAGCGGAGACCACGAGGTGGACATCCTGAACAACCGGGTGCATACAAAGTACCATGGCATGGACCTGCGCTTCAACGATGGGGCGATGCACGTGCTGGTGGAGGGCAATGAGATCACCTTCGGGGACACGCCGTGCGCGCCGCCGGCCATCTGCAGACCGTTCAGCGCCATCGTGGTGACCGAGGGGAGCATGGCCAACACGAGCTCGGTGATCCGCAACAACACCATACAGTACGTGGGCTCGGCGTCGTCGCGGTACGGCATCAACCTGATGAGCGCCGATGACTGGCTGGTGGCGCAGAACACGCTCGATATGGCCGACAACGCCCTGAACGAGACAGGGGTGTGGCTGCAGGGCTGCCGCCGCGCGGAGGTGAGCTGCAACACCGTCGCGGGCGCGAGCACCAGCTACCCGCTGAAGGGCCAAGCGGCCATCCGCAACATGATGGGCAACGACCCGCTGATCAGCTGCAACGATGTGGACATGACCACCAACGGGATCATCTTCAACGGCGTGGCACCCAATACGGTTGTCCAAGGGAACCACATCCGCAACCACAAATGGGGCTTGCACCTTGATGGGACGGCGGTTATTGGTGGGCAAGAGCTGAAGGGCAACCTGTGGTACAACGCTGCGGGTGCTGGCGGGATTTGCGCCTTGTATGAGGACACGGTCAATGCCCCGAACAATCAGTTCCGCGTGAACCCGAGTGGCGGTAATCCAATGCCGCCGTCAGTATGGCCAACGTTCGGGTGGTTCATTCCTTGGACATTGGGGCCGAACTACGACTGTGCCGACGATGAAGGCGAGGACTACTGCGACCAGTTCCACGAGCGCGGCAAGGAGAACCTGACAGAGTTGGACGTGAGGGTGGCCACCGATAGTCTTGAGAACGACCCGTACACGGCCGAAACCAAGTGGATGCTTGAAGGCCGTTTGTACAAGAAGTTGGACGAGAATCCTGAACTGCATGACAGCTTACAAGCGATGGCTGATCTCTACGAGGAATTGCAAGGCAGCAGCACAGCGGCTTTCAAAATGATCGACGATGAACAGCTGCATCTTTATGATCTGGACAGTACGGTTGTGGCGCAATTGCAAGCGCATCGTGCACAGATCGACAGCCTCCTAGCCTTGGTGCAGGACGGCTTGGAACAGACGGGCGACAGTACGCTCACCTTTGTCCAACGACAGGCGGTCCTGGACGGCATCAACGGGTACCGAGATAGCATCCGAGACCTCTCGGCCTGGAACGCGACTGTTTTGCAAGCGGCCTCGGCGTTAAAAATCTCGGCGGCTGATGGAGTTCAGGCATCAAACGGCGCAGTGTATACAAGCGAACTGATTGAGGAGAACCAAAAGGAGGTGAACGAGATCTATCTCGCGACGGTTGGCAAGGATGTCGATACGTTCACCTCGGGTCAGGCCGCTACGCTGTTCGACATCGCCAACCAGTGCCCCATGTTGGGCGGTAACGCGGTCTTCAAGGCGCGCGCGCTCTTTTGGCTAATCGACGACAGCTACGGTTTCGATGACCAGCTTCTATGCTTGCCATATGGCGTGATCGTCAAAAGTCTTTTCGATCAACACGTTAATGCGTTGAACGTAGTGCCAAACCCAGCGAGCGACGAGGCCAGCTTGATACTCGTGCACGAGACAGCAGAGCCTGCATACCTGACGTTATACAATGCGGTGGGTTCTGAGTCACTTCGTGTGCTTGTTCCGAAAGGCACGGTGAGTCATGCTTTCAGCACGGCCTGTATGGCGACAGGCTTGTACCACTACCAGCTACTGAGCGGCGATGGTCTGGTGGGTCACGGCAAACTCACCATCGTTCGGTAAACCAGCATGGTCAACATGATCCAAGGCTTGCGGCGATCGGTGTGGTTGTGCTTGCTTCATGTGTGTGTCCTGTATGCTTCGGCACAACAGGGTTTCAACAACCTCTGGGTAGGCGGTTATGCAAGTTCGGCGGGACCACCCTATGGGGGAGTGGATCTGGAGTTCTCGACGGGTTCGCTGGAGATTGGCAGCGTGTCCCGTGCCATTTGGTTCTTCCGCACGAACACCAACATCACCAACGAAATTGGAGACCTGCTTTTCAGTACCAATGGATCATTCATCGCCAATGCCTTGGGAGATACAATGCTGAACGGTGCCGGGCTAAATCCGAGCGACTATACCGACAATTACCCGGAGGGTTTGTTGATCTCCCAAGCCTGTCTGATCCTGCCTAAACCTGATGCGCCGGGTATCTATTATCTCTTCCACGGCACCATTGATGAACAGCAAACATCGTTAGCCCATTACCTCTACCTCACCACCATCGACATGAGCCTGGATGGCGGCCTAGGAGGCGTGGTGACAAAGAACCAGGTGCTCATCAGTGATACGCTGAACTCCGGCCGGATCACCGCCGTGCGCCATGCGAATGGACGCGATTGGTGGGTCTTCTGCCACAAGGTGAACACGAACACATTTTATCGATTGTTGCTCACACCGGAGGGGGTCAATTTGGATGGAACGCAATCTGTTGGCATTATTCGCCCCCGGGATAATGGCCAGGTCTGCTTCAGTCCTGACGGAAGCAAATTCGCTTACTACTGGGGCCAGTTCAATCAAGATCTGGAGATCTTCAACTTTGATCGTTGCACGGGCTTGTTCGCCAACCCAGTGCATATCCTCATCAACGATGCGAACAGCATGGGGGGTGTGGCCTTCTCACCGAACAGCCGTTATCTCTATGTCTCATCCCTAGAGGACGTGTATCAATACGACACAGAAGCTGCGGACATCGAGGCGAGCATGGTCCACATTGCGGAGTGGGACGGCTTCTATTCACCAGAACCTCCGTTCGCTACAGTATTCGACATCGCACAATTGGCGCCTGATGGAAAGGTCTATATCGGAACGGGTAACGGTACATTCCACTTGCATGTGATCCACGATCCGGATGAACCCGGCCTAGCGTGCAACATGGAACAGCATGGCATTGAACTGCCGCACTACTTCGTGAACTCCCTGCCCAACCACCCCAACTACCACCTAGGCCCTGTGCTGGGCAGCGTGTGCGACAGCTTGGGCATGGGCATACCCTCTTTGGCAGAAGACGTATTGCGTGTGATGGCCTATCCCAATCCCAGCAATGGGCGGTTCACCTTAAGCTACCCTGTGCATCCTGAAGCGGGGTTGTTGGAGGTGCTGGATGCGCAGGGACGGGTGGTGTATCGCAGCCGCTTGGCGGCGTGGAGCCAGGTGCATGCTGTTGAGTTGGGCGGCGAGGCAGCGGGGATGTACCAGTGCCGGTTCATCTGGGGTGCGAAACGCGCATCCGTGCGGGTGGTTATTGATTAGAGGAAGCGCGGGCGGGCAGTGGGCAGTTGGCAGTAGGCAGTTGGCAGTTGGCTAGTAGGCGGCTTGAGGCTGGCAGTTGGCGATTGTTGCTGGGGGCAGTTGGTGGTGCCGGGTGGGCCCGTGCGCGCAAGCCGCGTTCCGGAATGACGATGGGTACGGTGGCTTGCGGTGCGACGGTGCGGCGCGGTTGAAAAGGCTGTTGAGAAGAGCGGTGCGGAAACGATGAACGGCCTGGGACGCTGCGGCGGATGGTTTTAGCTTAGCGTTATGCCGCACTACAGATAGCTGCGGTCCAATACCTAGTTAGCCATGAGCATGATTGGTAAACGAATCAGGATGTTCCGGTTGGTGCAAGGATTCAAGCAATCGGAGCTGGGTGAACGGCTGGGGTGCAGCCAGAGCGCCGTTTCACGGATGGAGAAGGGTGAGCTGGTGCCGAACGCGGAGATGATTCCGCAACTGGCGCGGGCGCTGCGTTGCATGGTGACGGATCTGTTGCCAGAGACGGAGGATGCGCCGTTTCAGATTACGGTGAGGCCGGCTTGAGGCGGGGGGAGTCGGCAGTAGGCAGTAGGCAGTAGGCAGTGGGCAGGAGGCTGCTGGCTACTAGCTGTTGGCTACTAGCTGTTGGCTGCTGGCTGCTGGCTACTAGCTGTTGGCTACTAGCTGCTGGGTGCAAGCTGCGGGCTATAGGCTGCTGGCTGGGCCATAGGCTGAGGGCTACACGGGTAGCGAAATGAGGGAGAGAAGAAGTGGGTTGAAATATGCGTGATGCGCATACGCAAGGGGCGGTGCGTGTAGATAATTGGTACGCGCAACGCATACCCCATGCGCGGTCCGCATAGGGTGCGACGTCGGGAAACGGCTGGTGTGCGGTGGTTGTAGAAGGGCCCGGTGGCACGGACCGCCAACAAAAACCAAACACATGAACCAAGTACAAGAGAACAGAATGTCGATGGCCTACGCTACAATGCTGGTCATGGACGAGAATGCGGCGATCTGGAACGGTGTTCCGGCAATCGTTGCGGCGCACGTGGAGTTCAAGGCGAACCTGACGTCACTTGAGCAGGCGGTGAGCCGTCAGGTGAAGGACATCACAGGTTATACGCAGGACAAGACGGTAGCGGAGGACCGGATGATCGCCAAGACGCTTAGCATCGGCGGGTCGCTGATGGCGCTGGCGACGGTGAACGGCGACAACGGCTTGGCTGAGGCGATGAACCTCTCGCCGACCGAGCTGCGCCGGTATCGGGATAGCGTGGTGGCGCAACGGTGCATGGGCGTGCATGACGCCGCCGTGTCGAATGCCGCTGCGCTGGTTGCTTACGGGGTGACGGCTGCGGACATCACGGAGCTGAAGGCCCTGATCGACGCGTACGTGGCTTTCATCGCTGTGCCCCGTACGCTGATTACCGCCCGCAAGGGCGCGACGGCTGAAATCGGCGCGCTGGTGCGCGACACGATGAAGCTGCTGACGAACCGGATGGACCGTCTGATGCAGCAATTCGCTTTCAGCCACAAGGAGTTCCACCGGCACTACCTGGACGCGCGCATCATCGTGGACCTCCACGGTGCGAAGGATGCGCCGAACGAGGCGGCTGCCTAAACCCTGGAAAGGTCCGTGCCTATGCGGGGCCCCCGGAAACGGGGGCTCTTCATTTTGAATGCTGTGCATTCATGGAGCACCGGAAGGGATGGGATGCGGGTACAATCCGCAGATGACGCAGATGGAATGCGAATGCCATACGCGAATCGGCCCGATTGGTGAGGGAACCCATGAATGGGCAATGAACGACCCTCTCCTTCGCGTGTACTGCTTCCCGGCAACCGCCGGATACCTTCGCCCGATCAATCGCCATCCCATGCGCTCAGCTCTTGTGCTTCTCTTCGTCGTGCTCCTCGCCAACCTTGTACACGCCGCTGAAGGCGAGAAACCGATAACCAGCAAGGTGGCGGAGGTGAAGGTCTTCCTGAGCGGCGCGCAAGTGTCGCGCGCTGCGAGCGCCACGGTGCCAACGGGCACGAGCAACCTGGTCTTCACCGGGCTGGCTGAAGGGCTTGACCCGCAGAGCATCCAGGTAACGGGCAAGGGCGGCTACCAGATCCTGAGCGTGAACCACCGCATCAACTACCTCACGGAGAGCCCGAAGAAGAAGGAGATCGAGGACCTGATGGCGCGCATCAAGAAGCTGGAGAAGGACCATGCCTACGAGAAGGCCATGCAGGATGTGTGGGTGAACGAGGAGCAATTGCTGGGTAAGAACAGCAGCGTGGGTGGGCAGCAGAACGGGCTCACGGCGGCGCAGCTCACGGCGGTGAACGACTATGTGCGGCAGCGGCTGATCGCCACCAAGACCAACTGGCTGACGCAACAAGAGAAGCTGGTGGCCATCAACGAGGAGCTGCAGAAGCAGCGGCAGCAATTGCAGCAGCTGCAGGCCCAGGCGCCGCGCCCGACCAGCGAGGTGGTGGTGGAGATCAGCTCCTCCGCTGAAGTGAGCGCCAGCTTTGTTGTCACGTACTTCATCGGGCAGTCCGGATGGATCCCCGCGTACGACCTGCGGGCCAAGGGCGTGGGCCAGCCCATCGAGTTGCTGATGAAGGCGCAGGTGACCAATGGCACCGGCGAAGACTGGAGCAAGGTGGCCTTGAGCCTGAGCAGCGGCAATCCCACGCTCGGCGGAATCATGCCCACCTTGAATCCATGGACCCTCTACACCTACAGGCCACGACGCGAAACGGCGGGTTACCGCACGCGAGCCGCTGATGGTGATTTCGCCAGACAGCCGGCGCCTGCCCAGAGCACGTCCGAAGCCTACAAGCTGGAGGGAACCGTGGCGCGCCAAACCGTGGAGAACACCGTGGCCTTCCGCACCACCACCGTGGAGTTCGTGATTGAGACCCCGTTCACCATTCCGGCCGACGGCGTGGCGCATACCGTAGGCGTGAATACCCACAGCATCGCCGCCACCTACAAGCACTACGCAACGCCGAAACTGGACAAGGACGCCTTCCTCTACGCGCGCACCACAGGCTGGGAGTCCCTGAACCTGCTGCCCGGCGAGGCCAACGTGTTCTTCGAGGGCACCTTCGTTGGGCAGAGCTACCTAGAGCTTGACATGCCCAAGGACACGCTCGACATCTCACTCGGGCGCGACAAGGGTGTGGTGGTGGAGCGCGTGAAGCGGAAGACGACCAACGAGAAGGCCATCGTTGGCGGCAAGCGCACCGTCACCATCGGCTGGGACCTCACCGTGCGCAACACCAAGGGCACCGCCGTGGACCTGGAAGTGCGCGACCAATACCCGTTGAGCCCGCAGAGCGAGATCGAGGTGAAGCTGAAGGAGGATGGCGGCGCCACCGTGGACAATGACAAGGGCGCGCTCACCTGGACCTTGAAGCTCGAATCCAAAGCGACCCGGAAGCTTGGCTTCAGCTACGAGGTGAAGCATCCGAAGGACATGCCGGTGGTTCTGGAGTAGCTTCGGCCATGCGGATCTTGATAGGGTCCATCATCGCAGCGGTCGTCGCGCTCGCAAGCAGTGCGCATGCGCAGCCCATCGACACCGTCCTTATCAGCGAGGTCGGCCGGTTCCAGTTCCCGTATTGGGCGTTCCCCAGTGGCTCTTCCTACTACACGGTATCCAGCAGGATCGATCGGTTGGACCGGCCCTACCTGTTCATGGCCTGCATGGAGCATGGATTGGTGACGCTCGACCTGAGCGATCCGGCAACGCCGGTCCCGGTGGATACGCTCTGGCCCGCCGACCTCGGGGGCCTGAAGGCGACCAATTTGGAACAGGTGAATGACCTCCTTTACGTGAGCCTTGGCGGATTCGAGGGCACGGCGGAAATGGCAGGCTTGGCCATTGTGGATGTGAGCGATCCCGCGCAGCCGACCGTTCTCGATGTCTGGGCCGATCCGGCGTTCATGAACGGCACGGCCATCGTGAAGGTCGATGGCAACAACGCCTACCTCGGAGCCATGGAGGATGGCTTGATCGTGCTCGATGTGAGCGACCCTTCCGATATCCAGTTCATCAGCAGCTTTCAACCCGACCCGGATTGGCCCGGAATCGCCGGCTATCCGCCCAACGGCCGGGGCATGGCCATCGTGGGTGATGTTCTATTCCTCGCCTACGACGCAGGCGGCTTACGTGCCTTGGACATCAGCGACCCCTTCGCGGTGTCGCAGATCGGTCAGTACGTGAACCCGAGCATTCCGCCACTCACGCCTCCGGCCTACAATAATCTGGTCGTGATCGAGGGCGTCGCGTTCGTCACCATTGATTTCTGCGGACTTGAGGTGATCGATGTGAGCGACCCCGCTGCCATGACGCAGATCAATTGGCTGAACCCATGGAACTGCATCGGCCTCTCCTGGTTCGGCAGCGACGGCCACACCAACGAGGTGATGGCCACCATGGGCGACAGCCTGCTCTTCGTGAGCGGTGCCGATTCGGAGATCCTGGTCTACGACATCACCGCTCCCGGAAATCCTCAGTTGAAGGGCGGCCACATCCTGCCGAACGACACCGCTGCCACGTGGGGCGTGGATGTGCATGGCTCATTGGTGGTCGGCAACTTCATCAACAACCAGAATCTACCCTTGCAGCCTTACTACAGCGGATATGGCGGCGTGGTGCTGTTCGACTGGGTGGCGGAATTCAGCACCGGCGTGCCCACCTCAGGCGTTGCACAGGATGAATTGCTTGCTCGGCCGAACCCCACCAGCGGATTGATAGAGGTGATGAACGTGCGCCGTAACGCCCGGTTGCGCATTTCGGACTCCTTTGGACGCTTGGTGCGGGAAGACCGGCCAATGAATCGCAGCGTCGTGCTCGATTTGCGGGGCATAGCGCCCGGCACCTTTTCAATCACCGAGATCACCGACGGCGGGTCGCGCACATCGCGCGTGCTGCTCCTTCCCGAGTGATCACGCCATGCCCACCTGGCGCAGATGCGCGAGGTGGCTCAGCAAGGCGCTGCGGAGGTTGGGGAACTCCTTGTACTCGATGTCGAACTCCGCACACACCTGCCGCAGGCGCTTGCTCAGTTCAGGATAGTGCACGTGGCTGATGCGCGGGAACAGGTGATGCTCAATCTGGAAATTGAGCCCGCCGAAGAGCCAGTTCCATACCCGGTTGTGCGTGGCGAAGTTGGCCGTGGTGGCCACCTGATGCACCGCCCATTCCGCCCTCGATCCGCTCACCGTCCATCTCGGGATGGTGGAAATCGGTGTACTCGACCACGTGCGCAAGCTGGAACACCACACTGATGACCACGCCCGCCACGAAGACCATGACGCCGTAGCCCAAGAGCACCGGGAGCACGCCCACCATGAACATGGGGAGGACGAGGAACAAGCCGACGTAGAACACCTTCGATGCCCAGAACAGGATGTGCTCCCGCACGCTCATCGGTTTCATCGGTGTCGCGTCGGCCACCTTGCCGCTGAAGTACTTGCGCAGGTCGTTGTAGAAGATCCAGAACAGGTAAGTGCTGCCGTACAGGAAGAGGCTGTACACGTGCTGAAAGCGGTGGAACCAATAGCGCTTCTGGCCGGGATGCACCCGGATGAAGGGCTTGATGTCGATGTCGTCGTCCATCCCTTCGATGTTGGTGAAGGTGTGGTGGTTCTCGTTGTGCTTGAGCTTCCACAGGTACACGTTGCCGCCCAGGAAATTGAGGCTGTGCCCCATCACCTCGTTCACCCATTTGCGCCGGCTGTAGCTGCCGTGCGCGCCGTCGTGCATGACATTGAAGCCGATGCTGGCGACCACCACGCCCATGATCGCGCACAACCCCAGCGCGATCCATGCTGAGGATGGCGTGAAGAAGACCAGCACCACGTACAGGGTGGCCAACGCGGTGAGCAGGATGCCGGTCTTGAGGTACAGGCGCCAATCGCCCGTCTTGCGGAGGTTATTCTCCTTGAAATAGGCCTCGGTTTCCTCACGGAGGCGCTGGAAGAACACCGGTGCGGTGCGTGCGAATGTGGTGGGCTGCATGAGCGTGCCAAAGGTACCGCTGGGGCAATGGCCTCCCGGCCGGTGCGTTCGATCTTCTTCACACGCGGTGATTGATCACGCATACCGATCGCGAGCGCCGCGTTCAGCTCAGCGCCGCGCTCAGCGTGACTGGCACGCTCTTCAGTGCTTGGCTGATGGGGCAATTGGCCTTCGCATCCTCCGTGCACGTCTTGAAGAGCGCTTCATCGATGCCGGGCACCTTCGCTTTCAGGTCGAGGTGGATGCCCGTGATGAGCATCGCGTCGCCCACCTTGTCCATGGTCACCGTGCAGGTGCATTCCAGGCGCTCCGGCGTGAACCCGTGGTTGCCTAGCACAAAGCTGAGCTTCATGGTGAAGCAGCTGGCGTGCGCGGCGGCGATGAGCTCCTCGGGGTTGGTGCCCGCCTTTCCGTCCTCGCTCACGAAACGCGTGGTGAACGAATGCGGCGTGTTGCTCAGCACACCGCTGGTGGTGCTGACGTTTCCGGATCCTTCCTTACCGGTGCCGCTCCAAGTGGCGGTTGCTTTGCGATGCAGTGGCATGCGATGAGTCGTTTGGTGAGCGTGAAAGGTAGCGGTGCCTTACTTCTTCAGCAGCTTGAACGCATGCGTCCATTGGTTGCGGGTGAATCCGGGGATGCACCACAGGATGCACAGCGGCTCGATCGCCCGCGCGCCCTCTACGCCGCCCATGTCCTCCGCCTCCCAGCCGAATTGCTCCAGGAGAGCGGTCACTTCGGCCTTCGCGCCGGCATCGCTGCCGCAGATGAACATGGTGGGCTTGATGCCGCCGAAGTCAGGATCAACCATGTACGCGTTTCCCACGCTGTTGAAGGCTTTGACGAAGCGGGCCTTGGGGCTGGCCCGCTGCAGGCGCTCCATCAGGCTCTCCTCAAGCGTGGTGAAGTAATGCAGTACGCCGTTGGTCGGGGCGGCGTCCGCAATGGGGTTGGTGGTGTCGATGATGGTCTTGCCGGCGAGGTCGTCGGCATCGCAAAGCGCGATCGCCGCTTCGGCCGCAGTGCCTTTGCTGGCCAGGATGATCACCTCCGCCCAAGCACCAACTTCCTTATGGCTGCCCACGCGGCCGTCGGGATTCTTGTCCAGCCAATCGGCCACCTTCTCCGGATTGCGCGTGGCGATCATGACCTGATGACCGTGCTTGAGGAAGCCGCTGCCGAGCACACGACCAACCATGCCGGTGCCGAGTATGCCGATTCTCTTGCTCATGTGAGGGATGGAGGATAGGGAGCGCAAAGGTGCGTTGAGGAGCGCCCGATTCCGTCGCGTTCACGATCCAATCAATCCCGGCATCCAAACGCAGCCCTCATCTTCGTCGCCAGCGGCACCGATGCGCAGCATCCTCATCGACATCTACAAGACCAAGGACCTGAACTCCGGCCTGGGGCAGTTCTCCTTGCAACTGGCGCAGGCGATCCTCGCCAATCCGATTGCCGACCAGCGAATCACCTTCCTGCAACCGCGCGGATTCCGGCACAAGGTGTTGCAAGGCTGCTCCGTCGTGGAGGACAGCCTCATCCTACGTTACCTCCCACAGCTCAGCAGGCGATTCGACCTGTGGCACTCCACGCATCAGCTCCCCTCCCATCGGCCGGCACGTGGCACGCCGTGGATCCTCACCATCCACGACCTCAACTTCCTGGTGGAGAAGCCGGCGCCCAAGGCGGCACGCTACCTGGCTGCGCTGCAACGCGATGTGGATCGGGCGGATGCCTTGACTGCGATCTCGCACTTCACGAAAGCGGAGATCGAAGCGCGGATCGACCTGCGCGGAAAGGCGGTGCGCGTGATCCCAAACGGCGTGGCATTGCCGTCGTATGCTGACACCACGCTGCCAGCCGCCCTCACCCTTCGTCCGTTCTTCCTGGCCATCGGCGTACTCAAGGAGAAGAAGAACCTGGACGTGCTCTTACCGCTGCTCTCCCATTTTCCCGATCACGCCTTGGTGATCGCAGGCAACGACCGAACGGCATACGGCGATTTCATCCGGCAGCATGTGGTGGAGATGGGGCTGAGCGATCGCGTCCATATGACCGGACCTGTTGATGACCGCATGCGGTTCGCGCTGTACACCCATTGCGCGGCCCTGCTAATGCCATCGGTGGCAGAAGGATTCGGAATGCCCGTGGTCGAGGCGCTCGCGCTCGGCAAACCGGTGTTCGCGAGCCGACGGACCAGCTTGCCGGAAGTGGGCGGCGATGCGGCTCGCTATTTCGATGACTTCGCACCGAACGCCATGGCCAAGGTGATCAGTGATGGTCTGCGCGACTGGAACGACGATGCCGCCCGGCTGGCCCGGCAGCATGCCCATGGCTACAGCTGGCCGCACTGCGTGAAGGCTTATCAGGAGCTCTACGCCGAGCTGCTGAGCCGATGATGCCTCCCAGTGCGACGGACCAGAACGCGTGAGCGCGGCAGCCCGGCGGTAACATTGCCGTCGCTGTGAGGCAAAGCATCGGATACCTGCGACCGCTCCTGTTGCGCATCGGCATCGTGCTGTTGGTGCTGACAGCGCTGCGCTGGTTGTTCTTCGTCGTCCATCGCCATGCGTTCTCTGGGTACGCGTGGACGGATCTGCTCCAGGCCGCCGTGCAAGGCCTGCGCTTCGATGCCATGACGGGGGTGATTGCGAACGCGCCGCTGATTCTCCTGCATCTTCTTCCGCTGCCATGGCGCGCTGCTCGCTGGTACGATCGCATGCTCTTCATGCTCTTCATCACGGTGAACGGATTCCTGCTGCTGCTCTGTTGCATCGACCTGCCGCTTTTCGGTTTCATCGGCAAGCGACTCACCATCGATGTGCTCAACCAGGCCGATGCGGGGCTGCGCGAGCTTCCGGTTTCAATGGTGCGCTATTGGTGGGCGACGCTTGCGTTCATCGCGGGAATGAGCGCGCTAGTGTTCGGGTGGCGCCGTGTGCCTTCACCCGTCAGAGGCACGTTCCCCGCGCTTGGCCGGCAGATGGTGGTGATGATACCCGTGCTCGGCCTCTTCCTGCTCGCAGGCCGTGGAGGATGGCAATACCAAGGGCTCTCCCCCGCGCATGCCCATGACCACGTGCCGGTGGCGCTGGCGCCCTTGGTCACTAACTCGGCCTTCACGTTCGGCTATTCACTGGCTGTTCCGCGCTTCATTGAGCGCCGCTATATGAGCGATGCAGAGTTGGATCGTTTGTGTCCGCTGCCCTACAAGCTCGAGCGGGATTCAACCGACCAGAAACGGAACGTGGTGATCCTGATGGTGGAGAGCATGGGCCGCGAATACCTCTCGGCCATCAGCGGTGAGGCTGCATACATGCCTTTTCTCGACTCGCTTTGCGGGCGCTCGCTGGTCCTCACCAACGCCTTCGCCAACTCCGAAGGCAGCCCCAAGGGCAATTGCGCAGTGCTGGCGGGAATCCCGTCGTTCACAGAAGAGGCCTTCATGCACACGCCGTATGCGGGCAACCGCGTGGAAGGCCTCGGCACAAGACTGAAGGAATTGGGCTACACCACCTCTTATATGCACGGCGGGCTGAATGGCGAATTCAAGTTCGACTCCTTCAGCAAGGCTTGCGGCTTCGATACGTACTACGGCAAGGATGAATTCGGCGACGACCGGTTCTACGACGGTCATTGGGGCATCTACGACGAGGAGTTCCTGCAGTTCGCCGCGGAGCGCATGAGCGACATGCCCGAGCCCTTCGCCACTTGCATCTTCACCCTCACCACGCACGACCCCTTCCCCGTTCCGCCACGGTACAAGGGCCAATTCCCCAAAGGCACGCAGGAGATCCACGAAAGCCTTGGGTATGCCGACCTGGCCATCCGACGGTTCTTCGGGCGCGCATCGCGCGAGCCGTGGTATGCGAACACGCTGTTCGTGATCACGGCGGATCACACCTTCAAGTACAACGACCATCCGGCATGGTACATGAATCCGGCCGGACGCTTCGCCGTGCCGATCATCTTCTTCACTCCAGATGGGTCGTTGCATGGAGCAGACAGCGCCGTGGCGCAGCAGCTGGACATTCTGCCCAGCATCCTGGACCTCGTCGGATACGATGGTCGGATCAACGCGTTCGGCCGCAGTGTCTTCCGAAGCGACCGACCGGGGCGCGCCGTCATTCAACTCGGCGGATTATACAAGCTCATTGAGGGCGACCGGATGATACTATTCGACGGTGAGCGGAGGAAAGGGCTCCACGCCTACAAAACCGACACGTTGTTCGCGCATGACCTCGCGCAGCGCGAGCTGGAGACTGCTGCCGCGATGGAGCTCCAGCTCAAGGCTTTCATCCAGCGGCATGCGGATGCGTTGGTGAACAACAGGCTTGCAGCGCCTTGAGCCGGGGCCTAGATCCTGATTACGGAGCACATGCCGGATCGATCTGCCGTAAGTGGTGCTTCAGGTGCTCCACGTAGTCGCGCATCAGCCAATCCAACGTAGGAATTCCTTCGGCGGGCAAGCTCGCATAGGTGGAACCCAACGGGCGATGCTCCTTGCGCGGCCGAAAGCGCGCATCGTCGAGAACGAGGTCCATCACCCGTGCGATGTGGCGGTTGTACAGCGCCCACAACTCCACAAGATCACGCCAGTCCGCATCGGCATACCCTTGGGCGCGTACCCACTCCTCTTGCGCGTACGGCTCGAAGAACATGTCTTCCGTGGACTGCAGCCGAATGAAACGCGCTAGGTTGTTGTTGGCGGAATCGAGCAGGTGACCGATGACCTCCTTAGGGCACCATTTGCCGGGTGCAGCAGGGGCTGAAGCGCGTTCCGCCGTGATCGCACGCAACAACGGCTCGGCATGAGCGATTGCCGAGCGCAAGGCGCTCCCAGGTCCTTCCATGGTGCCGAAGATCGGCCAACGGTGCCGTACAATTGGGGCATGCTCCTGCTCTTCAGCCAACCATCGGGCCCGATCGCCCATGCGGTGGAGCATATCACCTTTCACAAGGGCTATTGCCCGCCACACACGCGCGAGGTCTTCGTGCCCGACGGCGGCTGCGACGTGGTGATCGACCTGAGCGATGCGCCCAAGCAGCGCTGGCACGATGAGCACGGCGACCGTTATGAGATGCACAAACGGGGCTGGGTAAGCGGCATGCGTACATCGCGGATCATCATCGGCACCGGAAGCGGAGCGCCCATGCTTGTGCTCCGGCTGCGCGCGGGGGCACTGCCCACGCTCGTAGGCTTGCCCGCCAGCGAACTGAACGACACCGTGGTGGACCTGGACCTGGTGCTCGGTGAGCGTTTCACCTCGGTGCGCGACGAGCTGGGAGAAGCCTTGGATCAACGCGGTGCACAGGCGATGCTCGATGAGGCGGAATGGATCCTTGCTCCGCTCTTTCCTGTGCGCGAGAACACCCACGCACGGCTGTCCATGGCGTACGCAGCATTGCACCAACGGGGCGGCAATGGCAGCGTGCGCTCTATCAGCGCCGAGCTGGGCTGCTCGCAGAAGCACCTCAACGATCTCTTCCACCGCCACTTCGGATTGGGACCGAAGCGCTTCGGCTCAGTGATCCGCTTCCAATCGCTGCTCAACAAGCTGGAGAAAGAGACAGAACCCGACTGGACTCAGTTGGCGCTGGAACACGGCTACTACGACCAGTCACACATGGTGAACACCTTCCGGGAGATGACGGGATTGAGCCCCACGCGGTACATGGAAATGAAGGGCCCTTACCTCAACTGGCTGCCCGTGAGCACCCGGTGAAATATTTCCAAGAAGGTCCGGTTCTCCACCAGTTCCTTCGCGCCATACATCTCCCCCATGGACGTCCACCTGAACCACCTCGCCATCGTCGTAGCTGCATTGAGCGACCTGCTCGTCGGCGCGCTCTGGTACTCGCCGCTGCTCTTCTACAAGCCCTGGCGCGATGCCAACGGCTTCACCGATGAAGGCATCAAGAAAGCCATGAACCCGGCGAAGACCTACGGCCTTACCTGCCTCTTCGCGCTAATCATCAGCTACAACCTCGCCTACTTCCTCGGCTCGCCAGACATGAACGCCTGGCAAGGCGCGATCTACGGCCTGCTCACTGGCGTTTGGGCCGCGCTAGCCTTCATGATCGTGGGGCTCTTCGAGCAGCGCAAGTGGGGTTACATGCTCATCAATGCCGGTTACATGCTGGTGGCTTTCACGCTGAAGGGGCTTATCATCGGGGCATGGCGATAGGTCGGTCAGTGGTGCTGTGCCTTGGTGCGCTCGTGTTTTCATCGCCCCTGTTCGCGCAAGGCGATCAGATCGCGTGGTTCAGCAAGCGCGACAGCTTCCCGGATATCCACCTGATGACAGCAGACGAACCAGAGAACGCACGTCGCATCACGAAGAGCGCAGACCGTGAGTACGGTTACGCATGGTCTCCGGACGGACGCTTGCTCGCGTACAACCGCTACGTGAAAGACAGCATCCGCATGGAGGTGCTGGACATGGAAGCGGACAGCGTGGTTCGATCCGGTCCATGGAACATGCGCGTGGCAAGCTGGTCGCCCGATGGATCCGCGCTGCTCATGGTGGCCAAGGACTCCTTGGGCAAGGACCAAGTGTTCGGCATGGCGTGGCCGGGTGGCTCCATCGAACAGCTCACCACAAACCGCTACGGCTCATCCTCACCGCGTTATGCGCCGGATGGGCAGCGCATCGTGTTCCTGCGCTTGTTCCCGCCGCGCGACACCACCGTGCACAAGGTGGATGGGGAACTGATGATCATGGACCTGCGCACGCGTTCCGAGACGCGAATCCATGGCACAGCCCGCTTCGATGGCCTGCCGGACTGGTCGCCCAATGGCGCGTGGATCGCCTACCACAGTTGCGACACTTCCGGCTGCCACCTGCGAATGGTGCGGCCAAATGGCAGTGATGACACCGCGTTGGTGCAAGACGGTTTCGATAACCGCTGGCCCGCATGGTCGCCCGATGGGCAATGGATCGCCTACACGAGCGTGCGGCCGCGAAGCACAGAACTGGTGATCGTGCGCCCCGACGGAACGGGTATGCAACAACTCACCGACAATGATGGCCGCGATGAAGCGGGCGCATGGCGCCCCAGAAACACGCATTGAACCATGAAACCTCAGCATCTCGTTCTCATCGCGTTCTCCGCCGGGTGCACAAGTCCACCTCCAGCAGAAGTAGCAGATGCCACACCCAATCTCCGTATCGCTTTCAACGTGTACACCAACACGCCCGAAGACAACTACGAGGTCTTCGTGATGGACCTCGACGGGAAGAACCGCAAGAACATCACAAATACGCCCGGCGTGGAGTGGGTGTACGCCGCCCACGGCAGTCGCCTACTCTTCATCAGCGACCGCGATACCTGCCACCGCTGCTACTTCCTCTATGAGATGGACGCCGACGGCAACAACGTCCGGAAGATCAGCGACCGTCAACTGCAGGATAGCTGGATCGGTGCGCGCTTGGACGGTTCAGAATTCCTGGTCGACCCGAAAGGCATCAACGACACCGCGTTCTATCGCATCGATGAAGCAGGCAAGGTGCTCGACACGCTCTACCACGGCCTGGCCTACGCCAACGATCCCTGTTTCTCGCCCAATGGCAGGCAAGTGGTCTTCCGCGGTTCCAACGCCAAGTTCAAAGGGAGCGCGGGTTACCATGACGAGTTGTACATCATCAACACCGATGGCAGCGGGCGCAGGCAGTTGACGCACTATCCCGCGAACGACACCACTGCTGAATGGTGGGCCTACCACGCGGGTCCCCCATTCTGGGAACCGAGCAGCAGCCGCATCAGTTACTGCTCCAAACGCAAGGGCAACCTCAGCATCTTCAGCATCAAACCCGATGGCACCGATGAGCAGCAGCTCACACCTGATGGCTTCGACGAGGACTGGCACGCGTGGAGCCCTGATGGCAGCTGGCTGGTGTACAGCGGCACACCGCTCGTGAGTGAAGAAGAGCGACCAGCCTTCGACATCTTCCTCATGGACTTGCGCACGAAGCAGGCGAAGCGGCTTACTACGGATACGCTTACGGAGCAGGCGCCGGTGTTCGTGCGGGTGGTAGCGCATCGTTGAACCTCCCGCTCATGGCATCGCCAACTTCGCTTCCGTGAGCCCGAGTCCTTGGATGTGCTCCAACAACTCCTTCGCAGGTTCCCCGCCGCGTGTCGCGTGATGCAAGAGCGTAAGCCCGTGCGGTCCTTTCGAGCGCAGCAGGTGCGGGTACGGCGCTAGTAGGCCTTTCACCACCGCCGTATGCCCGAGCATGGTGAGCACGAAGATGTTCGCGCGCGCTCCTTGGCTGATCAGGTACTCTGCGATCTCGCGATCACCCACATGACCTGCGCCTTCCAAGGCGGTTTCGAAATCACCGCCACCCACGTCCCAGCTTGCGTTCAGCAGACCGGGGTGCTCCTTCAGCATGCGCTGCACCTCCGGCAGGTTGTTGTGGCCCACGCGCACGAACTCCTTCACGAGCTCCGGAGACAGCTGCGTCGGCTTGGCGGGTTTCATGGTGTCCTGCGCGAAAAGCGCACTGCTGCCGAGCAGCGGAAGACCTAGACCAGTGGTGGCGATGAAGTGTCTGCGATTCATGTTCGTGGAGTTCATTCGTGTCGTAGCGCCCTTACCGGATCCGTCTGCGCCGCCCTTACCGCTCGGAAGCTCACCGTGAACGTAGCGATCAACAACACCACCATCGCCGCGAGCACGAACACCAGCGGCTCAATCGCCGTGCGGAAGGCGAAGTTCTCCAGCCAACGGCCCACGCCGAGCCAGGCGAGCGGGATAGCGACAACAGCCCCGATGAGCACCAGCAGCAAGAAGTCGCGGGTGACGAGGTAGGTGATGCGCAACGTATCCGCGCCCATCACTTTGCGAATGCCGATTTCGCGCGTGCGCTTCTCGGCTGTCCAACTGGCGAGCGCGAAGAGGCCGAGGCAGGCGATGAACACCGCTAGCAGCGAGAAGATGCCGACAAGTTTCGCCAGACGCCCTTGCGCTTCGTACTGCATGTCCAACTGGTCGTCGAGGAACTGGTACTCGAAGGGGAAGTCGGTGGTGCGTGCGTTCCATTCTTTGCGGGCCGCCTCGATCACGGGCGTGGGGTCGCCGCCTTCGGTGCGGATGTAGATATAGCGCAGCCACTGCGTGACATCGGTGGTCATGTCGAACACGAAGGGTTGCACGGCTTTGAAGAGCGGGTCGAAGGCGAAGTCCTTGGTGACGGCGATGATGCGTTCCTCGCCATGCGGCGTATCCATGCGCTCGCCGATGGCCTTGGCGGGATCGTCGGGGTGCAGCTGCCGGGCGAAGGTCTCGTTGATGATCACGCTGAGCGAATCGTCGCCTGGGAACTCGCGCGAGAACCAACGACCAGCGATCAGCTCGATGTCCATGGCCCGCTGGAAATCGGGGTTCACGTAGAGCGATGGCAGGTAGGTCCACTTGCCTTGTTCCATGGTGCCCCAGTTGAACTCGTGCGTGTTGTGCTTCTTGCCGATGATGTCGTTCGCCCAGCTCACGGCCTTCACCCCGGGGATGTTCTTCAGTTCGGGGAAGACCGCTGTGTACACGTCGGACATGGGCGCGCGCACCGGGATCAGGATCACCTGTTCCTTGGTGAAGCCGAGATCGACGCTCTGCAAATGATCATGCTGCTTCTTCACGAACACGGTTCCGATGATGAGGACCAGCGCGATGGCGAACTGCACCACCACGAGCGACTTCCGCAGGGCCTGCCCCTTCGAGGTTCCCGCCGCGTTGGCCTTCAGTACCACCGCCGGTTGGAAGCTGGAGAGGAAGAAAGCCGGGTAGACACCACTGAGCAGTCCCAGCAGCACCGCGATGCTCAGCACGCCGGGCACCAGCACCGATGGCAGCGGAATTGTCTCCCCTGCCAGTTGGTTGAACGCGGGCATCAGCAAGTTGATCAACAGCAAGGCGATCAGCGCCGCTATCAAGCTCATCAGCACGCTCTCCGCGAGGAACTGACCGATCAACTGCCCGCGCGTGGCGCCGTTCGTCTTGCGCACGCCTACCTCGCGCGCCCGGTACGCGCTGCGCGCCGTCGCGAGGTTCATGAAGTTGACGCCCGCCAGCACGAGGATGAAGAAGCCGATGACCCACAGGATGTTCACGCTGCCCTTGTCGCCGTTCTGTCGCATCTCGAAATCGAGCTTGCTCGTGAGGTGGATGTCGGTTAGCGGCTGTAGCTCATGGCCGATCTGGTCCTTGAGGAAGTCGGGATAGTATTTCTGGATGAAGTCGGGGAAGATGCGCTCCACCTCGGCCTTGCTGATGCCATCCTTCAGCCGCACGTACGTCCAGCACGGGTTCCACACCCAGTTGTGCTTCTCGATGTTCTTCCAGAACTGCGTGATGGTGTAGAACGAGACCAATCCTTCGAACTGGATGTGCGAGTTGCGCGGGATCTCGCCCAGGATGCCCGTGACCTGCACGTCCATAGCGTTGTCCCACTTCATCATCTGCCCCATCGGGTCCGCATCGCCGAAGTACTTCTTCGCGAGGTCTTGCGAGAGCACAATGCTGCCGGGCTTGGTGAGGGCCGTCTTCGGATCGCCCACGAGCAGCGGATAGTTGAAGATGTCGAACACCGTGCTGTCCACCAGGTAGAGGCCGCTCTCGGTGAACATCTTGTCGGTGCTGAGGCTGTCGCCCACCTTCAACGTGTGCTGCGGGTCCTGGAAATCGAACCAGCGGCAGTAGCGTTCGATCAGCTCAGGATGATCGGAGAATAACGTTGGCCCCAGACCGAAGACCATGCTGCTGCTGTGCTCGCCCTGCCCTTCCATTTCGATCTCGCCCACCACGCGGTACACGCGCTCGTTGCTCGGCACGAAACGGTCGAAGCTGCGCTGGTACTGCACGTAGAGCCCGATGAGCACGAAGCACGCGATGCCCGTGGCCAGGCCCAGCAGGTTGATGAGCGTGTAGAGCTTCTGCTTCCAGAGGTTGCGGAAGCTGACGAGGAGGAGGTTCTTGAGCATGGATGCAACGAGGGGTGATGCAAGGTGATTCGACTCATAGCGAAGGCGATGGCTTTCGTGCGCTGGCGTTGGGGGTGTGATGAACGGTGGGCTGCAGGAAACCCGGCTAAACCAATTCGGCCGTGGCCAGTCCATGCTGATATCTTGCTGCCATGCGCTTCATCCTGAGCACCGCCATCGCCTTTTTGGCCATTCCCGTGTCGGCCCAGCCCGACACCATCATCGTCGGCGCGTTGGAGCGCACCTTCACCGTGCGGCTGCCTTCGGTCTATGATGGCAGCACGCCGCTCCCGCTCGTCATCGCCATGCACGGCGGCTTCGGCAGCGGCACGCAGCTGGAGAGCCAGTCGCAGCTCACCGTGAAGGCCGAACAGGAGGGCTTCATCATGGTCTATCCCGACGGCGTGCCCAGTCTCATCGGCATTCGCACGTGGAACGCCGGCGGCTGCTGCGGCTACGCCATGAACAACAGCATCGACGACGTGGGCTTCATCGACGCGCTGCTCGATACGCTCTTCGATGAGCTTGCCATCGATCCGCTGCGCGTGTATGCCACGGGCATGAGCAATGGCGGCTTCATGAGCTACCGCCTGGCCTGCGAGTTGAGCGAGCGCATCGCAGCCATCGCGCCGGTAGCCGCCACAATGACCATCGCTGCCTGCCAACCCGCGCGGCCCGTGCCGGTGATCAGCATCCACTCCTACCTGGATGAGAGCGTGCCCTACCTCGGCGGCGTGGGCAACGGCGTGAGCAACCATTACAATTCGCCGCAGGACAGCGTGCTCAACGCCTTCGCCGCGCATGCGAATTGCACGGTGCTGAACGATACGGTTCAACACGACGCCAGCATGACGGTGATCCGCTGGCACGATTGCGATTGCGGCGCCGAGGTGATCACTTACCGCACGCAGGACGGCGGCCATAGCTGGCATGGCGGCATTGGCACTGGCATCGGCGACCCGCCATCGCAGACGGTGAGCGCCAACGACCTGATGTGGGACTTCTTCCAGCAGCACACGCTCGACTGCCTCCCGACGAGTGTGGCGGCCCCGGCGCTGAACGAAGCACTCCCCGTGGTGCATCCGAATCCCGCGCAAGGCCTCATCACCATCAGCGGTGCGCGCTATGCGCAGCTGATGGTGGTGGATGTGAGCGGCCGTGAAGTGCTGCGCAGCACACCCGCGAACGAAACCACGGCGACCGTGGATGTGGGCCGGTTGGCGCCGGGCACCTACACGGTGCGCGCGTTCACCGTGGACGGACTGGTGTACGCGGTGCGCTTCGTGCGTGAGTAAGGAGACCGCCGTCCGGCGACATCGGCCGCCTAAGCGCGCTGCTGTTCTTCCACCCGCTCCCGCGCGCAAGGTGCTCCTCTACCGCACCGGTCGTTGGAACACCTCGGCCACGGGCAGGTGCAGGAGCATGCTTACGATCAGCATGCTCACCATGATGTAGAGCACAAAGGTCACCGGCATCATCGCCACCGCTTTCACCACGTTCCAGGCGTGGCGCCGATGCAGCGCGATGCAGGCCCACATGAGGATGCCGAGGATGACGAAGAAGTTGAGCAGCTGGATCGGTGGCCACAGCTTCACGAACAGCAACAAGGTGGTGGCCACCATCAGGTAGGTGCCGGCCGCGAAGAGGTAGTGGACCAAGCGCTCCACCCAGCGCAAGCCGGTGCGCGGGAACAACAGCCGGTCGAAGGTGGCCAGCAACACCAGCAGCACGGGCAACAGCAGGTTCACGTTGCGGCTCATCCAATGGTTCACCTGCATGGCCGGTGTGTCGGCTGGCGCCGCTCCGGTGGTGGAGGCCACTGCGGCATCCACGGGGTCCCAGTTCAGCAACCATCGCACGATGTAGTAGTAGGCCACTCCGAAAAGAAAGAAACGCACCGGCGGTGTAAACGCTTTGCGCTTGCCGGCGAGGAACGCCCGTGTCAACCGGCCCGGCCCACGGAAGAAACTGCGCAGCGTGAAAAGGATCGGCGCATCCACATTGAAGAGGCCGCCGAGGAAGTCGCCCATCACCTCGCCCAGCCTGATGCCGGGCTGCACCCGCTTCTGCCCGCACTGCGGGCAGTGGGGCATGGCAAAGGGCTCGCCGCAGTTGGCGCAGGGCTGCATGCGGCCGAAGGTAGACGGGGGCGGTGAACGCCCAGCCTTAGGCCGCGGAACCGCACCGCGCTGAAAACAGGGCGCTACGAAATGCGCGTGCTGAATGCCCAAGACCGCAGTAGCGCTCAGCCAATCGCGCTCCTGCGTTCAGGCCGATTCTTCAAAAGGCGAAGCACCCCCCAGGTCGCGAGTGCGCGACGCGGGAGGTGATTGCTCGGTGCGGCCTGCTCAGCCGATGCTGATGCTGCGCGTCTTCGGCTTGGCCTCCTCCGCCTTCGGGATGGTGAGCGTGAGCACGCCGTTCACGTACTCGGCCTTGATCGCCTCGGCCTGCACGCTCTTGGGCAGGGTGAAGCTGCGCTCGAAGCTGCTGCGACCGAACTCCCGGCGCGTCCAGCGCACCTCATCGTTCTGTACAGCCTCCTCGGTGTGCTCGCCACTGATCGTGAGCGTGTCGTTCACCATCTCCACCTTCAGGTCCTTCTTGTCGAAGCCCGGCGCCTGCATCTCCACGCGGAAGTCATCGATGCTCTCAATGATGTTCACGCGGGGGGAATGCTCGGGGAAACCGTCGCTGCCGAACAGACGACCGATGCTTTGGCCGAAGATCTCGCTGGCCAGGCGGTCCACCGGTGATGCGGCGCTCACAGGCGAACTGTACTTCATGAGGGTCATGGGTGTTTGTATTTGGGTTTGACGACCGCCCGGCAATCAAGCCCGATGCCAGCGCGCCGATCCTGCCATCCTGTACAGCGCGGACTGAAATTTCTTCAGCCGACCCTGACGCTTCTTCAGCGCCAGCCCTGAACGGCGAAGCCCCCCGATTGCTCGGAGGGCTTCGCTTCTTGTAAGCGTTGATGGCCTTAGGCCTTCTGGACGTTTACCGCGTTCGGGCCCTTGGGGCTCTGCTCCACATCGTAAGTGACTTTGTCACCTTCGTAGATGGGCGACCGGGTCCCGGTCTTGTGCACGAAGAGATCCTTACCACCCTCGTCCGGGGTGATGAAACCAAAACCTTTCTCCGTGTTGAAGAACTTTACTGTACCGCTTGACATGACTGCTTGTATTGCGCGGCGTTTAACGGCCGCAAGTTGATCCCGGCAAAAGCACCGGGGAGTGGGCGCAAGGTATGCCGCTTCCCACATTCGCCCAACGATCGGTTGGGAAAACCCCGGCGCACGGCGGCCCATCTTTTCACAACGCGGGGGGGCATGGCGCACGCGCGCTTACCTTTCGCTCACGCCCGGTACCGCTTTGCCGGGCTCCCGAAGGCAGGCCAAGCGCTCGTCGTGGGCAAGAGCACGCCCGCGATGCGCGAAGGCCCATCGCGGGTCCGCTCGACAAGGCGCGGTCATCGGTGCAGGCATGCGCCCATGGTCGAAATCGACCAGAAGAACCCATCCACCCGTCATGCAGCGGCGATGGGAGAATACGGGCAAGCACCTCCACATGGATACCCAACCCTCCGCCAATAGTGGCCTGGTCATCGTGCCGGGCACCTGGGGCCACAAGAAAACCAAGCTCCGCAACCGCTTCAAGCAACTCTCCGACGCGGACCTTTTCTACCAGCCGGGGCAGGAGGCGGAGCTCACCCAGCGCCTCTGCGAGCGCCTCGGCCTCTCCATCGCCGAGGTAGAGCGCATCGTCCACGCCATCTGAAACCGACAAGCCCACATTTCCGCCGTGAACGTCCAACGACCTTCCATCACCAGCGCCCCCGGTACACCGGCCCGGCGAACGACCGCGCATTCGGCAGCACCGTGCGCGCGCGCGTAACCGCGCATTTCAAGAACCAGCGCATCACGCCCAAGGCCGATGCCCGCATCGCTATCAAGGCGGTGCTCATGCTGGCGCTCTTCCTGATGCCGCTCATCCTCATCCTGACGGTGGCGATGCCGGCCTGGTCGGCGCTGCTGCTCGCCGTCCTCATGGGCGTGGGCATGGCCGGCGTGGGCATGGGCGTCATGCACGACGGGCTGCACGGCTCCATCTCGCGCCGCAACTGGGTGAACGAATGGCTGGGCGGCACCATGTACCTGCTGGGCAGCGACTCCTTCACCTGGAAGATCCAGCACAACGGCGCGCACCACACCCACACCAATGTGGATGAGGTCGATCACGACATCAATCCGCCGCGCCTGCTCCGCTTCTGTGAGCATGCCCCGCTCTGGCGGATCCACCGCTTGCAGCATGTGTACTCCTTCTTCTTCTACGGCCTCCTCACCGTGGTGAAGCTCGGCAACGACTTCTTCTCGCTCGCGCGCGCAAAGCGCAATGGGGACCCGAAGCACAGCGCGCATCCCTTCAAGCTGCACTTCCTGGCCATGGCCGGCGTCAAGCTCGCCCATGTCGGGCTCTTCATCGTGCTGCCCCTGCTCTTCACCCCCTTCGCCTGGTGGCAGGTGCTGCTGGGCTTCGCGGCCATGCACTTCACCTGCGGCATCATCCTCGGAACCGTGTTCCAGCTGGCCCACGTGGTGGAGGGCGCGCACCAGCCGCTTCCCAATGCCCAAGGCGTGATCCCGACGGACTGGACGGTGCATGAACTGCTCACCACCGCCAACTTCTCGCCGCGCAGCCGCCTGCTCACCTGGTTCACCGGCGGGCTCAACTTCCAGATCGAGCACCACCTCTTCCCCTACGTATCGCATCTGCACTATCCCGACATCGCGCCCATCGTGCAGCGCACCGCGGAGGAGTTCGGACTGCCGTACAACGTGAAGCCCACGCTCGTCAAGGCCATCGGCTCGCACGTGCGGCGCTTGCGCCAGCTCGGCGATCCGTTCCGCTACGCGCAGCGGTAGACCCGCTAGGCCTTGGGCTTCTTGCGCGGATCGGCCGGCTCAATCACCACGGCATCGGGATAGCGCAGCTTCCACGATTCGAAGCTCTTCATGCTCTTCAGCAGCACGATGGTCTTGTGATTCAACCGCACGCGGATGCACTCGGCATCAGCGGTCGCCGGGCGATACAGCAACGGGTCTTTCTTGTGGTAGCTCATGCGGCTCAAGGGACGGACCGGCGATAGGGGTCCGCTAACGGAACCGGGCGTTGGGAACAAGGTAGGTCAGCACCTTGGGGAAAAACTTCCCGATGCCGAATTAAACAGTCGTTTCTCCGTTTGCCGACCAAGGCTTTCGGACGCGAATTCAGCGGAATGCGGAGTGATCAGCAGCGACCATCGCGGCAGCCCTTACGCCGCCTGTGCCTGCCACACTTCTTCGGACACGCGCTTGAGGCCCACGAGCTGTTCCACCCATTGGCGGCCGGCCTCGCGGGCACGGCGCACGGCATGCGGCAGCCCGGCGAAATCGCCCTGCCACAGCTCCACTCGCGTGCGCGCATCATCCTCGGTCACCAGATGCAGGTCCACCGTGGTATGGCTGGCGGGCTCGTCGGGCAGGTCTCCGCCCATGCGGTACATGGTGTAGCGCAAGCGCTCGCCGGGCAGTACCGACATCACGGTGCCTTTGGCCACCAGCGTCTGGTCGCCGTTCTCCTCGCGCACGAACCACTGCACGGGCTTGCCGGGGCGCAGGTCGCAGCAGGGCATGGCGCCCATGAAGAGCCTAGCGAGCTTTGGATCGGTGAGGGCCTTCCACACGGCCTCGGGCGGGGCATCCACAAGCAGGGTGCGGAGCACGTTGGTTTCGGGGTCTTGGGTGTTCATGGCGAGCAAGGCGCGGCAGGTACCGTGCCATACGGATAACGCCCGCAGGGCCCTGTGGTTTCATGTGGGAACTGTTAAGGAAGCTCAATTGCGGGACTGACAGGGTGTCCGGAAGTTCGCGCCCGCTGGTTGGCTACAGGCAATCCCCGCACGCGAGCGCAGTTTCCTCGATAAGCTGGAGCTAGGGGGCGACACCCTGTGCCTAGCCACCAAAACGGGAACGGGCACCCAGGCCATATTGCGGGCGGAACACGAAGGGGTTGTCGAAGAGTTCCATGTACAGGGTGGCATCGGTGAAGATGCTCACCGGTGCTTTGGGGAAGTTGTACCCTCCACTGCGCGTAGCCTGCGGCTACGCACCACAACGCAGGTTCTTCGCAGCCTCTGGCTGCTCTTCTGTTTGCGCTCGGCTTAACGCAGCAAGAATCCAAACCCACCTGCCAGCCCGAACACCGAGCGCATTGCACCAAGGCCAAGTGTAAGCTTCCCCCGAAGTTCGGCCATTCACAGGTTCTGTTCGATAGTCTAGGTTTGCCGGACCCAACCCCTCAAGCACCATGCGCTTCCCTGCATCCCTCTCGCGAAACCTGGTGCTTCTCGCTGTTCCACTTCTTGTGGCGAGCTGCACCAACGCCGAACACCCCGAAGAGCGAACGGAAGAGAAGGCCCAGACTGCGCCGGTGGAAGAGCCTGAATGGTTCAATCTGCGCCCCGAAGCGGAGAAGGCCTATGGCTATACCCACGCCGTGCGCATCGGCAATGCCATCACCATCAGCGGCGCCGTGAGCATGGACGACACGGGCGCACCGACCGCCGTGGGCGATCTCGCCCAACAGATGAGGAACTGTTACAGCGACCTGGACAAGGTGCTGAAGCACTATGGCTGCACCTTCGATGATGTGGTGGCGGAGAACGTGTTCACTACCAATATGGCCGAGTTCATCAAGGAGTCGGGCTACCGCAATACCATCTACACGAAACAGTTCCCGGCCGGTTCATGGATCGAGGTGGAGGGCCTCGCGCTCCCGGAGTTCATGATCGAGATCGAATTGGAGGTGCATAGCGCGTCACTGATCCGTAATGCGCGGCACACCATCCATTCGTAGCGCTATGCTTTCACCGGGCCAGCGATCGCGCCCGGCGCCTATCCCCCGAAGCGGAAACGGGCACCCAGGCCGAACTGCGGGCGGAACGCGAAGGGGTTGTCGAAGAGCTCCATGTAAAGGGTGGCATCGGTGAAGATGCTCACCGGTGCTTTGGGGAAGTTGTACTCCAGGCCGATGACACCATCCACCCCGAGGTCCAATTCGGTCACGCTCTCTTCGTTCACCACCACCCAGTCCTGGCCAGGGCCGGGCCGGTAGCGGTAGCTGTACCAGTAGCGGTAGCTGCGCACCTGGCCCCCGAAGCCGTAGTACCAATCGAGGCCGGCGGCGTTCTTCACCTGCTTGTGCACCAGGTAGTGCAATTGCAGCGCAAGCGCGGGGTTGGCGCGGTAGCCGATGAACTCGTGGGCGTTGTGGTTGAAGTTCTGGTTGTCGTACCAGCGGTCGTAATGGTCGTTGTAGTACCGGCCATGCCCGAAGACGTGGGTTCGGCCAAGGCTCATCTCGAAGGCATGGCCCGTCCAGTACTTCTTGACGCTGATGCCGCTGGGGTCGCCCAAGCGGAAGCCCACGCCCCAGTTCTGGGCAAGCATGGTGGCGGGGGCCAATAGAACAAGCAGTACGAGCTGGTGCAGGTGGTTGCGCATGCCGCCGTGGGACAGATCGGATACCACCCCGGTTCCCGCATGCCACGACCTTGCGGAGGGCGGCCGCCCACGCGAAGGCTCCACAGTCTGTGGAGCGGATTCCACATCTGTTACACACGCCAACACAAGGCGCCATGGCGCGATAGCGGGTACACCGGAGCACTTATGGCGCTTGCTCCTTATTCGTATCGCAGCGCCTACCGCCCCGGGTCAAGCCCGGGGTGACGGTTCATTCGTAACGAAGTGCTTTCACTGGGTCAGCCACCGCCGCCCTATACGCCTGCACCGTCACCGTCAGCACCGTTACCAGCAAAGTGATCAGCAACGCCGCGGCGTAGAGCGCCGGTGAGATGTCCGTGTGGTACGCGAAGGTTTCCAGCCAGCGACCGATCGCATAGAAGGCCAACGGGAAAGCGACCAGCAACGCAAGCCCGAGCAGCACCACGAACTCCTTGTTCAGGCGGCGCACGATGTCGAAGAGCGGCGCGCCCATCACGCGGCGGATGCCGATCTCACGCGTGCGCTGCCGGGCGGTGAAGTAGGCCAAGCCGTAGAGACCCATCACCGTGAGCAGGATGGTGAGCACGGCGAAGGCGGTGAAGACGCGGTAGAGCTTGTCCTCGGCGCGGTAGAGCTGCGCGATGCTGTCCGTGAGGAAGGTGGCGTCCCATTCCGCATTGGGGAAGAGTTTTTCCCATTCACCTTGGAGGAGCTGCTGGGCCACATCGCCGGCTTGCAGGCGCAGCACCAGGTTCTGCGCGCCGTAGCGCTGGCTGCTCTGGAAGAGCACCAGCGGTTCGATGGGCGTGTGCAAACTGGTGTAGTGGAAGTCCTTGAGCACGCCGATGACGGTGAGCTCCTGGCTCACGCTGTCGCCGGGGATGTAGATCTTCTCGGCCAGCGGATCCTGCCAGCCGAAGGCCTTCACGGCGCTCTCGTTCACCATCACGGCGTTGTCGCGGTCGCTGGGGATGGCGGGATCGAAGTAGCGGCCCGCGGCCAGCTCCACGCCGAGCAGCGCGGGGAAGTCGGCATCGGAACTCATCGTGGGCATGGGCTTGTCGATGCGGCCCTCGGGGGTGTTCACCTGCAGCACCCAGCGGCCACCGCTCTGCCCCGGCAGGTTCTGCGTGAACGAGGCGGCAGTGACGAAGCTCTGGCGCATCAGCTCGTCCTTCACGGGGCGCAGCTTGTCCCAAGCGAGCGTGTCGGGCCCATTGGGCAGCGGCATCGCGACGCTGAGCAGGTTCTCCTTGCGGAAACCCATGTCGGTGGTACGCAGCCAGTGCAGCTGCGCGAACACGGCTAGCGTGCCCGCCACCATGAAGAGCGCGATGGCGAACTGCGCGCCCATGAGCACCTTGCGCACACGGCCCTTCCCTGCTCCACTGGCCACGCCTTCCTTCAGCAGCAATTGCGGCGCGAAGCGCGAGAGGAAGAAGGCCGGGTAGCTGCCGGCCACCACACCGATGGCGATGACGATCAGGAGCACAACGCCCGCGAAGCTGCCGCGCAGCAGATAGCCCATACCGATCTCCTTCTCCGTGATGCCGTTGAATGCGGGCAGCGCCAGCCAGAGCAGCACCAGCGCCACCACGATGCCGATGACGGCGATCAAGACGCTGCCGCCGATGAACTGCGCCACGAGCTGGCCGCGCTGCGCGCCGCTCACTTTCCGCAGCGCTACTTCTTTCGCGCGGCGTGTGGCATCGGCGGTGCTCATGTTGATGTAGTTGATGCACGCGATGGCGAGGATGAGCACGGCCACGATGGCGAAGAGCGCGACGTAGGCCTTGTTGCCCTTCTTCGGGGTGTCGTAGATGAGTTCGTTGTTGAAGTGGACATCGCGCAGCGGCTCCAGGTTGAAGCGGATGCTGCCTTGGAACTGCTCGCCGCCCCACGCGGGGATGATGTACTTGGTGACGAAGGCGTCCATCTTGCCTTGGAAGGCGTGCTCGTCCACGCCCGGCGCCAGCACCAGGTAGTTGAGGCAGCTGTTGTTGCCCCAGCTCTGCGCGAGCTGCGCCTTCGCTTGCGGCGGCATGCCCAAGCGGCTCATGAACACACCCAGCGGGATGTGCGTGTTCCCGGCCTTCTCGTCGATCACACCGGCCACCTTCAATGTGCGGCCGTTGCGTGTGACCAGTTTGCCGATGGGGTCCTCCGCGCCGAACATGCGCGTCGCCAATTCTTGCACGATGACGATGTTGTCCGGCTCGTCGAGCGCTTCCGGTCCGCCGTGCGTGAAAATGAAATCGAAGGTGCGGAAGAAGCTGGTGTCGGCGTTGTAGCCGTCCTGCGCCACATGGCGCTGGCCGTTGTACTCGAGGGTGGTCTGACCGAGCTGGAGGAGCGAGACGCCCGCCTCGATATCGGCGTACTCGGTGAGCAGCGCCTCCATGATGGGGAAGGGCGTGATGCCGAAATCGTCCTTGGTATCGCCGAACTGGTAGTGTGCCTGGATGCGGAAGATGCGGTCGGCCTTGCGGTGGTGCGCGTCGAAGCTCAATTCATCCTGCACGTAGATGTAGATGAGCAAGCAGGCCACGATGCCGATGGCGAGGCCGATGATGTTGAGCGCCGCGAAGAGCTTGTCGCGCTTGAGGGTGCGCCAGGCGATGAGGAGGTAGTTCTTCCACATGGCCCGAAGGTGGAGCCCAAGGAGTGCGCGCAGCACTTCGGAGTGCGTTGGCGTTGGGCCTGTGACGGGCGGTTACCCAAGGCGCCACCTCGGCGGCAAGCCGCCGGATCGCGGTCACTTCGCCCGCATCCTGTTCCCCTTCGCTTCGTGCGTCACTTCCGCCAGGCCGAGTGCTTCCATCAACGGCGGCAGGTACACGCCGAAGCGGCCGCGCAATCCCTTCTTCAAACCGTACCAGCCTTTCACGGGGTTCTTCTCGCTTCGGCCCCAGGCTTCCACGGTGCCCTCCTTGGCTGGCTTCTGTTCGTCGGCGCCGCCGAGGTCCATCCAGTCGCCGTGCTTCTTCAGCATGGCGTGCAAATCGGTGATGCACCGGATGTCGTAGAGCAGCACCGTCTTGCCTACCGTGCAGACGAGCACTTCCTTTCCGTCCTTCTCTTCCACATGCATGGTGTAGTCACTGCTGCCGGGCGGGGTCTTCAGTTTCCACGGGTTGGTCTTCGGTCGCTTTTCCATGGTTGCGGTGGGCTAGATTCAAACTCGCACACGTGCGTGCCGAACGAAAGGGTTCAGGTGGTGCGAACGTAAGCAGTGCGTCCCGCCATGCTGCGGGTCAAAGCAACGCCTGTGCGGGTATGCTCGTGTCCACCACCTTCCCATCCAGCAGCTTGATCGTGCGCTGGGCGTAGCCTGCGTCGCGCATGCTGTGCGTGACGATGATGATGGTGGTGCCCGCCTTGTTCAGCTCGGAGAGCAAACTCATCACCTCCTCGCCCATCGCGCTGTCGAGGTTGCCCGTGGGTTCGTCGGCGAGGATGAGCTTGGGTGCGTTCACCACGGCGCGCGCGATGGCCACGCGCTGCTGCTGGCCACCGCTCAACTGTTGCGGGAAGTGCTTGCCGCGATGCGCGATGCTCATGCGGTCCATGGCCTCCTGCACGCGCTGGCGCCGTTCGCTCTTCGGCATGCTCGTGTAGATGAGCGGCAGTTCAATGTTCTCGGCGACCGTCAACTCATCGATCAGGTTGAAGCTCTGGAACACGAAGCCGATGGTGCTCTTGCGGACTTCGGCGCGCTTGCGCTCGTTGTAGCCGCTCACGTCCTCGCCGTTCACGAAGTACTGTCCGCTGCTGGGCGAGTCGAGCAGGCCGATGATGTTGAGCAAGGTTGACTTGCCGCAGCCGCTGGGGCCCATGATGGCGACGAACTCGCCTTGTGCGATGTCGATGCTCACGTTGTTGAGCGCGGTGGTCTCGACCGTATCGGTGCGGTAGATTTTGCTGAGGGAGGTGGTCTTCAGGAGGCTCATGGTTGAGGGGTTGGCGGTTGGATTGGGGCGCATCATGATGCGCTCTTACTGGATGATGAGTTCGTCCGCGTCATTGAAAGCGGCGTAGCGGCTGGTGACCACGCGGTCGCCGGGTTGAAGTCCTTCCGTCACTTCGTACATGTCGGGGTTCTGGCGGCCGAGCTTCACTTCGCGCTTCGTGGCTTTGCCTTCGGCATCCAGCACATAGACCCATTGCCCGCCGGTATCCTGGAAGAAGGGCCCGCGCGGCAGCATGATGGCCTCCATGTCCTCGCTCAGCTGCAAGCGCACCTGCACGGTCTGCCCGCGCTTCACAGCCTCGGGCGCCTCACCATTGAAGTGGAAGTCCACATCGAACTCACCGTTGCTCACATCGGGGAAGACCTTGGCCACCGTGAGCTGGAAGTCGCGCCCGGCGAAGGCGAACGTGGCCTCCAAGCCTTGATAAACGCGGCTCACGTAATGCTCCGGCACGCGCGCTCGGAGCTTCAGCGCATCCAGCATGTCAATCTGAGCAATCCGCGAGCCCTGCGCCACTGTCTGCCCGATCTCGGCGCGAAGGCCGCTCAGCGTCCCCGCGATGGGCGCCTTCACCGTGAGGTTCTCGAGCGCGCGATGCAGGAAGCCGAGGTTGTCCTGGATCAGGTCGAGCGAGGAGGCGATCTGCCCTTCCTGCGTGCGGCGGAAGAGCGAGTCGTTGCGGATGTTGGCCACCAGCAGGCGGCGGCGCTCCTGGGCAAGCTGGAACTCCTCGCGGCTGCGCGCGATCTCCTGCTCGGCCACCATGCCCTTGTCCTTGAGGCTTTCGTTAAGGCGCCAGGTCCGCTCCACCTGCTTCATGTCGTAGTCCAGCTGGGCCAACTGCTGCTTCCAGGTGTTGGTCTGCTGGTCCATGTTGAGGCGCGTGTTGCGCAGGTTGTTCTGCTGGTCGAGCAGTTGCGCCTCGCGGTTGATGGCATCCATCTGGAACTGCTGGTTGCCGAGGCGGAGGATCGGTGTTCCCGCCACCACGGCCTGTCCATCCTCCAAGAAGACCTCCTCCACGATGCCGCCCTGCACCGCATCGAGGAAGACCGTCTTGATAGGCTGCACCGTGCCGGTGATGGGGATGAACTCTTTGAAAAGCCCCTTGCTCACCGTGCCGATCGTGACCTTGCCCGCTTCCACCCGAACGCGCGATCGGCCCAGCCCGCTGGCCAGCACCACCAGGGTGACCATCACCAACAGTCCACCGCCCGCTACTACCAGCATGCGGCGCCGCCTGGCGGGCCGGGTATCGATTGCGCGATCCACGCGGCCAAGGTGAAGCGCGGGATTACCCCGATCGTGATGAACGGGGACGGACCGGTGGGGGATCCGTGAACCGGTACGAACGGTGCGGATGCCCCTCAATGCGGTAAGCACCAAGGGTTCACGAATCCAGCAGACACTTGCCGGGATCGGTTTTCAACCTACATTCGGCCCGCCCAACGGCCGGGGCGTTCTTTGGCGAGACCTCCGCGGCACAGGCGAAAACGAACTTAAACCAGTCAGTAGAACTCATGAACATTTACGTCGCCAATGTGCCTTACACTGTGAGGGACCAGGAATTGCGTGAACTCTTCGAACAATTCGGGGAGGTCACATCGGCCAAGATCATCATGGACAAAGCCACCAACCGGAGCCGCGGCTTCGGCTTCGTGGAGATGGCAGATGACAACGCTGGCCGCACAGCCATCGAAGGCACCAATGGCAAGAACTTCCACGGCCGCGACCTCGTGGTGAACGAGGCCCGCCCTCGCACCGAGGGTGATCGCGGCGGCTTCGGCGGCGCCCGGGGCGGCGATCGTGGCGGTTATCGCAATGACCGTGGCGGCGGCGGCGGCGATCGCGGCGGATACCGCAGCGACCGTGGTGACCGCGGCTCGCGCAGCGACGAGTACTAGACCACAGCACTCCGAAGAACCTGAGGCCCCGTGAAAGCGGGGCCTCTTCCTTTTCATCCCGCTCTGTGAAAGGTTGTCAAACCATTCCCCTGTCTCGGGTGTCTTAGCCGCCCCGGACCAACAGCCGCCTCTACGCCCCGGTACCTTCGCGCCCATGCGATTCCTGCTCCTGCTCGCCTTCCTGCTCACCGGTCTGTCCCTCTTCGCCCAGCGGCCGTCCGGAATGCGGCCAAGCGGCGCGCCAGCGATCGGGCGCATCTATGGCCGGGTGGTCGATGGTGGCACGCGCAAAGGAGCCGAGTTCACCACGGTGGCGATCCGAATGGCATACAACGACAGCATCGTCGGTGGCACCATCAGCAGCAACTCGGGCGAGTTCAACGTGGAGAAGATCCCCGTGGGGCCACCGCTGAAGGTCACCGTGAGCTTTATCGGCTTCCGCTCGTGGGAGAAGCAGGTGCAGCTGAGCCGTGAGCGCATGGAGCTCGACCTCGGCAATATCACGCTGGCACCCGATGCCGAATTGCTGAAGGAGGTGGAGGTGGTGGGCGAGCGGGCCACCATGACCATGCAGGTCGATCGCCGTGTCTTCAACGTTGACAAGGACCTCAGCACGCAGGGTGGCTCCGGTGTGGATGTGATGAAGAACGTGCCAGGGCTCAGCGTGGATCTCGATGGCAACGTGGAGATGCGGGGCGCGCGTCCGCAGATGCTCATCGATGGCCGCCCCACGGCGATGACGCTGGAGCAGATCCCGGCCGAGGACATCGAGCGTGTGGAGGTCATCACCAACCCATCGGTGGCCTTCGATGCGAATGCCACGGGCGGCATCATCAACGTAGTGCTGAAGAAGAACACGAAGCCTGGCTACAGCGGACAGCTGCAGGGCGGCATCGGCACCAACGACCGCTATCAGGCGGGCGGCAACCTGAACATGAAGGAGGGCAAATGGGCCTTCAACCTCAGCGGCAACTACAACACCAGCGCCAACAATACCGATGGCACCACGGACCGTGCAGAGCGGAGCGGCGGCACCACCACGGGATTCTTCCGCCAAGAGGCGCGCGACGAGAGCGAGCGCGCGATGACCGGCGGACGCTTTGGCGTGGACTGGCAGCAGAGCAACCGCAACCTCATCACCTTCTCGCAGAGCATCCGCGCGCACGAGCGCAGCGGCAACGACGTGCTCAATGCCACGATCCTCGGCCCGGGGAGCGAGCTGCTCTCCACCACGAGACAGGTGAACACCACGCTATCCGAGATGATGAGCGCGACCACCCAGCTGGGCTTCCGCCGCAAGTCGCCGAAGGAGGGCCGGGAGTGGAACACGGACCTCACCTACAACACCTGGAAGCGGGACAGCCGTGCAGGCTTCGACCAGTACACCCACGGCAGCGACGGCGCTCAATTGTCGGAGAGCCCGCGCCTGCAGGACAACATCGGTGGAAGTACCAACCAGCAGGTCACGCTTCAAGCCGATTTCACCGAACCGCTCGGTGAGAAGGACAAGCTCGAGTACGGCATCAAGGGCAACGTGAAGCTGGACAACACCTACCTCGATGTCTTCGTGTCGTCGCCTGTCATCGGAACGGATGTTCCGGACACCAGCCTCACGAACGATTACGTGATCACCGACATCATCAACGCCGCGTACGTGAACTGGCAGCACCGGATCACGGAACATTGGAGCATGCAGGCCGGCTTCCGCTTCGAGCAGACCTGGTTCGAGACGCGCTTGGAGGACAAGGACATCACCTTCAGCTACAAATACCCCGACGGGACAGAGAACCTCGCCAAGGCGATCTTCCCTGCGCTCTACCTCTCCCGCAAATGGGACAACAGCCTGCGCGAGGTGCAACTGAACGTCTCGCGCAAGATCAGCCGCCCGAACTTCTGGCAGATCATGCCCTTCATCATGAACGCCGACAGCCGGAACGTGCGCATCGGCAACCCGGCACTTGCGCCCGAGCTGAGCACGCTGGCAGAGGTGAACCACCTGCTGCCCTTCCTGAACGGGAAGGCGTCTTGGCTCACGAGCGTCTTCGGCCGGCATACGCAGGATGTGATCACCAGCTACGCCACGCCGCTGCCCTCCGACACCACCTTGCTGCTGAACACCTTCGTGAACGGCAGCTACAGCATGACCGGCGGCTGGGAGAACATCGTGAAGGTGGAACCCGTGCAAGGGCTGCAGGTCACCCTCAGCGGCACGGTGCAGTACACCGACGTAGCGCTCGCGGACGCGCAGAACGGGACGCGCAACCAGGGCTACAACTGGAACGCGAAAGCCATGCTGTCCTGGCGCTTCACCAAGGATTGGAACATGCAGTTGAATGGCGAGTACGAAGGGCCGCGCATCCAGCCACAAGGACGAAGCCTGCCGCAGTACGGCATCGACTTCTCCATGGGGCACGACCTCAACAAGAAGCTCAGCGCCGCGCTATCGGTGAACGATGTGTTCTTCACCCGGAGGTGGGGCAACATCATCGACACCGACCGGCTCTACCAGGAGAGCTTCCGGCGGCGCGAGATGCGCTTCGTACGCTTCACGCTCACCTGGAAGTTCGGCGAGCAGAACACCTCACTGTTCCGCAAGCGGAACAACCAGCGCCCCGAGCCCGGCAGCACTGGCGGTGAGATGGACATGTAGCCTACAAGGGCACCGTCTCGAAGAGCGGGCAGCCGGTCTGACCTTGGGGGCCATAGAACTCGATGAAGCGCAGCTTGTACAGGTAGCCATCGGCATCGCGCACGATGAACGCGAGGTCTGGCACGATGCTGTACGCGCTGGTCTCGAAGGAATAGACCTTCCAATCGTAGCCGATCGCGTTGCGACGACCCTCCATGGGAAACAGGAGCGTGTCCGTTGCGGTGATGGAGGCAAAGTCGCGACCGGTGATACGCGATACGCGCGTGGTGGAGGCGGATAGCACGCCGTTCACGAGGTAGTCGAGGTTGAAGCTCTCGAACTGGTGCGTGTACTGCGTGAAGCAGAGGTCCCAGGATCCGCGTGGCGGCTCGATGGGCACCACGCCCTGCGCGAAGCTCCAACAGGTGAATGCGCGTTGGGATCCTTAATCACGGTGAACGAAGCGAGCCCTGAGCCGTTGAGCTGAGCCACATCAATCTGGTAGGTCGTGGGGCTCACGCTGTTGAGCCGCATCTTGCGCAGCCCCAGTGGCAGCCCATCGCTATTGATGCCAAGGTCAACGATGTAAACGTTCGCGGTGCCCAGCCAATCGCGCAGGGCGAGGCTGTCGTCGGAAGCGCTGGCGGCATCCACGCGTCGGAGGGCGGAGAGGCCTGCGGTATCGTGCGGTGCGGTGATCTCCACCGGTCCGAGCGGCCAGGCCGTCATGAGCCGCGAGCCGTTCAGCAGCACGCGCCATCCATCGGGCGCGCTCTCGAAGGCGAGGTCCCAATCGATGCGCGCGTTCTCGCTCACCACTTGTCCGCTGCCGAGGTCGAACCACAGCTGCCGCGCATAGCCGCTGCCCATGCAGAGCTGAGTGCTGCGTGCATCGCCGCGTGGAGCACGCGGGGCAGGCAGCTCCTCCTTCATGCACGAGGCGAGCAGAACCACGGCGGCGATCGGAACAAGATGCCTCATCCCTTCGTGCGCTTCAGTTCAAGTTCGATCCGGAGGAAAGCGGTGCGCCCGGTGGTCATCGGCACGAAGCCCGTGCCCGCGTCATGCACGCCGCTGCTCAGCGTGGCGTTCAGGTTGCGCACATCGAAGAGGTCCTTGCAACCGGCAGATAGCGTGATGCGCTTGGCCAGGATTTGCTTGCTCAACGTGGCATCAGCAAGGTGGAAGGCAGAAACACTCCCGCGACGCACCGTGCCATCGGCTTCGATCACATAGCTCTGCTGCTCCCCTTGGTATTTCCAGAAGAGCGATGCGCTCCACCCCTGCCGCATCCATTGCCGCGTCACCGAGCCGCGCAGCTCCGGCGTCGATTGCCAGGGCTCATCCGCAGCATCGGCGAAGGGGTCCTTGCGCAGCGTGAGGGCCGCACCAACGCTCACGCTCCAATGGCCGTTGTCCCAACCGGCGCCCATGCTGCCACCGGTGGTGCGCATGCGCCCGATGTTGACGTACGTGAAGCTGGCGCCCTGCACCTGCGCGAGCGTGATCATCTCGCGGACATCGTTGTAGAAGCCGTTGAGCTCGCTGCTGTACACCACGCGATCCCGTGCGTGCCGGTACGCGAAACCGAGGGCGGTGCTCCGCGAGCGCTCGGGGCGCAGGCTCGGACTGCCGGTGATGTCGTGGTTCACGTCAACGAAAAGGAGGTGCAGTTCCTTGAGCGAAGGCGCCCGGAACCCTTCCGCATACGAGGCGCGCAGCGTAAGCGCATCGAGCAGCTGCCAGCGCAGGTTGAGCGAGGGGATCACCGGTGCGTCGTAGCGCGTGTTGTGCGCGTAGCGAACACCCGGCCGCACAGTGAGGGCTTCCATCGGCCGCCACTCCACGCTCGCGAAAGCCGCGTAGTCACCAATCTCCCTGCGGCCATCGAGCCGGTCGCCGTGGCCCGTCTCCACGTTGATGTCGGTGCCCAGCTCGCAACGCAAACGCGCGGTGCCCGGAGCGAAAGAGTAAGTGGCCCGCACGTTGGTCAATGTGAAACGCGTGGTGTCCTGCGCGCCATCGGCCTCACTCAATTCCTCTCCCAATGTGGTGAGGTCGCGCAGCCAGGTGTTGCGCGTCCGTTCATAGCGGTTGTGCGCGGCCAGTGCATTCAGTCGGCCATGGTCGCCGATGCGACCCTCGGCGAAGAGCGCATTGTCCAAGCGCCTTGTCACATACGCCGCGTCGAAGGCGCTCTCGTAGTAGGGCGCTCGCGGACGACCCCGGTCGATGATGCGATCGTGCAGGCCCTCGCCTTTCCAGCCCAAGGTCCATCGCTCGCCGGTCCAGCGGTAATTGGCACGGCCGAAATACTGTTCACGTGGTTTCCATTGCAGGTGGCGGTTGGTATCGGCCACCTGCGCCGCGAGGCTGGGCCATCCGGAGTGGCGCGGATCCCAGCCGGTGAAGAAGTTGCGGCCTCCATGCAGTACAAGCTCGTGGCGTCCCCATCGCCGCGTTGCGCCGAGTGTGGTGTTCAGTCGGCCGATGTGCTCAGCATAAGCCGACGCCCTCATCGTCGCTGGACCGCCACCCGACTTGCGTGTGATAAGGTTGATGGTGCCGGCCAACGCATTGGTACCGTAGTTCACGCTCAAGGGGCCTTCCACCACCTCGATGCGGTCGATGCCGGAGAGGTCGATCTGTGAAAGGTCCACCTGGCCATTCTGCCGACCAGTGACCGGGATGCCATCGATGAGCACCTTCACGTTCTCTCCGCCGAGCCCCTGCATCGAGACCGACGAGCCGAGCACATTGTCTTGCGCCAAACGCAGGTTCAGCTGATCACGCAGGGCATCGCCGAGGTTCTGCGCCGCCATGCGCCGGATGCGCTGGCTGTCGATCACGCGCAGTCGCTGCACCGCGCCCTCGATGGAGCCCGGAGCGTATTGCCCGGTTACCACCACCTCGTGCAACTGCGTGGGGTCGCGACGGAGCACGCAGGTAACTACGCCGGGAATCCGGATCGTATCCGCCCATGCGGCGAAGCCGACGAAGGAGACGTGCAGCGCCACCCCACCTGCTAATTGCTCAGCCGTGATTGGCAAATCGCATCGCCCGTCCGGACCGGAGACCGCCAGCTTGCGGATACCATCAATCATGGTCACGAACTGAATGTGGGCATACTGCACCGGCGCGACAGAGCCTGCTTCCCTCACCTCTACGGAGATCTGCCCCTGTGCTTCGCCTACGCATTGGATAGCGGCGAGCATCCACCCCATCCATCGGCCCACTATCCGCGCACCCTTCATTCGGCGCGCGAAGTTCCCCGTCACGGGTCGCCGCTCTGTCACGCGTACGTCACGCGAGGCGATGGGCTGATTCAGCGCGTGCAATCAGGTCGCGCCATTGCTCCAGTTCGGGAATCCCCGGCTTGCGCTTGCCGAAGAGCTGCACCAACTGCGCACCATGGACATCGTAGCACTCCAGCGCCGTGATGACGCCGTCGACGCTGGGCTTGCGCACTACCCATCCAGTAGCGATGGCGGCCTCCCGCAAATGCAGGTTGAAGTCGGGATCAACCACGTTGAACCAGTGGGGCACGTCCATCACATTGGTCACCGTGCCGGTGTGGATCTGCAGCATGCCACGATTCCCCACAAAGACCATGGTGGGGCATTGCTCCTGCGCGGCAGATGTGATCACCGTTCGCAAGGCGGCCGGCGCGACTGGCACGGCCCAGTTTCCTCCGGGCGCCAAACGGAGGGCCTGGGTACGCGAGACGCCGAACCGGCGCAGCAGCAGGTGGAAATCGTGCGTGTCCTTCAACGCGAGCCAACCAGCGCCAAGGCCAGCGACGTCGATGGCGGCGTCCGGCTGCTCGGGGCGCTCGGCGGGATAGGGCACGGAGGCGAGCACAGGGGATTGGTCCTCGGCACGGAAGCGCTCCACCAGGTCGTGGTAGGCGCCGGCATCGCTCTCAGGAACCAGATAGATCTTATGCAGCGCTTCGCCATCGGCCGCGAAGAACTGCAGGCTGTGGCGGACGCCTTCACGCCCCGCTTCCAACACGGCGAAGGCATGCGCCCAGGCGTGCCAGAAGATGCGCAGGTCGATGTCAGCGCCAACGAAGAGACCGACGTGAGCCTCATCCAGCGATGGATTCAGGTAGGTGCCCTTCCGCTCGTGGACCACATCGTTGTTGCGGGTGAGCGCCATCACACGTCCGATCGCAGGCACACCTGCAAGGATGGCCTTGAACTCCGGGCGAAGACGGGTGACGCCATCGCCGATGCGCGTGGCGAGCAGCTCGCCCTCGCTCACATCGAGTGTCGCAGCGGCGTTGCGGATCCGTATGGCAGGGTCAGCAGCCAGGAGATCATCCCAGCGCTGCTTCAAGTCGAAGGAGGTCGCAATGGTCATCGGGAGTGATTGAGGCCGCGAAGGAGCCTCGAAAGCCCGGCGCTGGCAATACCACGATTGCGGTAATCAATGCTTGAACGATGCACACGTCGTGTTGAAAAGCACGATTACTCTTTCACGAGTCGGGTGGCCGTATCGATGCCATTACCCTGCACACGCACGAAATAGAGTCCAGCGGGAAGGTTCGACACATCCAACGGACGCTGCACCATACCGTGCAGGCCGGTGAGTTGCTCCTCGGCCACCACACGGCCATTCAAGTCGATGATGCTCATCCGGGCCTCACCAGTCTCTGAAGCAATGATCATTTGCGCGTTTCCATCGCTCACCGGGTTGGGGGCGAGGACCAGCGCGCTGGTCGCGCCGATTTCATTCACCGAAGCCTGGCCCACCAATTCCTGCGTGAAGGTGAAGCTCCCGTTCGCGCTTCCACCGTAGGCCGTGAAGACAAGCTTCCAGATGTCGCCCATACGGTCCTTCACGAAATAGGTGCGGTCCTGCACGTACTCCCATTGGAAGGTGGTCTGGTTGAAGCTCTTCCAATCGTAACCGATGATGTTGATGTCGGTGCCGAAGGGCTGTCCCCAATACTCCGCTGAAGCAGGAGGCACGCCATCCACTTGCAGGACCTCCACCTGACGGTTCTGCAGCACACCCGCCACCGGATACCAGGCCGGGAAGGGCTGCGTGACGAAGCCGAGGTACTTGGTGAAGAGCAGGTCCCAGTCTGCCGCAGCGGGCTCGAGGTCGAGCGCGGTATTGCTCGCTAGACTGTAGTAGGCGAAGTTCTTGCCCGGATACGCGGAGCGCACCACGCTCCCGGTCTCTTCACCTGATCCATCAAGGTTGGCCCAGGTGAAAGCGAAGCTGTTGGTGGCGGCGGTGAAGCCGTCGATGCGCAGCTTCTTCCATGCACCCGTGTTCAGCTTCAGCACGAAGCAGCTATCGCCGGTGATGTTGTGCGTGACGAAGTTGTAGATGCCCCAGCCGAGGTCGAAGGGATTGGCGGTGAGGCCTTGGTTGAGCGCGCCGCTGCTCCAGTTGGTCTCGCTATTGTGCTGCGGGACCCAGCCAGCGTGCAGGCCGGTGGTATCGAGCGAGCTCCATTGCCCCACCGTGTAAGGCGCCTTGTACACCTGGTGGCCCTTGGCGGTGTTCACCAGGATGCTGCCGGTGATGCCCGTGAGCTCGAAGGCGAGGTCCCAATCAGCAAGGGCCGTGCTGATTACAACACCATTCTGTAGGCTGTAGTAGGTCTGCTGGGCATTGGTTGGTCCGGTGGTGATGGTGACCTGCGCGGTGGCGCCGGTAGCGATGATCAAGGCAATGGGGAGTAGCGTGCGCTTCATGTTCGTTCGTTCGGGCCGCAAAACAACGGCAGCGGCGCGAGCGCGACCCGCCCACTCGGTCATGGAACTGCAAGAGCTGACTGACGTTGGTCAGTAGCGCAGCAGATAGCGCTGCTCGATCGCCGTTGAGCGCGAAGACGGAAGGATGAAATCCAAGCCGATCAACTGCACGCTGTAGTAGTCGATCGCCTGCACCTGTCGTGGCGGCAAGCCGGCCTCCACCAGTTCATCCATGCGCTGCTGGTCCGTGTAGATCGCCACGCCGGGCGCGATGACGGCACGGGCTTCCTCCGCATCGCTCAGCCAGCGCACGGGATAGCCCGCATAGAAATCGAGCGCGGTGCCCGCCACCTGCATGCCGAAGAACTGGTCGCGGCCAAGGGCTTGCTCCTTCGCCCATCGCCCCGCATGCGCATTGGCCTGGTAGCGCAGAAGACTCGGATACAGGTGCAGGTTGACACCCAATGCGATGATGCACCAGCTGCGCGCGGTGAGCTGGAACGGGTCGGTCTTGCTGAATAGAACGCCGCGCAGGTAGAGCGCGAATGCCGCTATGGTGACCAGGATCCACGGCCAAGCGCCCTCGCGGAAGCAATGGATCAAGAGGAACAATTGCGCGGCGAAGAGCAACACAATCACACTAGACTGCAACCGCCCTAGCGCGCGTGAGGCATTCTCTTCCCAAGCCCACGCACCGAGTACCGCGAAGAGCGGCACGACGACATAGAGGTAATGCGGAAGCTTGAACTGCGAGAGCGAGAGCGCGATGAACACGAGCAGCGCGCCGCTGATGCTGACGTACTCCCTCATTGGATTGCGCATCACCACCGACCGCAAGGCCTTCCATGCGCCGAGCAGCACGAAGGGAGTCCATGGCAGCAACTGCCAGAGCACCTCGTGGGTGAAGAAGAACACGGAGCTGTCGTCCTTCCACCGATTCTCCCCGGTAATGCGGCCGAAGCTCTGCTCCCAGAAAAAGAACCGCAGGCCGTGCGCGCCGTGCTGCTCGTAAAGACCGATGGCCATCGGAAGCAGCAGCACGCCCATCACCACTGGAGCCAGCAGCAGGCGCCAATCGCGAAGCGCATCCCACTTCCGGCGCATCAGCAGGTCGCCGCCCAAGGCGAGCAATGGCGCCATCAAGCCGATCGGTCCTTTGGCGAGCATGCCCGCCGCGATAGCAGTCGCGCAGCCGATCAGTTGCCACGTCCGCCGCTGTTCCATCCAGGCCGAGCCGAGCCAGATGGCGGTGATGACCGATCCGGTGAGCATCGTGTCGCAGCGCACGTCGTTGGTCATGACGAGAAAGGCAACGCTTGTACCGAAGAGGATGGCCGCTTTCCGTGCGATGCTCGTGCAGTAGTGCAAGAGCGTGAAGCGGTACGTGCTGTAGATTCCGAGGAAGGCGAAGAGGATGCTGGGCAGCTTGTAGCTCCAATTGTGAACGCCGAACAGCTTGAACGAGAGCGCCGAGAGCCAGAACAGCATGGGCGGCTTGTCCAGGTAATCGTTTCCGCGGAAATACAGGCGCTTCCAATCCTCCTGGGCCAGCATGTCACGCGCCATGCCTGCGTACTGCGCCGCGTCCACCTCCATCACATCGAGCACGCTGCCCGATGCGGCCACCGCCACGATGGCGAGCAGCGTGATACCAAAGCCGCGCGAACTCATGCGGGCAAAGAAAGCCAGGCACCGGCTCCACACGGCACAGCGACCGCAATCACCAAGGCGCCCCAAGGCTTGTTAAGGCGGCCAGCGGCCACGGCAGGCAGCGCGTAACATTGCGCTCATGGGACGCCGCGCCATCGGCACGTTGATGCTCCTGGCCACGTTGAGCGTGGTGGGCGTGGTGCTGATTCAACTGCTTTGGCTGCGGCAGGCCTCGCGTCACCAGCAGGAGCAGATCGCCCTGAGCCAGGAACAGGCCACACAGCTGGAGAAGCAGTTCAACGACCGGGTGGTGATGGCCCTCACCGACGTCACCGAGCAGATCCTCACCATCAACAAGGACAGCACCGACCTCTTCGATGCCGTGAAGCAGGAGCGGCCGAACTACTTCGCCGTCACCATCAACGACACGCTGCACCCCTACCTGCTGGAAGCGCTGCTGCGCAAGGAGTTCAGCCGCCGCCACATCCTCGACGACTTCGAGTACGGCGTGTACGACTGCTTCACCGACAGCATCGTTTACGGGAATTACGTCTCGCAGGACTCGGCCGCGCGCGACTCCATGCCGCACAGCCAGCTCTTGAAGCTCGATAAGGATGGACACTACTTCGGCGTGTACTTCCCCACACGGCACAGCACGCTCTGGGAGGTGGCGCCCGGCGTGCGCTGGACCTGGATCTTCCCGGTGGTGGTGACGCTCATCGTCTTCGGGTTCTTCGCGTACAGCGTGTGGGTGATCCTGCGGCAGAAACGCCTGAGCGAGATGAAGAACGACTTCATCGGCAATATGACCCACGAGCTGAAGACGCCCATCAGCACGATCGCGCTCAGCGCTGAAGTGCTGAGCGATCCGGGCATCATCGAGGAACCGGAGCGGCTGCGTGAATACGCGCGCATCATCCGCAGCGAGAATGAGCGCCTGCGGACACAGGTGGAGCGCGTGCTGCAGCTGGCCACGCTCGACAAGGACACGCTGAAGATGAAGCAGGAGCCGGTGGACATGCACCAGGTGGCCGAGTCCGTCGCGGAATCCATCAAACTGCCCGCGCAAGAGCGCAACATGCATGTGGAACCGCGCCTGGAAGCCGCCCGCTGCACGGTGATGGGCGACCGCGTTCACCTTACCAACGCCGTATTCAACCTCCTCGACAACGCCGTGAAATACGGTCGGACCGGCACGCCGATCGAGATCCGCACCAGCCAGCAGGGCAACGAGCTGCTGCTCTCCGTGAAGGACGAGGGCATCGGCATCCGCAAGGAGGACCAGAAGCACGTCTTCGAGCGCTTCTTCCGCGTTCACACCGGCAACGTGCACGACGTGAAGGGCTTCGGCCTCGGTCTCCACTACGTGCAGCAGATCGCGCTGGCCCACGGCGGTGGCATCAGCGTAAGAAGCGAACCGGGAAAGGGCAGCGTGTTCACGCTCTCCCTTCCCCTTAAACCCATCGGATCATGAGCGAGAAGGCGACCATCCTCCTGGTGGAGGACGATATGAACCTGGGCTTCGTGGTGCAGGACGCGCTGAAGCGCAAGGGCTACACCGTTCACCTGGTGCGCGACGGCAAGGAGGGGCTGAAGAAGTTCAATGAGCAGCCGTACGACCTCTGCGTGCTGGACGTGATGCTGCCCGGCAAGGACGGCTTCAGCCTGGCGGAGGACATCCGCCTCACCAACGCGCTCGTGCCCATCGTCTTCCTCACCGCCAAGAGCCAGACCGAGGACCGCATCGCCGGCTTCAAGGCCGGGGGCGATGATTACCTCACCAAGCCCTTCAGCCACGAGGAGCTCGTGCTGCGCATCGAGGCCATCCTGCGCCGCACGCTTGGCAAGGGCGAGGACCCGCGCAACCGCGAGCGCTTCGAGGTGGGCGACTACACCTTCGACCACCGCAACCTGATGCTGAGCCATCCCGCCGAGGAGCGCAAACTCACGAAGAAGGAGGCCGACGTGCTGCGCCTGCTCTGCCTGCATGCCGACCAGGTGCTGCCGCGCGAGCTGGTGCTGAACATGGTCTGGGGCGACGACACCTACTTCCTCGGCCGCAGCCTCGATGTCTTCATCAGCCGCCTGCGCAAATACCTGAAGCTCGATCCCAAAGTGCAAATCGTGAACGTTCACGGTGTGGGGTTTAAGCTGGTGGTGGATCGGGCATAGTAGTACATGGTCCCCGAGGACGGGAAACCCGGCGCGGGCTTGAGTTTCTCCATGGCCCGGAGACGCTGCGAGGACCAAGGCGGCCACCTTGTATAACAAGCCGCGTCTTCTTCGCGAGTGATGCGGAATCCAAAGTTGATAGTAGTGGTCTTGTCAATATCGGCAGCTCCCTCATGTAGCGGCCAGACCTATTTCTCTACGGGGGGTGATCCCGACGGAGGGCGGTTGTACAGGGCGATCGACCTGTGCCACCCGCAGCTACTGACTGTCACCGGTATCACATACTTGGACATCACCCTGCTGAACGATCGCCGCCTGCTTGGATACCGATTCGCGAATCCGTCCGGATTCTACATGATAGACACCCTTACCGGTTCGGCGAGCATTCTTGCTGCAACGAATTCAGTTGCCGACGTGGTCGCCATGGAAACGGAGTCTGATTCGACGATTCTCTTCGCCAAGAGCTGGGACCCCCAACTCTACCGCTTGCATCTTATCACGCTTGCCGTCTCGGTCGTTGGCAACATGGCGAGCTATCCCGGTGGGGATCTCTTGCTTCTCGGGAATCAACTATTCTACACAACGCAATCGAACGCATTGCGCCGCATTGATTTGACTCCTGACCATCAGTCGATTTCCCAGATGTTGCACATCGGTTGGCTGACCGTACCCAACGTATGGGGACTTGCCCTTCCCTCTGGCTTCATGGATGAATATCCTGATTGCATCCTAGCGACCGCTGGCCAGCAACTTTACGCCCTCAATACCGTCACGGCAGAGGTGACGGAAATATGCGACATGAGCGTAACCGGTTCATTCTATGGTGCCGCTGCAATTAGGGACGAGACTACGTCGAACCCGAACATGTACGTAACGGACAGCGGACCGTGCTCATGGCACCCGCAACCAAGCACGCTGTTAATCGGGGCTGAAGGGGTGGCTGAGGCTGTGAAAGCTTGGCTTCCATCAACGCACACGCTGATCGAGTGGAATCTATTCGATGCGGTTGGGCGATATATCGCTGGAGCAAGGGGAGCCACAATGGATGACAATAGACAATTCAACCACGGTTGGTACATCCTACGAGCCATGGTTCAGGATCCCTGTGGCAGGGAAATCCTCGTGCCGGGCATCCGATTGCGCATGTGACCCAAACCCGTTCCGGCGTTCTTGCGCCGTAGCAACCCGCTGGGCGATTCTGAATGGGCAGTGGCCCTCAGGGGATTGCCACGCTTGCGGATATAATCTGGTGCCAGCGTCCTTCGAACGGTCCAATGCAATTCACGACCGGAGAGAATCTCACCCCGCCCCCAACAGCCTCTTCACCACCGCCGCCACCGCGCTCCCATCGGCCTTGCCGGCAAGTTGCTTGTTCGCCTCGCCCATCACGCGGCCCATGTCCTTCATGCCCGCTGCGCCTGTTGAGGCGATGACATCGCGCACGGCTGCCTCCACCTCCTCTTCGCTCAGGCGTTTGGGTAGATAGGCTTCGATCACGAAGGCTTGGTTCTCCTCCTCCTGCGCCAGGTCGGTGCGCTGCTGTTCATGGTAGATGGCGGCGCTCTCCATGCGCTGCTTGTGCAGCTTCTGCAGGATCTTCAGGCCGGCGGTCTCATCAAGGCCTTCCCCGCCACCGCCCTTGGTCAGTTCCAGCAGGATCGCGCTCTTGATGGCGCGCAGGGCGTTGAGCCGGTCCTTCTCCCGGGCCAGCATGGCGGATCTGATGTCCGCGTCGATGCGTTCTTGCAGGTTCATGGGCTGAAGATCGCCCAAACGCGCGATCGGCCGGAAGTGATTCCCGGCCGATCGCGTGAAATGATGTGAAGGCTGTCGTGGCCTAATCCACGCGGTCGTGCAGGTGCGGGTTGTTCTTGCTCAGCGTCACGCGGCGCTCCCCGTTCTCATCCACGGTCTCGTTCAGCGAGAACCGGCTGATGCTGCTGTCGGTGCTCTTGGGGCCTTCGTTCAGCAGCACCTTCTTGCGGATGTAGGCGGGCTCGCGCTCGTAGTCGGCCACGCCATGCGGCGAACGCATGCGCATGTTCATCTCGCGCACTTGGGCCAGGCGCTCCTCGTGCTGCTGCTGGTACTCGGGGGTGCTGGTGCGGTTCTCGCGCGAATCGGGCGGGCGGGATTCGCTCGCGGCCTGCGCTGACGGACTGGCAGCCACCGGAGGCTCCGCAGTGCCGGTGGATACACCATCGGCTGACTCTTCGTAGAGGCCATGTACCACCTTGTCTTCCTCAGCCTGGATGGACTCCGGTGTTACCACACGCTGAGCGAACGGCTCCACCTCGAACTCAATATGGCGCTGCGTGACGGTGGTGGGCGCCACAGGCTCGCTCTTGGGCTCCTCCTTCACCACGATGTACGGCTCGGCGGGGTCCGTGGGGACAGGCGGCGGCGCGGGTGCAGCAGGCGCCGCCGCACCAGTGACCGGATTGGCGATGGGCTGCGTGATCATGGTGGGCACATCGGCATTGAGGTCGATCAGCGTGCGCTGGTTCCGCTCCGAAACGCCAGCGCCCGTATCTGGCTTGGTCTGGAAGCCAGTGGCGATGATGGTGATGCGGAGCTTGTCGCCCAGCGACTCGTCCTTACCGTAGCCCCAGATCACATCGGCCGAGCTGCCCGCCGCCTTCTGGATGTGCGCGGTGATCTCATCGATCTCGTCCATGAGGATGTCGCGCGTGCCATGCGTGATGTTGAGCAGGACGAACTTAGCGCCGCTGATGTCGTTGTCGTTGAGCAGCGGGGAATCGAGCGCTTCCTGCGCGGCGCGCAACCCGCGGTCCTCGCCCTCGGTCTCGGCCATGCCCATGATGGCCACGCCGCTGCGCGTCATCACGGTCTTCACATCCTCGAAGTCCACGTTCACCTTGCCGGTCTTGGTGATGATCTCGGCGATGCCGCGCGCGGCGGTGGTGAGCACGTTGTCGGCGTGCATGAAGGCGTTGTCGAGGCTGAGGTTGCCGTACTGGTCGCGCAGGCGGTCGTTGTTGATCACCAGCAGGGTGTCCACGGCGTTGCGCAGCTCCTCCACGCCGGCGCTCGCCTGCTGCTTGCGCTTGCGGCCCTCCCATTGAAAGGGCATGGTGACGATGCCCACGGTGAGGATCCCCAGCTCGCGTGCGATGGCCGCAACCACGGGGGCCGCGCCTGTGCCGGTGCCACCGCCCATGCCGGCGGTGATGAAGAGCATCTTGGTGCGGGTGCTGAGCACCTGGCGGATCTCATCGAGGTTCTCTTGCGCCGCATCCTTTCCGCGATCAGGGATGCTGCCCGCGCCGAGTCCCTCGGTGAGTCCTGGGCCGAGCTGGAGCTTCACGGGCACGGGGCTGACGTCGAGCGCCTGGCGGTCGGTGTTGCACACGATGAAGTCCACGCCCAGGATGCCTTGAGCGAACATGTGGTTCACGGCATTGCTGCCGCCGCCGCCCACGCCGATCACCTTGATGATCGAACTGAGTTCCTTGGGAAGGTCGAATTTCATGACGGTGAATGTTGGGGGATGAGGTCGTTGGATCAGATGTCGTCGTCGTTCTTCAGGAACTCGCCGGTCCTGTTCAGCACCTTCTCGACGAATGTGCTGATGCGGCCCTTGCTATGGTCCTTCACGGCGGGCTTGCGGTTGGTCTCCGGCATGCTCTGGCGCGTGCGGTCGAGGTGGTCGAAGCCCTTCATCACCAAGCCCACGCCCGTGGCGTACAGCGGGCTGGTGACCGCCTCGACCTTGCTCTGGCCGAGGTGCTCGTTCGGATAGCCGATGCGCGCGTCCATGCCGGTCATCAGCTCCACCAGGTGCTTCAGGTGCTTGAGCTGTCCGCCGCCGCCGGTGAGGACGATGCCCGCGATGAGCTGCTTCTCGATGCCGCTGTTGCGGATCTCGAAATGGATGTGCTCGATGATCTCCTCCATGCGGCTCTGGATGATCTCGGCCAGCATGCGCAAACTGATCTCCTTGGGCTCGCGGCCACGCAGACCGGGGATGCAGACCACCTCGTTCTCCTTGTTCTCCTTGGCGAGGGCGCTGCCGAATTTGGTCTTCAGCAGTTCCGCCTGATCGCGCATGATGCCGCAGCCTTGGCGGATGTCCTCGGTGACGACGTTGCCGCCGAAGGGTATCACTGCCGTGTGACGAATGATGTTGTCGAGGAAGATGGCGATGTCGGTGGTGCCGCCGCCGATGTCCACGAGCACCACGCCGGCCTCCTTCTCCTGCTGGCTCAGCACGGCCTCGGCGCTCGCGAGCGGCTCCAGGATCAGCTCGGTGACGTTGAGGCCCGCGCGATGCACGCACTTGTTGATGTTGCGCGCGGCGGTGACCTGGCCACTGATGATGTGGAAATTGGCCTCCAGCCGGATGCCGCTCATCCCGATGGGGTCGGGGATGCCCTGCTCGTTGTCCACGATGTACTCCTGCGGCAGCACATGGATGATCTCCTCCCCCGGAGGCATCACCAGACGGTGCGTCTCCTCGATGAGCTGATCGATGTCGCCTTGCGAGATCTCCTCCTCGATGCTGTGGCGCATCTTCATGCCGCGGTGCTGCATGCTGCGGATGTGCTGGCCTGCGATGCCCACGTTCACTGTCTCGATGATCACCCCGGCCATGTCGGCGGCATCGTTCACCGCTGCCTTGATGCTGTCAACGGTCTTCGGGATGTTGGCCACCACGCCGCGCGAAACGCCCTCGCTCCGCGCCTTGCCCATGCCGAGGATCTCGATCTTGCCCTGGGCATTGCGACGGCCCACGATGCAGGCGATCTTGGTGGTGCCGATGTCCAAGCCGGCGACGATGTCTGGGGTGTTCTCCATGGTGCTCACAGGTCGTTGAGGTTGTTTCGTTTGGTGCAGACCACTTGGTCGCCGAAGCGCAGGTCGATGCGGGAGTAGCGGCGCCAATCGGCTTTGGGGATGCCCTCCGCGTAGAAGAGCTTCAGCTTCGCGAAGCGCTGCTCCAGCGCGGTGCCGTCGCCGATGAGGATGCGCTGCCCCCCGACGGTCGGCACCAGCTCCATCTGTCCGTCCGCGTTCACCACCACCTGGTCGATGAGCGCGCCCCAGAATGGGTCCTCACGGAGGAAGAGAGCCAGTCGATACAGGTCGTCCGAGCGGTATCGGTTCACGAGCGAATCGTGCGCATTCACCCGAATGACCCCGCGCGAAGCCCCGGGCTCCATGAGCCATCCCATGGCCACCGGCACGCGTGCGGTGTAGTCGTCATCCAACGGCAGGGTCCATCCTTCGCGGTCGATGTAGAAGCCGCTGCCGTCCGCGTTGATCACGCGCAGCACCGGCTCGCGCTGGCGCACCTTCACGTGCAGATTGCCAGCCATGTCGTGATAGACCTCGGCGTCGGCCACGCAAGGGATAGCGCGCAACCGCTGCTCGATGGCCGCGATCTCCACCTGTGCGCTGGGCACGCCCAGCACCGCCGTGCCTTGATTCATGATCACCCGGCGCACGGCCATCTCATCGACGAAATGAACGCCTTCGCCGCCCAGCACCCGCACCTTCACCTCGCTAATGGGCGCGTTCCCGGTGCTGTGGTCCACGAAACCGAGGGTGAGCAGCACGCCGGCTGCCGCTAGCGCGATGCCCACAGGGCGGAGGAGGCGCTTGAGGCGGTTCATGGCCGGTGGCGTTCGTTGAGCATGCGTTCGATCAGAGGCACCAAACGGTCGATGTCTCCGGCACCCATGGTGACCACGACATCGACCTCGTGCGAAGCAAGAGCATCCACGAGAGCGCCGTAGGCGACGACGGACTTCTTATCCATGGGCACGTGTTCGAGAAGCCAGGCCGAGGTGATGCCCGGGATGGGTTCCTCGCGCGCCGGGTAGATGTCCAGCAGCAACAGCTCATCCAGGGCCGAGAGGCTGCGGCCGAAGTCGGCGGCGAGGTCGCGCGTGCGGGTGAAGAGGTGCGGCTGGAACACGCCCGTGACCTTCCTGCCGGGGTAGAGCTCCCTCACGCTGCCGATGCAGGCGTCCAGCTCCTTGGGGTGGTGGGCGTAGTCGTCGATGAGCACCACGCGGGGGCTGCGGATCCGCGTCTCGAACCTACGGGCGACCCCACGGAAGGAGGCTAGGCCGTGCCGCAATGCCTCCGGGGCCACCCCCAGTCGAAGCGCCACTGTCGCTGCCGCGATGGCGTTCTCCACATTGTGGCGCCCGGGCATGCCGAGCACCAGGCCGCGCAGCTCCCGCCCATCAGCCACAAGGTCGAAATGGTAGCGGCCGTCGGCCACGCGGATGTTCTCGGCGCGCGGGCTGCCCGTGCTGCCGATGGCATAGACGGATAGCTGTGAGCGGTCCTGGAAATGATGCGCGACCCGCTCATGCACGAGCAGCGGGCCGTCGCATTGCACGGCGAATTGCGTGTAGGCCTCGAACATGGCCTCGGCGGTGCCGTAGATGTCCAGGTGGTCGGGGTCCATCGCGGTGATGATGGACTGCGCCGGGCAGAGCTTCAGGAAGCTGCGGTCGTACTCATCGGCCTCCACCACATTGAGCTGCGCATCGTCCGAAAGCAGCACGTTGGTTCCGTAATTGGCCGCAATGCCGCCCAAGAAGGCATTGCAGGGCACGCGACCCGCGGTGAGGAGGTGCGCGAGCATGGTGCTCACGGTGGTCTTGCCGTGCGTGCCGGCCACGGCAACGGTGGGCCTGTCCTTGGTCACCAGGGCGAGCACGTCCGCGCGCTTGAGGATGCGGGCACCCTTGTCCTCCCAGTGCTTCAGCAATGGGCTACTGAGCGGCACGGCGGGCGTACGCACCACCATCACCGCGTCGGCGGGTGCATCGCGATAGGCCTCTGGCATGAGCTCGACCCGCTCATCGAACTGCACCTCGATGCCCTCGCTCTGCAGCTGGTTGGTGATCTCGCTCGGGGTCTTGTCGTACCCGGCCACGTGCGCGCCGCGGCGGCGGAAGTAGCGCGCGAGGCCGCTCATGCCGATGCCGCCAATGCCGATGAAGAAGAAGCGGTTGCCTTCAAGGATGCTCATGCGGCAGTAAAGAATTGACGGAACGCAGATGACGCTGATGGAGCCGATGAACACGGATCCCAAAAGGCAGAAGAGGAAGCTGACCCTGTCAATCCATCCTCATTCCTATCTGCGACTATCAGTTTCATCTGCGTCATCTGCGTTCCCTTTCCTTTCATCTTCTTGCCAGTCGAATGACTTCCGCGGCGATGGCCTGCGCTGCATCATGGGTTGCCAATCCTGCGATGGCCAGTCGCAGCCGCTCGAGCGCTTGTTGATCGCGCAACAGCGTGATCACCTGCTCGCCGAGTTGCTCCACCGCGTCCGCATCGCGCAGCAGCACGGCAGCACCTCGGTCGGTGAGCGCGCGCGCGTTGTGTGTCTGATGATCCTCGGCAGCGGTCGGCAACGGGACAAGGATGACGGGCTTCTGCACGAGGCACAGCTCGCTCACGCTGATCGCGCCAGCGCGGGCAACCACCAGGTCCGCCGCGGCATAAGCCAGGTCCATGCGATCAACGAACTCATGCACCTTGCAATCGTCGTAGCCCAAGCGGGCGAGTGCCTCCTTCGCTTGCTTGAGGTAAGGCGTGCCCGTCTGCCAGATCACCTGCAAGCCCTCCCTCCTCCACAGCGGCAATGCGGCCTCCACACCGCGATTGATGCCGCGCGCGCCGAGGCTTCCACCTGTGATGAAGACCGTGGGCGCATCCTCACGAAGGCCGAAGTGCTCCAAGCCGCGCGGTCTCTTGCCCGTGAGCTTCACGGTATCGGAGCGCACGGGATTGCCGGTGAGCAGGATGCGTTCCTTCGGAAAGTATTTCTCCATGCCGGCATAGGCCACGCAGATGCGCTGCGCACGCTTCGCCAGGTGGATGTTGGTCTTGCCGGGGAAGCTGTTCTGCTCCTGGATCAGCGTGGGCACGCCCATGCGCTGCGCGGCCGCGAGCACCGGCCCGCTGGCATACCCGCCAACGCCAACAGCGACATGCGGCTTGAAGCCGCGCACCAGCGCGCGCGCCTTCAACATGCTGCGCACCAGACGCCAAGGCAGACCCAGATTGCGCACGATGCTGCCGCGCTGATATCCGCGAATGGGCAGTCCTTCGATCGCGAAGCCTGCGGCCGGCACCTTCTGCATCTCCATCTTCCCCTCGGCTCCCACGAAGAGGAAACGCGTTTCCGGCTCACGTTCGCGCACCGCTTGGGCGATGGCGATCGCCGGGAAGATGTGACCGCCGGTGCCGCCACCGGAGATCATCACCCTAAGCGGATGACGTTCGGGGCTTGACATCCTTCTTCGGGGTCTGCTGCTGCTCCAGTCCGCGGCTCACGCTCAGGATGATGCCGATGGCCAGGCAGGTGAACCAGATGCTGGTGCCGCCCATGCTCACCAAGGGCAAGGGCTGTCCGGTCACGGGCACCAGGTTCACCGCCACCGCCATGTTGATCATGGCCTGCATGGTGAGCAGCAGTCCGAGGCCCAGCGCCACGAGCGCGCCGAAGGGCTTCTCGCTCCGCTTGGCCACCGTCACCGCGCGCTGCAGCAGAATCGTGTAGAGCAGCAGCAGGCCAAGCCCGCCAAGGATGCTGCCGTACTCCTCCACGATGAACGCATAGATCATGTCGCTGTAGGGGTGAGGCAGCCAGTTGCGCGAGGCGCCGCTGCCCGGACCATTGGGGAAGAAGCCACCGCTGGCGATGGCGATCTTGGCGTGCTCCACCTGGTAATTGGCGTCCGGGTCGGCCGCTCCGCTGGAGAAGGCCTTGAGGCGGGCCGCCCAAGTGGCCATGCGCGGCAGCAGGTCGGGGAAGAAATCGGCGATGAGCAGCAGCAGGGCGAACGCGGCCACCGCTGCACCAATGAGCAGGAGCAGGTGCTTGATAGGCACTTGCGCAACGAACATCAGGGAGACGCACACGAGGAAGAGGACGGCCGCCGTGCTGAAGTTGGCGGGCAGGATGAGACCGCAGATCACGCCTACCGGAAGCATCAGTTTCAGCGCCACATCACGCAGGGTCCACTCCTCCTCGTGATGCTTGCCCAGTACGCGGGCGAGGTAGGCCACCAGCACCACCTTCGCCAGATCGCTTGTCTGGAAGCTCTGGTTGATGATCGGGATGTTGATCCACCGGCTCGCGTCGTTGATGTTGGAGCCGAGCAGCAGCGTGAGCAGCAGCAGGCCGGCCGTGACCCAGAGGGCCAGCTGCGCGAGACGCGAGTACACCGTGTAGCGCAAATGGCTGGCGTAGTACATGATCAAACCGCCCGAGCCGAGCATCAGGGCGTGCTTGAACAGGAAGTGCATGGTGCCGCTGTCGCGTTTCACCGCCAATGAGCTGATGGAGCTGTACACAGCCAGCAGGCTGATGAGGCCAAGGAAGATGGCCGTCATCCAGATGGCGCGATCGCCTTTGAGTCGTTGGAGGACGGTAATCATGGATTCAGCGCGAAAGCATTTGGGATCTTCAGTCGGTCACAGGTCCTTCACGGCGCGCTTGAACTCCGCGCCGCGCTCCTCGTAGTTGGCGAATCCATGTCCGCTGGGGCAGGCCGGGCTGAAGAGCACCACTTCACCGGGTTGGGCCAGCTCGCGTGCCGTGAATACGGCGGTGCGCAGGTCGTCCGTGCGGTAGATGTGTTCGGGCAGGCCGTCCTCGCCGCCGTCCGCCATCGGACCGAAGAGCACCAGGGCGCTCACGCGATCGCGCAGCACCTTCTGCACACCGGCTTCGGCCATGTCGCCGCTCCATGTGCCCACGATCCACACGATCCGGCGGTCGATGGTGCCCAGCGATTCGAGCGTGGCATCGAGGAAGGTGGCCTTGCTGTCGTTCACGTAGAGCACATCATCCTTGGTGGCCACGGCCTCCAGGCGATGCGGCCCCCATGCGTTCAGCGCGACGAGGCGCGCCTCGATCAACTTGCCGCCGGCGATGCGCAGCGGGGCGTCAGGGTTCTTCTTGTTCTCCATGGCGCAACAGGATTGGTTCGTTCAAAGCGCACGGACGGCGGCCTTGAAGAGGCGGCCGCGCTCCTCGTAGTTCTCGAACAGGTCGAAGCTCTTGCAAGCCGGGCTCAGCAGCACCACGTCGCCGTCCTCCGCCAACGCGTACGATGCCTTCACGGCATGGTCAGCTGTGGTCGTCTCCACCAGGTCCTTCACCACCGCACCGAAGGCCTCCTTGATGCGACTGTTGTCCTTGCCTAGGCACACGATCGCCTTCACCTTCTCCTTCACCAACGGCAGCAGCTGGGCGTAATCGTTGCCGTGCTCCTCGCCCCCGACGATCCAGATCACACGCTTGCGCATGCTCTCCAAGGCGTACCATGCGCTGTTCACATTGGTGGCCTTGCTGTCGTTGATGAACTCAACGCCATGCACGTTGGCCACGCGCTCCAAGCGGTGCTCCACGTTCTGGAAATCGCTCAGGCTCTCACGCACCATGTCGTTGCGGATGTCGAGGACGCGCGCGGCGATGCCGGCGGCCATGCTGTTGTACACATTGTGCCGGCCCTGAAGCGCGAGATCGTGGATGCTCATGTCGAAGGTGGTTTGGTTGGTGGTTATGCGAATGGTGTCGTCCTGGAGCCAGGCGCCCTCGGGCAGGGCGCGCTCGATGCTGAAGGGCCAGCAGCGCGGCTTCACGGGATGGCCCGCAAGCCAGTCGGCTATCACCGGGTCATCTGCTCCGTGGATGAAATGGTCGGCGGCGGTCTGGTTCAGCGTGATGCGGAACTTGCTGGCCACGTAGTCCTCCATGCGGTGGCCGTAGCGCTCCAGATGGTCCGGCGTGATGTTGAGCAGCATGGCCACGTGCGGCCTGAAGTCGCGGATGCCATCGAGCTGGAAGCTGCTCAGCTCGAGCACGTACCAGGCATGGTCGCCGTCGGCCACCAGCGCGGCGAAGGAGTTGCCGACATTCCCGCCCAACGCGACGTCGAGCCCCGCACGCGAGAGGATGTGATGCGTCAGCATGGTGGTCGTCGTCTTGCCGTTGCTGCCGGTGATGGCCACGATGGCGCCGGTGCAGTAGCGGTACGCCAGCTCGATCTCGCTGATCACCGGGATGCCGCGATCGCGTGCTGCCTTCACCATTGCGGCGCTGTCGGGGATCCCTGGGCTCTTCACCACTTCATCGGCCTCCAGCACGCGCGCCGCGGTGTGCCCGCCCTCCTCGAACGCGATGCCCTCCTGCACGAGCGCGGCGCGGTAGTCGGGCTTGATGACGCCCGCGTCGCTCACGAACACGTCGAGCCCGCGTTGCTGCGCCAGCCGGGCCGCGCCCACGCCGCTCTCCTGCGCGCCGAGTATGACCGTGCGCTTCATCGGAGCTTGAGCGTTACGATGGAGAGGACCGCGAGCATGATGCCCACGATCCAGAAACGGCTCACGATCTTGCTCTCGTGGATCCCCTTCTTCTGAAAGTGGTGGTGCAGGGGCGACATCAGGAAGATCCTCCTCCCCTCGCCGTATTTGCGCTTGGTCCACTTGAACCATGAGACCTGCAGCACCACGCTCAGGTTCTCCACGAGGAAGATGCCGCAGAGCACGGGAATGAGCAGCTCCTTGCGCACCAGGATCGCGACCGTGGCGATGATGCCGCCCAGCGCCAGGCTCCCGGTATCGCCCATGAAGACCTGCGCCGGATACGCGTTGTACCAGAGGAAGCCGATGCACGCGCCCAGCAGCGCGCCGATGAACACCGACAGCTCGCCTGAGCCGGGGATGTACATGATGTCGAGGTACTGGGAGAAGATGATGTTGCCGCTCACGTAAGCGAGGATGCCCAGCCCGAGCACCATGATCGCGGAGGTGCCTGTCGCCAGCCCATCGAGGCCGTCGGTGATGTTGGCGCCGTTGCTGACGGCGGTGATGATGAAGATGACCACGAGGATGTACACCACCCAGGTATAGCGCCGCGCCTCGTTGCCGAAGGGCTTGAGCAGCGAGCTGTAGTTGAACTCGTTCCCCTTCACGAAGGGGATGGTGGTGTTGGGCGACTTGCGGTCGAGCATCCAGTGCACCGTGCCGTCCTCCTCGGTGATGGTGTGGAGCGAGGCGGGATCGAGCTGGTCCGCGAGCACCTCGGGGATCTCCACGCGCGTGCGGATCTCCGGATGGAAGTACACCGTGGCGCCGATGATGATGCCGACGCTCACCTGGCCCACGACTTTGAACTTGCCAGCAAGGCCGCGCTTGTCCTTCCGGAAGACCTTGATGTAATCGTCCAGGAATCCGATGAGGCCGAGCCACACCGTGCTCACGAGCAGCAGAAGGATGTAGATGTTGTTCAGCTTCGCGAAGAGCAGTGTAGGGATGATGGTGGCCGAGAGGATGATGAGTCCGCCCATGGTCGGCGTACCCTGCTTGCTGAGCTGGCCTTCCAGGCCGAGGTCGCGCACGGTCTCGCCCACCTGCATGCGCCGCAACAGGCGGATGATGCCGCCGCCGAACCAGAGCGAGATCAGCAGCGATACGAAGACCGCCATCGCCGCGCGGAAGGAGATGTAGCCGAACACGCCCGAGCCGGGCACGCTGTAACCGATGCTATCGAAGAGGTGGTAGAGCATCTATCCGCGCTGCAGTTCCAGGGTTTCCTTCAACACGGCGGCGTCGTCGAAGGGGTGCTTCACGCCCTTGATCTCCTGGTAGGCCTCGTGCCCTTTTCCTGCGAGGAGCACCACATCGCCGGGCTTGGCCAGTGCCACCGCTTGGCGGATGGCTTCGCGGCGATCGGCATTCACGAGCACCCGGCCTTGGTCGCCGACAGGAACACCGACGCGCATCTCATCGAGGATCACCATGGGATCCTCGCTGCGTGGATTGTCGCTCGTGAGCACAACCATCGCGCTCAGCGCGGCGGCGATGCGGGCCATCTCCGGTCGCTTGGTCTTGTCACGGTCGCCGCCGCAGCCCACCACGGTAATCACCCGCTCATCCGTGGCACACACGGTATTGATGGTCTCCAGCACGTTCCGCAGCGCATCTGGCGTGTGCGCGTAGTCCACGATCCCTAGCGTGCCGGCCGGGCCGCGCACTACTTGGAAGCGGCCGCGCGGTGGCTCCAAATCACTCAGGGCCGTGAGGATGTCGAGGGGCGCCTGGCCGAGCAGGAGCGCCGCGGTGTACACCGCGATCAGGTTGCTCGCGTTGAACTCTCCCACAAGCCGGGCGTAGAGATCGTGCCCATCGATGTTGAGGTGCAGGCCGGTGAGCTGGTTCTCGACGATGCGCGCATGATGGTCGGCCATGCTGCGCACCGCGAAGGAGCGCTTGGTGGCGCGCGTGTTCTGCACCATCACCGCGCTGTTCGGGTCGTCGGCGTTCACGAGCGCGAATGCCGCGGAGGGCAGTTGGTCGAAGAAGCGCTTCTTGGCCTTGATGTATTCGGCGAACGTGCCGTGGTAATCGAGGTGGTCGTGCGTGATGTTGGTGAACACGCCGACGGCGAAGGCCAGACCCGTGACCCTATGCTGCACCACGCTGTGGCTGCTCACCTCCATGAAGCAGTGCGTGACGCCGGCCTCCACCATCTCGGCGAGCAGCTCGTTGAGGCGCACGGCGTCGGGCGTGGTGTGCGTGCTCGGGAGCGTCTTCTGCCCGATGCGTGTCTCCACCGTGCTGATGAGGCCGCACTTGTTCCCCAACGACCGGAAGAGCCGGAAGAGCAGCGTGGCGACGCTCGTCTTTCCGTTGGTGCCGGTAATCCCCACCAGCTTCAGTCGCTTGCTCGGATGGTCGTGGAAATTGGCGGCGAGCAGCGCGATCGCTTCAGCGGCATCGCGCACACGCACGTAGGTGATGCCCTTCTCAAACCGGTCCGGCATCGTCTCACAGACCACCGCGCTGGCGCCATCGGCGATGGCCTGCGCGATGAAGTCGTGGCCATCGACCTTGGTGCCGCGCACGGCGACGAACACCGATAGCTGGGACACGTTGCGGCTGTCGAAGGCAACCTGCTCGATGGCGATGTTGGTGCTTCCCTCCACCTGCTCGATGGGCACGCCGTAGAGGATGTCCTTCAGCAGCTTCATGCGAGCTCGATGAGGATGATGGCGCCACCGGCAGTGCGCGTGCCGGGTGCGATCGATTGGCGCTTCACCATGCCGCTGCCCTGCACATGCACGCGCAGCCCGCGGTTCTCCAGGATGTAGAGCGCATCACGCAGGCCCATGCCCAGCACGTTGGGCACCAGCCCGCTCTCATCACTGGCGATGGCACGCGGACGGGCCAGTACGGTGCTGTCGCCCGCCTCGGTGGAGACCCATTCACCCTCACCGTTGAAATTGAGTGGCACGCCAAGCCCGGCCATCGCTGTGCGCAGGTCGGCCGCATGGCCGCTCATGCTCACCGGCGTACGCGGTCCAGTGGCCTCCGCCAGCGGCCGGTCCTGCTGCATCTCCAGACGGTTGCTGTAGATCTTGTCGGCGATCTCCTGGAAGATGGGCCCCGCCACGATGTTGGCGTAGTAGCCGCTCATCGTGGGGCCGTTCACCAGCACGATGCAGCTGTACTTGGGCGCATCGGCGGGGAAGTAGCCGGCGAACGAGGCCTGGTAGCTGATGCCGTCCTGCTTGTAGCTGCCGTTGCGCGCGATCTGCGCGGTGCCCGTCTTGCCTGCGATGGGAAAGTGCGCGTTGCGCAGATTCATCGCCGTTCCGCTGTCCACCACGCCCTCCAGCAGCTTGCGCACCGTGGCCAGCGTACGGTCAGAGCAGATGCGTTCGTTGAGCGCGCGCGGTTCGAACTCCTCGATGGTGCGACCGTTCCGTGAGACGCGAGAGACGAGCTGAGGCTGCATCATGCGGCCGTTGTTGGCCACGGCGTTGTAGAAGGCGAGCATCTGCAGCGGCGTGATCGTCACTTCGTAGCCGATGCTCATCCACGGCAGGGTGACGCCGCTCCAGCCCTGTTCGCCGGGGCTACGCAACGTCGGGATGGCCTCGCCGGGGATCATCACGCCGGTGGCTTCGTGCAGGTGCATGCGCTTCAGCGCCTCCACGAAGCGCTTCGGGTCCTTGCCGAAGGCCGTGGTGACGGCGAGGCTGATGCCGGTGTTCAGCGAGAGCTCGAAGGCACGCTGCACCGTGACCTTGCGGTGCTTGCCCGGATGCGAGTCCTTCATCTCCTGGCCGTGGTACTTCACCACGCCCCACTTCGTGTCCACCGTGTCGGTGACGCTCACAAGGCCAGCATCGAGGGCGGCCATGAGCGCGGGCAGCTTGTAGGTGGAGCCGGGCTCGGTGGCCTCGCCCACGGCGTAGTTCATCGCCTCCACGTAAGTGCTGTCCGACCCACGCGTGAGGTTGCTCAGGGCCTTGATGCGACCCGTGGCCACCTCCATCACCACCACGCAGCCGTATTGCGCGCCGTGCTTGCGCAGCTGCCGCTCCAAGGCGGCATCGGCCACGTCCTGCAGGTTGATGTCGATGGTGGTGTGGATGTCGGTGCCCGGCTCCGGATCCACGCCCTCGCCATCGATCGGCATCCATGTGCCGCCCACGAGCCTACGCTCCAAGCGGTGGCCGGTGCGACCATGCAGCCAGCGGTCGTAGCCGGCTTCCAATCCGATGGCGCTGCTATCACGCAGCACATAGCCCACGGTGCGCGCGGCGAGGCGGCCGAAGGGTCGCGCGCGCACCAGCCGCTTCTCGGTGACGAGCCCGCTGCGGTAGCGTCCTTCGCGGTAAAGCGGGAAGCCGCGCAAGGCCTGCACCTGTGTGTGGCTAGCCCGACGCTTCACTAGGTAATAGCGCTCCTTCCGCTTGCGCGCATCGGCGAGGTCGCGCTTGTACTCGGCCGGTGAGCGATCCTTGAAGAGGTCGGCCAGGTGCCATGCGAGCGAATCGATCGTCTCGCTGAAATGCTCGTCGGTGAGCGCATCGGGTACCATGTCCATGCGCACATCGTACTCGGGCACGCTCGTGGCGAGCAGTCGGCCGTCCTCGCTGAAGATGTGGCCGCGGTCGGGCTGCACGGTCCGCCACGCGGTGCTGACGTGCTCCGCTTTGGCCCGCCAGTGATCGCCTTCCATGAGCTGGATGCGGAAGAGCTGCACCGCGATGGCGATGGCGAAAAGCACCATGCCCAGATGCACAACTCCCGCCCGGATCGCCAGCTGATTGCCCTTGCTCATTGCCTGCGCGTCGCTTCCAGTTCGTCCTTATCTACCGCGAGCTTCACCGGCGGCACACGACGGCTCTCATGGAGGCCCAATGCACCGATGCGTGCCGCCACCTGGCTCTGCTGCTCCTGCTTCTCCAACTCAGCGCGCACGGTGATGTACTCGGCGCGCTGCTCCTTCAGCGCCGCCCCGGTCCGTTCCAGTTGGCGCACCACGCGCTCGGTGTGGTAGCCATAGGCGATGTACACGAGCATGAGCGCTGCGCAGAAGAGGATGAAAGGCATGTTGCGCAGCACGTTCTCGCGCGTGAGGAAGGAGCCGTTGAGCACGTTGATGAAGCCGCGCGGCAGCCGGGCGGCCGTGGAGGCCTTGCGGCGCTCCGACTGCTTCTCCTGCTCTGGCTCGCGTAATCGGTTCATGCGCGTTCTGCTATGCGTAGGCGGGCGCTGCGGGCCCGTGGGTTCCGTTGGATCTCTTCTTCTGTCGGCTTGATCGCCTTGCTGTTCGTAGGGTTGAATGGCCGTAGCCGGTTGCCGTAGAGATCCTTGCGCTCTTGGCCGCCGAGGTCGCCGGCGCGCATCCAGTTCTTCACCAGCCGGTCCTCCAGGCTGTGATAGCTGATCACCACCAGCCCCGCCCGGCTGAATCACCTCGGGGCTCTGCTTCAGCAGCGCCTCCAGCGATCCCAGCTCATCGTTCACCGCGATGCGCAGCGCTTGGAACACCTGCGCGCGGAACGAGCTCTCCTCGCGCTTCGGCGTCACCGGAAGCAGCGCTTCGATCAATCCGGCCGTTGTGGTGATGCGCTTCGTCGACCGGGCGCCGACGATCGCCCTGGCCACGCGGCCCGCACCTGCCACCTCTCCGTAGTTCCGCAAGAGTTCCGCGAGCCGTGCATCATCCCAGCCATTCACGATGTCGGCAGCGGTGAGCTTCGCGCGGCGGTCCATGCGCATGTCCAGCGGACCATCGAACCGGATGCTGAATCCACGGTCGCCGCGATCGAATTGGTGGCTGCTCACGCCGAGGTCGGCTAGCAGGCCATTAATCGGCAAGGCCTTGAGGAAACGGAGGTGGTTGCGGAGCCAGCGGAAATCGGCTTTCACCAGCGTGAAGCGCGGATCCTGCGGCGCATTGGCCCAGGCATCCTTGTCGCGGTCGAAGACGATCAGACGCCCCTGCGCATCGAGCTTCTCCAGGATGGCCTTGCTGTGGCCGCCGCCGCCGAACGTGACATCCACATAGATGCCGCCGGGGCGGATGTTCAACCCTTCGATACAGGCTTGTGAAAGAACGGGGTCGTGGTACTCATGCGTCATTGGCCTTTGCCTTTCCCGCCATCACCCGCGCGGCCAGCGACTTGAAGTCCTCGACACCCTCGAGCGTGCGCCTGTAGAGTTGCTCGTTCCACAACTCGATGCGATCGCCCATGCCCACGAAGGCGATGTCCTTGCCCAGCTGGGCGTAGTCCATCAGCTGCTTTGGGATGAGCAAGCGCCCGTTCGCGTCGAGTTCCACCGGCGTGGCCCCATTGAGGAAGCGCCGGATGAACAAGTCCGCGTCCGGATCGAAGCGGTTGAGCCGACGCACTTCGGCGCTGGTCCGGTCCCACTCCGATTTCGGGAAGAGAACAAGGCAACTGCTGTAAATGCCCCGGCTCACCACGAAGCCCTGCGCCACCTCTCCACCGAGCTGCTTCTTCAGCGCGGCGGGCAGTAGCGCCCGGCTCTTGTTGTCCAGGGTGCTGGGGTATTCTCCGAGCAGATCCAGCATTGCGCATACACGAGGGAATCGGGCCGAAAGTAGACGGGAATGTCCACTTACTCCCACTTATTACCCCGATTTTCCCTTTGTGTTGATATTTCTTGAACGGCGAAGATGTGCAAAAGTTGTCAGAAGGGCTTGATGGGCTTGACTTTCAATATCATTCAGTGGTGGGAGATCGTGGGTGATTTCAACACCCATCATTGAAAACCCAATTCCCGTAAAATGCCAGCGCCAAGGCTTAACACATTGATACCGAAGCGATGGGAGGCGCTGAGCGCTTTTCGTCCTGATGCGCAGGTTCAGTGAACCCAACGCTGGGAGCGTGCCTTCGTGACCGATTGAAGGCCGCTACCCGAATACAGTGAAATGCACGAGATCAGGTGCGCCGCTGGTCGTCAATGGGCGCGGTGCTGGCCTCATGGCACGACCAGCCATCATCGTGCATTGCTGCGCACATGCTGGCGACTGATGTGCATGAAAGCGAACGCTTCGATGGATTCTGCTACGCAACACGACGCGCCCCCGCTTCTTCGTGGTCTCCTACATTTGGTCGCACCCCATGTCGCAAACCCTTAAGCAGGAAGGCGAGTTCCAATACCTCGACGCCGGGGCGGGCGAACCGATCGTGCTGCTGCACGGCTTATTCGGTGCATTGAGCAATTTCCAGCCGCTCTTCAATCACTTCACCGCAAAGTACCGCGTGCTGGTGCCAATGCTGCCGCTTTACACCATGCCGATGCTGAACACGAACGTGCCGGCCCTGGCCGATTTCCTGGAGCGCTTCCTCGTGCATGTGCGGCTTGACCGCGTGAACCTCCTCGGCAATTCACTCGGCGGCCATGTGGCGCTGATTTATTGCACCAAGCATGCGGACAAGGTGCGCACGCTCACCCTCACGGGCAGCAGCGGGCTCTATGAGAACGCCTTCGGCGGGAGTTTTCCTCGGCGCGAGGACAAGGAATACCTGCGCAAGAAAATTGCCCTCACCTTCCACGACCCTAGGCACGTGACTGATGAGCTCGTGGAAGAATGCTACCAGACGGTGAACGACAAGGGCAAGCTCATCCGCATCCTTTCCTTGGCCAAGAGCGCCATCCGGCACAACATGGCTAAAGAGATTCCCGGCATGAAGATGCCCGTGCTGCTCATCTGGGGCCGTCAGGACACTATTACGCCGCCGGAGGTTGCTGAGGAGTTCAACACCCTATTCCCCAACAGCGAGCTGCAATGGATCGACGGATGCGGTCATGCACCGATGATGGAGCACCCGGAAAGGTTCAATGCCATTCTGGAAGAGTGGTTGGTGAAGAGGGTTGAGAGTTGAAGGAGTTGGGGTTGTGAGTTGGCGGTTGGTCGGTTGTCGGGCGAGCGGGAAGGGAGGGATAGGAACCGAGAACAGAAGGCATCGCGCCACGCGCATCCCTGACGACTGACAACGGACAACGGACCGCCCATGAAATCCCTCCGAGCCGAGCACCTCACCAGCGGCCGTGAACCGGCGCACTTCGCCAAGCCGGCCCTGCCGGAGTACGCATTCATGGGCCGCAGCAACGTGGGCAAGAGCTCGTTGATCAACATGCTGTGCCAGATCAAGAAGCTGGCGCGGGTGAGCAACACGCCCGGCCGCACGCGCAATGTGGAGCACTTCCGCGTGGAGGGCACGCTCACCAGCGAACGCCCCTGGATGCTTGCCGATCTGCCGGGCTATGGCTTCGCGAAGGCGAGCAAGGCCGAACGCGCCGTGTGGGAGGTGATGATCCGCCAGTACCTGCTCAAGCGGGAGAACCTGCAGAACGTCTTCCTGCTGATCGACGCGCGGCTGGAACCGCAGCAGAGCGACCTTGCTATGGTGCAATGGCTGGGCGAGAAGGGCATTCCTTTCGTGCTCGTGTTCACCAAGGCCGACAAGCTCTCGCCGCCCAAGGTGGAAGCCAACATCGCGCGCTTCCGACGAAAACTGAAGGAGACCTGGGAGACACTGCCCACCACGATCACCACCTCATCGGAAACGGTTCAGGGGCGCGATGAGATCCTGGCGTTCATCGAGGAAGTGAATGGGCGGTGGACAATTGAAGGCTGAGGAGTGACTCCGAGATTCCTAACGGTCCCGCTCAAGCTCAACCATCAACGCGCGAAGGCATGCGCGCGGCTCATCCACTCAACAGCTCAATCTCCTTTCACTCCCAGCATGTGCTCGGCGAAGTAGGCGCCGAAGTCGCGCATCTGCGCCGCCATCTTCCCTTCGCCGGTGGCGCGCTCAAAGGTGTCAGCCAGGGTAAGGATGTTCTGGTGGAAGAAGGCCTTCATCTCCTCCACGGTCATCTCCTTCGTCCACAGGTCGATCCGCAACGTGTTCCTCTCCTGTTCATCCCACAACGAGAGCAGCACCGCCTTGGTGGCGCTCTTCATTCCGCCATCCTCGGCTTCCCAATCGATGCGCTCGGGCACGCGGTTGTCATCCAGGTGGACGGTGAGGTTAATGGCTGAGGTAGGCATGAGCGGGTTGAGGGTTGTCCCGGCTCAGGGCCGGGATGACAGGGTTGGTGTTGAAGATGATTCGCCTACCTCGGCTTGTAGCTCTTCAGGATCTCGCGGCTGTCCTCCATCGGGAGGAGCTGCGCGAAGGTGAGCTTGGGATTGGCCTTCAAGTAGCTCTTCACCATGCGGTAGCCGATCCATTCGCCAAGATGGCCCGGGCTTTCACGCGGAAGGCCGTTGGTGAAGGGGCCGTCGTTCATCCATCGGCCGATGTCCTCGGGCTTCTTGCTGTACAGTTGTTCGCCGCTCACCAGCTGCTTCCAGATCTCGTACTCATTGCGCTCGCACCAATCAAGCTGCTCTCTTCCGAAAGCCATCTTCAGCGAGAGGCTAACCTCGGGCAGAAGCGCGTCCAGCAACGCCATCACCTTGCCGGTCTCCACCAAGTGGTTGAGCAGATCGGCCCCTTGCACATCGCGCGTGTAATGCACCAGCAGCCAGCCCTTCACCGCACCCGGGACCAGCATGTCCGGCTCCATGCGGGCCTTCACATACTGCGGAAAGCTCTCCGGCGCGAGGTAACCGATCACCGGGTGCTCTGCGCCGATGAACCATTCCGCACCGATGCCCAGCACGCTGTCCGTAGGAAAGATGCCGTAGTTGTAGCCGGAGTTGAACACCACCACGCGGGGGGTAAGGCTGTCGGGGAAGAGCGCCTTCAGTCGGGAAAATGCCTTCTCGAACAGGACACGTTGAGGCTCCAGGTCCCCAAGCACGCTATCCACGGCACGCTGCGCCTCGCGCCAATCGGGGTCCAGCACGAAGCGATGGAGCACCATCGGCAGGCGTGGGTCGCGGATGGGCGCGCCTTGTAGAATGTCCTCGATGTATATCCGGTAGAACTCGCCGAAGGTGGCATAGGCCTTCAAGCTCGCCGCCGCCATGCTGTCGGGCGGAGCGCGGAAAAGCGCATGGTCGAGTCGGCCCAATTCGATGGTCACCGATTGGCCAGTGGGAATCGCTGTTTCCTCTGGCCCATCGCACGCCACCAGAGCGCTGGTGAAGATGATCAGCACGATCTTGGTAAAGCGGGGTGCCGGCACGTTACTTTGGCGTCCGTAATTCAAGCGCCCAAACCTATGAAGAAGGCCATCGCCACTTTTGTCATCCTTGCCCTCGGTACCTCCACCATCAACGCACAAGATGATGTGGGCGTGCGCTTCGGGCTTAAGCTGAGCCCCAACATGGGGTTCGTGAAGCCGGAGACGAAGACAATTAAGAGCAACGGCGCCGGCTTGGGCTACACCTTCGGCCTGATGCTGGAGCTGCCCATCGGTGGCACCGGCAACTACCGCTTCGCCACCGGGCTCAACCTGAACAACATCAAGGGGAAGTGGAAAGAGGATTATGAGTACGTGGCCAGCGCGAGCCCCACGGACCCGGTGCTGGTGAAGGAACTGGAGACGGATGTCGCCCTGCAATACATCGAGCTGCCGCTGACCGTGAAACTGATGACCAACGAGATCGGGTACATGCGCTACTTCGCGGTGGTGGGTGCCGGCAATGCCTTCAACGTCAAGGCCAAGAGCGACCAAGTGGTAGCTCAAGTGGACGGCACGCGCGCGGATGGAAAGCCCATCGTGTCCACGTTCAATGAACTCGAGGACGAGAGCATTCAGGACGACATCGCGATGTACAAGGCCTCCTTGATCGTTGGCGCGGGCTTCGAGTACAACTTCAGCGGCAACACGGCCCTGATGGTCGGTGTCACCTACAACAATGGCTTCACCAACATCCTCGACACGGATGGGGACAAGGCCAAGGCCCACTACCTTGAACTGAGCGTGGGCGTCTTCTTCTGAGAACGGAATTATCCATTGGCGAGGCCCTGTCATACCGGCGGGGCTTTTCCTTTGCCGCATGCAGACCGAGCGCGTCATCGAGCACATCACGGCCTGGCTCCGGGCCTATGCCGAACGGAGCGGCCAGCAGGGCTTCGTGGTTGGCGTCAGCGGCGGCATCGATAGCGCGGTGACGAGTGCCTTGTGCGCGCGCACTGGCCTGCCCACGCTGTGCGTGGAGATGCCAATCCATCAGGCCATGAACCAGGTCAAGCGTGCGCAAGACCACATCGCCTGGCTGCAAGAGCGGGATCCGAACGTGCGCATGGAAGCGGTGCAGCTGACGCCGGTATTCGATCAGCTGGTTACAGCATTACCCGCATTCGAAGACCGGTCGGTGATGGAACTTGTACTGGCGAACACCCGCGCGCGACTGCGGATGACCGCGCTCTACTATTTCGCCGGCCTGCTGCGCTTCCTCGTGGCGGGCACCGGCAACAAGGTGGAGGACTTCGGCATCGGCTTCTTCACCAAGTACGGCGATGGAGGCGTGGACCTCTCTCCCATCGCTGACCTGACCAAGACCGAGGTGTACGCCGTGGCGCGCGAGCTGGGCATCATCGACTCGATTCTTCAGGCAAAGCCCACCGATGGTCTCTGGGGCGATGATCGCAGCGACGAGGATCAGATCGGCGCGAGTTACCCGGAGCTGGAATGGGCGATGGCCTTGCGCGAAAACGGAACCGACCCGGAGACCCTGGGCCTCACTCCACGCCAACTCGAAGTGCTAGCGATCTATGATCGGCGCAATGCGGCCAATGCGCACAAGATGACGCTGCCGCCGGTTTGCGTGATTCCCGTGGAATTGAAAGGTTGATTGCTCACTTCAAGACCTCGTCCAACAAGCGCTGCATCACGCTGCGGCCAAAGAGCACATTCACGCCCGCGCTGATCACCAAGGCGGGCTCAGCCGGGTAACGGTTCGGGCGGAGGTCGGTCCCGGAGAACCGCGCGCTCTGCAGCACGGCATAGCCCACATCGGCGCGCATCTGAAATGTCCTGTTGATTCGATGCCTCACATTCACGAAGGCCCTCAGGGAAGCATGGTTCATGTTCACGCGCTCGCCTTGCCACTCCATTCCGCTGCGGAACCCATCAGCGTTCACACCGAGGAGGAAGCGCGTCCCCTCCTTCGGTCGCAGGCCCACCGCCACTTGAGCCGGGATAGTGTAGTGGAAGGTCCAGTCACCGCCCAATGGAGCCATTCCACCGAGGAACGGGACCGGCAGCGCAAGGCCATCGGTGTAGCTGAAGGCAAGCCCATAGAAGAACTGCTTGCGCAGGCCATTCACGCGCAGCTTTCCGATGACGCCATTGAAGCGTGGCACCAGCGCATCGATGGTGCGGTCCTCTTCGCTCGCGTTCACGTTGGCGCTCCAGAAAAGCACGCGATGCTTGCGCGTAAGCTTGATGCCCATGAGCCCCGCGCTCGCCGTGTACAGCTGCCGCGTGCCGATGCTGTCGAAGCCGAGCTGCACCTGCCGTGCACCGACGCGCACGCTGCCCAGCAGCTGCGAGGCCTCCAAGCGGATGCTGTTCTTCAGCAGCCCCTTCAATCCACGCGCGGCTGTGTCGAGTTGTAAGCCGGCCTTGAAATGCGAGCGCAGCGGGAAGGTGGCCACGGCCGTTCCTTCCAGCATGGACAATTGGCCCGTGGTATCGCGGAAGGCGGACTCAGGCTGGAAGCGCCCATCAACGCGCAGGCGCGGTCGGAAGGCTTGCTCGAACTGCTCGATATCGAAGGTCTGAGCGCTCAACTGCGGCAACCAGCCGTAACACGACCACAGAAGCAGTGCGATGCGCAGGCCGGACATGGTTCACCGGCGACGGCGGTCCACCTCTTCGCGCAGCGCGCGGAAGAACCGGGCGCGTTCCCTCTCCCCTGTGCCGCTGATCAAATTGCTCCTGCGCATGATGGTATCCATGCTCATCCTGGCGTACTCGCAGAATACCGGATCCATGGTGGCCACGTAGTTGATGGCGCTGTGATTCAGGAATACCATGCGCGCGCCACCTGCCTCGGCGTAGATCATGTTATCGCCTTGCATCACCTCATTCACGTAGAGAGCGAACCGGCCGCTGCCTGTCGTCGCAGGCTCGCCGACCAGGAACTTCACGCCAGCCTCGGCTTCGGCCTGCAAATGATCGATGAGTCGCAGCAGCGCGTCGTAGATGGCCTGCGCATCGCTCTCCGTTTGGAAGATGCCTGCATCACGGTAGAAGCCTAACTGGCGCAGGAACGCGTTCAGGCTGTCAGCGTTCCAGATCTCCGTGGTCGGCAGCCGCATGTAGGTGCGGTGGGTCTTCTGCGTCAGGGCGAGCAGGTCGGGCTCCGCATCAGCCAGGGCGAACCTTCGTTGCTGGAAATCCGGCATGTCCAGGATCGTGCGCCGCCAGAAGAAAAGCTTGAACTGCGCGAGCTCGGGGAACTGGAAGTAGTGGAAGGTGGGGATGTCCTCCGCGCGGAACACAAAGACAGGGTTTGGTGCTGCGGCAAGCTGCTCCAACTGCGCATTCATGCCGGCTAGCCAGGTGCCAAAGGCATGATCCGGAGCGCCTACGAAACGGCCGTTGAAGATGTACTGGCCGCTGCTCTGCGCCACCAGCGCATCCAAGGAGAGCTTGTACGTGGAGCATACCAAGGCCAGCTCGCCCAGGTCCATGGGCTTCTCACCACGAATGCGGCGATACGCGCTGTCCGCACTGATGCCGAGCAAGGAAGCGATCTCCTCCGGCATCGACACATGCTTCGGCAGGCGGTCCTTGACCTGCCGGAAGAGGTTCTGCTGAATCTCGGTGGGCGTCATGCGAGGAAAGATCCACAAAAATCAATAGCGGAGGCTGTGCATAAGCGCATTCCATACCGATCGCAACGATCCCGGACCGCAATGAACGAATCGTTCCAAGCGCCGTTGGCTGGGTCACCTGCGTGAATGGATCCGTGCTGATCGGGCGCCGAGTAAGCCTAGGGAAGCGTAGGGAGCCGCTCATCCATCCCGGTTCATTTGGACCCCATACCACGGCAATGACCACCAGAGAACCAAGCCCGCAAAAGCTACTTGTCGCCGCATTGCTTGCATCCGTGTTGCTCTCAGGATGTAACTACTACCAGTACATGCCCAATATGCAGCACGTTCCGCTACTGCGTTCCAAGGGAGAGGCCCGGTTGGCCGTTGCTGGAAGTGTGGCCGGCATGGAATGGCTTGGCGGAAGCGAAGCATCGGGCGTGGAGATCCAATCGGCGTACGCGTTGACCAACCATCTGGGTTTGATGTTCAATTCTGCCCAGATCAAGGACTCCAGTGGAGAGGATGGAACGGGTGGCGTTGGTCGCGTTGCCGAACTAGGCGTTGGATATTTCCACCCGTTGGGTAAGCACTGGGTGGTCGAAGGGTACGTCGGTATCGGTCGTGGCGAGGTGCACTATCCCTATCGAACCCTACCATTCTGGCGGGGCTTCGCGCAACCATCCATCGGCTACGCCTCGCGCAATTTCGACATCGGCGTGGCTTGTCGTTTCGCCTACCTGAGCTCTGGAAAAACCCAAATGGGGGAATACCCATTCATGAACCTGATACCGGACGCCTTCGGGCCGATTGATACGAGCCCGGGTGCGGGACGCGTGATGTTCGAACCGGGAATCATCATGCGCGTGGGAACAAAATCCTTGAAACTGCAGGTCCAATACTGCATGAGCGAAAACCTGGGAAGGCCCATGTTGATGCTTAAGGAGAACCTCAGTGTGGGCCTCCAACTGAACATCAACAGCTCCTTCCAGAAACGAGCCTTGGACTGAGCCTCGTGCCATGCTTATCTCTGTACAACCCACCAAAACCACCAGCCATGAGGTTCGGCCCACCGAATAGCAGGATGGCGACCTTCCTGCTCATCGTTTTCCTCTTCGGCCAATCGGGCTGCATCAGGTACCACCGCCACCCGCTCAAGAGCAGCTCGTTGCCGCGAATGGTTGATTATGAGCGCAGCGTCTACTTCGTTATCCACGGGGAATCGTCCAATGAGGTATGGCATATCCGCGAACCCGCTGTCACGCGGGATTCCATCAGCGGGATCTTCGAGCTGTACCCGCAAGACATGGCGACGAAGCTCCTCACGGCAGACGGGAACAGAGAGTACAAGCAGCAACGCAACCGGCTGCTGCTCCATGCCGCACCCTTGATCCAATTCAATCTCAAGGACGGCACGGCAAGTGCGCTATCACTTTCCACCGTACGCGAGATCGAAGTCATCGACCTGGACGCGGGTGCCACCGTCGGGCTGACGGTCCTTGCCGTCGCAGGCGTGTTCGCGGCCATCATCCTCATCATCCTGGCAACCAAATCGTCCTGCCCGTTCATCTACACGCAAGGCGCCGACGGCTTCCACTTCGAAGGAGAGGTGTTCTCGGGATCCATCTATCCGCAACTGCAGCGGCATGACCGATTGCCCTTGCATCACCTGGAGTCGGTCGATGGCGAGTACCGGGTCCGTGTGGCCAACAAGGCCCATGAGATCCAGCACACCGACCTGCTGGAACTGGTGGCCGTGGATCATCCTCCCGGCATGCAGGTCCTGTTCGACCGGGAAGGCCAAGCGCTCACCTTCGGCGCCCCCCTGCCAATCCGCTCTGCCAGGGACCGGAGCGGCGTTGACGTGCGCGCGCTGCTTTCCGAGGCTGACGACAATGCCTGGCTCGGCGACCCGCAGAACGACCGGCCCAACGCCGACGATGGCATTGAGATCACATTCGCCAAGCCCATCGGCCAGAAGACGGCCAACCTCATGGTGCGTGCGAAGAACACGTTCTGGGTGGATCACCTGTACGGCTTGTTCCTGGATGAATTCGGCACCTACTCCGACGAAATGCAAGCCCTGAACAGCGGTAAATCAGCCGACGAACTGCGCGCATGGAGCCGGGATCAGAACCTCCCGCTTGCGGTGCTCATCGAGGATCGGCCCGGCCACTGGACGCGCGTTGGTCAATTCGAGTTGGCCGGTCCGATGGCATGGCGCGAGGACGCACTGCAAATCGACATCAGCGGAATCCAAGGTGAGGTCGTGCGCCTGAAGCTCGAAACAGGATTCATGTTCTGGGAGATCGACCATGTCGCGCTCGACCGTGGTCCTGTGGCCGACCTCACCATCCAGCAGATCAAACCCAGCTCCGCGATTGATCAAGAAGGCAACGATGTGCTGACTCCGCTTCTGAAGGAGGACGGTGCTTGCCTGGTTCAACCCGCGTTGGATGACCTCACGGAGATACTATTCACCGCACCACCACTGGCCTCAGGCAGTGAACGAAGCCTGTTCCTGCATGCCGCAGGGCACTACGAGATTCTCCGCGAGCCTGCAACGCATACGCCAAGCCTGCTCTATCTGCGGAGCTTCAACGATGCGGGCGCATTTCCCAAATACTCGCGTGATCGCTGGAATGACACGCGCGCATTGGAGTTCCGCCAACCCCTTTAACCGCGTCCCCCATGGCTGAAGTGATCACCGGTTGGCGCTATACCCTCGATCAGTTGAGGGTTTGGGGACACGCCCGGCGCCTAGCACATCGGCTTTACCCGACAACAGCCGAAGCGCGCTTAGCCCTGCGCGAATTGCTGAAGGTGGTGCTGGAGAACCGTCGCATCCGTCATTTCACGCGGAGCGTGCGTGTAGGTCCGCGGACCTTCCAGCTCCTCAGCTATCCCGGGCGGCCATCCGCTGCCTGGGATGAGCTCATCAAGAATGAACTGCACCGCGTGAGGCCCATCCCCGGGAAGCAGGAGGGCCTCATGGTCCTGCTGATGGCCATGACCCGCAAGTGTCCGCTGAGCTGCGCGCACTGCTTCGAGGGCGAAGTGCTGAATCAGCGTGATGAGATCACAGCTGACGACGTCATTCGCATGATCCGCAACTTCCAGGAGCGCGGTGTGGCGCAGGTGGAACTTAGTGGAGGCGAACCCATGAACAGGTTCGAGGAGCTCCTGCGCATCCTTGAAGGAAGCGACCAGCGCGCCACGGATTTCTGGGTGCTCACCTCCGGGTGGAACCTGACTCCTGAGCGTGCAACCCGATTGAAGGCTGCAGGCCTCACAGGGGTCGCTGTAAGCGTTGACCACTGGGACCCTGTTGCCCATGACGCCTTCCGGGGCCGTTCACGGTCATTCGCGCATGCGCATGAAGCGGTTCGCAACGCGCGTGATGCGGGCCTGGTCGTCGCGCTCTCCCTGGTGCCTTTGCGCTCGTTCTGCAACGAAGCCGACCTGCTGCGCTACGCTGCTACGGCCGCGGATTGGGGCGCGCACTTCATCCGGATCGTGGAGCCGCGCGCGGTGGGGAACTTCGCTGGCAAGGATGTGGAGCTCGGTCCCAGCGAGCATGCGGCCCTGGACGAATTCGTCCGCGTGCTGCATACCGGGAAGCGCTACCGCTGCTATCCCATCGTGGATCATTATGGCAGCTATCAGCGCGCCGTGGGCTGCTCAGGCGCTGGCCGACGCTTCCTGTATGTGGATACCGCCGGAGAGGTGCATGCGTGCCCGTTCTGCCGAAAGCCTTGCGGCAGTGCGCTGCACCAGCCTATGGAGGAGCTTCTTGCAGATATGGAGGCCGAGGGATGCATCGTCCATGCTACGGTTTGATCACGCGATCGTCCACGTGTGCTCGCCCTTGAGCAACGCATCCAGATCACCAGGGCCCTTCACTTCCTTGGCGCGCTTCACTTGTGCTTGGAGCTTCTCTTCATGCGCGGGGCGATCATTCACGTAGAATACACCGAAGGGGCGCGGGAAACCGCCCTCAAGGCGCGCGTCATCGAAGAGGCGCACGAGGGTGGAGGCCTTGAAGTTGTCCCGCTCATCGTGGATCCAGCACTCGTTCGGTGAGAAGTCAGGGCCGATGTCGATCACGCGCGGCTTCATGTCCTTGATGCAGATGCCCTTGGTGCCACCAGCGAACGTGAGCGGCTTGCCCTGCTCCACGAAAAGCGTGTGCGTGGGCTTGCTGGCCTTCTCCGTGAAGACCTCAAAAGCGCCGTCGTTGAAGACGTTGCAGTTCTGGTAGATCTCCACGAGTGATGTGCCGCGGTGCGCATCGGCGCGGGCCAGCACTTCGCGCATGTGCTTCGGATCGCGGTCCATGCTGCGGGCGATGAAGGTGCCATCCGCGCCCTTCACCAGCGCGAGCGGGTTGAAGGGATGATCCGTGCTGCCCATCGGCGTGCTGCGCGTCACGGCGCCTTCAGGCGAGGTGGGCGAGTACTGCCCTTTCGTAAGGCCGTAGATCTCGTTGTTGAAGAGCAGCACGTTCACATCCACGTTGCGGCGCAGCAGGTGGATGATGTGGTTGCCGCCGATGCTCAGCGCGTCGCCGTCGCCGGTGATCATCCATACGCTGAGGTCGGGGCGTACGCTGCGCAGCCCGCTCACGATGGCGGGCGCGCGGCCGTGGATGCCGTGCAGGCCATACGTATCGAGGTAGTACGGGAAGCGCGAGCTGCAGCCGATCCCGCTGATGAAGACGACCTCTTCCTTCTTCCTTCCACTCTGCTCCAGCAGCGTCTGCACCTGTTTCAGGACGCTATAGTCGCCACAGCCGGGGCACCAGCGCACCTCCTGGTCGCTCGTGAAGTCATGCCGGGCTTGACCCGCCCCTTGGGCTGGCATCTCACCCGTGCTCTTCTCGTTGATGGCGCTCATCGCTTCAGCAGCTTGAGCACGGCTTCCTTGATCTCCGCGCTGGTGAAAGGCAACCCTTGGATCTTGTTCAGGCCTTGCGCATCCACCAGGAATTCTGCGCGCAGCAACTGGCGTAATTGGCCGCTGTTCATCTCGGGCACCAGCACCTGCTTGTACTTCTGCAGCAGCGGCCCCAGTCCTTTGTTGAAGGGGAAGAGGTGACGCAGGTGCACGTGCGCCACGCTGTGCCCTTCGGCTTGCAAGTCGAGCGCGGCCGTGCGTATGCCGCCATAAGTGCTGCCCCAGCCCACGATGAGCACATCCCCTTCCGGCGGACCGCTGTCGAGGCGGATGAGCTTGAAGCGGTCAGCGATGCGCGCGACCTTCTCCGCACGCAATCGCACCATCAGCTCGTGGTTCAGCGGCTCGTAACTGATGTTGCCGGTCTTGTCCTGTTTCTCGATGCCGCCGATGCGATGCTGCAAGCCGGGTTGACCGGGCAGGGCCCACGAACGCACGCCGCGCTCATCACGCAGATACGGAAGGAACTTCTCGCCATCGTTCGGTGCCTTGATGAACGGCGGCTTGATTTCTGGGAGCTCTTTCGACTGCGGGAAGCGCCAAGGCTCGGAGCCGTTCGCGATGTAGCCATCGGTGAGCAAAATCACCGGCGTCATGTGCTCTAAGGCGATCTGCACGGCCTCGAATGCCATGTCGAAGCAGTCTATCGGCGTGCTGGCAGCGATCACGGGAATCGGTGCTTCGCCGTTACGGCCATGAACCGCCTGCCAGAGATCGGCCTGTTCAGTCTTGGTGGGCAGACCGGTGCTCGGACCGCCGCGCTGTACGTTCACGACCACCAGCGGGATCTCCAGCATGAAGGCAAGGCCCATGGCCTCGGTCTTCAGCGCGATGCCCGGGCCGCTGCTCGCGGTGACGCCCAAGGCCCCGCCGTAGCTGGCACCGATCGCGCTACTGATGGCGGCTATCTCATCCTCCGCTTGGAAGGTGATGACCCCGAAGTTCTTGTGGCGCGATAGCTCATGGAGGATGTCGCTCGCAGGTGTAATGGGATAACTGCCGTAGAAGAGGTCGAGCTTCGCTTTCTGCGCGGCGGCGATTAGGCCGAGCGCGGTGCCCTGGTTGCCGGTGATGCTGCGGTAAACGCCTTTCGGCATCGGCGCGGGCTTCACCTCGAAGCGCGTGGTGAATGTCTCGCTGGTATCGCCGAAATGGTATCCGGCCTTCAACGCTCGCAGGTTGGCCTCGATCAGTTCGGGATTCTTGCCGAACTTCTGCTGCAGGAAGCGCTCGCTGTTCGCCATCCCTCGGTTGAACATCCAGTTGATGAAGCCGAGCACGAACATGTTCTTGCAGCGGTCCTTCTCCTTCATGCCGAGGGTGAGTCCCTCCAGCGCTGCGCGCGTCATCTTGGTGACATCGACGGGGTGCAGCCTGTATTGCGCGAGAGTGCCATCGGTGAGCGGGTCGGCATCGTCGATGTAGCCCGTTAGGCGCAGGTTCTTCTTGTCGAAGCCATCGGTGTTGGCGATGATGGCGCCGCCCTTCTTCAGCTTGCCCAGGTTGGACTTGAGCGCTGCGGCGTTCATCACCACGAGCACGTCGCACTGATCGCCGGGCGTGAAGATCTCAACGCTGCCGAAATGCAGTTGGTAGCCGCTCACACCGGCCAGGGTGCCTTGCGGTGCGCGGATCTCCGCCGGGAAATTCGGGAAGGTGCTGACGTCGTTGCCGAAGAGAGCGCTGCTGTCGGTGAACTGCGCGCCGGTGAGTTGGATGCCATCGCCACTATCGCCGGCGAAGAGGATGACGACGTTGCGGCGCTCCTCAACGGGCTTGGTCCTGGGCGTTACAGTGGACATGGAATTGCGTCACGAAGGTAGCGCCGGGCGGCGTGGGCCTTGGGAGCCCGGTCATGTAGCGAACAGAACAAACCGCTGTGTCTAATGTTCGGCAGTTCAGACCGATACGGCCAGGTTCACCGCCTCCACCTTCTTCACCTGCGGTGCCACGCGCTTGATGGCCTCCTCCACCCCGGCCTTCATGGTCATGGGCACCATGGCGCAACCGAGGCAGTTACCATGAAGTCGCACGCGCGCCACACCATCGGGTGTCACCTCATCCAAGGTGATGTCACCGCCATCGGCCTCCAAGAAGGGGCGCATCTCAGCGAGCGCTTCGCGGATGCGCGCTTCGGTGGTATCGAGCTCGGTGCGGTTCATGGTTCAGGCGTGCACGGCATTCAGCACGCGGTCGGCTACGGCCGCGCAAAGATGGCGGAAAGGGGCAGCGGCGGGCGTATCGCCTTGCAGCACGGCCGGGCGGCCCACATCGCCAGCCTCGCGTACGCTCTGGATCAAGGGCACCTCGCCGAGGAAGGGCACCTTCAGCTCGTCGGCCAGCGCTCTCGCCCCGCCCTTGCCGAAGATGAAGTACTTGTTCTCGGGCAGCTCGGCCGGGGTGAACCATGCCATGTTCTCCACGATGCCGAGCACCGGCACATTCACGCTGGGCAGGCGGAACATGCCCACGCCCTTGCGCGCGTCGATGAGTGCTACGGGCTGTGGCGTGCTCACGATGATGGCGCCACTGAGCGGAACGGCCTGCACGAGCGAGAGGTGGATGTCGCCGGTGCCTGGTGGCAGGTCGATGAGCATGAGGTCGAGCTCGCCCCAGTCCACATCCTTTATCATCTGCTCCAGCGCTTTGGTGGCCATGGGGCCGCGCCACACGATGGCCTGATCCGCCTGGGCGAAGAAGCCGATGCTGAGCAGCTTCACCCCATAGCTCTCCACCGGCACGATCCAATGCTTGCCGTCGCGCTCGCGGGTGCCGGGCTTCTCGTGCACCACATCGAACATCAGCGGCATGCTGGGGCCGTAGATGTCAGCGTCGATGAGGCCCACGCGCAGGCCGCGCTCCGCAAGCCCCGCCGCGAGGTTGGCGGTGATGGTGCTCTTGCCCACGCCGCCTTTGCCACTGGCGATGGCCACGATGTGCTTGACGCCAGGTAGCACCTTGCGCACGTTGGCGCGCTCACCGCTCAGCGGGTTCACAATCACCTGCACGTTCAACTCCTGACCTAGCGCTTGCTTCAGGTTGAACACTACGGCCTCCTCCATGCGCTTGCGGCTGTGCATGGCTGGGTTGCTCACCTCCACTTGCACATGCACGATGCTCCCGTCGATGCGGATGTCACGCACGAGGTCGAGCGCGACGATGTCCTTCTTCAGGTCGGGCTCGATGATGCGGGACAGGGCAGAGAGGATGGATTCTTTGTTCAAACTCATTTCCGCCGCGAAGCTATCGCGTTACGGGGCCGGAAGGGCTTGCAACTTCTCTGCGGCTCGCGAGGAATAGAAGCCCCCGGCGGCAGCGATGCGCTCGAACGCGTCGGTGGCAGCCGATCGCTCACCCATCCGCTCCAAGGCAAGCGCATGGTACCATGCGGCTTCCTCATCGAACACATCGATCGGATGCGTTGCGGCCCGGTGAAGGAGCATGCGCGCACGCTCAAAGAGACCCAGGTTGTACGCGCACAAGCCTCCGTAGAACAGGGCGTTCACATCCTCAGGGTACTGGCCGAGGACATGGCGTAGATCATCCAGCGACCCTTTGTGATCGCTCGCCGCGAAACGGCCGATGGCCTCGTCCATGAACGCGGTGTACGGCACCGGGACCGACTCCTGCCCGGCCCGAGCCTGCTCCGGGCGGTCGGCATAGCGGGCCAACACACCGGCCTCCGACAGCCGCACCACCGGATCCTCCGCATAGAGCTCCGTTGGATGAACGAGCTTCAGGTCGTGCAGAAAGATCAACTCGCGAGAGACTCGGGAGCGATGTGCATCTCTTGGTGCTGCCGGGGTGCCCGTTAGGCCGATTCCATTCGTGCGTCCCGGGATGCGCTCGATGCTATCACGCACGATCCGGGGCTCGGCAACGGAACGGGCGTGCAAGGCCGAGACCTCGTGCCCGATGCGCATGGACTCCGGCTGCTCCGTAGCCGATGCGATCTCCTGGGCTCGCACCACCTCTCGCTCCGCTGATGCATGAGAGGAAACGATAGGCGATTCGATCCCAGCATTCGGCTCTTGACGTATCGATTCGCTTCCCTGCTCACGCCCGATCAAGAGGACCATAACAACAACAATGACGGCGCCACCTGCGATCCACCATCCTTTGTGCCCGACGCGGGAAGGTCGCTTCGCATCAAGCTCGCGCAACGATGCGCGCACACGGGCTTGCTGCATGCCCTCCACTGCTTCAGCGAGCAGTGGATCGACCTCAAGGTGCAGCTCCACCGCGTGCTGTCGGTCAGGCGCAAGCCGGCCCTCGGCATACGCAAGCAGATCCTCGCGCGTGAGGGTGTCGCGAGGCGCGAAGGGGTTCGTTTCAGTGGTCCTGGTCGGCATGGCGAGTGAGGATGATCCGCAGGTTCCTGCGGCCGTTCTGGAGGTGGCTGCGCACTTGTTCCACTGGAAGCCCGGTGCGTTCAGAGGTCTGTTGGTAGCTGAGGCGGTCGAGGTGGAAGAGGCGGATGCACTGGCGCTGCTCCTCGTTCAATTCGCCAATGGCTTGCTCAAGGCGCTCAAGGGAAGCCTCGCGCAGCAGGGCATCGCTCGCATCCTCGACGATTGGAGAGGGCGCGTCATCCACGCGCGCGTCATGCCGATCACCGCGCAAGGCCTGAAGGCAGTGGTTGCGCATCACCGTGTGAACCCACGGGCGGAAACGCTCCACGCGATGCTTGCGCAGGAGCATGGGCAGCGATGCGAAGATCTCCACCACCGCATCCTTGCTGCGCTCGGTGTCCTTGAGGTACTTCATGCCCACGCCGAAAAGCAGATGCGCGTACCGGTCCCAGAGCTCGCCCAAAGCCGACGGGTGCCCGCCTCGTAGGGCGAGCACCAGCTCGTCATCGCTTACTGATGAGCGGACTTTGCGGCGCAGGAACATGCGGTGAAGATCAGTTGATCGCGTCCATTCCGGCCTTCGCTTGCTCAACGGCCTTCCGACGCGCATGCTGCAGCATCTCCTGGTAGGTCTTCGTCTCAATCACGATCACCCCGCCGGTCACGTCACCGTAACGCGCGGGCAGGCCACCGGTATACACCTGCACGCTGCTGATGGCCGAAGGCGGCACACGCGGAACGCTTCCGCTCACCTTCACGCCGTCGATGAAGCTCACCATGTTCTCGGTGCGCGAACCGCGGAAATAGAGGCCATCGCCATTCGGTGCCGGGGTGACTCCCGCGAACTGCGAGCCCATGAATTTGATCGGATCCTTCACTGTGGGCAGCTTGGCGATATCCTCGGCCAGCAGGCTCATACGGCTTGGGTCATCGATGGTGATCAAGTCGCGCACGTAATCGATCTTCTCGAAGACCTTCATGGTCGGAATCGCCATCCGGAGGTCGCGCAGGTATGTCGCGCGATCCGCGAGCACCTCCACTGCATTCAGCTCGATGTCCGAATAGCCGACGAAGGTGACCTTCAATCCATAGCGGCCAGGGGGCAGTGGCTTCAGCACGAAGCGGCCATCCAGATCCGTGGTGGTGCCGAAGAGCGTTTCGTTCACCACCGTGGTGACGTTCGCTGCGGGCACCGGCTGTCCTTCAGGATCGAAAACGCGCCCACGGATCTCACCGAGGCTTTGCGCGCAGATTGAACCGGCACTGAGGACTGCGGAGAAGAGAAGGGTGTGAATCGCACGCATCGCTGTAGGTTTCCCTTAGGATGCGCCAGAAGCGCGAAATGCACACCCGATCGAGCAGCCGGCTACAACTCTTCCGCCACCACCTCGCGCACGCCCGGCACCTCGTGCTTCAACAGGTTCTCGATGCCCTGCTTCAGGGTGACCATGCTGCTGGGGCAACCGCTGCACGAGCCGCGCAACGTAACGGTTACCACTCCTTCCTTAAAAGAACGGAAGGCGATGTGACCGCCATCGCCCTCCACGGCGGGCCGGATGTACTCCTCCAGCACCCGGATGATCTTCTCGTCATCCGGGCCGTTCGGGGCGGCATGGGTCGTGGCGCGCTCATTGGCATCGGCAAGCGCCTGTGCGGGTGCATCATCGTACACCACACGGCCATCGGTGTTCAGGTACTCCTGGATGTACTCACGCAGCTCCAATTGAACCAAGTCCCAGGTGACCGCATCGTTCTTGGTGACGGTGATGAAATTCCCGCTGATGAACACGCCCGTGACGAAAGGCAGGTTAAAGACCTTCTCGGCCAGCGGCGAAACTCCTTCAGGCTCCTCGGGGTGGCGGAACTCCAGCAGTCGGCCGTCCTGCACCAGCATGCGGCTGCTCACGAACCGCAGGCTCGCTGGATTCGGGGTCATTTCCGCATACACGGATACTGGCGCGCGTTTGGTGGTCTCCATCGGGCGCCAAAGGTAGCCTGATGGCCTCACAAGGATCAACCCAAAGCCTAAGCGCGGCGCTCCATCCAAGCCTCGGTACCTTTGGCCCCGCATGCGCCGCTTCTCTCATAGGCATCCGTGGACCATCCTAGTGATGGTCGTATTGCTTCTCTTCGGCACCAGCGGAGTCACGCTTTCGCGCATGACCTGCCTGCTGGGAGGGCATACCGTGGTTGGGTTGGGCCTCTTGGAGGATTGCTGCCCGGAGGATGAAGAGCACGACGCCCCGGTGGTGAAATCGCTTTGTTGCGACTTCGGCGCGGCATTCAGTTCCATCGATGATGTGCTGCCCAGCCCGCCCCAGGAATCGCCAGCCGTGAACCAAGCTGCGCATGGGCTGGCATTGGCAAGTTCATTCACCGGCGACGCGGAGTCCATTGCGTGGCTCACGACACGGCCTCCTCCGCGCACGGTGACGGAGCGATTGTCGGAAATGCGCCTGCTGCGCATCTGAACTAAGGAGGCCCGAAAGGGCACCGGGCGGCTCGCGCCCATTTCCTTCGTTCCATGTTCGACAACCCCTCACCGTTTTGCGAATCTGCCAATTCTTCCTCTTCCTGGCTTTGCTGCCACTCAACGCTGCAGCACAGTCATCCATTCTCGGCAGCGTCCATGTCGCTGGCACCAACGAGCCTTTACCCGGTGCCAGCGTCGGCTGGGCCGGCACCAGCACCGGGACGATCACCGGCGGTGACGGCCGGTTCTCGCTTCCGTTGCCATCGGGCTGGCCTGCCACGCTCGTCGCCACCTATGTGGGCCATAAGCCCGATAGCCTGATGCTGATGGCACCGCCAACGGTTCCGATCAATCTTCAACTCGAACCTGCGATTGAACTACGCGCAGTGGAAGTGGTGGAGCGAACCGAAGGGACGCGGTTGAGCACGCGCACCATCAACGCCACCGAGTCCATCGGACAGAAAGAACTGAAGCGCGCGGCCTGTTGTGACCTGAGCGAGAGCTTCGAGACCAACGCGACCGTGGATGTGAGTTACAGCGATGCAATCTCAGGTACCAAGACCATCCGCATGCTGGGCCTCGATGGCAAGTACGCGCAGATGAGTTTGGAGAACGTGCCGTTCGTTCGCGGCCTATCCACTTCATCCGGGCTCACCCTTATCCCGGGCACCTGGATCCAGGACATCAACCTGAGCAAAGGCACGGGCACCGCGGTGAACGGCCCGAACGCCATGACGGGCCAGATCGATCTGTGCCTGCTGAACCCGCTGGACGAGCCGCCGCTCTTCGTGAACCTGTATGGCAACAGCCAAGGCCGCATGGAAGCGAACGTGCATGCCGCGCAGCGCACCGGCTCCAACAGCGCCAACCTGCTGCTCGTGCATGGCAACTGGTTCGATCAAGCCATGGACCAGAACGATGACGGCCTGCTGGATCAGCCGCGTACCCGGCGCATCAATGTGATGAACCGCTGGATGCATCTCGGCGAACGCAAGAGCGGCCAGGTGACACTGCGAGCCGTTCACGACGAGCGCATCGGCGGGCAGGACGCGATGCACAGCGCACACGCCGATCACAGCGCCCATGGACTCGGCCTCTATCGCATCAACGTGTTGAACCGCATGATGGACGGCATCGCAAAGCATGGCTGGGTGTTCGAAGGCGACCCCACCAAAAGCATTGGCTTGATTGCCGCAGGGCGATGGCACGAAACAAGCTCCGAATACGGCCTGCGCCGCTACGATGGCGAGCAGCGCAGCGCTTACCTCAGCGCGATCTATCAGCAATTGCTCGGTGACGGCAACGACCAGGTGAAAGGCGGCCTCAGCTTCCAATACGACGACTACACGGAGCGCTTCATGAGCCGTTCGCTCGATGATGTGGGAGACACCTTGCAGGACCTCGACCTCGGACGAACGGAGCGGATGCCAGGGATTTTCGCGGAGCACACCCTGAAACGCGGGCTTTTCACCCTGGTGAGCGGAATCCGCTACGATGCCAACGACTGGTTCGGCGAAGCATGGAGTCCGCGGCTACATGCCAAGTACGACCTTGGTCCGCTCACGGTGCTGCGCGCCAGCGTGGGCCATGGATTCCGCACGGCGAACCCGCTGGTGGAGAACGCAGCGGTGATGGCGAGCTCGCGCTACGTATCCATCGAAGGGCGGCTTGGCATGGAACGCGCGTGGAACATGGGCGCTTCGGTGCTGCACAAGTTCAAATGGCTCGGACGCAAATGGGCGATTGGCGCGGATGGCTACCACACGCGCTTCACGGACCAGGTGGTCACTGACCTCGATCGCGACCCGCTCACGCTCGCGCTCTACATGCTCGACGGCCCATCCTATGCCAACAGCCTGCTCACCGATGTGCAGGTGGAGCTCTCACGGGCTTTTCAACTGAAGCTCAGCCACCGGTACTACGAGGTGCGCTCAACCTATGATGGCCGCCTGCTGGAACGCCCATTCACGCCATCGCATCGCGGCCTTATCGACCTCGCCTTCACCAGCCCCGATGAGCATTGGCGCTTCGACATCAACCTCAACCTCTTCGGCGAAGGCCGATTGCCGGACACACGACCCAATCCATCGGACGAACTGCGGTTCCCGGTCCGCTCACCTGGATTCGCAACGCTGCATGCCCAGATCACGTTCTCTTCTGGTGCCTGGGAGTTCTACCTCGGCGGCGAGAACCTCACCAGCACGCTTCAACAGCAACAGGTGATCGCACCGGATGACCCCTACGGCCCGTATTTTGACGCCAGCTTGATCTGGGGACCCACCAACAAGGCCATGGCATACGGTGGCCTGCGATTCACACTAAAGAACAACAAAACAAAATGAGAGTCTTCTTGATATTGGCAGCGGTCTGCATCTCCACGTTCGTGGTGGCGCAGAAGCGAACGGAGCATCTCGAGATTCAGAGCAGCACCGTTTGCGACATGTGCGTAAAGACCATCGAGACGAACCTGATCTACGAGAAGGGCGTGAAGAAGGTGCATGTCAGTCTGGACTCCTCGTTGGTCCATATCGACTACGATGCGCGCAAGAACTCGCCTGAAGGGCTGCGCGCCGCGCTCATCAAGCTCGGCTATGCTGCCGATGGCGTGCCGGGTGAAGCGAAGGCATTCGCGAAGCTGCCCGCCTGCTGCCAGAAGGAAGGCTGCGGCAAGCTGCCGGAGAACCAGCCCCATCCGTGACATGGCGTTAATCCGCAGCGTACGAGGGTTCACGCCGTCCTTCGGCGAGGGCTGCTACCTGGCGGAGACAGCCGTTGTGATCGGCGATACGGTGATGGGCGACGAGTGCAGCGTCTGGTTCAACGCCGTGGTGCGCGGCGATGTGAACAGCATCCGCATCGGCGACCGCGTGAACATCCAGGATGGCGCGGTACTGCATTGCACCTATGAGCGGGCAACGCTCACCATCGGCAGCGATGTGAGCATCGGTCACAACGCGATCGTGCATGGCTGCACGGTGCAGGACAAGGTCCTCATCGGCATGGGCGCCATCGTGATGGACCACGCGATGATCGGCGAAGGCAGCGTTATCGCGGCCGGCGCGGTAGTGACGCAAGGCACCGTGGTGGAGCCCGGCAGTTTGATGACAGGCGTGCCCGCCAGGCGCATCGGTCCGGTGAGCGCCGACCTTTCCCGTAACGAGCTTGAGCGCATCGCGCGCAACTACCGCATGTACGCGGGTTGGTTCAAACAAGACTGAGCGACCCATCCGTCCAGACGGCCTGGCCAACGGCGACGGGCGGCATGCCCATGCGAACCATCATCTTCTGGAAGCCTTCGGGATTCCCGCTGGTCCAGATTATGCTTCCATCCATCGCATGCGGTGGCGCTTCCAGTCCGCGCTCGCGGAGCAGCCTCGCTACCTGACGGGCCACTGCAGGAGCAGGGTCGATGATACGAACGCCACGCCCCAAGATGCGCTCGATGAGCGGCCGGATGATGGGATAGTGCGTACAACCCAGCACCAGCGCATCAATGCCTTGGGCAAGCATGGGCTCCAACCAGCCTCGCAGCAGGGCCTCGGTTGCGGGCGTGTCGAACTCCCCGGCCTCGATCTGCTTCACCAACCCCGGGCACGGCTGATGCAGCACCTTCACCCCGGCAGCGAACCGATCAACCACCGAGGCATAGAGCTCGCTTTGGAAGGTGGCCACCGTGGCGATCACCCCAACCACGCCGGTATGTGTCTGTTCCACCGCAGGCTTCACAGCAGGCTCCATGCCGACGAACGGAACCTCGGGCCAACGCTGTCTCAACTCGGCCAGGGCGGCGGCGCTCGCGGTGTTGCACGCGATCACGATCAGTTTGCAGCCCTTGCCGAGCAGGGCCTCAGCGATGGCGATGCTGAAGGCACGCACCTCCTCGAGCGTACGCGGGCCGTATGGCACATGGAGGGTATCACCGAAATAGAGCAGGCGCTCCCTGGGGAGCGCCTGTCGCATGGTGTTCATCACCGTCAGTCCGCCGATACCGGAATCGAAGATGCCGATTGGGCGGGAATCGGATGGCACGCGCGTCTTAGTTGATGCCGAGCTTGACCTTCACCAATGGCATGATGTCCTCGCCCTTGTCGAAGTAAAGCACGAAGCCCGTGCTCACATCGAAGATGTAGGTGAAGCCCTTCTCATCGGCCACGTCCTTGATGGCCTTGTTCGTGCGCTCAACCATGGGCTTCAATAGCTCCTCCTCCAGCTTGGCGATATCCTCTTGCGCCTTGTCGCGCGCGCTGTCGATCCGTTGCTCCAGGTCGTTCACCTCACGCACCACCATCTCCTTCTCGGTCTGGGTCATGCGGTCGGCACGCGCCTGGGCGTCCGCCACTTTGGCTTGGTACTCGTCGCCCATCGCCTTCAGGCGCACCTCGAGGGTCTTGGCGAAGTCCTGCATCTTCTTCTCCGCCTCTGGACGCTCGGGCAGCGTGAGCAGCAGGCGCTGGCGGTCGATATGGCCGAGCTTGGCGCCATTCTGGGCCAGGACCGCTGGGGCCAAGCTCATCGCGAGGGCCGCCGAAAGGAACAATTGCTTCATGTTCATCGTGTTCATCGTGGTTGTTTCATTTCCGAGCCGTCTCCGCCCGTGTTGCGTGGTGGAGGTTGCTGCTGGCCGTCGGTGCCGCCCTTGTTCGGATCCTCGCTCGGAGGTTCACCGAAATCCTCACCATCCGTGCCGCCACCGCCATCACGTTTGGGCCGGATGCCGAGCTTCTTCAGCACCGCGTCGCTCTTGTCGTACTTATCGCTCGCGAAGAGCAGGTTGCCGCCGTTGTTGTTGCTCACATCGAAGACGGCCACATAGCTCGTGCCCGCCACCTCTTTGATGGCGTTGTACACGCGGTCCTGGATAGGCTGAATCAGCTCCTGCCGTTTCTTGAACAGGTCGCCCTCAGGCCCGAAGCGGCGCTTCTGCAGATCGCGTGCTTCGCGCTCGCGACGGTCGATCTCCTCCAAGCGCGACCGCTTCATGTCCTCGGTGAGCAGGACGGCCTCGGCGTTATATGCTTCGCGCATGCGCTTGGTCTGGAGGTAGCGCTCATCGATCTCCTCCTGCCAGTTCTTGCTCAACCGGTCCAGTTCCTTCTGTGCCGTTTCGTATTCCGGCATCTGGTCCAGGATGTACTTGGTGTTCACGAAGGCCACGCGTTGCGCGAGGGCTCCAGTGGACAGGAACGCCGCGATGGACGCGGCGAGCAGGAACGGGATCAGGCGGTGCATGTGAGGGTGTCGAATGTAATGGATCCCGCGATCAGAGTTCGCCAAGATCTATGCCGATCGTGAAATGGAATTGGCTCTTCGCCATTTGCGGCGCAGTGGGCACATCGTCCAGGCGCCAGCCGTAGTCCAGGCCCATAGGCCCGAACATCGGCAGGAAGAGCCGAAGGCCGACGCCAGCGCTGCGATAGAGCTTGAAGGGATTGAAGGAATCAAAGGTGCCCCAGGTATTGCCCGCCTGCGCGAAGGCCAAGGTGTAGATGGTGGCCTGCGGGTTGAGCGAAACGGGGAACCGAAGCTCCGCTGTGTACTTGCTCACGATGAAGTTCCCGGTCTGCGGAGAGAGCGAGAAGTCATCGTAGCCGCGCAGGCCCACGATCTCACGGCCGTCGAGTTGGAATCCGGTGAGGGCGGCGCCGCCGAGGTAGAAGCGCTCGAAGGGCGAGTCGCCGATGGCATCGCTGTAACGGCCCAGGAATCCCCAGCCCGCGCGCGTCATGAGCACCAGGTTATGGCCGGTCTTGCTGTTGCTGAGCTTGTTGAACCACTGGGTGGTGAACTTCCATTTGTGGAACTCGGCCCAATTGTACCGCTGGTCCGGTGGCATCGAGGCGTAGTCCTTGTCGGTATTGAAGAGCGATATCGGCGGCGTGGCCTTGAGCGAGAGCGTGACGTCCGAGCCACTGCGCGCGAAGAAGGGCTGGTCCACCGAGTTGCGCGACAGCGAGAGCTGGTAGGCCAGCACGTTGCTCTTCCCATCGGTGAATGAGAAGACCACCTGCCCGCTGCTGAAGTTCTGCAGGTCGTAGAGCTGGTAGCTCAGCGTCTGACGAAGGATGAAGTAGTCGTCGGGCCATTGGAGCCGTTTGCCAAGGCCGAGCGTGGCCCCGTAAATCACCAACGATTGGCGGGCGGGATTGCGGATCCGCCCGTCTTCCGTGCTCACGTAGCGCTTCTCGCCGTTGCTCTGGACCGAGGCATACGCGGAGAAGCTCAGCGAGTTGGGCTTCCTCCCGCCAAGCCAAGGCTCCACGAACGACATGCTGTAGCTCTGGAAGAAGCGACCGTTGGTCTGTGCGCGCAGGTTCAATGTCTGCCCGTCTCCGCTGGGCAGTGGTTGGTAAGCGGATGGGTCGCCGATCTTCCGAAGGCTGAAGTTGGTGAACGAGAGGCCCAAGCTCATCACCAGACGGCCGGCCCCCCAGCCACCGCTCAGCTCCAACCGGTCGCTCGGCTTCTCCTCCACGGTGTACTCCAGGTCCACCAGGCCCGTGCGCTGATCTGGTATGGGATTGACGCCGAGCTTCTCCGGGTCGAAATATCCCAACTGGGCCAGCTCGCGCTGGGTTCGTATCACTAGGCTGCGGTCGAAGAGCTGGCCGGGCTTCGTGCGGATCTCGCGGCGCACCACATGCTCATTGGTTTTGGAATTGCCCTTGATGATAACGTTCCGGATGCGGTACTGCCGTCCTTCGCGGATGCGGATCTCCAGGTCGATGCTGTCACCTTCGGCCACCATCTCCACCGGCTCCGGATAGAAGGAGAGGTAGCCGTCGTCCATGTACAGCGAGCTGACGTCGCGGCCAGTGGGGTTCATGTACAGGCGGCTGTCGAGGATCTTCTTGCTGTACACATCCCCGCGCTTGATGTTCAGGATGCTATCGAGCCTGGTGCTGCGGTGCTTGGTGTTGCCCGTCCATGTGATGTTCCGGAAGTGGAAGCGGTTGCCCTCATCCACCTTCACCTCCACCCGCACGCGTTTCGGACTCACGTAATACATCGTGTCGCCGGTGATGACGGCGTTGCGATAGCCCTCGTTGTTGTACACGTTCACCACGTTGGCCTTGTCGGCCTTGTACAGGTTCGCGATGAACTTGCTTCCACCGAAGATGTTGTACCAGCGCTTGCGCCTCGTCTTCTTCATCGCCCGGCGCAGACGCGCATCGCTCAGCGCCTGGTTGCCCTCGAACTCCACATCCTTGATCTTGATGCGCGGGCCGCGGTCCACGTCGATGAGCAGGAACACGCTGTTCTCGAAGGCCGATGGCAGCGTGTCCGCGTACTCCTTGAAGCTGACGTCGGCCTTGAGGTAGCCCTTCTCCACGTAATGCGCGCGGATCGCATGGCGGGCGCGCGCGATCAACGCCTCGTTCACCTGCTGGCGCCGCACCAGCCCGGCCATCTCATCGAGCTTCTCCGATTCGTTGCGGGTCACGCCGCTGCTGTACTTCCACCGCGAGAGCAACGGCTTCTCCACCACGATGATGTTCAGGAAGATCGTCCTCCCACGGATCTCCGCGGCCTCTATGCGCACGTCGCTGAAGAGCTTCTGGCTCCAGAGGTTCCGGATGGCCCGGCCGAAGCGCTCACCGGGCACCTCAATCTTGTCACCCACCTGCAGGCCGGCGAAGAGCTTCACGGCGTTGGCATCCACCGTACGCACGCCGCTCACGGTGATGCCGCCGATCTCGTAGGTCTGGGGCATTCCGTAGTCCATGGCGGGCGGCCGCTCCACCTGGGCACTGGCGGAAAGGCACAACAGCACGAAAGGGAGGAGCAGCAGGCGCATCCGGTCAGGCCGAGACTTGTTGACTGGTCATGCCGAAACGGCGCTCGCGGCCTTGGTAATCAAGCACGGCCTGGAAAAGGTGCTCCTTGCGGAAGTCCGGCCACAGCACCGGGGTGAACCAGAGTTCGGCATACGCGATCTGCCACAACAGGAAGTTGCTGATGCGCTGCTCGCCGCTGGTGCGGATGAGCAGCTCCGGATCCGGCATGCCACGCGTGGTAAGATGGTCGGCTACCGTGCGCTCATCTATGGCGGCGGGGTCCAGCGCGCCGGACTTGGCCTCCTCGGCAATCGCCTTCGCCATGCGCACCAGTTCCCAGCGTGCGCTGTAGCTCAGCGCCAGGGTGAGGGCGATGCGCGTGTTGGCTGCGGTGCGCTCGATGGCCTGCTGCAGCGTATCGCGGCAGGCGCCAGGCAGACTTGCGATGTCGCCGATGGCGTGCAGGCGCACGCTGTTCTGGTGAAGCTCGTCGATCTCGTTCACCACGGTGCGCACCAGCAGGTCCATCAACGCGTCCACCTCAGCGGGCGGGCGGTGCCAGTTCTCGGTGCTGAACGCGTAGAGCGTGAGGTGCTTCACCCCGATCTCCGAGGCGCCTGTCAGCGCCTCGCGCACGCCACGCACGCCGTTCATGTGGCCCACGATGCGTTCCTCGCCGTGCTGCTCGGCCCAACGCCCATTGCCATCCATGATGATGGCCACATGCTGTGGCACCCGCGCCGGATCGATCCGGGCCTTGAGCGCATCGGTGTGTGTGGCGGGCTTTTCCAAAATGGGGCGCGAAGGTGCGAAGAAGGGGCTCACCGCTTGCGCTTCATCCAGTTGTATTGCTCCTCGCAATCCGAGAAACGGCTGATGATGTAGGTGATGCTTACCCCGGAATAGACGTACCAGTCGCGGGTGTTGGGGTCTCCCCGGGACCGGCCGGTGTTGCTATGCCCGGGAATAGCGTCCTCCAGGCCGCTACGGTCGGCCATCTCAGCGGAGAGCGGCCCGTTCTCGAAGGCCAGCCTGGCGTTGTCGTAATAGGTGCCGCTCACATCGTCGATGTAATCGGTCCAGGTACGGCGCAAGCCCCATTCAACCTGGATGTCCACACGTCCAAAGTTGAACTTGAACCCGGCTCCGAAGGGGATGGCCATTTGGTCCACCTTGTACGGTTCGCTGCCATTGCTGGTGCCTTGGCCCTCGGTGCCGAGCTGCACTAGATCATACCATGTGTCATCGAGCTGGGCCTGCGGGTTCGCCCGGAAATACGCCAGACCACCGAAGACGAAGGGCGTCCACTTCTTCCCCTCCTTGCCCCGAAGCCGATATTTGAAGAAGTTGATTTCCAGCAGCAGCGCCGTCTCGATGAGGCGCGATCTGAAATGCAGGTTGCGCGCGAGCTGAAGGCTGTCGTCCGAGTTGCTATCGTAGGCCTGCAAGGTCCCGTAGATCCCTTGAAAGCGGAGCGCGTAACGTTCGTTGAAATTGTGCCGGAACACGATGCCGCCGGCCAGCTTCTTGTCCTTGGGGAAATGCCGGTACGGGTTCAGGTCGCCGATGTAATAGGAGAAGCCGCCGGTGATGCCCAATTCATTCACTTGGGCGAATGCGCCGGAACCGAGGATCACGGCAAACAGAAGGATGTACCTGCGGAGCATCGGGGGCCTAACGTCGGCCTCCGGTCGATGGTATCCATCCGGCGGAAGCCGGGCGAAGTTATCGGTTGACCCGCAGCGGCAGGAAGCCACTGGGACTGCGGCCGTTAACAATCGTGAAAACCGTATGTGCTATCGTCCTGCGCTGCGCAGATCCAGCCCCCAGTTGAGCTTATCGCGCAGCGTGCGCAGGAAATCGTGACCCTCGAACTGCACCATCCGCACCGGGAAGGGAGCGCGCCGCACCGTGACGACGGTCTGGCCATCGATGGTGTGGCTGCGGGCATCCAGGTTCAGCAGGCAGAGGTCGGCGCGGGCCGCGAGCTGCAACCGGATGGTGTAGTGGTCGGGCACCACGAAGGGACGGACATTCAGGTTGTGCGGCGAGATGGGGTTGATCACCAGCGCATCGCTTGTCGGGTAAAGGATCGGGCCGCCGCAGCTAAGGGAATACGCAGTGCTGCCGGTGGGCGTGGCAATGATGAGCCCGTCGGACCAGTAGGTGTTGAGGAAATCATCGCCCAGATGCACATGCACCGAGATCATGCTGCTCGTATCGCGCTTGTGGATGCTCACTTCGTTGAGGGCGAAGTTGTCCGTGCCGAGCAGCGCATCGTGGCCTATGACCTCCAAGAGCGAGCGGTCCTGCAGGGCGTACCGGCCTTCCTTCAACGCGGCAAGCGCCTCATCCACTTCTTCCAGCCGCACGTTGCTGAGGAAACCCAGCCTCCCAAGGTTGATGCCCAGCACCGGGATGCCTGCGCGGCCCAACAGCGCCACGCTATCGAGCAGCGTTCCGTCGCCGCCGAGGCTGATGCAGAGGTCGAGGTCCTGTCGCTCTATGTCGCGCTCGGCCATGACTGCCGCGGTGACCGACTCGCCGCACCGGGAGAGCCACTCAGCCAAGCCGGTGGCGAGCACCGGTTCAATGGCTGCCGACCGCATTCGGGCCAGTACGTCCGACACCACCGGCGCCATGGCCTGCTCCATCCCACGCCCGTTCACCGCTGCCCGCATGATCAGAAAGGTTGTGTGAAATGTAGGAAGAAGCCATGCTCGCCGCGCGCGTTGAGCGTGTACTCGGCGCGCAGCACCTGATCGTAGCTCGTGACCAGGTCCAGCCCGGCGCCATAGCCGCTCATCCAAGCGCCAGCGAGGAAATTGGCATCGACATAGCGGCTATCCCAAACGCGGCCCGCGTCAGCGAAGAGGTTGAGGTAGAGCGCGAGATAAAGCGTGCGGAAGGCCTCATGCGGCATCGCTTCCACACGGCCGGTGCGCGGCTTGAACAGCTGCCAGACCACGTTGGCCTTGCCCAAAGCGAAGTGCTCGCCATCAATCACGTAATACTCGTAGCCACGCACGTAATTGGCGTAACCGAGACCTTCCTGGACATAGTAGGGTGGCGTGCCCCAGGTGTGCTTGCCTCTCAGCCCCAGCGCCAAGGTCACCGGGTCGCTGATCCGCCACCATTTGCGCACGGTGGCATTCGCCGTGGTGATCGATGGCGCATTCTGCTCCACAAGACCAAGCCCGAGGCGATCGAAGCGCAACTCAGCGAAATGCCCTTCGCGCGGGAAGACCCGCAGGTCGCGACGGTCCCACGTGATGCCATACCCGGCGTGGAGGAAGCCGGTCGTACTGGCCGTGCCGCGGAAGTAATCAACCGCCGTAGTGCTCACGGTGTCACCTACCTCGGCGTGGACGCCCCCGAAGCGGAAATGGTGCCGTATGTCGTGCGCGCGCCGCAGCGTCACCTCCATGTCCGCCTTGCGCTCGATGCGATTGGGGCCCGACGGGTTCCGGAGCAGGATGCGCTTGTTGTCAAGGGTGCCAGCGTTCACCTCGGCCTGTTCGATGTAGCCCCCACCCACGCTCATGCCCCAACGCTGCCGCGCATCGATGCCAGGCACTTTGTACCGCATGGCGAACTGGCGGGCATAGCCGAATTGGGCACGCACATACACGGTCTCGTTCCGTCCGCGGAAATTGAACTTGTTCACCGCCAGTCCGAAGTTCACCCGGTCGGGATCGCGTTGAAAGGTGTTCCACCAGGTATTGAAGTTCGGATCGGCGAGCTGGAAGATGGGCGAGGGCCAGATCGTCCACCGCTCATTCACCGTCACCTCCACCATCGCATGGCGCATGTCGATGTAAACAGGAAGCACCGTCACGGTGTTGAAGAGCCCGGTGTTCATCAGGTTCTGCCGGCTGCGGTCCAATAGGCCATAGAACACGGCTGCGGCCACCGTGTCATTCTCCTGCACGACCAGCTCACGCAGCACGATGCGCTCCTTGGTGGCGCGGTTCCCGATGATGGTGATCCCTACAATACGGACATCCTGCGCCCTGGGCAACGCATCCTGCGCCTCGCCCACGCACGCCGCCCCGATCAAGAGCAGCGGCAGGAGCGTTCGCAGCGGGCGGATCACAGGTTGATGTAGCGCATCAGCTCCTCGTACCGACCGCGCAGGTCATCGTGGAGCTTGCTGCCCTGATAGGCGGTCTTCACGAAAATCTCGTAGCGCTCGAAACTGCGGAGCACGTCGCTGATGTCTTCGCGGTTCAGCTTCAGGGTGACCTCGATCCGCGTCGAGTCAGGCAGGACGTGCGTGAAGACACTGAGCACTTTGGCGTCGTTCGCCTCCACCAGCCTGGCGATCTCGTGCAGGCTGTAGTCAATCTGGTTCATCTCCAGCACCACCACGCTGCCCGGTTCCTGGATGTTGGTGACCTGCGCGAGGCGCTTCAAGGCCTCATGCTCGGTGATGGCGCCTTGATACACGCCCATGTCGTCGAGCACCGGCACCACCGTGAGGCCCCGTTCACTGAAGAGCTTCATCACCTCATAGATGTGCTGGCCGCTGCGTGCGTAGGGTATCTCCACGCTGTCCATCACCGCTGAAACGGCCGCCCGCGCATCGTTCCGGTCCACGAGATCCAAGTCCTTCACGATGCCCACCAACCGCTGGCCTTCCACCACAGGCAGATGGCCCACCTTGAACTCCTCCATCCAGTCGAGCGCGCGGCCGATATCGTCCTGCGGACGCAGGGGCGGGATGTCGGCGGTGATGAGGTCGATGGCATGCATGGCGAAAGCGTGGTTCCGGGCGCCGCTACTTTTGCGCTCCGCAGCAGGGCGGGTCAAAGTAACGGAACGAGGCGTGACACGACTGAGCGTCAACATCAACAAGCTGGCCACGTTGCGGAACGCGCGCGGCGGCAACAATCCGGATGTGCTGCGCTGGGCAGTGGATCTGCAGCGCTTCGGCGCGCAGGGCATCACGGTGCATCCGCGTCCCGACGAGCGGCACATCCGGCGCGACGATGTGCGGGCGCTGCGGCCGCGGGTGACCACCGAATTCAACATCGAGGGCTATCCCGGCCCGGACTTCATCGCTCTGGTGCTCGAAGTGCGCCCGGACCAGGTGACGCTCGTGCCCGATCCCCCGGGTGTGCTCACCAGCAATGCCGGCTGGGACGCGTCTGCCGAGAAAAGCCTGCTACGCGATGTGATCAAGCGCTTCAAGTCCGAGGGCATTCGCACTTCCTTATTCATGGGCACCGACCTGGAACAGATCGCACACGCTTCGGATACCGGCACCGACCGCATCGAACTCTACACGGAGCCATACGCAGCCGGTTACCACCGCGATCGCGCCGCAGCTGTGGCACCCTTCGCGGCCGCCGGAGCACGAGCCACCCAGTTGGGATTGGGCCTGAATGCCGGGCACGACCTTGATCGGGATAACCTGCGCTACTTCGTCGGCAAGGTGCCCGGGGTGCTTGAGGTCTCCATCGGCCACGCGCTGGTGTGCGACGCGCTCACCTTCGGCATGGAGAACACCGTTCAACTGTATCTGCGCGAACTCCGATGAGCTCGGCTGACCTGCATTACCGGCGGCTCGGACCGGAAGGCGCCACACCGGTGGTGATCCTGCACGGCCTCTTCGGCACGAGCGACAATTGGGGCACTGTCGGCAAGGAGCTGGGCGAACCGACGACCGCCGGGGCGCAGGCGCTGGATGTCTTGCTCGTGGACCTGCGCGACCACGGCCGTTCACCGCACACCGAGGCCACCTCCTACCCGTTGATGGCCTCCGATGTGCATGCACTGGTGACGCGTCTCGGATTGAAGGACATCGTACTGGTGGGGCATAGCATGGGCGGCAAGGCGGCGATGGTCTTCGCGCAGCAGTGGCCCGGATTGCTCAAGCACCTTGTGGTGATCGACATCAGCCCGAAGGAGCACGCGAACAACCACGCGCACATCATCCACGCGCTCCGCTCGGCTGATCTGGATGGCGACCGCACACGGAAGGAGGTCGAAGCGCACCTCGCGCTGCACGTGAAGGAACCGGGCGTGGTGCAGTTCCTGCTGAAGAACCTCTACTGGAAAGAGGACGGCCGGCTCGCCTGGCGCGTGAACGTGTCACTGATCGAACGCGACCTCGCTGCGATACTCGCGCCCATCGGGCCGGAAACAGTGCGCGTGCCGACCCTCTTCGTGCGCGGCGGCCAGAGCGACTACATCCTGCGCGAGGATATCCCGGCGATCAAGGAGCAATTCCCGAACAGCAGGGTTGAGACCGTGCCTTACGCAGGCCATTGGGTGCACGCGCAAGCGCCTGACGAGGTTATCGCGATGATCCGAACCGCGACCGCATGAGGCTCCTGCTGCTTGCCATCCTCTGCTCCGGTTCTGCGGCGATGCACGCACAGATGGACACCGTCTGGGTGCCCTATCACGGCGGCATGGACCTGCGCGAAGGCGTGTACCTCGATTTCCGCGCCTTCCGCCTGAATGCGCCCTCGGTTCCGCTGGCGCGGCTGCGCGATGACCAAGGCCAACCGGTGACCGATGTACGAAGTGTGCTGAGCAAATTGCAGCAGCTGACCGACAGCGGCATCGTGCAAAGGCTGCGCATGGACCGCATCTGGGGCTTCTGCCACAACGATGCGGTGTATGTGGCCGCTGGAAACGGCTTCTACCGCATCGGCCTGATGGGCAGCTTGGCGCACATGGTGTACGAGCAGAACTACCGCGACTGGGATCCGTACCTCTATGGCTATGGCACGGTGACCCGCACCGTGCTCGTGCAGCAGCTCATCGACATGGAGACCGGACGGGTGCTGCCTTTCAACGCTGCGGGCATGGATGCAGCGCTCACGCATGACCCGGTGCTGCAAGAGGAGTTCCGCAACCTTTCCAAGAAGCAACGCAACGGGAACGAGGCTCTCTTCCGATTCCTCCGGCTCTCCAACGAGCGCAGACCTTTGCTCCTGCCGCAATAGGGCCGTTGCGCGCAACTGGCACAATCTTCGTCCAACGCTCGCACCGGTCTAATTTGGCCGCCCTTTCTCCCCCACCCGATGCGCTCATTCACCCTCCACATTTGCTTCTTACTGCTCTGCGCCGCCTACGGACAGTCGAAGCAGGAATTCGTGCCTGCACTGGTGGGCTTCTACAACGTGGAGAACCTCTACGACACGCTCGATGCGCCCGGCGTGGATGACGCGGAGTTCCTGCCCGGCAGCGCCAAGCAATGGGGCAGCGCTCGTTACTTGAGGAAGCTGGACAAGACCGCCGGGGTCATCGCCGCTGTGGGCAAGGAACTGCACCCGCAAGGCCTGGCCATCCTCGGACTGTCCGAGGTCGAGAACCGCAGCGTGGTGGAGGACCTGGTGGCCCGCGAGCCGCTGAAGAAGCGTGGCTACCGCGTCGTGCTCGAGGATGGCCCGGACCGGCGCGGCGTGGATGTGGCACTGGTGTACAACCCCTCGCTCTACCGCGTGTATGCCCACCGAAGCTATCGTCTGCGCATGGCGGATACCAGCTTCCGCACACGCGACCAGCTGCTGGTGAGCGGCGTGCTCGATGGTGACACCACGCACGTGATCGTGGCCCACTGGCCTTCACGGCGAGGCGGCGAGAAGCGCAGCGAGCCCAACCGCAAGGCCGCTGCGGAGCTCGGACGGCACATCATCGATTCACTGATGGCGATCAACGCCAACGCGCGCATCCTGTACATGGGCGACTTGAACGATGATCCTGTGAACGCGAGCGTGACGCGATTCCTTCGCGCCAGCGGCGACAAGGCGAAGGCGGTGAATGGCGCGTTCTACAACCCGATGTACGATCCCTATCAGAAGGGCATCGGCACGCTGGCTTGGCGCGACTCCTGGAACCTCTTCGACCAGATCGTGGTGTCACCGGGCCTGGTCACCGGCGCGGGCGGGCAGTACCGGTACTACGGCGTGCGCATCTTCAACGAGCCGTACCTGCGCCAGCAGGAAGGGAACTTCGCAGGTTATCCGTTCCGCACCTTCGTGGGCGACACCTATCAGGATGGCTACAGCGATCACTTCCCCGTGTTCCTCGTGCTGGTGAAGGAGGTGAGCAAGGCCGCACCGTAGCGCACCATCTTGTGCATCCGTTTCCTTCGACGACCGAAGGCGGAATGTAACCGCAGCCATTCCGGAGCGTCGTAGCACATAGTCGCTTTCACCATGACTCGCATTGCCATCCTCCTGCTTTCTCTCCTGAGCGCTTCACATGGCCTGCACGCCCAGGTCAACATCGATAGCATCCTCATCACAGGTCCCCGGCCAAAGGTGCTCCTGGTGGGCGCCTTCCACTTCCCCTACTACGATCTTGACGCCCACGTGACGGCCAAGGACAAGCGCGTGAATGTGCTGGAACCGAAACGCCAGAAGGAACTGGAGGAGCTGGTGGACCACATCGCGCGCTTCAAGCCCACGGCCATCGCGGTGGAAAGTGGCAGTAACACCGGCTACCTGCTCCGTCGCTACGAACGCTACCTGCGCACCGATTCCATCCCGCGCCCCGACGAGATCGACCAGATCGCCTTCCGCCTCATGAAACGCTTCGGCATCGACACGCTCTACGGTGTGGATGCACCTGCGCTTGTGAACGACCTATGGAACCATCCGGATTCCATGGTGCTGCATCCCATCCTCGACAGCATCTACGCCGATTGGGACTTCACGAGCGACGATGCCATCAGCCAGCGATACAAGGCCTATTACCACGCATCAGATGCCTATCGCTTCGACCACACGCTGCTGGAGGCCTTCCAGGCGCTGAACTCCGACCAGGCAATCGATCGCGACTTCGGTGCTTACCTGGCCGGCGACTTCAATTTGGGAAAGCACCGAGGTGCCGATGGCCTGGCCATGCACTGGTACAGCCGCAATCTGCGGATCTTCCGCAACATCCAGGAGCTGAACCTAAAGCCGACGGACCGCTTGATGGTGCTCTACGGCGCCGGGCACATGGGCGTGCTCAAACACCTCTTCGAGTGCTCCATTGAATTCGAGCTGGTGAAGTTCGGGGAGCTGTAGCGGACACGGGGCCGCAACACGCTTGACTCAAGCTCCTTGCTCGGCGTTCATGCGCTCCTCATAGGTGTTGCGCATCGCTACATGCGTGCTCCAGAAACCGGGGGCGGTGCGCCCGTTGAGATGCTCGGCGAGGACATCAAGATGCGTGTGCCAGCCACCGGACACACCGAGCAGATCGTTGCGGCTGGGCAGACGTTTGTGTGTGAGCACCAACAAGACCTCATTGCCGCGCTCGCTGAGTTCGATCACCACCTCTGAGAGCCGCTCGGGGTCCGCTCCCCAAGTGAAGCCCAGCAGGCGCGGTGGTTCGCAACGCGTCACCCGTGCTTCCATGGTATGGCCCTTTTCATAGCGCTTGAATTCCACTGGGATTGGCTCCTGCACCGCATCCAAATCGCTATGCAACCAGGTGAGCCGCACAGCACCGCCGACATGCGGCTCAATCGGGCCGCTCGCGAGCCACTTGGCGCGCTTCTCCGATTCGATGAGGTAGGCCCATACGCGCTCGATCGGGCCGGGGAGCAGCCGCTCGAAACGTATCGTATCCGGGGCAATGAGGGATCCGTGCTTGTCCATGTGCTAGGTATTTGAGGTGTTCAGGGTTTGGTGGCATCCTCCTCGCGCAGCAACTCCTCCAATGCATCCAATCGCGATGCCCAGAAACTGCGCGTGCTGACGATCCATTCGGCAGCCGTGGTCAAGGGCTCCGGGCGATAGCTCAGGAAATGATCGCGGCCCACCTTGCGGCGCCGCACCAGCTTGGCGCGCTCCAGCACGAGGATGTGCTTGCTCACCGCGTTCAACGACATGCTGAACGGCTGCGCAATCTCCGTGACGCGCGCTTCGCCGGATGAGAGGCGTTGCAGAATCGCGCGGCGAGTGGGATCCGCGAGCGCGGTGAGGGTGCGGTCGAGGGTCTGTGGGGTGGCCATCGGGAGCAAATATATTCAACCATTTGGTTGAATGTACAATGGCCTCAGAAAATTAAAAAAGCGGGGCTCTTACTTTGTTGCATGAAGTTCGGCGGTGTGCCTTCTGTCTCCGGTATCGACCTGTCGCTCCCGCCCGATCATCCGGATACGCCACGGATCATCGGCACGGGCAAGCGGAAAGGTCAGCCACGGATCCACGTCGGCTGCGCCAAGTGGAACAAAGCGGACCTCCAGAACTTCTACCCGAAAGGGACGAAGGATGAACTGGTCTACTATGCCAGCCAGTTCAATGCGATCGAACTGAACGCCACCTTCTACCGGCAGTTCCCGCCAGCGCAGTTCGCGAACTGGGCGAAGAAGGTGCCCGATGGATTCAAGTTCTACCCGAAGGTGGTCCAGGACGTCAGCCACTTTGCCCGACTGAAGAATGTCGATCGGCTTGTCGACGACTATGTCCATGCGGTGCGGTACTTGGGCGATCGTCTTGGTGGGGTCTTCCTGCAGATGCACGAGAACTTCTCGCCGAAGGACATCGACCGCATAGAGCCCTTCCTGAACAACTGGCCTAAGGACGTTCCACTCGCCATGGAGTTCCGGCACACCGACTGGTACAACAACGAGCCGATCGCCATGCAGCTCTATTCCATGTTGGATGCGCATCGCGTCATGAACATCATTACCGATACCGCTGGCCGACGGGACCTATTGCACATGCGGCCCACCACGCCGTCGGCCTTTGTGCGCTATGTGGGTGCGAACGATCCAGTCAGCGACCGATCACGATTGGATGAATGGGTATTGCGCTTGAAGACCTGGGTGGCACTGGGGATTGAGGACATCCGCTTCTTCGTTCACCAGAACCATGAACTGGAGTCGCCGCTGCTGGCTGCGATCTTCATCCAGAAGCTGAACGCTGCGCTGGGAACGAAATTGAAAGTGCCGCAGACGCTGGATGAGCAGGAGACGCTCTTCTGACCCACACTGGATCAATACCCCCCACCACCACCCTGCCCCTTCTCGATCGGATGCCAGGTGGTCTTCACCTCCTGCGTGTCGAGGATGAAGTAGGGGCTCTGGGCCTCTTCGCTGCTCCAGTCACCCACCTTCGGATACACCACACGCTTCAGGTTGCAAGTGGCTTCCTGTTCCAGCATGGTGCGCTCCTCTTGCGTGGCCGCATCCACCACAACAGCGTTGATGTCCATGTGCGTTACGAGCGGCTTGAGCAATTCCTTGCGGTAGCCGGTGAGCAGGTTCACCACGCCGCCGGGCAGGTCGCTGGTGGCGAGCACTTCGGTGAAGGTGACGGCCGGTAGCGGCATGCTCTCGCTGGCCACCACGATGCAGGTGTTACCGCCGGCGATCACCGGGGCGATCATGCTCACTAGCCCGAGCAACGCGCTGCCTTCGGGCGCCATCACGCCCACCACACCGGTGGGTTCGTACACGCTGAAGTTGAAGTGCGAGCTGTTCGTAGGGTTCACGCTGCTGAACACCGCCTGGTACTTGTCGCACCAACCGGCGTAATAGAGCCAGCGATCGATCGCCGCTGATACACGGGCCTCGGCGTGCTCGCGCGTGCCACCATGCAGCATGATCTCGTGTACGAACTGCGCACGGCGCCCTTCCAGCATCTCGCCTATGCGGTAAAGTATCTGCCCGCGGTTGAACGCACTGCGTCCGGCCCATCCGCTCACCGCGCCGCGTGCAGCGATCACCGCATCGCGCACGTCCTTGCGGCTGCTACGGCAAATGTTGGCCAGGGGCTTGCTGTCACTACCCTTGGGCTGATAGTAACGTCCGCTCTCGGTGCGCGGGAACTTGCCGCCGATGAAGATCTTGTAGGTCTTCATCACGGGGAGGCGCCCCTGGGCCGCGCTCGGGGCGACATCCCCTTTGGCGCTCTTACTGGACCGGGTGGTAGAACCGTTCGCGCTGTGGCCGTTTAGGTCGGCCTTTACGGTAGCGGGCTTCGAGATCGTCTTGCTCATGGGCCTGGTGGCTGTGCGTAGCCAAAGCTACGTCCTGCCTGCCAAGGTGGTCGCGAATTGCGGACACCGACGCTGACTGAAAAACGTACGGCGGCCTACCCCTTATGCTCGCTTTCCAAGTGAGCCATCATCGGCGTCGGATAGCGGTCGCCGGCTGCGGCACCGATCGGCACCGCGTCCTCGATGCGCTTCAGGTCATCGGCGCTGAGCGCGATCCGCAAGGAGCCAAGCGCCTCCTGCAACCGTTCACGCGTGCGCGCCCCCACGAGCGGCACGATGTCCGCACCACGCGAGAGCACCCACGCGATGGCCACTTGCGCTACCGTGGCATTGCGCCCATCGGCCACCGCGCGCAAGGCTTCCACCAGCGCGAGGTTGCGCTGCAGGTTCTCGCCACCGAAGCGCGGTGCGTACTTGCGGAAATCGTTCGCGGCCAACTGGCGATCGTTCGTCCAATGCCCGCTGATCAATCCGCGCGAAAGCACACCATAGGCCGTGACGCCAATACCCAACTCACGGCAGACCGGCAGGATGCTCTCCTCGATACCGCGCGATACCAAGGAATATTCGATCTGCAGATCGCTGATGGGATGCGTGGCCGCCGCCCGCCGGATCGTGTCCACCCCGGCTTCGGACAGGCCGATATGGCGCACATACCCTGCCTTGATCATCTCGGCGATGGCGCCCACGGTCTCCTCGATCGGCACGTTCGGGTCGGTGCGGCCCAGGCGGTAGATGTCCACGTGGTCGGTGCCGAGGCGGCGCAGCGTATAGGCCAGCGCGTTCTTCACCGCGACGGGCCGTCCGTCGAAGCCGAGCCAGTTCCCTGCCGGATCGCGCAGCGCACCGAACTTCACGCTCAGCAGCACCTTGGATCGATCCCTGTCCCGGAGCGCATCACGGATCAGGAGTTCATTGTGCCCCATGCCGTAGAAGTCGCCGGTATCGAGCAGGGTGATGCCCGCGTCGATCGCCGCATGGATGGTAGCGATGCTTTCGGCGTCATCGGCCGCGCCATAGAGGTCACTCATGCCCATGCATCCGAGGCCGATGGCGTGAACAGTGGGGCCGGTACGGCCGAGTTGGCGAGAGTTCATGTGTGTTCGGGACTGGGCGCAAAGCTGCCGTGCCCGGTTGCGGCGGGCATGGTGACTACTTCAGAATGTTGTGTGGTCAGGCGCTACGGCGCATCAAGCGCTCCTCGCGAAATCGCTTCGGGGTCGTGCCCGCAAAGCGCTTGAAGAACTTGTTGAAATTGCTCGGGTCCATGGTGAGCCGCCGCGCAACCTCGGCGGCGGATATCTCCGTTGTCAAGAGCAGCTCGCGCGCCACATCCATCAGGCCCTCCTCATAGAAGTCGCACGGCGAGCGGCCGGTCACTTCCTGCACCGTGTTGCTCAAGTGCGTGGGATGCACGAAAAGCAGCTCGGCGAAATCGCGGATCTCCCAAGCGCGATCGGCCGTGCCGGCGCGAAACTCCGCCATGTGGCGGCCCAGCGCCTTCAGGTAGGCCGCCGTCAACTGCTGGGGTCTTATCGGCTTGGAGATCCTTCGGACGGGCATGCGGTGCGAAGTACTGCTAAAAGACCGTGGGCCGGTCGCCCCATCACGCGGGCTTCGGCCCCATCACGATCTTGAAGTTGAACATCGGGTTCTGCAGCGCGCCCCATAGCCGCACCCAGATCGGCAACAACTGCTCGGTGCCGCGCGCGGTGGTGATGTCGCCCAGGTCGATCATCTCGTTGTCGTTCCAACCGAAGGAGCGCAGGACACCGCGCACCTCGTTCTTGGCATCGCCGTCGTTGCCGCTTAGGAAGATGTTGTGCTCGCCCGGCAGGATCCGCGGCGCCACCATCAGGTAGGCGTTGAGCGTGTTGAGGCCCTTCACCACCTTCAGTTGCGGGTAGGTGCGCTGGATCTGCTCGGCGAGCGAATCCGTGTTGCAAACGAAAAGGGTGGGCGGCATGCCCTTGGAGAAGTCGAGCGGGTTGGAGATGTCGAGCATCACCTTCCCGTTCAGGTTCTTCTCACCGGCCAGCTTCATCACTTCCAGCGTCCCCGTGCCGTTGGTGGCATTCACGAGCAATTGCCCATGCGCTGCGGCCTCGGCATGGGTGGCCAGCTTCACCTTGGGGTGTTGGGCCACCCAATCCTTCAGGGGCGGACGACCGAAGCTGTCCTTGTCAGCGCGTGCCAGGCTCGCCTTCACGTCGCGCGTGCCGAGCATCACTTCGTGACCCAGGCTTTCCAATTTCTCGGCGATGGTCTGCCCGACCACGCCCGTTCCGAATACAGCGATCTTCATGGTTGTACGTGTTGGTTTCCTTTCCTTAGCCGCTGCGAAGATGACCGGCCTCTATACTTTCAACAAGTACTGTCACCGAGGATAGTACGTGCTGTGGATGCCGGTCATGCGACTGGGAGTGGACAGGGGTCGGACCACAAGTTTTCAACACCATGATCATCGACGGCAACGAATACCGGATCCGCATGAACGGGCAGGTCTATCACTGCGCGCTGGACGTCACCATGGAGCTGGTGGGCGGCAAGTGGAAGACCATCGTGCTGTGGTACCTGCGCAAGGACATGAAACGCTTCTCGGAGCTCCGCCGGCACATACCGGGCATCACCGAGAAGATGCTCAGCATGCAATTGCGGCAACTGGAGAAGGACGGCTTCGTGAGCCGGAAGGTCCACGCCGAAGTGCCGCCGCGCGTGGAGTACACCCTCACCCCGCACGGGCGCTCCCTGCTCCCGCTGTTGGAAGAGATCGCCAAGTGGGGCCGCATGATGGGTAAGAAATACGGCACCATCGAGCAGGTGGAGCGGCCGGTGAAGAAGAAGACTGCGCGAAAGGTCGCCGTGCGTGCGTAGCGGCGCCCAATTCGCAAGCCGCACCGTTCGCCCTACATTGGCCTTAACCATCACAACCCATGTCCCGACATGTCACCGGCATCGGCGGACTCTTCTTCCGCTCGGATGACCACAAGGCGCTCGCGCGCTGGTACAACCAGCACTTCGGCATCACCGACGAGGAGAACGGCCCCACGGTGTTCTCACCGTTCAAGCGGGACACCGACTACTTCGGCAACGACAAGCAGCAGTTCATGCTCAATCTGCGCGTGCAGGACCTTGATGGCCTGCTGAAGAAGCTCGAGGCGGAAGGCGTGCGCATCGATCCCAAGCGCATGGATGAGGACTACGGCCGCTTCGCGTGGGTGTACGACCCGGAAGGGAACAAAGATCGAATTGTGGGAACCGAAATAATGGAGCGTCTTCACCGGATCTTCGCCAACCGGAATCCTGGCCTAAAGTCCTTCTTGGATCGGCACGGGATCAAGCACAAGCACGAAGTATCGATCGTGGGCGAGACTGTTTTCCTGCTGATCCCCGAATCCGACGGAAATTGGCCAAAGCTGGCGAAGTACATGGCGAGCGATGACGACCTGACTCACACGGTGGAACTGCAGTTCTCCAAGGAAGACATCCGGAATTCCGAATACTGCGAACTAGGATCTACCAGACACTTTGGCTTCCCTCAGCCAGAGGATGACTATCAGCAGATCACATACGACCCAGTAATGGGATGTCGCACTTGCGGCATTGGACTAATGCAGGTCGCACCGTTCAGATTCCGGAAGACACCAACACAGCGCCATTCTCATTTGCTGCAGCTCAACTGGGTCTTCGACGAGTTCTTCGTGAGCGAACGAACCCGGGCTGATCTTGAGAGTTCCATTCTCACTGGGTTCCGCTTCGAGCCTGCCGTGCTTCATAAGTCGGGCCAACCGCTCAATGACTGGCATCAGATGCGCATCGATGGTCGAGTTCCTGGCGTGGTTGATACTTCGGCGTTCGTGAAGGAATCCTGCGCGACCTGCGGGAAATCCAAGTTCAATCACCCAACCGACCAGCCGATCCACATTCAACTCAACCGTTCTGACCTTCCCGACATCGCCAAGACCTCAGAGTGGTTCGGGAGTGGAGGGTCCGCGTGGCAGTCCATATTGGTCTCGAAGAACTTCGTCGACCTTGTATTGAGCGAGAACTGGCGCGGCATTAGTCTGGCCCCTGTTCGGATTACCGCTGACCACAATCGTTAAAGCACAGGTGACCAACACGAGAAAGTGCCGAATGATGGAACACATCTCGCTGGATGGCGTGATCGCTCCGCTAGGCGCTCGGCGCCTCCGCAATGTCATGTCCTAACCGAGCCTCCTATCTTCGTTGCATGCAACTGAACGAGGCCACACGAGAGCAACTGCGCCGCTTCTTCGCGTCGTATCCAGTGGAGCGCGCCTATGTGTTCGGTTCGTTCGCGCGCGGCGATGCCCGCGCCGATAGTGACCTCGACCTGCTCGTTGACCTCGACCGGTCGAAGCCGTTCGGACTGGCCTTCGTGCAGATGCAATTGGACCTGGAAGAGTTGCTTGGTCGCAAGGTGGATGTGGTCACACGCTCGGCGCTATCCAAGTACATCGAGCCTTACGTGACCAAAGACCTGCAACTGATCTATGCGCGAGCGGCGGCGTGACCGGTTGCGGCTTCAGCACATGCTGGACGCATGCGATGCGGTGATCCAGTTCATGTCCGGCAAAGCAGAAAGGGATCTGGTGACGGATAAGCTGCTCGTGTCCGGTGTCACGCGGCAGATCGAGATCATTGGTGAAGCGGCGAACATGCTCACCACCGAATTGCGCAGCGATCATCCCGAAGTGCCGTGGAAACAGATCATCGGCATGCGGCACAAGATCATCCATGAGTATTTCGCTGTGCAGACGGATACCGTTTGGGACGTGGTGAAGAATGATGTGCCGATCCTACGCGGTCAACTCTCGGCCATCATTGCCAAGCTGCCCGAAGGGGGATTCTGAGAACACACCAAATCTCGGAGCGTCATGCGTCCCCTCCGCTTCTCCATCAACGTCACCTTGGACGGCTGTTACGATCATGAAGTGGGGATCGCGGACGAGGACCTGCACCGCAACGCGATGGAGTACATCGCCGGGTGCGATGCCCTGCTCTTCGGCCGGGTGACCTACGAGATGATGTTGGCCGCTTGGCGCTTACCGGTCTCTTGGCCGATGCCCGATTGGATGATGCCTTTCGCCAAGACCATCGACGCTGCGAAGAAGCACGTCGTGTCCAGCAGCTTGAAGCAGGTGGATTGGAACGCGGAGCTCGTGCGTGGTGATCTAGGAACCTTCGTTCACCAGCTGAAGCTGCAGCCGGGCAAGGGCATCGGTGTGGGCGGCGTGCAACTCGCCATGGCCTTGACGGAGCTGGGCTTGATCGATGAGTACCAATTCGTGGTGCACCCGAGGCTGGTCGGTCGCGGGCCGACCTTGTTCGCGGGATTATCGAAGATGGTGGACCTGAAGCTGGTGGGCCGGGAGGAGTTCGGCTCGGGGGCGGTGGCTCTGCGGTATGAGGTGAGGAGGTAGCTGAGGGCTCAATGCCTACGACCCCAGCCCTTCGGATCGCGTTTGCTGTGGAACACGCTGAATATGATGACCGTGCTCTTCACAACTCGAAAGACGATGATGTACGGGAACCGCTGGAGGTTGATCTTCTTGAACGGTCCACGCCACTTGGCGAAGCCCTCCGGGCGCTGAAGCAAAAAGGCGAAGTGTTCCTGGACCTCATCGTGGAACTCCTCACCAAGACCGTCGCGTTGGTTCTCGTACCAGAGATAGCCTTCGATGAACTCGTTGCTCGCGCGGTCCCTGACTTCCAACCGGAAGCTCATGCCTTCTTCGCCTTGCGCGCCATCTCGCGCACTTCTTCCCACGTGTAGCTCTTGCCCTCGCCGCGCTTGTACTCCTCGTAGCGCTCCTTCACGATGCTGTAATGCTCGTCGGTGAGGCCGTCCTCATCCTCGGCTTTCTCTGAGCAGAACAGGTCAGCCATCTTCTTCAGCAGACCTTCGTCGGTCGTGCGCAGCAGGCGCTCGATCAGTTGGAGCTTGAGGAGATCCGTGGACATGGGACTTGATCTTCCCGACGAAGTTAGGATGGATCCGCGCCGTTCACTTCCTCAAGACCTGCCTGCCGGCAGGCAGGTCTTCTCCATGGCCCTGCCCTTGGCCAGTTCATCCAGGTAGCGGATGACCGATCACTTCATCTTGTTGAACATGTACCGCGCGATCTTCCAAGTGCCGTTGTTGCGGTGCAGTACGAACAGCTCGCGGTTCTCTTCGGGAACGCTTTGCCCCGTGGCGTGGATCAACGTGGTGCCACGCGAGGTGGTGCGGGCGAACGCATGGTCGCCGTCCACTTCGATCTCGTCGATGAAGAACTCGATGTTCAGCTTGATCATGGAGAAGACACCGGCGTATGCGCCCTTCACCTGTTCCGTGCCCACCGCTGTCGGGAAGCCGGTTGGCATGAAGACACCGTCCGGGGTGTAGAGCGGCATCACCTGGTCCACACTGGAGGCGTTGAGGGCATCGCGGTAGGCGAAGAGCAGGCTTTTGATCGCTGCTTGGTCGTTGGATGTGTTCATGGTTGCGGTGTTGTTGTGGTTGGTGGTGGTTTGCTCGCTTGGCGCTTGGCAGCTTGTCAGCATGACCACCGATAGCGCGAGGAGGATGTTGTGTTGCATGACCTGTTCGTTGACAGGACAAAGGTTCCCTGCACAGCACGCACGCCGCCATGGAGCGGATCAAGAAATGACCTTGATCCAGATCAAGGCTTCAGCCGCGCTTGCTCGTCTTCGCCCGCAGGCGGCTGAGGAACTCCGGCGTTACGCCGAGGTAGGAGGCCACATGCACGTTGGGCACACGGGCCGCCAGGCCCGGATGGTGCTGAACGAAATGCGCGTACCGCTGTTCCGCGCTGGAGGCATTGCGGCGAAGCAGCCGCTGTTGCAGTTCCACGAACAGGTCCTCGATGATGACCCGGAAGTTGCGATCGAACTTCGGGTGCTCGGTATAGAGCCGAAGCAGATCGCCGTGCTCGATGCACACCACCGTGCTCGGCTCCAACGCTTCGATGAAGAGGCTGCTCGGCTTCTCCGCATGGAAGCTCCCGATGTCCACGATCCACTCGTTCTCCTGCGCGAACTGGAGGTTGTGCTCCACTCCTTTCGCATCGATCTCGTACATGCGCAAGCACCCTTCCACCACGTAGGTGTAGCACCTGCACACCTCGCCCTCCTGCAGGATGAAACCGCGCTTCTTCAAGCGGCGCACGCGGCTGCGTTCCATCAACGCCCGGCGCTCGGCCTCGTCCAATGCCAGGTAGCGATCGAAGTGCGCGCAAAGGACCTGTTGCGGATCGGCCATCACTTCCTCAGGATCTTCTCCATCGCCCTGCCCTTGGCCAGCTCGTCGACCAGCTTGTCCATGTAGCGCACCTGCCGCATGATCGGATCCTCGATCTCTTCGGTCCGATAGCCGCAGATCAGGCCCGTGATCATGCCCACGTTCGGGTGCATGCGTGGGGCCTGGGCGAAGAAGGTCTCGAAGTCGGTCTTGTCGGCGATCACTTTGGCGAGCCCTTTCTCCGTGTAGCCCGTAAGCCAATGGATCACGGTGTGCAACTCCTCCTTCGTGCGGCCCTTCTTCTCCACCTTGGTGACATAGTGCGGGTACACGCTGGCGAACGCCATGCGGTAGACCCGTTCGTTGTTGGCTCCCGGTTTCATTGCTTGTCAAAGTTGCGGACCGGCGCCGTGGCCGACGAGCGAGATGGTGAAACCGTGGACGATGAGGCGGGGCATGGGGCTATCGCATTAAGAGATCCTTGAGCCTCGCTACCTCGGCTGCGAACATCGCTGCCCATTCCTTGGTCGGAGCACCGCCACAACGCGTTGAGCCTTTCAGGAGAACTGGCGCAGCAGCACTATCGCTGTAATAGAAGCGGCCTTCCATGGTGACTTGCTGAACATCCGGGTCGAATGAAGCCGTGCTGTCAATATAGGCGAACTCCAGACCTTGAGCCGAGACGAAGACGAGTTGCGAATTGCGGAAATAGTACTCGGTGATGTCCACGCAACTCGAAAGCCCGACCCGCTTAACCACCTTGATGAGTTCTCCATTCTTGAACATCCCGGTCAAGTCTCCACCGCCGTCGGTCATCTGTTCCAAGAACTCCTCGTTCTCAAGCGTCCGTAGCTCATAGTCCTTCACCTCATTGATTTTTTGAACTTGGCCGTCCACAGCAACGATGTACGCGCTGTCGACCTGCGCATGGGTCACCGTGCAGCCGACCATCACCGCCATGGTAGCGACAGCCATGCGAAAAGTGCAGGGTGTGAGCGAGATGGTGAAACCGTGGACGATGAGGCGGGGCATATGGGCTTATTGGGCCTTCACGCCATTATCCTTCGCTTTCGTCGCCGCCGGTTGTTTTGCGTGGATCAGATGGGACAGTGCCTTCTGCAGTTCGGCCTCATCCTTTAGAGCCTGTGATAGTCGTTCAGATAATTCGCCGAGCACTACTCGAATGCTGGTCGCGAGCTCCATACAATGCTCGTCGCTACGTTCATGAACGCCATCGCTCAAGGCACCATGTAGCAAGGTCATTGGATTGTATCCATTTATCAGAAGCACCTGCGGTATCGCATCCTTCACCATTTCTAGCGCCTTCTTGAACTGCGTCTCATCAATGGCCTTCTTAACCTTCTCAATCTTGTCGGGTGAGCCATCGACCTTTTCAAGGACCTTGAGGATCTCGCTTAGGATGCGCTTCTTCTGATTCTCAACGACACGCCGGTAGTAGATGAACGCACCGATACCAAGCCCTTGGTTCTCGCAACGCCTGCCCTTGAGAAAGATCTCCCTATCAGGCCCAATCAGACTTATGAGTCGAGCAGGCACGGGCGGACCAAAAGTTGGTAGCTCGCCAAATTTGTAGCAAGTAGCGATCCCTTGAACAGAAGTTGTGGTTCCGTTGTACTCCTTGAGTTCAATGGCCATGGAGAAAATCTTCTCCTCCGTCTGGCAATTGGAACACAGGTATGTGACGTAGTCAAGTGTCCAACCGTCCTTCTCCAGATATATCGAATGCTCGGACTTGCGCCGAAAGAACCGCATCCCATTGCAATGCTCACTCGGACAATGAAGCTGGATCTCTGGTGCTGCAAGCGCTGGCTTGTATTCAACACCTGTCCATTCTCTCTTGCAAAGCTCAGAGACTGAGCGGAATTGATTTGGAGAAGCACTCTCCAAAAACTCGGAGAGCGGTGTTGGCACCTCCGGTTCAGCCGGTGTAGGTTCTTGTTCTTTGTCCGACATGGTTTATCATGAAAGCCCCGGAAAGTTAGGTTCCGTGAGCATTTCGCGTGACGGATTGAAGCGGAAAGCCCGCAAGCGAGGAGGAACGACGAGTGCGGACTTGCAGCGGAAAGCCGGACCCCGAGGCTTTGCGAGGGGGCACGCCCTAACAACTCAATTCAAATTCAAGTACGCCCCCAACCCATGCAAGCCGCCTTCGCGGCCGTAGCCGCTTTCCTTGTAGCCGCCGAAGGGTGAGGTGGGATCGAACTTGTTGTAGGTGTTGGCCCAGATGACGCCCGCGCGCAGTTTGCTGGTGAGGTTGAAGATCTTGCTTCCCTTGTCCGTCCACACGCCGGCGCTGAGGCCGTAGGGCGTGTTGTTGGCTTTCTGGATCACCTCGTCCACGGTGCGGAAGGTCTGCACGGCGAGCACGGGGCCGAAGATCTCCTCCTGCGCGATGCGCGCGCTTTGCGCCACGTTGAGGAAGAGCGTGGGGCGGCACCAGAAGCCTTTGCCGGGCAGTTCGCACGCGGGCTGGTACATCTCCGCGCCATCGGCCACGCCCACCTTGAGGTATTTGTTGATGGTGCCGAGCTGCTCCTTGCTGTTGATGGCGCCGATGTCGGTGTTCTTGTCGAGCGGATCGCCTACGACGAGCGAGCGCATGCGGTGCTTGAGCTTGCGGATGACTTCGTCGTGTACGCCTTCTTCCACGAAGAGGCGGCTACCGGCGCAGCACACGTGGCCCTGGTTGAAGTAGATGCCGTTGATGATGCCTTCGACGGCCTGATCGATGGTGGCGTCGGCGAAGATGATGTTGGCCGCCTTGCCGCCGAGCTCGAGCGTGGCCTTCTTGCCGGTGCCGGCGATGTTCTTCTGGATGAGCTTGCCCACGCCGGTGCTCCCCGTGAACGCGATCTTGTCGATGCCCGGATGGTTGACGAGCGCCGCGCCCGTGGCACCCGCACCGGTGATGATGTTGACGACGCCATCGGGCAGTTCGGCCTCTTGGATGAGCTCGGCGAGCAGCAATGAGGTGAGCGGTGTGGTCTCGGCGGGTTTCAGCACCACGGTGTTGCCGCAGGCGAGCGCGGGCGCGATCTTCCACGCGGCCATGAGCAGCGGGAAATTCCACGGGATGATCTGCCCGGCAACTCCAAGCGCGCTCGGTGTTTTTCCGGGGAAGGCGTAGCCGAGCTTATCGGCCCAACCGGCGTAGTAGAAGAAGTGCGCGGCGGCGAGCGGCACGTCCACGTCGCGACTTTCGCGGATGGCCTTGCCGCCGTCCATGCTTTCGACCACGGCGAACTGGCGGGCTTTCTCCTGCAGCAGGCGCGCGATGCGGTAGATGTACTTGGCGCGTTCGGCGGCGGGCATCCGGGACCACACGTTGTCGTAGGCCTTGCGCGCGGCTTTCACGGCGGCGTCCACATCGGCTGCGTTCGCTTCAGCGATGCGCGCGATCTTCTGCTCGTTGGAGGGGTTGATGGTGTCGAAGTACTTCCCCGATTTCGGAGCCGTCCACTTGCCGCCGATGAAGAGCTCGTATTGAGCCTTAAGGGTGAAGTGGTCCTTGGACTCGGGGGCTGGGGCGAGGGGCCAGGAGATGGTCTTGGTCTTTGCCATGTTCAACGAAACTAAGGTTCAAGGTCGATGGTAACCGGGCAACAGTTCTACTAGTCCAGATTGGTGCCCCAGCCGTCAAAATCACAGTCGCGCTGATAGCCGAGCGTGCACATGCGCTCCGTCCACTCAACCATGGCATCCTCCGCCATGCTTACCGGTTGGGTCCAACCGGTGGCGATGAAAGTCCCGTCCCCGCTTGCCGAGGCTCGCGCTTCCGCGTCGTATCCAAGCTGCTTCAGATCCCTCACAAGCTCTTGGACCTTCGTCAGCTTGTTCGAATAAAAGAAGAACTCCACCTTCTTCATTCGCTCAGGACCCACGCCACGCTTTCCGAGTTCATCGAGCGTCCGATGTGTTGTGCGCGATTGGAGTGCGAGATTCTGTTTGAATGCCTCCTCTTGGACGAAGCGGTCGGGGGTGCTCATCTGCTCTTCGGTGTTCGAGTCGTTCTTGCAGCCGAACAAGAATGTGAACAGTCCCATGATCAATGCCGGGGTTCGTGTTCCATTCATGTTATAGCGGGGCGAGGGGCCAGGAGATGGTCTTCTTGGGCATGGTGAGCGAAGATAGATGGCGACCTCCGCCCTGCCTACCGGCAGGCAGGCTCGCTGGCGCTACTTGCTCGCCAGTAACACCAACTGTCCGCGATGATAGGCCAAGTGACTCGTGCGACTGAGCAGCACGTTCAACCGGTTGCGGTGCGGTTCCTTGGGGAAATCCCCTTCGGAGATGTTCGCATGGCGCGTGAACCAGTCCTCCGCTGGCAACCGCGCTATGTGCTGCATCAACGTGTCGCTAACCGTTCTCCACTGTGCGCGGAGCTGCGGTAGCGAAGGAAGCTCGGCAATCGCACGGTCCGGTGCATCGATGAACAGCGGCTTCAATTCCGGATAGAGCGCAGGCTGGAACCGGAGCAGCGGCATCATCACGTCATGTTCTGCGATCAAATGTCCAACGAGGTAGATACCCCTGTTACGTGAGGGGGCGACCTCGGTCATCAACTGTACGTCGGAGACCTTCTCCAGCAGGGCGCTGGTAGCGTTCAGCTCCTTGGTCCAGGCGTCGATCACCATCTTCACAAAGAGCTCGGTCCGTGGGTCCATGGGGTTACAGGTTGGCCCAAAGGAAGGAAGCGCAACGGTCCGGTCGGCGTACACCATGCAGAAGGCCGTGCCTTGGCCTACTGCTTCACGAAGCGCGCGGTGCGGCGACCCGATGCACTCATCATCCGCACCGCGTAGCTGCCCGGTGGCAATGCGGAGACATTGATGCTTCCACCCACCAACGCGGCCAGGCACATGACCACACGACCCGTCGCATCGAGGACCAACACCTGCTCCCCTTCCAGAGCGCCACCGGCAATGAAGAGTGCATCGGCACACGGGTTGGGGTAAAGCACCATATCGGATGTCAAGCTGCTCGCCCCCACGGCAACGACCTTGCTCCATTCGTGCCCCCATTGTGATCCACCTGCTCCAGTTTGTAGTAGCTGATCGCGCTCGTGCCATTCGGGTCGGTCATCGCGACCGCGATTCAAAGTGAGACACTACCCTCCGTGCTATCCGCGCTTCACGATGCGCAGTGGAAGCAGTCGCGCGTCGTCCCAGCGGATGATGTAATAGCCAGGAGACAATACCGCAAGTGAGAGCCGCTGTACGCCTGCCATCGCACGACCAGTGGCCACAACATGACCAACGGCATCGATGAGCGAATAGGTGGCGGATACCATGGACTCCGGCAACTGCAACACCACCTCATCCACAGCAGGATTGGGGTAAACGCTGGCAACTTGCGCCATGCCGGCTTGCGCATCCTCGACGCCAGTGGACAACGCATAGCGGTAGAGCCCTTGCCCCGCCGAACTCATGTTGTACCCGATGAACACGTAGCCATCGTGCTGAAGGATGCCACTGCCATGGATGTCGGCCGCGTTCAGGTTGCCGGTGATGTTCGTCCAGGATGCGCCCTCATTCGTGCTGCGGTACAGACTGTCGCGTTGCCCGCCCGCGAAGTGGCGGCTTTCCAGGTACAACGTTGTGCCGAAGCGCTTCACCTCCACCATGCCAAGCCCGAAGAACGCGGGTTGTGTCCAAGCGGTCCACGTCTCGCCATAGTCGGAGCTCCTGTACGCTGCACCTCCCTGCGCGGAATAGTACAGGTAGCTCCCCATCCGCCAAACGTTCTCCCCGTTCAGGTCGCCAGCCCCGATGCCCGTGGATTGCGTCCAGGAAGCAGCGTTGATGGTGCGGTACACGCCACCGCCGATGGTCGCCGCTATGAAGTACGGACCTGACGAGGCCATGCCGATCACGTTCAAGTTGGTGAGGCCATTATTCACCGCCGTCCATGAGTTCCCGTCGACGGTGCGGTAGATGCCCGCAGTGCTCGTATACGCGTACAGCCCACCGCCATACTCGAAGAAGCCCCGGACTACGGTGGCCGTTGGGGCTCCGGGCGCGCTGGTCCAGGTATCGCCTTCGTTGTCCGTGAAGTGGATGCACGCCGTGATGGAGCTTGAACCGGCGAAATACCGCCCGTTGAAGTGGTAGCCGATATCCGAAGGATTGCCAGCGATCGGGTTGGCCACCGGCGTCCATGTTCCACCATGATCATTGCTCCGGTACAGCACGTTGTACGCCCTCGCGAAGACGTGGGTCGGGGTAGTGCCGTGGGTGGCCGCCCCGTAGACAAGGGTGGAGAGGCCGTTGTTCACTTGGCTCCATTGGGCGGCGGCCGGGAGGGAGAGAAGAAAAGCGAGGGATGCGGAGAAAATCTTCATGGGCGTGGGGTTTAGCAAATACCGGTCTGAAATCGGCTCATGCACCTACATCGGCGAACGGTCCTATTCGTGAACAGGGCGCAGCAATCAATCCAAGCTGAAATAATCCGCGCTCTGGTAGTGCCCGTCGGCCTCCTTCTGCAATTGCATGAGGATGTCGTTCGCCAAACTGCTCGCACCGAAGCGGAACCAATGCTTGTCCAGCCATTCCTCGCCGAGCTCCTCCTTCACCATCATCAGGTAGTGCAGTGCCTGTTTGCTGGTGCGGATGCCACCGGCGGGTTTCATGGCGATCATCTGCCCGGTCTTCAGGTAGTGGTCGCGGATGGCGTGCAGCATCACGAGCGTCACTTCCATGGTTGCGGCCGGGTTGATCTTGCCGGTGCTGGTTTTGATGAAGTCGGCACCAGCGGCGATGGCGATATCGCTCGCGAGCCGAACCTTGTCATAGGTACCGAGTTCTCCGGTTTCGAGGATCACCTTCAGCCGCGCATCACCACAGGCTTCCTTGATCGCAGCGATCTCATCGAACACGAAGTTGTGGTCGCCGCTGTGGAAGTGGCCGCGGCTGATCACCATATCGATCTCGTCGGCGCCTTCGTTCACCGCGAACTTGGTGTCGGCGATCTTCACGTTGCGCGGAGCCTGGCCGCTGGGGAAGGCAGTGGAAACGGAAGCCACCTTTACACCGCTCTCACCGAGCGCCTTCTTCGCCACCTTCACCAAGGAAGGATATACGCACACTGCCGCCACTGTAGGCAGGCCCGGCAGACTGTCGTGCGGGTGCATGGCCTTGAAGCACATCTGCTTCACCTTGCTTGGCGTGTCGGCACCCTCCAATGTGGTAAGGTCGATCATGCTCAGCGCGAGCTTCATGCCATGCACCTTCGCCTCCTTCTTGATGCTGCGGGCCTTGATGCGCGCCACGCGCTCCTCGATCCCCACTTGGTCGATGGTGGGCGTTGTGCGCGGATCGAAACGGGGCGATGCGATGGTCCTAACTGCCATACTGCGAAGATAGGCGGGGCAACCAGCGGTATGGTCCGATGAGCTCACTCGAGCCTCCGATCAAACGCGCGGTGGGGCGGATGGGACTACTGGGAAAGGAATCCCTGCCAACGTCGAAGACGATTCGGGGAGAACGCCGAGGTGAATGCGATGAAGATCAGCATTGGTAACAACTGATGCAGCAACCTATTGAACGAGTGGGTCAGGTGCCAGGCCAGGTTATAGGGCGTCAAGAGATAGGTGATGTAATAGGCCATCAGCATGAGCAATAGTGCTACCAATCCCCGGTTCAATCGGCCACGTCCACCTACCACCAAAGTCAACAGGAGCAATGGGAGGAAGAGAGGCAATTCGCGCAGTACCACGTCAAGGCCGGTTGAAAGGATGCTCCAGTGCCGATGCCACGAAGTCAAACTGGGCCATAGGCTGGCGACGCCCCCGGCCAGATCCGAGACCGGGGCATAAGCCAGCTTGAACCAGACGACAGGCACCAGCAATGGCAACGTGCCGAGCAGGAAGAACCGGAGCGCTGGCCAACGAGCGCGCAGGGTCCAGCCCGCAATCACCGTCATGACCGCAACGAATGCCAGGCCCTCGTTCTTCGTCCATGCGGCGCAGCCACTGAAGAAGCCGGCGAGCATCAGCTCGCTCGCGGTGGGCCGATCCGAATGGCAGAGGAACACCGTGGCAAGCAGCATGCAAAGGCCCAGCAGGGAGTCGGCATACTGGGAGGCCACCTGACCGGCGAACCCGCTGTCCAGCCCGAGCAGCACGAAGGCGGCCAGTGTGAAAGGACGTGCGACCTGCTCACGCATCGACGCGTACACGGTTCCGAGCAGCAGTACAGCTATCAGCGCGGACAGCAGCATGGGCGATAGCGGCTCCACTTGGCCGACCACGCGCCAGCACGAAGCAATGATGGACGGCTGCATCAAGGGGTAGTCCGGGTGCGCGAATGTGGTCCGTAGCAGAGCGCGCCAATCCGAATCGCCCACAAGGAACCGCGCATGCATGTTCCATTGAGCCCATGCGTCCCACCCTCCCCATCGGAAGGATTGACCGGTAAAGAGCCAGGTGAAGCACAACACGGTGAACGCAAATGCCGCATCCAGCCAATCCGGAGAGCGCCATGCGAGACGGATGCGGCCCATGAATCGGCGGTTGACGTACGCATAGCGGAAAGCTGCCGAGCCAATGACGACCAGCAGCCCGATGAATCCGGTCTGAGGCAGTCCGAGGAAAAGGGAAACGGGCAGGCACACTCCAATGGTCGCCAGCACGATCAAAGTGCCCGCGCACAGCGCCAACGGCCAGGAAACCTGGGTCGTTATCCGAACGATGCATGTGAAGACTGCGGCCAATGCCAGCATCAGGAGGGCGAAGGCGATAGCGGTCATCGTGAGGTTGGCGATTCAACCAACAGGATGCGGTCGGGACCTGCCTGCTCGTCAACCAGAACACGATGGCCCGACTGAGCGGCGAGCCAACGATCTCCGTTGATCACCAGGATCGTGTCGGTGATGCCTTGGGCCTGGTCAAGGATGCGCGGAGCAAGCAGGAACTGGGCTCGGTGAATCAATTCCTTCCGCTCGTCGCCTTGAGCGTCGGTGGCGAATCCCAGGAGCCTGCCATCCGGAATCAATGCGCGCACGCTTGATAAGCCGGCCCCTAGGTGATCCAGTGCATTACGCCTGTGCGAGAGCGACCACGCATGACGTATGAAGATGGCCGCGGATAACACGAGGAAACCGGCAACCAATGCGCCTCGCATCATGGCCGTCCGTTTGTCGAGGCGCGCCGACCGATGACCCAAACCTGGTGCTGCTCAACCATGGTCCCGTCAATCGCCCCAATTGGGCTTGCCATTCCCGTTGCCTCCCTTCGCCTTGGCGCGGCAATCGATCTCCACGCCCAGGTCGCCCTCGGGGCGCTCGAAATCGCCGGTGCTGATTTCGATGGTGGGGTCGGCGTACACCTTGTTCATGTAGTAACCGTAGATCGGCAACGCCATGTTGGCACCTTGCCCCTTATCGGTGGTGCTGAAGCGAACGCTGCGGTCCTCAGCGCCGGTCCACACACCGGTGACCAAGTCCGGGGTGATTCCGATGAACCAGCCGTCGCTGTTGTTCTGCGTGGTGCCGGTCTTGCCTGCCGTGGGGAATTTGATGTTGGCGTACTTCTGCCGATTGCCCCAGCTGGTACGCAGGCGCATCGCGGTGCCCACCACCTTGCCGGAGCTGGGGTTCCATGCGCCGTCCACCACGCCCTTGAGCATCTTCAGCATCACATAGCTGGTCCGCTCGTCCAAGGCCTCGTAGGTCTTCGGCATGATGTCCAGGATGGCATTGCCGTTCTTGTCCTCGATGCGCGTGAAGACGATCGGCTCGATGTAGACGCCTTTGTTCGCGAAGCTGCTGAAGGCGCCCGTGATCTCCGATAGCTTCAGGTCGGCCACACCCAGGCAGAGCGAGGGCACGGGATCGAGCGGGCTCTTCACGCCCATGTGCCGCGCCAGCACGGTGACGCTTTGCGGCCCGTACTGCTTCATGAGCCATGCCGTCACGGTATTCATGGAGTTGGCCAGCGCGTACTCCACGGTCACCATGCCACCATATTCGCCGTCGCTGTTCTCCGGGCACCATTCGGGCTGGGGCTTCGGCATGTCGAAGCACACCTTCTGGTTGGGCAGTTCGCGGCAGGGGTCCATGCCTTCGCGGATGGCAGTGGCGTACACGAAGGGCTTGAAAGTGCTGCCTACTTGGCGCCTCGCCTTGTCCACATGGTCGTACTGGAAATGCTTGAAATCGGAGCCGCCCACCCATGCCTTCACGAAGCCCGTCCGGGGATCCATGCTCATCAGTCCGCTCCGAAGGAAGCTCTTGTAGTAGCGGATCGAGTCCATCGGGCTCATCACGGTATCAATCTCGCCCTTCCAGGAGAACACGCGCATATTCACCGGAGTGTCGAACACCTTGGGGATGTCCTCTTCCTTCACCACCGGCCACCAGGCGTCGCACCCGCCCAACTTCGGGACGCAGTGGAAGTGCATGGCGCCCTCGTGCATCTCCTTCTTGATGTACACGGCGGGCCGTTCGCAAGAGCCGCATTGCTTGCCGGTGAGCACCTTGTAGCGTGTGCTGCGCCGCATGGCGACGGACAGGATGTCCTGGATCTCCCCAGCGCTCACACGCGCATCGAAGGGGCGGTTCTTCTTGCGTGCGAGGTCCTTGAAGAAGTCGGGCTGCAACTCGTTGGCCAGGTGCTCGCGCATTGCCCACTCCCCATAGGCCTGCATTCGCCGGTCGATGGTGGTGTACACCTTGAGCCCGTCCGTATAGAGGTCGTAGGGCCGGCCATCCTGCCGGGGAAAGCGGAGGTTGCCCTGCTCATCCTTGCTGGTCAGCAAGGCTTGCAACTGCTCGCGGAGCGCTTCGCGGAAATAGGGTGCCGGGCCCTCGGCATGGCTCACGCTCTGGAAGCGCAGCCCAAGCGGCAGGGCCTTCAGCGAATCGTACTGCTGGGCATTGAGGAAGCCGTTCCGGCGCATCTGGTCCAGCACCACCATCCGGCGATGGATCACAGTGTCCACGCGGTAGGCCTTGTTCGGATTGAAGAGCGCCGGGTTCTTGCACATGCCCACGAGCATGGCGGCCTGTTCGATGCGGAGCGAGTCAGGCGAAGTGCTGAAGTACACGTGCGCAGCGCTGTGAATGCCCACCGCCTGATTGATCCAATCGAAGCGGTTGAGGTACATAGCGATAATCTCGTCCTTAGTGTACATGCGCTCGAGCCGTGCGCTGATGATCCACTCCTGGAACTTCTGGAACACGCGTCGCACGAGCCCGCTCTCGCGCTCATGGAATTGCATCTTGGCCAGCTGCTGCGTGAGCGTGCTGGCCCCGCCGCGCTTACCCAAGAAGACCGCCGCGCGTAAGGTGCCGCGCAGGTCAATGCCGCCGTGCTCACGGAAACGCTCATCCTCCGTGGCGATGAGCGCATTCACCACATGGGGGCTGATGCGCTCATAGGCCACCGGGATCCGGTTCTCCCGGTAATACTGCCCCATCTGGGTGCCGTCGCTGAAAAGAACCGCCGTTGCCAGGTCGCTGCGCGGATTCTCCAGGTCCTCGATGCCCGGGAGGTCGCTGAGCGATGCGGCCAGCAGCATGAGGTAAATGCCGAGCACCGGCGAGAGCACGAGGCCCCACCACAGCAGGCGGCGGCGGCGCTTGCTCTTCTTGGCGGCTGGCTTCTTCATGCGGGCGCCGAAGTTATCCGGACAGTGGTGAGTGTTCGGGAGGCGTAACGGCTTGTTTCCACCGCGATGCGGTGATTCACCTGATCCTGGAGCGCTCGATGCTCACCCCCACGTCGATCACCGCCGGCAGCGGATCGTCGCGCATGGCCTGCTCCAAGCGTATGGTATAACGCCCAATGGCTGGGAACCTATTGCCCATGCGGTACAGGACCTTGGCATGCCGCGTCCGGCTGGCGAACACGAAACCGGTGCCTTTGCCCAACCAGCGGCCCGTGGGATCGGCCAGGATGCACTCCACCGTATCGCGCATGGTGCGCCCGCCTGGGCCGGAAAGGTCGACGAACAGATAGAGGTCGCTGTACGCGTAGTCTCCGGTGTGGCGCACATCGATGAACACATCGTGCTTGTTCACGGTGTCGGTGATCTCGAAGGCGAACTCCGGCCTGAACGCGCTCGCCCAACGCCCATCGGGTATGGATGCATCCTCTTGAAAGACCACGTTACCCGTGCATCCGGCAAGGAGCGCCGAAAGTCCGAAGAGCGCGACGACTCTGGTCTTCAAGCGGCCGGCGGTGTTGGCGGGGCGCCGCCTCCTGTTCCCCGGTCGCCGCTGCGGCGGCCACGCCCCCTGCGGCGCCGGTCGCCGGAAGGACGCTCGCCTTCGGGACGCGGGCCTCCTCCTGGACGTGGCTGGTCCGGACGCGGGCCAGCAGCCTGTGCTGGCCGGGGTCCGCGGTCCTGCGATGGGCGGTCGCCTCCCCTTCCCTTCCCGCGCGAGCGTTTCTTGGCGCCCTTCATCTTGGTGTCGAAACGAGTGAGCTCGTCCTGGCCCACCACGTTCTCGTAATCAGGCTTCTTCACAGCCTCCACCGGCTCATCCGTCATGTTCAGATCCACTTCCGGCTCAATGCCCTGTTTGTTCTGCGCAAGGATGTCGCGCACCACATCCACAGGCAACCCCGCCATCACGAATCCCTCACCTGGTTTCTTGAATCCGTACCACATCTTCCCGGAGAAAATGTCGGTCTTCATGTGCGCCCCGGTGCCTTGCTGGGTCTTGAGCTTGGCGTTCTGCGAGGGGTAGCTCTTCACCGCCTCGATGTACATGTCGAGCTCGTAGTTCAGGCAGCACTTCAGCTTGCCGCATTGGCCCGCCAGCTTCTGCGGGTTCAGGGCGAGCTGCTGATAGCGCGCGGCGCTGGTGGTGACGCTGCGGAAATCGGTGAGCCAGGTGCTGCAGCAGAGTTCGCGCCCGCAGCTGCCGATGCCGCCGATGCGCCCGGTTTCCTGCCGCGCGCCGATCTGCTTCATCTCCAACCGCACTTTGAAGCGGTCGCTCATGGTGCGCACGATGCCGCGGAAATCGATGCGCTCATCGGCAGTGTAATAGATGATGGCCTTGCTGCCATCGCCTTGGAACTCCACGTCGGTCACTTTCAGGTCAAGCCGGGCCTCGCGGGCCATCTGGCGGGCCTGGAGCATCGTCTCCCCCTCGCGCTTGCGGGCCTCGTGCCACCGGTCGATGTCCTCCTGCGTGCTCTTGCGCAACACTTTCCGCAGCTCATAGGTCTCCACCATCACGTTGCGCCGCGCCATCTGAGCGCGCACCAGTTCTCCGGTAAGGCTTACCATGCCCACATCGTGGCCGGGTGCGGCATCCACCGTCACCAAGTCTCCCGGCATGAGCTGAAGTCCGCCCGTGTTCCGATAGAAGTTCTTGCGTGTGTTCTTGAAGCCCACCTCCACGCCGTCGAACGGCTGTTGACCGCCGGGAATGGGCACTCCTGTAAGCCAATCGAAGACGCCCAGTTTGTTGCAGCCACTGGTGCTGCAATACCCGTTGCTCTTGCACCCGGCCGGCTTGCCATCGGCGCCCGTGCTGCATCCTGCACATGCCATGGGCCGAAGATAGGCCTTGGCCTTGGCGGGCACCCGGCTGCCGTACCTGCAGCCAATCAAGGCACCCTAAATGAAGAGGCCCCGGTGTCCCGAGGCCTCTTGACGTCATGACAGAAAGCGGTCAGCGCAGGGTGAACTTGATCGGCAGGTTGAACTGCACGCGCACTGCCTTGCCGCGCTGCTTGCCCGGCTTCCATTTGGGCATGGCCTTCACCACGCGGATGGCCTCTTCGTCGCAGCCGCCACCGATGCCGCGCAGCACCTTCACATCCTTGATGTTGCCTTCCTTGTCCACCTCGAAGGTCACATATACGGTGCCGCTGATACCGGCATCCTTGGCCATTTCCGGGTACTTCACGGCCTTGCCCAGGTACTTGTACATCTCCTCTACGCCACCGGGGAAGGCAGGCTGCTCCTCCACAATGGTGAAGATCTGCTCCTCTTCTGCCTCCTCCTCGCGACGAGCGGGCGCTTCAACCTCGGTGTTCTCCTTCACTTCGGTGTCTACCACTTCCTCCTCAATGACCTCCTCTTCGTCATCCACGATCTCCAGCACAGTGCTCGGTGCGGGCGGCGGCGGCGGAGGCGGCGGCGGGGTGGCGCTGGGTGGGATCACCTCCTCTTCCAGCAGGTCCAGATTCAGCTGTCCCAGGCCTTCACCGCGCTTCTCGAAGGTGGTCCATTCGAATGCGACCAGCGTGAGCGCGAAGGCGGTGAGCAAGCCGATGAGCAGGAAGCTGCCCTTGCGCTTCTCCAAATCGACTTCGGGATTCTTCTTCAGTTCCATGGTAATCGGTTTTCAGTCGGTACACGCGGTGCGACGACGGGTTCAAAGCTAAACATCCACGGCGCCGGCGGAAGGCCGTTGGTCGGTGCGGCGCCACCGGTACCAGCCCCAACCCGCGGCCACTCCAGTTGTATTGGCGATGAAGTCGTTCCAGTCGCCCCGACGACCCAAGGCAGGCAGGTTCTGCATGGTCTCCAACAGCCCGCCATAGGCCACGGCAAGAATGGCAGTGGTGAGCACGACCGAAGAACGCAACACATTGGAGCCATAGTGCCTTGCGAGACCACCTGCGCACAAGATGAAGAGACCCGCGAAAAGCCCGGCATGGACGAGCTTGTCCACGCTCATCAAATCCGCCCAACGCCAAGTGGGTAGCGCCGCGCCAGGCATCAGGCAGAGCAGGAGGATGAGCAGCGCCCAGAGCAGGGCCCAGCGCAGATGGCGCAGCATCGCCATGAATAAGGTCAACCGCCCACCAGCGCTTGATAGGCATCGGCCGTGAGCAGGTCGGATGCCTGGGCGGCATCGCTCAGCTTCACGCGCACCATCCAGCCTTCGCCATAGGGGTCGCTGTTCACCATCGCGGCATTGCTGGCCAGCGCGGGATTCACTTCCACAATGGTGCCGCTCACCGGCATGAAGAGGTCGCTCACGGTCTTCACGGCCTCCACGGTGCCGAACACGGCCTCGCGGTCCAAGGGCTGCCCTTCGGACTTGATGTCCACGAAGACGATGTCGCCCAGCTCGCCTTGCGCGAAATCCGTGATGCCCACGACGGCGGTGTCGCCTTCGATGCGGATCCATTCATGGTCCTTGGTGTATTTCAGGTCGGCGGGGATGTTCATGGAAGAAGGGTGTGGTAGGGTGTGTTGCCCGCCTGTTCCGCTAGGCGTTGGCAGGCCGCGAAAGTAGCGGACGCACCCGAACGCACTACTGGGTGAGCGTGAAGCGGATGGCGATGCCCAGGTTGGTGTTGGCGCTCGGGAATGAGGTGGAGATCACCGGGGTGTTCACCACGCGCTCATAGAAGGCCCGTACGTTCAGCCGTTGGTTCAGCACGTAATCCGCGCTGGTCTTAATGGAAAGCACCTTCTGTCCGGCGGTGACCTGGTTCTGCAACTGCTCCATCTGGCGGATCACGGTGAAGTTGTCGCGGAGGCTCAGGTCCACGCGCAGGTTCAGGTCGCTCTCGGGCTTCTTGCTGCCGATCATGAAGGGAAGCTTCACGTTCTTGAACCGGTAACCCGTGCCGATCACGTACTCCACACCGCGCACCTCGGTCACTTGGTAGTTGGTCAGCGCGAGGCTGAGGTTGCGGTCGCGGTTGTACTCCACCTTGGCGAGCAGGCCCCCCTTCAATGTGCCATCGAAGCTCATCAGCGGCCGCATGGCCTCCTGCATGGTAATCACCGAGATCTGCCGCGACGGGATGAAATTGCCAGCAGCGTCCAGTGCCGCGCCACCCGGCTCATAGAGCATGTTGGTGATGAAGTTGGAGATGTTGAAGCTGGAACGGTAGCTGTGCTTCACGGTGAAGGTGCGGAACCACTTGGCGAAGAGCGGCAGCTTGGTGAGGCCATCGTAGGTGACGTCCCAATTCGGCGCCGGCACCAGTTTGAAGGGGTCGAGCTTCACGTTGTCGGCCGAGCGGCCCGTGTACGCCGCAAGGAATGCAGGGATGACCACGTCCTGATTGGTGGGACCGTAGCCGGTGTAGAAGCCCGTAGCGGGATCCAGCACGCTTTCGGTGTTGCTCGCAGCGAGCCGGGCGCTGATCACGCTCCTGTTGGCCAGCACATCCTGGAACACCTGGTTCACGAAGTTGCCATCATCCTTCGTGAAGGCCGTGCGCCAGGTGATCATGCTCACGCTGAAGCTGCCGCTCTCGTTGGGGCTGTCGTCCACGTAGTCCTGCAGGTCCTCGTTCCAACGGTAGAACGAGCGGCGATTCAATGCGCTGGTCCGGTTGGCGCTGAACTCCACGCGCATGCCGCGGAAGGGCTCCACGGAAAGGCGCGCATTGATGGTCTCGGTGCGTGCGTTGGTGCGCGCGGTGAAGATCGATTGCGTGCGCACGAGCCAGTCGTTGGCTGCGGCCGTCCGGGCGAAATCACGGTTGAAATCGCCATTCAGGTCATGGTCCTGCTCACCTAGGACGAATCCGAGGCCCGGCGCCCTGAAATCGTCCATGCCCAGGATGTTGGTGCTGCGCGCGTAGCCGGGCAGCAGCATGCCGCTATTCTGACTGTATGTGATGGAACCCGTGCGCACGGTCATCAGCACGCGCGCCACGCCCTCCAGGATGTTGATCTTGCCGCCTTTGGGCGCGGGATCGGGTGCTGCCGGCTGGGCACCCCCGCGCGCTGGCGTGGTGGTCGGCTTCGGGCGGCTGCCCTTGGCCTTGTCGTTGATCTTCTTGAGGTACTTCGACTTGTTATAGAGGCTCACGAAGTTGAACTGGCCGTTCACCGAGATGTTCTGAGAATTCTGGATGACGTTGCCCAGGGTATCCTGAGTGAAGGGCGCGCGATCCCATTGGTAGCCAGCCGTGTAGGAGGTATTGGCTGTGATCCAATCGGTGAGCGGGAGCTTGTCCAGTGGCAGCGTGTACGTGAGGGCCACGGTGTGGTCGTAGCGGGTCACCTCACCGAAATCCCGGACGCTGGCGAGCACGCTGTCTTTCCAGGCCTGGTACTCATCTTCATAGCGCGGGCTCACCCGGCCAGGGGTCTCACCGATCACGGCGAGGTTGTTCGCATTGAAATCGAGCTTCAACGTGCGCGTGATGTCGTACTTGAAGCCGTACTGGCTCTGCCAGTTGAAGTTCTTGTTGTAGGTGGGCCGGGGAGGCAGCGATTCGATGTCCGGATTGGGACGGACCAGCCGCTCCAGGTACATGCGGTCCACACTGGTACGCATGCTCACCTGCTTGAAGCCCATGTTCACGTTGAAATCCTTGATGAGCTTGAGCCATTTGCTTTTGCTCACGATGCCGATGTCCTTGAACGGCTCGATGGGCCGCGGCTTGGGGGTGTGCAGGTAGGCGAGCGAGCCCCGGTAGGTCCGGGTATTCTCGAACGCGGTGTTCACGTCGAAGTACTCCTGGTCGGAATAGCTGTAGGATAGGCTCAGGTTCTCCACGTTCCAAGGGCGCTCAGGACCCGCATCCTGCCCACGGTCCTTCCGCACATTGGTGAAGTTGAGGCTTCGTCGTCGCGTGTAGGTCCGCGATTCCTTGAGCCGCTGTCTTCGCTCCTCGCGTGAGAGTGCGCGTGTGGCATCGGCCCATTCGATGTCCGGGTTGAGCGGATCGAACTGCGGGTTGATCACCTGCTCGCTGTAGCCTACGTACATGGGGATGCGCACATTGCTGCTCTCGGGAAGGAACTTGCCCATCTCCAGGTTGGCGCTCACATCCAGGCCGTAGCGTGTATCGCGCTGCCGCTCGCTCACGCGCTTGTCGATGCTGCCCCAGAACGGCGTGCTGTAGTTCGCGGCCACGCTCACGGTGCCCAGATCCGCTAGCTGCGCATTCAGCCGTGCGATGGCGGCCCATCCCCCGCGCTGGTCGAAGTCGGTGAGGCGTAGCTCGTTCACCCAGACCTCAAGGCACTTGGGCAGGCCGTTGTCGGCGGCCCATGGGTTGGACTCCTCACCATCGCGTTTCGGATTCCGGATGCCGATCATGATGCTGCGCATCTGGCTCAGGTTGGGGCTGCCCTTCACGAAGATGCGCCGGGTGCCATCGGTGCCCGCGAAGCGGAAGTTCCGCGGGAAGTCTCCTTGGTCGCGCTGGATCTTCAAGTCGTTCAGCTTGGCGAATTCGATCTCCATGTCGTTCACCTCCGGCCACACATTGTAGGGATCGCGGTTGAAGAAGACCGAGGGCTGCAGCGGGATCTCGTACTCGTAGTAGTTCTGGTCCAGGTCGTTGCCCAGGCGGATGAACACGCTGGCATCGCCGTACGCGATGGGGTTGTTGGGGTCGCTGCTCTCGGCGTGGATGAACATGCGCATCTTCTTGTAGCTGCGGATGTCGAAGCTCACGTTCCGGAAGGCCCCGCGCGCATCACCGTCGCGCAGGTTGCACACTTTCAGCTGCAGGCTCTGTTCATTCAGGTTGCGCAGGTTGGCGCTGGCCACGTCGATCTCCTTGTTGATGCCTGGCGGCAGGTCGCCACCGGGTGGCTCGCCGGGACTGTCCAGCGTCGGCTCGTATTTGCGCCATTCGCCGCGCACGAACTCCATGCGCGCGAAGCGCAGCGTGGCCTCTTGCTGCCAGCCGTGCAGGTACACGCGCATGAACCGGATGCTGCGGAAATCCTGGATGCCGTTGACCACTTCGCTGGGTTGCCGCACCGGCACCCTGAACTGGTACCAGTACACGCGCTTCGTGCCCTCAGGCGTGGATGCTTCGCCCAGGATGCGGTCGGTGATGAAGTTCTGGCCCACCACCATGTCCTGTGGACGCAACGGGATACGGTAATGGAAATAGCTCTCGCCCTCGGCGAGGTTCTGGTCCAGGTTAATGTCCTCGGTGGTTGGAATCGTGGTCTGCTGCGTGGGATAGTCCTCCTGGCTGTCTTCGTCCGTAACGCTGTTGCCCTCCGGGTTGTTAATAAGCGCGGCGCACATGCCCGCGCCCCTTGCCTGCCTTGGGTGGTGTTGGAGCACGGGGCCTGCGCACTGTCCAGCGCATCGCCCCGAAAGAAGCTGTAGTCATCGCTGCTGGGGTCCCTCTGCAATTGGGCCGCAGCTGCCGGGTTGGTCACCACGGCCAGGGCGCTGCTCAGGAAGGCGCTGAAGTAGGTCTGCTCTCTGCGCTGGACGATATCCACCTGCGCGCCTGACAAGCCGTCCAAGCCCACATCCTGGTATCGGTTGGTGTTGCTCTCCAGCAGCGCGAAGGCATTCACCACGTTCTGCGTGGTGGGCACCACACCCCAAGGCGTCTCCGCGGTCTGCGCGGCCCCATCGTCCAGGTCGCGCGGCAATCCGTTCTCGAAGCTCTTACGGCCATCGCGCAGCACATCCTCGCTGATGTTGCCCAAATCGATGTAGAGGAAGCCGCCTGTAGTGTTGCTGGAATTCGAGTTCGTGGCGCCGAACACGCCCCCTCGGCGAAGGATCCATCACCCAGAACTGGACCTCTCGATGTTTATCGTCTCGAAGTCCGTATGGTGATCGGCGCATCATTCCCGGCCCAGTTGTTCTCCGGGTCGTTGAACGTACCATCCTCATTCAGGCGCACCGGGCGATGTGTTGAGCGGAGAATAGTTGTATGGTCCGCGCTCGTTCGGGTAATAGGTGAGATCGAGCACCGGGATGTTGTTCGGCGTGCCGGCCGGCAGCTGGCGGAAGGGGAACACCTCGCGCTCGAGCACTTCGCGCATGCGGTTGTCGCTGCGCATGGCGGGGTCGTGGAAATGGTTCGGCGTGAGTTGTTCCTGCCGGAAGAAGGCGGATCGACGACATACCAGCTGAGCAACGCCCGCCGATAGCCCCCGCGCTGAGGTCGTTCGCAACGCCGCCTTCGGGAAAGGGCTAGATGTTCTGCGGGGTGCTGGCGTGGAACCAGGGAGCTCTGGGTGCGCAGGTCGATGGTGCTCACGCTGCCCTCGAAATCGTCGATGTAGCTGGTACCCGCGTTGCCGATGGCGCGGCTGTGGCCGAGGATGAGGTGGGGCGCGTAGGATGCTCCCGGTCACGTTGCTCTCCTGCTTGGTGGCATAGAAGGGCAGCTTGTCCGCGAGGTTCGTGAGCCACTGCGGCTTCGACTGCCAGTTGGCATCAGGGCCGATGATCGTGTTGGCGATTGGCTCATCGCCCACGTTCACCCTTCTGGGTGAGCGGCCGCTCGTAAAGAGTTCATGATGAATTTGCCGCCCAGCACCGGTCGCGATTCAACTTGTAATCGAATCGCGCGCCGTAGTGCGCGTCTGGATGCTGAAGAGCGAGTTGCTCTCGCGGCGCGATGTTCACCGGTGTGCCCGCTCTCCAGAATCCGCCGGTTGAGGATGCGCACGCGGCCGAGTTTGTAATCCACCGTGTAGTCACGGTTTCTCCACCAGCCGCCCGCCGCCCGCAGTGACCACCACGCTGCCTGCAGAGATGTTCACCGCGTTCAGGTCGCTCGCGTCGCTGCTGGCGCTGCGGTACTTCCTTTCAGCTTGAACCGGTTCAGCTCAGGGATATTTCTGCGCAGCGCTCACGGGTGCTGTCGTAGGGCTGTTGATAGACGATGGTGCGCCTGACGTTTGTCGGGCTGGATCGGATTATTCCGGATCGGGGCCGATGAGCTGGCGGTCAAGTAGCTGCCGAAGGGCTCGAGCACCGAAATAGACCCGCCCCGTCTGCGCCTGAATGGTACCGCCCACGGTGGCGGCGCCGTCGATGAAGTCGAACCAGCCGTCAGGCTTGGGCGCGTTATTAGAGATCGAGCCGATCATTCATACCGTTGCAGCAACAGGATCTTGGTCCACACGGGCTGACGGGGGGATGTAGTTGATGTCGACCCCGGTGACCGGGTTGTTGTGCGATGTCCAACCGGAAGTTCTCGCGGTTCACCAGGAAGGCGCCCAGCGAGTAAACGTTCTTCATGGTCAGGTCCCATAGCGGGATCGCGGGTTGGTGATGGTGGCTTTCAGCAAGCGCAGGATGAGGGCGTCGGGCGGGCTCGCATATCGGTCACTGAACTCGCTTACACTTGATAGGTCTGCCCGTTCAGGGTGTACTGGAACGCACAGCCCGGCACCTCATCGTTGTTCAGCAGATTGATTCCAGCGTGATGAAGCCCAGCATAGGGTTGAAGGTGAACTCGCGCTCGGGCCCCGAGCAATCGCGCGCTCCCAGCTTCTCGAAGTGGCGGGCGGGCTGCGGGGCTAGCACCTGCAAGGCGCCGCTGGCGTTCTTGAAGCTCGAATGCCCGCGTTGGCGCTTATTGCGCCGTAGAGCAGGATTGGCCGCATTGTCCACCTTCGATGCCCGGATTGTCCACCGAGCAGGCCCAGGGGGCATGTCGGGGCTGATGCGGCCGGCGGCGAGGAAGGCTTCCTGGCATCCTCGCCCAGATCGGTGAAGGAACCGGGTTCCGGTTCTGCTGGTAGTCACGGCGCATGTTGGTCCACCCACACCTCAACGCGCGATCTTCCGGATGCCGCTGTTCACGGTGGGCCGGGTGCGAAAGCGCGACTCTCGTACTGCTCCCGGAAGGAGTAGCTGAGGAAGTAGTGCTTGTTGCCCTCGTACTCGTCGGCCTTGATGTCGAAGTTGTTTGACTTTGCGCCACCACAGGTCTGCTACGTTGCGCCGCTGGCCTTCTCACGGCTGAAAATGGCAGTGGCGGTTAAGCGCGCGAACAGGCTCGATCTTCAGGCCGAAGAGGCTCTGGCTTCCTTGCATGTCAAGGTGCCAGCGCAACAGAACGCTCACGTTGCCCGCCTCGATCTTCCTGGATGATGTCGTCCTCGTAACCGGTGTGGTTGAGCTGCCCTTGGTTCTCGAAATCGAAGAAGGTCGCCTGTGTGTTGTAGTTCGTGTTGATCTTCCAGCTTCTCCCGATGCTGCCTACGAGGTTGAGTTGGATGCGCTGGTCGAAGTTGAATGTGGTATTCTTCCGCTGTTCCACCGGGATGCGGGGATTGTCAGTGCGGCTGATGTTCAGCCCGAAGATCGCCTCGGCTGAGCCGCGCGGCAAGTGTCGATTGTGTTGCCGCCGAAGATGCGGTCGAAGGCCTTGCCGCCGCACCTTGATGCTGGGATCAAGTCCTTCTGTGCGCTTTCGCTGTCCTGCTCCACGCGGTCGAGCCAGATGGGCCTTCATCGCGCGCTCCATGTCGTAGTTCAGGTATTTCCTCCGAGGCTCATGCTCATGGGCGGCCTGAAGTCGAAGGAGCCATAACGGTGCTCTGCAGGATGTACTGGCTGTGCTCCGGGTCATAAGCACATCGTTTTGGATGTTCTCCGGGT
>JADJXF010000013.1 GCA_016715995.1 Flavobacteriales bacterium
CTGGTGCCGCATGCCCTCGTTCGTGCGCAGCACCACGAAGCACGTCTCGCTCGCGATGCCGACCGGGTCGACGAGGAAGGTGTATTCGCCCGCATCAACGAAGCCCCGCATCAACTCGGCGACCGTTTCGCCTTTCGCTGATAGCACCTTCAACTCGGCGATGGTCGTGCGCCCCAGCGCCAACCGCACTGTGAAAGGACCCCCAGCGGGGTTCGGCGTGACGGCGAGTCCGTGGTACTCCATGCGGTCGATTGGCTCGGGAATGCGCGTGGTATTGTCTGCTTGATATTTATAGATGCGCGCACCGCTGAGGTATCCGATTGTCTCGCTCACCTTGATGAAACGGTTGTGGCTGCTGCCGAACGAGGTGGACTGCCAGCTTTCCCCGCCGTCGCTCGTCTCCCAAAGCACTTCATCCCCGCCGACCCAACCGTGGTCCGCGTTCATGAAGCCGACCGCCTCCACATAGGTGTAATCATCGCTGATGGTGACCATCTCCCAGCTCAGGCCGCCATTGGTGCTGCGGAGCATGCGGGTGTCGTCGTTCACGGGCTCGCTGTAGATGCTGGCGTAGTATCGCTGATCATCGAGGCGCTGGATCTTCCATACGATATCCGAAAGGGCGAGCGTGCTGCATACCGTGGTCCACGAGGCACCGCCATCGGTGGTTCGCAGGATGACACCGCCTGCGCTGGGCGGATTGGCGGCGCCGGTGACGAACCCGACCTCGGCCGAGAGGAAGAACACATCCACCAAGCGTGAGGCATGGGCGCTCATGTCGATATAGGACCAGCTGGCGCCTCCGTTGGTGCTCTTGATGACGAATGCGGGACCCGACCAGATACCGCACCCATAAATCGTGTTCGCGTCTGCGGCTGCCAGACCGCAGATGCCCGTCGGAGGCTGCGCGATGCTCGAGGTGATGTCAGACCAGTTCTGCCCGCCGTTCAAGGTGCGGTACAGCTTGCCGTTCAGCGCCCCTGCGAATCCCTTGTTCGCGTCCACGAACTCGATGCTGCGCAGGTAGTGCGGCGTGCTGAGTTGCAGCGACCACGATTCGCCGCCATCCGTGGTCTTGTAGATCCAGCCGCTCGGCCCCCCGGCCGCCCATCCCACCAGTTCGTTGACGAAGGAGATGTCGTCATAGCGACCCGCATCCGGAATGCTGGTGACGGACCAGCCGGTTTGCGCCCTCAGGGAGGTGGTGCTGGCGCATGCGACGAAGAGCAGGAAGATGGCGCGGAGGAGTGGCATCGTATGCGGCGAAGACGGAGGCCGAATGTACCGTTGCCAACGATCGGCCGTGGAAAGCGGCGGCCTCCATCGCGCCGCGCGCGGAGGACACCCCGATACCTTGCCTTCATACGACCAACCCGCTGCCGCTATTGCACCATTCTCCGGCCCCTTCCACACCTGGCGCAAGCGCGATGGCACAACACGCTGACGCATGAACGAGCGCGATTGGGACAAGGTGGCCGACAGCTTCGAGGAGGAGATATTCAACGTACCGGCGAATGATTCGCGGGGCATCATCCGCAACTGGCTCGATAGCCTGGCGACGGACGAAGCCGAGGCCACGGATCTCGGTTGCGGCGTCGGACGCACCCTGCCACTGCTGGCTGACCGGTTCAGGCACGTGTTCGCCGTGGACGTGAGCAGCCAATGCCTCGAGGTCGCTGCGAAGGCCAATCCTGGTCGCTCGAACATCACATACGTTCACGCCGACCTGAGCAAGGACCGGAACAGCTACCCCGCCACCGACGTGGTGCTGTGCATCAACACCCTGCTCAACGCGGCGCTTGAAGTGCGGGAGCCGTTGGTGGACCGCACCTGCCGCAGCGTGAAGAAAGGAGGGCACCTGTTGCTGGTGGTGCCATCGCTCAATTCGACCCTGCTCACTGCCTATCGGCATCTGCAGTGGAACCTGCGGGATGGAATGGATGCCCGCGAGGCTCAACGGGCGGCAGCGCTCAATGGAAAGGGACTCGAGCACGGCATCGTCCACATCGACGGGGTGCCAACCAAGCATTACCTCCGCGAAGAGTTGGAGGCCATGCTCACCGACCGGGGCTTCGGCGTGCTGGAGATTGAGAAAATCGAGTACCCCTGGACCACTGAGTTCGCCGAGCCTCCGCGCTGGATGAAATCGCCCTACCCGTGGGACTGGTTCGTGGCCGCCCGAAGGACCAAATAGCCTTAGGAGCCGTAATTGGCAGACAGACAGCAGAATAAGCGAATCCAGAACCACCCGCTTCATGGCGAAGAGGCGGGATGCACCGAGGACGGACTTCCTGCAACGCCCAAGTCGCTGACCCTGCCATCTGTACCCCTGTCCGCATGGGTCCAGCGCCTACATTTGCCGTCCACTTTTTCGAGGGTGGGCCTGCATTTGGAAGCGCTTCAGGAACATACCATTCCCTTCACAGGTCTGAAGGACGGCCAGCATGAATTCCGGTTTGAGCTGGGAGTGCCATTCTTTGAGGCTGCAGGTGAGGAGGAGTTCGAAGGAGGGGAGGTGACTGTGACGGTGATACTGGAAAAGACACCGACGTTGCTGGTGGCCCATATGCAAGCCGAAGGACCGGTGAGCGTGCGCTGCGACCACTGCAACGCGCCCATGGACCTCTTGCTGAAAGGTGACCAGCGGCAGATTTTCCAACTGCACGGAGAGCCCGCGCAGGATGATGACGAACTCGTGACCCTGGACCCAAAGGCCCACAGCATTAACCTGACGCACTACCTCTACGAATGCCTGCGCTTGGCGCTTCCGGCCCGGCACGTTCACTCGCCCGGCCAGTGCGATCCGGAGGTGGATGCCGCGCTGGGCCGCCTCGCCTCTGACCATGAACCCGTGCCCGACCCGCGTTGGGCCGCCCTGCAACAACTGAAGACCAAGCGGCCTTGAGCCACAACTCCCTGCTGTCATGCCAAATCCGAAACGCCGATTTTCAAAGACCCGCACCGCAAGCCGCCGCAGCACCAAGAAGGCCGCTGCTCCTACGCTGAGCGTCGATAGCACCACGGGAGCCACGCACCTGCGCCACAGGGCGCACAAGGAGGGCGACAAGCTCTTCTACAAGGGTCGCGTGGTGGTCGATAAGACTGCGGCCGAATAGGGCCAACGCTCCCCGCTCCAGCCTCCATGAGGATCGGTGTGGACATTATGGGCAGCGACCACGGACCGGTCGTTCCCATTCGTGCTGCCGTGATGGCGGCCAAGGAGCTGCCTGTGGATGCGCGCCTCGTGCTCATCGGCGATGCCGACGCGATCGGCACGGGCATCGCGGCCGAAGGAGGCGACCCTGCTGCATTCGACATTGTTGGGAGCCAGGACGACATCACCTTTCAGGATAATCCGACGCGAGCACTGCAGGCCAAGCCTCAGAGCAGCATCAGCATCGGCTTCCAACTGCTCAAGGAAGGGAGGCTCGACGCGTTCGCCAGCACTGGCAACACGGGCGCCATGCTCGTGGGCAGCATCTTCAGCGTGAAGCCGATTCCCGGCGTCATCCGCCCGTGCATCCCCAGCGTGGTGCCCAAGGAGAACGGCAACTACGGTATCCTGGTGGACGTGGGCGCCAACGCCGATTGCAAGGCCGATGTGCTCGCGCAATTCGGCCTGCTGGGCGCCATGCTCGCCCAGCATGTGTATCACATCTCCGATCCCAAGGTGGGTCTGCTCAACATCGGTGAAGAAGAGAAGAAAGGCGACCTTTTACGGCAGGCGGCCTTTGAACTGATGCGCGACCAGCAGCAGTACAACTTCATCGGCAACGTGGAAGGGCGCGACCTCTTCAACGACAAGGCCGATGTGTACGTGACCGACGGCTTCACTGGCAATGTGGTGCTGAAGGCCGTGGAGGCCTTCCACGACCTATTGGAGCAACGGGGGGTCCACGAGCCGTTCTTCGACCGCTTCAACTATGAGAACTACGGCGGACTGCCTGTGCTGGGGGTGAACGGCAACGTCATCATCGGTCACGGCATCAGTAATGATGTCACCATCAAGAACATGATCCTGTTCACGCGCGAGGTGGTGCAGAGCAAGCTCAACGACCGCATCCGCGAAGCGCTCATCTGATGCGAACCACCGCCGCCATCACCGCCGTTCACGGCTACCTGCCGGAGTACCGCCTCACGAATCAGGTGCTGGAGACGATGGTGGACACCAACGACGCGTGGATCACCGAGCGCACCGGCATCAAGGAGCGGCGCATCCTCACCGGCAAGGACCAGGGCCTGTCGGTCATGGCCGCCGAAGCGGTGAAAGGCCTGTTGAAGAAACGCGGCATCGGCCCGGAGGAGATTGATTTGATGATTGTTGCGACGGTGACACCGGACCGCGTGTTCCCGGCCACGGCCAATATCGTCTGCGACGCCGTCGGCGCGAAGAACGCCTGGGGCTTCGACCTCATGGCCGCGTGCAGCGGATTCCTCTACGCCCTCACCACCGGCGCGCAATTCGTGGAGAGCGGCAGGCATAAGAAGGTGGTGGTGGTGGGCGGAGACAAGATGAGCAGCATCGTGGATTATGAGGACCGGTCAACCTGCATCATCTTCGGGGATGGCTGCGGCGCCGTGTTGCTGGAGCCCACCACGGAAGGCGTCGGCATCCTGGACAGCATCCTGCGCAGCGATGGCAGCGGTTGCCAGTTCCTGCACCAGAAGGCCGGCGGCAGCATGCGCCCCAGCACAGAGCGAAGCGTGGAACGTAAGGAGCATTACATCTACCAGGAAGGCAAGGCCGTTTTCAAGTTCGCCGTGACCAATATGGCCGACGTGAGCGCGGAGATCATGGAGAAGAACGGGTTGAAGGCAGAGGATGTGGCGTGGCTGGTGCCGCACCAGGCGAACAAGCGCATCATCGATGCCACCGCGCACCGCATGGGCCTCGACGATAGCAAGGTGATGGTGAACATAGAGAAGTACGGCAACACCACCAGCGGGACTCTTCCGCTCTGCCTGTGGGAATGGGAGCCGCGCCTGAAGAAGGGCGACAACATCATCCTCAGCGCCTTCGGTGGCGGTTTCACCTGGGGCGCCATTTGGCTGAAATGGGCCTACAATAGCTGAACCATCGACTTACCTACCTTGGCCGTGCAAGCCAGGGACAATGAGCGAACCGATGAACCTTACACAGATTCAGGACCTGATCAAGTTCGTTGCCAAGAGCGGCGTGAGCGAGGTGGAGATCGAGCAGAAGGACTTCAAGATCACCATCAAGACGCCCGCTGGCAAGAAGGAGGTGCAGGTGATCGCTGCACCTATGGCCGCAGCCGCGACTTCCGCATTGCCCACAGTGGCACCGGCTGCCGCCCCTGCATCGGCTCCTGCTCCTGCGGCAGCGCCCGCCGCAGAAAGCAAGTATGTCACCATCAAGGCGCCCATGATCGGCACCTTTTATCGCGCGGCCGGACCCGGAAAGCCCGTGTTCGTGAACGTGGGCGACGAGGTGAAGCCCGGCAAGACCATCTGCATCATCGAAGCCATGAAGCTCTTTAACGAGATCGAGAGCGAGGTGGCGGGTAAGATCGTGAAGGTGCTGGTGGACGATGCCAAGCCGGTGGAGTACGACCAGCCGTTGTTCTTGGTGGACCCTGCGTAGTTTCCGCAGGGACGCGGAGACGCAGAGAAATCCAATCATGCTCGCATGAAGCAGCCGCGCCGTAGAATGATAAAAGCATTCTCTGCGCCTATGCGCCTCTGCGGCAAATCACCCCGCTGATGTTCAAGAAGATCCTCATAGCCAACCGCGGCGAGATCGCCCTGCGCGTGATCCGCACCTGCCGGGAAATGGGCATCAAGACGGTGGCCGTCTATTCCACCGCGGATAAGGAGAGCCTGCATGTGCGGTTCGCCGATGAGGCCGTATGCATTGGCCCGCCACCGAGCAAGGAGAGCTACTTGAACATGGTACGGATCATCGCTGCGGCGGAGATCACCAATGCCGATGCGATACACCCCGGGTACGGATTCCTGAGCGAGAACGCCAAGTTCAGCAAGCTCTGCCAGCAGCATAACATCAAGTTCATCGGCGCCACACCGGAGCAGATCGAGGCCATGGGCGACAAGGCAACGGCCAAGGCCACGATGATCGCGGCCGGGGTGCCCGTTGTTCCGGGCACGGAAGGGCTGGTGACGGACATCGCCGTCGCGAAGAAGGAAGCGAAGAAGATCGGCTACCCGGTGATCCTGAAAGCAACCGCCGGCGGTGGCGGAAAAGGCATGCGCCTGGTGTGGAAGGAGGATGAGTTCCAAGAGGCATTCGAGAAGGCGAGCCAGGAGGCGGGCGCCGCCTTTGGCAACCCGGGCATGTACATGGAGAAGTACATCCTGGAGCCGCGCCACATCGAGATCCAGATCGCCGGCGACCAGTACGGCACCTTCTGCCACATGAGCGAGCGCGACTGCTCCATTCAGCGCCGCCACCAGAAGCTCGTGGAGGAGACGCCCTCTCCCTTCATGACCAAGGCGCTGCGCAAGAAGATGGGAGAGGCCGCCATCAAGGCCGCTGCCAGCGTGAACTACGAGGGCGTGGGCACCGTGGAGTTCCTGGTGGACAAGGACCGGCACTTCTACTTCATGGAGATGAACACGCGGATCCAGGTGGAGCACACGATCACCGAAGAGGTGATCGACTACGACCTGATCCGCGAGCAGATCAAGATCGCCGCAGGCATCCCCATCAGCGGCCTCAACTACGAGCCCACCCGCCACAGCATCCAGTGCCGCATCAATGCGGAGGATCCCTTCAACAACTTCCGTCCCACGCCTGGCAAGATCACCAGCTACCACAGCCCCGGTGGCCACGGCGTGCGCGTGGATACGCACGTGTACGCTGGCTACACCATCCCGCCGAACTACGACAGCATGATCGGCAAACTGATCGTGAGCGCGCAGACGCGCGAGGAGGCCCTGACCAAGATGGAGCGCGCGCTGAGCGAATACGTGATCGAAGGCGTGCACACCACCATCCCCTTCCACCTGCAGCTGATGCAGAATGAGCAGTTCCGCGCGGGCAACTTCACCACCAAGTTCCTCGAGGACTTCGTGATCAAGAAGCCCTAGGAGGTCTCACGCAGAGGCGCAGAGGTCGCAGAGAAATGGTGCGCCGCTGGTCGCTCTTCACCACATGGGCCCTGTGCGTGCTGCTCCTGGCACTGCGCACCTCTCAGACCGCCAAGCAAGCGCTCTCGTGGGATGTCTTCGGCTACTACCTCTACCTGCCCGCTACCGTCATTCATGACGACCCCGCGCTGAAGGACCGCGCGTGGCTGGATGAGGTGATGGCAAAGTACGACCCCTCCTCCACACTATATCAACTGGTGGACGGTCCTGACGGGGCGCGGGTGATTAAGTACAGCAGCGGGATGGCGCTGGCCTACGCGCCGTGGTTCTTCATTGCGCACTTGCTGGCCGAGCCGCTCGGCTATCCAGCGGATGGTTTCTCACCGCCGTACCAGTACGCCATCACCTACTGCATGCTTGCATGGGTGATGCTAGGGCTCTTCCTCTTCCGCCGCGCGCTGCTCCACTATTTCACCGATGGATGGACCGCCGCGCTCCTTGCGGTCATCGTGCTCGGCACCAACTTCCTGCATCTGGCAGCACTCGACGGCACCTTGCTCACGCACCCCTTCCTCTTCACGCTCTACGCAGCGCTGCTACTGGCCACCATCCACTGGCACGAGCGGCCCACATGGCAAGGTGCGGTCGCCATCGGTGCTGTCGCCGGTTGGATCGCGCTCGTGCGCCCTAGCGAAGGAGTTTGCATTCTCATCCCGCTGCTCTGGATGACCAGTGATGGCTTCGCGGCGAAATGGCGTATGGTGAGGAAGCACTGGAAGCAGATGCTCATGGCCGCGCCCGCCTTCGTGGTCATGACCTTCCCGCAGCTGCTCTATTGGAAAAGCGTCACAGGCCAATGGCTGTTCTATTCCTACGTGAATCCCGGCGAGGGCTTCGACTTCGCCACACCGCACACATGGGATTTCCTCTTCAGTTTCCGCAAGGGTTGGTTCGTGTACACGCCGCTCGCCCTGATGATGGTCGGTGGGCTTTACGTTCTCTGGCGGAAGCGCCGCAACCTGTTCTGGCCCATCGCCGCCTTCCTCGTCCTCGACCTCTGGATTGTGAGCAGTTGGACCAACTGGTGGTACGCAGGCGGCAGCTACAGTGCGCGTAGCATGGTGCCAGCATATGTGCTCTTGGCCTTGGCGCTGGGCTTTATGTCGCAGGGACTACCCGCACGATGGAGGAAACCGACCATTGCGGTGGTTGTGTTCCTCATCGCGCTGAATCTCTTCCAGACCTGGCAATGGACTCAGGGGATCATCAGCAAGGACCGCATGACACGAGCTTATTACGCAGCCATCTTCGGCCGGACCTCGGTTCCAATAGGAGCGGAGCGATTACTTCTGGTCGATCGCCCCTTGACAGAGGAGGAGGCGCTACGCGATGAATCGGCCTATGTTGCGCGTCCGCTCTATTCCAATGGCTTCGATGACAGCGCGGACGGCGTGTTCACACTGACGAGCGAGAACGCGTTCACGCCCGGTCCGGATGTGCGGTTCAAGGAACTCACCGGGAAAGACCACGCCTGGCTGCGCATCAGTGCGCGATGGCGCGTGAAGGATGCGGAGGGCGGACCACCGGTGATTGTGGCCACCTTCCACCACAACGGCGAAACCTATAAGTACAAGACCCGTGCATGGACGACTTCAGCCGATTCCGAGAATGAATGGATTACGCTTTCGTTCGACTACATCACGCCCGAAGTGCGGTCGCGCGGGGACAACCTCAAAGTCTACATCTGGAACCAGCACGGCGGCACGCATCGCGTTGACGATCTGCGCGTGGAGGTGTTCGAGCCGCAGTGATCAATCGGCGATCCGAATGGCCGACAGCTCGCCATCGGCTTCCCGGAACACCACACCCTTGCGTTGGCCTGCGGCACGCATCAGTTCCAGGGCTCGCTCTTCCTGATTGACCCGGAACAAGGTGCGCTTCGCATACCACTGCACTTGCGGCTCCGGAGTGAAGCCGAGGGTGAAGACCATCTCATCGGGTCGGGCTTCGCGCGCGATGGCCTCTCCTTGTTCGTGCTGCCAGGTGAAGCGCTTGTCGCTCGCAGAGTCAATCGGGTTGGTGCGGTAGAAGTAGAGTACACCGGCCAAAGAGGTGATGATGAGCAAAGCAGATGACCATCGCCAGCCGAATAGCGAAAGGCCCATTCCGGCCAACGCGCATAAAGGCAACCCGGCCTTGAGCGCGGCGAAGTCGTGCAGCGAGTATTCCAGCAGGAATATGTGCTCGAGCATAAGGGGCGCCCCCGCAAGGGCGACGAAGAGCCGGAAGCGTTGCGGAATGACAAGCGTGTGCCGTCGATTCAACAGGAGCAGGATCAAGGGCAAGAGGAGCGGCAGCCAATTGATCCGGTAGTTCAGCAGCAGCGTCCCGATGGCATCGCCCAGGGATCGACCGAGACCTGTGCTGCCGCGCTCGGCATAACGACCGGTGAAATAGGCGATGAGCGCATCGGCCTCCACCACCTGCATCCAGCGCCACGCCGTATAGCCTAGCGCCAGTCCGACACCGAGCATCGCAGCAGCCATGATGCGCAACTCCTGCACTGAGCGGGAGCGCCACCACCGAAGGAGCGCGATGAAGAACAGCGCTGCGCCCGCCCACACCCCCGGCCAGCTGATCAACGTGGTGACGCAAAGGGTGAGGCCTGCTAGCAGTGGCTGATGCCAACCCGGCCTATGATGACCGTACATCCTCAACACCGCCAGCACATGCCATACCCAGGCGTTCTGAACGAACATGTCGCTCATGTACACGTTGCCATGGAACCACAGCGAAGCGGGCATGAACAGGTAGAGCAGGGAAGCGAAGAGCGGCGCGTTCGATTCGCGCTCGATAGGGTGCAATTCGCGAACGACGAGATACAGACCGATCGCGGTGAGCAAGTGGAAGAACAGGTTGAAGAGTTGCAAGCCCAGCGCGTTCGGGGCAACTCCAGTAAGAGCGAATAGCGCATGCGACAGGTCGAATGCCAGCGGCGGGTGCGAGAGGTAATAGAGCACACCGTCGTGCAGCGCCGGCGCGTCGGTGTAGCTGGGCGGAATCAGATCAGCGGGACCAGTGAAGGTGATGGCGGGTGCGCCATGGTGCGCGATGAAGCCATCCTGCTGCCAATTGTGGAGCACAATGAGCACCAGCGCCGTGCAGAGCTCGTGGTGGCCGCTGAGCGGTCGGTTGAGCAAAGGCCAGCGCACGGCGACGCTCACGGCGAAGGCGAACAGCAGCAGCAGGGCGCGGCGGCGCGACATTGCCGCGAACATAGCCCGCTACCTTGGTCGCATCATGCTTGCGCGTGCCGAACGAGTGATTCCCCTCTGGGCCGCCTTGCTCATCTTGGTGGTCCTGGCCATAACAATGCACGCTCCCATCATCGGCTGCACCTTCTTCAGCGATGATTTCCAGGTCTTGTATCGGCTGAAGACGCAGGGCTCAAGCACCTTCTTCCGCCCGCTGGCGGATTGGTCGCTGCGCATCAACCTTGCCGTGGCGGAACCTGAGCCGTGGGCCGTCCGCATCGTGAACGTGGCCTTGCTCGGGGTGAACGCCTGGCTGGTGTTCCTGCTGGCCAAGCGGCTGCTGCCGCAGGCAATGGCCTTCTTCGCTGGGCTCCTCTTCGTCCTCTATCCCTTTCACATGGAGCCGCAGGTGTGGATTATCGGTCGCGGCGCGGCCATGGCGACCAGCTTCATCTTGTTGGCATTGATCGTCGCCACGAGCAAGGCGCAGTCTGTGCGTAAGGCGGCTGGCGTCGGGGCCCTCGGCCTCCTCGGCTCGCTTTGCTACGAGAGCGCGCTGCTGCTTCCGCTTATGGTCGGTGCTTGGTGGCTCTTGCTGCGTCCTTCTGATTCAGAAGGGTGGCGATGGGCGGTTCTCGCATCGGGACTTGTTGTGGCGCTGAACCTGGTTCTGCGTTGGCTCCTCAGTGAGCACATCACCAATGAATACGGCGCGGCCTTCTTCGCGATGGATCCGTTGGGCTATCCCGCCATGCTACTCAAGGTCATCGGCCGTTCCTCCCTTCCGCCGAATGAATCGCCATCGGCGCAGACGGCGCGGTTCGCAGCGCTGGGTCTGGCGCTGCTGGCGGCAGGCGCTTGGTTCTGGATCGCGAGCAAGAAGGATATCGTCAAACGGAGGCACGCCTTGCTGCTCATCGTGCTCTTCGGCATTGGTTCCCTTGTCGCCGTCGTGGGCGGTGTGAGCACGCGCACCAGCGAGAGCGACCGATTCCTCTATCTGCCATCGGCATTCCTGAGTATCCTTCTCGTCCTGATACTATCGCAGTTTTCGTCACCACGCTGGCGCCATCTCGTTCTCGGGCTGCTCCTTGTTGCCTCGATCGTTGGCCTGCGCCGGAGCCAAGCCAACTGGATCGTGGCCTCACGAACCATCGAACGCATCATCGCCTCCGTGCCGCAACCGCCAAAGGAGGGGCGCTTGTTCGTCCACGGTCTTCCGGGCGAACACCGCGGTGCGTTCATTTTCCGGCACGGCTTCCATGAGGCATTGCTCTTCGCAGGACGCGATACGACCGGCATCCTTCGCGCGGACACGTTGGTCGGGACACGCGCCGTGGATTGCTCCGACCGAAGGGATACGCTGGAGGTGAGAGAACGTGACCGTATCGTTCATTGGGCTGGCGAGCGGTTCAAGGACCTCCCGGTGCGTTAGCTTCGGAGCATGGTTCGTTGCTTGGCGCCATGGACGCTGCTGATCACCGCGGTGGCTCACGCACAGCCGACCCTGGATCGTCAGGTTTTCCCATCGGCAGCCACCGTGTACGGCTACCACGACACGCCGTACATGGCGGCCGGCAGGGCGGGTATGGGAATGAAGTGGGATTACAGCAGCCTCCCCCTTGGCGCACTGGTGCCCTATCAATGGACCACCACGGACATCGCACCGGGCGCCGGCGCATTCCCTTCGAAAGCCCTGGTGCTGCGAGTGCCCGGTGAGCCCACGGCGTATTACCAAACCGGCGACACGGCCTTTTACTGGCTGGGCAGCTACAGCGACACCGCGCTGATCCGCTTCGATCCGCCGCTCGCCATCCTCGACCTGCCCTGCACCATCGGCACGCAATGGCTCGACACCGGCGTGGCGGCGGTCACTGGTGCCGGTCGGCTCGCGATGCGCTCGACTTCCCTGCAGGCGCATGCCGATGCATGGGGAACGCTGATCATGCCCTACGGCGAAGTGCACAATGTGCTGCGCGTGCGCTACGAGCTGAAGGTGACGGCGCGCAACGATCCCCAGCAGATGATCCTGAGCGAGGTCCGCTATTCGTGGTATTGCGACCGAACGCCCATGCCCTTGCTGATCATCACGGAGCGGTTTGGTTGGCCGCCCGAGCGCACGCTCCGCTGGCTCGATGGCACCTGGCAGACCGATCCCGCCAGCCTGTTCCGCCCCATTGTGCTGCGGCCCTTCCCTGACCCCTGCGATGACATGACTGTGGTGGACCTTCCCGCTACGCGTGCCGACCGCACCATCCTGCAGTTGGTGGACGGCAATGGGCAGGTGCGCAAGGAATGGCTGGCGGAATTCACGGGACCGCAAACCAGGCGATTGACCCTGCAGATGAACGACGTGCCATCGGGCGCTTACACGCTCTCGTGGATCGGCACCGCAGGCACCTTGGGGAGCTCGCGCCTCACCAAGCGGTAGAACTATGCTGTGACCGTGATGCGCTTGGCGCCGCGCGCTCCAAGCATCTCCTTCGCTACCGCCTATTCGTGTGACGTTCGTCCTGGTGGAAGAAGGCCCCGAGACGGCTCCACAAATCACTACGGCTTCTTCAATGCAGTGAGCAAATCAATCATGACAGCTTGCTGGTCAGCAATGCTCTTCAGCACCGCCGTATTTCCTTCTAGGACAGCGGTGAACCGTTCGAATGCTTGTTCGCTTACACCGTGATGGTTCTGTGTGTGAATCACATTGTAGCCGTGCGACGCATGGTCTTGCATGTTCAGGATAGGCTGGTCCGCCTGAAGGAATTGGTCCAGGGTCATCCCATAGAACTCAGCGAGCTTGACGACATGTTCCGCAGTGAGCGTTGTGTGGCCGCTCTCGAGTTCCGAATAGGCGGGTTGGCGAATGCCCAGCACCTCTGCCAAATCCTCTTGCTTTAATCCCCTATGCTCTCTTAGTTCTCTCAGGCGCAAGGCCATCACCTTCTTGTTCATGGCAACCGGCTTATGGCCGCAAGGTATTGGCTATGCCGATACGCGATATTGGCATAGCCGATGAAGACATGGGTCAATCGGTTTGACTTTCGTAAGGCAAACCAACACAACCATCGTATCATGAAAGCAGCAATGTGTTTTCTCGGTGTTTCAATCATGGCTTTCTCATGTCAGAAGGAAACCCGCGTTGATCCTGTTACAACACAAGCAGAAATGGGTATCGCAAAGGCGGCCCCGTCCCGATATTGGTTCGACAATGGCGACGATGGAATCAATGCGGAAGGAATCACCTATGGATGCAAACGCCCCGGCAGCAACTGTTTCTGGGCGGTTGAGATTCATGCGGTGCATACCGCCACCGTTACAAGCGTTCTGAATACCGTGAAACAGGGAAACCAGGCGGCGATTGTTACGGCATTCACGACCCACAAGCTCGTTCTGGAGGAATACATGACGAGTGCTCATGTTAATGGTGTTATTAATCAAACCTACGTGGCGACAGTACCAAGAGAGAGCTCATCTACATCGTACCTCAGACTGGCCAGTGGTGGGTCGACAGTGGCAGTTTACGCGCTGGTGTTGTAGGCCCCTTGTTTGAGTGGCGGTGGGGGTGTCGGTTACCTTTCGCCAATGACTACGCATGCTCGATCATTTGTGCATCGAATGTCGGCAGCGTTTCTGTCCTTGGTGTGCTTTACGGCATGCACTAGCGTAGTTGATTCTGGCGATCGAACACCAAGCAAGAGACTGCTATTCAACGTCGGATTTCCATCTGGCATTAGGTCCATGGGAGCTTTCGTTGATCCAGCATCCGGAGAGGAGGTCGTTTACTTCGCGAATACGGGTACATACAAGCTGATAAGGTTCTTCGACCGTGAAGGAGGGCTCGTGAAGGAAACGAGCCTCAAACGGATTCGGGGCGACGTTGCACGCGTGGAGGCGTGGAGCCTTGATTCGGTATTAGCCATTCATCTGTACACGAACTGGGCGACCTTGGTCGTCAACGACAGCGTGCCGGTGCGCGAGATTCAATTGGACTCAGTCCTGCACGCGAAGACCACGGACCGGTTTGAGCTTTGGCCATCGCCCTTCTCTTGTGTGATGAATGATGGATCCTTGATTCTGCATCCATCATGGGCCGCGAATCTCAGAGATCAGGACGAGGCGGCTGAGCCCGCCGAGGGTACTTACGAGTACTTCAACTACTACTGTAGACAGTCAGCCTCAAGGCCCGCGATCGTCAAGTTCAATCCCGCGATGAGTCCCCAGTCGGCCACATTCATGGCGGACTCATTCTATTCCAAGCTGTCCGATCGGGTTTCGCTCTACGATGAGACTGCTCCATATGCGGTGTGCAACAATCGGATATTCATGATGACCTTCTATTCCCCCCATGTGCTCGTCTTGGACGCAACCTCCGGCCAGGTCATGGATACGCTAACCCTATCATCCAGCGTAACACAAGTACATATTCCTCCGCCGACGCTCACGGAGGAAGAGTTCGGGGATGTTGGGGGGCGCCGAAAGGAGCGCCTCCGAACCGGCGCGTGCATCCAAGGAATTGCATTTGACAAACCCCTGCAGCGATATGTCGTTGTGATTGCTCACCAAGTGTCGTTGTCAGACTCGATTCCCAGTGGGCTGCGCCCGTTTTCGGTGCTCGCTTACGACACCCTTTTCAACAGAATGGGCGAAATCGTCATAGAGGGAGGTGAGTATGTCATGCAGAACATGCTGTCACTTTCAGATGGCGTATACCTCATGCGATGGCGGGGAGGGAAGGAATCCGCGCATGGGAGATTCGAGTTTCAGAGGATTGCAATGGACACAATCGAGTGATGTTCAAATGGATCGGCTGGGTGCTCGTCTGTGTCCTTGTCGGATGCGCAGGGAAGCACCAATCGCTGTGTGAGTTCATTCAACAAGCGCGCGCGGGATGGGATTGCGCCGACCTGGATGCGATCATCTACCTGACCGAACGAGGCTGTCTGAGATGCAACAAAGGATTCGTCGAGGTGGTTGAGCCCGAGTTGACGAATGAGCGGATTGCAATTGTTGTTGCCGCCTCTGGACTAAAACTCGACATCAGTCCATTCATCATGGATTCTACTCGAGTAATCTGGGATTATGAGCAAGGTTTCGAAAGAACGGGAGGGCTTCGTGCCAGCGGGGTGGTGTTCCTTCGGAACGGGGAAGTTGACACCGTTATTACGCTGGATGCGCTAGGGCTGAATGACCAGCTCGGCTATATCGCGACAAGGCTGAGTCGAACCCGCTAATGGTCTGAAAATCCTCTCTTGGAGCGCGCGGGTCGTTATGCGCCCGCTTGAATCCGGGGTGAGCGCCGACTTTGACCCAGTATCTCCTTCACCGCTTCCACCACCGCCACATCATCGATCCCGCATTCGCGATAAAGCTCCGGTTGCGTGCCGTGCTCAATGAAGCGGTCCGGGACCGCCAGGCGCTTCACGTGTGCGGCGTAGCCGTGGTCGCCCATGAACTCCAGCACCGCGCTTCCCATGCCGCCGTGCAGGGCGTGGTCCTCTACGGTGATCACGTGCTTGAACTTGCCGAAGACCTCGTGCAGGAGTAGCTCGTCGATCGGCTTCACGAAGCGCATGTCGTAATGCGCCACGCTGTAGCCCACGGCCTGCAGTCGGTTGATGCCCTTCGTGGCCAAGTTGCCGATGTGGCCGATGCTCAGCACTGCGATGTCCGTGCCTGAGCGCAGCTTGCGCCCTGTGCCCACTTTGATTGCCTTGAAGGGCGTCTTCCACTCGGTCATCACGCCTTCGCCGCGCGGGTAGCGGATGCTGAAGGGACCCATGTCTGGCAGCTGGGCCGTGTACATCAGGTCGCGCAGCTCCTGCTCGTTCATCGGCGCGCTCACCACCATGTTGGGGATGCAGCGGAAGTAGGCGAAGTCGAAATTGCCGTGGTGCGTGGGACCGTCGGCTCCAGCGAGTCCCCCGCGATCGAGACAGAACACCACGTTCAGGTTCTGCAATGCCACATCGTGTACCACCTGGTCGTAGGCCCGCTGCATGAACGAGCTGTAGATGTTGCAGAAGGGCACCATGCCTTGTGTGGCCATGCCTGCGCTGAAGGTGACGGCGTGTTGCTCGGCGATGCCCACATCGAAAGCGCGGTCCGGCATGGCCTTCATCATGATGTTGAGCGAGCAGCCGGAAGGCATGGCAGGCGTCACCCCCACGATTTTCGGGTTCTTCTCGGCCAACTCCACAATGCTGTGGCCGAATACGTCTTGGTACTTCGGCGGTTGTGGGCTCTTGGGCACCACCTTGATGATCTCGCCGGTCTCCTTGTTGAAGAGACCGGGCGCGTGCCATACCGTAGGACTGCCCGCTTCGGCTGGCGCGTAGCCCTTGCCCTTCTTGGTGATCGTGTGCAGGATCTTCGGACCGGGGATGTCGCGCAGGTCGCGCAGCACCTTCACAAGGTGGTCCACATCGTGGCCGTCCACCGGACCGAAGTAGCGGAAGTTGAGGCTCTCGAACAGGTTGCTCTGTTTCAGGAGCGCGCTCTTCACGGCGCCCTCCACCTTCTGCACGATGGCCTGCGCATTGGGTCCGAACTTGCTCAATTTGCCCAGCGCCTTCCACACCTCGTCCTTCACCTTGTTGTAGGTGTGGCTGGTGGTGATGTCCGTGAGGTACTCTTTCAGCGCCCCCACGTTGGGGTCGATGCTCATGCAGTTGTCATTGAGCACCACGAGCATGTCGGTGCCCGCGCCGCCCGCGTGGTTCAGCGCCTCGAAAGCCTGGCCGGCCGTCATAGCGCCATCGCCGATTACCGCCACAAGGTGTCGGTCCTTCTCGCCTTTTAATTTGCTGGCCACGGCCATCCCCAATGCGCCGCCTACGCTGGTGGAACTGTGCCCAACCCCGAAGGTGTCGTATTCGCTTTCGCTGCGCTTCGGGAAGCCGCTTAGGCCCTTGTAGATTCGGTTCGTGTGGAAGACCTCGCGCCGACCGGTGAGGATCTTGTGCCCGTAGGCCTGGTGCCCCACGTCCCACACCAGTTGGTCGTAAGGCGTGTTGAATACGTAGTGCAGCGCCACGGTCAGCTCCACCACTCCCAGGCTGGCGCCGAAGTGGCCGCCCTTCACGCTCACCACATCGATGATGAAATCGCGCAACTCGGTACATACTTGCTGCAACTGCTCCTCAGGCAGGGCGCGCAGGTCGGCTGGGAGTGCGATTCGCTCCAAGAGGGGGTACGAAGCGATACTGGGCATTGGCGGGCCTGTTAACAGGCGGTGAACAAAGGTAACCGGCTGAAAGTTCGGGGGAAGAACGCGGGAAGTGGTGGGTTGGTGCCTGACGGTCCTCGTTGGATTCGATTGAATCACGGGGTCGGTCAGCAGGTCGTCACACATTTTAACTCAGGCGCTCCATATGGATGTCGAATATATATTCCATGGAAACTATATTTGCATCATCAATGACCAAAGACCCCAGGGTAAGCATCCACTCGACGAACCGAACACAAAGCATCTGATGGACCGCGAAGACTTCCTCCCGCAAGAGACTCTGGGCACGAGCATGCTCCTGGGCGACTCGGCGGCGGCCCAACTGATGAATAACCCGCCTGCCGGACAGGTAGGCGACATCGACGAAATCAAGCTACTCGACCCGGTGGGCTTCGACCACTTACCCCCAACACCCCCTGAACGCATGGGCAACATGGTATTGCATCGTGCCAGCGAACGCGGCACCGCGGATCACGGCTGGCTGAAGGCCAACTTCAGCTTCAGCTTCGCCAATTGGTACGACCCCACGCGCATGCACTTCGGCGTGCTGCGCGTGATGAACGACGACATCATCGCCGCCGGCAAAGGCTTCGGCACACACCCGCACGACAACATGGAGATCATCACGATCCCGTTGAAGGGCGCCTTGCAGCACAAGGACAGCATGGGCAACACCGGCATCATCAACGCTGGCGATGTGCAGGTGATGAGCGCAGGCACGGGCATCCAGCACAGCGAGTTCAACCCATACGAAGACCGCGATGCGAACACGCTGCAGATCTGGCTCTTCCCGAAGAAGCGGCAAGTGACGCCACGCTACCAGCAGATGACGCTGGACCCGAAGGATCGCGAGAACAACTGGCAACAAGTGCTATCGCCTAACCCGGACGATGCCGGGGTGTGGATCCACCAGGACGCCTGGTTCCACATCGGCAAGTTCGATTCGGGGAAGAAGCCCAACTACATGGTGAAGCGCAAAGGCAATGGCGTGTATGCCTTCGTGATCGAGGGCAGCGCCACCATCAACGGCCAGCAGTTGAGCACACGTGATGCGCTAGGCGTGTGGGATACCGACAGCCTGAGCATTGAGGCCGGACCCAACGGTGCGGAAATCTTGTTGCAGGACGTGCCGATGCGGTTGAACTGAGGACCATGAATGCCACGCTCGCAATCAAGGAAGCGCGCACCGAGCACGACGTGCATCCGCTCATCCGGAAGCGCTTCAGTCCGCGTGCCTTCTCGGAAGAGCCGGTCACGGAAACGGATTTGCTCACGCTATTCGAGGCGGCGGCGTGGGCTCCGAGCGCAATGAACGAGCAGCCGTGGCGCTTCCGGTACGCGCTCCGTGGAACGCGTGGCTTCGAGGCGTTGCACGACACGTTGTCTACAGGCAACCAACCGTGGGCACCGAACGCCACCGCCATGGTGGCCATCAGCGCGTTGAAACATCATGCGCGCAATGGTGCGCCCAATGCCACGCGGGCCTTCGATACAGGCATGGCCGTGGGCAACCTGCTCACGCAGGCGACCGGCATGGGCATTCACGGCCACTTGATTGGCGGCTTTGATTATGCCGCGGCCAGCGGCGCGCTGGGGCTCAATGCGGCGCAGGAGGAGGTCATCTGCCTGCTGGTGCTTGGCCGACTGGGCGAGGCCGAGACCCTGGCCGAGCCCTATCTCACCCGAGAGCGGACGCCGCGCATGCGCAAGCCGCTGTCGGAGATCGCGCAGCGCATTCCCGATTGATCCGGTGTGGGCGCCTCATCACGTACCACAACTCAGCAACCAAGAAGAAAATCAAGAAACCATGGAAACAGTAACCACAACAGCCACGCAATGGGCCATCGACCCAAGCCACTCTGAGATTCAGTTCAAAGTGAAGCACCTGATGATCACCACCGTCACTGGCGGCTTCAAGGAGTTCGGCGCTGAGGCGCAGTTTGAAGGCGATGACCTGAGCAACGCCAAAGTGACCTTCTGGGCCAATACCGCCAGTGTGTTCACCAACGACGAGAAGCGCGATGCGCACTTGCGCAGCGCCGATTTCTTCGACAGCGCGAATTTCGAGAAGCTCAACTTCAAGAGCACCAAGGTGGAGGGCTCCGGCAGCAGCTGGAAGGTGACCGGCGAGCTCACCATCAAGGACGTGACTAGGCCTGTAACGCTCTTAGCGGAATGGGGCGGCGTGGCCAAGGACCCTTGGGGCAACACCAAAGCCGGACTGAACCTGAGCGGCAGGATTGACCGTAAGGAATTCGGACTGAACTGGAACGCGGCACTGGAAGCCGGTGGCGTGCTAGTGAGCGATGAGGTGCGCATCCAGTGCGAAGTGCAACTGGCGAAGGCGAACTGAGCGCCCGAATGAGAAACAGGAAGCCCCGGTCCAACGACCGGGGCTTCCTGTTTCCGTGGTGCTTCAATCAGTACTTGGTGACCCGGCGCACGATCTCGCGTCCGCCGTCAGCGATGCGGATGAAGTATAGGCCATCCGGATGCGAGGACAGGTCCACCAGCGCCCGCTCCGTCTGGCCGGCGCGCTGAGTGCGGATATCCGATGCGACCGTGCGGCCGGTCACATCCACCACGCTGATCAATGCTCCAGCGGAGGCCGAACCGAGATCAATGGTGATATGCCCCTCCGAAGGGTTGGGGAAAGCGAGTACGCCATCGGCTGCAATCTCATCTACGCTCAAGCTGGTCAAGTCGATGAAGAGCACATCGTCCACGTAGAAGGTTGGAACATCGGGCGCTCCACCGGCATAGGCGAAGAAGTCGATCCCGCCGATCTGGTTCGGACCGGGAACCGTCGTCTGCCAGGTGTATTGCGACACGCCGTTGATGGCCACGGCTCCGGTGCCGGCGCTGAGGTTAATGGCTAGGATCAGGCTGAACCACTCATCCAGCGGATAGGTGCCCGCCGCCGCAACGCTGTTCACCAGGTACTCGATGGAGCCGTCCGGTGCGAAGGTGACATCAAGCATCCAGCTACCAGCGCCAGGGACTTCGTTTCGCTGGATGTTGAAGTATCCGCCGAAACCCGAAGGGACGTACATCATCCAGCTGAGGCCATAGTTCCCGCTGGTGCGGTCGCACAAGCGGAGAATCAGATCAGGCGGGCCACCGGCTGCAACGCCCGCGATCTTCAGGCTCTGCGTACCGGAGTAGGCCTGCTCATCCGAAACAGGTGCGTCTTCAGCGGTGCCGGGTGCAACGCTCCAGGTGCTCCACGGCAGGCCTGCGGTCTGTGCGATCAGGCTGCCAGCCGTGTACGATTCGAAATCCTCGGAAATGAGGATGACCTGGCTCCAGGCGGTTCCAAGCAGAAGGGCCGAGCCGAATGCGAGTAGGGTTCTTTTCATGACGAGGGGGTTTGGATTGGGTGGAAAAGGTAACCGTTTACACCGTGCGGAACGGTTCAACACGCCGTTCATGGCAGGAATGCTGCGGACCCGCTGGCGCTCTGCGCTGTAATTAGGTTTGTCCACGGTGCCCTGTCGGGCGGTGGAAGCATGAATAAGGCGCTGCGGATTCAGGACGTACGCGATTTCCGGAAGGCCCTGGTGGCGGGGAGCCCCCGGGCGGTGGAGCTTGTCGAGGAAGCCCTACGCCGGCCCGTCGGATCGCCCGGTGCGTTGCGCGAGCTGCACGACCTTTCACTGTTTATTGAGGCGTATCCGGGCGGCGCGCGGTCAGGATTACTGGCTGCTCGTGCGCAGGAAAGGGTTCGCCAATGGATCAGCGCGAGGCAGGCTTCTGGTGTCCGAGGATTGGAAGCCCTTCAGGACAGCGGCATCGCCGGATGCGATTGCATTGGCTCCTATTCGCTCACCCTGGCCCGCTGGCTGCTGCGGACCTGGCCCGGTAAGGCGGGGCTGTTCAGCATAGATGCTCCTCTGGAGGAAGCAACAGCGCTGCTGCGTCCCATCTTGCCTTCGGCGGAACGCGAAGCCATCGATCTGCCATGCACGGACACCGCAGCGCTGGCCCGGACCCTCTTTGGCGATTCGGTCACCGATCAGCTCACGGGCCTCGTACGGCTGTATGATTCCGCGATTCCGGATGATGAGCTGCGCGAGGCGCTCTTCGCCCGGCTTCAGGTCTTCATTCGCATGAAGGGCGATGCCGATGGCTTCTCACTTACGGATGTCCGCGGAGAGCCCTCTGCCGCGCATGTGCATGAACATGGATTGCAGCGTTCCGTGGACGCCGGAGCCGTATGGAACCAGCCGCTCGGTGCGCCCCTCAGATTGAACGCGGAGCAGGAGATGGCGCTGGTTCGCACTGCGCGCATCGCTCTCGCGTTGATGCAGCGCGAGACGGATCCGATTACCTATGCCCGCGCAGTCGAGCTCTTCGACATGGGTCGCGGCCTGCGCATCGCGCTCTTCCATCTGGACACGGAGCACCGGCTCGTCTTCGAGAGTTACGTGGGCTTCATGGCGTTCAAGAATGGCGTGCCCCTCGGCTACGGTGGCGCATGGATCTTCCCAAGCAGGAGCAAGGTGGGCATCAATGTGTTCCCGGCTATGCGCGGTGGCGAGAGCGCGTGGTTCTTCGCCCAACTGTTGCGGCTCTACGGTCAGCGTTTCCGAGTGTCGTTCTTCGAAGCGGAGAACTATCAGCTTGGCCACGAGAACCCCGATGGTTTGAAGAGCGGCGCCTACTGGTTCTACTACCGTCTCGGGTTCCGCCCATGGGATCCAGGGCTCGCGAGGATCGCGGAAGTGGAGTTCGGACGAATGAAGGCACTGAAGGGATACGCGGTGCCGGTGCGGGTATTGAGGGAATTGGTGGCTGATGGCCTATTGCTGCGCATGGAGCCGGAATCGGCACCGGTCATCGACACGACCGCGCTCCTTCGGGCGGTGCAGCGGCATGTGTTGCATCAATACAGGGGTGATCGAATCCGTGCCACGCGTACGGCAACGGAACGTGCCAGGGCCTCGCTGGGCGGGACATGGAAAGCGGAAGAGCTGACCATGCTCACTGCATGGGCCCTGCCATTGGATCTGATACCGGGGTGGCATCAATGGCCAGCGAGGGACCGACGCCGCATCGCCGCAATCGTTCGCGCAAAGGCGGCACCGACGGAGACCGCGCATCAATCGCTGTTCAGGGAGCACCATCGTCTGTTGGAAGCATTGGCCGCCGCAGCGCAGAGCGGCAATGCTTGACACCCGTCGGCTACCTTGTCCTCGGAATGAAGAAGATCAACGACACCACGATCGCCCTGCTCATCGATGGCGACAATGCGGCGCCCAAGCGATTGGCCGCCATCCTGGAGGAGGTGAGCAAGCAGGGCACCATCACCATCCGCCGGATCTACGGCGATTGGACCACGCAGGGCATGGCCGGGTGGAAGGGGCTGCTGAACAGCAACGCCATCCAACCTGTGCAGCAGTTCGCCAACACCAAGGGCAAGAACAGCACGGACAGCGCGCTGATCATCGATGCGATGGACATCCTGCACGGCGAGCTCGTGGACGCGTTTTGCATCGTGAGCAGCGACAGCGACTACACGCGGCTCGCCACCCGATTGCGCGAGAGCGGCCTGTTCGTGATGGGCGTGGGCGAGAAGAAGACCCCGGACGCCTTTGTGAAAGCGTGCGAGCGCTTCATCTATGTGGAGAACCTGGACGTGCTGGAACCGGTGAGCGACAACCGAACATCCGCCGGGCAAAGTCAGCTTACCGGGTCGAAGCGGGCCTCCGGTCCGGCGAAGGCCCCGGCAGCGAAGCTCTCCGAGAACAGCGACCTGATGCGTAAGCTCCGCAAGGCCTTCGTGATCGCGAAAGGCGAGGAGGAGGAAGCCTCACTCAGCCTGATCGGCCAGGCTCTGCGGCGGCTCGACCCCGGCTTCGACCCGCGCAGCTACGGTCACGCCTCGCTCTCCTCGCTCGTCAACGTACTGAAGGACCAGCTGGAAACCCGTCGCGAGGAGAAGGGCAACACCGTGATGGTGCGCTTCAGGTCATAGCTCAGGGCCGGTACGGCTTTGGTGCGCCTTGGGCTGCCCGGCTATCTTCGCGGCCCTTCAAAACCCGCGATGGATAGGCGTTTCCCACAGTACGATGAGCTCGACCTCCCCAAGGTCGCCGAGGAGGTATTGAAGCAGTGGGAGGCAGAGGACACATTCGGCCAGAGCCTGGAGCTGCGGAAGAATGCGCCGCCCTTCGTGTTCTACGAGGGCCCGCCCAGCGCCAACGGTCTACCCGGCATACACCACGTGATGGCGCGGACCATCAAGGACATCTTCTGCCGCTATCAGACGCAGAAGGGCCACCGCGTGGATCGCAAGGCCGGTTGGGATACGCACGGCCTGCCGATCGAACTCGGCGTGGAGAAGGAACTCGGCATCACCAAGGAGGACATCGGGAAGAAGATCAGCATCGCGGATTACAACGCGGCGTGCAAGAAGGCGGTGATGCGCTACACCGACGTATGGAACGACCTTACCGAGCGCATCGGATTCTGGCTGGACTTGGAGCACCCTTACGTCACCTACCGCACGAAGTACATCGAGAGCGTGTGGCACCTGCTGAAGCAGCTCTACGACCAGAATCTGCTGTACAAAGGCTACACGATTCAGCCGTACTCACCAGCGGCGGGAACGGGTCTCAGCTCGCACGAGCTGAACCAGCCCGGCACGTATAAACCGGTGAAGGACACGAGCGTGGTGGCGATGTTCAAGGTGAAGCGGGATGAGAACAGTGAATGGCTGTTCAAGGACGCCTTCGGCGATGTCTTCATACTCGCGTGGACGACGACACCATGGACCTTGCCGAGCAACTGCGCACTTACTGTAGGCCCGAAGCTGGAGTATGTGCGCGTGAAGACCTTCAACCCATACACACACGAGCCGCAGACCGTGGTGCTCGCGAAAGCACGGCTGAAAGCATATTTCAGAGAGGAGATGCAGGAGCCCATGCGAACGATTCTAGCAAAGTCGCTCGGCGTTCATGAGGGAGACCATTTTGACGATTTCAAGAAGGACGTGAGGCTCATTCCTTGGCAGATACTGGATGAATTCTACGGCCACCAGCTCGAAGGCGTCCGCTACGAGCAACTCCTTCCGTACGCTCAACCCGAAGGCGGCGGCGATGCCTTCAAGGTGATCGGCGGCGATTTCGTGACCACGGAAGACGGTACGGGCGTCGTTCACACAGCGCCCAGCTTCGGCGCGGACGATATGCGCGTGGCTCGCCAGCACAACATCGGCACGCTCACGTTGGTGGATCTGCAAGGGCGATTCAAGCCGGAGGTGACCGACTTCGCTGGCGAATACGTGAAGGCCGAATACCACACAGCCGAGGAGTTGGCCGCCGAAACGAAGAAACAAGGCCGCGACAAATACCTCAGCGTCGATGAGCGCATCGCCATAAAGCTGAAGACCGAAGGCCGCGCCTTCAAGGTGGAGAAGTACGAGCACAACTACCCGCACTGCTGGCGCACCGACAAACCCATCCTCTACTACCCGCTGGACAGCTGGTTCGTGCGTGTCACGGCGAAGAAGGACCGCTTGATCGAATTGAACAAGACCATCAACTGGAAACCTGAAAGCACAGGCACAGGCCGCTTCGGCAACTGGCTGGAGAACCTGCAGGACTGGAATCTCTCCCGCAGTCGCTATTGGGGCATCCCGCTCCCGATCTGGCGCACCGAGGACGGCGGCGAAGAACTCTGCATCGGTTCAGTGAAGCAGTTGAAGGAAGAGATCACGCGCGCGGTGAAAGCGGGCGTGATGAAAGATGATCCGTACGCCTCGTTCCAGGTGGGCGACATGAGCGATGCGAACTACGACACGGTGGATATCCATCGACCGTACGTGGACAACATCGTGCTCGTCTCTCCGAGCGGTAAACCGATGAAGCGCGAGACCGACCTGATCGATGTGTGGTTCGACAGCGGCGCGATGCCCTACGCGCAATGGCACTATCCCTTCGAGAACAAAGCCGCCTTCAAAGAGAAATTCCCAGCGGCCTTCATCGCGGAAGGCGTGGACCAAACGCGCGGCTGGTTCTACACGCTGCACGCCATTGCCACGCTTACGCAGGATAGCGTTGCTTACAAGACCGTGGTGAGCAATGGTCTCGTGCTCGACAAGGTGGGCCAGAAGATGAGCAAGCGCCTCGGCAACGCGGTGGACCCCTTCAAGACGCTGGACCAATTCGGCGCCGATGCCGTGCGCTGGTACATGATTAGCAACGCCTCGCCGTGGGACAACCTGAAGTTCGACGCCGAAGGCATCACCGAGGTGCAGCGCAAATTCTTCCGAGCGCTCTTCAACACCTATAACTTCTTCGCGCTGTACGCGAACATCGACGGCTTTGAATACAGCTCCGATTTCTTGAGATGGAAACCAGGCAGCACGGACAGGTCAAACCCTGCGCTTACCGAACTGGATCGCTGGGTCTTGGATAGCTTGAATCTGCTAATCATCGAGTGCGAAACTGCTTATGGCCAGTACGAACCAACAGTCGCTGCCCGCGCGATCCAGGATTTCGTGGTCGAGGACCTGAGCAACTGGTACGTGCGCCTGAATCGCCGTCGCTTCTGGAAGGGAGAGCAAGGGGATGACAAACAGGCCGCTTTCCACACATTGTATCGTTGCTTGGAAATCGTTGCGATGTTGAGCGCGCCAATCGCGCCTTTCTTCAGCGACCGCCTTTACCGCGACCTAACTGGTAAGAGTGTCCATCTGAGCGACTGGCCTTTGATCGCAGCCACCGTGAGCGAGGGGGAGATGGTTTCTGCGATGAGACTTGCGCAGGGCATCACATCGCTCGTACTGAGCATTCGTAAGAAGGAAGGTATTCGCGTACGCCAACCGCTTCAGCGCATGACTGTTCCTGTTCTAGATGACATTGAACGCAGACAAATCACGAGGGTACGCGACCTCATTCTGAGCGAAGTGAACGTGAAGGAGCTGGTGATCCTAGATGCCAGCGAGAGCAAACTCACCAAGAAGATCAAGCCCGACTTCAAGAAGCTCGGCGCGCGCATGGGCAAATTGATGAAGAGCGTGGCGGTTGCGGTGAACGGATTTGATCAGGCGCAGATTGCGGAGCTCGAAGCAAAAGGCTCCATGAAGCTCACTGTGGAAGGACAAGAAGTGGAGCTTCTGCGCGACGACGTCGAGATCGCCGCCGAGAACGTGCCCGGCTTGAGCGTGGCCAGCGACGGTGCGCTCACCGTTGCGCTCGACATCACCCTCACCGATGCGCTGTTGCAGGAAGGCATCGCGCGCGAGCTGGTGAGCCGCATCCAGACCCTGCGCAAGGAGAGCGGCTTCGAAGTGACGGACCGCGTGCAACTCCACATCCACGACAATGGCGATCCGCGCCTGCGGCAGGCCGTCCGCAGCCACGCGGCCTACATCTTGGCCGAAACGCTGGCTGTTACCCCTGAGGACCAGATGCTTGTATTGGCATTGCCCGCCGAAGGCGCTGGTATCCACGAAGTGGAGTTGGACGACACCCTGCGATGCGCGCTTTCCCTTGTCCGGTCGGCCAATTGAGAGGGGTGGCCGTCTATATTTGCGGATCTTTTACCAAACCTAGTCGTCATGGCCAAGAAACCCGCGAAGAAGCCGGCGAAGCCAGCCAAGAAGGCTCCTGTGAAGAAAGCTGCGAAGCCTGCCAAGGCGAGCAAGCCTGCCGCGAAGACCAAGGCCAAGGCGAAGCCGGTTAAACCCGTTGCGAAGAAGCCGGCCCCGAAGCCGGCGGCGAAGAAAGCCGTGGCCAAGCCGTCCAAACCCGTGGCGAAGAAGCCGGTTGCCAAGGCCGCTGTGAAGCCTGTTGCGAAGCCGGTGGTGAAACCGGCCGCCTCCAAACCCGCGCCCGTGGCGGTGAAACCCGTTCAAAAACCGGCCCCCATGGCCGCCAAACCCGTGAAGAAGGAATCGAAGAAGGAGCCCAAGGAACCCAAAGCACCGGCCCAACCGCTGGTGACGCAGGTGTCGGCGCCCAGCCGCCCCATGTCCGCACCGGTGGTGAAGAAGCAAGTGTCCACCCTGGAGCGGGCGGACAAGCTGCGCTACGCTGATGACGAGCTGGAGGAGTTCAAGGAGATCATCATGAAGAAGCTGGACGAGGCCCGCAAGGACTTCGACCTGCTTAAGCAGACTCTGGCGAACACCGACAATAACGGCACGGACGACACAAGCCCCTCGTTCAAGATGATCGAGGACGGCAGCGAGACGCTGAGCCGCGAGGAGACCGCCCAGCTCGCCGCACGCCAGGAGAAGTTCATCAAGCACTTGGAGGACGCCCTGCTGCGCATCCGCAACAAGACCTACGGCATCTGCCGTGTCACCGGCCGCTTGATCAGCAAGGAGCGCCTGCGTTTGGTGCCGCACGCCACCTTGAGCATCGAGGCCAAGCAGCAGATGGGCAGCTAGCCCGTGGAACCGGCTACTGCTGTGCGACCAGGCCGCGCAACCGCGTTGTTGGGCCGCACGCCAAGAACCGCAGGACGCACATGAAGCGCGCGCTCGCCATCATCCTGCTCGTGCTGCTGGCCGATCAGGCGCTGAAGGTGTGGGTGAAGCTCACCTTCACCATTGGCGAGCACATTCCGGTAGGCGCTGATTCGTGGTACTACCTGCACTTCATCGAGAATGAGGGCATGGCTTTCGGCATGCGCTTCGGCGGCGAGAACGGCAAGCTGATGCTCACGCTGCTCCGCATCGCGGCGGTCACGGGGATCGGTTTCTTCCTGCGCCGCATGACGCTGCAAGGCGCGTCATCGTTGCAGGTCACCAGCATCGCGCTCGTCTTTGCCGGCGCCCTGGGCAACATCATCGACAGCACGTTCTACGGCGTGCTCTTCAGCGCGAGCAACGCTTATGAGCCCGCCGTCTTCCTGCCGGCCGAAGGCGGATACGCGAGCCTGTTCCACGGTGCCGTGGTGGACATGTTCCATTTCCCCATCTGGCGGGGACGGCTGCCCGAATGGCTTCCCGGCTGGGGCGGCGAGCCGTTCGAGTTCTTCCAACCCGTCTTCAACATCGCCGACGCCGCCATCACTGTGGGCATCGCGCTCTTCATCGTGGCGCAGCGTCGCCAGCGCCATCCGGCATCGGATGCCGAGACGCCCTTGGTCGCGCCCGCCGCCTCTGTGGCGGCTGGCGATGCGCAGGCGGGTGTTGGCGCGGTAGAGTGAAGGCCTTTCCGCGTGAGGGCTTGAGGCCCACCGCTCTACCTTGCCGCTATGCCGCTGTCCAGGCCCGTGCTCCGCATCCTGTTCGCTGCGCTGCTCCTTGCGCCGGTGGTCCTATTCTATTGGGCGCACTTCCACCCGAAGAATAAGGGCGTGCTGCCAACGGGATTCATCCAGTACGACCAGCCGTACTACATGGCCAACGCGCGGCAGTACCTCGACGGGGCCACGGATGGCTTGCGCTACGCGCTGCCGTTCAGCCCGAGCGCTGATGCCCGGCCGATCCACTTCCAGCCGCAGACAGTGCTGCTCGCTGGACTATGGCGCATCACCGGAAGCGACCCCGGGGCGCTCTTTGTCGCTTTCGGAATGGTGGCCGCGCTGCTCTGCGTACTGCTTGCCCTTCGCGTGCTCGACCTCGCTGTGGGGACGCCATCACCTCCTTTGCTCGCGCTTTTATTCATCTGGGGCGGCGGGCTGATCGCTCTTACCGGCCTCGGCTTTGGTCTCGCGCATGGCCAGGGTTGGCGCTTGGCCGCATGGGGCGCCTTCCGCTTCGATCCTGGCCATGGTTGGTGGTTCATGAACCTCGGTCGCAACCTCATCTTCCCCCTAGAGGCTTATTACCACGCGCTCTTCTTCGGGATGGTGCTGCTCATCCAGCGCAAGCAGATGGTAGCAGCGGCACTGATGTCAGCATTGCTCGCGTTGTCGCATCCGTTCACGGGCGTGGCGGGCCTTCTGGTGCTCCTCACCTGGGGGATTTGGGAGCGCCTCATTCATCACGCGGCTGCAGCGAGCATGGTGTGGCTTTCCGCAATCGTCGGCTTCCTGCTGCTGCTCCTGGCATGGCATGGCCTCCTGCTTCCTGTTGATGGGGAGCACCGGAGCGTGATGGCGCAATGGAAACTGCCGTGGATGGTGGAGGCCATCAGCGCGTTGCAAGCCTACGCCATTGTTGGCTTCGCAGCAGCGGCAAGGTTGCGATCGAAGGAGCGGATCAAGGACTTCCTGGCCCGGCCAATGAATCGCTTGCTCGTTGCCTGGGCCGTGGTGTTCCTCGCGCTCGAGAACCACGAGCTGGTGATGGAGCCGATCCAGCCGGCGCACTTTACGCGCGGCTATGCCTGGACCGCGCTGTTCCTGATTGGAGCGCCCGCGCTGCTGGAAGGCTGGAATTGGTTGAAGGGTCGCGCGCTACGATGGGGCGTTGCGCTCGCCGTTGCCGCGCTGCTGCTGTTGGACAACACGGCATGGTTCACCATGCGCGCCGCCGAGAGCCGAAATGGCGTGGGCGATGGCATCCGCATCTCGGCTGATCATGTTGATCTCTACCAATGGCTCGAGCGCGAACTGCCCGAAGAGGAGCTGCTCGTCGCCGAGGATCCCATCGTGGCCTATCTCGCCCTGGTGTATACGCACCACCGCGCATTGTACTCGCATTTCGCCAACACGCCCTTCGCCCAGCAGCGCGCCGCATCCGTCGTGGATTATTTCAATGGTCGCATTTCCGATCCTTTGTTGGAGCATGGGCACATTGCCATTGCGATGAATGGAGGGCGTCCATTCGTTTGGGCGGAGCGAGGCGAACAAGTGTTCTCCAACCGCGCTTTCATGGTGTACCGGATGCCCCGACTCACTGACTAAGCGGGCACGCTCTTCAGCAGCCCTTTGCGCACCAGCAATTCGGCGATCTGCACGGCGTTCGTGGCCGCCCCCTTGCGAAGGTTGTCTGCCACCACCCACAGGTTGAGCGTATTGGGCTGGCTCTCATCGCGGCGCAGGCGGCCTACGAACACCTCGTCGCGGCCATCGGCGAGCATGGGCATGGGGTATTCATCCTTCACGGGGTCATCGAGCAGGAGCACGCCCGGTGCTTCGCGCAAGAGTTGGCGCGCCTCATCCAGGTCGAAGTCGCGTGCGAACTCCACGTTCACCGCTTCGCTGTGTCCACCGGTCACGGGCACGCGTACAGCGGTGCAGGTGACACGAATCGAAGCATCTAGGATCTTGTGCGTCTCGTGCACCACCTTCATCTCTTCCTTGGTGTATCCGTTGTCCAGGAACGCATCGCAACGGGGGATGACGTTGCGATCAATCCGGAAGGGATAGGCCTTCTCGCCCGTTATTCCCGAACGCTCGTCGTGCATCTGCTTCACGGCCTTCTGTCCGGTGCCGGTGACGCTCTGATAAGTGGAAACGACCACGCGCTTCGCCGTGTAGGCGCGATGCAACGGTGCAAGTGCCATCACCAATTGGATGGTGCTGCAGTTCGGGTTGGCGATGATGCGATCCTCCAGCGTGAGCAGGTGCCCGTTGATCTCCGGGACGATCAGCTTCTTGTCGGGCATCATGCGCCAGGCACTGCTGTTGTCGATCACCGTGCAACCAACGGCCGCGAATCGTGGCGCCCATTCCAGCGAGGTGCTTCCCCCGGCAGAGAACAACGCGATGTCCGGTCGGCGCGCGATGGCCTCTTCCATGCCAACGACCGGCACATCCTGTCCGTCGAAGCGCACGGTGCTTCCGACGCTCTTCGCAGTGGCCACAGGAATCAGTTCGGCGACGGGGAAGCGGCGCTCCTCGAGCACCTTCAGCATGACCCCACCCACAAGCCCGGTGGCGCCTACGACAGCGACTTTCATGATGGAGTGGGAACGGATGCGGGTGGCCGAAAGTACTACCTTGACCGCCACCGAATCGGCCATGATCCGCACGCTTTTCCGAGCCCTTGTGGCCATCCACTTGCTGGTAGGGGCCACTTGTGCACAGGCCCAGTTCACGGATGACTTCGAGGATGGCGACTTCTCTGCCAATCCCGCGTGGACCGGCATCGATGCCTTGTTCACCATCGTGGACCAGGGCGGCAACATGCTGCTTCGGAGCAACAGCCCCGGCGCGGCCAATTACCACCTGACCACGCCGAGCACCTTGGCCAGTGATGCGCGGTGGGAGTGGTTCATCGACCTGCGCTTCGCCACCAGCGGCGCCAACTACGTGGACGTTTACTTGATGAGCGACAACGCCGACCTAGGCGCCGCTCAGAACGGCTGGTTCGTGCGTATTGGCGGAACGCAGGACCGCGTGGAGCTCTTCAAGCGCGTGGACGGGGCGAACGCTTCTGTGCTGGTGAGCCCCGATGGCATCGTGAACAGCAGCACGAGCAACCCATTCCGGATCCGCGCGGAGCGCACGGCCGCGAATGATTGGACGCTGTACTTCGACGACGGCAATACGGGCGCCTTCGCATCGATGGGGCCGACGACGGATGCGGCGGTGGGCACCAGCGCGCACTTCGGGCTGCTCGTGGTGCAGAGCAGCGCGGCGGGGCCGATTAATAACCACTTCTTCGATGATTTCGTCGTGGGGAGCATCCCGGTGGACCTCACACCACCGCAGATCCAAGGCGCCACGGTGGTCAGCGCGACGCAAGTGGATCTCCAGTTCAATGAGGCCTTGTCGGCAGGTTCGGTGACGGCGCTGTCGAACTACGCGGTGACCGGCGGCCTGGTCGTGAGCGGTGCAGCGCTGACGGCGGCATCCACCATCCAGCTGACGCTATCCACTCCGATGCAGAACAACACCACCTACACCGTAACGGTGAACGGGGTGGAGGACCTGGCGGGCAACGCCTGCGTGGATCAAAGCGCGGATTTCCTCCTCATCGTGCCGGACGCACCGGTGTTCCGCGATGTGGTGATCAATGAGTTCATGGCGGACCCGTCGCCCGTGGTGGGGCTGCCGGATGCCGAGTTCGTGGAGATCTTCAACGCCACGGCGGATAAGACCTTCGACCTGGCCGGTTGGAAGTTCACTGATGGCACAAGCACGGCCACGCTGCCCACCTACGCGCTTGGCCCTGGTCAACATGTGATCGTCGTCAGCGAATCCAACTCCCCGCTCTTCGCATCGGTGGCCAATCGCATTGGCGTGGTCAGCCTGCCTTCGCTGAACAACGATTCCGACAACCTCGCGCTGACCGCCCCCGACAACACGTTGATCGATGCGGTGAGCTATGCGCTGAACTGGTACCGCGACAGCAACAAGCAGGACGGTGGCTGGACGCTGGAGCAGATCAACCCATTCACTCCTTGCAGCGGTGCCTCGAATTGGATTGCGAGCAACTCACCCATCGGCGGAACGCCGGGCGAGCCCAACTCGGTGCTTGACCCAACGCCGGATTCCACGCCCCCCTCGCTCATCAGTGTACAGGTAGTGGATGGCACCACCATCGATTTGGTCTTCGATGAACCGATGAATTCGGCCAGTTTGGGCGCTGCCACGTACCTCATCACTCCGACCATCACCGTCAGCAGCGCGCAGGCGGTGAGCGGCACGGACAATCGCGCGCGCCTCACGCTGGCCTCGGCCATCACTGTCGGGGTGGTGTACACCATCGCCGTGAGCGGCCCATCGGATTGCACGGGCAATGCCATCGGGACGGCCAATACGGGCACCTTCGCCCTGCCCGAGCCCGTAGCGATCGGCGATCTGGTGATCAACGAAGTGCTTTACGACCCGATCAGCACCGGCAGCGATTTCGTTGAACTCTACAACCGCTCGCAGAAGACATTGAGCCTGGCATATCTGCAGATGGCGAACGAGACCAATGGCGCCATCGCCAACATCCGCACCATCACCGGTGACCCGATCCTGCTGCTGCCGGGCGAGTACATCCTGCTTACGCCGAGCGCACCGGACATCGCTGCGCGCTACCCGCAGAGCCGCACGGACCGTTTCGTGGAGATGAGCCTGCCGAGCTACAACAACGGCAATGGCTCGGTCGTCCTGCTGGATCCGTCCAATGCCGTGCTCGATCTCTTCAGGTATGACGACGACATGCATTTCACCCTGGTGAACAAACCTGAAGGCTACAGCTTGGAGCGCGTGGATCCGTTTCGTGCGACGGATGACCCAACGAACTGGCACACCGCAAGTGATATGGCGGGCAAAGCCACGCCCGGGTTCCAGAACTCTCAGTACAGTCTGCGCCCGGATCCGAGCGGCGAGATGACCATTGAGCCGTCCATCTTCAGCCCCGACCAGGACGGCTACCAGGACCTGCTAACGATTGCGTACAGCTTCAACCAACCCGGCTTCGTAGGCACCATCATCATCTACGATGTGGCCGGTCGTGAGGCACGTAAGCTGATGGAGAACCAGTTGCTCGGTGCGGAAGGGGCCATCAGCTGGGATGGCATACTGGACAGTGGGGGCAAAGGGCGCATGGGTCCTTACATCGTGGTGATGGAGGCCTATGACCTGGCGGGCAATGTGGAGACTTTCCGCAAGACCGTGACGCTCGCTCACCGGCTCAACTGAGTCCCAAGGTTTTCCGCAACAAATCCCAGTCCCCTTCGCTGTTGGCATTCTCTGCGCCTTGGCGCCATTGCGGCCCATCCCATTCCGCAACTTCGCACCCGTTATGACTGAGGAACTCACCAAGAGCCAAGAGCTCATCGCCCGCCGCAAGGCAGCCGTGCCGAATGGCGTGGGCATGTTCAATTACGCTACCGCCGCAAGGGCGCATGGAGCCACCATCGTCGATGAGGACGGCCGGGAGCTGATCGACTTCGCCGGGGGCATCGGCGTGGTGAACGCGGGCCACTGCCCTCCACCCGTGGTGAAGGCCATACAGGAGCAGGCCGAGAAGTTCCTGCACGTGAGCTTCAATGTGGCCAGCTACGAACCATACATCGCGCTGTGCGAGAAGCTGAACGCGCTGCTGCCGCACGGCGGTCCCACGAAGACGCTGCTCGTGAGCACCGGCGCCGAGGCCGTTGAGAACGCCATCAAGATCGCGCGACAGGCAACGAAGCGCAGCGGGGTGCTCTGCTTTACCGATGCCTTCCACGGCCGCACCATGATGGCCATGACCCTTACCAGCAAGGTGGGCTACAAGCCGGATTGCGGTCCCTTCGCGCCGGAGGTGTACCGCACGCAGTATCCGAATCTCTTCCGCTACAGGGCCGGAAGGAGCGAGTCGGATTTCGTGAAGGCGGAGCTGCACCGCTTGGAAGAGCTTACGCACAACACCGTCGATCCGAAGCAGCTCGCCTGCGTGATCATTGAATTGGTGCAGGGCGAGGGCGGATTCAATGTGGCGCCGAAGGCCTACGTCGAGGGCTTGCGCGCATGGTGCGATAAGCACGGTATCCTCTTGATCTTCGATGAGATTCAAGCGGGTTTCGGGCGCACGGGCGCATGGAGCGCATACGAGCACTTCGGTATCACGCCCGACCTGAGCACCTGGGCGAAGAGCTTGGGCAGCGGCCTGCCGATCGCGGCGGTGATGGGCAAAGCCGAGATCATGGACAAGGCCGGTCCCAGCAGCATCGGCGGCACCTACATCGGCAATCCGGTGAGCTGCGCTGCGGCGCTTGCGACGCTGAAGTACATGGAGGAGATCGACATCAACGCGAAGGGCCGCCACGTCGGCGAAGTGATCCGCAATCGCTTCGAGAAGATGAAGGCCAAGCACGATTGCATCGGCGATGTGCGCGGTCTGGGCGCCATGATGGCGATGGAGTTCAGCGTGAAGCGCGACCCGATGAAGCCCGATGCCGATACTTGCACGAAGCTGATGAACGCCTGCGCCAAGCGAGACCTGGTCGTGATCACGGCAGGCACGGACAAGAACGTGATCCGCGTGCTCAGCCCGCTCGTGATTAGCGATGCGCTGCTGAACAAAGGGCTGGACATCATGGAGGATGCGTTGATTAAAATTGCGGGTTGAGGGTTGACTCGAGGTTGAGGGTTGCTCCCAACCTGCAACCTTCAACATCCAACCCTCGACCTTCCACATAGAACACATGAAGCCCTTCTCCATCGCCGGCATCCAGATGCGCGTGAGCAGCGCGCACAGCAACGTGGAGGCCATGAAGACCAAGCTCGACCTGCTCATGACCATCTACCCGTGGGTGGATCTGGTGATGTTCAGCGAGCTCTGCGCCTACGGGCCGCACATCATCCACGCGCAGCAGGTTCCCGGTGAGTTCGAGCAGGAGATGTGCGCCATGGCCGCCAAACACGGCATCTGGTTGCTACCCGGCAGCATCTTCGAGAAGAAGGACGACAAGGTGTACAACACGGCCTCTGTGATCGATCCCGATGGTAGCGTGGTCGCGCGCTACCGCAAGATGTTCCCTTTCTACCCGTACGAGGTGGGCGTCACCGGCGGCGATGAGTTCTGCGTGTTCGACATTCCCGACGTGGGCCGTTTCGGCGTGAGCATCTGCTACGACATGTGGTTCCCCGAGACCACGCGCACGCTAGCCGTGATGGGCGCCGAGGTGATCCTGCACCCCACGCTCACGGGCACCATCGACCGCGAGATCGAGCTGAGCATCGCGCGTTCCAGCGCTGCCATCAACCAGTGCTACTTCTTCGACATCAACGGGCTTGACGCCGGAGGCAGCGGGCGCAGCATCGTGTGCGGTCCAGAGGGCCGCGTGGTGTACCAGGCCGACAACAACGAGGAGTTCATCCCCATCGAGATCAACCTGGAGAAGGTGCGCCGCAGCCGCGAGCTGGGCGTTCTGCGCCTGGGCCAGCCGCTCAAGAGCTTTCGCGACCGCCCGGTTGACTTCGCCGTGTACGCGCCCGGCGTGAAGTACCCGCACTTGGAGAGCCTCGGCCCCCTGATCAAACCGACGCGCGTACATGAACTGGGCGAGCTGGAGGTGCGCGACGAGACCCGTACGCACGAATTGCCTAAGCATGCGATCAGCGCGTACCGTCCACCAACTGAATAGAACCGAACGTCATGGGAAGCCTAGCAGGACAACGCCACATTAAGCTGAAGGATTTCGTCAGCTGGTTCGAGATCCCCGCCTACGACATCCACCGCGCCGCGCGCTTCTACGGCGCCATTTATAACCTGGAGATGGAAGTGGCCGTGAACGGTGAGTTCGCCATGGCCTATTTCCCTGCGGACGACGGCATCGGTGGCGCGCTAATCGCCGGCCCCGGCTGCCTGCCCAGCGACACGGGCACGCTCATCTATCTGAATGCCGGCAACGACATGGACGGGATCCTGGACCGCATTGAACTGGCCGGGGGCCGCGTGATCATGCCGCGCACGCTCATCAGCGAAAGCGCAGGCTGGTTCGCGCTCTTCATCGACAGCGAGGGCAACCGCGTGGCGCTGCACGAAGGGTCGGCTAAGAAGAAAGCGACGTCGGCAGCCGCAAAGCCCAAGGCACGGAAGACCGTGAAGCCCAGGGCGAAGAAGGTGGGCAAGCGAGGAAGGTGAGCGATCAATCGGCCTTCTCCGGCCTCATCTGCGGGAAGAACAGCACTTCCTGGATCGCTGGGTTGTTGGTGAGCAGCATCACCAAGCGATCGAGCCCGATGCCCACGCCGCTGGTAGGCGGCATGCCGTACTCCAGCGCGCGCAGGAAATCCTGATCAATGAACATGGCCTCGTCATCGCCGCGTGCCTGCAGCTTCACTTGCTCCTCGAAGCGTTCGCGCTGATCGATGGGGTCGTTGAGTTCGCTGTAAGCATTGGCCAGCTCGAAGCCGTTCACGAAGAGCTCGAAGCGCTCGGTGAGGCGCGGATCCTCGCGGTGCTTCTTGCATAGGGGGCTCATCTCCAGCGGGAAGTCGGTGACGAAGGTGGGCTGGATCAATTCCGGCTGCACCAGCGCGCTGAACAGCTCATCGATGAGTTTGCCCTTGCCCATGCTCGCCTCCACATGGATGTGGTGGTTGGCGCAGAGCGCACGCAACGCAGGTTCATCCATCTCCAGCACACCGGCGCCCGTCTTCTCCTGGATGCTGCCACACATGGTGATTCGCTTGAACGGCGCTGTGAAGCTGATGGTGTTGGTGGTGAAGGTGGCCGATGAAGTGCCATTGGCCGCGATGCACACGCGCTCGAGCATGCGTTCCATGAATTCCATCATCCAGCGGTAGTCCTTGTAGGCCACGTACAGCTCCATGATGGTGAACTCCGGGTTGTGCGTGCGGTCCATGCCCTCGTTGCGGAAGTTGCGGCTGAACTCGAACACGCCATCGAAGCCGCCCACGATGAGGCGCTTGAGGTAGAGCTCGTTGGCGATGCGCATGTACAGGGGGATGTCCAGTGCGTTGTGGTGCGTGATGAAGGGACGCGCCGCCGCGCCGCCTGGAATTGGCTGCAGCACCGGGGTCTCCACTTCGTAGTAGCCCGCTCCAATCATGAAGTCGCGCATGGCCGTGATGATCCGCGAGCGCTTCAGGAAGGTCTCCTTTACCTGCGGGTTCACGATCAGGTCCACGTAGCGCATCCGGTAGCGCTGCTCGGGATCGGTGAAGGCATCGTGCACGTTGCCTTCATCGTCTGTCTTCACCACGGGCAACGGGCGCAGCGCTTTGCTGAGCACGGAGAGCTTTTCCACATGCACGGTGATCTCGCCGGTGCGCGTCTTGAACACGAAGCCCTCCACGCCGATGAAGTCGCCAAGGTGCAGCAGATGCTTCCATGCCTCGTCGTAGAGCCGCTTGTCGTCGCCGGGACAGATGCTATCGCGCGCGATGTAGATCTGCTGATCGCCGCTGTGGTCGCGCAGCACGGCGAAGCTGGCCTTGCCCATGACGCGAACGCTCATGATGCGGCCGGCGAGCGTGACGCGACTCGGTTCGCCTTCCTCCTTGAACAGCCCTTTCACCTCCTGCGCGGTGGCGCTCACCTTGTATTCAGCGGCGGGAAAGGGTTCGATGCCAAGGGCACGGAGCTTCTGGAGTGCCTCGCGGCGGATGAGCTCCTGATCGGAAAGGGCGTTGGACATGGTCTGGCGTAGCGGGCGGCGAAGTTACCCGGCGGCCCTGCATGCACGCCGAGCGCTGTGGCGGTCTAATTTCGGCCCGTATTCAACGCAGCATGCAGCACCTCATCGAAGCCTTCCCCAAGCAACTGAAGGAAGCCCTGGAAATTGGCCGTAAGGCCCAGTTGAAAGCCCCCGGCGGGCCATACAGCAACGTGGTCGTCACCGGCTTGGGCGGCAGCGGCATCGGCGGACGCATCGCGGCGCAGCTAGTGCATAAGGAGGCCAAGTGCCCCATTGAGGTCTATAACAACTACTACCTGCCTGGCTACGTGAACCACAAGAGCCTGGTGATCGCGTGCAGCTACAGCGGCAATACCGAGGAGACCCTCGCCGCCATGGAGCAGGCTCTGGCGAAGGGCGCCCGCGTTGTGGCAATCACCAGTGGCGGCACCATGCTCGACATCGCCAAGGCGAAGGGCCTCGACCACATTGTTATCCCTGGCGGCAACCCGCCGCGCACCATGCTGGCCTACTCGCTGGTGCAGCAGTTCTATGTGCTGCATCACTTCGGCATCATCGGCGATGGCTTCGAGGGGGCGATCAAGACCGCCGCGAATATGCTGGATCACGAGAAAGAGGACATCAAGAAAGCCGCAATGGACCTCACGGAAAAGCTCGTGGGCAAGCGATTGGTGATCTACAGTGAAGCGAACACCGAGGCCGTGAGCATCCGCTTCCGGCAGCAGGTGAACGAGAACAGCAAAGAGCCTTTGCTGGCACCACGCCATCCCCGAGATGAACCACAACGAACTGGTGGGCTGGGCCGGCGGCAAGGATGATATCGCCGTGGTGATCTTCCGGCACAAAGAGGACCATGAGCGCAGCCAGATCCGCATGGAGATCAACAAAGAGGTTTTTGGAATACACGCCGCACATCCACGACGTGGGGAGCCATGGCGACACGGCCCTCGCGCGGCAGCTGTATCTGATTAGCCCCGCGACCGGGTGAGCTTCTACTGGGCGGAGAAGAAAGGCGCATCCCACCGAGATCGGGGTGATAAACATGCTGAAGGGGAAGTTGGCGGAGGTGAGATAGTTAGCCGCAGAGCCGCAGAGAATACAGATGCTGTACCGCGAGCTTTCAGGGGCAATCATCGGAGCGGCCATAGAAGTTCATCGGGAGCTCGGCCCTGGTTTGTTGGAGAGCATCTACGAGCATTGCCTTGCGCGTGAACTGCGTGAAGCGGGCATCCCATTACTTCAGCAGCATCCTGTGCCTGTACGATACAAAGGGGAAAGGCTCGACCTGGGCTTTCGGCTCGACCTCTGGGTGGACCAGCGAATCATCGTGGAGATCAAGGCGATAGAGGTCGTGCAGGAAGCTCATCGCGCGCAACTGCTGAGCTATTTGAAACTCACAGGCTGTAAACTCGGATTGCTCATCAACTTCAACGAGCCGGTGCTCACGGAAGGCGTGCGACGCCTCGTGAACGGACTGGATGAACCCTGAATTCGCATTCTCCGCGCCTCTGCGTCTCTGCGGCAAGCACTATGCGTCAAATCCTTTTCCGCGACCTCGACCTCATCGACTACGCCACCGCGTGGGACCTGCAGACGCGCTTGTTCAAGGATGCCATCGACCGGAAGCTGAGCAATCGTGGCATGCCTGAGGCTGAGCAGACGCCGACCGAAGACCACCTCCTCTTCTGCGAGCATCCGCATGTGTACACGCTTGGCAAGAGCGGCAAGCAGAGCCACCTTTTGCTGAATGAGCAAGGACTGCGCGAGAAGGGCGTTCAGTTCTTCCCGATCGATCGCGGTGGAGACATCACTTACCACGGCCCGGGGCAGATCGTGGGCTATCCCATCTTCGACCTTGACCATCACTTCACGGACATCCACCGCTACCTGCGCACGCTGGAAGAAGCAATCATCGGCACGCTGGAAGCATACGGCATCAAGGCGGGAAGGATTGAAGGTCTGACTGGTGTCTGGCTTGATTGGAACGAGCCGCTCAGGGCAAGGAAGATCTGTGCCTTCGGCATCCGCGCCAGCCGGTGGGTCACCATGCATGGCTTCGCGTTCAACGTGAACACGGACCTCAGCTACTTCCAGAACATCGTGCCCTGCGGCATTGCGGACAAGGGCGTCACCAGCATGGCGCAGGAACTGGGCGGGCCGGTGGACATGGAAGCGGTGAAGAACAGGCTGCGGTTGGAGATCGCGGACCTGTTCGACTCCGAGCTGATATTGAGCTAGGTACTTTCGTCGCTCCCGCTATCACGGGATGAAACACATGCGCTTCCTCAAGAAGTTCCTACTCTGGGCCATCAGCATCATCGCGTTGCTGATCGCGCTCGCCTACGCCACCGGCAACGGCCATATCCCTCGCGGCGTGCGCTACACCTACCTCATAGGTCGCACCAGCCCGGAGATCGACGACCGCGACTTCTTCCCGTACAGCACCATCGCGGCCAACAACCCGCAGCCGTGGCCCACCGGCGCGCGCTACGGCAGTTTGAAGCTCACGGCCGAACAGGAGAAGATGATCACCGACTTGCACAGCGTGGGCTTCGCCGTATGGCAGCACGACAGCCTGATCTTCGAGGAGTACTGGAACGGCTGGCACGCTGACAGCGTGGTCAACAGCTTCAGCGTGGCCAAGAGCTACATCAGCGTGCTCACCGGCATCGCCATGGGCGAAGGGCGCATCAACAGCGTGTTCCAGCCCGTAGGCGATTTCCTGCCGGAGTACAAGGAAGGCTGCTACGCCAAGATCAACCTGTGGCATGTGCTCACCATGAGCACCGGCCTCGATTGGAGCGAGAGCGGTAAGGACCCCTTCAGCGACAACGCAAAAGGCTACTACGGCAGCAACGTGCGCGAACTCGCCCTTGGACAGCCCTGTCGCGCTGAACCTGGCGTGGATTTCGACTACATCAGTGGTGCCACGCAGATCATGACGGAAGTGCTGGAGGTCGCCTACAACAAGCCCTTGGATGAGATCGTGCGCGAAAAGATTTGGGGACCGCTCGGGTGTGAGCACGAGGCGTATTGGGGCAAGGACCGCAAGGACGGCGACTTCAAGGGCTTCTGCTGCCTTTACGCCACCGCGCGGGATTTTGGCCGCATCGGACAGCTCTTCCTCGATAGCGGCATGTGGCGCGGCAAGCAGATCGTGCCACGCGAGTACTGGGAAGCGAGCATCACCCCGGCAAAACTCATGGACCATGGCGCGCCCAACGCGCGCTACGGCTACTTCTGGTGGCTCGCCGAAGTCGATGGTCAACCCATTTGGTACTGCCGTGGCTTCCACGGTGAATATGTGGTGGTGATCCCGCATGAGGAGCTCGTATTCGTGCGTACAGGCATGAAACGCGAAGAAGTGAATGCCACCGGTCACCCATCCGATGTGTTCAAGTGGATTGGGATCGCACGCGACCTGGCCCATCAGCAACCCGCCTGAGCATGCGCAAGGACATTGTGCCACCGAAGGTGGAGGGCATCGCCATGGCGGTGGTGCGCGAGGCCGACGAGGAGGGCGCCGACGCATGGTACGTCTACCTGATCAACCGCAGCGATACCGCGCTGGAGAACGTGCTGGTGAGCTCGCGCGGCTATGGCGAGTTGGAGGGCGAAGCGCGCAAGACCAGCGAGATGCGGCACTTCCTCGGCAAGCTCGGTCCGAAAAGCTGGGCCCGTATCGAGCGGATCGTGGAGGACGTATTCGCCCTGAGCAATCAATACTGGCTCAGCTTCTACATCGGCCGCGAGTTGCACGACAAGAAGTACATCTTCCTCGCAGGGAGCATTGAGGAAGGCAACTTCACCAACCTGCCGTTGATGAACAAGCGCGGGGTGATGATCGAGTGAAGGACAAGGGAGGAAGGCTGAAGGAACAAGGGACTCTCGCCTACCTTAGCATTCAGCCATTCGGCTTTGGTTGTTCCTCCTTCAGCCTTCGCCCTTTGACCTTTCCATCCATGCGCCCCGATTCCATCCGCGACCTTAGCAAGCTGCTCTTCATCGACATCGAGACCGTTCCGCAGACCTACCGCTGGGCCGACCTCGACCCGCGCGAAGCGAAGCTGTTCGCCGACAAGACCCGCTATGAGCAGGAGCGCAACGCCAGGACCGCCGAGCAGCTCTGGGGCGAGAAGGGCGGCATCCTTGCCGAGTTCGGGAAGATCATCTGCATCGGAATCGGCAGCCTGCACATGGAGACCGATGGCCTGCACCTGCGCGTGACCTCCTACCACGGCGACAACGAATACGACACCCTGACGCGATTCGCCGACCTGCTGGGCCGCCACTACGGCACCGACGAGCATTGGCTCTGCGCGCACAACGGCAAGGAGTTCGACTTTCCTTGGATCGCGCGCCGGTGCGTGGTGAATCGCATCACGCTACCGCGCATCCTCGACATCGGTGGCTTGAAGCCGTGGGAAGTGGGCCATGTGGACACCATGAACCTCTGGAGCTTCGGCGACCGCAAGAACTTCACCTCGCTCGCGCTGCTCACGCATATCCTCGGCATCCCCACGCCCAAGGATGACATCACCGGAGCTGATGTGGCACGGGTGTACTACGAAGAGAAGGACCTGGAGCGCATCGCCGCCTATTGCCGGAAGGATGTGGTCGCTACGGCGCAGCTGTATCTGCGGCTTACCGGACGGGAGCTGATCGCGGAGGACCGCGTCAGGACGGTATAGGATCAGTTCAACGCTCGAAATCAATGAACTCAACGCGGAAGGAAGTCACCATGATGGCGCAATGGTTGAGGTTCCATAAGTACAGCTTGCTCTCGGTTCCGGCGCTTCTCGGTGGCAGCCGGAACGTGATGGTTTGTTCACCTTGGGTCACGGGCCACGACCAGTAGAGCAGCCGATCCTCCTTGCAATTCTCGGTGTAAACAAGCTCGGCCCTCCCTTCATCGCATGATGTGAATGCGAACGTCGCTCGAATCAGGACTCCGCGCCATAGCGCATCCTCTCCGGTGAAGGTCGGGGTCATCATCTCGAAGGGGAACTCTGTGGTATTTAGGCAACGCGCGCCCGATACCTCGAAGCAGGGTATGGTGTCCGCCCTAAGCGCCGAGTTATTCATACTTGTTGAACCGAGGTCGAAGAAGTTGGTTCGGTTCGACGAGCGCGCCTGACTTCCGGCCCTGAAGAGCCATACCTCGAACGGGAACCCACCGAGGACTTCCATTCGCTCCTTCGGAACGAGCAGCTCCAACAGCTCAAGATCGGCCCGTGCTAGTAGCATATCTAGTGGGGTGCCCCCTTCATTCGGGCCGAAGTGGGCATCCCAGGCCAGCAGGTCGTGTGAAGCCAAGCCCAGTGCGACTGACGCTGTATCGGGACCCCAGCATTGGCGTGCCCGCCCTCCTGCATATGGACCCAGGCCCGAGTAGTGCGCGATCAGGGGGTGGTAGTAGGTGAGCGAGCCTTCACGATCCAGCCGTGTGCTGATGCGCTCTCCCGCATGCCGCAGGAAGTGCTGATAGCCATCCAAGGGGTATGGCAGGGGAGTGCTTTTCAGGAATAGTATGCCAGAGATTGCGCTGGCGATGAGGCCTAGCGCGCCCATTATCAGCCACCTCGGCGCAGGCCTTTTCAACATTCGCGCCAGCAGGTAGGAGATCGGCCAAAGCGACACTATGGCTAACAGGGGGGCTGCGGTTGCGAGTACCCGCGTAAGCCCGAGCGACCCCTTGAGCCCTTTCCACCATAAAAAGGAATGCACGGCGATGATGGCGAGCGTCGGCAGCGCGGCAACCGTTCCTAGAAGCGCTAACCCCGAGTGCGATTGATGATGCCTGCGCCAGAGGATGGCGGCCGCTAATGTTGAAGCAATCGTCAGCGCGAGCACCGGCCAGCCGAGCGAGTCTGGCAGATTGCGCACGAAGTGCAGCGGATCGCCGCGCCCGTAAACGGATTCTGCGCCTTGGTACGGATCGCGATGGACGTTCCATAGCGGATCGCCCAGCGCGAAACCGCCCACGATGGCATAGAGTGCGGACCCCAATAGCAAAAGCGGTAAGGCGCGCCACTGTTTGCCAGCTACGAGCCTAAGCCCTACGAAAGGAAAGAAGGCCACGAATTCGGGCCGTGCGAAGGGGGTGAATGAAGCGATAGCGGCGCCCCAGCCCGGCCGCTCATCGTATAGCGCGCGCAACGTGAGCAGCGTGAGCATGCCGAAGAAGGGCTCGGTCATGCCCGCGAGCACCATGCGTCCGTACTCCGGCACCAGCAGCAGCAATGGCGCGAACAGCCAGCGAAACGCGCCCCCATGCGCACGAAGCAGTCCATCGGCCGCCCAGCAGGTGAGCACGAGGCACAGGGCATTGAAGAGCGTCATGCCCCACAGTCCGAGCTGCGCGAACGGCGAGCTCAGAAGGGTGAAGAGCGGCTTGCCCCAATGGTCGAGCAGGAGCAGCGGCTCCTTCCAGCTGGCGCGCGCGATGTGGTAGTGCTGGATGCCATCTCCGCTATCGATGATGCCATCTGAGAGCAGCCGCAACACCACTGTTGTGGCGGCGAGCATCAGCCACCAGGCGGGCAGCAGCCGATCGTTGATCATCATCCGAGCGGTTACGGTTCACAGCCCGTACTTCACAATGCACCAGATGGCGCGAAAGCCATCCCGCCAACCGATCTTCTTTCCTTCGGCGTAGGTGCGTCCGTAGTAGCTGATGCCCACCTCATAGATGCGAACGCCCTTCACGCGTGCCAGCTTGGCCGTCACCTCCGGCTCGAAGCCGAAGCGGTTCTCCCGCAAGTCGAGCCCCTTGGCGATGTCGCTGCGGATGAGCTTGTAGCAGGTCTCCATATCCGTCAGGTTCAAATTGTTGAACGCGTTGGAGAGGGAGGTGAGGAACTTGTTGCCGATGCTGTGCCAGAAGAACAGGATGCGATGCGGATGGTGGCCCATGAAGCGCGAGCCGAAGACCACATCCGCGAAGCCCTCCACCACGGGTCGCAGCAGGTCGTTGTACTCACGCGGATCGTACTCAAGATCGGCATCCTGCACGATCAGGTATTCGCCCGTGGCCTCTTGGATGCCGCGATGGATGGCGGCGCCCTTGCCCATGTTCCTCGGTTGCTGGATGAAGCGGATGCCCATGGCCGGATTCGCCGCGATGTAGCGCTCCACGGCCTGAACCGTGCCATCGGTGCTCCCGTCATTCACGACGATCTCCTCCTTGCCGATGCCGTGGTTCAACTGCGCATCACGCACCTTATCCATAATGAGGTGGATGGTCCGCTCCTCGTTGTAAGCTGGGATGATGATGGAAAGGGTGCGGATGGGCGGCATGGACGAATCGCGACGAAGATCGTGCTTGCGACCGCTACCGCATCACCCATAGGTCGGCGGGCCCCAGGTCGATGACCGGGTCCGGGAAGCACGGCCATGCAATGAACCGCACGACATCGCCGGGCAGCAGCGAATCCGATACATGCAGCATCACGCTCGACACGCCCCACTGGCCGTATTGGAGCACCTGCAAGTGCGAGGGCTGGCTGTTGGCGGATATCAATGCCCCCCCGCGGCGCACCTCCAGCACCAATCCGACCCAATTGGAGCTTCCGCGCTCCTTGGCCTGAGCAGTACCGACAAGCAGCAGAGGTCCCTGTGCCCAATCGGATGGCACCACCCACTCCAAGGTCGGGAATCGGCCACCGGCATGATTGGCATCCAGATAGCGCGCATGGTACGCCACGCTCCCGAACGAACGCCGCATCCGCTCGTCGCGGTACAGGGCGAGATTGGTTTCCGGAGAATGGAAGAGCCGCGTCCAATGCCTGGTGTCCACGAACTCTCGCGCATCGGACTCAACGAGGTAATAGTCCGATGCGGGAAAGCCCTCCTCCTTGCGAATCATGTTTGCCAACCATTGCCAGCCTCTTGAATGGATGTAGTAGGGAACGCATCCTTTGGTCTCGAAGCCCGAGCTCACAGTCACGAGTGGGCGATGCGGCTCCAGCGGTAAGTGGTCGGCGGCGATGATCTCCAAGGCATCTCGGAGGCCGCCCGACGACTTCCACTCAACCGCGTAGGTGGTGTTCCGCGCATCGCTCATCAAACGGATGAGCAGCACGCAGCCCGCCATCGCGACAAGACCCGGAATCCATGCCCTGCCCGGCCAGGCGAGCAGAGCGGCGCAGACCGTGAAGGCCGTCAAGGGCAGGAGGAACAGAGCGGTTCGCGTCTGCGGCATGGGTACACCGAAGAGCGCGTTCTGCAGTAGGAATGAGAGCAGGCAAAGCGCGAGCAGCAGCAAGCCGAACAGGAACGGACGCAACATGCTCGATTGACGGGTCCGGAAGACCAAGAGCACAACCAGCACGCAGGTCCCGGCAGACCACCATAGGGCCTTCTCCACGTAGACCAGCGGCGCGCGTGGATACGGCAAATGGTACAGGACCTTCTCGGAGAGGGACTTCATCATGCATGCCCACAAGTCATCGCAACCGAAGTTGAGCGAGCCTCCTTGGAAGAGGCCGAGCGCGTTCGGAAGGATGATGGCCAAGCCGCCCAACCCGATGCCCGTGAGAACGAATAGCCGCCCACGCCAGGCGGCCCAGCCCAACCTCTTCCAGCGCGGAATGATGAGGATCACTGCAGTCGCGCCGAAGGCGAGCAGGTAGTTCACCATGATCACGTGCGACATGGCCGCCAGCGATGCGCCAGCAGTGGCCAGCATCAGATGCCGGGTCCGCTCCCCATCCATGAGGAAACGCCAGGACTGCCAAAGGCTCAGCATCATGAATCCGTTGGCAAGGCCATAGCCGCGCGCCAGCGAGAAGAAATCGATGAGGTAGGGATGCAGGTTGAGCAGGAGGAAGCAGCCGATGGCCAGCAATGCCGACCGTGCGCGCATGGCGAGCTGGGCCGAAGCCAGCAGATAGACCATATAGGCCAGTAGGTTGGGCAGCCGCAGAGCCAACTCGCCGTCCCCGAACATGGCGCGGCTCAGCCACATGCCCCATACGTTCAGCAGGTGGTGGTTGCCGCCCATCTGATCGAAAGCGGTCTGGTAGAACAGCGCCTGGCGCACATGCACGATATAGGTATAGGTCTCATCGTAGGTGAAGGAGACCTCATACGCCCGAATCGATGCGTATGCCATTAGGACGAGGCTGATGCCGACCAAGGTCACCAGCAGTAGCAGTGCTTGCCTGCGGCCTTGACGGGGCGCATTCTTCGGGGACGAGGCAGGATAGGGCTCCTCATTCGGTTTCAAGGAAGCGCATTACCGCCGAAGAATGCCTCCAATAGATTTCCGGTGAATCCGGTCCAATCCCATTCTTCCCAACGATAGCAACTCGAGAACTGCAGCATGGCGCGGTAGTTCACGAAGCACACCAGAGCTATCACTGCGAAGGCAACGATGAATGCGCGTGGTCTTCGCGCATGCAGTCGGCGAGACCAGATCCAAAGGGGGATGGATAACAGAGGGAGGTATTGTACCATGGGTCTCAGGCCATATCCGCAGCCGAAGTGCCATGCGCGCCAGGAAGCCATGCTGTAAAGGCCAACAGCGAAGAGGGCAAGCACGAGCCAGCCCAATGCCCGATTCTCCTGAAACAGCGTGATCAGCGCTACCGGAAGCAAAAGCAGGAACGGCGCATTCGGGAACAGACCATTGCGCGGCGCGAATAGCACAGGTGCGTATTGCGGCGAGGCCCATTGCGTGAAGCCCTCCTCGGGGTAGGGGTCAAGAAGCCATGTGCCATGCACGAAGCGCCAGTACATAAGCTGAGGCGCCGCCAGCACGAGCAACGCGACCGCCTGCTCGATGTAAGTTCTCCAAGCGCGCAGCTGTTCGGGACGTTCCAGGAAGAGCAACCCGAAATTCCCAACGACCAGTAAGCCATCCACGGGCCGAACGCAAACAAGAAGCGCGTTGCTGAGTATGAATAGACGTCTTCGGGCCGGCTTCCATGGACCACCCGTGTCGATGAGCAGTGCATACAGGGCAAGCGCGGCCAGGAAGAACGAGACACTGTGCGAGAATCCCGGAGATCGGAACGCATAATAGAAACTGTTCGTGCCGAAGGCGATTCCGCCGATGACCAAAGCGGCGGGACCAAGGAAAGAAGGCCAGCAAGCCCGCAATGCAAGCATCAGGAGAAATAGACCGGCACACCAGTACAAGATGCCAGCGACCGCAATGGAACGATGGTGCGTTCGGCTCCACCCATCGGTTTGACCAAAGCCTTCGATGGCTTCGGCAACCAGATAGAAGGGGAGGTGGAATAGCGCGGTTCCATAGGTGTACTTGATGATGATCCGGTCACGATTTGGGTCCACCTCGAAGCCCTTGCCGCCTTTAGCGATGATGCTGTCCGTTAGGCTGGACGCCTTGAATCCGTGATGAAACAGCCCGGGCAGGTAGATGTAGTATCCGGCGGCATCGGAGCGAAGCGTCGAACGGTAGTCGTTCAGCGGAATCCTGTCGTTGTATTCGAGCGAAGCATACGTGAAGAACGCACCCATCAGGGCAAACGGAATCCAAGCTCGTTTTGAGGGCTTGAGCCTTCTCTGCGCAGCGGAAACCATGGCACGAACGGCAATTGAAATGCGCACCATCCGGCTGCTGCCACCCATCACACCATCATCTCGGGCACTTCCCCTTCCACCACCAACCGCCCTTCGGTCTTCGCCACGATCTCCTCCACGCTTACGCCCGGCGCGCGCTCGAGGAGCTTGAAACCATCGGGCGTCACGTCGAACACGCCGAGGTCGCTCACGATCTTCTTCACGCAGCCCACGCCGGTGAGGGGCAGGGTGCATTGCTTCAGCAACTTGCTCTCGCCGGCCTTGTTGGTGTGCAGCATGCACACGATGATGTTGTCCGCGCTGGCCACCAGGTCCATGGCGCCGCCCATGCCCTTCACCATCTTACCCGGGATCTTCCAATTGGCGATGTCGCCGCTGTCGCTCACTTCCATGGCGCCCAGGACGGTGAGCTGCACATGCTGCCCACGGATCATGGCGAAGCTCGTGGCGCTGTCGAAGATGCTGCTGCCCGCAAGCAGGGTCACGGTCTGCTTGCCGGCATTGATCAAGTCGGCGTCCTCCTCGCCTTCAAACGGGAAGGGCCCCGTGCCTAGGATGCCGTTCTCGCTCTGCAGCACCACGTTCATCCCTTCGGGGATGTAGTTGGCCACGAGCGTGGGGATGCCGATGCCGAGGTTCACATAGTAGCCATCGCGCAACTCCTGCGCGATGCGTTTCGCCATCTGTTCCTTCGTGAGCGCCATGAGATGCAGGATGTTTCGCATGCGAAGATGCGAAGCGCCGGCTTGGCCGCTCAGGGACCTGCGGTTCGCACGATGACGCGGCCTTCGGATACCGTGTATGGCTGACCAGCTGGCTCCCAGAAGAGCAAGAACGCCTCGTACGCGTCGGGGTTCCTCGGTATGTGGCGAATCGTCCGCCAGTCCTCCCCGTGCCAAGCCTCCCTGCGGGTGCTCAGGAACACGAGGTCGTTGTGCAGCTGATTCCCCGCGCTATCCAGCACTGCGATACACAGGCGCACGTCGAGCGGATTGGCCTCCGAGGTGATCGCCCCGCGCAGTTCCACGAACAGGTCGTGCTCCTGCAGAAGTCGCGCGGGCAGGTGGATGGGCGCCGATTGTTCCTCACCATTGCAATGGATGTGGTAGGTGGTGTCGGACACCAGCGCGGTGGAAAGCCGTGGTTCGCGCACGAGGAGGAGAATCAGATTCGCAGGTGCGCTGTCGACCACCATGTAATCCGCAGAAGCCACGCCGCGGTTCGCTGCGGTCGTGATGAGCGCATCGCTCAATCCATTGGGCCAGCTATGCGCGTTCGCATCGCCCTCGCCACCGTTCATGCGTCGTTGCAAAGCCCAAGGATGACCGGCGTGCCTATGGGTGGCCACCACGACAGGTCGGCCCAGTTCCTGTTCCATGTTCTCCGCAAACGCGATGAAGCGGGAGGGCATCGATTGCTCCGGGAAGAGTGTGGTAGACTGCAGGTTGGCCGTGCTCAGCATGCGAAGGGGGAGGGGTAGAAGCAACAATGCATAGCAACACTGCAACCAGCGGATTGCCACGCTGTCCGCAGCAAAAGCCACCGCAAGGATGCCGAGCACGAGCAGGTGCATGGCGGTACGGTCCTCAGCGTGATTGAGTCCGATTGCATGTGCCGTTGCAATGCGGCCAACACCCTCCAGAATCAGCAGCGATGCGACCAGAACGCCGGGCGATGAGATGGACCGTTCCAGCACCGCCCGCCTAGCCAGCATTGCGATGCTTCCGAGGACGATGAGGAGCATCGCCCAAATAAGCATCGGATCGTCCGCGCCGAACACCCTCCGCGCCAGTGATCGCACCGTGACCTCAATGAATCCTTCGGTGCCGCCTTGATAGAGCAGGCCGAAGCGAGCCAGCAGGAACGAGTAGCCAACGGCCAACGACCAAGGGAGGAGGCCTCCGAACAGCAGCAGCACCCAGTGACGACGTTGTCCTTTCCCCAGCACGACCAAGAGGGTCAGTGCAACCGTCCATAGCGGTACGAACGCTAGCACGAAGCCGTTCGCCAGAATCAACGCGACCAATGCCCAGGCAAGGCTGCTCCGCGTGAAGGCGACGGCGTACCTCATCATCGCTTCCACAGCGAGGAAGAGGAATCCCAAGGCAGGCGCGTAACCGCGGAACATGGAAAAAAACTCGATCACCAGCGGGCAGAGCAGCAGCGTGCACCACAGGCACCAGCGTACGGCGGGATGGGCGATGCGGATTCCGATGCGCCAAGCAGCCCAAGCGAACAGTGGGAAGGCCAGTACGCTGGACCACCGCAGCGCGAGCAGATGCAGACCAGCAACAGAATACCCGAGCCACCCGCATGCGCTGTTGAGGAAATGGTTGTTGGCATCCCACATGGAGCGGAAGGGCAGGAAGGTGCCCGGCTGCGAATACATCAGGAACGAAGTGGTCTCGTCGTGCGTGATCGGCACGCGGACGGCGCGCAGGATTACATACGCGAGGGCGCCCAACGTCAGCAGGAGGAATGCGCTGCGCTCTAACCGATGGCTCATCGCGTTTGGCTCAGGTCATCGCTCATCACCTCATGGATGCGGATCCGCGCATTCGAACCATTGTACCGTTGGTGCCTCGGGTTCCAGAAATAGCATGCAACGCGGGCTGGCCTCTCATCGAATGCCGGGAGCCGCCGCAGCACATGGAGCCGGTCACCGTGGAAGGCGGGGCGCATATCCTCGATGTCCACCACGTCGTAAAGCATCAGCTCGTCATCCTCATCGCGCACTTCCACCACGATGCGTAGTTCCAGCGGCATGTGGTCGCTTTGCAAGCGCGCCCCCACCTCGATGAGCCACTCCCGGCCCTGCACCGAATCAATGTATGGCGACCACAGTTCCAGGAACTCTGAGTCGCCGATGAAGTCGGTCAAGGTGCTGTCAAGCGCCACCGTCGTGCGCAACGGCCGCGACCGCTCCAGCAGGACAAGCCTACCCGTAGAGGCGGTGAGCACCGGATGGAAACCGACAGGGGGCGTGAAGAAGGAAGGGTCGAGGAGCATTAGGTCGCAGGTGGGTTGCGGGAACCCGGCCTCGTCGATGAAGTTGAGCTCGCCGCCGCGCAGCATGCTGCCATAGATCCAGACACGGGGATTCTGGCGGTAACCACCGACGAGCAAGGGCCGTTCGCTGCGCGCCTGTCGCTCCTGCACAGCGGCGAACACCCCGGGCGGAATCGCTTGCTCCGGCCAATACGCGGTGCGGTCAAGATTGGCCGTGGCGATAGCTCGGCCCGGAAGCCATAGCAACACAAGCGATACCCAATGGAACGACGGCCAAGCGGTACGCAAGGCATCGGTTGCGAAGGTGAAGAGCAGGATCAGCAACGGCAGCAGGTGCATGGCGGTTCGGTCCACGGGGTAGAGCACGCCGAACAGCTCGCCCAACACGACGCGCCCAAGCAGTTCGCCCAGCATGAGCAACAGCAAGACCGCGATTCGATGCCTATTCGTGGTCGTGCGCAACGCGGCAACGCCAAGCACGACCGGAATCAACAAGAGGAGGGCCCCAATGATTGGCGGCTCTACACCAAGCACCCACTTGCCCAACGACCCCAACGTGCCCAGGAGAACACCGGTCTTGGTTCCATAGTAGAGGAGCCCGCGTTCGGCCAATTCAAGTGAATAGCGCGCAGCCAGGGAAAGGGGAACAAGGCCCAGCGTCAGCAGCATCAACCAAGAGCGGAAATCATTTCGCGCATCGCGCAGGAGGATGGCGCAGGTGATTGCCAGCGTCAGGCACCAGAGCATTATCAGTGTCAGCGAAGCGCTGCATGCGAGCAGCATGGCGAGCAACACGAGCAGCAGATCGCGACGGCGGTAGTTCTCAGCGATCCGCAGCAGATGGAACACGGCCATGAGCAGCAGAGCGAGTGAGGGGCCATAGCCGCGGAACAGCGCGAAGAACTCAATTAGGAAGGGCGTTAGGAGCAAGGCGCCGAAGCATGACCAGCGGGCGACCGGGTCAGCGAGCATATGGCTGAAGCGCACCGCATACCAGGCGTACAGGGCGAAGCAGAGCAGCGGGAAGGCACGGAGCACGAATAGCTGCGGGCCGAACAGCAGGTAGCTCGCACGCCCCACCGCTGTGATGAGGAAATGATTGCCGGCATCCCAATGGGAGAGATAGGGCAGGTAGCGCCCGGTGAGCACGTAGGTCTGGAAAGTCGCGGCCTCATCGTGCACGCTCGGCACGAGTACGGCGCGCAGCGCCAGATAAACGAAGACAATCGCTGCTGCTGCGAACTGAAGCGTCCGTTCGGAACGCGAAGACATGATCGATCAGGAGCGCTTGCGCACGGTGCGCTGCTCGATGCGTTTCTCGTAGCCCGTGCCTTGGAAGATCCGCTGCACGAAGATCCCCGGTGTATGGATCTCGTCCGGGTCCAGCACGCCCGGCTCCACCAGTTCCTCCACCTCGGCCACGGTGATCCTCCCGGCCATGGCCATCATGGGGTTGAAGTTGCGCGCGGTGCGCTTGTATACCAGGTTGCCGAAGCGGTCGCCCTTCCAAGCCTTCACCAGCGCGAAATCCGCGCGCAGCCAGCTCTCAAGCACGTGCATCTTCCCGTTGAATTCGCGCGACTCCTTGCCTTCGCCCACTTCGGTGCCGTAGCCAGCGGGCGTGAAGAACGCCGGGATGCCCGCACCGCCTGCGCGGCAACGCTCGGCCAAGGTGCCTTGCGGGATCAGATCCACCTCCAGCTCGCCGCTGAGCATCTGGCGCTCGAACTCGGCGTTCTCGCCCACGTAGCTGCTGATCATCTTCTTGATCTGTCGTGTCTGCAGCAGGTAACCCAGGCCGAAGTCGTCCACGCCGGCGTTGTTGCTGATGCAGGTGAGCCCTTTCACGCCCTTCCGCACCAGCGCGGCGATGCTGTTCTCAGGAATGCCGCACAGGCCGAAGCCGCCCACCATCAGGGTCATGCCGTCAGCGATGCCGTTGAGCGCCGCATCGGCGTTGGCCACCACCTTGTTCATCGTTCGATGCTTTGGCGCCGAAGATAGACGGGCTGTTTGTTGTAGACGGTTGAGGTGGTTGGGCCATCACGCAATCACACACTTGTTGGATGGTGCCAACCCCACCACCCTCAGTTGAATCAACCCCCAACCCGCTCAACACTCAACCCCTCAACAGCCCCATCATCCGATAGCTCAAATCCATGAACAGCACTTTGGGATTGGCGTTGCGCTCGATATGGACATGCGCCGACTCCAACTCTTGGCGGATGCCTTCCGCGTTGCGCTCGTTGAGGAGCTTGCTGAAGTTGCTCACGAACTCCTGCTCCTGTCCCACCACACGGACAAGCGCATCGGCCTTCATCCACTGCAGCGCGCACTGGCGCATCATGTAGAGGCCGTAGCGCACCAGCGACTTCTGCCATTCCCGGCCGAACTTGGCGAAGCCCTCGCCCATCTCCACGGCGGCCACCACCTCGCGGCGGTAGCACGCGCGCAGCCAATCGCGGAAGAAGACGAAGAGCGCCTCTTCGCCCTTCCCGGCCATGTCCACGGCCTCCAGCAGATCGCCCTCGCTGCGTGCGGCGATGGCCATGGCCTCAGTGATGCCCAATTCGGGGAATCGTTCGCGCAAGGCATCCGCGAGCTCATCGGCGGGCAGCGCGGGCACCTTCACCAATTGCGCGCGGCTCAGGATCGTGGCCAGCAGCTGCTCCGCGTCGTTGGCCACTAGCAGGAACACCGTGTTGGGCTCGGGCTCCTCTAGCACCTTCAGCAGCTTGTTCGCCGCTACCGGGTCCATCAGTTCGGGCATCCACACGAGCATCACCTTGTGGCCGCCGCGGAAGCTCTTCAGGCTCAGCTTGCGTTGGATCTCCTGCGCGATGTCCACGCCCATGCGCAACTGCTTGTTCTCGCTCTCAAGCAGGTCGCGCCACTGCGCGATGTCGAGGTAGGGCTCCGCCAGCACCGCCGTCCGCCAATCGCCCGTGAACGGATCGCACGACTTCACTTTCTCCGTGAAGAATATCGGGAAGGCGAGGTGCAGGTCGGGATGCTCCAGCTTAGCCATCTGCAGGCAGGAAGGGCAGGTGCCGCAAGCATCGGCCTGTCCCTGATCCTCGCAGAGCAGATACTGTGCATAAGCCATCGCCATTGGCAGGTTGCCGCTGCCGCGCGGACCCACGAACAGTTGCGCATGCGGTACGCGTCCCTCACGGAGGTTGCCGATGAGCTTCGCCTTCAAAGCGGCGTGGCCGATGACGCGCGAGAATTGCATGGGGCAAAGTACGTTGTCAGTTGTCCGTGTTGAAGGGGTTGGCTCCGTACAATCCGCAGGGCAGTATCCGGCATGCCTGATAACGGACGCTCGCAACGGACAACCGATATTCGCGGCCATGTTGACGATGGACTCTTTCTCTTTCGCTGGCAAGAAGGCGCTGGTGCGCGTGGACCTCAACGTGCCGCAGGACGCGACCGGCAAGGTGACGGATGACTCCCGCGCCCGTGCCATCATCCCTACGGTTCGCAAGATCCTCAACGATGGCGGCAGCGCCATCCTCATGAGCCACCTGGGCCGGCCCAAGGGAAAGGTGAATCTTGCGATGAGCCTGAAGCCTGTGGCCGATCACCTGAGCGTCCTGCTTGGAACGCCGGTGCTCTTCGCCACCGATTGCGTGGGCCTCGATGCGCAGGCGAAGACCGCAGCGCTGAAGCCCGGCGAGGTGCTCGTGCTGGAGAACCTGCGCTTCCATCCGGAGGAGGAAGCGGGCGACGAGGCCTTCAGCAAAGCCCTGAGCGAACTCGGCGATGTGTACGTGAACGATGCCTTCGGCACCGCGCACCGCGCACATGCCAGCACCACCATCGTGGCGAAGTTCTTCCCGGAGGCGAAGTTGTTCGGCTACCTCATGCAAGCCGAGATCGACAGCGTGGGCAAGGTGCTCGGTTCGCCGCAGCGCCCGATGACGGCCATCGTGGGCGGCAGCAAGGTGAGCAGCAAGATCGAGGTGCTCCGCAACCTCATCGGCTCTTGCGATGAGCTGATCATCGGCGGAGGCATGGCCAACACCTTCGTGAAGGCCATGGGCGGGCAGACCGGCGCTTCGCTCGTGGAGGAGGACCTGCTCGACACCGCTCGTGCCATCGTGCAGGAGGCCGAAGCGAAGGGCGTGAAGCTGCACATCCCCACGGATGCCGTGGTGGCGGATTCCTTCGCGGAGAATGCAAGCACGGACCATTGCGCGGCGGATGCGGTGCCCGATGGCTGGATGGCGCTGGACATCGGACCGAAGAGCATCGAGGCGTTCCGTGCGGCCATTCTGCGCAGTAAAACACTGCTGTGGAACGGTCCCATGGGCGTATTCGAGATGAAGCCCTTCCAGCAGGGTACCATCGCCATCGCGCAAGCGGTCGCAGAGGCCACCAGTAAGGGCGCATTCTCGCTCGTGGGCGGCGGCGACAGCGTGGCGGCGGTGAACCAGTTCGGTCTTGCGGACAGGATCAGCTACGTGAGCACCGGAGGCGGCGCCATGCTCGAGTACCTCGAAGGAAAGGCGCTTCCGGGGATAGCGGCCATTCAGGGCTGAGGGTTTGTTGCTGTCGCCATAGGGCTATCTTCCTCGACCTGCATCAGATGTTCTCGCGCCATGCATTGCTGAGCATTGCCCTGTTGGGTGTGTTGCTGCGCGTGCTCTTCGTGGTTTATCACGCGGACCTGGGTTGGCAGTTGCGCCACGACCCCAGCTACTATCTCACGCTTGCAAGAAACCTGCGCCACGGCGTGTACTCGCTCTTCCATCCGCTGGCCATCCCGGACACCACGCACATGCCGGGCTATCCCTTGCTCATCCATCTGCTCGGCGGCAGCATCCCGCTTGTGCTGGCCATGCAGGTGGCTGCATCATCAGTGAAGATCCTTCTCATCCATGCGATCGCGTTGCGTTTGGGGCTGGAGAAACGTTGGGCATTGGTCGCTGCGCTGCTGATGGCGGTGGAGCCGCTCGATATCCTCTTCACCGGACAAATCCTCACGGAAACATACTTCACCACGTTGCTGCTGCTAGGCACCTGGGCATGGCTAGGACCTGCGACATGGAGCCGCACCCTTCTCGCGGCCGCCTGCCTTGCAGCGGGAGCATGGATAAGGCCGAATGGCGTGCTGTTGATGCTGTTCATGCCGGCGGTAGGCCTGCTGGTGCTGCGTCAACGTTGGCCTCATGCGCTTGCGACCGGTGCATTGGGGCTGGTTCTGATCGCGCCGTGGATTGTCCGGCATCACTCAATCACCGGACGTTGGGCGCTCGGCGATGGCGGCGCGGTGGCCGTGGCTTATTTCCATCTGCCCGATGTGCTGCAGCGCGCGGGCGATGTGCGCGCTGTGGAGTACCGTGCGTCATTGCACGAGCGTGCGGCATCAACGGATTGGGAGGATCCGCTTGCGGTTAATGGCTTCTACAGCGGTTTGCGCGCGGATATCCGGAGCACGATGGCAGAGCACCCGGTATCGTGGGCGTTTGAGCAGGCGCGTAAGGCTGCGCGCATCCTCGTCGCTCCAGGCCGAGGCCACTTCAATGTCTTCTTCACGAAACGCCCCATTGTCCATCCTGTTCTCCTTGTCATCTCGATGGTCTTCTCGGCCGCAGTGCTCATCGCCCTGTGCGTGTGCGCGGTGGCATGGCAAAGCGTTCCGCGACCGCTCCTCGCGCTCTTGCTCGTCGCAGGCGTGCTGATCCTCACCGGCGGACTCTCTGTTCCCGAAGCGCGTTTCAAAGTGCCCGCCATGCCGATGCTTCTGGTCGCCATGGTGTGGGCTGGCCAGTGGATTAACCAGCGCTCAAGGCGGCTCAACGGCCCCTCTCATCGACCTCCAGCATGAGTTCCTCGGCGGCCTGCTTCACCTGCTTCAGCCATTTGGTCTCTTCCAATTGAGGAACCACCATGGGCGCGAAGGAGCGCATGGGGCTGAAGAGTGAAGAGCCCTTGCGCACCTGTTCCGGCGGGAAGGCCCCATCGCTGAAGCCGAGCAGCAGGTTGAGCGCGATGCTCAGCGCGAACGCCGAGCGGAGGACGCCGAACGCGATACCGGCCACTTTGTTCGGCAGGCTGAGCTGCGCGATATCCATGAGCTTGGTGAGCAGATGGCCGAGCAGGAGCACCAGCAGCAGGACGAGCACGAAGGTGATCAGGAAGGCGACGGCGGCGTGCTTCACCTCAAGGTCAAGCGCCGCGGTCACGCGGTCGCTGAAATGCACGCCGACCCAGATGCCCAGAACCAGGCCCAGCAATGAGGCCAGTTCGATGAGGAAGCCCCGGCGGAAACCCTTCCAGGCGGCCCCGGCCAAGACGAGGAATAGAACGATATCGAGCCAGTTCATGCCGTGGTTCGGCATGAAGATGAGAAGAAGCGTGGGATCACGCTCGTCCGATCCATCTTCGCGCCACGATGGACCTCACCTTCGAAAAGCGTTGGCGCGACCTGGTCGCTACGCTTTCCAAGCGCTTCGACGCCGGTTCGCTCGACCTGAACGCGATCATCTTCCTGGTCGGCGTGCAGGAGCTGGGGCAGGGCGCGCGCGATTTCAAGAAGGATGAGAAGGTGAACCTGATGCACATCGGCATCTGCGTTCTGCTGCTTCCCTTCGGGTTCTACAAGGAGATGGGGCGCGATGCCGATGGCTGGCCGCACTTCGAGCGCGTGAAGGACCTGCCACCACTGGGCGCCGAGGAACAGGAAAGACTAATGAAGGAAGCCGTCCTCGCCTACTTCGAAGGGCACCCGGCCTGAGACTACTGTGCAGGAAGGAGAATCACCGTCTCCCGGTTCGTCTCCTCCTCCTCGATCTTGATGATGCCTTCGCCGACGAGCGTGTCATAGGTGCAGAGGATGTCCAGCACCGCGAAGCCGCTCTGTCCCTGCTCGTAGAAATCGGTGTAGTCGAACTCGGCCTCGCCTGCGCCGTTCGTGTACTTCTCCTTGGTCAATCGATTCGGGTCGCCCAATGGGAACTGCGGATCGGCGTACAGCTTGACGAAGGCATCGGACACCACGGTGCCATCTTCCTTCACCACCTTGATGATCGCCGTGGTGGGCTGCTCCTTGGTGCAAGAGGGGAGGAACATGGCCACAGTGGCCAGCACCATCACGCCGGTAAGTGCGCTACGGAGTACGGGACGGGTCATTGGGATACTTTTGAGGCCTTATCGTCAAGGCGTTGCGGATGTCAAATGTAAGCGAGGGCCGGATAGCAGGCCAATGCGGGAGGGCTGTGCCGGCCTTCCTGGCCTTGGTCCTTTCCCTCCCCCTGACGCAGGCGCAACCCCCGGCGGCGCCTCTGAGACCGCTGGTGGAGGTGCAGACGGAAAGGGGCACCTTCATTCTGGCGCTGTTCAACGAGACCCCAACCCACCGGGACAATTTCCTCAAGCTCGTGCGCGAGCAGGCATACGACAGCCTGTTGTTCCATCGGGTCATCCCTGGGTTCATGGTGCAAGGGGGCGACCCGGACAGCAAGCGTGCCCTGCCTGGGGAGGCCCTGGGCCAGGGCGAGCCAGGCTACACCCTGCCGACCGAGATTGTCGCAGGTGCGGTGCATACGCGGGGCGCGCTAGCGGCCGCACGTCAATCCGACCAAGTGAACCCCGAGCGTCGGAGCAGCGGCAGCCAATTCTACATCGTTCAAGGCAAGACGTTCCAGGCCGATGAGCTCGCGCAGGTGGCCGAACGCGGCGCCCGAATGGGCACGCCGATCTCCTACACCGCCGAGCAGGTCGCGGAATACGCCCAGTCGGGCGGTGCGCCGCACTTGGATGGCGCATACACCGTGTTCGGCGAAGTGGTGGAGGGCATGGAGGTGATCGATGCCATTTCACAGGAGTCTTGCGATGGCCGGGACCGCCCGATCAAGGATATCCGGATGTTCATGCGCGTGATGGAATGAGCCTCGCGGAACGCATCGCCCAGTTGGAGGCCGAAGTGGCCCAGGCGCAGGCCCGCACCGCGGAGGAGGCCGAGCGCTTCCGTGTGGCCATGCTGGGTCGGAATGGCGCGGTGACCGAGCTGTTCGATGCCTTCAAGCAGGTGGCCACCGAGGAGAAGCGCGCCTTGGGCCAGCGGATGAACCAGTTGAAGCTACAGGCCCAAGCGCGGTGGGAGGAGTTGAAGTCAGGGCTTCAAGAAGGCGTGGCCGCAACAGGCCAATCCGGGGATTTGACCGCGCCAGCGCTCACGGAGCCCAGCGGCGGCCTTCATCCCATCACCATCGTCCGGCAGCGGATCGTGGAGGTGTTCGAGCGCATCGGGTTCACGGTGAGCCAAGGGCCCGAGGTGGAGGATGACCATCACAACTTCACCGCGCTCAATTTCCCGAAGGACCATCCTGCGCGCGATATGCAGGACACGTTCTTCATCAATGGCCCCGGAGGCTTGGCGCTGCGCACGCACACCAGCAGCGTGCAAGTCCGTGTGATGGAGGGGCAGCGGCCGCCGATTCGCACCATCTCGCCAGGGCGGGTGTACCGGAACGAAGCCATCAGCGCGCGGGCGCACTGCATGTTCCACCAGGTGGAGGCGCTGTACGTGGACAAGGGCGTGAGTTTCGCTGAGCTCAAGGGCACGCTCGACTATTTCGCCAGGAGCATCTTCGGCCCGGAGGTCGGCATCCGGCTGCGGCCGAGCTATTTCCCCTTCACCGAGCCGAGCGCCGAGGTGGACATGAGCTGCACCATCTGTGGCGGCGCAGGCTGCAACGTGTGCAAGCACAGCGGCTGGGTGGAGATCATGGGCTGCGGCATGGTGGACCCCGCCGTACTGGCCAATTGCGGTATCGACCCCGAGGAGTACTCCGGCTTCGCGCTCGGCATGGGCGTGGAGCGCATCGCGCAGCTCCTCTACCGTGTGCCCGACCTGCGCCTGTATTGGGAGAACGACGTGCGTTTCCTGCGACAGTTCACGCCGGGCGCGCTCCGCTCCTGAGCCATGCCTTCGGCGATGCGCACGGGGGTATGCATCATTGGTGGTGGCCCCGGCGGATGCGCCGCCGCGCTGCAGCTCGCGAAGCACGGCGTGTCGGCGGTGCTGCTGGAGAAGGCCGTGTTCCCGCGCGACAAAGTCTGCGGCGATGCGCTCAGCGGGAAGGTGATGCGCGCATTGGAGCGTTTGGATGCTGGCCTCGCTGTAGTGGTAAAGCGCGATGTTCATGCCTTGCCGAGTTGGGGAGTCGTCTTCGTTGCGCCAAGCGGCCGCGCGTTACGCGTGCCCTTCGCACGTGAAACCGGGTTGGGCGAAGCGCCCGGCGCGATCCTGCCACGCCTCGACTTCGACAATCTGCTTTTCCAACGGGTAAGGCAGGCAGACAGCATAACCGTGCTGGAAGCGGCCGCCGCGCGATCGTTCACGCGCCTGGCCAGCGGTTGGCGGATCGAATTGGATGGCGGGAAAGACGTGGGAGGCAGTGAGCTTCAATGCGAAGTGATCATCGACGCATCTGGGACCAATTCGACTTTCGCGCGCCATGTAGCAGGTCTGCCCATGGATCCGCGCCACCACGCTGCAGGGGTGCGGGCTTACTTCAGCGGGGTGAAGGATCTGGATCCTCAGGGCTTCATCGAGCTCTTGTTCCTGAAGGACCTGCTGCCGGGTTACCTCTGGGTTTTCCCGTTGCCCGACGGCCGTGCGAATGTGGGCCTCGGTCTTCGGACTGATGTGGTGAAGAAGCGCCGGATGGACCTGAAGGCGGAAATGATGCGGCTGCTGAACACGCATCCGCAGTTGCGCCACCGCTTCGCCGACGCGCGCATGGAAGGAAGCATCCAGGGTATGGGCCTGCCGTTGGCGAGCAAGCGCTACCCGATCAGCGGCGATGGTTACTTGCTGGTGGGTGATGCCGGACACCTCATCGATCCCTTCACCGGAGAGGGGATCAGCCATGCGATGATCAGCGGAATGCACGCCGCCGATGTTGTTCGCGATGCGCTCGTGGAACGCGACATCAGTGCTCGGCGGCTGCGTGCGTACGACGATCGGGTGTGGAAGCGGCTCGGCAAGGAACTCGCCATCAGCACCCGACTGCAACGGCTTGCCGACAAACCCTGGCTCTTCGACTTCGTGGTGGACCGTGCCAACCGGAATCCGACACTGGCCGACACCATCAGCAGCATGTTCACCGACCTCGACATGCGCGCCCGGTTGAAGCGCCCCGGCTTCTATTTCGACCTGGTGCTGGGACGCTAAGCGCCGGGTTGCAGAACCTATCCCTCCTTCCGGTCCTTCTCCTTCTTCTGCGGCTGGAGCGGATTCGCGTTGATCACCTTGTATCGTTCGCGGTTCGCGCGGATGTCGCAGGCAAGCCAAACCGCCGCTCGGAACGAGCCTTCATCAGCGATGCCCTGCCCAGCGATGTCGAGTCCGGTTCCGTGATCGGGGCTCGTGCGGACGATGGGCAGTCCTGCGGTGAAGTTCACGCCATGGCCGAAGCTCAGGGCTTTGAAAGGAGCAAGCCCTTGGTCGTGGTACATGGCGAGCACGCCATCGAAATGCTTGTATGATCCGTTTCCGAAGAAGCCATCCGCGGCGTAGGGCCCCATGGTCTTGATGCCTTCCTCGTTCAAGCGACGCACGGCTGGCAGGATCCGCTCCTTGTCCTCGCTCCCCAGCGCCCCCCCGTCACCCGCGTGCGGGTTCAGCCCCAGCAGTGCGATGCGCGGCTCCGCCACGCCGAAGTCGCGCAACAGGCTCTGATGCAACAGTCGCGCTTTCGTGAGGATGTGGTCGGTGGTAATTGCGGCCGAAACCTCCTTCAACGGGATGTGCCCCGTGACACAGCCCACACGGAGGCCTTCACAGACAAGCAACATCAGCACGTCGCTATCGGCGCCGGCCATGTGCTGTAGGAACTCTGTGTGTCCCGGATAAGCGAAGCCCGCCTGCTGCATGCTGTTCTTGTCGATCGGGGCCGTCACCAGCACATCCACCTTGCCGCTGGCGAGGTCCTGCGCCGCCGCCTCCAGGCTCTTGATCGTGAAGGCTGCCAGCGACACGGAAGGCTTGCCTGGCTCGAGGGGCGGATCCTCATCCCAGAGATTCACGAGGTTCAGTTTCCTGGGCAGTGCCTCGCGTGCATCGCCGACGCGATGGAATTGCACCTCTTCCAGCTTCAGCAATTTGCGGTAGTGGCTCACCGCCTTGGCTGAGGCGTAGAGCACCGGCGTGAGCTCAGCCAACATGCGCGGATCCTCGAAGCACTTCAGCACCACTTCGATGCCGATGCCGTTCAGATCGCCGCAGGAGATGCCCACGCGGACAGGTTGACGGGACTCGCTCATGCCTTCGCGCGGAGTTTGAGGAATTCGTAGAGCAGCCGCACTCCTACGCCCGAGCCGCCCTTGGTGCGGTAGCCGTCGCGCTTGGTGAGGAAGGCCGGCCCGGCGATGTCGATGTGGATGAACGGATGGGTGGTGAAGCGGGCCAGGAACTTACCCGCGGTCTGCGCGCCGGCGAGATCGCTGCCCAGGTTCTTGATGTCGGCCACGTCGCTGATGATCTCCTCGCCGTACTCGTCCCAGAAGGGCAGTTGTGCGACGCGCTCATACACGGTGTCGCCCGCGTTCGCCAATCGCGCGAAGGCCGGTTCGCTGGCGGTGCCCATGATCGCGCTTCCATAACTCCCGATGGCGCGCATGGCGGCACCGGTCAGTGTGGCAAGGGTCATCACCAGTTCCGGTTTGAACTGCTCACCGTAGCTGAGGGCGTCGGCCAGGATCATGCGCCCCTCGGCATCGGTATTCAGCACCTCCACGGTGAGACCATTGTGCATGCGCACCACATCGCCGGGCACATAAGCGTTTCCGCCCGGCCGGTTATCGGTGGCGGGGATGAGGCCCACCACATGCACGGGGAGCTGCTGCCGCGCCGCCACGGCCATGGCGCAGGCCACGGCTGCCGCACCGGCCATGTCGCATTTCATCTGATCCATGCTATTGGGCGTGGGCTTCAGGCTGAGGCCGCCCGTATCGTACACCACGCCCTTGCCCACCAGCAGCACAGGCCGCTTGTTCACCGCCTGTTTGGGTTTCCATTCCAGGATGCTGAAGGTGGGTTCGTCTATGCTGCCCTTGTTCACCGCGATGAGGCCGCCCATGCCCATGGCCTCGATGCGGTCCTTGCCGAGCACCTCCAGTTTGAAGCCTGCGTTGCGGCTCAGCGTGCGGATCTCAGCGGCGAGCTGTTTGGCGTTGAGGAAGCTCACCGGCTCGTTCACCAGGTCGCGCGCCGTCCATACTGCATCGCACAGATCCTCCAGTTCCTCCACGCGTGCAGTGGATGCCTCCTTGGCAACGATCGTGAGCTTCTCGAGCGTGGGCGCCCCTTTCTCATCAGACTTGTACTTGCGGAAGGCGTAACATCCCAGCGCGCATCCCTCGGCGAGCGCGAGGGTCAGGTCCGCATCATCCTGAAGGCTCAGGAGCTGGGCTTCCTTGCGCTTTGCGCCATTCAATCGCGCCGCCATGGCATCGCCTGCGCGCCGTGCCTTTTCCAACTGCTTCGAGCGGTCTTCTTTGCTGGCCAGATGCGCCATGACCAGGCGCCCGCTGATGTCGCATACTGCCAGCGCGGGGTCGGCCTGCAACTGCTCGGTGAGGTATTGGCGGTCGGCCCGTTCGAGGTCCAGGTTGCGCAGCTGGGAGAGCCCATCCAGCACCACCAAGGTGTCGCGGGCGGCAGCGGGGCGGCCGCCCTTGGCCAATTCGATCATGGGCCGAAGATAGCCGGGCCGCTCAGGGCCGTTGCGCGCGGGTGAGCGGTCGGTGATTCACGGGCATCGGCGCCGTACGCCCTCCGGGAACACCGAACTTTGTCCGACCCGATGCGCCTTCGCCATTGCTTATTCTTCGTCTTGGCACTCCTGCTGGGTCCGGCCGCCATGGCCACGCACAACCGCGCGGGCGAGATCATCGTGTGCTGGACAGGTGACGGCCTGATTTACCAAGCGACGATCATCACCCACACGAAGCTCTCCGCGCCGGCTGATCGCCCGGAGCTGACGCTTTTCTGGGGCGATGGCACCTCGTCCACCATACAGCGGGCTCCTCCGGTCGATGGGCCCGGCGATGTGCGACGGAATGAATACACGGCGCGCCACACCTACGCAGGCCCCGGGATCTTCGTGCTCTCCTTCGACGACCAGAACCGCAATGCGGGCGTGGTGAACGTGCCGCAGTCGGTGTCGCAGTCGTTCTGCGTGAAGACGCAACTGGTGATCTCCGCCTTCGCAGGCAACAATTGCTCGGCGCGCTTCCTCAATCGGCCCTTGCAGGATGCGTGCTTGAACCGGCCGTGGATTCACAACCCGGTAGCGTACGATCTGGATGGTGACAGCCTCAGCTACGAGCCGGTGGTCTGCCTGGGCCTGGGCTGCGCGCCGATCAATGGCTACCAATACCCCCAACAAGTGGCCGGCGGCGGCGGGTCCACGTACTCCATCGATCCGCTGGATGGCACGATCCGCTGGCTGAACCCGCAGGTGCTGGGCGAGTACAACATCGCCTTCAAGGTGCACGAATGGCGACGTGTGCAAGGCCAGGTGGTGCATATGGGCTGGGTGACGCGGGATATGCAAGTGACCGTCCGGCCGTGCTCCAACAACCCGCCGACAATCTCCGAAGAGGCCGATACCTGTGTGGTGGCCGGCACCTTCCTCTCCTTTCCTGTGCAGGCCAGCGATCCCGATCCCGGGCAAGTGGTGACCCTGACGGCGCTGGGGCAGCCCTTCGTTCTCTCCAACTCGCCTGCGAGCTTCGTGAGCCCATCGCCGGCGCAAAGCGTCACGGGCATCTTCAATTGGCAGACGAACTGCAGCCATGTGCGTCTGCAGCCCTATCAAGTCGTCTTCAATGCCGTTGATAACGATTCGGAGGTGCAGTTGCAGAATTTCCGCACCATGACCATCACGGTGGTGGGTCCCGCGCCGCAGAACCCGACGGCCACCCCGAACGGCAGCGCCATCGACCTGGCATGGAACCAGAGCGTCTGCTCCAACGTCACGGGATACCGCATCTACCGGCGCGTAGGTGCATACGGCTTCGTGCCGGACCACTGTGAGACTGGCGTGCCGGCCTATACGGGCTATTCCCTGATCACCACCGTGAGCGGATTGGGAACAACCACCTATACAGATGCTGGCCCGCTCACCGTGGGCAGCCAGTACTGCTACATGGTCGTTGCCAACTTCCCCGATGGCGCGCAGAGCTACGCCAGCGTGGAGTTCTGCGCCATCCTCGATCGGCAGGTGCCGGTGATCACGCATGTGAGCGTGGGTGAGACTTCCACCGTGACTGGCATTGATACGGTGCGCTGGAGCAATGCCTACGACCTCGATACGCTGCTTCGCCCCGGCCCGTATCAGTTCAGGCTCTACCGGGGAACCGGCTTCACCACGGCGACTACGCTGATCCACACCAGCGCAACGCATCCGTTCCTGGCGCATCCTGACACACAGTTCATCGACACCGGACTCAACACGAAGGATCAGGCCCATGTGTACCGTGTCGATTTCTTCGGCCGCGCGGATCAGGTACCCGCCGATTCCATCGGCTCCAGCGCGTCGGCATCCTCTGTCTTCATCGGGCTGGTGCCGAACGATGAGCAGCTCACGGTGCAGTGGACGCTCAACACCCCTTGGACCAACACGCTGTATGAGGTTTACCGCGACATCGGCGGCACTTGGACGCTGGTGGGCACCAGCACTACCGGTAGTTTCACCGAGACGGGCCTGAGCAACGGTCAGCGCTATTGCTATCTCGTGCGCAGCACAGGGTCCTATGGCAACCCGGACATCGTCGCGCCGCTGCTCAACTATAGCCAGGAGGTGTGCGGAGTGCCGGTCGACCTGACACCGCCATGCGCGCCGACCGTGGACATAGACAACGATTGCGAGACGCCACTCAACACACTGACGTGGGACAACCCGAACGACTCCTGCGCGGATGACACCTATCAGTACCGCATCTACTTCGCTACAGGTCCCGATGGCCCTTACACGCTGGTGGGAACCGTGGTGGGTGCCGAGAACACATCCTTCACGCATGTCGACGGCTTGAGCGTCTCCGGCTGCTACCAGGTAACGGCCATTGACACCGTGGGCAATGAGAGCGCCTTCGTCGCACCGGTCTGCGGCGATAACTGCCCGCAGTACACACTGCCGAACATCTTCACTCCCAACGGTGATCAGGTCAACGACCGGTTCGTGCCCTTCCCCTATCGCGGCGTGCGGAGCATTGAACTCACGGTATTCAATCGCTGGGGACTAACGGTGTTCGAGACCACCGACCCGGACATCCGGTGGAGCGGAACCTTCAAGGACACCAATGAAACCCTGCCGGATGGCGTGTACTACTACGTGTGCAATGTGGTCTATGCACGGCTCGCCGCCGATGAGGTGGTGCAGCTCAAAGGCTACGTGCACATTGCCGGTGGCGGATCCATGCAGCAGCAGAATTGATGTTCACGGGCATCGTGGAGGAGATGGGGGAGGTCGTCGCGTCGCGCGATGAGGGAACCAATCGTGTCCTCACCATACAGGCGCGCATGTGCCCCGAGCTGCGCATCGATCAGAGCGTGGCGCACGATGGCGTTTGCCTGACTGTGGCCGGAATCCACGACGGCGTTTATGATGTCGTCGCGGTGAAGGAGACGCTCATGCGAAGCAACATCGGCACGCTGAAGCCGGGCGATAAGGTGAACCTGGAGCGGAGCCTCCGCCTGGGCGATCGCTTGGACGGCCACTTGGTGCAAGGTCATGTGGACGCCACGGTGGAGTGCTTGTCCGTGCGGGAGGAAGGGGGCAGTTGGTCCTTCTCCTTCGCCCCTCCGGAGCAGAAGCATTTACTTGTTCTGAAGGGGAGCGTATGCCTCAACGGCGTCAGCCTCACCATCGCTTCTTTGGATGAGCATGCCTTCGGCGTGGCCATCATCCCATACACGTTCGCGCATACCACGTTCCGTTCGCTGCAGAGCGGCGACCGGGTGAACGTGGAATTCGATGTGCTTGGCAAGTACGTGGAGCGGATGCTCACACGCTGATCACTGCTTCACGAAGCGCAGGTCGACCGTGCGCTCACCGAGCAGCGCGCGAACGGCATAGCATCCACCGGATAGCCCCTCCAAAGGCAGTGCGACCCGCAGCCCCTCCGCTGGTGATGCCACCGAGCGAACGAGTCGTCCAGTGGCATCGGTCACATCCAGCCGGATGGGCCCTTGGGCCTGAGCGCCCAGGTGCAGCCACGCATTCTCCGTAACGGGATTCGGATAGATGAACAGGCGATCAGCACCCAGCGCGAGCACCGGCACTTTCAGCACGAGGTTCTGGCCGCTGAGGATCCAAACCCCTGGATCAATCGCAGCACTATCGGCTTGGAACGGAAGCGTGAAATCGAAGGCCTGGCCCGAGCTGGTATGACCCACCACCACGGTCTCGGATTGCGTCTCGTTCCAGAACCGCACGGGCACCGGCATCTCGAAGAAGTCGACGCTCGCATGCGAGGTCGACTGCTCCAGCAGCGCTGTCACCTCGCCCGCGAGCGTCTGCGTCCATTGCATCTGGTACGTGGGGTATCCCTCGCCGGCATACCAATCCTGCATGAACTCGGTGAGGTCGACTCCGCTGGCGGCCTCCAGATGCGCCACGAGCTGACCGGTCAGCGCGCTGCCGTTGCGGATGGACGGGTCGTTCAAGTAGGTGTTCAGGCCTTGGAAGAAGGCGTCGTCGCCGCACACCCAGCGGAGCATGTGCAGGAGGAAGGCGCCTTTGGCATAGGTGAGCCGACTATCGAACAACCGCGGGATGCTCGTGGTGTCCGACACCAGCACGCTGCCTCCCGGCTGCGAGGTGATGTAATTGCGACGTCCCTGCTTGAAGGGCATCCAGTATTCTGGCGCTAGGAACTCATAGCACAGTCCGCTGAGGTAGGAGGCGAAGCCTTCGTTGAGCCACAGGTCCTCCCAGCTGCCGCAGGTCACCAGGTTGCCGAACCATTGATGCGCCAGCTCGTGCGACATGAGCTCGTAATGCGTGGCGCCCATGAACGACATGGTCTGGTGCTCCATGCCGCCGCCCCAGCCGAATTGCGCATGGCCGTATTTCTCATCGGCGAAGGGATAAGTACCGAAGAGATCGCTGAACAATTGCATCTGCTCAATGATCTGCGGCGATGCTGATTGCCATTCGTTCAGGTTCTCCGGAAACACGTAGTTGAGCACTTCCACAGTGGAGCCATCGAGCGGCACGAAATCGCTGTACGCCTCGTAGTTGGTCGCTGCGAACGCCACGAGGTAGTAATTGATCGGGTGGCGGTGCCGCCAGTGGTGGCGGACCTGCCCATTGCCCAGGTCATCCACGTTGGCAAGCACGCCATTCCCTGCGACGCGGTTCCCGGTCGGAACTGTGACGATTAGGTCAAGCGAATCGGCCTTGTCGTTGAGGTCCTGCTTGCACGGCCACCAGTCGCGCGCGCCATAGGGCTCGCTAAGTGTCCAGATGATAGGAGCGCCATCATGCTCTGCCTGGATGAACGAACCGAAACCGGTTTCCGGCGGCACGCCGGCATAGGCGATCGTCAACGAATCGATCGCACCAACAGCAAGCGGCGAGGACAGCGTGACGCTGAGTCGATCATCCACATGCGCGAATGCGATGGGCTGGCCCTGATGGCGCACCTCGTTCACAGTAAGCGCGCTGCTCAGGTCAAGCAGCACTTCGCTGAGCGGCACCATCGCGCTGAAGTGATGCGTCACTTCGCCCTGGACTGCGCGCACAGCAGGGTCCACGACCAACTCGAGCCGGTGATAACGCACGTCGTATCCGCGGGATGGATTGCCCGACTTCAGCAGCGGTGCGGGCTGACGATGCGCTTCGGAGGCGGCGATGACATGCAGCAAGTCCGGATCGAAAGCCACCTGCGCGCCACTGGTGATGCAGCAGGTAAGGAGCAGAGCGGTGCATGCGTGGCGCATGCCTCGAAGGTACGGCTAGGTAAAGGTGCTCAGAACACCTTCTCCACGATGGAGCGCACCGCCTCGCTGCGACCCATGGTGTAGAAATGCAGGCAGGGGGCGTTCCGTGCGATGAGTTCCCTGGCTTGCGCGATGCACCACTCGATGCCCAGCCGCTTCACCTCCAGGTCGCTGCGGCACTTCATCAATTCCTTGGCGAAGGCATCTGGCAGGTCCACGCGGAAGGTCTTGGGCAGGAATGCGATGTGCTTGAGCGTTGTGATGGGCTTGAGGCCCGGGATGATGGGCACCATGATGCCGGCCTCTCGGCATAGATCCACGAAGCGGAAGTACTGCGCGTTGTCGAAGAACATCTGGGTCACCAGGTACTCCGCGCCCGAGTCCACCTTGGCTTTCAAGTAGGCGATGTCCATGTTCAGATTCAGCGCCTCGGGGTGCTTCTCCGGGTAGCAGGCGGCGCCGATGCACAGGTCGGTGGCGGCTGCCTCCTGCTCCTCGTCGTGCAGGTACTTGCCTTTGTTGAGCGCGGCGATCTGGCGGATCAGGTCAACGGCATGTGGATGGCCATCGCGTTCAGGGATGAAATGCGACTCGTTCTTAATCGCATCGCCGCGCAGGGCGAGCACGTTGTCGATGCCAAGGAAGTTCAGCTCGATCAGTGCGTCCTCGGTCTCCTCCTGGCTGAACCCGCCGCAGATCAGGTGCGGTACGGTGTCGATGTCGTACTTGGCCTTGATGGTGGAGCAGATGCCGACGGTGCCCGGCCGCTTGCGCAGGCGAACCTTCTGCAGCAGGCCGTGGCCGCGGTCCTTGTAGATGACCTCCTCGCGGTGGTAGGTGACATTGATGAAGCTCGGCTTGAACTCCAGCAGCGGATCGATGCCCTCGTAGATCGAGCGCATGTCCTTGCCCTTGAGCGGCGGGAGGATTTCGAACGAGAACAGCGTTCGGTCGGCCTGGCGCAGATGTTCAATCACCTTCATGCGGGCGGGGAGCGTTAAGGGCGGCCAAAAGTAGAAAGGCCTCCGACGCGCGAAGGCCTTTCCAAAATGGTTATCAACGCATCATCGCAGCACAGTGATGTGCCCCGCGTGCTCCTGGCCATCATTCAGACGAAGCACGTAGTAGTACGTGCCGTCGGGAAGATCATCGGCCTTCCACTGATTCCGGTAGTTCTTCACGTCGTACACCTTGTTGCCCCACCGGCTGTAGATGCTGAGCTCGTTGCTCCAGAACTCGATGTTGCGGATTACGAAGTAGTCATTGCTCTGGTCACCATTGGGCGATATCACGTTCGGGATGGTGATGTCCGGCGGGAAGATGAGGTATTGCGTGCTCACGGTGTCCGTGCAGCCGTCAGCTGCGGTCACGATCAGCACCACGTTGTAGGTGAAGGGGTTCCCGAAAGTCCAAGAGGGATTCTGAACATCGCTACCGCCCTGGCCGCCGAAGTCCCATTCCCAGCCCACGATGGTACTGCCTGTCACGGTGCTCAGGTCGGTGAAATCCACGGTGGTGTTCATGGGCTGCGGCGAGGGCGGTGTGAACGTGAAGGCGGCCACCGGGCTGCTGCCCACCTGCACATTGAACGGTGCGGACGTGCCGGTGCAGCCTTCCGCATTGGTCACGGTGACCGTGTAGGCGCCGGTGCCCACGGTGATGGAGGGCGTAGTGGCTTCGTTGCTCCAGGTGTACTGCTCATACGGCTCGGTGGTGCTGAGCACCGCGAGCGCACCGCCGCAGCTGAACGACGGTCCGGTGATCACTGGTGCGGGGTTAGGCGCTGCGGTGACGGTGATGGGGTCGGAGGTGAGCGGGCAATTCCCGTAGGCCACGGTCACAGTGTATGTGCCCACGCCCACTTGCACATTGGGGCCGAACAGGTTGCCGGGCTGCCACACATAGGTGTCAAAGCCAGCAGGCGCGCTCAGCGAAGCCAGTCCGCCGCTGCACACCACTGGATTGCCACTGATGTTTATGGGGCCTTGTGGTGAAGGCGTCACCGTCACGGTGATGGTGGTGTCGTAGGTGCAGCCGAAATTATCCGTGATGGTGAAGGTGTAGTCGAACACGCCGGGGGTCACGCCAGCAACTGTGGCGTTGAAGGGATTGTTCGGATCGTTCACGAGGTTCGCGCCTGACCAAACGGCGGAGTCGGCGGTCTGCCCGAGGTTCGGAGTGTAGACCGTTAGGCTGGGGAAGAGCGCCGGGTTGAAGGTCAGCGACCAGTCGCATAGGTAGCCATTGTCGATGGCGAACAAGTCGGTCACCGTAAACGTCCAAACACCATTGAGGGGGCAACCGATGAGGTTGCTGAAGGGCTGCACGCTCTCATAGGTGCCGGCGGGCACGGTGCCGCCGCTGTTGTCCTCCCATGTGCCGTTGGTGGCGGTTGGGCTCCAGCAATACTCCCAGCACTCCCCTTGAACGTTCGGCGTGCCTTCGTTGTCCACCGGAACTCCGATGTAGGTGCCGCCACCACCTTGTTGATGCATGACGGTGGTCTGACCATTCGGGCAGGAGATCTGAATGACCAGATCGCCCATGTAGCTGTGCTCCATGGTTGCGCACACGCTGAGCAGGTCGAGGGGGTTCGTGAGCGTTTGCCCGGGACTGAACTGTGTGAAGGTGATGGAGGTGCTGAATGGCACGCCCTGCAGATCGGGCAGGAAGATGCCACTACCCAGGTTGCTTTCCGGCAACGCCGACCAGGTGATAGCGGTGGGGTCGGTGGTCAGCGAAACGCTCTCGCCTTGGCAAATGGTGGTACTGGGGGTGGTGCCCGTGAAGATCGGAGTTGTGCTCACCAGTACCTGGAGGTCAACCAGGTTAAGGCTGGAGCACCCGTTGTCATCGATGACCTCGACCTGAACGACGTACTCGGCCGGATCAGTGAATGCGTGTTGCACAATAGGGCCAGTAGCTGTGGTGCCATCCGCGTAATCCCAGTTGTACTCCGTGACCGTGAAACCTGCAGCGGCGAAAGAAGCGCTCGCATCGAAGGTGATCACCTCATCCTGGCAGGCCAGCAATGGGATCGGGCTGTTGAATGTTGCGACAGCGGTCGGCGGCTCACAGGGCTGGAAGCAGGTGATATTGGCGGCGAAGTCGCCGGTGCCGGTGTTGTTGCTCGTGAAGACCAAGGTGAGGCAGCCGGTAGGGTTGGCGAAGCTGGCGGAGATGATGCCTGGGGAGTCACCGCCGCTCCAAGTGCCAATCAGCGGCGCGGAGGTGTTGTCGCCATCATAGATGCTCATCTGGTCTGCCGGCGCCACTCCGGCAGTGCTCAGGTTGAAGATGACCCACTGCAGGGAGATGGCCGGACCGCTTCCATCAGGACAAATGACCGTGGTGAAGTTCTCGTTGTTGTCATAGGGTCCCCCGTTGCCATTGCTGTCGAGGAACGCGCCTTGACAAGCGGTGACGCTGGGTTCGCTCATGTAATACTCCTGAGCGGTCACCCCGGACACGCTCAGAGCCAATACTGCTGTCGTAAGAACCCTGCACTGCCACATGTTGCTGTCTTTAATGAAAGGGAAGCCTCCCGAAAAGGCCGCCAAAATAAGCCCCTTCTGGAGACCGCCTCCGGGTCAGTTCATGCTATTCCTGTTCAGCCACACCACCTTGCCCTCCGATATCACGCGGCCGTCCAGGGTAATGGCCTCAACGGCCACCATGTACATGCCATCCTCGCAATTGGCTCCGGTCCACTCCTGATCCAGGCCCGTGGAACTGAACACCAATTGATTGGACTTCATGGAATACACCCGCACCAAGGTGCTGGCGAAGCCATTCTTGGGCTCGATCCGGTAGGTGTCGTTCGTGCCATCGCCGTTTGGGGTGAAAACGTTGGGCATGATCAGCTTAACCGGTTGCTCTTCCGCAGCACTTTCTGCGGGCGGCACAGTGGATTCCTGCTCACTGGCGGTTTCGGTCGTTGCATCCTCCACGCCGTCAGGCGAGGCGGTTCGTTGTCCAGCCTCCACTTCCTTGATCACCTGCTCGCTTAAGTCGGTGATGATCAGTTCCACCAATTCAGGATCAGTGTCCCCAGTCGAGGGCTGAACCGCCCCTAAGGCCAAGTTCAAATCTGCGGGATTGGTCGCTACCAATTCCGGCGTCTGTTTGGTAGACGTGGAGGTGAGCCTTGTTGGATTGCTGCCCGTGTCTGGGTTTCCGTCGATTGTAGCCGGTCCAGAAGAGCCCTCATTGGCGACGATTGCTTCCCGGTCTGGGATAGAAGATTCCGGTTGCGTTGCGGTTGTCTTGGCTGGTTCCTGTTTAGCTAGGGCGGCATCGCCATCACCCTGATTCAAAGCGAAGACCAGCGCTCCAACGGCCACCACGCCAGCCAGCCCGGCCGCCACCCAGCCATATCCGCCCAGCAAGCCGCCGCCCGCCGCGCCGTGACCCAATTGGCTGCTGATGCCCTGCCAAACGCCAGGATCCACATTCACCTCATGCTGCTGGAAGCGGTCCTTGAACAGGTCGTTCGCCGAATCCGAGGCTGGGGCCGAGGTAAGCAGCCGCGCCTCAATCACCTGCCATGTGGCGGGGTCCACCGGGGCCTCGTGGCCCTGGAAGCGCTCGCGGAACAGGTGGTTCATCTTATCCTTCATGGTCGTGCGCATATGGTGCGGCCGCCTCTTTCGGCAGGAGCTTGCGCAGGTAGGCCCGCGCTTTCATGAATTGTGATTTCGAGGTGTTCTCCGAAATGCCCAGCTGATCCGCGATCTCCTTGTGCGGATAACCCTCGATGGCGAAGAGGTTGAAAACGGTCCGGTATCCTGGCGGCAGCGCCTGGATCAGGTCCATGAGTTCGTCGGTGCTCATGGTGGTGAGCACCTGCTCATCCACTTGGTGCAGATGCTCGGCCTCAGTGAGGTCCACGCTGTGGTCGTAGGGTTTGTTCCGCCGGATGTGGTCGAGCGCGGTGTTCACCACAGTGCGTGCGATCCATCCGCCCAACGGGCCATCGCCCCGATAATGGTCCATCTTCTGAAAGACCTTCACGAAGCCGTCCTGGAGCATGTCCTGGGCCTGTTCCCTGTTGCCGGCGTAACGCATGCAGATGCTCATCATCTTCCGTGCATAGGCCTTGTACAGGGCCTTCTGCGCGATTGGGTCGCCAGCGATGCAGCCTGAAACCAGTTGTTCATCCGTCATGACGGCTCACCGGTAGATGATGCAATCCGAGGCCCGGAGGTTGCCTAAGGCCGTGCGGGGGAAAAGTGAACCCGCAAGTTATCCTAGGTGCATCCGTGCTTGATTTAGAGCAACAAGGCCACGGAGCCCATGCGCTTGATGGATTCAGCGGAACCCAGCGGCTGGAACACCAGCCGCCACACATAAATCCCTTGGGGCAGCACGGGTCCGCTGTTGGATAGGCTGCCATCCCAGCCCTCGCCGGGGTTGTTGGTGGAGTAGATCTCACGCCCCCAGCGGTCGAAGACATGGAAGAGATAGCCCTGCGTCACCACCTCACCAATCCGGGGATAGAACTTGTCATTCAAGCCATCGCCATTTGGCGTGAAGGCGCTGGGGGCCAGGGCAATGGGTGCTCGATGCTCTTCGGCAAAGGGGGGAGTGACCGGATCAGCATCCGAAACGGCGTCGGTGGGCGCATCCAATGCGTCTGGCAAGGGTTCGGCCTGCTGTGCGGGATCAATCGGCTTCTCACCCGTTCCGAATCCGGATTGCGCGCTGACGCCTACGCTAAAGATCAAGCAGGTCAGGAAAAGGGGGACAGAGTGGTGTCGCATGGTGCTGGTCCGTAACGCTGTTGGGGGAAATAATCGCCGCAGCCAATTGGTAAGCCCAAGCTACGCGGGGACCCCAAGATAAGGCAAGCACGCTGGGGACCCCCAATCGGCTACTTTCGCGGCCCGCTTTCCGGCCCCTTCGTCCATGGAGCACATCCGCAACTTCTGCATCATCGCCCACATCGACCATGGCAAGAGCACCCTGGCCGACAGGCTGTTGCAGATGACCGGCACCATCGCCGACCGCGACATGCAGGCCCAGGCGCTGGACGACATGGATTTGGAGCGCGAGCGGGGCATCACCATCAAGAGCAAGGCAATTCAGATGGACTACACCCTCAACGGGCAGAAGTACATCCTGAACCTGATTGACACGCCCGGCCATGTCGATTTCAGCTACGAGGTGAGCCGCAGCATCGCCGCCTGCGAAGGCGCCCTGCTCATCGTTGACGCCACACAGGGCATACAGGCTCAGACCATCAGCAACCTCTACCTCGCGCTGGAGCACGACCTGGAGATCATTCCGATCCTCAATAAAATGGACCTTGCTTCGGCTAATCCGGAGGAGGTGAAGGACCAGATCGTGGACCTGCTCGGTTGCAAGCGCGAGGAGATCATGTCCGCAAGCGGCAAGACCGGCCTCGGTGTGGATAAAGTGCTCGAAGCCGTGGTGGAGCGCATCCCGGCTCCCAAAGGCGACCCGAGCGCGCCGCTTCAGGCGCTCATCTTCGACAGCGTCTTCAATCCCTTCCGCGGCATCATCGCGTACTTCCGGGTGATGAATGGCACGATTCGCAAGGGCGACCAGGTGAAGTTCTTCAATACCGGAGTGGAATACGCGGCCGATGAAGTGGGCTGCTTGAAGATGGAGATCAGCCCGCGCCCTGAGGTGAAGGCCGGCGACGTGGGCTACATCATCAGTGGGATCAAGACCGCAAGCGAAGTGAAAGTGGGCGACACCATCACGCACCGCGACCGCCCCTGCGCCGAATCCATCCACGGCTTCGAGGACGTGAAGCCCATGGTGTGGGCCGGGATCTTCCCGGTGGATACCGACGACTACGAGGAGATGCGCGACGCCATGGAGAAGCTGCAGCTCAACGACGCCAGCCTCACATGGACGCCGGAGAGCAGTGCGGCGCTGGGCTTCGGATTCCGCTGCGGATTCCTGGGCCTGCTGCACATGGAGATCGTACAGGAACGCTTGCAGCGCGAGTTCAACATGAGCGTGATCACCACTGTGCCCAACGTGGGCTATGTGGTGACGAAGACGAATGGAGAGGTGATCGAGGTGCACAACCCCGCGGACCTGCCCGATGTGATGCACATCGAGAAGATCGAGGAGCCCTACATCAAGGCGCAGGTGATCACCAAGGCGGAGTACACGGGCTCCATCATGACCTTGTGCATCGAGAAGCGCGGCATGCTCACCGGACAGAACTACCTCACCACCGACCGCGTGGAGTTAACCTTCGAGCTGCCGCTCGGCGAAGTGGTCTTCGATTTCTACGACAAGCTCAAGAGCATCAGCCGTGGTTACGCGAGCTTCGATTACCATCCCGTGGGCATGAAGGAGAGCGACCTGATCAAGCTCGATATCCTGCTCAACAGCGAACGCGTGGATGCGCTCAGCGCCCTCATCCACCGCGACCATGCGCACGAGCTGGGCAAGAAGATGTGCAGCAAGCTGAAGGAGCTGCTGCCGCGCCAGCAATTCGACATCCCCATCCAGGCCGCCATCGGCGCCAAGATTGTGGCGCGCGAAACCGTGAAGGCCCTGCGCAAGGATGTTACCGCCAAGTGCTACGGCGGCGACATCAGCCGGAAGCGTAAACTGCTGGAGAAGCAGAAGGAGGGGAAGAAGAAGATGAAGCAGATCGGCACTGTGGAAGTGCCGCAGCAGGCGTTCCTGGCGGTGCTGAAGCTCGATTGATCACGCCAGCCTTTCGCTCAGGAGCCGCATCTCCATCATCGGCGCCATCTTCTCGTAGAGCATGCGGTAGGTGCTCTCGGTGATGGGCATGTCCACTTTCAGTTTCTCGTTGATCGCGTGGACGCACTTCACGGCGTAGTAGCCCTCGGCCACCATGTTCATCTCCATTTGAGCGGCGCGCACGCTGTAGCCCTTGCCCACCATGTTGCCGAACTCGCGGTTGCGGCTGAAGGTGCTGTAGGCGGTCACCAGCAGGTCGCCGAGGTAGGCGGGCTCGTTGATGTCGCGCGCGATGGGATGCGCCGCTGCCACGAAGCGCTCAATCTCCTGGATGGCGCGGCTCACGAGCACCGCGCGGAAGTTGTCGCCGTAGCCCAGGCCCACGCTGATGCCCGCGCACACCGCGATCACGTTCTTGAGGATGGCCGCATACTCGGTGCCGTAGATGTCGTCGCTCAATGTGGTCTTCATGAAGCGTCCGTTGAGCGCATCGCCCATGGCCCTCGCCTTGGCGGCGTCCTGGCATGCAATCGTGAGGTAGCTCAGGCGCTCCATGGCCACCTCTTCGGCATGGCAAGGGCCACAGACCACACCGAAATCATTCTCTGCCACGCCCCAGTGGTGGAAGAGGTATTCCCCTACGATCTGGTTCGTCTCCGGGACGATGCCTTTCACCGCGCTGAAAATGACCTTGCCCTCGAGCTCGCGCGGCTCGAGTTGCTCCATGGTGGCCTTCAGGAAGGCGCTGGGCACGGCGATCACGAGCACGTCCGCAGCCTTCACCACGGCGTGGATATCGGCGTCCATCGCCAAGCGCGGCACATCGAACTGCGCAGCGCTGATATAGTCCGGGTTGTGCCCGTACTTGCCAATGTGCGTGATGGTCTCGGCTCGCCGCACCCACCAGCCCACACGCTCTGCGTTCGTGGAGAGCAGCTTCACCAGGGCGGTGCCCCAGCTGCCGGCGCCGATCACGGCGATGCGTTGCGCGCCCATCAGAAAGTGACGTTGGCTTCAACCTCCACTCCTGCGCGGAGCACCTTCACCTTGGCCGTATCGCCCTTGTTGAATTGGGCAAGCGCTTTCATGTAACCCATCATGTCGTTCACGTCGATTGTGCCGAGCTTCACCACCACATCGCCCACTCTCAACCCCGCATTCGCCGCAGGCTTGCCCTCGGTGATGCCATCGATGCGCATGCCCTTGCCGTCGAACATGTAGTCCGGCACCACACCCAAGGTGACTTTGAAGCGAGGGGTGTCCTCGGTGTTCACCTCCTCGGTCTTGGTGAAGGCGAGTTTGCCATCATCATTCAGCGTAGTGATCAGCGATTCGATGAAGCGTGTGGCGCGCAGCATGCCGGGGTAGTTCACCTTCTCCTCATCGTCGGTGGGCTTGTGGTAGTCGGCGTGGGTGCCGGTGAAGAAGTGGATGGCGGGCACCCCTTGCAGGTAGAAGCTGGTGTGGTCGCTCGGCCCGATGCCGCTGGTGGTTGTCTTCACCTTCAGGTCGCCAACAAGGATCCGCTCCACCTCGGCCCATGCCGGCGAGGTGCCAACGCCGTTGATGCCAATGCTGCCCGTGCTGTCCAGTCGCCCCACCATGTCGAGATTGATCATGTAGTTGAGCTCGGCGATGGGCACCGTGGGGTTCTTGGTCCAGTAGTTCGAGCCGTACAGCCCCTTCTCCTCTCCGCTGAACGCGATGAAGAGGTAGTCGTTGGCGCGGGCCTGGTCCATCTCCGCGAGGTCGCGCGCCAATTGCAGCATCACGGCGATGCCGCTGGCGTTGTCGTCGGCGCCATTGTGGATGGCCTTCTCTCCTCGGTGCAACGAGCCCTCATCACCCCATCCCAGATGATCAAGGTGCGCCCCGATGACCACCACGTTCTGAGAGCCGTTATCAATCATGCCCACCACGTTATAGGCGGTGCGCTCCTCGCGCACGATGTCCACATTGATGGCGCATGGGTTGTTGTCTAACACGAGCTGCTCATAGAGCTCGCCCGTAAGGAAGACCACAGGTATGCCAATGGACTTCACCTTGGCGCTGAGGCGGGGCTCCGGCGTAGGCGCGGTGGGGTCGTCGTTGAAGAAGAGCACGGCAGCGGCTCCGTGGTCTGCGGCTTTCTGCGCGCGCGCTTGCAGGTCGTGGTGCGCGAGATACTTGCTGTGCGGGTGTATGCCATCGGGCGAGCTCACGCTGAAGGCCACGATGCGGTCCTTGAAGTCTGCGCTGTCTGGATAATCCATGCGGCTGAGCTCCGGCGCCACGATGCCGTACTCGAGCTTCAGGATCTTGCCGCGCACCGGGCCCGAAGCAGAGAATGCCAACGGATACCATTCCTCGCCCGCCTTCAACTTGCGGCGCCCGAGCTGCATGGTGTTCTTCTCACCAAGCTTGGGGTCAGCGTTGAAGGTGAAGGCTTGGAGATAGGTTGCGTCGTCGCCGTAGGGCATGAGGCCCACATTGCCATACTTGGCGGCGATGTAGTCCACAGCGAGCCGTTCACCAGGAGTGCCGGCCTCGCGGCCTTCGAGCAGGTCGCTGGCGAGGTACTTCACATCGTATCGCATCTGCTCCAGCGCTTCGGCGTCGGACTGCAGCTGAGCGGAACCAGCGGCGCACAGCAGAAGGGCGCCGCTCAGGGAGAGTGTCTTTCGCATGGGCCGCCGAAGATACCCGACCATACCTTCGGGCTTCGATCGCGCGTTCTTCGCGTATCAAACCGCACCATGAAAAGCCTCTTCGTCGCCCTTGCCGGTTTCCTGGCGTTCCTCTACCTGCTGAATCCCACATTCGGCGTCTTCGAGCTGCTGCCGGACAACCTGCCGCTGGTGGGCAACATCGACGATGCCACCGCGACCGTGGTGCTGCTGGGCGCGCTGCGCTACTTCGGCTACGACCTCACCCATCTCTTCCGCAAACGCACCGCGCTGGATTTCGGGACGCAGACACCCTGAGTCATGCGCTGGGGCCTGATTTTACCGATCGGCCTGCTGGCCGCGTGCTCGAATCCGGCAGACCGCGCGGTGAACCGCTGGGCGGATGAAAGGTTCTGGGCTTTGCTGGAAGCGCAGGACCTCCGTGATACCGAGAGGCTGTGCGCCCTTATGGAGGACAGCTCAGCGCTTGTTCGTGAATCGGCAGCGCTCGCCTTTGCCAGCGCGCAATCGTCCGTTTCCATTCCATGCCTGCTCAAGGCGCTCAATGATCCGCAGCCTCGGGTGCGCGCCACCGCCGCTTTCGCGCTGGGCTTCGTGGCCGACAGTTCCGTTTGGAGCGAATTGCCGGACATCGCGATGAACGAGACGGACACTGCGGTGCAGCGTGCGCTGCTCAGCGCGTCCTTCCTGGCCATGCAGCGTACGGGCCGGCTCACGGACCCCAATGCCATCCTGCATTACCTGCGCAGCAGCCATGGGCATGAGCGGGTGCGCGCCGCCGATGCGCTGCGGCGCCTGTCGGACAGCCTTGTGCAGAAGGCGGGGAGCGACATCAACGCGATGATGAGCCAGGAAGGCACGGAGGTGAGGCAGTTCCTGATCCTCGCCATGCGCAAGCTGGGTACGTCCGCCGACATCGCGGAACTTCAGCGCATCGCGAGGGAGGGAATCGACTTCGGCGAGCGGGTGAACGCCGTGCGAGTCTGTGGCAAACTCATGGAGGGTGGGGATGGTGAGCGGCTCCTGTGGAACGCGGTATGGGACGAAGCAGCAGGTGATGCCGCGTTGGCTTGGCTGGCCGAGCGCTTACAAGTGGATGCACGCGCCAGCTTGCGCCACGCGCTCGAAAGCCCGGACACGCTGATGCGAATCGCGATGCTCGGGCTGGCCATGAAGCACGGTGAGGAGCGAACGGCGGATAGCGCACGGGCGATGCTGAACGCCATCGCGGCTGTGGAGCGCGACGCCTTTCGAAGAGCGGCCGTCACCGCTGCGCGCGCCGAGGCTCCGCAGGAAGGGGACTTGTCAGCCTTCGTTGATTTGATGCAAGGCGATCTGCATCCGATGGAACGGCAGGCCGCGTTCCAAGGCGCCATGCGCATCGTGCGTGGCATCATGATGCGTTCGCGCTATGCTTCACGGGAGGCGCAGTACGCGCAGCTCAGCGAGGTGGCGGGCGTAGCGCTAAGCTCCGGCGATGCGGGGCTCATCAGCGCAGCGGCGGAGTTGATCGCGGCCGAGGAGAGCGATGCGATTCGCCTGCTGCTTCCGCCGGCGCTCGAATCGAAGGCCCGCTCGGCACTGGAACCCCTCCGTGACCTGGAGGCGCTGCTGTTGCTGGACCAGGCTGTCGCCAAACGAGACGGCTTGCCAAGGCCCGCTCATCGCGCTCCACCATTCAACCACCCGATCGATAAGGCGAAACTCCGGACATTGAAGCAGGGTCAGCGCTACCGCATCGTCACCAACAAAGGCGTCATCGTCATCGCAACGGATGTGGATGAGTGCCCCGGCAGCAGCCTCGCTTTCGACTCGCTTGTTACCGCAGGCTATTACAACGGCAAGGCCTTCCACCGCGTGGTGCCCAACTTCGTCATTCAAGGGGGCTGCCCGCGCGGCGATGGTTACGGCGGCATGCCTTGGACGCTGCGCACCGAGATTGGCCGTTCCTCCTTCACCGCTGGCTCAGTCGGGCTGGCGAGCGCTGGCCGCGATACGGAGAGCTGCCAGTTCTTCATCACTCACAGCGTCGCCCCGCATTTGGATGGCCGCTATACGCGCTTCGGCGAGGTGGTGGAGGGGATGGAGGTGGTGTGGAGGATCCAGGTGGGGGACCGGATGCTCCGAGTGGAGCAGGTGATGTAACGTCGGCAGCGCCTGCCCAACTATCTTTCCCACGCTGCCAGGCGGCACCGCGCACCGCCGATCGGCTTACCCCGATGCCCTCCCTCACCGACACCCGGCTGCGACAGCATTACAATGCTGCCCGGCTGCGCTCCCACACGTGGGACCAGCTCAAGCTGGCTGCGATGGACCTCGATGAGGGGCGCGGCGCTCCGGAGGAAGTGGCGGCTATCCTGAACGACCTGCACTCCATCGAGCTCTACTGGGCCTATCCCGGGCGCGAGACCGTTCGCCGCCTGCAAGAGATGCTGCGCACGAGGGAGCACCATGGGCTGCACCTCGCGGTGAACAATGTGGTGCGTGTCCTCAGCAGCGGGGCCTTCCGCAGCGATCCGGCCTCCTTGGCCGACCCGCTCTCCGGTGCGCGCGAGCTGCTGGCCGAGGAAGAGGAGAAGCCCAAGCCCAACTACTTCGAGGTGCTCTTCGTGGATGAGCTGGATGCGGAAGAGGAAGCAGCGCTGAGGCAGAAGCTGCACAAGTGCCGGGACAAGAGCGACGCCTTCGTGTACGATGCTCTCGTGGTGCGCACGGTGCAGGATGCGCTCATCGCGCTGCTCTTCAACCACAACATCCAGGCGGTGGTGGCGCGCTTCGGGGTGCCCTTCGCAAGCGCCAACAACGGCGGCGTGCTGCGCGAATTCACGCGGGCCATCGACGCCCTCGAACCAGGGAGCCTAGGCCGTGCTCACATGGGTCCGTTCCTTGGCCGCCTCACGCGGTGGTTCCGGCCCGAAGTGGACCGCTATTACGTCACCGACACTCCGCTCCCCGAGCTCGAGGACGCCACCCTCGCCAGCTTCCGCCGCATCTTCTATCGCACCGAGGACCTCACCGAGCTGCACCTCCCTATTCTCCGCGGCATCCAGGAGAGGTACGAGACGCCCTTCTTCACCGCGCTGAAGGAATACAGCAAGCGACCGATGGGCGTCTTCCACGCCATGCCGATCAGCCGCGGCAACAGCGTGTTCAAGAGCCGGTGGATCCAGGACTTCGGCGAGTTCTACGGGCGCAACCTCTTCCTCGCGGAGACCAGTGCCACCACAGGCGGACTCGACTCGCTGCTGCAGCCCACCGGCCCGTTGAAGAGGGCGCAGGAGCTGGCTGCGCGCGCCTTCGGGAGCCAGCAGACCTTCTTCGCCACCAACGGCACCAGCTCCAGCAACAAGATCGTGGTGCAAGCCCTGGTGGAGCCGGGCGACATCGTGCTCATCGACCGCGACTGCCACAAGAGCCACCACTACGGCATGGTGCTCAGTGGCGCCTACCCCGTTTACCTGCACAGCTTTCCCTTGAAGAAGTACAGCATGTACGGCGCGGTTCCGTTGGAGCACATCCGCGACCAGCTCTTCAAGCTGAAGAAGGCCGGCCGCCTCGACAAGGTGAAGATGCTGCTGCTCACCAACAGCACCTTCGATGGTGTGGTGTACAATGTGGAGCGTGTGATGGAACAGGTCCTCGCGATCAAGCCGGACATCGTGTTCCTCTGGGATGAGGCCTGGTGGGCATTCGGACGTTTCAGCTATGTGCTGCGCCAACGCACGGCCATGCATGTGGCGCAGAAGCTCGCCCGCAAGTACCGCGCGCTCGAGTACAAGGCTGCGTACGCGAGGCACATCGCTTCCTTGAAGTCGGGTGAGGCGCCGCGCCTGCCGGACCCCGACAAGGTGCGCATCCGCGTGTATGCCACGCAGAGCACGCATAAGACGCTCACCTCGCTGCGCCAAGGGAGCATGATTCACATCTGGGATGAGGACTTCGCGCGCAAGAGCGAGGCCAGCTTCCACGAGGCGTACATGACGCACACCAGCACCAGCGCCAACTACCAGATCCTCGCGAGCATGGACGTGGGTCGCCGTCAGGTCGAATTCGAAGGCTTTGAGTTGGTCGAGAAGGCCATAGAACTTGGATTGTTGCTTCGCCGCACGGTGCGCGAGCATCCGAAGCTGAAGCGCTGGTTCGATATCATCACCATCGGTGAGCTGATACCCGGCGCCTACCGACAGAGCGGACTCGACAGCTATTACCGCCGTGACCAGGGATGGAACGAGATCGAGAAGGCATGGGCGGAGGATGAGTTCGCCGTGGACCCCACCAAGATCAACCTGTACACCGGCAAGACCGGCATCGATGGCGACACCTTCAAGAACAAGTTCTTGATGGACAAGCACCAGATCCAGATCAACAAGACCTCGCGCAACTCGGTGCTCTTCATGACCAACATCGGCACCACGCGCGGTTCATTGGCTTACCTCACCAAGGTGCTGCTGCAGATCGCCGAGGAGCTGGAGCAGCGCAATGCGGGCTTCGAGCCCGACGACAAGCGCGCCCACCTCGACAAGATCCGCACGCTCGTGGAGGAGGTTCCGCCCCTGCCGGACTTCTCCAGCTTCCACCGCAGCTTCCAAGGGCAGCCTGGTGTCCCCGGTGGCGACCTGCGATCGGCCTATTTCCTCGCATACGACGAGAAGCGCTGCGAGCACGTGAAGCTCGCGGACAGCTTGGCGGCGCTGCGCAGCGAACGTGAGTTGGTCTCGGCCAGCTTTGTGATCCCCTATCCGCCCGGCTTCCCGGTGCTGGTGCCTGGGCAGGTCATCAACCAGGAGATCATCGACTTTCTGCTGGCGCTGGATGTGAAGGAGATTCACGGCTACCGGCCGGAGCTCGGCCTGCGTGTGTTCACCGAGGCAGCGCTTGGCAGGCAACGGACAACGACGGCGATGGGGGGGATGCGTGCGCCGACAACGCCCCCTGCGAATGGCGTAGGCCGGAAGAAGACCAAACGACCATGAGTAAGAAGACCAAGAAAGCCGCCATGCGCAAAGGCAAGGGGGTTACTCCGAAGCGGAAGGCCGTAAGACGCGCTCCGGTTAGGGCCGCCAAGCCCGTTCGGAAAGCCGCACCTGCAAAGAGGACGGTGACACGCCCGGCAAAGATGTCTTCATCCCGCACCCGAGGGAAGAAGCCCGCCAACCTCCTCAGAGGCATCAGCGACATCCGCCGTTTCTTCTACCGGAACGAAACGCCGATCTACTTCATCAGCGCCACCAACTTCAACCTGCTCGGCGCGGACGAGTGGATCAAGGGCTTCAAGTTCATCACCTACATCGATTGCTTCGATGGGCTGCACCCGAACCTGATGAGCCCGAAGACCGAGGAGCCGCACGAGGAGTTCCAGAGCATCGAGGACATCAACAACTACCTGCTCACGCACAGTGAGGTGCGCGATTTCATCGAGAGCCGGAAGATGAACGGGAAGAACGGCAAAGCGCTCTTCCTGATGTTCGATGAGAAGACCGAAGCACTGGCGAAGAAGGCCGGGCTCGAAGTGATCTTCCCTCCCGCCAAACTGCGCAGCTGGCTGGACAACAAGGTGAACACCAACCGCGTGGCCGAGAAGGCTGGCGTGCCCTGCGTGCCTTACGTGCTCCATCCGGTGAAGAACTTCGAGCACCTGATGCAGGTCGCTGCGAAGGGCAAGCTCGGCAACGACCTCGTGGTGCAAACGCCCTACGGCGACAGTGGCCACACCACCTTCTTCATCAAGACCAAGGAGGAATACGCCAAGTACGCGGAGGAGATCGAGGCGGAGAAGGAGTGCAAGATCATGAAGCGCATCAACTGTCGCGGTGCGGCCATGGAAGCATGCGTTACGCGGCATGGCACCATCGTGGCGCCGTTGATGACGGAGCTGGTCGGCTTCAAGGAACTTACTCCATACAAAGGCGGCTGGTGCGGTAACGAGATCTTCAGCGACACCTTCACTCCGAAGATCCGCGCGAAGGCCCGCAAGTACGCACGCCTCTTCGGCGATCAACTGCGCAAGGAGGGCTACAAGGGCTATTTCGAGCTCGATTACCTCATCGACAAGGACAACGGCGAGATCTACCTGGGTGAACTGAACCCGCGCGTTACGGGCGCGAGCAGCATCACCAACCACGCGGTCTTCGCACTGAGCGACATGCCGCTGCACCTCTTCCATACACTGGAATGGATGAACGTGCCGTACGAGATCAGCGTGAACGCGCTCAATCGCCGCTGGGCCAAAGAGGAGAACATCGACACCTGGGGCCAGATGGTGATCAAGTACACCACGGATGATGTGCAACGCGTGACCGAAGCTCCGCGCAGCGGCATCTGGCGCATGCGCGAGGATGGCAGCATCTACTTCTGGCGCATGGACACGCACCGCCGCTACGTAGAGAAGGACAACGAGGCCTTCTTCCTGCGGATCACGCGTCCCGGCGATTGGTTCTACGAAGGCGCCGATATGGGCATCCTCGTGATGCGCGGCCGCATGATGACCGACGATTTCAAATTGACCGAGCGCTCAAAGAAATGGCTGGCGGCGATTCGCACGCAGTTCAAGAGCGTGGCACCGGGTGCGCACAGCGCGAACGGACATGAGCATCTCTTGGAGATCGGTGGTTTCAAAATGATGTGAGGACGAAGGGAGCATGTACGTACACCTGAAACTTGTGAAGGAGCCGTGGCCGAGCGATCGGTGGCAGACCTTCTTCGACCGCGCTTGGCCGCTGTTCAAGATCTGGTACGAGAGCGAAGGCCTAGAGAAGCGCCCCGACCTGGTGACCTGCCGAAGCATGCTGGAGCTGCACATGCCCGAATTGATCCCGGTCTACAATTCGCTGTGTCGCATCGCGAAGGACGATGATGTCGCATCGCGCTTCCTGAGCATGTGGTGCCCGCCGCCCTACATGGCCGGCTGCTCGCAAGTCGCTTGGACGAAAGGCGCGCCCACGCTCATCCGCAACTACGACTTCGACCCCCGCTACTTCGATGGCCGCATGCGCTACAGCGAGTATGTGAAACCGGTCATCGGCATCCAAGACAGCGGGTGGGGCTTGCTCGATGGCATGAACAGCGATGGCCTGGCCTTAGCGCTCGCTTTCGGCGGAAGGAAGGTGTGGGGAACAGGCTTCGGCATCCCGCTGGTGATCCGCTATGTGCTGGAGACGTGCAGCACCACAGATGAGGCGTGCATTGTGCTCTCGCGAATCCCGGTGCACATGGGCTACAACGTCACAGTGGTGGACAAGAGCGGGAAGTACGCCACCGTGTACATGAACCACGACCGTCCGGCACAGGTGGTCTATCAGGCCGTGGCATGCAACCACCAGCATCAGGTGGAATGGGATGAATATGCCGCGTTCACGAACACAATCGAACGCAAGCACTTCCTGGAGCACAGCATCGCGCAGCCCAAGCTCACCCGCGCACAGCTGATCAAGCAGTTCCTGAAGCCGCCGCTCTACAGCCAGCAATACCTGCGCGGCTTCGGCACGCTCTACACAGCGGCCTACGATGTGGCCAAGGGGCGGGTGCAGATCATCTGGCCGGAGAAGCAGGTGGAGGCGAGCTTCAAACGGTTTGAGGAACAGGAGGTGCAGGTTGTGCTCTTGAAGCCCGTGGGCCGGTACTTGGCCAAGTAGTCCCTCGCCAGAGGGCGGTACTTTTGGGCCATGCCCAGGACAGCGACCGCGCCAACGAAGCCTTCGAATACCACTGCGCTCTTCACCCCTGCCAACCTCATCAACGGCGTTTGGGTGGATGAGGGTGACGGCACCTTCAATGCCGTTATCGATAAATACCACGGCACCGAGCTGGCCAGGATTCCGCATGCCACCGAGGCACAGATGGAAGAGGCCATCGCAGCAGCCTACGCAAGTCGTGATGCATTGAAGAAACTGAGCGCCGGTGACCGCAGTGCGAAGCTGGAAGCGTTGGCGTCATTGATCGCGAAGCACGAAGATGAGCTCGCCCGGCTCATCGTTCAGGAAGGCGGCAAGCCCATCGGTTACGCGAAGACGGAGATCGCGCGGTGCATCACCACGGTGTGCACGGCGGCGGCGGAAGCGTTGCGTTTCGGCGGTGAAGTGGTGCCCATGGATTTCGGCGCGGGTGTAGGTCGCACAGCGATCACCAAGCGATTTCCTATTGGTGTCATCGCGGCGATCACACCCTTCAACTTCCCGCTGAATCTGGTGCTGCACAAGGTGGCTCCTGCGATGGCGGTGGGCTGCCCCGTGGTGCTGAAGCCTGCGCCCCAAGCACCATTGAGCGCATTGGTCCTTGGCCAGCTCATCGAGGAGATAGGCTGGCCGAAGGGCGCCTTCAACGTGATCATGTGCGGTGTACCCGTAGCGGAGAAACTCGTGAAGGACGAGCGCGTGGCCATGCTCAGCTTCACCGGCAGCGACAAGGTGGGCTGGCACTTGAAGAACATTTGCGGCAAGAAGAAGGTCGCCTTGGAACTCGGTGGAAACGCGAGCGTGATCGTGGACGAGGGCATAGACCTGGCCGCCATCGCGAAGACCGTAGCCGCTGGCGCGAACCTCTATGCGGGACAGACCTGCATCAGCACGCAGCGCATCTACGCGGTGAAGGGCGTCTTCGCGCAGTTCCGCGATTTGCTGGCGAAGGAGTACTCCGCGCTGAAAGCCGGGGACCCGAGCGATGCATCGGTGACCGTCGGCCCGATCATCGACAAGGTGCACTTCGAGCGCATCAGCACTTGGGTCGATGAAGCGGTGAAGGGCGGCGCGCACGTGCTCGCAGGTGGGGAGCCCGTGGATGCTGCGCGCAACATCTACGCGGCCACCTTGCTTACCGGCACCAAGCCCGATATGAAAGTGACCTGCGCCGAGGTATTCGGGCCGGTAGCGATTCTGGAAGAAGTCACGGATTTCGGCGGAGCAATCGACCGCGTAAATGACTCCAGCTACGGCCTACAGGCGGGGGTCTTCACCGATTCGGTGGCGAACATGAAGCGCGCGCACGACGAGTTGGAGGTCGGCGGTATCATCATCAACAACGTGCCCGGCTTCCGGATCGACCCCATGCCCTACGGCGGGATCAAAGACAGCGGCCTGGGCAGGGAGGGCGTGAAGTACGCGATGGAGGAGATGAGCGAGCCGCGGCTCCTGGTGTTCTGACCTTCAAGGAATGCGCGGATCCCGGTTTGCGGCGGACGCGGCAGTTGCCTAGCTTGCCTTTTCTTACTTCCGCCCAGTCGCGCCGACGGCGCCAGCTCTAACCTGCACAGCCATGCGTTTCATTACCGCCAATCGCAAGTCCATCATCGTCCTGGCCTGCTTGGGCTTGGTTGCCGGCTTGTCTGCCTTCGAAGAGAAGGAACAGCCCGGCGGCGCAGCCAAGGCCATCGGCAGCGGTGTGCCGGTGAACAGCTTCACCAATTTCGAGTCGGGGCACGTGAGCCCGATCGCCCTGACGCCGGACGGCACTAAGTTGCTGGCGGTGAACACGGGCAACAACAGCCTGGAGGTCTTCAATGTCACAGCCGCTGGCATCCAGCACGCCGCCAGCATCCCCGTGGGCCTCGACCCGGTGACCGTGCGCGCCCGGACCAGCACCGAGGCTTGGGTGGTCTGCACAGTGAGCGATGAGATCAGCATCGTGGACCTCACGCTGAAGGCCACCGTGCGCACCCTCCTCACCGAGAACGAGCCGGCTGATGTGGTCTTTGCCGGAACGCCCCAGAAGGCCTTCGTGAGCTGCGCCGAGCAGGAGATGGTGCAGGTCTTCGACCTGGCGAACCTGAACACCGCGCCCACCCAAGTATTGCTGAAAGGGGAGCAGCCGCGTGCGCTGGCGGTGAGCACCGATGGCAGCACCGTGTATTGCGCCTTCTTCGAGAGCGGAAACCGCACCACCGCGCTCAACGGCAATGCGTTCCATTCAGCGGATCGCCCGGGCACATCTGATGGGTTCTGCTCCCCGCAGGGCGGTTGCACCTTCATCCCGAACGATGTGTCCCATCCCTCCGGCCCATATGGAATGCTATCGGGGCCTGTGCCGAATGCTGGATCGGCCTTCAACCCGCCCATGAACCCCAACAATCCAGCACCGCCGGGCAACAACAGTCTCGTGGTGCGAAAGAACAACGCGGGGCAGTGGATGGATGATAACGGCGGGAACTGGACCAACATCGTTTCAGGCGGCGCCGGCGTGCGCGTGAATGGCTGGGACATGCCCGATCGCGACGTGGCCATCATCAACGCGAACACCCCCACCACCGCCAGCACCACTTACAAGCAGACCCTGGGCAACATCCTTATGGCCATGAGTGTGCGGCCGACTACGGGGGAGGTCTTCGTCGTCGGTACTGATGCCACGAACGAGAAGCGCTTCGAGCCGAATCTGCGGGGGAATTTCCTCCGGGTGAATGTTTCCAGGTTCCTGGGGGCCGGTGCTGTGACAATCACGGACCTGAACCCGCACATCAACTACGGCACGCACAGCTCTCCGCAGGCCTTGCGCAAGCAATCCATCGGCGACCCGCGTGCGATTGCCTGGAAAGCAGACGGCAGCGTGGCTTATGTCACCGGCATGGGCAGCAATAACATCATTGCTATCACCCCCGCAGGAGCAAGAGTTTCGCCGGACCCTATCGTGGTCGGTGAAGGCCCCACCGGCATCGTCATCGATGCGACGAACAACCGCGCTTACGTGCTCAACAAATTCGGCGGATCCATCAGCACGGTTGATCTGGCCTCATCCAAGGAAACGGCGCGCACTGCCTTCTTCGACCCCACGCCCTCGGTGATCAAGACTGGCAGGAAGCACCTCTACGATACCCATCTCGGCAGTGGACATGGCCATATCAGCTGTGGCAGCTGCCACGTGGATGGTCGTTGGGACCGCCTTGCCTGGGACTTGGGCAACCCCGCAGGCAGCATGGTCACGGTGAATGACCCCGCCGGCAACAAGACCTACCATCCCATGAAGGGGTTGAAGACGACCCAGTTCCTCATCGACATTATCAACCGTGGCACAGGCAAACTGCATTGGCGTGGCGACAAAGGCAGCTTCCACGATTTCGCTGGTGCATTCGAAGACCTGCAAGGACTTAGCGCGCCGCTGGATGTGGTGGGCATGCAGGAGTTCAGCGATTTCCTCGCAGCCACCTGGTACGTGCCGAACCCCTATCGCACCATCCGTCCAGATACCAGCCTCATCGCTGCGACGGTGGAGCGCATGAACAGCCCGAATCGCGTGCGCTTCACAGGCACCACGTTCCAGACCATACCCACAGCCGGGGTGCGGCTGTTCGTGGCTGTTAACCAGAACTGCTCGCATTGCCACCAGACCGGCACCGGCCGAGGCCATTTGCCGGGCAATGGATCCACCGGCGGCACGGGCAGCCCCGCCATCGTGGACATGACGCTGAACACGAACATGACGCCCGACCTACGCAGCACCTACCGGAAGAATGGCTTCTTCTTCAACACCACGGAATGCACCAGCGGGTTCGGAATGATGAGCGATGGCGTGATGGAGACGCTATTCAACCAAGGTGGCACAGGCCAATACCTGGGAGACTATGAACCGGAATTGCTCAGTTGGTCAGGCGGCATCACTCAGGCAAACAGCCCGGCGAGCTACAATTTCGATCTGGTCCATCCATCTCAAGACGCTCTGCCCGCCGTGGGTATGCGGATGACGGTCAATGGCAGCGTGGGCAGCACGGGCCGCGTGGGCACCTTGCGCAACTGGGTGAATAAATACCCGAATGATTATGCGCTGGTGGTGAAGGGCCTCTACGGAACCCCGGCGGTGCAACGCGGGTTCTATTACCTCGGCAGCGACCAGTACCAGCCCGACCAGAACGGCGCCGCCGCCGTTACGCATGCGCAGCTGATCGCCTCTGCACAAGCGGGCGGCAAGCCCCTCACCTGGACCATCGTGCACCCCACCACCAAGATTCGGCACGGCGTGGACCGCGATATGGATGGCATCTTCGATTTCCAGGACGGCGACAGCGAGCTAGCCTTGACCATGTTCCTCGAAGGGCCGCTGCTGACCACGACCATGCGTACCGACCTGAAGACGGCCGGACTCATTCCCCCGACCGACCCTTATGGCATGGGGGCCGCCGCGAGCCAGGCGCTGCTCGACCGCACGGGGAACAACGCCCCTGTGGACTGGGTGATGGTACAACTTCGTAATGGCGCCAACCATACCGTGGTGGTGGATGAGGTGGCTGCGATGGTGCTGGCCAATGGCAAGGTGGTGATGCCCAACGGCGAGGAGCCGCTCTGGTTCGCGAATGCTCCGAGAGACCAGTACAAGGTGGTCGCCTGGCATCGCAATCACTTGGGGGTCATGACCCAGGCCGCTGTTCAGTACGGAACCGGCGTGGTAAGCGTCAACTTGGGCGATCCCGGCCTGGCCACCTACGGCACTGATGCGCGCAAGGTCATCGGCAGCATCGCTGCGCTCTGGGCTGGCGATGTCAGCGGGGATGGCGTGCTTCGCTACACCAACCAAGACAACGACCGCGATCCCATCCTGGTTCGCATCGGTGGAAATGTGCCCACCGCAACGGTCACCGGATACTATCCCGAGGATGTGAACCTCGACGGCGTGGTGCGCTACACCAACCAGAACAACGACCGTGACCCCATCCTGGTGAATGTCGGCGGCAGCGTGCCCACAGCGGTGCGACAGGAACAATTGCCTTGATCAGCAGCATTGCAGCGGAGGGCCGGAGCTATGCGCTCCGGCCTTCCGCATTTCCGGCCTTCTCAAGCTTCTCCACGCGCGTCACGAGCTTGTCGAGGTTGCGGAAGTGGATGTAGCTCTTGCGGTACTTCTGCACCTCGAAAGCCGGTGAGCCCATGTAGGCCTCGCCCGGCTTGGTGTCCTTGCTGATTCCGCTTTGCGCCGCGATGATGGTGCCGTCGGCGATCTTCAAGTGGCCGATGATGCCCACCTGCCCGCTGAACATGCAGTTCTTGCCGATTCTGGTGGAACCCGCCACCACGCCGCCCGCCGCATAGTAGGTGTTCTCGCCCACCTCCACGTTGTGCGCGATGTGGATGAGGTTGTCGAACTTGACTCCTTTGCGCAGGATGGTACTGCCCAGCGTGGCGCGGTCGATGGCGCAGTTGGCGCCAATCTCCACGTCGTCTTCAATCACCACATTGCCGATCTGTGGGATCTTGGCGCCGCCATCCGGACCAGTAGCGAAGCGGAAGCCATCACTGCCGATCACTGTGCCGCTGTGCAGGATGCAATTCGCCCCAACCGTGCAGTCCGAGTAGATTGTGACGTTCGCGAACACCGTGGTGTTGTCGCCTATGGTGACATTGTCGCCGATGTAGGCCTGCGGGTAGATCCTCACGTTGTTGCCCAACTTCGAGTTGGCGCCGATGAAGGCCAGCGGTCCGATGTAGCAGTCGTCGCCGTACGTGGCCCCGGCTTCGATCACCGCCTGGGGCGATATGCCCTTCTTGTCGAGCTTGATGGTGTTGTACATCGCCAGTACCTTGGCGAAGGCCCCTTGCGCATCGGCTACGTGCACCAAGGTGGTCTTCACCGGACCCGTGAGCTCGAAGGCGGCCCCGATGATCACTACTGATGCCGTCGTCTCATACACGTACTGTGTGTAGGCCGGATTGGCCAGGAAGGACAGGGAGCCCGGACCTCCTTCCTCGATTTTCGAGAGCTTGCTGACGGTGGCATTGGGATCGCCCTCTACGGTGCCATGGAGGAGTTGTGCGATCTGCGCGGCGGTGAATTGCATGTGCGGGTAGTTGGGTCGGGCAAGGTAGCCGTGCTGAGCATGCGCTTCGTGCGCGGGGTGCCACCTTTGGCGTTCCATGGAGCCGCTCGATGTCCGCGAGAAAGCGAAGCTGCTACCCCATCAGCCGGGTGTGTACCAGTTCTTCGACTTCAGCGGCCGTATCATTTATATCGGGAAGGCGAAGGACCTGCGCAACCGCGTGGGCAGCTATTTCGTCAAGCAGCGCTTCGAGACGGGCAAGACCGCCAAGCTCGTGTCCAACATCACGGACGTCAAGGTGATCGTGGTGGAGACCGAGTTCGACGCGTTGCTCCTCGAGAACTCGTTGATCAAGCAGCATCAGCCTCGCTACAACGTGATGCTGAAGGACGACAAGAGCTATCCGTGGATCCGCATCCGCAACGAGCGCTTCCCCCGCGTGGAAGGCATGCGCAACCCGGAGGACGATGGCAGCGAATACTACGGGCCCTATGCCAGCAGCCGGGTGATGCACACCGTGGTGGAGCTGGTGAACCGGATGTACAAGCTGCGCAACTGCAACTACGAGCTGAGCGAGCGCAATGTGGAGCGCGGCAAGTACAAGCGCTGCTTGGAGTATCACATGGGCAACTGCAAGGCTCCGTGCGAAGGGCTTCAGTCGGAGGAGGAGTACGACGCCCACATCAAGCAGATCCGCCAGATTGTACGGGGCCGAACGCGGGGCGTGGCCAACCTGCTGAGAGAGCAGATGGCTGTTCAAGCCGAGGCATTGGAGTTCGAGAAGGCCGAGCTCACGCGGCAGCGCATCGAGCAGCTCGAGCGCTACCAGGCGCGCAACACGATTGTGCATGCCGACATCGGCGATGTGGACGTGTTCTCCCTCGCGAGCGATGCCGGCGGCGCTTGCGTCAACTACCTGCGCGTCATCGACGGCGCCGTGGTGCATGGCATCACTGTGGAGCTGAAGCCGAAATTGGAGGAGACCGATGCCGAGCTCTTGCAGTTGGCCATCGCCGAATTGCGCGAGCGATTCAAGAGCACGGCACCGGAAGCCATCGTGCCGCTTGATCCCGGGATCGAGGTGCCCAACCTCTCATTCACCATCCCCCAGCGCGGCGACAAGAAGGCGCTGCTGGAATTGAGCGAGCGCAACGCGAAGTACTTCCTCCTCGACAAGCGCAAGCAGGAGAAGCTCGTGGATCCAGAGGCGGCTACCAACCGCATCCTGGAGCAGTTGAAACAGGATCTGCGCTTGACCCAGCTGCCGCGCCACATAGAGTGCTTCGACAACAGCAACACCCAAGGCACCGACCCCGTGAGCGCTTGCGTGGTGTTCAAGGACGCCAAGCCGAGCAAGAAGGACTACCGCCACTTCAACATCCGCACGGTAGAAGGACCGGACGACTTCGCCAGCATGGAGGAAGCTGTTGAGCGCCGGTACAAACGGCTGCTCAGCGAAGGCGAACCACTACCGCAGCTCGTCGTGGTCGATGGCGGTAAGGGGCAGTTGCACGCCGCAATGAACGTGTTCGATCGTTTGGGCCTGCGCGGCAAAGTGGCGCTGGTGGGCATTGCGAAGCGCTTGGAGGAACTCTATTTCCCGGAGGACCCCGTGCCGCTGCACATCGACAAGCGCAGCAGCAGCCTCAAAGTCATCCAACACATGCGAAACGAAGCGCACCGCTTCGGCATCACGCACCACCGGGGCAAGCGAAGCAAGCGCATCATCCGCACGGGGCTCGAAGGCATCGAAGGCATCGGGCCCGGTATCGCGCAGAAGCTGCTCACGCGATTCGGATCCATCCAGGGCATACGCGAGGCGCTGCCGGAGGATGTGGTGGCAACGGTGGGTGCAAAGAAGGCGGAGGTGGTGATGAGGGGGTTGGCTAGCGCGAGCTGAAGCATGGCCTTCGTTTCCGTCCTGCTTCCCTTCCGCGACTCCGCGGCAACGTTGGATGCCGCCATCGCCAGCATCGCGCAACAATCGTATTCCGATTGGAAGATGCTGCTGATCGACAATGCCAGCACCGATGAAGGCTCTTCGGTCGCCCAGCGTTGGACCGAAAGCGATCCGCGCATCACGCTGCTGCACGAACCTCGCATCGGCATCGCCCACGCGCTGAACACCGGACTGGATCATTCCCAAGGCAAGTACATCGCCCGCATGGATGCCGATGACATCAGCCATCCGGAGCGCCTCGCGAAACAGGTTGTCTATCTCGATGCAAACCCGGAGATCGGCGTGCTCGGCACCCGCACGGCCTTCGTCAGCACGGTGGAAGAGAGCCGAGGCATGCGGGCCTTCGTGGATTGGCAGAACGGGATCATCACACCGAACGAGCATGACGTGAAGCGTTTCGTGGACGCGCCGCTGGCCCACCCCTCGGTCATGTTCCGCCGCGAGCTGGTGGAGCGCCATGGCGGCTACTCCACCGAGCCGTTGCCAGAGGATCACGAGTTGTGGCTGCGCTGGATGGATGCCGGTGTACGTTTCGCAAAGCTGCCCGAGGAATTACTCACTTGGAACGACCATGACCAACGCCTCAGCCGAACGCACCCGAACTACAGCGTGGACGCCTTCTTCACCACCAAGGTGAAATGGCTGGCGAAGTGGCTGAAGGGCACGCTAAGCGCTCGCCCCATGATCATCGCTGGCACGAGCGGGCTGTGCAGGGAGCGCACCGCGCAGTTGGAAGTAGAGGGGGTACCCATTCATGCCTTCACCGACGTGAAGCCGCGGGAGGTGCCGGGATACGCCTTCATTCCGCATGACGCATTGCCATCAGCTGGAGAGACTTTCATCGTGTCGTTCATCAGTCAGCGCGGCACGGGGGATCGGATCGCTCAGTTCTTCGAGTCGCGGGGCCTGGTGGAAGGAGTGGATTTCATCCTTGCGGCTTAACCGTCCGCTACCTTGGCTCCATGAGCGAAGCAATCGCAGCCGCGCATCGCCTCCGTACGCATTTTGACACAGGCGCCACCCGCCCTTGTGCTGCACGCCGAGATGCACTTCGGGCCTTGCGTGCCGCCCTGCGGAAGCACGAAGAGGAGCTGCTCACGGCCATGCGCGCTGATATGCGCAAGCCGCGCTTCGAGGCCTATATGAGCGACATCGGCTTGGTGTACGCCGCCATCGACCACGCGCTGAAGCACTTGAAGGAATGGATGCGGCCGCAGCGGGTGCTTTCGCCGTTGGCGATTCAAGTGGCTGAGAGCAAGGTGTATCCCGAGCCGCTCGGCGTGGTGCTCATCATCGCGCCTTGGAATTATCCAGTGCTGCTGCTGCTCACGCCATTGGTGGGCGCTTTGGCGGCCGGCAATTGCGCGGTGCTCAAACCCAGCGAGGATGCGCCGCACACCGCCGCCGCCGTGGAGCGCATGCTTCGCGAAGCGCTGCCTGCTGATCTGGTCGTTGTTGTGCAAGGCGCGGGAAGTGACATGGTGCCTCCGCTCATGCGTGGCTTCCGCTTCGATCATGTCTTCTTCACCGGCAGCCCTGGGGTGGGGAGAGCGATTATGGGGATGGCCGCTGAGCAACTGGTGCCCGTGACGCTGGAGCTAGGAGGCAAGAGCCCCGCCATCGTGGACCGCACCGCCGATGTGAAAGTGGCGGCCAAGCGCATTGCCTGGAGCAAGTACTTCAATGCGGGGCAGACCTGCATCGCTACCGACCATGCGTTGGTGCACGCCTCGGTGATCGATGAGTTCCTGGACCGGTTCGCACGCTTCGTGAAGAAGGCCTACGGAGAGGACCCGCAGCAGAGCCCCGACTATGCCCGCATGGTGCATGATCGCCGCTTCCAAGCGGTGAACGCATACCTCGGCCAAGGTCAGAACGCTATCGGCGGCGCCACGGATGCGTCCGATCGTTACATCGCGCCCACCGTGCTCACGCATGTTGCGCTCGATAGCCTGGTGATGCGCGAGGAGATCTTCGGTCCTGTGCTTCCGGTGATTCCTTGGAGCGAACCGGAAGAGGCACTCGTGATCACGCGCCACAACCCGCAGCCGTTGGCCGCATACATCTTCAGCAGTGACCGAAAGGCACAGCGCTTCTTCCGCGAACGCATCGCCTTCGGCGGCGGATGCATCAACCATTGCCTGCTGCAGTTCGGGCCGGAGGCACTACCCTTCGGCGGCGTAGGCGGCAGCGGCATGGGCCGCTACCATGGGAAGAGCACCTTCAATCTCTTCAGCAACCGGAAGGGCATCGTGCATGCGAGCACGCTCATCGATCCCGGCCTGCAGGAACCGCCGTACACGAAGCTCAAGGAGCGCATCCTGCGGTGGGTGCTGAGATGAGTGCTATTCCAGCACTCGCTCAGCGCGTTTCGGGCGCAGCGCATCACGGATTGACTTCAAGTGTTGCTCGTCGCACTCCAGGGTGGCCGTCACGCGCACGGGCAGCGTTGTGGTCCAATGCCGTTGCCCGCTGATGCCATTCCGCGCGCAGAACTCATCCACGTGCTTGAGGAAGTGCTCAGCGGTCTGCGGCGCGTCAGGTCCGAAGAAATCCCAGTGGAAGCGAAGTATGCCCATTGATGCCTAGCCGCTATTTTGCGCAAAGGTGGACACGCTGCTCTTCTTCCTGGTGGCTGCTTTGGCAAGCTTCATCGGCTCGGTGCAAGCCGGCGTGGTAAATACCGCGGTGCTGGCGCATACCGTGAAGTGGGGGCGCACCGCCGGGCGGCGCATGGCGGTGGGCGGGGCGATTCCGGAGTTCATCTACGCGGGTGTGGCCTTCCTGGGTGCGGGCTGGCTGGTGGATGTACTGGGCATCGGCGCCACAGGCATCACGCTGGTGGTCTCGGCCATTCTGCTGCTGCTGGGCGTGTACTTCGTCTTCATCTATCGCCCGACCCCCCCCGCCCCGGATGAGGACAAACTCGCGGGCGACCTGCGACGCGGCCTCTTCCTGGGAATAGCCAATCCGCAGCTGCTGCTCTTCTGGTGCGGGGTGAAGCTCATGCTCGTCTCCTTCGGGATGCGTGGTGAATCAGTCGCCGACCTGCTCGCGTTCGCGATGGGTGCGTTCGTGGGCGCCATCCTGCTGCTGTTGATTCTGGTAGGGTTGGGGATCAAGGCGCAACAGCGCATGTCGCCGCGTGGGTTGAAACGGCTGTTCCGAGGCATCGGCATGGTGCTGCTCGCCAGTGGATGCTACGGACTGTTCCGCTCACAGGGCTGGGTGCCGTGATAGCGTCGGCCGATTGAACGTTCGGCGGACCACTCTAGCCCGCCATCCCTCATTCGGGTGGCCTCTTCACCCATTCGCGTATGATTCGATGGGTTGTTATCCCATGGCACGAAGGGTGCTCACCATTCTGAAACCCTTCCCCATGAACAACCTCATCAACATCATCATCGTGCTGCTCATCATCGGATGGCTCGTAGGCTATATCGGCTTCGGGTCCATGGTGGGTGGCCTCATCCACATCCTCATCGTGCTGGCGATCATCGGAATCGTGTACCGGCTGTTCGGAGGGCGCAAAAGCGGCATCTGACCGCAGTGGGAGTGTCCTGAACGCGCCGGGCGACCAAGTGGCTCCTGGTGGTCATCCTGGTCCTCCAATGGATGAGCCGCATGGCAGCCGATTGCTACGTGCCGGAACAGGTAGAATGGCTGCAGGCGAGGTGGGCTTGTTGGTAGGCCCCTCCGCCAGGCATAGTCTTGAATTTTCTCGGTGCCGCGCCGAGGGGGGTACTAGGTCTAGCGGTCCCGGATATGCGGTCAAGGTTCATCATCCACCGTGGCGTGCGTGGAAGGGGTCACCCCACTGCCGTGGTCGCGCGCCTGCACATGCGTGAAGTGCGCCCCGTAGATCATGATCACCGCGGAATAGTATACCCATACAAGGATGATCACCACCGCGCCTGCGGCGCCGTATGTGTCCCCCACGCCAGCGTAGCTGATGTATAGCCCAATGAGGAACTTGCCCAGCGAGAAGAGCAAGGCGGTAAGCACCGCCCCACCCCAGACATCACGCCACCGGATACGCGCATCGGGCAGCACCTTGAAGATCATGGCGAAGATGGAGGCGATGACGCCGAAAGACAGCAGCACTTCCACCGCTGCGATAAGGAGCGCCATACTGCCGGATAACCATATCGCGAGGCGTTCTCCGAACGCGACGAGGATTGCGTCCAGCACGAGCGATACGAGCATGAGGAAACCGAAGCTTGCGATGAGGGCCAGGGACAGCAGGCGCGTGCCCAAGTATTTGACGATGGCCCGGCCGGGCTTGGCCGTCACCTTCCAGATCCGGTTCAGTGTGCCTTGCAAGCTTGCGAACACCGTACCCGCGCTGATTACCAAGGCGGCGATGCCGAGCACTTTGGCCAGGAACCGCGTCTCAGTCACTTGGGCATTCTCCAGCATCTCCTGTAGCGACATGGCCGTTGCCGGTCCGATAAGGCGGCCTGCTTGGGCCATCAGCGCGTTGCGCACGGAGGCTTCGTCATAGACGGTCGCCGCCACCATCACCGTAATGATCATCACTGCGGGGAGCGAGAAGATGGTGTAGTAGGCGATGGCGGCCGCCTGGTTCATCGGATCGCTTTTGATGAACTCCCCGCCAGCCACAAGCGCGGTGGAGCCGAACCGCTTTGCCGCCGCACCTGCTCGTGCGTGGAGTGGTTCGCCCCCCCGACCTATGGGCTTGGACATGGCGATGATGTTGGGACAGCGTCGATCCGTTGCGGGCATAGCGAAGCACGTTCCGGAACGATGGCGCTGACCCGCGGGTCCATTTGACGTGCGCGATTCGTCCGAAAGTGGCGGCCCATGCGGGTCGGCGTGAAGAGCGATCATGGACCACCCGAGGCGCGCCTTGCACGCAACGATGCGCATTGGGCATTTCCCTCCCCGTGGTCTATGCCGGAGCATCGCTGCCGATTCGGTGTGATTGACCCCGCAGGCGAGGAAGCGATCCGGCACGGCGATTACATTCGGATACGTTGGCAATAGTGATCCAGTACTCCTCTTGTTGTTCGTTCGCCAGCATCGTCGTGCTTGCGTTCGTCACGACTGCGCATGGCCAGTCGGACCGACCTGCCCTTGCCGCAGTCGATACGAGCTATGTGCGCGACTTTTCCAACCGGCCTGCCATCAGGCTTTATCTGAGCGCCAAGTTCAACAGCATGGTGGTGCGTTCCAACGAAGACTTCACCGACCTCCGGTACAGGCCCAACGGCAACTACAACATGGGGATCGGCGCGAGCTACCGTCGGCTTACGCTGAACATCGGCTTCCCAATGCCCTTCGTCAACAACGATGATGAGGCCAAGGGCCGCACGCGCTTTCTTGACGCGCAAGCCACCCTGCACACGCAACGGCAGGCGAGCAACCTCTTCTTGCAGGTGTTCAAGGGCTACCACATCACCTCGCACACACCCTCCCGCATCGGATGGGACCAGACCACCAGCTATCCCTATCGCCCGGACCTGATCCAGTTCAACATCGGGCTCAGCTCCTTACGCATCGTGAACCATACGCGGTTCAGCTACCGCGCCACCTTCAACCAGGATGCTTGGCAGCAGCGATCGCAGGGCACTTGGCTCTACGGCGGCTATGCGACGTGCTACGTGGTGAAGGCTGATTCAGCGCTGGTGCCTGCACGGCTGCTCGATGAATTCGGGAGCACCGCTCCAATCGCCAAGGCACTGTTCGTGGACCTGGGCCCCATGGGCGGCTACGCCCACACCTTCGTGCATCGCACGCATTGGTTCCTTACGGTGAGCGGTGCTCTTGGAGCCGGGCCTAGCGTACAGCGCTTGCGGCTTCCAGCGAGCGACGGGACCACCACGCGCCTGGAGCTAGGACCAGGGTGGCATGCGCAATTCCGGGCGGGTATCGGATACAACAGCCGGTACCGCTACGTTGGTCTCCTCTTCAATCAGGAGCACATCGGCTATGTGCTGCGCGCGCAGAACACGTTCGCATGGGATGTAGGGAACTTCCGCCTGATGGTGGTGCAACGGCTGAAGGACCGGCCCAAGCGGCTGGACAGGGGCCTACGCTGGTTGAAGAGGAACACGGCGTTGCCCGTTCCCGGGGCGCAGTAACGGCTCGACCAGCATCCGGTCACTCGCGGTCCGAAGCCTCGACCTCGGCCTGCGCTTCTTCGCGTTCCGCCTTTCGCTCGCGCATGCGCTGCCGCATGCTGCCGATGGCCGTGGCCAACGTGGAAAGCAGGCCCGGCCCTTTCTCTTCCTTCTCGCCGATCACCTTGCCCAGCAATACGCTCACACCGGTGTAGAGCATCCTCTTGAAGAATCCCTGTCGTGTTGACGCGACGGCCATGCCCACGGCCGCGACCGTGGAACCGGAGATGCGCCCGTGCAGCAGTTCATGCACGCGCCTGTAGGGTGCCCAGTTGCGGAGCATGTCACCCATGGCATCGCGCAAGAGCACGCCCCGCGTGTCGGGGTCCTTCAGCAAGGCCCAGCGTTCCGCCAGTTGCCCGGCATGGACGTCACGCGTACGGCGTGCCTCCGCCTTCGCTGCGAGGAAGTGAGCGAGGTTCTTGTACCTAGTTGTCATCGTTCAGGTCGTTGATCCGGTCCAGCACGAAGCGATCGCGAGCGCCATTTTTCCACCACAGGAGGAAAGCGCCGAGCAAGAGCAGGTAGATGCCTGCCACGAGCACAAATCCCAAGGGGCGCGAGGCAAGCAGATCGCCCAGATAGAAGGCGAGCGCCACGTTCAGGAAGAGCAGGGCCATGCCGAGTACGACCACGATCGCCGTATGCTCCACCGCCTTGCCCATGAGGGTGCTGGCCTTCTCCGTGGCGTGCAGGGTGAGGTAGCGCCTCTGCGCCTTCGCATACCCCTGCATATCGCCCACGAGTCCATCCATGAAGGAACTGAAATCGAGATGTCCCCCTTCCGCTGTAGCAGATGCGTGAGAAGGAGTGCCGTTGCTGCTTTCCGTGTCGTGCTGCATGCAAAGCTCGTCCGCAATCCATCGGCCATTGACGAGCTCGTTGCGCGCATGCGCTCCTGTGCGCCTCCGGTGCGGGTGCGTGTTACCCGAAATGCCCTCCGTGCGGCCTTGCTGCGGAGGCATGTGTGGAGGGCCTTCCCCGATCCGTACCAACCTATCCCCGATCCGTAAGCGGTACAACCAGGGAGCGGCGCACGAGCACAGCGCAACCAAGTCCCAACAAACAGTACCCGGTGAAGAGATAGAAGCCTACTTCCAAGGAAGAGTTGTTGGTGGTGAGCACGTGGATCGAGGTGACGTAGCTCTCCAGGTCGCCCAGCTGGCTGTTCACCACGCCGTTGAATCCGATGAACGCCATGAAGATGGCCACAACCATTACATCGGCCATGGACCACTTGCCTGCATGATAGATGAGGAAGCGGACGAAGCGGCCGCGTGGCTCGATACCGCGGACCAGTGCGATCAGCGAGAGACCCATCTTGCTTGCGGGGATCAGAACGCTGAAACTGAAGACCAGAAGGGCGACAACGGAAAGCGCTCCATCGCCATCGGTGAGGAGCACCCGCACCACTTCCAGTATGCTCTTGCTCTGGTGGAAGAGCACCTGGTCCTTGAAGACCACGGGTTCGCCGATGAGCACGAGGGAGAACTCCGCGATGCTCGCCTCGATGTCAATCATGGGAAGGAGCAGCCCCGATAGTAGCAGGGCCAATGCCGCGACAATGGTCGCGATCAACGGGATGCGTTGCAGCGGTGGCGAGAAGGCGGCAAGCGTGAAGAGTCCCAGGCTTGCGAGCAGGAGCACCAATAAGTACGAGCGCTCCAATCGTTCGAGGTCCAACGAGCGGGCGCGGAGCAGTGCTATGCCGGCTGTCCTGTCCACCGCCTCGTATTTGACAAGCACCTCGTGGTATGCAGTCCGATCCACGAACCCATCCGTGCGCTCTCCAAGTTCATTCATGCGGTCGAGAATGAAACATTGGATCTCCTGCTTATTGCTCGGGTCGGCGGCATAGTCCAGCATCAGCTCCACGTAGCGTGGTATCCCGGATCGGATGTCGTCCACATCCACGAGCACGTCCATCAACACGTTCTTCACCAGCCCTCCGAACCCTTTCTGTTTGTTGCGGTCCTGCATCACCTGCTCCACCTCGGTGAGCAAGCGGTTCATGAGGTCCGTCAGTTGCGTCCTCATCTGCTCGCGGCTCTCTTCCGTGAGTTCGAATTCATTCACCTTCTTCTCCAGGATGGAGCTGATGATCACCCTCCACTCGGCGGGGTCGAACAGGCCATACGTGATGCTGCCGAGCTCCATCGCATCGACGCGCAGCACGCGCCGTTGCGTGGCCGATGAATGCACGCGCACCATGCAGAAGAGCACAACAAGGAGAAGTAGCGCCGCAGCGCTGTTGCGGATGATCGATCGCTGCATGTGATGGCCCGGGAGAATGCTGGTCACCATGCAGGCATCGGGCCGCGCCTCGCGCTTCGCATCCAGCGCCTCCGTGGCGGATCACCCGACCTCACCGGGTTCCGCAGCGGCGGGCTTGCCGACCCAAGGTGTGGAGATTCCGCCCCGCTGCTCACTATGGAGGGGTGGAATCTGTACGATCGAAAGCACGCGGCAAGCAGGGGTCAATAGGAGCTTGTCGCCGCCGCTCTAGCGTTTGATCGGGCCCGATGATGCACGGCACACCCTTGGGTTGATGACAGGGCATAGAAACCCCAAAAACAACACGCACCATGTCAACCAAAAGCACCATCGCCATCGCACTCACCGCCCTGGCAGCAGGCGCAGCCATCGGCCTTCTCGTAGCTCCCGCCTCGGGTGCCGAGACGCGCAAGAAACTCGCGAAGAAGGGAAATGACCTCAAGGACCGCCTAGCCGAGATGCTCGAAGAAGGCAGCGAGCTCATCGACAAGCTGAAAGGCGACGCAAGCGACCTCGCCGGTAAAGCGAAGGATGCTGCCAACACCGCCAAGGATCGCGTGAAGGATGCTGCGAACGAAGTGGCTTCCGGCCCCCGCAGTACCGCTAACGGCGGCTATAAGGGCTGAACGGATCGCGCCCGACCAACTGACAACCCCGGCACCTGGTGATCCAGGATGTCGGGGTCGTCGTTCCTGACTGTCGCCAGGGCCACCTCGCAGTGCTTGCTATAGCGTTAGAGCGGTCATCCATCGTCTCACGTGGTTCCACAGGAGCACTCACCTAGGCGCGGCAGCATGCGCACCGAACTCCCCGTCTCGGGGCCAATGGGCGGCGGGTCGGGGTGGTCGCTCCACAACAGGTGATTTCACGGTGATTCGACCTCGGCGGTGCTTCCGTGCTGCATTGCAAGCTGGGCGCAGCGCTCCGGGGAGCGCAGGATTCCATCACGCGCTGTCGGGCGCTACGGACAGCGATCTGCTTGAACTACGAAGGTGAACGGTTGAAGTTCCGACAACGGACAGGCCGAGCACACGAACCGCTCCGGCTATGGCGTCGGTGCTAATCCCCAGATCGTCATGTCAGACCAGAACCAGAATACCGGCACCGCCCCAGGCGGCACCACGAGCAAGCCTGCTTCTTCGGAGAACAAGGGCACCAACCCGTCCACGGAACAGCGCGAACAGGCGCCGAAGACCCCGAACCACGAGCAGGGTCGCGAGCACGCACCGAATGTGAACGCCCAGAACGAAGCGGCGGATGCACGGCGCACGACGGAACAGGCCCATGTGCCCAGCGCCACGGGTAATGCCGCTGAAAAGTCCAACGGCAACGCGAACGATCGCAAGGACAACGTAGCCGGTGATGCCAAGCGCACCACGGCCGATGGCCAACACGATTCCAAAAAAGAGAACGAGCCCGCCAAGATCGTGGCCGGCGACGAAACCAGCGGTAAGCGCTGATGCAACTGTGATCAGGTTCCGCAAGCGGGCGATTCGCCCGCTTGTGGTTCACGGTCGCGCAAACCCTCAACATCCAGCACGAGCGGCATGAGAACCTTTTTGGTGCGTTGGAGCAAGGGGCGTCGGCCCATTGAAGTGAACTGGATGATCCTGGTGATCGCGCTTCTTGGCATTGGCCTATTGTTCTTCTATTGATCCCGCTATGATCCCTTCAACCCGTCAGCGTGATATCGCTTCGCTGAAGGAACTCCTGATATCCTGGATTAGGGGAACCAAGAATGACAAGAACGAACTGCACAACATCCACGACCTGCTTGTGGACAGCCAAAAGGGCTAGTTGGACCAAGCGCGCATGCGTGGCGTAAACCCATTTCAGGACGAGTCAAGTAGTGGACCGGTAGGTGTGCTTGGTGCGTGGCTGCGATCCGGGCCGGGGTCCATACCACGGTGAGTGATCCTCCTGGCCTGATCCGGGTGCGATCGTTCACATACGGCATGGCACCCCGATGTGACCATGCCAACCTCTAACGGATGGTCCTCGAACCCATGATGAAGCACCGTTACCCGACCATCATAGCCGCCGCCCTGTATCTCGCATCCGCCAACGACGCATTTACCACCGAGGCCCCGGGCGACCACCTTGCGGACCACCGTTCCTTGTGGCGTGAGAAGCCGCTGGCCTTCGAGGAGAACAAGGGGCAGGTGCTTACCCTGGAAGGGGAAGCGGCTCCCTATGTGCGGTATCGGCTTGCACAGGGCAACACGCACATCTTCCTGCTGAATAACGGCATCGCCTTCCAGTTCAACCGGCACCATGCGAATGCCCTTGCGGCTGCGGAGCGTATGGATGGAACGGTCTTGAGCGCGGCCGTGATGGAGCCCGGCACTGAACTGCTGGAGACCTACCGCATGGACATGCTGCTGGAAGGGGCCAACCCCCACCCGCGCATCAGCACCGAAGGGCGTAGCCGGGATCGTGTGCACTACAACACCACATCGCAAGCATCAGCGCTGGCGGTACACGCGTTCACGAAGGTGACCTATCATGAGGTGTGGCCCGGCATCGATTGGGTGGTGTATACCACCGAGAAGGGGATGAAGTACGATCTGGTGGTACATCCGGGAGCCGATCCGGGGCGGATCGCCTTGCGTTTCAAGCATCATGACGAATTATACGTGGATGCACAGGGGCGCTTGATCCATGGCAATCCACTGGGGCGGTTCACGGAGGAGAGGCCCGTGAGTTTCCAGAACGGCAAGGCGATAGCCACCCGTTTCCGGCTCGAAGGGGACCTGTTGCGATTCGACCTGGCCGCCTATGACAAGGACCAGACCCTGACGATCGATCCGGATCGCATCTGGGCAACGTATTTCGGCGGGGAAGCCTTCGATTCCGTCAACGATATCGGGATATCCCCCGATGGACGGATCATCTTGAGCGGACAGACCAGCAGTACCACGGGGATCGCCAGCGGGGGCCACCAAAGCACCTACGCAGGCAATAGCGATGGATTCGTAGCAGCATTCGACGCGGATGGCGCACCGCTGTGGAGGACGTATTTCGGTGGTACGGGGTATGAAAACGTCGTGAGGAACGCCGTATCACTGAACGGTGAGATCTATTTGGCCGGCCATACGAGCTCGACCGGATGGACGGCATTGAACGGCCACCAGAGCACGTTTGGCGGCGGCACCTATGATGCATTCCTCGTGAAGTTCGATGCGGACGGTGCGCTCCAGTGGGGCACCTATTACGGGGGCTCGGAACTGGACCAAGCGTACAACTGTACGGTGGATGCGGAAGGCCAGGTCTACCTGGTCGGATTCACGGCTTCCACGAGCGCCATAAGCACGGGATGGTACCAGGCGACTTACGGCGGCGGGCTTAGAGATGCCTTCCTGGTAAAATTCGGACCGGATGGTGCGCGGCAGTGGGGAACCTACTATGGCGGTGAGGGTGAGGACATGTTCCGTGATCTTGCCGTGGACGAGGATGGTAACATCCACGCTATCGGATCCACCTTCTCCACGACCGGCGTTGCTGCGGGTGGCCACCAGAACACCTTCGGTGGAGGTGGCACCCCATGGGACGGATTGGTGGTGAAGTTCACCGCGAACGGGACCCGGCAATGGGGAACCTATTATGGTGGCTCGGGCAGCGACGAGTTGACCGCCATCGCCCTGGACGGTGGCGATATCTACGTATGCGGTGCCACATCGACCGCTACGAATATGGCAGCCAACGGTCAACAGAACGTTTACGGCGGCGGCACCCTCGACGCGCTGCTGATCAAGTTCGCACCGGATGGGACAAGGACATGGGCCACCTATCTCGGAGGTAGTGCCTTCGAGCTGGGATACAACCTGGCGCTGGACCAATCAGCAAGCCCCCATGCGGTGTATCTCTCCGGATGGACAGCCTCCTCCACGGCGATAGCCTCAGACGGTTTCCAGGAGGCATATGGAGGTGGCGTATCGGACGCTTACCTGGCCAAGTACGGCCATGATGGTACCCGGTTGTGGGCCACCTATTATGGTGGAGCCTTGACCGAACAGGGGGTGAGCTGTGCAGTTGACCCGCAAGGGTATGTGTACCTTGTGGGGAGTACGACAAGCACCTCGGGGATCGCTGAGAGCGGCTTCCAGACCACCTATGGAGGGGGCACTTATGATGGCTACGTGGCCAAGTTCCATGGTACGGCCACGGCGCTTGCGGAACACCTTGAACAAGCCGCCCTGGCCGTTCGGCCCAACCCCGCCACCAACGAGCTGTGGGTCGGCACCGGGCTGGAGCACACGCCCCCTGCGCGGTTGGTGATCCGGGACCTGACCGGGCGCCTGGTGGAGGAACGGTCGCGGGCTGTGCCGTACCACGCGGGAGCGTTCCGAATGGACATCGGCCACCTGGTTCCGGGCACCTACGTTGTGGAGGTGCAGTTGGAGCAGCGGCGCCTTACCGCCCGGTTCGTGAAGGAGTAGCTCGGGATCGATAGGCGCGTGCCCGCGAGGGACCGTAATGCCTAGAGGGCATCGTGATCGCGCTACGGCCACTACTTCCTACCAGCCCCAATTCGCTCAGTGTGCCACCACGAATCGTGTGCTCATCGGTCCAGCAGCGCGTTGATCGGGGAAGAACGCCAGCACGTAGCTGCCGTCGGAGAATGGTCCGGTGTCAAGTGATAGATCATGGCTCATCGTCCTGGTCTGGTACACAAGCCAACCGTTGATCGCGCAAACCTCAACAACCAGCACGAGCGGATGAGAACCTTTTTGGTGCGTTAGAGCAAGGGGCGTCGGTCCATTGAAGTGAACTGGATGATCCCGGTGATCGCGATCCTATGCATTGGATTGTTGCTCTTCTATTGATCTCTCTCGCGTCCGATGGCCAACCGGCCTGATTGCCGCTTTTGCATCGGAAAAGAGAAACCCCCGGACATCCGTCCGGGGGTTTCTCTTTCAAGTCGTGTGGCTTCAGAACCTATGTCGATCCCTTTGCTTCAGATCTTCCGTTGATTCCTCTGCGCATCATCGCTGGTGCTGCCACGGTCCACGCCATGCTCCTTGTGATCGGCGTTGGGCGCGCTGCGGTCTACATCGTCGTCGTGCTGGCGGCCCTGGCCATCGAAGCCATCGCTGCCGCTGGTGATGTCCCGTCCGTGATTCGGTACTGCGCTGTCGCTCTTGCGCGCCGGTCCGCGGCGGTCATCATTGGCCTCGGGGTGCGAGCTGGCGTTCCCGCCTTGGTTGACTGAGCGCGTGGATCCCATTTCTGGCGTGTTCGTGGTGGCGCCTTTGTTGGCCTTGTCCGTCCTCTTGTCCGCGGATGGATCAGGGAGATTCTTGTTCGTCATGGTGCTATTTGTTCTTGGGGTTCTTGATGTCGCCCGTGCTCTTCTTATTCGCCTCGGCCTTGGTGGCATCAGCGGAACGCTCATCCTTGGAGTTTCCGCTCCGTTTGTTGTCCGGGCCATTGCTCGCGTTCTTCCCGCTCTTGGCTGTGGCAGTGCCGCCATCCGCTTTCTTGGTGCTGTCGTCCTTCTTCATGGTGTTCATGTTGTTGGGGTTTAAGAGTTCACCGGATTCCGGCAAGTGCTGCGCCGCGCTGCTCGCGCGGTGCGATTCATACCAGCACCAGCGCCAAGAGGCGCGTAAACGTTGGAGAGCATGCGTCCAGACCTGATCATCCCCGTGCATTCAACCCCGATCGGACACGCGCGACGAGGAACCACATGCCCCAATCGCGCAGGACCTGCCCCGGTCGCGATGCTATCACACCTAAGCAATCACCGGTTGGGCGATCCGTCGGGTCTCGCCTCGGCCACGATGGTGTGCAGATCGGCGGCAGCGATGGGTTTCACCAGGTGGTGATCGAAGCCCGCTTCGCTGCTCCGTATGCGGTCTTCCGCCTGTCCCCATCCGCTCAGCGCCACCAACGTTGCAGAGGCGCCCCAGGTTGTCTCCCGCATCCGCGTGCAGGCGTTATATCCGTCCATCACAGGCATGCCCAGGTCCATGAGCACGACGTTGGGCAGCAGTTCATCTCCTTCCTCCAGCGCTTGCATGCCGTTGTGCGCCACGCGCACCTCATGGCCGAAGCGGCTCAGCAACATGGCCATCATGTTGGCGGCGTCCTCGTTGTCGTCCACGATCAAGATGCGCAAGGGGGCCTGCTTGGCCTTCTGGTCTTCTTGCAGCGTGGAGGCTGTTGCCGGCGCTTCGCGTGGTGGGGCCAGCGGCAGGGTCACCATGAAACTGCTGCCTTTGCCAAGCCCATCCGAGCGCGCTTCGATCCGGCCGCCGTGCATGCCCACAAGGTGCTTCACGATGTTAAGGCCGATGCCCAGGCCGCCTTGCACGCGATCGTTGGCGCGCTCCACCTGTGCGAACATGTCGAAGACCTTCACGAGCTGATCGGGCGCAATGCCGATGCCGTTATCCTCGACCGCGATGCGGACTTCGTGCGCGTCCACCACGGTGCGCACGGTGATGATCCCACCGCGATCGGTGTATTTCGCGGCGTTGTTCAACAGGTTGGCGAAGACCTGCGTCAGCCGCATGATATCCCCTTCCACCCGGATGGGTGCGTCAGCGAACTCCTGCACCAGGTCGTGGTCCTGCCGTTCGATCAGCGGGCGGCTGGTCTCCACCGCTTGGTCCAGCGCATCGCGCAGGTCCACCTGTGCCAGCTGCAGATCAACGGTGCCGCGCGAGATGCGGCTGAGGTCCATCAGTTCATCGATCAGCCGCACCATCTGGTCAAGCTGCCGTTTCATCATGCCGTGCGCCTGGTCCCAGGTGGCCTTGTCCTGTTCGGCGAGCGAGAGCAGCTCGAGTCCGTTGCGCAAGGGTGCGAGCGGATTGCGCAGCTCGTGCGCGAGCGTGGCCAGGAACTCGCTCTTGCGGCGGTCGGCCTGATGCAGCGATTCCTGCGCCTCCTTCAAGGTGCTGATGTCATAGAAATAGCACACCACGCCGAATTCGCCATCGGGCAGGGTGATGCGCTCGATCCGCCAATCGTATGACTCCCTTGCGTTGATGTCGCGACGTTGTTCGTTGGTGTCAGGGCTGGAGAAGGGTGTTCCGGTGAGGAGGGTATCGCGGAAGTGCGCGATCACCTCGCTCGCGAAGGGGTCGGCCCAGAGCACGTGAATGGCTTCCGCGAAGTCACGACCGATCAAGGGGTTCACATGGGCGAAAACGGCCCGCGCCGCTGCATTCACCTGCTGGATGCGCGACCGTGCATCAACCACATAGATGCCGAACGGGGCGTTCTCGATCAGGCTGAAGAAGGTCGCGTGGTTGCGGCGCAGAAGGTCCTGCGCCAGCTCGCGCTCGTTGATCACCTCGGTCAATCGCCGGTTCAGGCGATCGGCCACATCGGTGAGCTCGTGCTGCTGCACCGAGCTGATCAGCAGGGCCTCGTTGATGGCGGAGCTCATCCTACGGAACGCATCGGTCTCCGTGACCTGGATCATGAGGCCGCTGAGGCGCGCATGCCCGGCATCGATGGGCCAGCAGGTGAAGGCCCCGTAGTACGTGTTCGCTTCATCGCCTTCCACGAACACATGGGCTTCGCCCTCGCCCGTGCGCAGCACGCGGTCGAGCAGAGCGATGGAACGGAGGCTCTGCGGGAAGAGATCCTCGAAGGGCCGGCCGATCAGCTGTTCTTCGCTCTTGCCGAGCAAGGCGCAGAAGGCCGGGTTGATGGACCAAACCAAATGATCCGGGCCTTCCACTTGTGCCATGGGTAAGGGCGCATTCTCCATGACCGCCTGGAGCACGCTTTGTTCGAGCGCCTGCTTGCCAGTGCCATTGGGTGCTTCCGTGCTCATGGCTTCAGTCCAGGGCCGAACGCACCGGAATACCGGTGGTCAATGCGCCCAAGCCCTCGAGCCCACCCGTCTTCAGCGCGATACCCTGGGCGGTGACGTCGTATTCGCGGATGACCTTGCTGTGATCGCCGCCACGCATCTTCGACACCATGAGGATCTTGCGCAGCGCACCGTCGATCTCCACATAGCGAAGGCGGATGATGTCGTCGGTGAGGAAGGAGATGCTGTAGTTGCTCGCTGGCGGCTTCACGAAGGATTCCTCCAGCATCAATGTGCTCATGATGGTAACGCCATGGCCGGTGAGCGCCACGAACATGCGGTAGAGCGACTCTTCGAAATCCTCCCGGAAATCGGGCGCGAGCGCGCGCTCGAAACCGGCGAGCGAGTCGATCACCAAGCGCTTCGCGCCCACGCGCCTCACGGCTTTCATGATCTCGAAGAGCGCCTCGTCCACCGTCAGGTCCAAGGGCCGCAGGTACAGGATCTCGAGCTTGCCGTTCGTGCGCGAGGTGTCCAGGTCCAGTCCGAAGGTGTTCGCGCGGGAGGCGTATTCAGCGGGCCGCTCCTCGAACACGGCGATGATGGCCGCTTCGCCTTGTCGCAGGCCCTCAGCGATGAACTGGGTGCAGAGGATCGACTTTCCGGTGCCGCTCGCGCCGGCCACAAGGATGCTGTCGCCCTCCGGGACGTCGGCCGCCTGGATTCGCCGAAACCCTTGTCCCGCAAGCCTCTTCGCGTGATTCGCACACTGCCCGCACATCCCCGGCACCGGATCCGTGAATGCGGGGCCGCCACCCATTCCGTTCGACACGGACAACCCTAAAACCACCACATCATGAGCACTCCAACCTGTCCCCGGCGTTTCGCGAAGCAGGCGCGCCCGATGATTCTGGCGCTCGCTGCCGCATTCATGCTCGCTGCTTGCGAGAGCGGCCCCTCTGAGGGCGAACTGGCCGCGCGTGCTGAAACCGAGAAGCTGAAGGACCAGCTTCAGAGCCGCGATTCCCTCATCGGTGAGATGTCGGTGTCGTTCGATGAGATAGAGAAGAGCATCGCGATGATGGACCATCGCGAGATGATCCTGGGAGAGATCACGACCGGGGAGATGGACATCGACAAGCGCAAGAAGGTCGTTCGGGACCTTCAGCTCATGAACGGCTTGATGCAGGAGAGCCGCGACCGCATCGCCGAGCTCACAAAGCGACTGGATAGGAGCAAGATCGAGGCGAGCGGACTGCGCAAGAAGCTGAAGGAGCTGGACGCGATGCTCGCTTCGCGCGATTCCTCAATCTCGATCATGAAGGATGGATTGTTGGCAAAGGACTTCCAGATCGAACAGGTGAACACGCAGCTTACAGCGATGGAGCTTGAAGTGGCCAAGCGCGAAGCCTTCATTGAGCAGCAGACCAACGAGATGAACGCGGCATGGTACGTGGTGGGGACGAGCAAGGAGCTCGAGGAGCGCGGTGTGGTGACCCGGACGGGCGGCATCATCGGCATTGGCAAGACCGCGCATATGAGCGGCGAGGTCCAACAAGGAGAATTCAAGCAAGTGGATGCGCGCCAAGTGACCAGGGTGCCCCTTAGCGCGAAGAAGGCGCGGTTGGTGAGCGAGCATCCCAAGGACAGCTACGCCATGGTGGAGGAAGGGGATCTGTTCGCCTATCTGGAGATCAAGGATCCGGCTTCGTTCTGGAAGTTGAGCCGATACATGGTGGTCGAGGTGAAGTGACCTTCAGCGGCCCCCAACAAGGCAGCGCCCGGAGGGATCCGGGCGCTGCTCTGTTGCATCGCTTGGTTTCGCGTTGGACCCTTTCGTTAGCACTCATGTCCTGCAGATGGTTTCAGCGCGCTTGGGCGAAGAGGCGCCGGAGGGCGCTCACCGCACGGCTTGCGTTCGCACTTCTGCACGAGAGGCGTGGTACTGCTGGCTAGCGGGAGCTATGGCTTGTTGCGTGCGTGGCCGTGAGGCGCGGTAGAAGTGCAACCAGCTTCGGCGCAGCAGAAGGCTCAGAGGCACCGGTTCATGCCCCATCTGTTGCAGCCGCGCGCTTAGCGGCCCGATCAACCGCACATGCCTCAGCAACTCGCGCCAGCACTGCCAGATGCTCCACGAAGGGTCATAGATGCTGCCCGGTTCACTGCTCACGCCATTGAGCTCAATCACCGAGAAGCGGCCCGCCTGAAACGCCAATTCATCCTCTGCGCGCACATCCACCCGCCCGTAGCAGATGCCGTGCGCTTGTGCTAGGAGCCCGTTCAGCGCGGAAACTAGCTCGGGTGTGGCCAACTGGCTCGCATCATGGAAAATGGTCCCCCGGCAATGATTGCCGATCGGCTCAGCGACCACCCGCTCGCCCTTCGCAGGAATGCGGCGCATGGCGTCGTGGTCCAGCGCCTCCAATCGAACAAGCTGTCGCCTGCCGCGATGCGTGCGCGCCAAGAGTTCCTTGATGCTGCTGGCTCCATCACCATCTATGGCAAGGAACCGCTTGCCACAAATCGACAGCAGCCGTGCGTGCCGCGTGACGGGATCAACGAGGAACATCAGCGCAAACTCGTGCGGGCCCGGCGCCTTCGCCTGCAAGAGCATGTCGTGGCCCTTCTCGGTCAGAGCGCGTATTAGGCCACCCTCGTCGTGGACGACAGCGACGCCCTCCCCCCGCTCGCCCACATCGGGCTTCACGATCAACGGGAACGCGATGCCGGAAGCACGCCAGGCATCCAGCACCTGTTCGGTCGATGTCCTGGCTGCGATGACGTGGGTGGGCGGATAGCTTCCCGCTGGCAGCAGGGCATAGATGTCCTGCTTCCGCTCTCCGAAGAAGCCGCCCATGTCGATGCCCGGATTGACGTTCGTGAAGAACGCAGCGCGCCACTGTCGCAGCGCTTGCCACAGATAGAAGGGCGCCACCGGGGCGTAGATGACCCACCACGGCCAGTACTCGTGGTTTAGGCGAACGGCCCAGCGCTGCGGGCTCATGCAGACTCCTGGATTGAGCGGGCCTGATGATTGCGCGTGGAGGCCGCGTACCCCAGGTGCTCAGGGAACCGCACGTGCGGGAGCGCTTGTGCCAACGCGATGCGCACCATCGCCAAATGATGCACGCCATGATCGGCGAGGTAGGCAAGCTCGCGCGCAAGGGAGGTCTGTTGTTCTACGCGTCCGAGCTCCCCGGGCAGCTCGCTCTGCATCATCATCGTTCGGTCTGTATGCACCGCGTGCAGCAGTGCGAGGCAGTGCGCCGCCTTGTCGCGGGCAGCGCGCACCTCGCGCTCGATCAGCGGGTCGCGCATACGGTCGTCATAACTGAAGCTTCCTTCGCTATCGGGCGCGAGCAGGCAGGAATAGAACTCGAGGACGTGGCGCAGGTGCCCCCCGATGCTGCTGCCGTGGAGCATCGCATGCGACTGAGCGAGTTGCTCATCGGTGAGCTGCTGAAGCAGGTCATCGATGCACATCAGGATGCCGGCGTTGTAGGTTGTTATGCGCTTCATGCACGTTCGGCCTGGTGACCGCGAAGTGAATTCCACAAATGAAACATGCGCGCGCGATCCCGAAGGAGGACGGCCACCGCGCATATCGCTACGATGCAGGCCAGCGCGAACAGGAGGCCGCCATCGCCCATCACCTCGATGCCGAGCACGCCAACATGGCTGGCAATGGCGCCGAGCATGGTGCCCAGTGCGATGCCCGCGCCGATCCAGGCCGTGGAACGGATGAACAGGAGCACGGCGGCTATCAGCTCCATGACGCCGCTGCCGATCCGACCTTCCGGCTCGGCACCCAGTGTCTCGAAGATCCACACGGATTCAGCAGCGCCGGTGAACTTGAAGTAAAGCGTCTGCAGCAGGATGATGGCCGCGACGAAGTCGGGAAGTCGGCGAAGCAGGAGCATGGCAGAGATCAGGGTTTATGCTTGAACGCGGCCCAGTTGCGATCGGCGGAAGCGCGCAAGCGCTGCTCCTCCTTGTTCCAACTGGTGAGCGTATTGTTGAAGAAGGCATTGTAGAAGAGGTAGAGCTTGCCGTCCTTCACTTTGAAGGTCTCTGGGTCCACTTCCACCTTTTTGCCGTAGTCGCCCATGGCGAAGGCGCACCAGCCGCCGTATTGGGGCATATAGCGCCCTGGCTCCTTCTGGAAGAGGTCGCGGTGCGCAGTGCTGCTGAAGCGGAAGGTGGCGCCTTGGTGCGTCAAAGCGATCTGCGGGCTGCCCTTCACGGCTTTGTTCTGGGTGAAGTAGGCCACGGGGTCATGTCCCTCGACCCAGAGGCCTTTCGCATCCACATTGAAGAGCGGCAACAAGCCCTGGGCATGCAGGGCAGCAGGGCTGGCCGCGAGCGCGAAGGAGAGCATCATGAGGGCTCGCATCGGATTGGTTTTTCGGCTGATGGTCACAGTGGCCGGCGAATCCTGACAATCCTGTACTAGGCGTTCAGCCGCGCGGCAGGATGCGCGCGGGGTTGCCCACCGCCACGCTGTTCGCGGGCACATCCTTCAGCACCACGGCTCCCGCTCCGATGGCCACATCGTCGCCGATGGTGATGGGGCCGATGATGATCGCGTTCGCGCCGATGTCCACGCGATCGCCGAAGCGCGGCGATTTGCTGTACGTGCCGTCCTTCAGCCGCTTGTTGCCGATGGTGCAGCTGTTGCGCACCACGCAGCCCGCGCCGAACACAGTGCCGTCGTTCACCACCAGCGCCTGGCCGTGCTCGATGCGGAAGCCCGGACCGATGCGCGTCTTCCACGGCAGCTCGATGCCGAGCACCCACTCCACCGTGATGCGGTACGCGATGAAGTACCAGAAGAAGAGCACGAAGGTGATGGGGCTCTGCCGAAGCAGGTGGGCAAGGCGGAAATGGAGCATCACCAAGCGGCTCTTGGGATTGCCCTTGTTCGCAGCCCAATCCTGAAGGATGTTCCAAACGCTTGCGCTCATGGCCGGTGGCCGCTCAGCAGCGGCGAGATGTGCTGGTTGAAGAGCAGTTTCAGGTATTGCGGAAGATAGAGCGCCAGACGAGTGGCTTGGCTTACGAGCATCCCGAACGGCCCCAGCCCGATTGCCCGACCTACAAGGCGTCCTTCGCGCAGCATCTTGCCCAATGGTACGCGCATGCTCGCGCCGCCAGCGGTGAAATGCGCGAGCGGCTGCGGCACATACATGAACTGCCTCGGCGATTCCATCCAAGCGTCCACCGTCCACTTGTGGTCCCCGCTCACGCGGATCATGATGTCGAAGGGATGACCGGCGTAGTAGCTGCGGCGCACGAAGAAGGAAGGATGATTCAGCACCATTTCCCAGTACTTCAGCAGGAAGCCGTTGAGGCGGGCCTTCTTCACCTTGCTGTGGCCGTTGGGATATTCCAGCCAGATGTCGCCATGCACGATGTTGATGCCCTCCTGGCCAGCCGCCGCGGCCATCGCCTGCGAAACGCTGTGCGGCTCGTACCAGTCATCGGCATTGATGAGCCCGACCCATTCACCGGTGCACAGCGCCACGCCCTTGTTCATGGCGTCGTAGATGCCCTTGTCCCGCTCGCTCACCCAATAGTCGAGGCGGTCCTCATACCGCCGGATGATGTCCAGCGTGCCATCCGTGCTCCCGCCATCGACCACGATGTACTCGATGCTCGGGTAGTCCTGCGCCAAAACGCTCTGTATCGTGCGCTCCAAAGTGGCCGCGCCGTTGTAAACCACCGTCACGATGCTGACGAGCGGATGGCCCTGTGCCGTGGACTTCGCTCCACGCATCCGCTTGCCGCCTTCCTGCCGTGCCGCCATCCGTGGCAAAAGTCCTTGTTGCTCGGCCCACGGCCGAGGCGGGTCGGCGCCAACCCATGAACGTTTCTTTCAACACCCAGCCCGCCCAGTAACTTTCCCATCGCCCGCGCGTCCTATGTGCGGACACCGGTCCCTCGCCGATGACCCCTGCTGAGTACAACACCGCTGTGGACGCCCATGCCGATGGCATCTATCGCTTCGCATTGAAGCACTTGCGCGACGTGGACCTCGCGAAGGACGTGGTGCAGGAGAGCTTCGCCCGCCTATGGTCGCGGGTGGATCAGGTGGAAGCGGCCAAGGCCAAGAGCTACCTGTTCACCACGGCGCACCACGCCATGGTGGACGAGGTGCGCAAAGGCTCCAGGAGCAAGCGGATGGAGGAGCATCATGAGGACTTGCGCCATACCAGCCAGGACCAACCGGACCTGAAGGAAGTGCTCGACGCCGCGCTGGCCAGGCTCCCTGCGATCCAGCGAAGCGTCGTTCTGCTGCGCGATCTGGAAGGCTATGCGTATGAGGAGATCGCCGCACTCACCGGGCTCAGCCTCGCGCAGGTGAAGGTGTACATCTACCGGGGCCGCACCACGCTGAAGGAATACATCGGACAACTGGACATCGTGCTTTGAAGCAACGCATCGATCATAGCAACTACGAAGCCTGGCTGCTGGACCGCTTGGAGGGCAACCTCACGGCGGAGCAGGAACGGATGCTTGAAGCCTTCCTGCTCGCGCACCCTGAACTCCGTCCGGATGATGAGGAGATGCCGGCTGTGCATGTATCCGATGTCCGGCTTTCCATGTTGGACAAAGAGGCCCTCAAACGCGCATTGCCGCCTTATGGCTTCGTGGATGAACGAAGCGTGGAAGATCACCTCGTCGCCAGATTGGAGGGCGATCTCGATGGCGCGCAGCTTGAGGCCTTGCGCCGGTATCTCGCTGAGCATCCGGAGCACCAGCGCGCCGAATGGATCTACGCGCATGCACGAGTCTCGCCCGGAACAGGCGCCCTCGAGGACAAGTCTGAATTGCACCGGGCATTGCCACCCGACGGGCTCGTCACGAAGCGCACGCTCTTGGATCATTTGGTGGCGAAGCTGGAGGGCGACCTGAAGGAAGAGCAGATCGTTGCCCTAGACGCCTTTCTGGCAGCACATGAATCAGCGGCGCGCGAATGGAAGCTCATGCAACGGACGCGTGTGGCTTCGGAATCGATCGTGTTCGCTGAAAAGCAAGGGCTGAAGCGGGAGACCCGCGTGATTCCGCTTTTCCCCTACCGGGTGGCGATGCGGTGGGCGGCTGCAGCAGCGGTCGTGGCGCTTCTTCTCACCATGTGGTGGATGGTTGAGCCGTCCGCACCCGAGATCGCGAATCGCACCAAGGATCCCATCAACGACCAGCAGACGAAAGTCGTTCAGGAGAAAGAGCGCGACGAGCCGAACGCAGAGGACGTGTTGCCATCCGTACAGCCTGAGGACGACAACCTGCAGCCCTTGGCGAGAGAGAAAGAATCCCCAGCTCCGGCCCGTGTGGAGCCATTGCCGCCTCAATCGCCGGTCGAGGACCGCTTAGTCGCGGAGGACCACGGGACGGGAAGCGGCAAGGAAGACCTTCCGCTGATTCCGGTAGCGTCCGATGATCACGAGCCTTTGGCGCAGACGCCCTCATCAGCCGCATCGAACGAGCCTCAAGCGATTGGCGCACCTGCCGCCGAAACGCGCACACTGGGTGAAGCATTGACCGGCGTCGTGCGCGAGAAGGTGCTTGAGCGGCCGTCGGAAACGGATCGCCCCCTCGATGGCGACGACGCGGTGGCTGCTGTGGATCGCGGGCTGCGCGCCTTGGGGGGCGATAAGGCAGGCCTGGCCGTGCAGCGCGATGGGCAGGGCCGCAGCCAGGGCTTCGCCCTGCGCCTAGGGCGCAACCTGGCGTTCACAGCCAGTCGCTGATTCCTCCGTTCATCACCACGCCGATGCCGCTCGTCACGAAGCGGCCGTTCTCCGGTAACTGGCGGTGCCCATGCCTCGTCACATGGCCAAACACCACAAACAACCAACATCATGAAAACCCGTGTTTCCCGCCTTCTTCTGGTGATCGCCACGGTGTTCACCTTCGGTTACGCCCGCGCCGCCGATCCCGTGCGGCTCAGTGAGTCCAGCGAGCGCACCAGTTTGGAGCGCACCTTGGATCGCGCGCTCAGCCGCCACCTCGTGTTCCCCGTCATGGAGAAGGGCGACATGACCGGCAAGGTGTACGTCAGCTTCAACATCGACCGCGAGGGCAAGGTGCAGGTGCTCGCCTGCAACAGCGCCAACGAAGAGCTGCGCGCCTACGTGCTGCGTAAGCTGGCCCGGATCGACGTGGGTGCGAACCCTGACGGCATCTGGAAGACCACGCACATGGTGATCGACTTCCGGCCCGAACGCCGCAGCTGATCACCACCACCGATCATAGCGGAAGCGCCCCGAGACCCGGGGCGTTCTGCTTTTGCGCCGGGCTGTAACTCGTGGCCGCTCAGACCGTCCTATCCTCAAGAACCAAGCTCCCATGAGAACCGCGCTCCTCCTGTTCACCCTTTCACTCCACTCGCTGCCGGGACTGGCGCAGTCCGATAGCGCCGCCGTGAATGAGAACCGCACCACACTCTCCCTCGGCGTGAACTCGCGCGAAGGGGCTTATGCCAAGGTGGAGGACTCGGATACAACCAAGAAATCCGAGGGGAACTTCACCATCGAGACCAAGCGCAAGCGGATCACCGTGCACACCGAGCCGCGCATTTGGGCGAGCGAGACCGACAGCATCGCGGAGGTGATCAAGGAGCGCAGGACGGAACGCCGGAACATGTTCACCTATTGGAGCGGCATCGACGTGGGCGTGAACACGCTGATCGATGAAGGCGGCAGCCCGGACCTGAGCGGCAACGCCGAGTTCATGGAAATCGACAATGCGCGTTCACGCTTCCTGAGCATCAACCTCATGGAGCAGAAGATTGAATTCGGCACCCATCACGTGGGCCTGCTCACCGGCCTGGGGTGGGAGTTCGTGAACTACAGGCTGAAGAACAACGTGACCCTCGCTTACGACGCAGACTCCGTTTATGGGGTTGAGATGGAGACGCCAGACCTACGCAAGAACAAGCTGCGTCAGATGGGTATCCGCGTGCCGCTGATGCTCGAGTTCAACACCAAGCGCGCGGCCATGCCGACCGATGCCGATGTCCGCGCGATGCGCGCCGATACGACCAGAGCGGTGGCCAAGCGGTTCAGGCATTCGCGCAAGAACAACTTCCACCTCGCCATGGGCGTCGTGGGCAGCTGGTACTTCGATTCCATGTACAAGCAGAAGTGGACCGAGGACGGCGAGCAGCGGAAGGCGCGCGACAAGGGCGATTACCTGCTGCTGCCTTATCGCGCAGCCGCCTCCGTGCGCCTCGGGTTCGGTGCATGGAACCTCTTCGCTGAATACTCCCTCACCCCGCTCTTCAAAGAGGGCAAGGGGCCGGAACTCACGCCGGTGACCGTGGGCCTGACCATCATCGGGTTCAACTAGCGAGGACTCCTCCGGAAAGGAGTGGGCCGGCGCGACGAGGGGTTGGACCCAGGACCGCGGGGACACGCGCACAGCGCAATGCCTCGCGGTCCGGCGTTGGGCTTGTCCAACTCGAGGCAGCTACTTTAGCAACCCGATTCAAGCAGGGTACGCCATGGGCCGCATCTTCGAGAAACGCAAGCACAAGATCTTCGCGCGCAACGCCAAGCTCAGCAAGCTCTTCACGCGCATCGGCAAGGAGATCGCCATGGCGGTGAAAGCGGGCGGGCCGAATCCGGATTCGAACTCGCGGCTCAAAGTGGCCATCCAGAACGCCCGGGGCATGAACATGCCCAAGGACAACATCGACCGCGCCATCAAGAAGGCGGCTGGCGGCGAGGATGCCGATTTCACGGAAATGACTTACGAGGGCTATGCCCCAGGTGGCGTGGCCGTGTTCGTTGAAGCGGCCACCAACAACCCGACGCGCACCGTGGCCAACGTGCGCAGCTTCTTCAGCAAGTGCGGCGCCAACATGGGCACCAGCGGATCGCTCGTCCACATCTTCGAGCGCAAGGCCGAATTCGTTGTGGAGCAGGCCGCGCTCAAGGGCCGCCATGCCGATGAGTTCGAGATGGAGGTGATTGATGGTGGGGCCGATGACGTGGTGCGCGACGAGGAGGGCTTCTCCATCTATGCGCCATTCCAGTCCTTCGGCGCCATGCAGCAGAAGCTCGAGCAGTTAGGTGTTGAGGTGAAGAGCGCCGAACTCAAGCGATTCCCGCTCGTGACGGTTCCGGCGGATATCGCCACCGCGCGCGCAGTCCTCAAACTGACCGACATGCTGAACGAGGACGAGGATGTGAACGCCGTCTTCCATAACATGGACCTCTCCGAAGAGGTGGAGGCGGAGCTTGAGAAAGGCTGATCGCCGGATTCAATTCGCCTTGAACCGTATCTGGTAGCGCGTGCCGTCCGGGCCGCCTTCCATCGACATCAGTCCGTTCAGCTGCTCCACGAGGCTCTCGATGAGCGACATGCCCAGCGTGCCCCCATCGGGCTGCATGCGCTCCACGGGGATCCCTGAACCATCATCGGCATAGAACAGGTCGAAGCTGTCGCCTTCGGCATGGTGCAGCGAAAGCGTGACGAGCCCTTCCTTGCGGTCGCCGAAGGCGTGCTTGAAGGAGTTGGTGATCAATTCGTTCAGCAGCAGGCCTAGCGGAACCATGGTGGTCAGGCTGAAGGCGAGGCCGGGATCGATGTCAGTCCGGTGCCGGACGCGGTCCTCCACGTCATTCACCTGTACGAGTTCAGCGAAGAGCTCATGGATGTATAGCGCCACATCCACGCGGGCCAGCTCGTCGCCCTTGTAAAGCTTCTCGTGGATGAGGGCCATGCTCGTGACGCGGCTCTGGCTCTGGTCGAACGCCTCCTGGAGGCGCTCATCGGTGAAGGATGCGGCCTGAAGACGGAGCAGGCTTGCCACCACCTGCAGGTTGTTCTTCACCCGGTGATGCATCTCCTTGATGAGCACGTTGATGCGCTGATTGGCATCCTCCAGCTTCTCCTTCTCGCTCTTCAGGGCCCGGGCCTGCTCGGTGTCGCGGAGCCGGGCGGCCTTCAGGTTCTCTCTCATCCGCGCCAGCGCCAGCCCTAGCTGGTCTTGCGCCCCGCGCACGTTCACCGGGGCGTCATAGTCTCCCTTGCCGATGGCATCCGCGCTGCCCGCCAACGAGCGCAGGTTGTCCACCATGCCGTTGAAGGCCCGCGCCATCTCGCCGATCTCATCATCGCTGTTCACGCGCACCTTCACGTTCACGTCGCCTACGGCCATCGAGCGCGATGCACGGACCACTTCGGTCACGGTGCTGCGCACACCACGCGTGATCAGGACCCCCATGACCGTGACCGCAAGAATCACGCAAAGCAGCGCCGCCAGCACGATGAAGAGCTTCACCTCCGCATCGCGCGTATTAGCCGCGGCGTTCTGCGTGATGAGCTCCAGCGAGCGCGCCTCCACAGTGTGGAGCTTCTCCAGTGCATTGAGCGAGAGCTCCCACCACTCCCGTGGGGCGATCTCCAGGTCGGGCGACTGCCGCTGCTTAACCGTGCCGATCAGCGAGCGCATGAAATTCACGTCGGCGCCTTGGAACACGGCCTGGTAGGTGCTGAGCACCTCGGGCGATGCGTCGCGCTCGAACAGGAGCATGTTCGTCTCGTAGGCGGAGACCTCCTCACCCAACTGGGTCACATCGGGCATACCGATGGGACGCGTGGCATAGCCGATGGTGAGCATGTCGCGGAGCACGCTCAGCGCCTGTTTGGCGCGCAGGAGCCGCAGATGCGCGTAGAGCAGGTCTTTCGCATCGGGGTCCATGGCCAGCTTACCAGTGCGCCCCAGCTCATCGAGCAGCGATTGATCCATGGCCCGGTACACGCGGCTCACGGAGGAGGCGTCGATACGGCGATCACGCACCCGTTGCCGAAGGATATGCAGGCCCTCGAAGGCCCGCGAGGCGGTCACCGTGCGGGATTGCGGAATATCCGGACGGGTGAGGGTCTCCAGCGCCTCATCCGTCCGGGTGTACTGCACGCTCAACTTCATGGGGAGCACGTTCATGCCGGAGAGATAGCCGACGGAAAGCGCGCTCTCGCGCTGGATCTCGTGCGCGGCATTCGCATGCAGGCCGATGAGCTGCGCCTGGCGATTGAAGTACTCCATCACATCCAGCCGCTTCAAGCTGCCGTCAATCTGCTTTCCGAGCAGCAGCACCATGCCGGCCATGGGGATGCCCAGCGTCACCATGAACTTGGTGCGGACGGGAAGGTCGGCGAATCGCCACTTCATGGACCCCAAAGTACGGCGGTGCCTTGCACGCCGCCCGGCTACATTAGCGCCGCTGCGCCATGGCGCGGCCCATCACCAGCCCATGAAGGAGCATTTCGACGCGTTGGAGGCCCGGGTGGCCAAGGCGCTGGAAGGAGGCGGAGCGGACCGTGTGGGTGCCCAGCACAAGAAGGGCAAGCTCACCGCGCGTGAGCGCGTGGGGCTCTTGTTGGATGAGGGCAGCTTCCAGGAAATCGGGCAGCAGGTAACTCATCGCAGCACCAACTTCGGCCTGGACAAGCAGAAGTTCCTCGGCGATGGCGTTGTCACCGGCTACGGCAGCATCGACGGCCGCCTCGTCTACGTCTTCTCGCAGGACTTCACCGTGCTGGGCGGATCGTTGGCCGAGGCTCATGCGCAGAAGATCTGCCGCATCATGGATCTCGCCATGCAGAACGGCGCACCGGTCATCGGCCTGAACGACAGCGGTGGGGCGCGGATCCAGGAAGGGGTCGTGAGCCTTGGCGGATACGCGGACATCTTCTTCAGGAACGTCCGCGCGAGCGGGGTGATCCCGCAGATCAGCGCCATTCTGGGCCCGTGCGCAGGAGGTGCGGTGTACAGCCCGGCCCTCACGGATTTCGTGCTCATGGCCGAGGGCACCAGCTACATGTTCGTCACTGGCCCGAACGTGGTGAAGACCGTGACGCACGAGGAGGTGAGCAGTGAGGACCTCGGCGGGGCCTCCACCCACGCCACCAAGAGCGGTGTGGCTCACTTCACGGCCGTGAATGAGATCGACGCCATCCGGCAATTGCGCCAGCTCGTGGGCTACCTCCCCAGCAACTGCGAGGAAGAGCCGCCGGCCCTGCTTTTCTCTCCCGGCGATGAACAGCGCCCGGAACTTGATTCGATCATCCCTGACAACCCGAACCAGCCGTACGACATCCGGCAGGTGATGAATGCAGTGATCGATCCGGACAGCAGCATGGAGGTGCACGCAGAATACGCACGCAACATGGTGATCGGATTCGCTCGTGTGGCTGGCCGGACCGTGGGCTGCGTGGCCAACCAGCCAGCCGTCCTCGCGGGCGTGCTCGACATCGATGCATCAACCAAGGCTGCGCGCTTCGTGCGGTTCTGCGATGCGTTCAACATCCCGCTGCTGGTCTTCGTGGACGTGCCCGGGTTCCTGCCCGGCACCGATCAGGAGTGGCGCGGCATCATCAACCATGGGGCGAAGCTGCTCTACGCCTTCAGCGAGGCCACGGTGCCACGCATCACCGTCATCACGCGCAAGGCTTATGGCGGCGCTTACGATGTGATGAACAGCAAGCACATCGGGTGCGACATGAACTTCGCATGGCCCAGCGCCGAGATCGCCGTGATGGGGGCGAAAGGAGCGGCTGAGATCATCTTCAGGGGCGAGATCGCTAAAGCAGCTGACCCAGCAGCCAAGTTGCAGGAGAAGGAGGCGCAGTACAGGGAGCAGTTCGCCAACCCCTACGAAGCAGCGGCCCGCGGATACATCGACGAGGTCATCCGTCCGAGCCAAACCCGCGTGAAGGTGATGGCGGCGCTGGAGATGCTCCGCAACAAGGTGGACAAGCTGCCGCGCAAGAAGCACGGGAACATCCCGTTGTGAGTTTGGTTCCAGGGTGGCGGCCCCCAAGCCGTGCCGGGTATCGGCGCAGCAAGGCGGCTTCGGTAACTTCGCTCCCTCCAAAACAACGAGAACCATGCTCTTGAAGACCGCCTCCATCGCAACCGCCGGCCTCCTCACCCTATCGATGCACGAACTGCCCAACCTGAACATCGGCGATGCCATGCCAGCCACCGATGTGAAGATGCAGGATGTGAACGGCGAGATGCGTGCGCTGAAGGACCTTGTTGGTCGCAGTGGACTTCTAGTGGTCTTCTCCTGCAATACCTGTCCCTTCGTGGTGGGCAGCGAGGGCAGCGAGGGATGGGAAGGCCGCTACCCCGAGCTGATGGCTTACGGCGGGCGTTTCGGCGTTCCGGCCGTGCTGATTAATAGCAACGAGGCGAAGCGCGAACAGGGCGATGGCTTTGCGGATATGCAGGCACGCTACAAGGAGAAGGGCTATTCGGGCAGTTATCTCCTGGATGCGGACCATCAGGTGGCCGATGCCTTTGGAGCGCGCACAACCCCGCATGTGTTCCTCTTCGACAAGAGCATGAAGCTGGTTTATAAGGGCGCCATCGACGACAACGTCGCCAGCGCCGCCGAGGTGAAGGAGCGCTGGGCCTTCAATGCCATTGCGCACCTGGCGGACGGGAAGCCAATTGATCCGGCCAGCACGCGCAACATCGGGTGCAGCATCAAGCGGATGCCGCACAAGCACTGAGTACGTCAGCGGTCGTTTGCGGCGCACTGCGATCGCGCGGCTCCACAGACGTTGATAACTAGACCTTCACGTTCGGCGTCGGTGAACCTTCCTTTGCACCAAAGGCAATCGTCATGAATGTCCTGTTGATCGGTAGCGGCGGAAGAGAGCATGCGTTGGCATGGAAGATCGCGCAGAGCTCATTGCTGGATACGCTTTTCGTGGCACCGGGCAATCCGGGAACCATCCGGCACGGCCGCAATGCGGAGGTGGATCTGCGCGATGCCAAGGCGATGCGGAGATTCCTCTTGGAGAATCGCATCCGGATCGTGGTGGTGGGCCCCGAGTCCCCGTTGGTGGGGGGGGTCCATGATCGATTGGCCGCCGACCCGCAGCTGCAAGACGTGACCGTGATCGGCCCCAAGGCCGAGGGCGCACGGTTGGAGGGCAGCAAGGACTTCGCGAAGGAGTTCATGTTCCGCCACAACATCCCAACCGCCGCGCACCGCACCTTCATCAAAGGACAGCTGCAGGAGGCGCTCGACCACCTCGACCGCATCAACGCGCCATATGTCATCAAGGCCGATGGGCTCGCCGCAGGCAAAGGAGTAATCATCACCAACGACAAGAAGGAGGCGGCAAAGGCGCTGCGGGAGATGCTCCAGCAGGGCCGGTTCGGTGAGGCAGGTGAGCGCGTGGTGATTGAGCAGCACCTGAAGGGAATCGAGCTCAGCGCTTTCCTAGTGACCGACGGTGAATCGTTCAAGATGCTGCCCGCCGCGAAGGATTACAAGCGCATCGGGCGCGGCGATACCGGTCCGAACACCGGTGGTATGGGCGCCGTTTCGCCGGCCCCGTTCGCCGACAAGGACTTCATGCAAAAGGTGCATGACCGGATCGCGGCGCCAACGGTGCGCGGCTTGAAGAAGGATGGCATCGCCTACCAGGGCTTCCTGTTCATCGGCCTTATGAATGTGGACGGCGACCCGTATGTGATCGAGTACAATGTTCGCTTGGGCGATCCGGAGACGCAGGCCATCCTGCCGCGCCTGAAGAGCGACCTGCTCGACCTCTTCGAGGGCATCGCCAGCGGCACGCTCAGCGAGCGCCACGTGGACGTTGATGACCGCACGGCCGTGAGCATCGTGCTGGCAGCGGAGGGCTATCCCGAGGAATACGAAAAAGGGAAGACCATCCTGGGCGTTGACATGGTGCGCGATGCATATGTCTTCCAGGCCGGCACGCGCCTGAAGGGCGATAAGCTCGTCACCAACGGCGGCCGCGTCATGACGGTCACCGGCATGGGCAAGGACCTGGAGAGCGCGATCGCCTCGGCTTATCGGGCCGCATCGGTCATCGCTTACGACGGGAAATACATGCGTGACGACATCGGCCACGACCTGGTGAAGCAACCGGCGCAGCGGGCCGGAGCGGTCGCCCGCTGATCAGGCCAGGGTGTTCTCCGCCTTCGCACGGCGGTTGTACTTCCCTTGCAACGCGAGCCAATAAATCAGACCGAAGAAGAGAACGATGGTCGTGAGTATCACCGGTAGCCATCCCAAGGCGGCGAGACCGGTGAAGGTCCACTCCAGTAAATGGCCGATGGCGAAGGCTATCTTTTGCATCGTGCGTAAGCTTGGGGCGGGGCGAAGATAGATGCCCGCAATTCACCCCATGCTCGTCGGCCTTTTCCGCAGTAACCAGCCCGCCGTGCTGCTGGCGGTTCCGGTGCTGGCCGCTGCGCTCTTCCTGCCGGCATTCTGGCATGCCCCGTCGGTGGAAGGGGAAGGCATGCCGCTGGCGCAACTGGCCCAGCGCTTGATTGGTGTCGCGGCGTGGGCGAACGCGATCGCCGGCATAGTGCTCATCTCGATCATCGCGGCCCAGTTGGCGCTCCTCCTCAACGCCTTGGAGCTCATGGACCGCCGGAACCACTTGGTGGCCCTGTTGTTCCCGGTCGTTCTTGCTGGCTTAGGGGGACCCTGCTGTTACGACCCAGCCCTGTTGGGAATGCCATTCGTCCTGATGGCTGTCCGTCGGACGTGGTCGGTTGAGAACAACGGCCCGGCATTGAGGCTGCTGTTCGATGCTGGCCTGCTCACGGGGATCGCTGCGCTCTGCTACCTGCCCTATGCCTTGATGCTCATGGTCATCTGGGCATCGGTCTCGGTCATTCGGCCGTTCGCATGGCGCGAGTATGCGCTGCCGCTGTTGGCGATCGGCGTCGTTTTCTACCTGACCTGGGCAGTGCTGCATCTGCTGGGCGACACGCCGTGGCGGCCGCTGCTCACCATCACGGTACCCGACTTGGATTCCGCCGTCCTCTGGATCGGGTGGCCCCGCAAGATGTTCCTGTCGATCCTGGTGCCGATGCTCCTGCTGGCGCTCGCGGCTTTCAACATCAGTTATGCGCGCTGCGTGATGCGCGGCAAGAACCTGCGGTCCTCCTTCATGGCCTTCGCCCTGGCGCTTTGCGTGATCTTGCTTTTGCTGCAATGGCTCAAGGGTTCGTTCCCGGCAGTGCTGGCAGCGGCACCAGCGGCGGTCCTTTCAGGCTATGCGGTGCTCAACCCCCGCCGTGACTGGTTGGCAGAATTGGCGGTGTTGGGATTGCTTTGCACTGCCATCGCTGTCCGATGGACCTGAGCGAGCACCAGCGCACGCGCCGACAATGAATTCAGTGGACAAGGCACTTGGATCGGTATTCCGTCGTGGCAGATTGTGCCTGATGGCACTCATGCTCCTGCCCGAAAGTCTCTCTGCCCAGACCATCACCTTCGTCGATGCCATCACCCTGCAACCGTTGGATGGCGCTACCCTGACCAGCGACCCTCCAGGCGTGTCGGCTATTGTCGATGGCAAGGGACGGGCGCGGCTGGATGCCTTCAAGGGAAGGAAAGCGGTCCTGGTCTCGCATGTGGGCTACCGTGCCATTGTCCTCTCTCCGGATACGGTGGCCGGAGCCATTGTTCGAATGCAACGGCAGGTCATCGGCTTGGAGGAGTTCGTGGTCTCCGCCAGCCGCTTCGAGGAGAAACGGCGCGATGTGCCAGAGCAGGTGGACATCATCAAGCGACGCGAGATCTCGTTCCTTGACCAGCAGACCACGCCGGATCTATTGCAGAACAGCGGCGCGCTCTTCGTTCAGCGCAGCCAGATGGGTGGCGGCAGCCCGGTGATTCGTGGGTTCGAGGCCAGCCGCGTACTGCTGGTGGTGGATGGCGTGCGCATGAACAACGCCATCTACCGTGGTGGCCATTTGCAGGACCTGATGACGGTCGATCAGAACGCGATTGAACGGATAGAAGTAGTGAGCGGCCCTGGTTCGGTGGTGTATGGCAGCGATGCGTTGGGTGGCGTGGTTCACCTGATGACCCGCGCACCGCGCTTCCGGGACACCACGGGGGTGAGCGTGCACGGCGGCGCCTTCCTTCGCATGAGCACAGCCAACGAGGAGAAGACTGGCAGTGCGACGATTGAGATCGGTGGCCGACGCCTGGCAAGCCTCACCACGATCACCGCCAGTGATTTCGGCGATCTGCGCATGGGCGGCGAGCGCGATGCCCGCTATGGCTCCTGGGGCCTGAAGCCATTCATCGTGCATACAACGAATGGGACCGACAGCGTGCTGCTCAACGCTGTTCCATTGGTGCAGTCGCCCACTGGCTACAAGCAGATGGATGTGCTGCAGAAACTGCGATTGCGCATCGGCAGGCACATGGTGCATCAGGTGAACACGCAGTTGAGCACGAGCTCGGACGTACCGCGCTACGACCGCCTCAGCGAGTACATGACGGATTCACTCGGTAGCTATGTTCCTGCACAGTCCGAGTGGTATTACGGTCCGCAGAAGCGCATGCTGCTCGCCTACACGCTGGAGCTCGATAGCATGACCGGCTTCTTCGATCGTGGGCGCATCACGCCGTCCTATCAGGCCATTGAGCAGAGCCGCCACTCGCGAAGCTTCGGCAGCAGCAGGCTGGGGCACCGCACCGAACGAGTGAGGGTGCTGGGCTTCAACGTCGATCTGGAGAAGTCCTTGGGCAAACATGAGCTGCGCTACGGCCTCGAAGCCTATGCGAACACGGTTGCTTCCGATGCTTACCGCGAGCATATCCGCACAGGCGAGGTCACCTACCTGACGACGCGATACCCGAATGGCGGTTCCACGATGAACAGCTACGCTGCGTACATCTCGCACACCATTGAATTGAACGAGCAGGTGGTGCTGAGCGGCGGCCTTCGCTATTCATGGATCGGCCTCACCGCCGATTTCGCGGATGACCGCGGATACCAATTCCTCAACGGCCGTTACACGCAAGCGAACGGCGCCCTGAATTGGCGTGCGGGCCTGGTCTACTCACCGGGCCACGACTGGCGCTTCACCGCTCTAGCCAGCACGGGATTCCGCGCGCCGAACGTGGACGACATGGCCAAGGTCTTCGACAGCACACCGGGCACCGTGGTGGTGCCGAATACGAACCTGGAGCCCGAGCATACCACCAACTTCGAAGTAGGGGTGAGCAGAACAATGACCGACAAGCTCTTCGTGGAGTCGCACGGCTTCTACACGCTGTATACGAACGCGCTCACCATGGGGGCATACACCTTCAACGGACAGGACAGCATCGTTTACGATGGGACGATGAGCCGCGTGACGGCGCTGACCAACAGCAAAGAGGCCTATCTCTACGGGGCGCAAGGGCAGCTCATCCTGGAGATCAGCAAGCGCATGAGTGTTCGCGGAGGCATCACCTACACGTTCGGCCGTGTGAGTACCGATAGCACCGATCGCCCGCTGGACCACATCCCACCCGTCTATGGCCGTGGCGGGGTGCAGTGGGGGGCGAAACGCGTGCAAGCTGAGGCCTATGTGCTTTTCAATGGCTGGAAGCGATTGAAGGACACCGACACGCAGCCCGGCAGCGAGGACAACCTGCAGTATGCCACCATCGATGGCACACCATCCTGGTGGACCTTGAACCTACGGGGGTCTTATGCCATCAATCGAAGCCTCACGGTGCAGGCTGGCCTGGAGAACATGCTCGATACGCACTATCGAACGTTCGCCAGCGGCGTCAGCGCGCCGGGCCGGAACCTGCAGCTGAGCCTTCGTGTGCAGTGGTAGCCTCCGGTTACCTTCGCGGCCATGAGATTCGGTGTCGTCACCTTCCCCGGCAGCAATTGCGATGAGGACATGATCAATGCGCTGTCGACCCTCGTGGGCCAGCCCGTGGAGCGGCTCTGGCACAAGGAGCACGACCTCAAGGGCGTGGACATGGTGGTGCTCCCCGGCGGGTTCAGTTACGGCGACTACCTGCGTAGCGGCGCCATCGCGCGCTTCTCGCCCATCATGCAGGAGGTGGCCGCCCACGCGAAGAAGGGTGGCTTCGTTCTCGGCGTGTGCAACGGATTCCAGGTCCTGTGCGAAGCCGGACTGGTGCCGGGAGCGCTGCTGCACAATGCCGGGCAGAAGTTCATCTCCAAGAACGTCTTCATTCGACGCGGCACAGCCAATACCGCACTGACCAACGCGGTGCCGGATAAGGCGTTGAAGATTCCCATCGCGCACGGTGAAGGCCGCTACCATGCCGATGCCGACACGCTGAAGGCGCTGAAGGACAACGATCGCGTGCTCTTCCGCTACTGCGATCCTTCGGGAAAGGTGAGCGAGGACGCCAATCCGAACGGCAGCAAGGACAACATCGCAGGGGTGTGCAACAAGGGCCGTAATGTCTTCGGCATGATGCCGCATCCAGAACGCGCGTGCGACTCCCGGCTGGGCAACACCGATGGTCGTTCGCTCTTCGAGTCGTTGCTAAAGGGCGTCCTCGCCTAGGCATAAATCGCGAATCAGGGTACCATCACGCGGAAGCGCGCGCTCAGCTTCTTCATCTTGGAAAGATCTGGGCGCATGCTTGACTCGGATGATGCAGAGCCGCTCCATCCAGTGAACTCAACACCGTGTGCGGGCCTTGCTTCTACGCTCACCGGTACACCGCTGAAGCAGCGCACCTCGTGCTTCCCTGGTCGAAGCAGCAATCCTTCAACGAGAAGCTGGCCCAATTCAACGGGCGGCGCTTCGATCCGCACGACGTGGATTTTCCTGCCTGTACGCCGAGCCAGATGCGCGAACAGATGCTGCGGGCGCAGGGTTGCGAACGCCTTCACCTCGCTTAGTGACGCCTCTGGATGCGGGCTTTCCAATTGAAGCTCCCAACGCTTGTGGTCAGCGATGAGATCATCTGAATGAGCGCGATACAGGCTGTCAGCGAGTTCAGGAATCAGCGGGAACGCTGCCGCTTGAAGCGCGGTCATGCGCGCGAGCAGCAGCTCTTGCAGTCGCGGATGTTGCATGAGCGGCGGTACGAAAGGCGTCTCGGGCAGTGTCGCCGAGCACATGCGTTCGACGCTGTTCTCCCCTGGCGTGCTCCAAAGGTCCATGTCGAAGAGCACCCAGCGCCAGCGACCTCCGGGTTGGCGCGGCCGGAAGCAGCGCACATTCAAATCGTGGTCTGCGCGGCCCGTCCATAGATCGATGCAGGCAAGGTCGATGAGGCTGCCCACATCGATTGCGGCAGCGATGCTGTCGAACGGCGCGCCATTGAGCAAGAGTCTTTGGGCATGCAGGAAATGCGTGTCCTTGCCTGACCGTTCGCTCATCGCGGGACCCTCGAGCACATCGAGCGACTCTGCTCCGCAGCGCTGCTTCAACCACTCCGCATCCTTCGCGGGCATCCAGCGGTAGAGCCCCCAATAGGCGCCATTCAAATAGAGCGGTTCTGCAACGGAGGGCTGCACCTCCACCTGCAATCCGAAACGCTCGACGAGCTGCTCGATGACCGTATTGCGCAGGAAGGCGTGCGGGCCGGCGTCAGCGCGCAGGATGCCTTCATGCATGTGCGTGCAATCGGTGAATGCGAAGCCCTTCTCCGGACTTTCATACCGGCTGCGCGCATACAGCTTGAAGGAACGCTTGCCCGCGCCGCGCGAGCCGCTGCCGAAGAGCCGTGCTCCGACTGGAACGGCTTCGTCGCCTGTGAGCAGCATCGCTTCGCGCTCCCAATCCCTGCCGCGACGCGTATGGTTCTGCGCTGATCCTGGATGGTAGATGCCCAGGCTATCGCCCCATAGATCGGCCGGATCCATGGCCAACACGAAGCGTGCGTCCCTCGGGCCATGAGCAGGAACGAGCAGCACGACTTCCGCGCTCGGCAGCTTTCCGGCCCCGATGGCGCATGCCCGGATAACGGTGCCCGGAGCAACCGACAGTGGATGCGTGTACGTGCTCGTTGACTGCCTACGCGAATCGCTGCCATCCAACGTGTAGTGCATGGTTCCCGCGGAGGGCGCGGCGACATGCAGTGAATCATCTTTCCCTAGCGTTAGTTCCGGCTTGCTGCTGCGGCCGTGGATCGCGTGTAGTGCAGCAGAGCGATTGGGTGCGCCCGGCGTCGGATGCTCGAACCAGCTCCACTCCTTCGCGCCATCCGGCAACCGTCCGATACCGGCATTGGCTGGGAGCGCAGGGTAGGTGAAGAGGTCGGCGATGGTCGTGCCATCGGGCGCGATCAGCAGTATGGCGCCACCGGTGCGCGGTAGCGTGAAGCCCAAATGATCGGGCCCACGGTTCGGCTTGCCATCGCACAAGAGCAACTGGAGCGTCCTGGGCGGAATCAACAAGGCCGCATCCAATACATGCTGACGGCCATTGATTGCGATGCGCCAGCTCGCGAGGTCGATCGCCTTCGCCCCCGTATTGTACAGTTCGATCCAATCCGGCGTGCGGCCTTCTGCGTCGATGAAATTGCCGTGGTTGCTGGCGCACACCTCGTTGATGAGCAAGCCGGGTTGCGCGCTGGTGAACGCACCGTAAAGCACCAAAAGCAGGACAGGAAGAAGGCGCACCGCCCTAAAGTAGATGGATTGCCATCACCGCACGTCAGCGCCAGCCACCATCACATCCTTCGGCTGCACGAAGACCAATTTGCCGTTCGCATCCTCGGCCATCAGCACCATGCCCTGGCTCTCCACACCACGCATCTTCCGAGGCTCCAGGTTGGCCACCAGCACAACTTGCTGTCCCAGCAATTGCTCGGGTGCATAGTGCTGCGCAATGCCGCTCACCACGGTGCGTGGTTGCGCTTCACCGAGGTCGACGGTGAGCTTTAGCAGCTTGTCGGCCTTGGGCACGCGCTCGGCGGCTGTGATGGTGCCCACACGGAGGTCAAGCTTGGTGAAGTCATCGAAGGTGATTACTGGCTTGGACGGTTGCGGGTTGGATGTTGGTGCGGTTGGGGGTTGTGTTTCCACAGGAGCGTTGGCGTGAAGGCGGTCAATCTCGGGCTGGATCTCGGCGTCGGTGATCGGCTTAAAGAGATGCTCTGCCTGACCGAGCACATGGCCGGGCTGGATGCGGTCGGCTCGAAGTGCGCTTTCCCACGGCGTTGCATCGATGCGAAGCATACGGCGCAAGCGCTCTGCGGTGAAGGGTAGGAAGGGCTCCAGCACGGCGCTGAGCACAGCGGCCACGTTCAAGCTGTTGCCGAGGATGGCGCGCGTGCGGTCTGGGTCGGTCTTCTCCAGCTTCCAAGGCTCGTGGTCGCTGAGGTATTTGTTGCCAGCGCGCGCCACATTCATCGCGGTCTGCAGCGCATCGCGGAAGCGGAAGGCGTCGACAGCGCGTGTCATCTCCTCGGCGCTGCCGTGTACTGCGCCCCACAGTGCGAGGTCATCGGGCGTTGATGCGCCAGCCTCCGGTGCTTTGCCCCCGTAGAACTTGTGACAGAGCACCATCACGCGTTGCACGAAGTTGCCGATGATGGACACTAGCTCGTTGTTGTTCTTGTCCTGGAAGTCCTTCCAGGTGAACTCACTGTCCTTCTGCTCGGGCAGTATGGTCGCGAGCGCGTAGCGGAGCTCGTCCTGCCGGTGGGGCCAGCGCTCGATGTACTCGTGCAGCCACACGGCCCAGTTCCGGCTGGTGCTGATTTTCCTTCCCTCCAGATTGAGGAACTCATTGGCCGGCACATTCTGCGGCAGCACGTACCCGCCGTGCAGCTTCAGCAGGATGGGGAAGATGATACAGTGGAAAACGATGTTGTCCTTGCCGATGAAGTGAACAAGACGGGAATCATCACTCTTCCACCACTTCTCCCATTCGGCCGTGTTGTCCATCGCCCATTGCTTGGTAGCGCTGATGTAACCGATTGGCGCGTCGAGCCACACATAGAGCGCTTTGCCTCCCGCGCCGGGCAAGGGCACGGGCACGCCCCAGTCCAAATCGCGCGTCATAGCGCGGGGGCGAAGGCCATCTTTCAGCCAGCTGTTGCACTGGCCTAGCACCGAGGCCTTCCATTCCTTGGGGTCGTGGTGGGGAAGGCCATCGAGCATCCCCGTATTGATCCATTCCTCCATCCACTTCTGGCTCCGCTCCATGGGCAGGTACCAATGGGTGGTGGCCCTCAGCACGGGCTTGGCGCCGCTCAAGGTGCTACGGGGGTCGATGAGGTCCTTCGGGCTGAGTGCGCTCCCGCATTTCTCGCACTGGTCGCCATAGGCATCGGTATTGCCGCACGTGGGGCAGGTGCCCATGATGTAGCGGTCGGCCAGGAATTGCTTGGCATCCACATCGTAGTACTGCTGCTCTTCCTGCTGTGCGAAGGCGCCCTGTTCGTGCAGCTTCAGGAAGAAGTCCTGTGAGGTTCGCTTGTGCAGCTCGCTACTGGTGCGGTGGTAGATGTCGAAACGGATGCCGAAGTCCTGGAAGGCTTGGCCCATGAGCGCGTGGTACTTGTCCACGATGGCGCGCGGCGTGGTGCCTTCTTTCATCGCCTTCATGGTGATGGCCGCTCCGTGCTCGTCGCTGCCGCACACGAACAGCACCTCCTTGCCCCGCTGACGCAGATTGCGCACATAGATGTCGGCCGGCAGGTAGGCCCCCGCGATGTGGCCGATGTGCAGCGGGCCGTTGGCGTAGGGCAGGGCGGCGGTGACGGTATGGCGGGCGGGTTCCTTCACGGGTTCGGGACGCTTCGTGCGATCGGTCCGCGAAAGTACCCGATGGGCCGTTGCGGGAGTTGCCGGTACGATGCACCTTCGTGCCCCTTTTCCCATGACCCACCCCTTGCTCCCCCCGAACCTCAGGCCCGGTGATACCATCGCCATCGTGCCCACCGCGCGCGCCATTGTGCCGGAGGAATTGCGCGAAGGCATCCGGTTGGCGGAGAGCTGGGGCCTGCGCGTGCGGCTCGGGTCATGCATCGGCAGGAAGCACTATCAACAGGCCGGCACGGCGCGTCAGCGCGCGGCCGATCTGCAATCGGCGCTGGAGGATCCCAGCGTGAAGGCCGTGTGGTGCGCGCGGGGCGGCTACGGCACCGTTCATCTATTGGATCATCTCGAACTGGACGTGTTCAAGCAGAACCCGAAGTGGGTGGTGGGCTTCAGCGATGTGACAGTGCTGCACAATACGCTGCATGGCCTGGGCATCGCTTCGTTGCACGCGCAGATGGCGTTCAACGTCGGGGCGAAATCGCAGGAGGCGCGGGAATCCCTGCGGCGCGCGCTCTTCGGCGAGCATCTTTCCATCACGATGAGCCATGGCCGCTCAGTACCGCCAGCACGCCTTGGAGTGGGAGAGGGCACTCTCGTGGGAGGCAACCTCTCGCTGCTCCATGCCCTGCGTGGCACCCCATTCGACATCGACCCTGCGGGCAAGATCCTGTTCCTCGAGGACCTCGACGAGCTGCTCTATCATGTGGACCGCATGGTGATGAACCTGAAGCTTGGCGGATGGTTCAAGGAGCTTGCCGGCCTCATTGTGGGCGGTATGACCGACATGCGTGACAAGGATCCGCTGGACCCCTTCGGAAAGACCGCTGAACAGATCCTGGCTGATGCTGTGGGCGACACGCGCTACCCTGTGTGCTATGGCTTCCCGGCCGGCCACATCGCGGACAATCGCGCCATGGTCATGGGCCAAACAGCGAAGCTCAGCGTCACCGATACCGGCGCGACGCTGAGCTTCGGGGAAGGCCGGATGACCTCCTAGTTCCGCTCGAACTTGTTGTAGCCCGCTGGGATCTCGAACAAGGAGGCCTTCTGCGCGCCCTTGGTCACTTTCGTCACCTCCAAGCGGCTCACCTCAGCGCCATCCGTCTTCTGCTCGATGCCGAGCATCGGGAATACGCCCTTGGCGTCCTTGATCTGCAGGAAGAAGACGGCTTGCTCATCCTTCCGGTTCAGCGTTTCCAGCAGCGGGATGAAGAAGTTGAATTCGTCGGCGGCCACCCAGTAGGTCAGCACGCGGTCCTCTTTGGTGCTCTTCACCACCCATTTCTCGCATTTGTATCCAGCGAATTCCTTCATCTCGCTGGTCTTCTGCACCAGGGTCTCCACCTCCTTCGGGAGGCGCATGTTCGGCACGTCCATGTACAATTTCCGCTCGGGGCTCAAGGCGGTCACGGTCTTGTCCCGTGTATCCACCAGCATGATGCCCTGAACGTCACCGCGCGAATTCACCTCCTCAATGCGGACGTATTCGCCCTTCACATGGTAGCGATATGTGGTCACCACCGGCCCCGTGGTCTTGGTGAACTCGATCACTCCTTCGAATGACTGAGCGTTCACGCTGGTGCCGAGGCACAGGAGGGTGATGCCGATGGCAGTGGTAAAGCGTTGGAGGAGAGGCATGGTAGGTCTGGTTTCCGGTCGAAGAGTGAGTCGGCCGTTGTGGGGCTGGATGCGGCTTGGACGGATGTTCCCCAATTTTAGGGCCTTCAACGGGGCCTAAGGTGCATGGTTACGCCCTGTTCTTTCCACAGATGGCCGAGCACAACCGTACCGGCAGCGAGGGGGAGCAAGTGGCATGCCGCTACTTGGTGGGCCTAGGTTTCGAGGTGTTGGAGCGCAACTGGCGCCACGGCAAGCACGAACTGGATATTATCGCCCGGCAGGGCCCCGAGTTGGTCTTCGTGGAGGTGAAGACACGCAGCAGCGAACGCCACGGACAACCCGAGGAAGCTGTCAAGAAGGGCAAGCGGGGCAAGCTCATCAAGGCCGCGAACGCATACATCCAGGCTTCGGGATCGGAGTTGGTCGTTCGATTCGACATCGTGAGCGTGATCTTGCACCCCTCCGGGAAGCCGTACATCCACCACATTCCGGACGCATTCTACCCCACCACCCATGACCGACCGTTCTAAGCGAGGCTCTCAAGGCCGAGGCAGGCAGCGTCCCACAAAAGGGACCACTGGCCCCAAGCATGCCGACGAGGCCAAGCCCACCGCAGGGTCCCGGCCGGATAGCGCCCCCCATTCCAAGCGCTTCGGCCGTAGGCCACCTAAGGCCGTGCGGTCGGGCGGGACTGCGGAGCGTCCCGAAGGCAAGGGTGAGGAACGCCAACGCCCTACGCGGGGTCCCGGTGCACGCGTCGCGGGCAAACGGCCATGGACGTCCAAGGGCGGCGCACGTCCCGCGCAGGACAGATTCCGGCGGAAGTCCAAACCGGCGCCCAAGCAGGAAGACGATGGGCGGATTCGCCTGAACCGCTACCTGAGCATGAGCGGGGTTGCCAGTCGGCGCGATGCCGATGACCTGATCAAGGCGGGCGTGGTGACGGTGAACGGCCAAGTGGTGACTGAACTGGGCACCAAGGTGGGCCCGAATGACAAAGTGCATTACGGCGGCCAGCGCCTGAGCCGAGAGGCCAAGCGCTATGTGCTGCTCAACAAACCGAAGGACTTCATCACCACCACCGATGATCCGCGCGACCGCCGCACAGTCATGGTCTTGGTGGATGATGCCTGTACCGAGCGGATTTATCCTGTTGGCCGGCTAGACCGCAACACGACCGGGCTGCTCCTCCTCACCAACGATGGCGACCTTGCCAAACGGCTCACGCATCCCAGCCACGGCGCGGAGAAGATTTACCATGTGACCTTGGACAAGAACGTGACTCGCGCCGATCTGGAGCAACTCGTGAAGGGCGTTCCGCTGGACGATGGACCGGCTCAGGCCGATGAGGCCCGCTATGTGGATGGCGCCAGCAAACGCGAGATCGGCCTAAAGCTGCACATCGGCCGGAACCGCGTGGTTCGGCGCATGTTCGAGGCGATGGGCTACGAGGTGGTCAAGCTGGACCGTGTGGTCTTCGCCGGGCTGACCAAGAAGAACCTGGAGCGTGGCAGATGGCGGCACCTTACCGAGAAGGAGGTGCTTTTCCTCACCAAGCGGAAGATGCCTGCGACAGGTTAGCGGCCCGCTTGCGATTCCGGTGCGGGGCACATAACACGCCGCTGTGAACGAACAGCACGGCAATTGCCGTTAGTGCCTCTGGTGCGCCGGTAGATTGCGCACCTTCCCAATGCTGCGCCGTTTCCGACGTCTCCTGCTCGCCTTGGCGGCCCTGTCCGTGGCGCTCATCACCGTGCTGGTGGTGATTGCCACGGTCTATGAGGACGAGGTGAAGGCCAAGCTCATCGGGGCGCTCAATGAACGGCTGCTGGCCCCGGTGCAGGTCGGCGACATCGACCTCACCCTAATCGCGCGCTTCCCCAACGCCAGCATGCGCCTGCGCGATGTGAAGGCGGAAGAGGTGCGCACGGACGGCCAGCCGCCGGACACCCTGCTGGCGGCGCGCGAGCTCTTTCTGGAGTTCAACCTGTGGGACCTGTTCGACGGCGACTACACCGTGCAACGCATCCACGGAATCGACGTGCGGCTCTACCCCGGGCTGGATCGAAACGGAGCCGAGAACTTCCGCATCTGGCGCTCCGACAGCAACGCAACCAAGGCATCCCCCGTCGCGCTTGAAGCGTTGAGCGTGGAGAACCTGGTGCTGCGGTACCGGGACGAACAAAGCGGATTGCTGGTGACGGCAGTGAGCGAGAAGACCAGACTGGGCGGGCGCTTCGGGGAGACCAGCGAACTACGGCTCGACGGCGACATGCGTCTCCTCGGCATCGAACGCGCGGGCAAGGAGCTGCTGGGACCCCGCAGCATGCATCTCGCGCTGAAGATGGCTTTCGACGACGGAGCCTTCCGCATCACCGAGGGTGAGGTGCAGCTGGGCAAGGTGCCCCTGCAGGTCACGCTGGCGGTGCTCACTTCATCCGAAGGCCGAAGGATCGATCTGCGCACCAACGGTCTCGGGCTCGACCTGACCCGGACGGTAGAGCAGCTTCCCCCGGCCATTCGCGGCCCGCTCACCCGATTCGGTTTGGCCGGCGAGGTTGACCTGGCGGTGAAATACGTGGGTTCGCTGGAAGGTGATGGCCCGCCGATCAGCATCGGCGCCATGGTGACCAATGCAAGGATGAAGGAGAGGAAGAGCGGCACGGCGCTCACGGGAATCTTCGGCGAGCTGGCCTTGGAGGTCAGGCCGGACGGCACCGTGAGCAAATTGAAGGTAAAGGACCTCAGGGCCAGCAGCGGATCTGGCAGCTTGCGCGCCGACTGGTCATCGGGTGGACTGAAGAACGCGCCGGTGAAGGCTGACATCCGCTGCGACATCGCCATCGTCGACCTCTTGCGCCTCGCGGGCGTGGATACCCTGGAGCAGGCGGCTGGGCGTTTCGCCGCCGACATCACGGTTAACGGAACCCTGCGCGACATGTCCGACCTGCGTCCAAGCGACTTTCGGCTGGTGAAGGTGGATGGGCACGTCTCCCTGAGCGACGCCACGGTCAAGGTGAAAGGCATCCGCCATCGCGTGGAGCATCTCAATGCCGAGCTATCCCTTCATGGAAACGATGCGACCGTCCGCGGCCTGAAGGCGGAAGTGCAAGGAAGCCCGATTGAGCTGAGCGGCACCCTGCGGAATCTGGTGCCCTTCGTGCTCTTCCCTAACGAGCGCTTGGTGATCGAAGCCAAGGGCCGCAGTGAACGACTCGACCTGGCCGCGCTGCTGCAAAGCGATTCGCGACAGGCTGCGGCGAGTGAGTACACATTGGTGCTCCCTGCAACCGTCGAACTCGACTTGCGCGCGCAGGTGGATGAGCTGGTCTTCGAGGACTTCCGCGCCACGGGCATCAATGGAACAATCCGCCTCGCGGATCGCATGCTGCGGGTCTCCCCGATCACCTTCAGCACCGCCGATGGCGCAGTGCTCGGCAGTTTGGAGCTTGATGCGCGCGGTGGTCGATCGGCGGCCTACTATCCGCTGGCTATCGATGCGCAGGTCAAGGACGTCGACGTGAAGCAGCTCTTCCGGGAGTTCCAGGATTTCGGGCAGGCCTTCATCGGCCATCGGCACCTCAGCGGTAAGGCCAGGGCGGGCATCGCTTTCCGTGCGCCGCTCTCGCCGACCATGAAGCTCGACCGCGACCGCATGACCTGCACCATCGACATCGCGGTGGACAATGGCGGCATCAAGGACCACGCACAATTGCTCGCCATCGCCGACCACTTGAAGAAGAACAAGCTCGTTTCGCCCTTCGTGGACACCGATGAGTTGCGACGACGCATGGCCGATGTGCGCTTCGCGAAATTGGAGAACCGCGTGGAGATACGCGATGGCGCGGTGCATGTGCCGTTGATGGAGGTCCGCAGCAACGCCTTCGACATCGAGATGGCCGGCACCCATTGGTTCGACGACCGCATCGACCACCACCTCAACTTCCGCTTGAGCGACCTCTTCCGGCTGGGCCGGCCCACCGGGGATGAATTCGGCCCCATCGCCGACGACGGCACAGGGATGCGTGTTTTTCTGCACATGTACGGCACGGCATCGTCCCCGCAATTCGGGAACGACGGTGCCATGGCCGCCAACCGCCGCCGCCAGCAGTTCCAGCAGGAGAGGCAGCAGCTGCGCGCCATCCTCCGTGAGGACATCCTAGGCAAGAAGCCCGAAGGCGAGTTGGCGCAGAAGCAACCGGAGAGCACGCCGGGCCGTATCGTCATCGAACCCGATAGCGCCGCCGGTCTCACGCGTCATGACCTTGTTCACGAGAAGCCGCGCAAAGGCCTCGGCCGCCTGCTGAAGGACGACAAGGACAAAGACGAGGGCGGCAAGGTGACGGTGGAGGATTAGCTCTCCCCGCGCCTTTCCCGACCTTCACCCCGTGGACCTCTACTCGCGCAAGCAACGCTGGAAACTGGTGCTGGCCGCCGTGGCCATGCTGCTGGTGGGGGCATCGCTCTGGTACAGCAGCCGCATCGTAGATGACATCCGCGCCGAGGAGCGCCACAAGGTGCGCCTGTGGGCGGAGGCCGTGCAGAATCGCGCCGAGCTGGTCAACTACACCGAGCGGCTTTTCGAACGGCTGCGCGAGGAGGAGCGCAAGAAGGTGCAGCTCTTCGCCGACGCCATGCAGCGCCTCGGCCGCGCTGAGGACACGGACTTCTCCTTCTACCTGCGCGTGGTGCAGGACAACACCACTGTTCCGGTGGTCATTGTCGATGCGAAGCAGGAAGTGAAGTTCCATCGCAACCTGGACACGCTGATCGTGAACCATCCGGAGCGGCTCAAGGCCGAGGTGGATGCGATGGCCGCGCTTCGCGAAGCGATCCCCATCGCCGTCCATGGCAACCAGAAGCAATACCTCTACTACAAGGACAGCAAGGTCTTCACAGAACTGCAGGAGGTGATGGAGGGGATCATCCGCTCCTTCATCTCGGAGACCGTGATGAGCACCGCCGCCGTGCCGGTGATCTACACCGACAGTTCGCGCACGCGGATCCTCGAGACCACGAACATCGAGGACGAGCTGCTCGCTGACACGGCCGGGATGCTGCGCCGGATCGCGGCGATGGAGCAGGTGAATACGCCCATCGCCATCGACCTGCCTGGTAAGGGGCGCAACTACATCTTCTACGAGGAGAGCCTCGTGATCAAGCAGCTGCGCTACTTCCCATACGTCCAACTCGCCATTCTGGCGCTCTTCCTGCTGGTGGCCTACGCGCTATTCAGCGTGTTCCGCAATGCCGAGCAGAATCAGGTGTGGGTGGGCATGGCCAAGGAGACCGCGCATCAGCTGGGCACGCCCCTCAGCTCGCTCATGGCCTGGGTGGAGATGCTCAAGGAGCAGGGTGTCGACCCTAGTGCGCTCAACGAGATGCGCAAGGACCTTGACCGGCTGGAGGTGATCACGGAGAGATTCAGCAAGATCGGGTCGTCGCCGGACCTGACGCCGGAGAAGCTATACCACACCCTGCGCGCCACGGTGCTTTACCTGCGACCGCGCCTGCCGGCCCGCGCCCAGATCGAGGTGGCCATGCCTGCGGATGCCGAGCTGCAGGTGCCGCTCAACCGGCCGCTCTTCAGCTGGGTGATCGAGAACCTCATCCGCAACGCCGTGGATGCGATGGAGGGCGAGGGCACGATTACCATCGAGATGGTCACCGAAGGGTCTCATGTGCATGTGGACGTGACCGATACCGGCAAGGGCATCCCGCAGGCGAAGCACAAGACGGTGTTCCAACCCGGATACACCACCAAGAAACGGGGCTGGGGATTGGGCCTATCACTTAGTAAGCGCATCATCGAGAAGTACCACGGAGGCAGGATCCTGGTGAAGAGGAGTGCGCCCGGGAAGGGGACGACATTCCGTATCACGCTGAAGGCTGAATGATCCTGCGGATGGCAGGGGTCTATTTCCACATTCCGTTTTGCAAGCGCGCTTGCACGTATTGCGATTTCCACTTCAGCACGTCGCTGGAGACGCGCCCCGGGGTGGTTGACGCCATGCACGAGGAACTGGCGAAGCGCGCGGTTGAGCTGACCGGTCCAGTGGGCACGATCTATTTCGGTGGCGGAACGCCCAGCCTGCTCAAGCCAGAGGAGATTGCCGCATTCATCGGTCGGGCGCGGAGGGCGTTCCCGGTTATTCCGGATGCCGAGGTGACCTTGGAGGCCAACCCCGACGACATCACCGAGGAGCGCCTGGAGCAATGGAAGCAGATCGGCATCACGCGACTCAGCCTTGGCACGCAGAGCTTCCGCGGCGAGCGCCTGAAATGGATGGGCCGCGCGCACGATGCCGAACAGGCATTGAGTAGCATCGCGCTCATTGCCAAGGCTGGCTTCGCGTCCTGGACCATTGACCTGATCTACGGCTTGCCGGGCATGACCATCGCCGAATGGGATGAGCAGCTCACGATTGCACTGGACCACGGCATGCCGCACCTCAGCGCGTACTGCCTCACGGTGGAAGCGAAGACCGCATTGGCTCACCAAGTGAAGAAGGCGCTGGTCACGATGCCCGACGATGCGGACCAGAGCGCGCAGTTCGACCGACTGATGGAGCGCATGGAAGCGGCCGGGCTGGAGCACTACGAGATCAGCAACTTCGGGAGGCCGGGCCATCATTCGCGGCATAACACGAGTTATTGGGAAGGCGTGCCCTATCTCGGTATCGGGCCATCTGCGCACTCGTTCGATGGCGTGAGGCGCCGCTGGAATGTGGCGAACAACACGCGCTACATGAAGGCGATGGAGATGGGCGAGACCTATTGGGATGAGGAACTGCTCACGCCCGCGCAGCGCACCAACGAGCTTCTGCTCACCGGCCTGCGCACGAGCAACGGCGTTGAGCTGGCTCGTCTGCCGCTTGATGCCGCCGGTCTTCAACCGCGAGCCGTTGAGCGATGGACGGTCAGCGGACACCTCGAACAGCGCGACGGTCGGTTAGTTTTGACGAAAGCGGGCAGGCACTTCGCGGATCGCATCGCGAGCGACCTGTTCGTTTCTGAGGATGATCGCTGAGATCACGCACCGAGGCCGCACGATTAAGGTGGACCTGAGCAGGCCCATCGACCTTTCGTTGCCGTTAGGTGCTGATGGGCCACGCGCATGGTCCGTGGGGCCGATGCAGATCGATCCGGTGCGAGATGGCGAGAAGGTGTACGTCGTGAAGGAGGGTGCGCCGGTGAACTTCCGCAACGTCCAATTCAACCCGCACGGCCATGGCACGCATACGGAGAGCGTGGGGCACGTCAGCCCGGAGATACATCCTGTGGGCAACCTGCTCAAGCGCTTCTTCTTCATCGCGCAAGTGGTGAGCGTGCGGCCCGAGACAAGACGCGCACCCGACGCCAAAGAAGATCGCGTGGTCACGCTGGAGCAACTGCGCAACATGGTGAGCGAACGGCCGCCGGAGGCCTTGGTGCTGCGCTCGCTGCCGAATGATGAAGACTCCGCTTCGCGCGTTTGGAGCGGCACCAACCCATGCTACCTGCAGAGCACGGCTTGCGCCTGGCTGCGCAGCATCGGCGTGAAGCACTTGCTCCTCGACCTCCCCAGCGTGGACCGTGAGGAGGATGGCGGCGTCCTGGCCGCGCACCACGCCTTCTGGGACTATCCGAACACCATTGATCTAGAGCGCACGATCACCGAGATGATTCATGTGCCGGGCGCGGTGGTCGATGGCGATTACCTGCTGGAGCTGCAGCTGCCGCACTTCATCAACGATGCCGCTCCCAGCCGTCCGGTGCTGTACGCGCTGCTGCCATGACCATCGACGTGCTGCAGGCGTACTGCGCTCCGAAGCCCGGCGTGAGCTGGGACACGCCCTTCGGCCCTGATGTGCTCGTGTTCCGTGTGGCGGGCAAGATCTTCATGCTGGCCCCTTTGGATACGCCCGGGACAATCAACCTGAAATGCGACCCCGAGCGCGCCATCGACCTTCGCGAGCGTTACCCCGGCATCATTCCGGGTTTCCACATGAACAAGCAGCATTGGAACACCGTGGACGTCACCGGGTCCGTACCGCGCAAGTTGCTGCTCGAACTCATCGATCACAGCTATGAGCTGATCAGGGCTGGTTTGCCGAAGAAGGTGCGGGAGGGGCTCAAATAGGCAGCCGGAAATCGGCAGTAAGCAGGAGCCGATCGGCTTTTGAGATAGGCCTCAACTGCGCACTGCCGACTGCGAACTGCTTACTGCCAACTTGAGCCCAATACCTTCGCACCATGGCATTCACCGCCCGTAGCTCTGGCCGCCTGTTCCTGGGCTTCTTCTTCCGGGGACTGTTGCTGCTGGTGCCCATCACGGTGATCTTTTGGGCGTTGTGGCGCGTGCTGGCCTTCCTGGACAGCATCATCCAGACCGACATCCCGGGCTTGGGCATACTCATCCTCCTCGCGATCGTGACGGTGGTGGGCTGGTTGGGCAGCACCATCTTCTTCCAGCCCCTGGCTGAGATGGGCGACGAGATCCTGCAGCGTGTGCCGGTGGTGAAGACCATGTATGGTGCGCTCAAGGACATGATGGAAGCGCTGGTGGGCAGCAAGCGCAAGTTCGACCGGCCTGTGCTGGTGAGGCTCGGCAGCGGCTTCGATGGCCAGCGCCTCGGTTTCATTACCCAAGAGGATCTGGAGCATCTGGGCATCGGCCCGGATAAGGTGGCCGTGTACCTGCCGCATTCCTTCGCTTGGAGCGGCAACCTCTTCATTGTACCCAAGGCCAACGTCACACCGCTTGAGGCCAACCCCGCCGACGTCATGAAGTTCGCCGTGAGCGGGGGTGTGTCGAAGGTGGACGAGGAGTGATGCGGCGGCTTGCGGCACGTCCATTGTCAGCACCAAACCATGAGAACAGCCCTCTTCGCGATCATTGCATCGATACTGCCTCTTCTTGCGGACGGCCAAGCCGAAGTCGTCGTCAGCTCATTCGCCTTCAGCGACGGGGTGCATCCCACCCTGAGCTTCCAATTCGAAGGCACCGATGTGCGATACGTCGAGTCGTGGTGGAAGGATGAGTTGAAACGGGTGAGCCGCGAGGTGAGCAACAAGAAGGAGGTGGTCGGCGCCGCAGCCCTGCTTCCCCAGATTTCGACGGACACCGTGCGCGTGCTGATGAAGGCCGAACAGCGCAAGGGGGCCCCCTACCTCACCGCGCATGTGGCTTTCCTCACCCGTGAGGGTTGGGTCGGGCCATCGAGCGAAGCGCGGGCGTTCGATGCCGCAAAGGCATATGTGATGCAGCAAAGCACTCTGTTGAGGCGGCAGCTCGCGCAGCAGGAGTTGACCACGGCGGAGAAGGGTCTGGCGCGATTGAATACCGAGATGAACGGCTTGCGGCGCGAGAAGGAGCGTGCTGAGGCGGGCATCGTGAAGAACAAGCAGCGCGGCACGGAGGCCATTCAGGAGCAAGAGCGATTGGGGAACGAGCAGGAGGAAATGGCGGCCAAAGTGGAGGCGCAGCGGAAGGAGAACGCCGCCGCTTCCACCGCTGAGGGCGAGAAGGCGCTGGCGGATCTGCTGAAGCAGCAGGCCCGGCTTCAGGAGAAGCGGCGCAAGGCCGGGGATGATGAGCTGCAAGCGAAGAAGAAGTCCGAGGAGCTCGCGTGGACCATCAAGAAGAATGTCGAGGACCAGGCACGGAAGCGCGAAGAGATCGCCCGTCAGGAACAGCTGGTGAAGCAGTTGCGCGAGAAGCTCGACGGCATCCGCTGAACCCGTCCGACTACCTTGGCCGGCGCGATGCGCAGCCGCTCCCAGGCCCTCTGGCTCCTGCACCTGGCGGTTTTCCTCTGGGGCTTCACTGGGATCTTCGGGAAGCTCATCCAACAGGGCACCCTCCACCTTGTTTACATGCGCACCATCATTGCGGCGGCGGGCCTGGCGCTGGCCGCGTGGTGGATGGGCCGCTCCCTGTCCTGGCGTACCCCGAAGCTGGGGATCTACCTCCTCACGGGCCTGATCATCGCCGCGCACTGGATCACCTTCTACGGCGCCATCAAGATCAGCACGGCCAGCATCGCGGCGGCCTGCCTCAGCACCAGCACGGTGTTCACGGCATTGCTCGAACCCTTCTGGTTCAAGCGCCGCATCCGCGCATACGAAGTGGTGCTCGGCATCATCGTGGTCGCCGCGCTGCTGCTCATCTTCGGATTGGAGAGCGGCCATCGCTTGGGCATCGCCGTGGGCGTGCTCAGCGCGCTGCTCAGCGCGTGGTTCAACATCATCAACGCCGTGCTGGTGAGGCAGGACGACGCCGTGCGCATCAGCTTCTACGAGATCGCCAGCGTGGCCGCGGCCATGGGGCTGGGCCTGCTCATCCTGGGCGACCTGCCGCCGCCGCTCTGGGAGCTTCCCACCAGCGACATCGTGTACCATCTGCTGCTCGGACTGGTCTGCACCTCCTTCGCCTTCGTGGCGGGCATCGTGGTCATGCGCCAGCTATCACCCTTCACGGTCATGCTTACGGTGAACCTGGAACCCGTGTACACCATCCTCATTGCGTTGCTCATCTGGGGCGACGAGGAAAGGATGCGAACCGGTTCCTATATCGGCATCGCGCTCATCCTGGCCTGCCTGTTCGCGAACGGGTGGTTCCAGCGGCGGCGCACGAGCGCTGAGCTTGCTGAACCGGACCCGCTAGGGCGCGGCTGAACCTCCCGGCATCCGCGGTTGTTGGCCGGTATCTTCGCCCATCATGTCCGAGGTATCGTCCATCGCCCCTTGGCAGTACTGCCCTAGCCTCACGCGCTACGAGCGGTGGCGCACGCGCGAGGTGCGCATCGGGTCCATCGGCATCGGAGGGGATAACCCCATCCGGGTGCAGAGCATGACCACCACGGACACGATGGACACGGCCGCCACCGTGGCCCAGAGCATCCGCATGATCGAGGCCGGCTGCGAGCTGGTGCGGATTACCGCGCCGAGCAAGAAGGACGCGGAGAACCTCGCGGAGATCAAGAGGCAGTTGCGCGCGGCAGGCTTCAATACGCCGCTGGTGGCCGACATACACTTTACGCCAAACGCCGCAGAGGTGGCCGCGCGCATCGTGGAGAAGGTGCGCGTGAATCCGGGCAATTACGTGGACAAGAAGAAGTTCGACGTGCGGGAGTACACCGATGCGGAGTACGCGGCTGAGCTCGATCGCATCCGTGAACGATTCACCCCGCTGGTGCGCATCTGCAAGGAGCACGGTACGGCCATGCGCATCGGCACGAACCACGGCAGCCTCAGCGATCGCATCCTGAACCGCTATGGCGACACGCCGCAAGGCATGGTGGAGAGCGCATTCGAGTTCCTGCGCATCTGCCGCGACGAGGGTTATCACGACATCGTGCTCAGCATGAAGGCCAGCAACGTGCAGGTGATGGTGCAGGCCTACCGGCTGCTCGTTCACCGCATGATGCAGGAAGGATGGGACTATCCATTGCACTTGGGCGTCACGGAGGCGGGTGATGGCGAGGATGGGCGCGTGAAGAGCGCTGCGGGCATCGGCGCCTTGCTGGAGGACGGCCTTGGCGATACTGTGCGCGTGAGCCTTACTGAAGAACCCGAAGCGGAACTCCCAGTGGCGCGCGCGCTGGTGGATCGCTATGCGAAGCGCGCACAGCATGATCCGATTCCTGCCATCGAACGATCACCAGTTGATCCGTTCTCGCATGAGCGCAGGAGGACCCGGGAGGTGCTGAATATGGGCGCGCGGCACGTACCCGTGGTGATGGCCGACCTCAGCAGCCGGAAGGAGATCACACCTGCTACGCTCTTCGCATGGGGCTACCGATACAGCGTGCCGCTGGACAAGTGGAACATCACGGATCAGGCGTGCGATTATGCGTACATCGGCAAGAACAGCATCGCCTTTGAGATTCCCGGCACCTTGGGCCTTGTGCAGGATCACGCGGTATGGCTTACCAACAAGGAAAGGGATCGGCACTATCCCTTCATCCAGAAGAAGGACTACCTCGCGGGAGTTGAACAGCATCCACAATTCAACCTCGTGTATGCCACGCTGCCCGAATTGGATGATGCGCTCATCGCGAAACTGAATGGCGATGCCACTGCCGTTCTGCTCATCGACACCTATAACAAGCACGGCATGGCCGAGCAACGTCGGCTATTCTGTGATCTGTTGTCGAAGGAGTGCCCCGTCCCGGTGATCATCGGTCGCGCATATGGCGACATCAGTAACGATGCACTGGTGCTGGAGAGCAGCACGGACATCGGTCCCCTGCTGATCGATGGCTTGGGCGACGGCATCTTCATCGCCGATGAAAGGGGCGGCCGAGATGAACTGGTATGCCGCACAGCCTTTGGCATCCTCCAAGCCACGCGCACGCGCACCAGCAAGACCGAGTACATCAGCTGCCCGAGCTGCGGCCGTACGCTCTTCGACCTTCAGGAAACGACCGCGAGGATCCGCGCGCGCACCAGCCATCTGAAAGGAGTGAAGATCGGTATCATGGGCTGCATCGTGAACGGCCCTGGTGAGATGGCCGATGCCGACTTCGGTTACGTAGGCACCGGTCCAGGCGTGATCACGCTCTATCGCGAGAAGGAAGTGGTGAAACGCAATGTGCCCAGTGCGCAGGCGGTTGATGAGCTGATTGCCCTGATCAAGGAGCATGGGATGTGGGTGGGGCCGGAGCACATTGAATCCTGAATCATGATGCCGCGCGCCGCCGGAGCTCTATTGTTTCTCTTCTCGGTGTGCAGCGCTTATGCCCAACGGACGCGCGGCCTGGAGCAGCTCGCTTACACCATGACGGGCTCTTTCACGAGCGCGGAGCAGGCCAAGGCCGATACGAGCTACCTGGAGATTGAACTGGAGATGACGCGCATCTGGCACAAGCGAAAGGATGGCGCCTGGTTCTACATGGAGCAGGCTATGGCTTCAAGCAAGGACAAGCCTTACCGCCAGCGCATCTACCACCTGCGCGAGCTGAACGACAGCACGTACGTGAGCGAGATCCACACGATCCGCACCGGTGAGCGGTACTTCGGCGCCTACAAGGATTTCGCGAAACAGGCGCAGCTCTTGCCCGATTCCATCGACCGCCTGGAGGGCTGCGCGATTACCCTGAACCGGCGCGGCGCTATCTACTCGGGCAGCACCAACGGACGCAACTGCCGCAATCAGTTCGGCGGAGCGAGCTATGCCACCAGTGAGGTCACGCTCTTCAGCGACCGGATGGTCTCGTGGGAGCGGGGCTTCGATGAAGCAGGCAAGCAGGTCTGGGGTGCGGAGAAGGGCGGCTACATCTTCATAAGAAGGCCCCGCTGAAAACGCCGAGGCCGCGCCTTACGGGGCACGGCCTCAAGCGTATGGTGTATGGAATGTGGTTCACTCTTGGGCGGCCACTTGCGCGGTGACCTTCTCTTGCTTCGGCTGGCTGCCATTGCTGGCGGCCACGCACACAAGCAGGATGAGCAGCACGGCTGCCTGGATGATGGTGCGGTACTTCGGTTCCATGGTGGCGGTTCGTTGCATTCTGGCCCTGTGAACGGGGCCTTGGAGCAGTGGTTCCACCATTTCGACCGATCCCGACTGGTGATCGACGGAGCCTGTCAAGCCCCTTCCAGCATCATTTCTCCAAGTAGCCCTTGATCGCAGCCACATAGGTCTCGAACGCAGCAAGCCCTTGAGAGGATACCCGGCATGCGGTGTTCGGGTAGTTGTCCTTGAATGACTTGGTCACCTCGATATAGCCAGCTTCCTTCAGATTGGTGATCTGCACGCTCAGGTTGCCGCGCGTAGCGCCCGTCTTCTCCAACAAGTAGTTGAAGTCGGCGTTGTCCACGGCCACCAGCAGGCTCATCACCGCCAGCCGCAGCTGGTTGTGCAGCACGGGGTCAAGCGGCGCGAAGGCCATCCTCCTGGCGCTTGAGCATGAATCCGGGAATGATGTACCCCAACAGCATCGCGCCGCAATAGAGCAGCGTAAGTGCCAGCTGGTCGCCGGTGAAATGCATGGCAATCCCTGCGGCCCAGAAGAGGATACCGCCGACGATGAGCGGCCGGAAGCGCAGGATCTGACCGGTCATGAAGGTGGGAATACCAGTAAGCAGCGTGATCGTCGGTCCCGGGTCCTGCCGATCAACCACGCTTGCGACGATCATGATGATCATGGTAATCACGAAAGAGGACCACAACCAGCCAATCAAGCCATCCATAGGATTGCTCACGGTCACGTGTCTTCCCTGCCTCGCGCCGTGAATCGCGCTGATGATGCCTCCGAGCACCCCTGCGATTCCCCAGGGAGCGCCTTGGCCCCATGCATCAGGTTGGTGGCGCAGCAGGTAGGTTGCCAGCATGGCACCGGTGAGCAGGATGCCCCAAAGGAGGAAGTAGAAGCTGAGGCGGCTGAAACTGCGCTTGGCCTGGCCGATCATGCTCTCGATGAGCTTCAGGCTTTGTTCGGGAGTGAGTTGCTGTTCCATGGTGGTTTCAATAGTTGCGCAAACATAGATAAGTTTATGTAACAAACAATATTCTCCGTTCACTTTGTGTCATGCGTATGCTGGTGGCTGGTGCCTCGGGTCTAGTAGGCGGGTCGGTGCTTGAACAAGGGTTGAAAGCTCAGAGAATCAACGGATTGGTCTCTCTCGCTCGTCGGCCAAGCAGGATTGCCGACCCCAAGCTCACCGAATGGCTGCCTACGGGCGACGACCTGCTCTCCGGCCTTCGCCCGGAACCGATGGATGCGGTTATCTGCTGTCTCGGCACCACCATCCGCAACGTGGGCGGCGACAAGGCCGAGTTCATTCACGTGGACAAGGATCTGGTGCTGGGTTTGGCGCGCTGGGCGATAGCGCAAGGCGTGGGCTCCTTCGTGGTGGTGAGCGCGATTGGTGCCGATGCGAAGTCACGCGTGTTCTACAACCGGGTGAAGGGCGAGATGGAGCAGGAGCTGAAGGCCATTGGACTTCCCGAGCTGCACATCTTCCATCCGTCAATCCTTACTGGCCCACGCAAGGAGAAGCGCATGGGTGAGCGCATCGGCATCGTGGTGATGAGTGTCATCGCACCACTGCTACCGGATAACTACAAGCCCATGCCGCATGAGGTGCTCGCGAAGGCCTTGCTAAACTGCATCGGCTCGCCGGGTGGCACGCACACCTACAGGAAGATTCGGGAGCTCGCGAAGACTTAGAAATTCACTAGCCTGCCCTCCGTCATGGCCAGCTCGGCCTCTTCGAGGTGGGTACCCAAGCTGTCGCGCAGCAGGGTGAAGGCAGCGCGGTCCGCCGCAGCGATCGGCTCCGCGCTGGGGAATTCCTCGCGGCGGTGGTCCACCTGCTGGCCGTTCTTCCAGAAGCGGAAGCATACGTGCGGGCCCGTGGCCAGGCCGGTGCTGCCCACCTCGCCGATCACTTCGCCCTGCAGCACGCGCTGGCCCTGCTTCACCAGGATTTTCCGCATGTGCAGGTATTGCGTGGTGTACACGCTGTTGTGCCGAACCTTCACGAAGTTGCCATTGCCGCCGGTGCGGCCTGCTTGCTCCACCACGCCATCGCCCACGGCGAGGATCGGCGTGCCATAGGGTGCGGCGTAATCAGTGCCAAGGTGCGCCTTCATCACCCTTTGCACCGGATGCAGGCGCCTCTTGGTGAAGCCGCTGGAGACCCTGCTGAACTTGAGCGGCGCTTTCAGGAAGGTCTTGCGCAGGCTGTTGCCCTCGTCGTCGAAGTAGGTGGCCTCCTTGCCCTCGCCGAAGCTGAAGGCAGCCTTCGCCTTCCCATTGCTGGAGTAGCGCGCGGCCAGGATGCGCGGCGTTCCCACGCGCTTGCCCTCCACCGATTGCTCGGCGTACACCACGCTGAACACATCGCCCTTCTGGATGCGGTAGAAATCAACGGTCCATGCGAATACTTCGCTGAGCAGAATGGCGAGCAGGGGGTCGGCACCGGTGCGTGCGAGGTCGTTGTACAACGCGCCGGTCGCCGTGGTGGCGATGGCGTGCTGCGTGAACACGACAGGCCGTTCGCCCAATGTGACGTACTCGCTGCCCTCGAGCAGATGGAACACCACGTACTGGATCGGGTCGGCCTCGTAGATGAAGTACAGCGGACTGCTTCCCTCTTCTGCGGGCACGATGAACGCATAGGGATGCCCCGCACGCAGCTTGCGCACATCGAAGAGGCCCCGCGCCTTCGCCACGAGAGATTCGATCACCGCCGCCGAGATGCCCTCCGCGCCCAGCAGTGCGCCGAAGCTCGAACCGTTCTTCACGCGCCCTTCGCGCAGCACCATGCCCTCCATGCTCACGCCGAAGGCCATCGGTGGCGGCATGGGCACGGTGGTGGTGTCCTCAACGACCGGCTCTTCCACGTACTCCACGCGCGGCCGCACATCCACGCCGACGAGCACATAGGCCGCGCCTGCCAGCACGGCCCCTGCGATGGTCCACATCATCCAGCGCTTCATCGACCGCCAAGAAAGCGAATCGCCCCGGTGGTGAGGCCGGGGCGATCGGATGCCTTTCCACGTAGGATTGTTACAGCTTGGCGATGGGATGGCTCAGCCCTTCATAGGCGCTCAGTTCCATCTTGATCGAGCCCACGAGCACCTTCGCTTGCGCGAGTACGGGGATCTTGTTGCCGTCGTCGGTGATCCACACGTTCAAGTCATCGTTGGTCTTGAACACGCGGCCCTCCTGCACCACGGGCTGGAACTTCAGGCAGCGGTACTTGCCGTTGCGCAGCTTGATCGTCTCCTTGCCGATGAACTTCATCTGCAATGGCCAGAGCTCATCGTCCAGGAAGCACTGGATGGTGTACACATCGCCGGGCTTGGCATTGCTGAAGTCGAGCGTGCGGGCGTAGTAGAAGGCGCTGAGCATGTCCTGCACGCTGGACGGCACGGCATGCGTCTTCGGCTCCTGCGTCACCACCTCGTTCGTGTGCTGGCGGTAGAAGTAGTCCTGGCTGAACTCGTACCCTCCTTCGCTCACGCGCCGCTGGAAGATCCACGGGAACACGCCCTGCGCATCGAATTGGCTCTCGTAGTAGTCGTCCACCTTGTAGAAGGTGTTGAAGGCGCCCAAGCTGCGGCCGCGGCCTACTGCGCGCCACACCTTGCGGCCCATCACGAGTTGCTCCACATCGCGGAGTTCTACCACGGCCTCTCCGGCATTCACCCATCCGTAGTGGACGATGTAGGTGAGTTTCTCGCCAGGCTTGAAGGCGTTGTGGTTGATGGTGCGGTAGTTCGTATTGAACGCGGGGGAAGGAGCGGTATCCGTTTCCGCTGGACGATTATCCTGGGCGAAGGCCATGGTGAGGAGGCCGATGCCCGCCAGAAGAAAGGTTGATGTGCGTGCCATGGCCACGGGAACGCAAAGGAGGTGCCGATCGGTGTGGGAGTGCGCCATTGGCTGCCAACAGCCAATGGCCGGCAGCGTCCTCATACCACGATGTTCACTATTCGCTTCGGTACCACGATCACCTTCTTCGGCGGCTGACCGCCCAATTTGGCCTGCACTTCCGGGTTGGCAAGCACTTGGGCTTCAACCTCTTCCTTGCTCAGACCGATGGGGAACTCCAGTTGCATGCGCGTCTTGCCGTTGAAACTGATGGGATAGCTGAAGCTGTCCTCCACGAGGTGCTGGGCATCCCATTGGGGCCATGCCGCCCCGGTCACACTGTCACTATGCTCGAGCTCCTCCCACAATTCCTCTGCGATGTGCGGCGCGAAGGGGGCCAGGGCGATCACCAGCGGCTCGAGCACCGCGCGCTTGTTGCATTTGAGGCTGCCTAGCTCATTGGCGGCGATCATGAATTGGCTGACGCTCGTGTTGAAGCTCATCCGCTCGATGTCCTCCGTCACTTTCTTCAGGGTGGCGTGAAGGACTTTCAGTTCGGGTTTGGTGGGGGCTTCGTCGCTCACCGATGGTGCATTGTCACTCCGGGCTTGACCCGGAGTCTCACCATCCTGATGGAACAGATTCCAGAACTTCCTCAAGAACCGGAAGGTGCCTTCGATGCCGTTGGTGTCCCACGGCTTGCTCTGCTCGATGGGACCGAGGAACATTTCGTAGAGGCGAAGCGTGTCTGCGCCGTATTTGGAGATGATGTCGTCGGGGTTCACCACGTTCAGTTTCGACTTCGACATCTTCTCGACTTCTGGTACGCACAGGTACGGACCGGCATCAAAAAGTCGAATTGGTCGCGAGCGAGAATTCTGCTTTTGAAACTCGACAAGGTTCAGCTCCCTTCGTTCATTGACGAGGCTAATGTCGACGTGCGTGTGAATGGCTTTCCCCTGTCCATGTCCGCTTAGTCGAACATTGCCGACGCGATTTGGCTGTCCTTGGTGCGCTTCACTAGTTATCGCCTTCAACCGGTCCTCAATTTGGCCCAACACAATAGGCGAGAGAGAGTCAGAACGAAGGGCCTCATAAATCTCTCTCGATACAAGGACTTCTGGAATAGTCCCTAGGTCAAGGAGTTCGCGTTCGTCATCGCCGCTTGTCATGGCCGTCACCGAAAGGAACAGGCGATATGCAATCATTGAAACTCCCTGTATCATCCCCTGGTTCACCAGCTTCTTCGCGGGTTCATCGAAGTTGATCCAGCCGCGATCGTGCAGGAACTTGGTCCAGAAGCGGAAGTAGAGCAAGTGGCCGGTGGCGTGCTCGCTGCCGCCCACGTAGAGGTCCACCTGCTGCCAGTAGTTGATGGCTTCCGGTGATGCGAAGCGGCCTTCGTTCTTCGGGTCCATGTAGCGCAGGAAGTACCAGCTGCTGCCGGCCCAACCGGGCATGGTCGTCGTTTCCAAGGGGTAGCCTTCGTAGCTCCAATCCGCAGCGCGCGCCAAAGGCGGTTCGCCATCTTCCGTGGGTAGGAACTTGTCCACTTCCGGCAACTTCAGCGGTAGCTCGCTTTCGGGCAGCGCATACGGCACACCGTCCTTGTAGTAGATGGGGATGGGTTCGCCCCAGTAGCGTTGGCGGCCAAAGGCGGCATCGCGCAAGCGGAAATTGATGCGGCGTTCACCGGCACCGAGCTTCTCCAACTCAGCGATAGCGCGCGTGATCGCGTCGGGCACTTTCTGTCCCTTCAGGAATCCTTCGCTGCTGATCGTGGCATCCCTGCGCTCATCGGCTTCCTTGCTGATGTCCGCGCCTTCCGTCACCGCGATGATGGGCAAGCCGAAGTGCGTGGCGAAATTCCAATCGCGCTGATCGCCGCCGGGCACGGCCATCACCGCGCCGGTGCCGTAGCCGCCGAGCACGTAGTCGCCCACCCAGATAGGCACTTCCTGTCCGGTGAAGGGATGAATGCAATACGTTCCGGTGAACACGCCGCTCACCTTCTTCACATCGGCCATGCGCTCGCGCTCGCTGCGGTTCTTGGCGGTGGTCACGTAAGCCATCACTTCATCGCGGCGCTCTGCGGGCGTGATCACTTCCACCAATTCATGCTCTGGAGCGAGCGTGACGAACGTCACACCGAAAAGCGTGTCGGGGCGTGTCGTGAACACCTCAATGTCGCCGGCTGCATCCTTCAGCCTGAACTTGACCAGCGCTCCTTCGCTCCGGCCGATCCAATTGCGCTGCGCTTCCTTGATGCTCTCACTCCAGTCGAGCGCATCGAGTCCATTGAGCAGGCGCTGGGCGTAGGCGGTGATGCGCATGCTCCATTGCGGCATCCGCTTGCGCTCCACGGGGTGGCCGCCCCGCTCGCTCACACCGTCCTTCACCTCGTCGTTGGCGAGCACGGTACCCAGTGCGGGACACCAGTTCACCCAGGCCTCGCTGAGGTAAGCCAGTCGGAAATGCTGCAGGATGCGTTGCTTGGTGCGCTCGTCGAAGGCCTTCCAATCATCCGCAGTGAACGCGCCGAGCTCTTCCTCGACATCACCGGTGAGGGCGCAGGCATCGGCAGGGTGCCATCCCTGAGCATCGAAGCGCGAGAGCAGCTCACTGATTGCCTTCGCCTTCTGCGCTTCATGGTCGTACCAGCTATCGAAGAGCTGGAGGAAGATCCACTGCGTCCACTTGTAGAAGGAAGGGTCGCTGGTGCGTACCTCACGGTCCCAATCGAAGCTGAAGCCGATGTTGTCGAGCTGCTCGCGGTAGCGCGCGATGTTCACCTCGGTGGTCTTCGCGGGATGCTGGCCGGTCTGGATGGCGTACTGCTCGGCGGGCAGTCCGAAGCTGTCATAGCCCATGGGGTGCAGCACATTGAAGCCGCAGTGCCGCTTGTAGCGCGCCACGATGTCGCTGGCGATGTAGCCGAGCGGGTGCCCCACGTGCAGGCCCGCGCCGCTGGGGTAGGGGAACATGTCGAGCACGTAGTACTTCGGGCGTGAGGGGTCGTTCTCCACGCGGTAGGTCTTGCGCTTCGCCCATTCGGCGCGCCACTTCTGCTCGATGTCTTTGTGCTCGTAGGCCATGCTGCTGCTTGCGCGGCGAAAGGTAGAAGGGCGTTCGGACGCGGCCCTACCTTCGCCGCCCGATGAGCGCCGCACGCCGCAAGAAGATGCGCCCCCGCACCACAAGCGTGGGCACGGTCATCGGCATCACGCTGGTGCTGTGCATGCTGGGCATCCAGGGCTTCATCCTACTGAACGCTCGCGCGCTGGAGCGCTATTTCAAGGAGCAGGTGCGCGTGGAGCTCTTCCTGAAGCGCGAGCTGAAGGAGACCGACGTGATGCGCTTCCGCAAGGAGCTGGATGTGCAGCCCTGGAGCGCAGGCACGGTGCTGGTGACGCCAGAGGAGGCGGCCGCAGCCATGAAGCAGGAGTTGGGCGAGGATTTCCTCGAACTGCTGGGCGGGGTCAGTCCCATCGACCCGAACATCCAGTTGAGCATCAAGCCGGCCTATGCCCATCCCGACAGCATGCGGTGGATCGTGGAGGGCCTGCGCAATGATGCGCGCCTGCACGATGTCGCCTACAACGCGGCGGTGATCGAGAACATGGACCGCAACTTCGTGACGCTCAACCTGGGCGGCTTCGTCTTCCTCGCGCTGCTGCTGGTGGTGGCGATGGCGCTGATCAACAACACCATCCGCCTGGCGGTGCACAGCCAGCGCTTCCTCATCCGCACGATGCACCTGGTGGGCGCCACCAAGTGGTTTATCAAGCGGCCCTTCCTCCTGAGCGGCCTGTGGCAGGGGCTCATCGCCACGGCCCTCGCGATCGGCGGGCTGATTGGGCTGCTCTGGCTGGGCAAGCGCTACGTGCCCGATTTGCTGGCCTTCACCGATGCCTGGTCGCTGGGACTCCTTTTCGGCGGAGTCGTGCTGGTGGGCCTGCTGATCGCCCTGCTGGCCACCTGGATCGCCGTGGGCCGCTACCTTCGCATGGATCACGAAGCATTGCACTGGAGCTGACCGACAATCATGGCCAAGCAGAACCACTTCAACGACCTGGCGTTCACCGCCACAAACTACAAGCTGTTGCTCATCGGCCTGGCCATCGTGGTGCTGGGCTTCCTGCTCATGAGCGGGGGCGGCAACGGCGACCCCAACGCCTTCGATGCCAGTGAGATCTTCAGCACGCGGCGGATCACCGTGGCGCCCATCGTCACGCTCATCGGCTACCTGTTCGTGGTGTACGCCATCCTGAAGCGCGACCGCAGCGGGGAGGTGTGATGACGCTGCTGCAGGCCATCGTCCTCGCCATCATCGAGGGCATCACCGAGTTCCTCCCCGTCTCCAGCACGGGCCACATGATCATCGGCTCGGCGCTCATGGGCATCGAGAAGGACGAGTTCGTCAAGCTCTTCACCGTGGCCATCCAGTTCGGCACCATCCTCAGCGTAGTGGTGCTCTATTGGAAGCGCTTCTTCCAGAGCATCGATTTCTACCTGAAGCTGCTCGCGGGCTTCATCCCCGCCGTGATCGCCGGCCTGCTCTTAAAGGACCAGATCGACGCACTGCTGGAGAATGTGCTCGTGGTGGGCGTCGCGCTCTTCGTGGGCGGCGTCGTCTTCCTCTTCATCGACCGCTGGGTGCCCGGTGGAACGGAGACCGGTCCGCAGCCAATCAGCTGGAAGAAAGCCTTCACCATTGGCGCATGGCAATGCCTGGCCATGGTGCCCGGCGTGTCGCGCTCGGCGGCCACCATCATCGGCGGGCTCACGCAAGGCCTCACGCGCAAGCATGCGGCAGAGTTCAGCTTCTTCCTCGCCGTGCCCACCATGTTCGCGGCTACCGTGAAGAGCATCTACGACTACCTGAAGGACGGCGGCTCATTCACCAATGAACACCTGCAGCTTTTCGCTGTGGGCAACGTGGTGGCCTTCATCGTCGCCATCATCGCCATCAGGGGTTTCATCGGCTTCCTCACCAAGCACGGATTCAAGGCCTTCGGCTGGTACCGCATCGCCGTTGGCAGCGTGATCATCGCGCTGCACCTGATGGGCGTGCAGATGCAGATGTTCTGATTGAGAAGGCCGCAGAGGCGCGAAGGCGCAGAGAACTCAATTGGTGATTAGACAAACTCGCTCATCTGCAGTCCTGCGTGGGTCTTTCTTTGCGTCTCTGCGTCTCTGCGGCCTACCCCTGAGCTGATTTGCACGACTTCGCCTTCACCCCTGAAACAGGCGGCCTCATCCTGGTGGACAAGCCGCTGGGCTGGACCAGCTTCGATGCGGTGAAGAAGATCCGCGGGGCCATGCGCAGCGTGGTGCAGCGGCGCAACTTCAAAGTGGGCCATGCTGGCACGCTCGATCCCTTGGCCAGCGGCCTGCTGATCCTGGCCTATGGCCCGCGCACCAAGGAGCTGCCGATGCTCACCGGGCTGGAGAAGACCTACACCGGCACCATCACCTTGGGCGCCACCACCCCGAGCTACGACCTGGAAACAACGCCTGAACCGCAAGCACCCTGGCAGCACTTGGACGCAGCGGCCATCCATGCCGCATTCGCGAACTTCCACGGCGAGGTGATGCAACGTCCGCCGAATTATTCCGCCAAGCGCTTCGAGGGCGAGCGCGCGTACTTCCTGGCGCGGGACCCGGAGCGCGCGCATGCGATCGAGATGCCCGCGCTGAAGGTGCTGATCTCCTCCTTGGAGGTCACTGCCATTCGAGATGCCGAGGTCGATTTCGAGGTGCATGTGAGCAAAGGCACCTACATCCGCTCGCTGGCGCACGACATCGGGCAGCTGCTCGGCTGCGGCGCTTATTTGAGTGCCCTGCGACGAACGGCCATCGGCCCGTACCGGGCGGAGAACGCCCATTCTCCCGAGGCCTGGGCCCAGCGCATCGCACCGCTTCCCGACCGGGGGGACTAATGGCCCGTCGAACCGCGCCACCAGCCCGTCAAGCGCGAGGCTAACCGATTGTGCGCGAAGGACTTTGACCTTGGCTTGAAGCTGACGCTATATTCGGCCCCCCAAACACCCGGCGAGGCCCCGTAAGACCCCGCACAAGCCCATGAAACTTAACGCATTCAAGTTCAACCTCCCCAAGGAGCAGATCGCCCTCTATCCCACCAAGGACCGCGACGGCAGCAAGCTGATGGTCCTCCATCGCAAGGATGGGAAAATCGAGCACAAGAAGTTCAAGAACATCCTGGACTACTTCACCGAGGGCGACACCTTCATCCTGAACAACACCAAGGTGTTCCCCGCGCGCATGTGGGGCAACAAGGAGAAGACCGGCGCCAAGATCGAGGTGTTCATGCTGCGCGAGCTGAATCGCGACAGCCTGCTCTGGGATGTGATCGTGGACCCCGCGCGCAAGATCCGCATCGGCAACAAGCTCTATTTCGGCAAGGACGATGAGCTTGTGGCGGAGGTGATCGACAACACCACCAGCCGCGGCCGCACCCTGCGCTTCCTGTTCGACGGCACCTACGACGATTTCAAGCGCACCATCACCGAGATGGGCGAGACGCCGCTGCCGCGCTACATCAAGCGCGAGACAGAGGCCAGTGACGCCGAGCGCTACCAGACCATCTTCGCCAAGCACGAAGGGGCCGTGGCCGCGCCCACCGCAGGCCTGCACTTCAGCCGCGAGCTGATGAAGCGCATGGAGCTGCAGGGTATGCACTTCGCGGAGATCACCCTGCACGTGGGCCTGGGCAGCTTCCGTCCGGTGGAGGTGGAGGACCTCACCAAGCACAAGATGGACAGCGAGCAGGTGATCATCAACCGCGATGCCTGCGACGTGGTGAACAAGGCGAAGGACACGAAGAAGCGCGTGTGCTGCGTGGGCACCACCACTATGCGCGCCATCGAGAGCAGCGTGAGCACCGAGAACCACATGAAGCCGCTGAACGGGTGGACGAACAAATTCATCTTCCCACCTTACGACTTCAGCATTGCCGATAGCATGATCACCAACTTCCACATGCCCGAGAGCACCTTGCTCATGCAGGTGGCGGCCTTCGGCGGCTACGACCACGTGTGGAACGCTTACAAAGTGGCCATCAAGGACAAGTACCGCTTCTTCTCGTATGGCGATGCCATGCTCATCATCTGAGAATAAACCGCAGAGACGCTGAGGCGCAGAGGAAATGTCCTTTGCGCCTCTTTCTTTGTGTGTGGATTCGCCTTCTCCGGGACTCTGCGCCTCTGCAGCCATCACACCATGCAGCGTTCAACCATCATCGTCGCCGGAGGCAGTGGCACACGCCTGGGCGGTCCTGTGCCCAAGCAGTTCCAGAAGGCGAAGGGTCGGCCGCTGCTCATGTGGACGATTGAGGCCTTCCACCGCTACGACCCCCTGATGCGCTTGATCGTGGTGCTGCCGCAGACGCACTTCGAGATCTGGCGGGCCCTGTGCATGGGGCACCGTTTCTTCATCGAGCATCAGGTGGTGGCTGGCGGCGAGCAGCGCTGGCACAGCGTGAAGGCCGGTCTGGAGAAGGTGCAAGGCGATGGGCTTGTCGCCGTGCACGATGGCGTGCGCCCCTTGGTGAGCGCAGAGTTGATCGGGCGCTGTTTCGATGCCGCCGATCAGCACGCCGCAGCAGTCCCTGTCGTGCCCGTGGTGCCGAGCATCCGCGAGACCACCGCCGATGGTTCACGCGCGCTCGACCGCTCGAAGCTGCTGGCCGTGCAGACACCGCAGTGCTTCCACACCGACCTGCTGCGCAGGGCTTTTGAGCAGCCTTACGATCCCGCCTTCACCGATGAAGCTGCACTGGTGGAGCGCCTGGGCGTGAAGGTGACGCTGGTGGAAGGTGAGGAGGACAACATCAAGATCACCACGGCGATGGATTTAAAGCTGGCGGAGCAAGGCTTGGCGTGAGCCTGCTCATATTGATCGTGCAGAGCATGCAGTGTTTGCATCATTCAACCATGAGGCTCCTTGTCATCGCGTTGCTCTCCCTTGCACCTCATCATGGCTGGGGTCAGTCGCCTCCGACGGAAAGGGCCGTTGAGCGGGTATTCTCATTTCAAGAGCTTGGTCGAGATGGCGTGCGAGAATGGTACATCTGTTCCGAGGCAACAGCGCAACTCGTGGATACTATCATGCTGCAGAATATGCTTTTGAAGTCATTCTGTTGCAGTCACCTAGTCTGGTCCTTCGACGATAAGAGTCGAATCTCAGTTCATCGCGTGATGGGTTGTCAAGAACCGCCAATCGGATTAGTCTCATCCGAATGGAGTAACCTTCGGGTCAAGGTGTTTGAACAATTTGGTTTTTCCTGGGTGAGCTTGTTCAGGGGGAGAGTTCCAGTAGTTACATACAAGGTGCTCGAACTGATGGAAAGGCCCGGGATGGGCGACGAAGCGCCGTTCATTGGTCTGAAGTTGGTTGCACTGCACCCCTTAGGGCCGACTTTTGTTCAGTGACGAAGCCAAAGACCGACATCCGCTCCCTCACCCTCGACGAGATCAAGGCCCTCGTCGCGGAGGTGGGCGAGAAGCCCTACCGCGCCAAGCAGCTCTGGGAATGGTTGTGGAAGAAGCACGCGCGCTCCTTCGACGACATGAGCGATCTGCCCAAAGCCTTCCGGGCGAAGCTGGCAGAGCGCACCGTGCTGCGACCGCTCACCCTGGCGGAAGAGCAGCGCAGCGCGGATGGCACGGTGAAATGCGCCTTCCGTACGCACGATGGCCACGTGGTGGAAGGCGTGCTCATCCCTACGCCCACGCGGCTCACGGCCTGCATCAGTTCGCAGATCGGCTGCAGCCTCACGTGCAGCTTCTGCGCAACGGGAAAGTTGAAACGCATCCGCAACCTGGACGCCGCCGAGATCGTGGATCAGGTGACCATGATCGACGCGCTAGCGCAGAAGTATTACAAGCAGGGCCTCACCAACATTGTGTACATGGGCATGGGCGAGCCCTTGCTCAATTACGCCAGCACGATGCGCAGCGCGGAACGCATCACCGCTGAGGACGGCCTGGGCATGAGCGCGCGCCGCATCACCGTGAGCACGGCGGGCATCGCCAAGATGATCCGCAAGCTGGCCGACGATGGCGCACGCTTCAACCTTGCGCTCTCCCTGCATGCTGCCAACGATGCCAAGCGAGACCGTATCATGCCCATCAATGAGCAGAACTCGCTCGCCGAATTGAAGGACGCCCTGCGCTATTACACGCGTGTCGCCCGACGGGAGGTCACCTTCGAGTACATCCTGCTGCGCGGCTTCAACGATTCGCTCGCCGACGCCCAGGAACTGGTGCGCTACGCCAGCGATGTGCATGCCAAGGTGAACCTGATCGAATACAATCCGATTGATGGCGGCGAATTCGGAAGGACCGAGAGCAAGGATGCGGAGGCCTTCCGGCAATATTTGGACAAGAAGGGCATCATCGCGCGCATCCGCAGAAGTCGCGGGCGCGATATCGACGCGGCGTGCGGACAACTCGCCAACAAGAACGAACCGGCGTTGAAGGAAGGGGAGCGCGTGCTGAAATAGCGCGGATCAGAAGCCCACGCCAAACCTGATTCCGAGGAAGATCGCCGGCACGTTGTCCGTGATCTCCTCCACCTCGTAGGTGTATTGCCCGGGCGATGTGGTCAGGTCCAGTCGCTCGTTCACGATGACCATGTTGCGGTTGCGGAAGCCGATGCCGCCGTAGAAATCGAGCAGCCAGTTGCTGCTGTATCCGAGGCTCTGATAGCCCAGCAGCAGGCGCAGGTCGTTGAAGGTCCGCTCGTCGCGGTAGCGCTTGTCGGTGAAGCTGCCATCGGCCTGCAACTCCCGGATGTCCTTGGTGTACACCAGGTGCGACCACACGGGCGCGAGGTACAGGCCCTGCGGCTCCAGGTCATCCTGCAGGTAGAAGCGCGCGCCTAAGTGGAAGCTCAGGTTGGGGATGATCTCCGTGCCTGCGCCGAAGTCATCGGCATCGGGATGATCGCCCGCGAAGGAGAGCGCGAGGTAATTGCGCAGGGTGACACCCATACCCACATCGAGGCTCAGGCGCGGGGTGAGCGCGCGCTCGAAGTGTATCGGCATCTCGCCCCGGAAGAACAGCAGCGGGTTGATCTTCACGATATTCTTCACCACATCCACCGTGTCGAACTGCTGCGCCAGCTGTTCGCGGTAGAGCACCACGCGCGCCTTGCCGGGCTGCTTCTTCCGCTCTTGAGCGGCCAAGGGCACGGCGATGCACACGAGGAGAGCGGCGGCGATGAGGCGCATCGGACGGGTAAGAGGAGCGGAAAGGTAGGCGGCGAGCGGCCACTTACGAGACGGACGAACGCGACCCTGCCGGGTTGTCCGCCACGCGCGCTGCCGTTGACCATCTTTGCCCGATGCCCACTATCGAGCAGGTGCAAGCGCCCATCGCCGAGGAGCTCCAAGCCTTCGAGCCGCGCTTCCGCGAGGCCATGCGCAGCCGCGCCGCCCTGCTCGACCGCATCATGCACTACATCGTCAAGCGCAAGGGCAAGCAGATGCGGCCCATGTTCACCCTGCTCAGCGCGCGCCTCTTCGGGCCCGTGAGCGAGAGCGCCTTCACCGCAGCCAGCCTCATCGAGCTGCTGCATACCGCAACCCTCGTTCACGACGACGTGGTGGACGACAGCAACATGCGACGCGGCTTCTTCAGCATCAACGCGCTCTGGAAGAACAAGATCGCCGTGCTCGTGGGCGACTACCTCCTCAGCCGCGGCTTGCTGCTGGCCGTGGACAAGGGCGAGTTCGAGTTGTTGCGCATCGTGAGCCGTGCCGTGCGCGAGATGAGCGAGGGCGAGCTGCTGCAGCTAGAGAAGACGCGCGGCCTCAACTTCAGCGAAGAGGTGTACTTCGACATCATCCGGCAGAAGACCGCCAGCCTCATCGCCGCGTGCTGCGCCAGCGGGGCCAGCGCCGCCGGGCAATCAGGCGAAGTGATTGAGCGCATGCGGCTCTTCGGCGAGCAGGTGGGCATCGCCTTCCAGATTAAGGACGACCTCTTCGACTACGGTTCCGGTGAAGGCATCGGCAAACCGAGCGGGCTCGACATCAAGGAGAAGAAGCTCACGCTGCCGCTGATCCACGCGTTGCAGAAAGTGGAGAAATCCGACCGGCGCTGGATGGTGGATGTGGTGAAGAACCGCAGCGACAATGGCAAGGACGTGGCGCGCGTGATCGACATGGTGGTGAAGGCGGGGGGAATCCGCCACGCGCAGGAACGCATGCTCGCGTACCGGGACAAGGCCATCGACTTGTTGCACGGCTTCCCTCGGAACGATGCGCGCGATGCATTGGAAGGCCTGGTGCAGCTCACCGTTGAACGTACCAAGTGAGAAGCGAATGATGAACCGGATCACTTTGTTCTCCCTCAGCACGGCCCTGCTCTCCTGCGGCGCGCCGCAGCCCACGAACGAACAGACCACGGCGCCGGTGGTGGCCGATACCTCCGCCAAAGCGGTCACGGACGGCCATCAGGTCATCCACACACAGGACGGCGGCCGCATGGAGGGCTTCCTGCGCGATGGCAAGCGCGACGGCCCTTGGGTGGCGTACTACGCCAGCGGCGGAGTACGCAGCCGGACCACCTACACCGAGGGCGTGGAGGAGGGGCCGATGGAGGTCTTCCACGAGAACGGCATGACTTACTACTTCGGCCAGTACCACCAAGGCCTCACCATCGGCGAGTGGATCTTCTTCGATCCGCAAGGGAAGGAAGTGAAGCGGGTGGTGTACGATAGCACGGGTGTCGCCGTGAAGTAGGTGTGCGGATGTGTTGAAAGACACTCACAACCCATAGCCGCCCGCCTCAACGCCTTGACGATCAGCAGCCATCTCGAGCCGGCAATCCACAAGCATTGTTGAATCCTGGATCCTTTCAACAGCCGCTGCTACCACCCCGCTGCCGGTCTAATTTCACGGCCCTTTGGAAGAACCCGAACCGTTGAACGGTTGTTGGTGGTTGACAGGCTGAACCTGCTTACTGCCTACTGCCTACTGCCACTGCCCCCTGCCACTCCCATGATCTCCCCCTCCGCCATCCAATCCGTCAAAGACGCCATGCGCGTGGAGGAGGTCGTGGGCGAATTCGTGGCGCTCAAGCGCAAGGGACCACGCTACCTCGGCCTCTGCCCCTTCCACAACGAGAAGACACCGAGCTTCAACGTCAGCCCCAACCTGGGCATCTTCAAATGCTTCGGCTGCGGCAAGGCCGGCGATGCCATCACCTTCCTGCAGGAGCATGAGCACCTCAGCTACGTGGAGGCGATCAAGTGGCTCGCGAAGCGCTACCAGATCGAGCTGCCCGAAGAGGAGCAATCGCCCGAGCAGCAGCTGGAGCAGAGCGAGCGCGAGAGCCTCGCCGTGGCGCAACAATGGGCCATGAATTGGAGCATCGAGCAGCTCTGGAACACCGATGAAGGCAAGCGCATCGGCCTCTCATACTTCCACGAGCGCGGCTTCAGCGATAGCACCATCAAGTCCTTCGGCCTCGGTTACGTGCCCGAGCAGGGCAACGCCTTCGCCTACGCCGCGCAGGCCAACGGCTTCAACCCGGAGGTCCTCGAGAAGGCCGGCTGGATCAAACGCCGCGACGATGGCACGGGCACGCCATGGGACTTCTTCGCCGGGCGCGTCACCTTCCCAATCCTCGGCCTCAGTGGACAGCCCATCGCCTTCGGCGCGCGCACGCTCAAGAGCGACAAGAAACTGCCGAAGTACTTCAACAGTCCGGAGAGCGTCCTCTACGTCAAGAGCCGCTCGCTCTACGGCATCTACCAAGCGAAGAAAGCCATCGTGGAGCAGCAGCTCTGCTATTTGGTGGAGGGCTACACCGACGTGATCTCGCTGCACCAGGCGGGCATTACCAACGTGGTGGCCAGCAGCGGCACCAGCCTCACCGAGGAGCAGGTGCGTCTGATCAAGCGCTACGCCCCTACGGTGTGCATCCTCTACGACGGCGATGCGGCCGGTATGAAGGCCAGCTTGCGCGGCATCGACCTCATCCTGAAGGAAGGCCTCAACGTCAAGGTGGTCACCTTCCCCGAGGGCGAGGACCCCGACAGCTATGCGAAGAGCCACAGCAGCAGCGAGGTAACCGCGCACCTCACCAGCACCGCGCAGGACTTCCTCGTCTTCAAGGCCGGCCTGCTCATGCAGGACGTGGGCGACGACCCGGTGAAGAAGTCCGCCGCCATCCACGACATCGTCGAGAGCATCGCGCTGGTGCCCGATCAAGTGCTGCGCTCATTGTACATCCAGCAATGCGGCCGCATGCTTGGCGTGCAGGAACAGGCCCTCATCAGCGAGATGAACAAGGTGCTGCGTAAGCAGTACCGCAAGAGGCTGGGTGGTCCCGGCGAAGGCCGGGATCTCCCCGAGCCGGACGAGTTCCTCGCGTCAGAGATCGCCCCGCCGCAGCCCACCCTGGAGGACATCGGCACCGCGCCGCAGGAGCGCGACCTGCTGCGCATGCTGCTCAGCTACGGCCACCAGCGCATCAACGTGCCCGTGCTCGACGACGAAGGCAATCCCGCAGAGGACGAGACGACCGTGGCCGAACTGATGTTCGAACTGCTCGCGCTCGACGACATCCTCTTCGATGAGCCGCTCTTCCGCGAGATCTACCTCGATTACCGCTTCGCGAGCAACACCGGCAACACCATCGACCATACGCGCTACGTGGCCCACGAGCAGGAGCAATGGCGCAGCACCGCCATCGACCTGCTCACCGACCGCCATGTGCTCAGCCCCAATTGGAAGGCCCGCCACAAGATCCACGTCAAACGCGAGAGCGAGCAGCTTTACGACGCGCTGGAAGAAGCCGTGGACATCCTCAAAGAACGCCGCGTGGACCGCATGATCAAGGACCGGCAGGAGCAGATCAAGGCCACCGACGAGCTAGGCGTGATGGCCCTCCTGCAGGAAATCGTGCAGCTCACTGAGGCGAAGAAGAAGCTGGCGAAGAGGACGGGGAGGGTGGTGGTGGGGTAGAAATACCTTTCGCCCCATGTCCCATTCACACGCGCACGATCATTCGCACGCCGGGCATTCCCACCACCAACCTGAGCACACGCACGGCCATGTGAGCGCCGCCAGCGCCGCCGCACTCCGCACCGCCTTCTTCATCAACCTCGCCTTCACGCTCGTGGAGGTCGTGGGCGGCTGGTGGACGGGCAGCATCGCGGTGCTCACCGATGCCATGCACGATGCCGGCGACTGCCTCGTGCTCGGCACCGCGTGGTGGCTGCAGCGTGTGGCCATGAAGGGCCGCGATGCGCACTACAGCTACGGCTACGGGCGCTACAGCATGCTCGGCGGATGGCTCACCAGCGCCGTGCTCATCGGCGGCGCGGCGCTCATGCTCACCTTCAGCGTGCCCAAGCTCTGGGCGCCCGAGCTGCCGCACGCCGACGGCATGATCGCCATCGCCCTCTTCGGCCTGCTCATGAACAGCCTCGCCGCGTGGAAGCTGCACGGCGGCAAGACGCTCAACGAGCGCGGCGCCTACCTGCACCTGCTGGAGGACGTGCTCGGCTGGGCCGCGGTGCTGGTTGGCGGCATCGTCATCCGCTTCACCGGCTGGGCCATCGTCGATCCGCTGCTCAGCATCGGCATCAGCGCGTACATCCTCATCAACGCCATCGGCACCTTGCGCAAGGGCACGGGCATCCTCATGCAGGAGACTCCCGCGGATGTCGATCTGCAATCCGTGCGCACGCGCCTCATGGCCATCCCGCACGTCACCGATCTGCACGACCAGCACACCTGGACGCTCGACGGCAGCTTCATCGTGCACACCGTCCACATCGTCGTCGAGGGCGTCGACCACCGGCAGGCGCTCGCCATCAAGAGCAGGGCCCGCGATGAACTGAAGGCACTGGGCATCCACCATGCCACCATCGAGCTCGAATGGGACGATGAGCAATGCGATCTTCAGCACCACTGACCGCGATGAAGAAGGACCTGTTCCGATTGCTCGCCAGGCTGAATAAGCTGGTATTGCCCAAATTGTGGAGCCATGACCTCACCCGCCTGAGCAAATGGCAGAAGGCGCTGGTAGGCTGGCGGTACTATGTGACCCGGAACGCACTGTAAGAAGGCGTTCAACCAAGGGCCGCATTTCCCCGCCCGCAGCCGGGCAGGGTGCTTGCTGTGGATGTGTCAACAGCGCAGCAGTGTCATGGTGGACAAGGACCAACAGAACGAACGGGTCGCGTACCTGCACAGGGGTGAGGCCATCAACGAATTGGGCTTCACCTATAAGCGCTTGTTGCGCTTGATTCCCGCCCTGTTCCGCCGGGCGCCCGAACCGGGCATCGCGAAGGTGTTGAAGGAGCAGCATGCGGTGGACATGATCAGCAACGCGCGGTTGAGCCAGGTCGCCATGGACATCGGCCAGCCCCCGGGCCTCTGCGTGTGCGAGGAAGCCGACGCGTTGGTAGAGGATGTATATCATGCGGATCGTGCCGGGACCACGCCGCTCACGCGCGCAGGGGGCATCGTGAATGCCTTGAAAGCTGTGCGCGGCCACCTCATCCGCGGCTGGGGCAGGCTCATCGCTGCCTTCAATCGGCCCGTTGGCAACGATTCATTCGCAATCAAAGAGGCCGCGTCCGTGCAGCAGCAGGAGGCGGCGCAGCACAGGCAGCTGTCCGAGCTTTCCAACGAGCTGGAGGGCAGGAGGCACGACGATCACGGCGGCGAAGGGGGCCGTCGAACGGCTTAACCAACCGCAGTGAAGAATTGCTTCCCACGAATGGGACGGGGCTGCGGTTGCCGCTGATTTCTCCGCGCCTCTGCGCTGTCATCCCGGGCTTGACCCGGGATGCGGCCAATCAGGGAATCCACTTCCCCTTCCCGAACGCCGGCTTCCGCTTCTCCAGGAACGCATTGCGTCCTTCCTTCGCTTCATCGGTCATGTAGGCGAGTCGCGTGGCCTCACCAGCGAACACCTGCTGCCCCACCATCCCATCATCGGTGAGGTTGAAAGCGAACTTGAGCATCTTGATCGCCGTCGGTGACTTGGCGAGAATCTCCTGCGCCCACTGCCATGCGGTGCTTTCCAGCTCGGCGTGCGGCACGCTGGCATTCACCATGCCCATCTCCACCGCGCGGTCGGCGCTGATGTCGCGACCGAGGAAGAAGATCTCGCGGGCGCGCTTCTGTCCCACCATCTTGGCGAGGTAGGCACTGCCATAGCCGCCATCGAAGCTCGTCACGTCGGCATCCGTTTGCTTGAACACCGCGTGCTCCTTGCTCGCGATGCTCAGGTCGCACACCACGTGCAAACTGTGGCCGCCGCCCACGCACCAGCCGGGCACCACCGCGATCACCACTTTCGGCATGAAGCGGATGAGGCGCTGCACCTCGAGGATGTTCAAGCGCGGCACGCCACCGTCGTCCACATAGCCTTGATGTCCGCGCGCGCGTTGGTCGCCTCCGCTGCAGAAGCTCCACACGCCGTCCTTCGGACTAGGTCCTTCGGCACTGAAGAGCACCACGCCGATGTCGGTGTCCTGGTGCGCGTCGTGGAAGGCGTCGAGCAGCTCACTCACCGTGTGCGGACGGAACGCATTGCGCACTTCGGGCCGGTTGAAGGCGATGCGGGCCACCCCGCCGCTCTTGCGGTAGGTGATGTCGGTGTAGGCCTTGGCTTCGCGCCATTGCGGCGGGTCGGCCTTCTGCTGCATGCGGGACTTGGTCATGATTGAAGGGAGGATAGCGGGACGGCGAAGGTACCCGGCCGCCTTACGCCATTTGCGGGATCGCGCTGGCGTGCGCAGCTTGCGCCATGCGCGCACCACTGCTGGTCTCATCGGTCCTCTGTTGTTCCGTGGTGATGGCCCAAACGGATAAGCCGCGCAAACCGCTGCGCTACGATGCTGCCGTGGTGGCCATCATCGTGCCCAGCGACGAACCGCGTTACGCGGAGCACAACCCGGCCGTTCACGCCCCGCGTGTGGTGATCCGCAACGAGGGAACCGACCCGCTCGTCGGCATCTCCATCCGTTACGGCACGGAAGGCTTCCCGGCACGGATGTACGCCTGGACCGGACACCTGGCCTCCGGCGCATCGGCGGAGGTGAAGCTGACGCACCTGATCGACATGCATCCCGGGCTGAACACCTTCACAGTGAAGCTCGGCGACCCGAACGGGAAGAAGGACAGGGATCCGCAGGACAATGCGCGGAGCGGTGTTTTCACGGCGGCGGATACGCACGGTGGTCCGATCACGCTTCGCCTGCGCACGCCAGCGAACAATGGCGGCTCACTGCGTCTGGAGAACACACGCGGTCCTGTGCCAGTGGAATGGAATTGGCCTTCGGGGGCCGACACGGTGCGGCGTGAAACGGTGGAGCTCACCCCTGGCAGCTACTTCTTGCATGTGGTCGACAGCGGCCGGGCCGAACCAGCGTCGGTGCAGGTCTTCGATGCGGGCGGCGCCTTGGTGAAGGCCATGCGCAGCAAGCCGAAGGACGGCGCGACCTACCAGTTCCGGATTGAAGCGAATACCCCCGGCAGGTCCGGCCCAAGCGGATACCTGACCCTGATGCGTTCTGCTGGTCGTGGCCGCGCCGTGCTGGATGCGCTCCTGGAACGACCCGCGATGTTGGTCGTGACGGACTTGCTCGGTAACGAAGTGATGCGCAGGTCGCTGGCTGCTGGCGTGGAGATCACCGAGCGCATTGATCTTTCCGAGCAACGAGCGGGGGCTTACAACGTGCAGGTGGAAGAGGAAGGCGGAGTGGAGCTGTTGCGCGAGGTGCTCCGCGTGGATGAACGTGATCCGCGGTGAACCTACTTTCGCGGCCTGTCACGCCGGAGGCCGCGGGCCATCCAGTGTCCGACCCCATAGTTCAATGGATAGAATAGGAGTTTCCTAAACTCTTGATCCAGGTTCGACTCCTGGTGGGGTCACTCTCTTCGCGGCGCATTGGACAGTCGCCGCGCACCCTTAACAGTTCGGTGTGTGAAACTGCGCTGCGGCCCTTGCCGGGCGCGGGAAAGGGCGCGGGTACTTTCGGCGAGGCCGCGCGTGTGTCCGCGCGTGCCTGCTTTCACGCACCCATGCGCCTGGCCTTTCTGGCTTCCTGCTTCGTCGCGCTCACCGCGCTGGCGCAGCCGCCCAATACCGATTGCTCCACGGCGGCCTTGACCTGCGCGCAGCAGCCGTTGACGGGCACCAACACCGGTGCGAACGCGCCCCTGCCCGCGTTCTGCCAGCCCGGCGCCAATCAGGTGTGGTACACCTTCTTCACCAACAGCCAGGGCGGCACGGTGGACGTGGCGATCACGTCCATCGATTGCCCTTTGGTGGCCGGCATGGACGATGAACTGAGCTTAGCGGTGCTGGCCGGCGATGCGAATTGCAACCCGGCGCTCTTCTCTGCCGTGATGCCTTGCACGTCGGGTTCCGCGCCTTTCGTCGGCACCACGCTGGCCCTGGCCGCCAACACGCAGTACTGGGTCGTGGTGGCGGGCGTTCAGAACGGCGGCGCCACCATTCCGGCGCAATGCGATTTCAGCATAGTGGTGAGCGGTCCGGGTGCCAACGTGGTGGGCGTGGATTTCGACGCCGGGCCCGACGTGGAGATCGCCGAGGGCGCAGCCGTGCAGCTCAATGTCACGGGCGGCACCAACTGGAACTGGTCGCCCACGGCAGGGCTCAGCGGTAACGGAATCCCCAATCCCATTGCCAACCCGCAGCAGCCCACGGCCTATGCGGTGAGCACCCAGCTCAACGGCTGCACCTACACCGATACTGTGTACGTGGAGGTCATCCAGCTGATCGACCCGCCGAACACCTTCACACCCAACGGCGATGGCATGAACGACACCTGGGAGGTGCCGGGTATCGCGGATTACCCCGGCTCGGAGGTGATTATCTATGACCGATGGGGGCAGAAGGTCTTCAACAGCAACGGCTATCGTGAGCCGTGGGACGGCACCAACAACGGGCGTCCCCTTTCGGAAGGCACCTATTACTACTTCATCCAATTGAACGAGGTCGAAGGGCGGAGCGCGCCCTATCTGGGCTTCGTCTCCATCATCCGATGAGGCGCACGCTGCTTTCCCTGTTCATACCCATGGCGTTCGCCGTGGAGGCGCAGCAGCTATCGCAGTACTCGCAGTACGTCTTCAACCATTTCAGCGTGAACCCCGCGGTTGCCGGCAGCAAGGATTGCCTGGATGTGCGCTTGGGCTACCGCAAGCAATGGACGGGCTTCGAGGGTGCGCCGGTGACGGGTTGGGCCAGCTTGCACGGCAGCATCAAGCCGAAGGGGAAGCCCTTCGTGGGCAACAAGCACGGCGTGGGCGTTTTCGTGGAATCGGACAACGCGGGGAACTGGGGCTACACGCGCATGCTGCTGGCCTGGGCGTACCACATGCAGATGTCGCGCGATTATTTCTTCTCCTTCGGCTTCTTCGGCGGCGCGCAGCAGATGAAGTACGACATCGGGAACAGCACCCTGGTGCAGTACGGCGATCCCGCGCTCGATGGCAAAGCGGCCAGCGTTGTCTACCCGGAGATCACCCCCGGGGTGTGGGCCTACAACAAGGTGGCCTGGGCGGGGCTGAGCATGCATCAGACGCTGGGCAACCGCATCAAGGACATCGGCACCGACTCGAGGCTGGCCCGGCAGTTCATGCTCAGTGGCGGCTACAAGTACCGCATCGGCCGCAAGACCGCATTGGTGCCCAGCACGCTGATCAAGTTCTCCAAGGGCGCTCCACCGGCGATTGACATCAATGCCATGGTGGAATGGAACCGCCAGTTCGCGCTGGGCGCGGGCTACCGCAACGGCGATGCGGTCAACTTCCTCATGAAGGTCAGCTTCGCCAAGATCTTCCAGCTCGGCTATAGCTACGATGTGACCACCAGCAAGCTGCGGCTCGCGAGCAACAACACGCACGAGATCATCCTGGCCGTGACCCCTTGCGGCAAGGAGGACATGAGCCGCCGCATGATCAACTGCCCCGCCTTCGATTAGATACTTAAGCGATGCGCACCACCGCCCTCACCGCCCTCACGATCGCCGCGCTGCATCTGTCGCTCCCTGCATTGGGCGCGGCTCGCGATGCCGATGTCCGCACCCTGCATTGGGTGGGCGGCGCCGGCGCCTGGTCCGATGCGGCGCATTGGAGCCTGAGTCCGTCCGGAACCGGGGGTGCCGGAGTGCCCGGCCACTCGGACGATGTCGTGATCGCGCCACTCGGCGAAGTGACCATCGGCGTGGAAGGCGTTGCGCGTTGCCGCGATCTCCGTGTGGATGGCGCTGCTGGCTTCGTGCGATTGCTGGGCGGAGCGCGCGATGAGCTACGCATAGCTGGATCCTGGCGCATCATCGGCAGCGTCGATTGGTCGTTCGTCGGGAGCGTTCGCCTCGCGGGCGATCGACAAGGTCTTGTCGTTGACACGCGCGGCATCCCGCTGAGCAGCCAAGTGATCTTCGATGGCCGCGGGAGCTGGACGCTGTTGACGGACCTTCATCTGACGCAAGGCGACATCACCCTGCGCGAAGGAGTCGTTCACGCGGGCGGTGGTTTGTTGCAAGCCCGGACCGTTTGCTCCGAAGGGCGCGCGCCCAAACGCCTGATGGCAGGCAGCAGCGTGATCCAGCTTGCGCGGGCGCCGGAAAGCGACGTGCTCGCGCGGGTGGTGGAAGCGCAGCAAGCAGTGCTGGTGATCGACGGTACTCCAATGCCATCGCCACAGGGCCTCGCATCGGAAGGGGAAGCGCGCGATGTGAGCGTGTGCGCCACGGGCGCGGGCCAGACGCCCTTCATCGCCACCACCTCCGCGCTCACCAACTATAACGGCTTCAACATCCGCTGCCGTGGCGAATGCAACGCCACCATCACCGTGGACGTGACAGGCGGAATCGGGCCATTCACCTACTCGTGGCTTTTCGGCGGCCCCGGAACGCAAACGTGGGTGGGCGCCTGCGGCGGACCGCAGATCGTGGTGGTGACGGATGAGGGCCAGGGCGTGAGCTGCGGCGTGACCCTCAACGTCACCGAGCCCTCACCGCTTGGGGTGATCTTCTTCGGCGCCGGCACACCGCCCACCTGCGCCGATGTCTGCAACGGCTCGCGGACCGCGCTCCCCATCGGAGGGGTTTCTCCGCACACCTTCAACTGGAATAACGGTGCTGGTTCGGGCGCTTCTTTCAATCAGCTCTGCGCCGGTTTGAACACGCTGCAGATCACCGATGCGAATAACTGCACGTTCGATACCACCTTCTTCTTCAACCTGCTGCCCATCATGCCGAACCTGACGTTCACGGACGTCACTTGCAGCGGTGGCTGCGACGGCACCGCCAGCGTGAACCCCAGCGGTGGCACGCCCCCCTTCACCATCCTGTGGGCACCGCCGCCGGGCGCTGGCCAGGGCACCAACGACGCCACGCAGTTGTGCGCCGGGCCGTACAGCGTCACCATCACCGACTTCAACGGCTGCGACACCACCGTTGCCTTCACCATCACAGAGCCTCCGCCGATAGTGCCGAACCCGTCGCAGACCGACGCCACTTGCTTCGGGCAATGCGATGGCAGCGCGAGTGTGAATCCCAGAGGTAGTCCGGGACCCTTCAGCTATGTGTGGACACCTGATGTGACCGGACAAGGCACGGAGAGCGCAACCGCCTTGTGTGCGGGCAACTACAGTGTGCTCATCACCGATCAGGTGACAGGATGCACGGCCACGGCGGACTTCGTGATCATCTCGCAACCCGCGATCGATGTGCAGGGCATCGTGACGCCGGCTTCATGCAGCGATGCCTGCGACGGCGCCATCAGCATCACGATTGATGGACCGCCGCCGCCGTACAGCATCACCTGGTCGCCCGATCCCGGGCCAGGTCAGGGCACCACGAGCGTGAGTGATCTCTGCCCCGGCGATTGGCAAGTGACCGTGGCCACGCCCAACGGCTGCGATACCACGATCATCTTCAACATACCTGCGCCCGCGCCGATTGACGCTGAAGTGATCACGACGGATGCCAGCTGTGCAGGTGTGTGCGATGGCATCGCGACCTGCCCGGGAGTGTCTGGCGGCACGGCGCCATATGCCTTCTTGTGGTCGCCGTCACCGGGAGGCGGTCAGGGAACCCAAACAGCCACTGATCTCTGCGCGGGTAACTACACCCTTCTCATCACCGACGCGAATGGCTGCGATACGCTGATCAACTTCACCATCAATGAGCCGCCGCCGTTGGTGGTGACACCGAGCCAGACCAACTTGACCTGCGGCGGATTGTGCGACGGCACAGCGAGCGTGGTGGTGATGGGCGGAACGCCGAACTACACGTATGCGTGGACACCGAATGTGACCGGCCAAGGCACGCCCGACGCCACGGGGCTCTGCGCCGGACCATACAGCGTGCTCATCACCGATGCGAACGGCTGCACCTTCACGCAAGCCTTCACCATACTCGATGCAGTGCCATTGGAGGTCTCCTTGCAGGTGCTACCTGCCACATGCCCCGATGCCTGCGATGGATCCGCCGGAGTGATCGTCACCGGTGGGCAGGAGCCTTACACCTACGACTGGCAGCCACCGCCTACTGGGCAAGGCACGCCGAACGTGACCGGCCTTTGCGCGCAAGCCTACACCTTGCTCATCACCGATGCGGCGGGCTGCGATACGCTGATCGCCTTCACCGTGCCTTCACCGCCGCCCGTCACCGTGGTGAGCACCATTGATGAACCGGATTGCGCGGGCGATTGCAATGGCAGCATTAGCCTACAGGTGAGCGGTGGCAGCGGCGGCTTCATCTATCTGTGGACACCCAATGTGGTTGGCCAAGGAACGCCCAACGCGACCGGCCTCTGCGCGGGAAGCTACCAAGTGACCATCACGAGCGGTGCGTGCGACACCACGCTCACCTTCCTGTTGGATGCGCCACCGCCCATCGATGCGTCCGGAGCAATCACGCCACCTACCTGTGCCGGTGAATGCGATGGAAGCATCGTCCTCACAGTGAGTGGCGGATCGCCGGGCTATACCTATGCATGGTCGCCGAACGTGACAGGCCAAGGCACACCGAACGCGACCGCTCTTTGCGCGGGCGTATACAGTGTGCTCATCACCGACCAGGCGGGCTGCGACACCACGCTCACCTTCCAGCTGGATGATCCGCCCGCGATCACCGTGGACCTGACCACCACGCCTGCGAGCTGCGGCGGTTTGTGCGACGGAACAGCGACCGCAGTGGTAAGTGGCGGGACCGAACCCTACATCTACGACTGGCAGACACCGCCGGGCGGAGGCCAGGGTACGCCGAACGCCACGGCCTATTGCCCAGGCGCCTACACGCTCACGGTGACGGATGCGAATGGTTGCCAGGTGGTCACACCGTTCACCATCAGCACACCATCGGGTATCGATGCACAGGGAGTTGTGACGCCCGCGAGTTGCGGCAATACCTGTGATGGCGCAATCGATGTGACGGTCGGGGGAGGCTTGCCGGCCTACGTATTCACGTGGAGTCCTGAGCCCGGCGGAGGGCAGGGCACACCGAACGCCTTCAATCTCTGCCCCGGCAATTGGACGCTGCAGATCACCGATGCCGCATTGTGCGATACGGTGCTGCTCTTTGTGGTGGACGCGCCGGATGCGATCATCCCCAATCCCTCGCAGACTGATGAGACCTGCAACGGCCCCTGCGATGGCACGGCGACCGTGAATCCGACCGGTGGACAGCAGCCCTTCACTTATCTCTGGTCGCCGGGCGGGCAGACCACACCTTCGATTTCAGGACTGTGCCAAGGCGTGTACAGCGTCACCATCAGCGATGCCTCCGGCTGCGATACCACCGTGGTCTTCGATATCCTTCCCGAGGTGCCGCTCGAGGCCAACCTCATCACGACCGACGCCACATGCCCTGATGTCTGCGATGGCACCGCGACCGTGACGCCAACGGGCGGCACTGCACCATACACCATCGTGTGGAGCCCTGCGCCGCCGGGCGGTCAGCAAGGCAATGCATCCATCACCGGTTTGTGCATCGGTGCGCTGCAAGTGACAGTGACCGACGTGAACGGCTGCACCAGCACAGCGAACGCCTTCATCAATGCGCCTCCGCCTTTCTCCTCTGGATTGGTAGTGACCCCGGAAACCTGTGATGGCCCCTGCAATGGCACGGCAACAGTGACTCCGACTGGTGGCACTGGCGCTATCGATGTGTTCTGGGCGCCGCCGCCCGGCACCGGACAGGGAACGAACTCCGTCACGGGTCTTTGCGCAGGCATCGCTTACACGGTCACGTTCACCGACGGCAACGGCTGCATCGCCGTGTTCCCATTCACCGTCGACCCCTTCGACCCCATTCTGCCCAACAGCAGCAGCACGCCGGTGAGTTGTGCGGGTGTGTGCGATGGAACTGCTACGGTTGGTCCGACAGGAGGCACCGCACCATACACCTACTTGTGGTCGCCGGGCGGGCAGGACACGCCACAGGTGACCGGCCTGTGCGAGGGTGCGTACACCGTCACCATCACCGATACAAGCGGCTGCAGCATCGATGCGCAGATCCTGATCACGGGACCACCACCGATCGATGCGCAGGCCACGGTCGCAGGCATCTCGTGCAACGGCCAATGCGATGGATCGATCACGTTGGCTACTATCGGCGGCACGGGGCCATACACCTATCTGTGGAATCCGATTCCGCCGAATGGACAAGGCCAGGATGAAGCAACGAGCCTGTGCGCGGGCATTTGGAACGTGATCATCACCGACGCGAATGGCTGCACGCTCCCGCTCAGTTTCGACCTCACCCAGCCTGACCCGCTCTCGCTTATTCTTGATGTTACCCCGAGCGAATGCCAGGTGTGCATCGGTGCGGCGAGTGCAACGGTGAGCGGCGGTACCGGGCCTTTCTTGGTCGAATGGTACGCAGCGGGCGGCAGCTTGATTGGAACCGGAACGGACATAACCGACCTGTGCGCTGGCGTGTACACTGCTGTGGTGACCGATGACAACGGCTGCACGCTGCAACAAGCCGTCACCATTATCGACTCGAACGGCGAGGTCATCACGACCACTGATGGCAGCACGAGCTGCCCCAATACCTGTGATGGCAGCGTGAGCGTGTCCTTCATCTGCTCGGATGCCCCTTGCACCATCGCTTGGTTCGATGCGCAGGGCAACGATCTGCAGCAGAGCGGCAACACGCTATCGGGCCTCTGCCCCGGCGACTACTATGCGCTGGTGACGAATGCCTCGGGTTGCGTGAGCATCGACACCGCCACGGTGGTGGCCGCGCCGCCCACCAATTTGCTCATCAGCAGCACGCCTGTGAGTTGCGCTGGCCTATGCAACGGAACAGCCACGGTGGGCGTGAGCGGTGGCATTCCACCCTACACTTGGCAATGGTCGCCGGAGCCGGACACGGGCCAGGGCACTCCGCTGGCCACTGGGCTATGCGCGGGCGTGTACACGGTGCTGATCAGTGATGGCGGCGGATGCGACACCACGGTGCAAGTACTGATCACGGAGCCGCTACCCCTGGTGGTGGATGCGGTTATGACCGACATCACCTGCGCGGGTGAGTGCGATGGCAGCATCGCACTCACCATCACGGGAGGAACCGCACCCTACAATGTGCTGTGGAATCCCGTTCCGTCTAACGGTCAGGGCGTGCTTAACGCGATGAGCCTGTGCGCGGGCGACTACACCGTGGTCGTGACCGATGCGAACGGTTGCGCGTTCACCTTCACCTATACCATAACAGAACCCGCGCCGCTGCAAGCGAGCGTGAGCACCGTGCAGAGCACCTGCCCCGATTGCGACGGACAGGCCTCAGTGATCGTGAGCGGCGGCACCCTTCCATTGACCATCACGTGGAGCCTCGGCGGCAGCGTGGTGGGCACGGGTGAGAGCATCACCGACCTGTGCGGCGGCTTGTACAGCGTGAGCATCGTTGATGCCAATGGATGCAGCATCGCGCTCACCGCTCAAGTGGCCGACAGCAATGCCGATCCGCTCACGCCCACCAGCGGACAGACCACGTGCGCGAATGACTGCGACGGCACGGTGAGCGTTTCGTTCGTGTGCTCGGCTCCGCCATGTCAGCTCACTTGGTTCGATGCGCAGGGCAATGTGATCGCGTTGAATGCCGGCAGCGTGAGCAACCTCTGCGTGGGCATCTACACGGCACAGCTCACCAACGGCAACGGCTGCGTGAGCTTCGCTGATGCGCAGGTGGTGCCATCGCAGACCATCATCCCGAACCTGAGCAGCACGCCGGCGAGCTGTTTCGGCGCTTGCGATGGGACCGCCACTGTGGGTCCAGATGGTGGCGTGGAGCCGTATGAATATCTGTGGAGTCCTGGAGGCCAGATGACACCGCAGGTCACTGGGCTCTGCGCGGGTGTGTACACGGTGCTCATCACCGACGCTTCGCTGTGCGACACCACGGTGCAGGTGCTGATCATCGAGCCGCAGCCGTTGAGCATCAATGGAACGGTGCAGGATGCCCTTTGCGCGGGCGATTGTAATGGCGGAGTAAGCGTGATCGTCACTGGCGGAACGGCGCCATACACCTACTTCTGGTCGCCTTCGCCACCGAGTGGCCAAGGCACACCTTCAATCACCGACCTGTGCGCGGGCACCTATCTCGTCACGGTGACCGATGCGAATGGCTGCAGCCAGGCAGTGAGCTTCGATGTGAACCAGCCGCAGCCCCTACAAGCCAGCCTGACGACCACGCCAAGCGAATGCAGCGTGTGCATCGGCACGGCGACGCTCGCCATCACCGGTGGCACAGCACCCTATTTCGTGGTGTGGTCGGATGGTGTCGGCATCATCGGAACGGGAGAATCAATCACCGATCTATGCGCCGGCTTCTATACGGCCACCATCACCGACGCCAACCTGTGCGTGATCACGCAGCTCGTCGCCATCAGCGATAGCGATGGCGAGGTGACGACGATGACGGATGGCCTCACCACCTGCCCCGGTGATTGCGACGGCCAGGTGAGCGTTGACTTCACCTGCGCGGACCCGCTCTGCGCCGTAGCCTGGTTCGATGCGAGCGGCAACGACCTGAACGAGCCCGGCAACACGCTGAGCAATTTGTGCGCGGGCATGTACTTCGTGCAGGTCACGAACGCGTCGGGATGCATCACCATCGATACGGCCTTCGTCGCGGAGCCGGACCCCATCGTGCCCAACCTGAGCACCACGGCAGCAAGCTGCTTCGGCGATTGCGACGGCACCGCGACAGTTGGGCCAACGGGCGGCCAGCCGGGTTATGACATCGTGTGGAGCCCCGGTGGCGAGACCACGCCGGAGATCACCGGATTGTGCGCCGGCCAGTACAGCGTCACCATCACCGATCAAGCGGGCTGCTCCATCACGCAGGATGTGCTGATCTTGGAACCGCAGCCGCTGAGCATCACGGGAACCATCTCGCCCATCACGTGCAACGGAGCGTGCGATGGCGCGATCACCGCAGTTGTGAGTGGAGGCACGCAGCCATACAGCTATGCATGGTCTCCTGCCCCGCCGGGCGACCCGACGCAGCCCACCATCATCGGGCTCTGCGCAGGGGATTGGATCGTGACCGTGACCGATGGCAACGGCTGCACGGCCTCGCAGACCTTCACGCTCACCGATCCGCCGCTGCTTGAAGCGCAGGTGGCCACCACGGACAACCTGTGCTATGGCGATTGCCAGGGCACCGCGCAGGCGAGCATCAGCGGTGGAGTTGGGCCCTATGTGATTGTATGGCGTGACGGTTCCGGAAGCGTGATCGCGCAGGATGTGACCGATGTGAGCGGGCTTTGCGCAGGCGATTACATGCTTGAGGTGACGGATGACAACGGCTGCATGCTCTCCGTACCCTTCACCATCACGCAGGGGGCCGCCATCGAAGCGAATCTGTTGTGGACGAACGAGACCTGCTTCGGGCCGTGCGATGGCACCGCGTCCATAACACCATCAGGTGGCACCGGCCCCTTCACGATCGAATGGCGTGATCCTTCGGGCAACGTGATCGCGCTGGATGTCACTGATGTGGGCGGCTTATGCGCAGGCACGAACAGCGTGACCCTCATCGATGCGCTGGGCTGCGACACGACGTACTCGTTCACTCTGCTGCCGTACACGGTGATCACGGACAACGCCATTGTGACCGATGTGCAATGCAACGGCGCCTGTGATGGCAGCATCGTGCTGAGCGCCAGCGGCGGCATTGGTGCATTCACCTACACGTGGGATCCGGTTCCGCCCAATGGTCAGGGCAACGCCTCTGCAACTGGATTGTGCCCGAACACCTATTCGGTGACGATCGCCGACGGGGTGGGATGCAGCGCTTCCTTCAGCTACACCATCACCGAGCCGACCGCGCTGGCGATTGCCGTGGATCAAGTGACGGACGCGAGCTGTGCCGATGCGAGTGACGGCGCTATAGCTGTCACGGTTTCTGGTGGAACGACACCGTATGGCTTCAATTGGAGCGGACCGGGCGGATTCCAATCAGTGAGCGAGGACATCAATGACCTTGCACCAGGCAGCTACATCCTGACGGTCACGGACGACAATGGCTGTGTGATTACGCAAGCCGTCACGGTGAACGCCTTGAGCACAGTGGTGGCGAATGCTGGTGTGGACATCACGGAGTGCTTCGGCGTCAGCATCACGTTGGATGGATCGCAGAGCACGGGTGCCGTCACCTATCAATGGTTCGATGACCAAGGCAATGTGGTGGGCACCGATGCGGTGATCACGATCAACGGCCTTGGGAACGGCACGCACACCTTCACGCTGGTGGTGGCCGACGGTCCTTGCACCTCGAGCGACACGGTCATGGTGACAGTGCTGGACCTGCCCATCGCCGATGCGGGGCCGGACCAGTTCATCTTCCTGAGCGAGACTGCGCAGCTTGGCGGGGCGCCCACTGGTCCGCAGGGATCCACCTTCTTCTGGTCACCGGATTCGCTGCTCAATAGTGGCACAATCGCCAATCCGATCGCCGACCCGCCTTCGACCACCTGGTTCACGGTGCTGGTGACCGCGCCCAACGGTTGCACATCGCTCGATTCGGTGCTGGTGACCGTGGTGCCCGAGATCATCATCCCCACGGGCTTCACGCCCAATGGCGACGGATGGAATGACACCTGGGTGATCGATTACATCGAGCTCTTCCCTGAATGCGAGGTGGAGTTGTACAACCGCTGGGGCGAGCTGCTCTTCCGCAGCGTAGGCTACCGACAGCCTTGGGAAGGCAAGTACAACGGTGGCTTCGTCCCTGTGGGCACCTACTACTACGTGATCGAGCTCAACGACCCGCGCTTCCCCGACGCCTTCACCGGCCCGCTCACCGTGATCCGCTAACGCCATGAAGAACATCCGCACCGCATTCCCGATCGCCGCGATGCTCATGGCCGCGATGCATGGCCACGCGCAGCAACTGCCGCAGTTCACGCAGTACATGCACAACGATTACCTGTTCAACCAGGCCGTTGCGGGCAGCCGTCCCTTCTTCGAGCTGCGCAGCGGTCATCGGTACCAATGGGTGGGTGTGCAGGACGCGCCGCGCACCTTTTCACTGAGCGGCCACACCCCGCTGGGGTCGAAGATGGGCGTGGGAGGCTACCTCTTCACCGACATCGTGGGTCCGACGCGCCGCACCGGCGTGCAATTCTCCTGGGCCTATCACCTGAAGATCACTGAGGACATCAAGCTCTCCATGGCTTTGTCGGGTGGCATGCTGCAGTTCCTGATCGACGGCTCGAAGATTCAGTTCCGCGACCAGGGCGACCCCATCCTCGACAATCAGTTGCGCGGCGAGCTGAAGCCTGACGCCACGTTCTCTTTCCTGCTCTACCACCCGCGCTGGTGGGTGGGAGCGGCCGCACCGCAGCTCCTGAACAACGAGGTGGTCTTTTTGCATGAGAACACCGGGACGCTGAGTCGTATGGAACGACACTACTATGCTATGGGTGGCTACCGTCTTCCGTTGGGATCGGACTTCAAGCTGGAACCGTCGTTCATGTTCAAGTATGTGGCACCGGTGCCGATGAAGCTGGACATCAACCTCACGGCGCGATACAAGAATGCCTTCTGGCTGGGCGCGGGATACCGAACGAACGATGCGTGGTGTGCGATGCTTGGCTATTGGCACAAGCAGCAATTCCAGTTCGGCTACTCCTACGACGTCATCACTAGCAACCTGCGCAACTATAGCACGGGCACGCATGAAGTGATGCTGGCCATCACCATCGGCAAACAAGCGCAGGAGGCGCCCGCTTCCACTCCTTAGCTGCCATTTCCGCCACGTAGTCCGGCGCGTTCGATGACCTGCGCCGCAAGCGTTGGTTCTTCGTCGACGGATTCCGCGTCGTTGTCGAAGATCCTTACAGCGGTGGGGCTTCCCTCTGGCCCTGCCCCGGTCTAGAGGTGTACCTTACCGCCCCTTCCGCGGGCCGATATCCCCGATGCGCGTAGTAGAGATGCAGCGTTGCCTGATCAAATCGGTATTGGCCGCCACGATTCTGATTGCTGGCCTCTGGCCATCGGTGTTGCGGGGGCAGGTATGCACCGCCGACCAGGATCAGCTGTTCGATTCCTGCACAGGTGAGTTCTACGATTCCGGCGGCCCAAGCGGCAACTACGGGGATGACGAGGATGTCACCGTGACCATCTGCCCGACGGGTGGCGCCGGTGCGGGTCCATTCACATCGGTGCGCTTCATCACATGGACCGTCGCGGGTGGTCCGCCCCCAGGCGACCGCTTGGAGATCTTCGACGGCACCACGACCGGTGGCCCGCCAATGGCTGTGGGCACCTCTTCCAACTCGCTGGCCGGGCTGACCTTCACCGCCACCGATGCAAGCGGCTGCCTCACGTTCCGTTGGCGCAGCGATGGGGGCGCAACGGCCGCCGGCTGGTTCGCGCGAATCGTGACAACGCCTTGGCCTGGCACCGATGGAAGCGCATCGGTGTGCTCGAATGGCGCAAGCATCAACCTCTTCACGCTGCTGGGCAACAGTCCCGATCCCGGCGGCACCTGGACGGCTCCCGGCGGCGGCGCGCACACCGGCACCTTCCTTCCCGCCAGCGATCCCGGCGGCGCATACACCTACACGCATACCGGCACGCCGCCCTGCGCCAATGCCAGCGCCACGGTGACCATCAACAAGGTGCAGGCGCCCAATGCAGGCACCAACGGTACGGCCACCTTCTGCGCAACCGGTGCATCGGCCGCACTCATCAACTTCCTAGGCGGCACACCTGATGGCGGGGGCACTTGGTCGGGCCCCGGTGGCGCGCACAGCGGCATCTTCAATCCGGCGAGCGATCCCGCAGGCACGTACACCTATACTGTTGCTGGCACAACGCCCTGTGCGAATGCATCGGCTACGGTGATCGTGACAGTGAATCCGCCCGCCAATGCAGGCACCAGCGGCTCCACCAGCGTGTGCAGCAATGCGGCGCCATTCGCACTATTGAGCGTGCTCGGCGGCACTCCGCAGCTCACTGGTGCATGGACTGGACCTGGCGGCACGCCCGTTAGCGGCACCTACACGCCCGGTACCAGCACCCCCGGCGTGTACACATACACGGTGCCCGGCCTGCCGCCCTGCCCGGCGGCGATCGCGACAGCCACGGTCCTTCAGACCACAGCCCCCAACGCTGGACAAGCGCAGAGCATCATGGTGTGTAGCGACGACGCGCCCTTCTCCATGGTGGACCAACTGCTCGGAACGCCCGATGCAGGCGGCTCATGGGCAGGCCCGCTTGGCGCGCACGGCGACCAGTTTGATCCGGCTGTTGATCCTGGCGGAGACTACACCTATACAGTGAATGGCACCGGACCCTGCGCGAATGCCAGCGCAACGCTCTCCATCACCGTGCGCACGCGCCCCAACGCTGGCACGAACGGCAGCATCACGCTGTGCAGCACCGACGGCAACTTCACGCTCTTCAATGCGCTTGGCGGCAGCCCGAATGTGGGCGGTGCTTGGCGCGATCCCTCCAACGCGGTCCATTCGGGCATCTTCATCCCGGGCACCAGCGCACCGGGCCCCTACACCTACACGGTAACAGGCCTTCCGCCCTGCGCGCCCAGCAGCGCCACGGTGACGGTGAGCGTGAACACCGCGCCGAACGCTGGCAATGGAAGCAGTAGCACAGTTTGCTCCAACAACTCCAGCTTCAGTCTTTCAGTCTCCTCACAGGCGGCCCAGATGCAGGCGGCACATGGACCGGACCACTCGGCGCGCACAGCGGCACCTTCGACCCAGCGAGCGATCCCTCCGGCGCATACGCCTACACTGTGCTCGGGCTTGCGCCTTGCGCGAATGCCAGCGCCACGGTGAACGTGACGGTGAACCCTGCGCCGCAAGCAGGCACCAATGGCAACCATACGGTGTGCGCGAATGCTGCGGACTTCAACCTGATCGACTTCCTCGGCGGCTCGCCTTGGACCAACGGCACATGGACCGCGCCGGGCGGAGGCCCGAGCACCGGCGTGTTCTCGCCGGGAAGCAGTGCCGCAGGCACGTATATGTACACCGTCACTGGTCTTGCGCCCTGCACGCCTGCGATCGCCACGGTAACCGTGACCGTGATCGCGCCGCCGAACCCCGGCACCAATGGCAGCATCACCGTCTGCAGTAGCGACGGGCCGGTTGATCTCTTCAGCCTGCTCGGCGGCAACCCGCAGCTCGGCGGCACATGGACGGCTCCTGGAGGCGGCAACCACAATGGCACTTACCTGCCGGGTGGCCAAGTGGGCGGCAACTACACCTATACAGTGCAGGGCACGGCCCCGTGCGGCCCGCTGAGCGCGGTGGTGCAGGTGAACCGGGTGATCGCACCCAATGCGGGGGTCAACGGCACCATCACGGTGTGCAGTACCAACGGGCCATTCGACATGCTGAATGTGCTCGGCGGCAACCCCAACGGCACAGGCTTCTGGTTGAACAGCGTGAACGAACCAGTCAGCGGCATCTTCACGCCGGGCACAACGCCTGCGGGCACATTCACATATGTGGTACTGGGCACCTCACCTTGCGTGAACGACTCTTCGTTCGTGACGGTGGTGGTGAACCAAGCACCGAATGCTGGTACGAACGCCTCCATCCAAGTATGCAGCACTGATGGGGTGTTCCAGTTGATTGATGTGCTCGGCGGCACGCCGGATGGCGGCGGTCAGTGGACGCGTCCGAACGGAACGCCGCATAGCGGGACCTTCACTCCCGGCCAAAGCCAGCCCGGCGGCTACACCTACACGGTAGTTGGTTTAACGCCATGCCTGAACGCCACCGCCGTGGTGACGGTGAGCGTGACGCCACGCCCGAATGCAGGAACGAATGCCACGGTGACGCGCTGCTCCAACGCATCGCCCGTGAACCTCTTCAACCAGCTTGGGGGAAGCCCGCAGACGGGAGGAACGTGGAGCGGGCCGTCGAGCATTCCTTCTGGCATCTTCACACCGGGCACCGATTTGCCGGGCGACTATGTGTACACCGTTGCGGGCACAACGCCTTGCGCCGATTCGAGCGCCTCGGTCACGGTGGTGATCGATCAGGCGCCGAACGCCGGTGGCGATGGAAGCATCACTGTATGCCAAGGCACGGCCAGTGTGGATCTCTTCACGGTGATAACGGCGCCTTTTGACCTCAATGGCCTTTGGACCGAGCAGGGCACGCCCACCGGCCAGCTCTCCGACAACTTCTTCAACAGCGGCAGCTTGCCGCCGGGCACCTATGAGTTCCAGTACGAGGTGCCGGGAATCGGTGGATGCGCGTCCGATCTTTCGGAGGCAACTGTGGTAATCGTGGCGCTGCTGGATGCAGGCACGGACGGGTCTCTTCCTGCGTGCAGCAGCAACGCCGCAGTGAACCTCTTCAATGGTTTGGGCGGCAACCCGCAGCCTGGTGGACAATGGGTCGATTTGAGCGGCACCGGTGCGCTGAATGGCCAGTTCTTCAACGCCACGCTGGTGGTGGCGCCGGGCAGTTACCAGTTCCGTTACCGGCTCACCGGGGCGCTGAGCTGCTCGGCTGACTCGGCCACTGTAACGGTGAATGTGACGCCGGCCGCGAACCCTGGCTGCAATGGCACGGCTGAGTTCTGCAGCACCACTTCGCAGCCACAGAGCCTCTTCGGATTCCTCGGATGCAGTCCGCAACCCCTTGGGCAATGGCGCAGGAACTCCCCAACCGGCCCGACGTTCGGAGGCTCGTACATCCCAACGGTCGATAACCCAGGCACGTTCTATTACGTGTTCAATCAAGGCCCGCCATGCAGCACGGTCTGGGCCTCGGTCACGGTGACGGAGGTGGATGGGCCGAGTGCGGGCCTTCCGAACTCCGTGCAGAAGTGCAGCAGTGATGCGGCATTCAACATGACTGCGGCACTGAATGGCACCCCGGATGCTGGTGGGCAGTGGTATTTCAACAACGTGCCGCATGGCCCCGCCTTCACCCCCGGGCTCGATGCGCAAGGCGTGTATGAGTACCGCGTAACTGGTCAGTTCCCATGCACACCGGTCTCCGCTTCCCTAACGGTGAGCGTGACCACACGCGCCAATGCAGGCTGCAACAGCAGCTTTGTGGCGTGTAGCGGTGCGGCGCAGTTCCAACTCTTCCCGCTGCTCACATGCAATCCGGACTTCGGCGGTTTCTGGCTGAACCCGAACCTGGCCCCGCATCCATCGGGTGCCTACACTCCTGGCACGAGCTTGCAAGGCGATTACCGGTACATCGTCGTGGGCCTCACCCCATGTGAGAACGACACGGCCGTGGTGAGCGTGTTCGAGACACCCTCGGCCAACGCGGGCTGCCCCGGCGACGCTTCGTTCTGCGCCGTGCCCGGAAGTCCTGGCGTGCCACTGATCAACTACTTGGGATGCAACCCGGATCCCTTTGGAACCTGGGTTGGCCCAGCGCCGGGCAATCCTCCATTCAGCGGGCTCTTCGTGCCGGGCGTTTCTGCGCCGGGTGATTATACCTACACCGTGAGCGTGCCCGGCTGCCCCAGTTCGAGCGCGACGGTGACCGTGCAGGTGAATCCGCCTTCGAATGCGGGTTGCAACTCGTCCATCTTCAAATGCAGCAATGAGGCGGCATTCTCGATGACCGCGCAACTCGGCTGCTCACCCGCTCTCAACGGCACATGGTCTGGCCCACTGCCATTGACGACGATCGTGGATGCGGTATTCACGCCTGGTACAACTGTGCCCGGAACCTATCGCTACATGGTTCCAGGCACCGGCGCTTGCCCGAACGCCACGGCCGACCTCTCCGTGAACGTGACTCAGCGTTTGGAGGCGGGGGTGAATAATGGACTGTCTCTTTGCCGCACGGCTGGTTCCACCCCGCTCTTCCCGCTGCTGGGGCTCACTGCGCAGCCCGGAGGGAGCTGGTTCTTCAACAGTGTGACACCGCACTCCGGTGTGATCCAGCCCGCCATCGCGCAAGCAGGCAATTATGTGTATCGGCATGCGGCCAATGGTCCATGCCCTGCGGATTCGGCCATCATCAGCGTGCAGCTCTTCGATCAGCCCACGGCGGGTTGCGGCAGCTTGATTGAGCTTTGCTCCAGTAGCCCGAACATCAGCTTGTTCAGCGGATTGGGCTGCAACCCGGCATTGGGTGGCCTGTGGTTCTATCCGAACGGCACACCGAGCACGGGCATCTTCGATCCTGCAAACGACCCCAGCGGCGCCTACAAGTACAGGGTATCCGGAAACGCAGGGTGCGGGCCTGATTCCACCTACGTGACCGTGCTGCTCTACGATGCGGTTGATGCTGGCGATAACAACACGCACCAGGTTTGCAGCAACTGGCCGCAATTCCAACTCTTCAATCAACTGCTGGGCACCCCGCAAACCGGTGGTGTATGGCATGATCCGCTTGGCGTAGTACATAGTGGCACCTACACGCCCGGTACCTCGTTGCCCGGCCCGTACAAGTACAAGCTGATCGGTCCCGGGCCGTGCGCGAGTGACAGCGCAATCGTGACCGTGGCGGAGAGCCCTGCGCCCGACGCCGGCATCACGAGCATCGGCCCGCTGTGCAGCAGCCAAGGATTGACCGCGCTCATCTCCTTGCTAGCTGGCACGCCTGCGAGCAATGGCATCTGGACCTATAACAATCTTGAGGTTCCTGCCTTCATCAACCCCGCCACCGACCCGCAGGGCATCTACACCCATACCGTGCAGGGCATCTTTCCCTGTGCGAATGCGAGCGCCTCGGTCTCGATCACCATCACGCAGCAGGCCTTGGCAGGCACTGGTGGCCCCATCACCGCGTGCGAAGGGGCCACATCAATTCCGCTCGTGAGCGGGCTCAGCGGCACGGTAACCCCAGGCGGAACGTGGATCAATGGCTGTGGCGTGGGCACTATCACCAACGGCGTGTATGATGCCGCTTTGCTGCTGGCCGGCGAAGGATGCGGATTCACCTACCAGCATGCAGCCGATGGGCCATGCCCCGCCACGAGCTCATCTGTGGCCCTTAGCATCGTGAGCGCGCTGGATGCTGGAGAGGATGCAGGGATGCAGGCGTGCCGTGGCAATCTGGTGGATCTCTTCGAGACCTTGAATGGCGTGCCGCAGCCCGGTGGCTTCTGGCTCAACGTTGACAATGCGGCTGGATTCAATGCCGCTGGGCTCTTCGCAACAGGTCAGGTTGCCGCCGGCACCTCATGGCGCTTTGACTACATTCTTCCTTCCTTCCGCAATGCGAAGGCGATACGGCGCGCGTGACGGTGGGGGTGATCAATGGCCCATTCGCGGGCAATGGCGGGACGATTTCAGTCTGCTCGAATTCAGCACCTATCAATCTCGGCACGGGGCTCTCAGGTGGACCCGATGCGGGCGGCATTTGGTACAACGACCAATGGCAGCCGGTGCCCCCCATATTCCAGCCATCCAGCGGGAGCGGCGTGTTCCACTACGTGGTGGTGGGTGCCGGCATCTGCCCAGCAGATACGGCATCGGTTGCGGCAACGGTGACCCAACCCCCGAATGCGGGCGATGATACCGGAATTGCCATTTGCTCAATCGATGACCCAGTGACCTTGTTCGACTTGCTCGGCCCTAACGCGCAAACCGATGGCACATGGACCTTCACTCCCCAAGGAGGCGGAACACCTACGCCGCATACGGGCATCTATGATCCGGCAATCGATGCACCTGGCACCTATCGCTACCGCGTGATTGGCACGCCCCCTTGCGCGGATGACATCGCGAACGTGACGGTGACCGAGCCGCAAGCGCCGAATGCCGGTTGCGACGCTTCGGTCCCGCTCTGCTCGAATGGCTCTGCAGTGCTGATGCGAACGCTGCTCGGGTGCGACGCGCAGGCCGGTGGTACGTGGGTGTACGTCACCGGCGGCAATACATCTCACGGCCTGTTCTTCAACCCCGCTGTGGATCCGCCCGGCATTTACCGCTACACCATCACGGGTGAAGCGCCTTGTCCGAATGCCAGTGCGGAACTCACGGTGACTGTGAACCCCGCAACCAACGCGGGCCAGAGCGCCACCGTGCAAGCCTGCCAGACGCAGACCGAGGTGAATCTCTTCGCGGCGCTCGGACCCAGCGCGCAGGGTGGAGGCACGTGGTCAGATAACAATGGCTCGGGTGCGTTAACAGACAGCATCTTCAACCCTTCCATTGCAGGCAACGGCAATTGGGGCTTCACATACACGGTCACGGGCATCTTCCCATGCACGAGTTCATCAGCGAACATCACTGTGCAAGTGGGTGTTGGCGGCAGTGCGGGTGCCGATAGCTCGGTGACGGTGTGCGGTACTGACACTGCCTTCGATCTGTTCAACGCATTGGCCGGAACGCCGCTAGCAGGCGGCGCGTGGAGCGACCCGACTGGAACAGGTGCGCTTGGCGCGGGAGGCATCCTCAATGTCAGCTTGCTTCCCATCGGAGGGGCATCACCATTCATTTACTCCATCACCGACCCGAACTGCGGGCCAGTGACCGCTACGGTGCAGGTCACGGCGGCGCCCTATCCGATTGCAGGCACAGGAGGCACGTCCATCCTTTGTGCGACTGCTATCCCAGTCAACCTCATCGACCTGCTCGGCGGCGCACCTGACCCGGATGGTTCCTGGATGAATCCGTTGGGCATCAGCCACGGTGATGTGTTCGACCCCTCGCTACATATGGCAGGTGCGTACACCTACACGGTGCCGGGGACGACACCGTGCCCGGATGCCACTGCCGTGCTCAACATTACGGTGAACCAACCGCCTGATGCAGGAGCGAATGGCGAACTGCTCGCGTGTGATACGGTGCAGGGGCTGGATCTCTTTGCCGGGCTGCAAGGAACACCGCAGCCGGGTGGAGCATGGGCCGACCTCGATGGTAGCGGTGGCCTGTCGGGCGGGCTGCTCAATACCACGGGCATAGCGCCGGGCGAGTACGACTACCGGTACACCGTGACGGTTCCAGCGTGCGGCAGCGACGATGCGCTGGTGAAGGTGGTGGTGGTAACCGGCGTGGAGGTGATCGAGGTGGAGCGCACCTGCATCGAGCGCGACCGGACCTACACCGTCCATTTCACGATTATCTCAGGCGATCCGGAGAGCTATGCAGTGAGCGGCTTAGAGGGCACATTAAGTGCTGTCGCGCCCTTCGTCTTCACCAGCACGCCGCTCTTCACGAGCCAGACCTTCGAAGCGTTCGTGCGCGATCAATACGGCTGCGACGAAGTACGTGTTGCCGGCGTGAGCCCATGCGACTTCAACGAGGAGGTCTTCGTGCCGGAGAGCTTCTCGCCCAATGGCGACGGCGTGAACGAGGCCTTCATCATACCCGGTATCGAGGGCTACCCGGACAACCGCATCACCATCTTCAACCGGTGGGGCGCCAAGCTGTACGAGGCCAACGGGTATGACAACCGCGGCACGGTGTGGGACGGCTCCACCTCCAATGGAACGGCGCCGGCGGGCACCTACTTCTACGTGCTCGAACTGGGCAACGACAGCGAGGCGATTACCGGATTCATATACCTGAACCGATGAAGCGCGCTCGGATTCACACAGGCCCTTTGGTTTTGATCGCCGCGATGCTGATCGGAAACGGTCTTTGCGCACAGCAGGATCCGCTGTACAGCCAGTACATGTTCAACACGCTGGCCGTGAACCCGGCCTATGCGGGCAGTGCCAACGTGTTCACCGCGCTGGCCCTGAGCCGTCATCAATGGGTGGGATTCACCGGCGCGCCAAGCACACAGACGCTACTGGCGCACACTCCGCTCCCGAAGGAGAACATGGCGCTGGGCTTCTCCCTAATGAACGACATGATCGGCCCCACGCGGCAGACCGGGATCTACGCGGATTATGCCTACCGGATCCGCACGGGGAAGGACACCCGCCTCGCCTTCGGTCTGAAAGGCGGCGTGAACCTTTACCAGGCCGACCTCGCGGCGCTCACCACCGTAGATCCCGATGCGGCCAACGTGAATGTGAAGGGCACGATCCTTCCCAACTTCGGGTTCGGACTGTTCTGGCATTCGCCGCGCTACTATGCCGGTGTGAGCCTCCCGAAACTGATGGAGAACGACATCGATGCGGTCTCCGCCACAGGGATCGTGACTGCCTCCGAACGCAGGCACTTGTTCTTCCTCGCCGGGTACGTGCTCGATATCGATCGCGGACTGAAGTTCAAGCCTTCGGTGATGGTGCGGCAGGTGCAAGGCGCGCCGCTCTCCGTGGACCTGAACGCGAACTTCCTGCTCCGCGACCGCATCTGGCTTGGCGGCATGTACCGGATGGGCAACAGCTTCGGGCTCCTCGCGCAGTACCAGGTGAACGACCAATTCCGCATCGGCTACGCGTTCGACCTCACCACCACGCGCATCGGGGCCTACAATGGCGGCACCCACGAGGTGATGCTCAACTACGATTTCCGCTTCTTCACAGGGCGCACGGTATCGCCCCGATTCTTCTGATTGATGCGCCTGCGTCTGACATTCCTCCTCGCCAGCCTCGCCTTCGCGGTGATTCTGGCGCGCGGCCAGGCCAATGCGGATCCATATGTGCATGAGGCTGACCGCTACTACCAGCAGATGGCCTATGCGCGCGCCGCCGCGCTGTACCGCACGGCCACGGAGATGGGGGCCGTGAACGAGCACGTCACCAAGCGCCTGGCCGATTGCAGCATGCGCCTGGGTGATTACCTGGAGGCCGAGCGCTGGTACGCGGTGGTGGTCAAGTTCCTGAACCGCGAGCCCATTGACCTTTACAACTATGCCCAGGCGCTTAAGAGCAATGGCCGCTATGAGGAGGCCGAGCAGTGGATGGACCGTTACCTGGCCCTGGCCCAGCCGGACGGCCCGGTCCTGCGCAGCAACCTCACGGGTTATGCGCGGAAGTTCAACCTGGACAAGGACCGGTTCGTGGTGCGCCCCGTGAGCGTGAACACGCCCTATGCCGACATGGCCCCGGCCTGGTTGGGCCAGCAGGTGGTCTTCAGTTCCAGTCGGCATGAGACTCGTGTGATTCAGCGCCGAGCGGCATGGAACGACCAGCCCTTCCTCGACCTGTACCGTGCGGGTGTGACGGCCGACGGGGATCTGGTGAATGCGGAGCGCCTCCCAGGCTCGGTGAACACGCGATTCCACGAAGGGCCCGCGTCGGCCTCCGCATCGGGCGATGCGCTCTGGTTCACCCGGAACAACTACTACAAGGGTCGTGCGAACCGCAGCCAGAAGGGCATCAGCCGGCTCGGCATCTTTAAGGCGGACCTGCGATCAGGGGCCTTCATCGAGTCGGAGCAGTTCCTGTTCAACAATAGCGAGGTGTCCATCGCGCATCCGGCGCTCTCGCCCAGTGGCCGCAAGCTGTACTTCGCCAGTGATATGCCCGGCGGTTTCGGAGGAACGGACCTCTATATGTGTGAGGACCAGGGGGGGCAGTGGAGCGAGCCGTTGAATCTGGGCCCGGCGATCAACACGCCCTTCAATGAATCCAATCCGTTCGTTGCGGCCGATGGATCGCTGTACTTCGCAAGCAACGGTCATCCGGGCCTCGGTGGGCTTGACATCTTCCTGGCATCGCGTGGCGCGGATGGTGCGATCGCAGGCGCGATGAACCTGGGCGCGCCCGTCAACAGCCCCAAGGACGACTTCGGCTTCATCATCGATGCGGTGAACAAGCGCGGGTTCTTCACGAGCAACCGCCCCGACGGGGCCGGCGATGATGACATCTACGCATTCGAGATGCTCGCCCCGCTGGAGGAGCGCTATTTGTGCACAGGCCTCGTGATCGACGATGAGCACGACCTGCCCGCGCCGGACGTAGTGGTGCTGCTCATGGATGCGGAAGGGAAGGAGGTGGAGCGGACCGTGACGGATGCCAAGGGCGAATTCACCTTCCCGGTGCGGAAGGCGATGACGTATCGTCTTGTGGCACGGATGAAGGGGCGGTTCGAGGGCGAGCAGCACGTGAGCACCGAGGGCATCGAGCGGCGCCAGATCATCACACGCGATATCCATCTCGTCCCGGATGCGGGCATCTGGCTGCGTGGTTTCCTGCGCGAGAAGGACGGGCTGGATTTCGTTAACGGGGCCAAGGTGAGCGTGGTGAACCTTTCCACCTTCAACACCGAGACGCGCATGACCGGCGAGGGCGGTGATTTCTCCATGAGGCTGCAGGGCAATGAGGAGTTCGAGGTGCTCATCGAGAAGCCCGGTTATTTCAGCATGAGCGTGCCTATCTCGACCATCGGCATGAAGCAGGGCATCATCGATCTGGGCAGCGCGCGCACCCTTGACATGGAACCGGTGGAGCTTGGTCGGCCTGTGGTGCTGCGGCACATCCGGTGGGCGCATGAGAGCGCTCAGCTGGATCCTCAGGCGCGCGCGGAGTTGGATCTTCTTGCGGAACGGCTGGCCGTGAATCCCGGCATCTCAATCGAAGTGGGCGTGCATGGCGATGCCCGTGGCGACCAGCAGCGGCAGACCGAGCTCTCCCAGCAGCGTGCCGATGCAGTGGCAGCCTACCTGCGCGGCAAAGGCATCGCCAAGGAGCGGGTGCGTGCGAAGGGCTATGGGGCCTCGCGGCTGCTGAACCATTGCGTCCCCGGAGTCCAGTGCACCGAGGAGCAGCACGCGGCGAACCGCCGCAGCGAGTACACCGTCACGGCTATGCAGCCCTGATGCCGACTTCGGGCAGGGCGCGCATCGCAAAACCCGACTGGCGGAAATGCGCCAGCGCCAGCGGTAAAGCGTGACGAAGACGCGCCTCGGCTTTCAAACTATCGTGGAACACGATGATGGACCCTGACCGGGCGTGCCGCGTCACGTTACGCAGGCAGCGCGCGCCATCCGCGGTGGCGTCGAAATCGCCACTGAGCACGTCCCACATGATTATGTCGAAGCGCCCGCGCAGTTCCCGGCGCTGAGAGCGTGTGATGCGTCCGTACGGCGGCCGGAACAGCCGCCCACCGATTCGATCCTGCGTTCGCTCCACGCTGCGCACGTAGGCCTCGGTAGATGTCCGCCAGCCATTGGCATGCTCCCAGGTGTGGTTCCCGACCGTATGTCCCTCCCTGCGGATGCGTTCAACGAGACCAGGATGAGTAGCAGCATTGCGCCCCACCAGAAAGAAGGTGGCGCGAGCACTATTCGCGCGGAGCTGGTCCAGCACCCAAGGCGTCAACTCCGGCGTCGGGCCGTCATCGAAGGTGAGGTGGACGAGGCGCTCCGTGGTGGGCACTCGCCAGACCAGGTCCGGGAAAAGCGCCCTCGCCACCGCCGGTATGCGCGCCAAGTACATGGCGGTCAGAAGACCTCACGTGTGTTGCGCCGGTTCGGTTTCGGAGCAGGCTGCCCTGTGCGGTAGGCCTGGTCGACCACCTTGAAACGCGATTCAAGGTCAGCGCCGAAAGCAGAATCCGTGAGCGCGGATACCAAGGCCAGCCGCCCCATCACCGCGTGGTTCATCTGCGCGTCCTTGGCCAATGCCGCTGCGAAGCGCGGCTCCAGGCTGAGGTACCAGTTCACCTGCTCTTCCAGGACGGTGAAGATCCGCTCTGCCAGCGCATTGGCCTTCACGGTGTCGCCGACCTCATAATAAGCCTCTACCGTGGGCAGCAGCACGCGGTCGATGGGCACGTTCCTGTCGGGCATCTTCTCCATGCTCAGGTCCAGGATCGTGCGCGCGTCGTCCTTGCGCCCCTCGTCGATGAGTGCTTCGGCGAGCGCGCTCAGTTGCAGGCGCAGGTTGGTGGTCATCCGCAGGATGTTCTCATCGAGGTAGATGTCCTGTTCGCTGTCCATGTTGCCCCAGAGGAACTTCTCGGTGACGGTGCGGAACATCTTCTCCGTGGCTACGCGGCCGAGGCTTCCGGTGCGCGGGTCGCTCGGGGTCTTGATCGGCACGATCCGGTAGGTGAGCCCTTCGAGCTGGAAGAAGTCCTGCAGCCCGATGTAGCTGTCGGGGCCTGTGGTGACCGCGAAATAGATGGGACGCGACCAGTCGTTGTTGGCCAGCAGGTCAAGCACCAGGAAGTGGTTCTTCATCACCGCGCTGCGGCCGATGCGCCAGGTGATGGCGTTCACCACGGTGGTGTCCGTGGCCGAGACCGCCCCTCCGGCAATCGCCTTCTCCTTGTCCACCGGTATGGTGAAGGCATCGGCCGGCATGTACGCGAAGCGGTCGCTGCCCATGGCCTGCAGGTTCCGGTCGTCGATGGCGAAGGCGATGGCCTTGCGCAGGTCCATCGGCCGGCGGTCTTTCTCATCACGCGGCACGAGGTACACCGCGTCACGCGTCCCCTGCCGGTACTTGTCCGGCGGGATGGTGAACGGCACCGGCTCGCTCTCATAGGCTTTGCGCCGCATCTGATCGATGTACCAATCCGTGTTGAGCAGGCTAAGGTTCACCACGCGCACATCGGTGCGGATGCCCTCCACTTCCTGCGCGTACCACAGCGGGAAGGTGTCGTTATCGCCATTGGTGAAGATGATGGCATTGGGCGCGCAGCTCTCCAGGTAATTGCTGGCCAGGTCGCGCGCGGGCGTACGGATGCCGCGATCGTGGTCGTCCCAGCCTTCGGCCATCATGAGCAAGGGCACGGGCAGGCACACGAGCGTGGCCAGCGCCGCGCGCACGGATTCGTTCTTCAATGCGCGGCCCAGCAGGACGAAGAGCCCGAAGACCCCGACGCCCACGAGCGCCATCACCATGAGGATGTACGAGATGGCGTGGCCGTCGGAAGCAAGGCCCTCCACCAAGTACTTGAGCAGGCCAAGGCCGAAGGCGCTCGCCGCGATGACTCCCAGATCGCGCATGGTGACCGAGCGCGCCGCATCATAGAGCGCGTAAACCCCGAGGCCGATCCAGATGGCGAACGCATAGAAGCTGCCCACATAGGCGTAGTCGCGCTCACGGGGCTGGTATGGTGTCTGGTTCAGGTAGATGACAATGGCCACCCCGGTGAAGAAGAAGAGCAGCATCACCACGCTCCAGTCCCGGCCATGGCGCAAGAGCTGGTAGACGAAACCAATCACACCCAGGATCAAGGGGAGCAGATAGAGCCGGTTGAAAGCGTTGTTGCGCGTCATGATCGACGGGAGCGCATCTTGATTGCCCAGGCGCTCGGCATCGATGGCCTTGAAGCCGGTGAGCCAGTTGCCGTCCATGATGTTGCCATGGCCCTGCATGTCGTTCTGGCGCCCGGCGAAGTTCCACATGAAGTAGCGCCAGTACATCCAATCGAGCTGGTAGGCGAAGAAGAAGCGCATGTTCTCGACGAACGTGGGTTTCACCACCGGCTTGTCATCGCGGTTGAGAAGCGGACGTCCGTTGCGGTCGCGAACCAGCTGCCCCTTGAAATCGCTCCACTCCTTGTACGAGCTGATGTGGCTCGATTGGCTGCTGTACATGCGCGGGAACAGCATCGTGGTGCTGGGCTCATACACCACCTCGCTTCCCTTGCGCGGATCGGTGACGATGTACTGGTGCTTCACCTCGTGCCCGGCGTTCTGCGCCACGAAGTGATCGGCACTCCAGCGGTCGTAGAACTTCTGGACCGTGCGTCCGCCCTTCTGCACCAGATAGGTGGCGGTGTATACTGGGGTGCCGTCCTTGCGCTGCTTGGCATAAGGGCTGTCCCAGAACTGTCCGATGAGGAGCGGACGGTCGCCGTACTGCTCGCGGTTCAGGTAGCTCAGCAGGTTGAAGACGTTCTCAGGGTTGTTCTCGTCGATGGGCGGGTTGGCCACGCTGCGCACCACGATCATGGCGTAGGTGCTGTAGCCCACCAGGATCACGCTCACGCCCAGGATCACCGTGTTCCAGAGCACCTTGCCGTTGCGCTGCGTCCAGCGTAGGCCCCAGGTGATGAGCCCGATAAGCAGCAGCGCGTACACCAGCACGCCCGTGTTGAAGGGCAGCCCCACGCCATTCACGAACCGCAGTTCGAACCAGCCCGCGGTCTGCACAAGGCCGGGGATGATCACCGCCTGTATGGTGCCCAGGATCACCGCCGAGACGATGAAGGTGGTCATCACGCCTTTCCAGGTCCAGCTGTAGCGCTTGAAGTAGTACACGAAGGCGATGGCCGGGATGCAGAGCAGGTTGAGCAGGTGCACGCCGATGCTCAGGCCCATGAGGTAGGCGATGAGGATCAGCCAACGGATGTTGTGCGGCTCATCCGCGACGCTCTCCCATTTGAGGATGGCCCAGAACACCACGGCCGAGAAGAAGCTCGATAGCGCGTACACCTCGCCTTCGACGGCGCTGAACCAGAAGCTGTCGCTCCACGTGTACGCCAAGGCGCCCACGATGCCGCTGCCCAGGATGGCGATGATGGCGCCCGAGGTGAGGGCCTCTCCATCGCGCGTGGCCAGCTTATGGGCCATGTGCGTGATGCTCCAGAAGAGGAAGAGGATCGTGAAGGCGCTGACCACCGCGCTCAGTATGTTCATGGCCACCGGCACGTTCTCGGGGCTCACGAAGGCGCTGGCCACCCGGCCCAGGATCATGAAGAGCGGCGCGCCCGGTGGGTGGCCCACCTCCAGCTTATAGGCGGTGGCGATGAACTCCCCGCAATCCCAGAAGCTGGTCGTGGGCTCGATGGTGGAGATGTAGGTCCAAGCGGCCACCAGGAACATCAGCCATCCAGTGATGATGTTCAGCTTCTTGTAGTCCATGGGCGTGTTCGTGCGGGAAGCGGCGAAAATACCATAAGTACCCGCTGCCGCCCGGTGCTTGTTTGGTATAGTTGGGAGCAGCGCTGTACTTTCGCGCCGCCTTTCAAAAGGGGGCGGTATTGGCCGATGGTGTAACTGGCAACACGTCTGATTTTGGTTCAGAAGAGTCCAGGTTCGAGCCCTGGTCGGCCAACATGGACCCCAGCGGCGGGGGGGCACCGGCGGGAGCCCGTCGGCCAACAGGAATGTGAACCCCGCGCGAGCGGGGTTCTTCATTTGAGCACAGGCTGAATTGGGCGAGAAGTTCATCCCGAACGAGCGTGACTTCGTCGTGCTATGACTGGTATGTGGCGCCATCGCCACAGCATGCTCATCCATTGGCCATAGAGCCAGCTAACTTCACCGGGTCAACACCTCAGCCGCGCACCATGGACCGCCTGCTTGTTCTTCTCTTGTCGGCTGCGGCCTCCGTCACCGCCTTCAGCCAGGCCCAAGAGCGTTATGCCCGGGTGCGCATCGACCTGAACAACCGCCCAGACGGCATTCGAGATCTGCTTGCTCGGGGCATCTGCCTGGACCATTCGGATATCGAACCCGGCAAGGCCATCATCGCAGAGATCAGCCACCGTGAAATGGAGTTGGCGCGCACGGTTGGCTTCGAGCCGCAGGTCCTCGTCGAAGACCTGAGCGCGTACTACGCTGCACGCGCGGCAACATCGCCGGGCAGGGCCAAGGATTTCGGTGAGCCGGGCTGTCCGGGCACCACGCACTACAGCGCACCGGCGCATTTCGTGCTCGGCAGCCAGGGCGGATTCTTCACGTGGCAGGAGATGCAGGACCAGCTCGACAGCATGCTCGCGTATTTCCCCGATCTCATCTCGCCCAAGGTGTCCATCGGCGCATCGCACGAAGGCAGGCCCATTCACGTGGTACGCATCAGCAACAACCCGAACAGCGATCAGGGGAGGCCGGAGGTGCTCTACGACGCGCTGCACCACGCCCGCGAGCCGGAGTCGGCCATTCAGTTGATCTTCTTCATGTGGCATCTGTTGGAGAACTACGGCAACGATCCTGGTGTGCACCTATCTGCTGGATGAGCGCGAACTCTTCTTCGTGCCTTGCGTGAACCCCGATGGCTACGTGTACAACGAGGCCACCGATCCCGCAGGTGGCGGCATGTGGCGTAAGAACCGGCGCGACAATGGCGACGGCACCTTCGGCGTGGACCTCAACCGCAACTACGGCCATCAATGGGGCATCGATGATTCCGGCTCCTCGCCGATTCCGATGTCTGATACCTACCGCGGGCCTTCGCCTTTCAGTGAGCCCGAAACGCAGGCCATGCGCAACTTCATCGAAGGGCGCTCGTTCGTGACCAAGCATAGCCACCACTGCCGTGGCCATCTGCTCATTCACGCCTGGGGCTGGGGCCCGGCGCCCTGCCCCGACTGCGAGGTGCTGGAGGCCTACGCGCAGCGCATGACGGAGGACAACGGCTTCATTTACGGCGATACGTACGGCGCGCTCAACTACTACGCGAACGGCAGCGCCACCGACTGGAGCTATGCCGAGCACGGTGTGCTGGGTTATGTGCCCGAGACCGGCACCTTGGAGGATGGCTTCTGGCCTGTTCCGGATCGCATCGTTCCGCTCGCCCAAGCCAACATGGAGCAGAACCTCCTGCTCGCGCTCTTCGCTGGCGCTTACGCGGAATCCGAGGACACCAGCCCGCGCGCTGCTTCGGGACCCTCGGCTCAGGCCGAATTCAGCGTGAAGCGCTACGGGCAGCAGCAAGCGGCCATCGAGGTGAGCATCGAGCCACTGCTCAACATCGTGTCCACGGGCGCCCCGGCGACCTTCGATGCGCTCGATGTGAATGAGAGTGCTGCAGGCAGCATCTCCATCGCGTTGGATCCGGGCATGCAGCCCGGCGAGCGCTTCCGCTACGTGCTTGCAACCGCGTGCGATGGCTTGGTGCACCGCGACACTATTGAACGCGTACTTGGCGCGTCAATCGTGATCTTCAGCGACGATTGCAGCAACGACGATGACTGGGGTGGCGGTTGGGCCATCGACCCGATCGCGTTCGCCTCACCGCCCGCTGCGTTCTCCGACAGCCCAATGGGCAGCTACGGGAGCTTCGCCGAGAACGAATGGGGACTGGCGCAACCGTTGGACCTGAGCTTGGCCACGAGCGCTACGCTCTACTTCAAGGCCAAATGGCAATTGCAGAGCGAGCTGGACCATGTGCGTGTTGAAGGCAGCTCGGACGGCGTCGCATGGACAGCGCTTTGCGGCAAGTACGCGCGGCAGGGCTACCCGATGCAAGGCGAAGGCGAGCCGGTGTATGACGGCATGCGCCACGAATGGACCGCGGAACGCATCGTGCTCGATGGCTTCATCGGCGGGCCCCTCTACCTGCGCTTCGGATTGATAAGCGATGACTTCTTCACCTACGACGGCTTTCACCTGGACGATGTGAGCGTGGAGATCACCGGGGGCATCCTATCCGGCATCGCCCAATCCGAATCGGCCAGCGAGATGCGCGTGCATCCTGTTCCAGCGAGCCGCAACGTGTACGTCGACCATGGATCGGCCGGTGCGATTGACGGAAGGATCATCCTGCGCGATGCGCAAGGCAGATTGGCGATGTCCGTGCCCCTCGCCTCGGGCTCGTCGCGTACCGAGGTAGATATCACCGCGCTCGCCGGCGGCATGTACGCGTGTTCCATCGAAGGCGCGTCGGTCCGATTGGTCGGCCGGTTGGTGGTGGCGCACTAACCCAGGGCCTTTGCGGGATCCTGCTTGAGCAAAGCGCTCATGGTAGCGTACAGCTCCGGCAGGGCGGCTTGGAATTCCCGCGGCTGCTCGAAGAAGTACTCCACCGCAACAGCGAAGAACTCCGCTTGGTTGGTGCCCGCGTAGTCGCGGAAGTAGTGCGCCTCGCGCCGCTTGATGCGCGCCACATGCTCGGAGGCCATGCGGTTCCACTTGGCCAGTAGCTCCCTATCGAGGAAATTGTGCTCGCTGTTCTCGATCATATCCTCGAACCAGAGGGCATGGGCCAGCTCATGCAAGCCCACATTATGCGCATCACGGCTGTGCGCATAGCCATGCACGAAGTCGTCCCAGCTGATGATGATGATGCCCGGCTGGGGTCGCACCTCGCCTTGATGCATGCGGCCGGTCCTGGGGGAGCGATACGTCTCTGGGTACACCACGATCTTCTCGAAATGCCGCAGCACGATGTCCGGAAAACCCAGGAGCAGTTGCGCGGCACAGGCACTGATCATCACCTTCATCTCCTCTTTCACAACGATGCCGGCGCCCACCCAGTCCTTTTCGTGGATGAAGGCCGAGACGATCCGCTCCATGCGCTGTTTGCCGGCATCATCGAGCCGCTGGTAATGGATGGCGTACTTGACGAGGATGGCTCGGTGGGGGTGACCCAAGCGCCTGCGTGAACGGCCATTCGAGCTCTTCTGGTACGCCGCAACGATTACGACCATGGCGGCCAGCGTGATGATCATCCCAAGCGCCGGACCCGCATTGCTCGGCTGCGAACCAGCGCTGGACAGCATGAACGCAACCATGTTCTCAATTGGAGGTCTTGTCCTCCACGTCGCAAAGGCCCATGACAGCGAATGTCAGGACTTCACCGCGATTCCTAATTCCTTCAGTTGGATCCCATCGATCCGGCTGGGCGCATCGATCATCACATCGCGGCCCGCATTGTTCTTGGGGAAGGCGATGAACTCGCGGATGTCCGTGCGGTGGCCGAAGAGCGCCACCCAACGGTCGAAGCCGAAGGCCGCGCCGCCGTGCGGGGGAGCGCCGAACTCGAAGGCGTCCAACAGGAAGCCGAACTTGTAACGCGCTTCTTCATCTGTGAAGCCCAGCACGCGGAACATCGCCTCCTGCATAGCGCGGTCGTGGATACGGATGCTGCCGCCGCCGATCTCGGTGCCATTGATCACCAGGTCGTAGGCGTTGGCGCGCACGCTGCCCAGGTCTTCGCCGCGCATCAGCTTCTGCGCATCCTCCGGCTTCGGCGCGGTGAAGGGATGGTGCATGGCGTGCCAGCGGCCGGTCTCCTCATCCTGTTCCAGCAACGGGAAGTCCAGGACCCACAGCGGCTTGAAGACCTTGGCATCGCGCAGGCCGAGCAGGTCGCCGAGATGCAGGCGCAGCTCGTTCAGTTGCTTACGTGCCTTGTCGGCCTTGCCCGCCATGATGCAGATCAAGTCACCTTGCTTCATGTTAAAGCGCGCAGCCCAACTTGCGAGTTGCTCCGGCGAATAGAACTTGTCCACGGTGCTCTTCAAGCCTTCTTCCGTCCACTTCACGAACACGATACCCGTGGCTCCGATCTGCGGCCGCTTTACGAAGTCGATGAGCGCGTCGGTCTGCTTGCGGCTCCAATTCGCGCAACCTTCTGCGTTTATGCCGACAACGAGGTCGGCGTCGTCGAAGACCTTGAAGCCTCTCCCTTGGGCGAGGTCGTTCAATTCGTGGAACTGCATGCCGAAGCGCAGATCGGGCTTATCGCAGCCGTAGCTCTTCATCGCCTCATCGAAGGGCATGCGCAGGAAAGGCTCATTGAATTCAAGGCCCAGGATGGCCTTGAACAGATGCTTCGCCAGGCCCTCGAAGGTGTTCAGGATATCGTCCTGCTCAACGAAGGCCATCTCGCAATCGATCTGCGTGAATTCGGGCTGGCGGTCCGCACGCAGGTCTTCATCGCGGAAGCACTTCACCAACTGGAAGTAGCGGTCGAAACCGGCTACCATCAGCAGTTGCTTGAAGGTCTGCGGGCTCTGGGGCAACGCGTAGAACTCGCCTTGGTTCATGCGGCTGGGCACCACGAAGTCGCGCGCGCCCTCCGGCGTGCTCTTGATGAGAACGGGCGTTTCCACCTCGAGGAAATGCTGCGCGCTGAGGTAGTTGCGCGCCTCGATCGCCATGCGGTGGCGCAGTTCGAAGTTGCGGCGCACGTTGGCGCGGCGCAGATCCAGGTAGCGGTATTTGGCGCGGAGCTCCTCGCCGCCGTCGGTCTCCTCTTCAATGGTGAACGGAGGCGTCTTGGCACTGTTGAGCACCTTCAGCTCCGTGGCAATGATCTCCACCTCGCCGGTGGGCATGTTGGCATTCTTGCTCTGCCGCTCCACCACCTTACCCGTCACCTGCACCACGAATTCACGGCCGAGCGAGCGCGCCGTTTCGCGCAGGGTGGCATCGCTGTCGGCATTGAAGGTGAGCTGGGTGATGCCGAAGCGGTCGCGCAGATCCACGAAGGTCATGCCGCCCAGGTCACGCGTACGCTGCACCCAACCCGCCAGGGTCACGGTCTTTCCAGAATCGGAGAGGCGGAGCTCGCCACAGGTATGGGTGCGGTACATGGTCGTCCTAAGGGCGGCGAAAATACCCGCCCCGGCGCCAACCACGCATCACCACCGGGCATCGAATGGGCCGGCTTATCGCATCTTCGGGGAAATCGAGCGTTATGCGATACGTCTATCCGGTTCTGATGCTCGCCCTATCGGCCTTGCCCTCGCGCTCGATGGCCTGCTCGTGCTTCGGGCCGTCCACCTTCTGCGAGACGCTGAATCCGCCATACGGGCCGCCATTCGGTCCTGAATACTGGCAGCCGGACCACGTTGTACTGGGCGTGAAGCTGGCAACGGTGGAGTACGGCGTGGACCTGCAGGTGATCCAGGATTTCCGCGGAGTACTGGAGGCCGACGAGATCATCCGCGTGTGGGGCGATTGCGGGTTCCTCTGCCGCATGTACAACTACGGCGTGACGAACGGCGATACCGTGCTCTGGGGCATCCAGAACTGCGACCTCGGCGGCAACTTCCTTTGCGGCGGCACGGACTTCGAGGAGGAGAGCCACTACCAGATCCCGGTCTGCGGCATCTACTGGCTCGGCTATGCGAATGGGGTCGTCTCCGCCCCGCTGTTCACCGAAGGCGCCACCGAGACCGTGGGCCTCGAAGACTTCGGAGCGCTGGTCCAAGGCTGTCTGCCGACGCGCATCGATGAACCCGAGGCCGCATTGGCGGATGTGTGGTGCGATGGAACGGCCATCACCATCGAAACGGGTAGCGAATGGTCGGATGGCAAGCAGGCCTGCATCACGGATGCCGGAGGTCGTGTGCTCCTCGATGTGGTCTATCGCGGCACGCGCAGCACCTTGCCGATTCCTTCCGAGTCCAGCGGAATCCTCCTCGTTCGCGTGAGTGATGGACACCGCTCCTTTACCGCCCGCCTCTTCGCGGACTAGCAGGACTTTTCTGCAAGCGCTTCACGGAAGCGGCGCATCCAACTCCATCGATCGAGCGGTGCGATCGACAGTGGCCGTACCGTTCGCGATGAACCGCGCCAAAGCCTCCGACACCAGCCGGGCATAGGCCTGGGATCCTGCTGGCGTTGGATGCACATGATCCACGAAGAGCAGCGTGTCGCCGTTCATTTCGGTGAGGTCGATCACTGCGGAAGGCGGGAAGACACTATCCACGATCGCATAGAGCCGACGGTACGCCTCCGCGTGAGCCTCCGTGCCCGGACCATGCCAATCCAGGCGGCATTCATCGCAGGGCACAGCCATGCCACCTTTGTTGATGAACCGCACAGGCTGCTTGCACACCAGCACCTTCACCCCGAACTGTGATGCGGTCCGGTCGAAGAGCTCCATGTTGGTGCGGAACGCAACGAAGCCGTCCGTGCGGAAGGAATGGACGTCCGCCGAGGGAAGGCCCACCTCGCCACTGGCCGGTCCACTGCACAGGACACGCAGCTGCGACAGGACCTCCGACCATTGCAACAGGTGATCCCACCAATGCGGTGCGTAGACCTGCACCCGGCCCAAGCGGTGGATATTCCAATCGCCCTGACCATTGCGGAGGTCGAGCATGGAGCCGGGCATGGACATGTAGTTGAGATCGTTCCAGCCGTGGTTGAGCACGACGATGTCGGGCTTCAAGAAGCGGATGCGGCTCCAGAAACGGCCATACGATTCGAACGAGGTGTAGCCCGGCGCCGCGGCGATCACATGGTCGAAACGCATTTTCGGATGCGCCTTGCGCAATAGCACCATCGCCAGATTCGGCCAGGTGAGCGAGTCTGGCAGGTCGCCGCCGACGCCGGCCGCGCTCGATTCCCCGAAGAAGATCACGCGCGTGATACCATTCGGTTTCACCTCCGGGATCTCAGGCGAGCTTATGAAGCCCTGGTCGCTGGTCCGTTTGCCCGCGGTGGGGTAGAGCTTTCCATTGCGGGGTTTGTACGCGCAGAAAGCATCATTATCCGCCCAGTCACCCATGAGGTTCTCTGCTGGTCGGCGTCCGGTCAAGGCGTACAGGTCTGTGGGCGGCCCGCTGCTGCGCAGCCAGAGTTCAAAAAAGAGGAAGGCGGCGAAGAAGAAGGCAAGGTTGAAGAGCAGCGCCCCATGCCGCACGCGTTGCACGGGGTCGCGCAAGAGGGCCGGCAGCGGATGAAGTAGTAGCAGAGAGCACAGGAGCAGCGAAAGGATGTACGCTGCATTGAGCAGCGGCAGCCTTTGCACGCGACCCTCCCAGCGCAGGGTGAGATCGTCCCTCACCATCCCCATCACGATCGCCAGGACCACCATCAGGCCGATCCGGGCAAGCAGGGCCTTGCGCGTCATGGGGGGAAGGTATGCCTGATGCAATCAGGCGGACCCCTCTTCCAATTGCTTGCGCGCGTTGTCCAGTTCCGCGCGCGCCTCGGACGACAGCGTCGGCCGTTGCAGCTTCAGTGCTTCCAGTTGTTCGCGCAACAGACGACCCACCAATGCACGACTCTCCCATTGGTCGTCGGCCGGGACGATGAACCATGGTGCATGCGGTGCGGCCGTCGCACCAATAGCTGCCTCGTACGCTTTCATGTACGTCTCCCAATGTCCGCGCTCCTTCACATCACCCGCATTGAACTTCCAGTTCTTCTCGGGGTCATCGATGCGTTCGAGGAAGCGCTTCTTCTGCTCCTTGCGGCTCATGTTCAGGAAGAACTTCATGATCACCGTGCCGCTATCCGCGAGCTGCTTCTCCCATGCCCGGATCGCTTCATAGCGCGCCTTCCAGAACGACTCGTCGATGTCCTTCACGCTGCGGATACCCGGGATGCTCTGCCCCAGGATGAATTCGCGATGCACGCGCGCTACGAGCACCTCCTCGTAGTGCGAGCGGTTGTGTATGCCAATGTGCCCACGCTCAGGGACCGCCTGGGTGTGCCGCCAGAGGAAATCGTGCGAGCGTTCCAATGTGCTCGGTGCCTTGAAGCTCCAGACGCGCACACCTTGCGGGTTCACGCCGCTCATGACGTGCCGGATGCAACTGTCCTTGCCCGCCGCATCCATTGCTTGGAAGATCAACAGCACCGCATGCTTGCCGGCAGCGTAAAGCACTTCCTGTAATTCGCTGATGCGTTCCTTGTCCTCTTCCAGCTGCCTCTTCAGCTCCTTCTTGTCGTCTCCGGGCAGGTCGCTGACGTGCCCCTTCAGGCGGAAGGTGCCGGACTTGGTAATGGCGAAGCGGGGGTCGTTCAGGATCGATCTCATGGCTCTAAAGCTACTGGGAAGGGAGGGCAGGTTGCTGGTATGATGTGGGGAGCGACCTTCACCTCCCCGCATCAACAGCCATCATCGCCATGTCCGCCACGATCAACTCCCCGTTCACCCGTTTCGCGAAGAAGACCTCCACCTACACGGGCAGGCCTGCCACATTCATCATCGCAGTGTTCGTCATTGTGGTCTGGGCCCTCACCGGTCCGCTCTTCAACTACAGTGATACATGGCAACTGGTCATCAACACCAGCACCACCATCATCACCTTCCTCATGGTCTTCCTCATCCAGAATACACAGAACCGCGATACGGAGGCGCTGCAGATCAAGCTGGACGAGATTATCCGATCCATGGAAAAGGCCAACAACGCACTGCTCGACCTAGAGGAGTTGGATGACAGTGAACTGGACCGGATCCGCGAGGAGTATGCGGTGCTGGCGAGGAAGGAGAGGGCAGAGCGGCCTGCAAAGGGTGGGCAGTGATCTCCTTGGAGTTCCCCCCTTGCGCCTGCTCCCGTTCGATCGTCTCGAACAACGCCTTGCGATTCCCTTTTGCACAAACACTCGCTCATTGGAAGGCAGCGGCGGGCTAACTTCCGGACGTCTCCAATGAAACCCGCTGACATGAAATACGCAGCTGTGCTCAGTGCATGCCTTGCAGTGATCTGTGCGAATGGTCAGGATGGCCCATTGGATCCATCGTTCGGTGGGGATGGGATCGTTACCCTGCCTGGGTTCGCTGCACGGGCGATGGCAATCGACAGTGAAGGGAGGATCGTTGTGGCGGCCTCGACCTTGCCCTTAGCGAACGAGTTCTTCAGCGCCATCCGTTACAACCCCGATGGATCGTTGGATCAGAGTTTTGGCAATGGCGGTGTGGTGACCACGGACGTTGACGCCAATGGGTCCGTCGCGGATTTGTTCATCTATCCAGACGGCAGGATCCTTTTGGTGGTCGGCAGGGCGAGGATCACCTTGTCATGGTCCAATACGGCCCGGATGGGTCGCTCGATCCGTCATTCGGTGTTGGCGGCGTCGTGAGCTACAGCGCGCTCGCAACGGGCGCTCGTGGTGTGCAGGTGACCGCGAATGGTCGGATACTGGTCGCGGGAACCTATTGCGGACCAGAGGCCGAATGGTGCGATGCTGCCGCTGTCGCGTTCCTGGAGGACGGTTCCGTGGATACCGGCTTCGGCTTGAATGGCATCGCGCTCATGGATGCCGATCCGGCCGATGGCAGCCCTAACTATGAGGAGGGCGATGGTGGGTCCGACTTGATCATTCAGCCGGATGGGAAGATCATCGTTGTCGGCCGCGGCGGCCCATGGTGGGGTGCGGATGTCTTCCTGGCCCGATACCATGCGGATGGAACCGTCGATCTCGCTTTTGGCGATGATGGCAGGGTGCTCACTAACGTCGGGGGCGTCGACGATTCCAATACGGTAGCGATAGCGCCGGACGGTAGGATCTACGTGACCGGCTATTACACCGGAGGTGCGAGCCCGCAGGATGCTTACATCGCTTGCTATTTACCGAATGGAAACTTTGATCCTTCCTTCGGAGATGACGGCGCGCTTCTCCTTGGCCTCGGCGTGGGCAACGCATTAGCCGTGCAACCGGATGGGAAGCCTGTGCTGGCGTTATACACAAGCGCCTATTGGCTGGTGCGCTACAACGCGGACGGCACACCGGATGCAACGCTGAATTCAGGAGGCGTAATTCCTGCGCCTTCTCAAGCCGGCAACGGGGATGTAGCTCTTCAGGACGATGGGAAGATCCTGGTTTGTGGACTGCGCGGCGATTCCCTGGTGGTGGTGCGCTACTCGGCTGATTGGAGCCTCGGGTTGCAAGAATTTACCAACGGTAGCGCGCCGCTTATCTATCCCAGCCCAGTGACGGATCATGCCATTTTCGAATACGCGTTGACCAACCCGGGAAAATTGACCTGCGAGTTGATCGATGGTCAGGGCCGTTCTGTTCGAACGTTGTTCAATGCAGAACGACCGACTGGTCAGCACCGCGAAGCGCTCGACTTGTCAGGCATAGCCGCGGGGCAATACATGCTGGTGCTGCATAGCGAAGAAGGTCGAACGAGCGTGCGGGTAGTGAAGCAGTAGGTCTCAGAGCGTCCCCCTCGCCTCCTGCTCCCTTTCGATCGCCTCGAACAGGGCCGAGACGTTTGCAGCGGCTACTTCGCCCGCATCTTGTTCCCCTTCGCCTCGTGCGTGACTTCCGCCAAGCCAAGGGTTTCCATTAGCGGTGGCAAATACACACCGAAGCGGCCGCGTAGCCCCTTCTTCAGGCCGTACCAGCCTTTCACGGGGTTCTTCTCGCTGCGGCCCCACGCTTCAACGGTTCCCTCTTTCGCAGGCTTCTGTTCATCCGCTCCGCCGAGGTCCATCCAGTCACCGTGCTTTTTCAGCATCGCGTGGAGGTCGTTGATGCATCGGATGTCGTAGAGCAGCACTGTCTTGCCCACCGTGCAAACAAGCACCTCCTTGCCGTCCTTCTCTTCGACGTGCATGGTGTATTCGCTGGTGCCGGGGGGTGTCTTCAGTTTCCAGGGCTTGTCTTTGGTGCGCTTTTCCATGGATCGGGTTGTTTGAATGGTTGACGAACGGGTCGACCGGAACGATTGGGGTCGACCGCTCTTTTCGCTCAGAATTTTCCCAGCACTTCCACAACGATACGCCCTACCACGCCACCTTTTTGCAGGCGCACAAGGCTCTTCGCCACGTCGCGAACCTCGACCACATGATCAACGTGAACGTTAAGCCCATCAGAAAGCCAGCGCCCGAGCAGTTCCAGGTCGGAGGGCTTGTTGCCTTTCACATTCACGAAGTGGACGCCGGTGGAACCGAACAAGCTGGCCAGTTTGTCCACTGCGAATCCCAACGAAGGCAAGGTGGTCACATAGTGCCCCTTGCGGTTGATCAGGGGTTTCCATTGCGCCCAGCGATACGCTGCTGCCGGATCGAAGACCACATCGAACGTTCCTTGCACTGACCCAGGTACCGCCGCCGATGTACGGTCGACAAGCTGCTCCGCCCCGGCTAGCCGCGCCAGTTCAAGACCCCGACCGGAACCGATGGCGGTGACGGACGCGCCAAGGCGTTTGGCGATGGCCACAGCCAGCAGACCAACACCACCCGATGCACCGGTAATGGCTACGCGCTGTCCCTTCCGCAGCTTGCCCAGATCACGCATGGACTGCAAGCATGTGATCCCAGGGGTGGCTACAGCGGCGGCTTGTTGGTGGCTCACCGAAGCGGGTTTCTCCGCGATGCTGTCCACACGAGCGATCAATGCCTCGGCGAAGGCGCCTTGCTTGTTACCGGGACCGTAGGGCAGGAAGCCGAATACGTTTTGCCCGACCTTGAAGGCGGTGACTTCCGGGCCGATCTTGTCGATCACACCGGAGAAATCGTAGCCAATAACCAGGGGTCTGTTCCGCGCATGAAGGAACTTGAACGAGCCCGTGATCACTTTGTAGTCGGCCGGGTTCAGCGCGGAAGCGTGAACGCGAACACGCACCTCCCCTTTCCCCGGATCGGGGAGCGGAATGCTCATGAGCGCAAGGCGTTCGATGGGACCGTAGCCGTCCGTGGCCATCACTTTCATTGTCTCGCTCATGGTATTCAGGGTTGGTGCATGGCTCGTTCAGTCCCGTCAGCGCTCAGCGCGTGTTGCCCTGGATCAGCTCGGATTCCTTCTTCAGGTCCGCTGCGAACCGGTCGAAGCTCTCATCGAAGGGCGGGATGTACCTGGCGTACATAGGGAACATCAGGCCACCGATGCGCTCATGCATGGTGAAAGTGACGGTGCCATCGCCGTTGCTCTTGAGCAGGTAGGTGCGTCGTCCCTTGCCATCACCCCACACGAGACGCTTGGTCGGTTCGAACTCTTTCACCTTCAACTTGAAGCTGCGCTTGGCGTCGAGGGTGCTCTTCAGCACGATCTTCTCGCCGAGGGCGATGTTGCCCTGGATCGAAGTCACCGTTGAGTTCCAGCGTGGGTAGTCGCTGGCATTGGTGAGCAGGGCCCAGATGATGGCCTCGTCGGCTTTGATGGTCGTGCTGACCGAGGTTTCCCGATGGAAGGTGGTCCTGGTGGTGCTGGCCTTGGGGACTTGAGCGAACGTGGTCGTCATCGCCATAAGAGTGAGGGTTGTGAGCAGGGCTTTCATTCCCGCGTTTGGCTCTTGGACGAACCTGCTCCGCGGAACGATAGGATTTGGACGAAAGATCTTTAGCCATGGCAACGCCTCATGGGACCTGGATGGGTCAACCCATCTCCGCTCAGAGAACCAAGTGACTAGGCTTGCGTCGGATGCTGCTCCATCACCTTCCGGTCGAACTCCAGATGATGCAGTTGGAGTTCTGCGGCGGCTGAAGTGAACGGATCGAGCTCTTTCATCACCACCATGCGCAGATCGAAGAGGTGCTCCTTGTCCTTCTTCGCCGCATCCCGCACCATCTGGATCTTCACCGCCTCTTCTTGTGCGTTCTGCTTCGGGTTGAAGATGCCGTTGAGTTCAGTGCACTGGTGGCAGACGCCCTCCTTGTTGATCAACGCGCAGCGTCGGTCGAACACGTCGATCATCTTACCACGGCCGGTATGCAGGTAGTACTTCACCATCGCCTCGTTGGTCTCCATGATGGTGGCGATCTCCTTTGCCGTGAACTCGTACACCTCTTTCAGCATCAGGGCCAGCTGTTGTTCGAGAGGCAGGGATCGGCTCACGCAGGTGAAACAGAAGGCGATGTGCTCGCGGATCTCGAACTGCCCTTGTGGTGAAGTGTGCCGTATGGCCATCGCCTCGCGCATGAAGTCGGGATCCTTCATTCCAGCCTCCCTGAATATGTCGCCCACGTCCTCGGGCCAACGCTTCAGCGACCGCAGGTGATCGCGGGCGATATTCTGTGCAATGGCGAAGAGCCAGGTTTTCACGCTGGAATCACCCTTGAAATTCTCCAAACTCCGCTCCGCGCGGATCCAGGTCTCCTGCACGATGTCCTCCGCGTCCTGCTTGTTGGCGGTGATGCGCAGGAGATAGGACTTGAGCGCAGGGCGGCAGCGCTCGAACTCGGTGGTTAGGGTGGAGACTTCCATGCCCGACAAAGGTCGTCTTCGTTGCGGGCCCGCGCCTCCTGCTCCCGCCATCCCTTCGAACAGCGCCTTGAAGTTGCCTTTGCCGGAGCACATTTCTTCTTCCGCACCTTCTTGTTGGGCAAATTGAGCACAGATCTCCGCCCCAATCGACCCAGCTCAGAATTTTGGATACCAGTCTGCTCATCACCCTTTTTCGCAGAGAGCCCCGACCTGTACAGCGGCCCTACTTTTGAACGCATGCTGCGGATCGCACTGTCCGTTCTTGCCCTCGCCGTTCTTGCTTCTTGCGTATCGCAGCCGCCCAACCCGGTCGCTGAACCAGCCACCGAGGAGGCGAATGAGCAACCCTCGCCGGTCCTTAACGCAGCGGACCTAAGGATCTGGTCCACAGTGGACACGGCCGATAGGTTCAACCAGGCTTCCATCGCTTGCCTTCGGCGTTTTCTCACGCAGAAACTGCAAACCGATGCCACCAACGACTATTGGTTCTTGCCGGATGCGGAACGCTATGGCGCGGTCTATCCGGAATTGCTGTATGCGGAGTATGACAGTTCAGGGGATCGCACTATTGGCCAACGTTGTTGGCGATCATCCCACCGAACAGATCGATGAGCGCATGCTGACCGTTCGTTGGGCCGCACGGGATAGCACGAGTACCGCCACCGACGTGCGCTACGTGTTCGATTTTCTGGCGCGCATGACACCCGACGGTGTGCGGCTATCCTTTCCCATCGCACACAACACGCGCGACTGGGAGCGCCAGCGGGTGGGGCCCTTGCACTACGTGATCTCGCCGTCGCGGAAATTCTCCAGCACCCAAGCAGCAGAACAGATCGCCGTGATCGAGAAGCTCTCGACTTTCTTCGGTGTTGCGCCATTCTCCATTCCGTACTACTCCTTCTCGAGCCCCACGGACCTGTTCCGCGCCAAGGGCTTTCAGCACCATGTGCTGATGCACGTGCATCCCTCCGGCGGTATGGTGGATGAAGGCGGCAACGTATACTCTGGCAACAACAAGGACATCTACACGCACGAGATCGTGCATCTCTTCACGCACCGGAAGTTCAGCGGTCATCCCGATCTGTTGGATGAAGGTCTGGCGACCCTGTTGGGCGGAAGTGTGGAACGGGAATACGCCTGGCACCGCGCGCGCATGGCGCGCTTTCTCGTCGCAAACCCAACGCTGGACCTGAGCGTGCATTGCAACACCTACGATCGGTTCCTCATCGATGGTGAAACGTCCCTGCCCTCCATGATCGGCGCGTTGCTCTGCGAGCGCATCCTGCGCATTGGCGGAAAGCAGGCGTTGTTCCGCGTCTTCGCCGCAGGTTCCGATCCATGGCCTTCGCTGGTCGAATTCGGGATCACCAAGGAAAGGCTCAGCGCCGAACTGGCGAAGGAGATACAACTACCCTTGGTGGATGTGCTCTAGCGGTCTGTGCCAGACTGCCGGATCGAAATGTCCGATCAGAACTGCAACTGGATGCAGGGTTGCTGCATTATGTCCTCAGCGCCTCCTGGTTTCTTCCGCCGAAGTTCTTGAGCACAGGTTCCTTACAACGTCCCCCTGTTCTCCTGCTCCCGCTCGATCGCCTCGAACAGCGCCTTGAAGTTGCCCTTGCCGAAGCTCTTGGCACCCTTGCGCTGGATGATCTCGAAGAACATCGTCGGGCGATCCAGGACCGGCTTGGTGAAGAGTTGCAGCAGGTAGCCCTCGTCGTCGCGGTCCACCAGCACGCCGTGCTGCTTCAGCACCGCCAGGTCCTCGTCGATCTCGCCCACGCGGTCCATCACGGTGTCGTAATAGGAGGAAGGCACGTAGAGGAACTCCACACCACGGTCCTTCAACTGGGTCACCGTTTCGATGATGTTGTTGGTGGCCACGGCGATGTGCTGCACGCCGGCGCCGTTGTAGAACTCGATGTACTCCTCGATCTGGCTCTTCTTCTTGCCCTCGGCGGGCTCGTTGATCGGGAACTTGATGCGGCCGTTGCCATTGCTCATCACCTTGCTCATCAGCGCGGTGTACTCGGTGCTGATGTCCTTGTCGTCGAAGCTCACCAGCTGCGCGAAGCCCATGACGCGGGCGTAGAAATCCACCGGTGTTCATCTCGCCCCAGCCCCGTTGCCCACCATGTGGTCGATGAACTTCAGGCCGGTGGGTGGCGGGTTGTAGTGGCTCTTCCACGGCTTGAAGCCGGGCATGAACGCGCCTTTGTAATTGTCGCGCTCCACGAAGATGTGGACCGTTTCACCATAGGTGTGAATTCCACTGCGCACCACGTAGCCATGTTCGTCCTCCTCGCGCACCGGCTCCATGAAGCTTTTCGCGCCGCGCTTGGTGGTCTCTTCCCACGCCTTCTTCGCATCGGGCACCCAGAGAGCGATCACCTTCACGCCATCACCATGCTTGCGGATGTGCTCGTTGATCGGACTGTCCGGGGTCATCGGGGTGGTGAGCACCAGGCGGATCTTGTCCTGCACCAGCACGTAGCTCGTACGGTCCTTCATGCCGGTCTCGAGCCCCGCATACGCCAAGCTCTGGAAGCCCCAGGCGGTCTTGTAGTAGTGCGCGCTCTGCTTGGCGTTACCCACGTAGAGCTCCACGTAGTCCGTGCCCAGCAGGGGCAGGAAATCCTGTGCATCGGCCATGATCTTCTCCAGGCCGTAGTCGACGTCTTTCAGTCCGGTAGCCATTGCTGTTCAGTTTTCAGGTTGAAGGCTCACTCGAGCCATGACTTGTAGTACTTCCCATCATCCAGCTTCAACGCCTCCTCGGTCACCATGAGCGGCTTGAAGGTATCCACCATCACCGCCAGCTCGTCGGTCACTTTCTTGCCGATGCTGCGCTCCATCGGCGCCGGGGTGCGGGCCGTGCGGAATGCCGGCGGGGTGCAACTGATGTGGCCCGGGCCGATGTCGTTGCGGCTCATGAAGTCGCCGTCCACATAGTAGAGCACTTCATCGCTGTCGATGTTGCTGTGGTTGTACGGCGCGGGGATGGCTTGCGGGTGGTAATCGTAGAGGCGAGGCACGAAGCTGCACACCACGAAGGCATCGGTCTCGAAGGTCTGGTGTACGGGTGGCGGCTGGTGCACACGACCGGTAATGGGCTCGAAGTCGTGGATGCTGAACGCGTACGGATAGTTGTAACCGTCCCAGCCCACCACATCGAAAGGGTGACTGGCGTACACAAACTCGTGCAGCAGGCCCTGCTTCTTCACCTTGATCGTGAAATCGCCCAGCTCGTCGTGGGTCTCCAGTTTCTTCGGACGGCGGATGTCGCGCTCGCAGAAAGGCGAATGCTCCAATAACTGGCCGAAGTAGTTGCGGTAGCGCTTCGGCGTGTACATAGGCCGGTGGCTCTCCACGATGAACAGGCGGTTGTCGCTCTCGGTGAACTCCATCGTGTAGATCATCCCGCGGGGGATCATCAGGTAGTCGCCGTACTTGAAGTCGATGTTGCCCAGGAAGGTGCGCAGGGTGCCGCTGCCCTTGTGGATGAAGATCATCTCATCGCAGTCGGCATTCTTGTAGAAGTAGTCGACGCTTCTGGCCTGTGGCGCGGCGAGCACGATGGCGCAGTCGCTGTTCACGAGGATGGTCTTGCGGGCGGCCAGGTGGTCCTTCTCCGGCTTGGTCTTGAAGCCATGCAGGCGCAGGGAGCGCAGGTTTTTCTCGATGGCGATCTTGGGCGTTACGTCCTTCGGCTTGCGCAGCTCCTTGACCATCGTGGGCCGATGGGTATGGTAGCTGAGCGTGCTCATGCCATCGAAGCCGATGGTGCCGAAGAGCTGCTCGTAGTAGTAGCGGTCCTTGCCGTTCTTGAAGACGGTGTGGCGCTTATGGGGGATCTTGCCGAGGGAGTGGTAGATCGGCATTGCCGGTTGGGGGTTGAAGGTTGAGCGGGTTGAGGGTTGTCGAATCCGCAAGGCTAGACAACCGTCGCCAATGGCTTGTTGATTGAAGTCAGCTCTGGATGTAGTGTGCCGCTGAGCGCGAACAATTCGTACTCTTCGCGGATGCGCTGCCGCAAACCATCCGGGTCGTTGATGGCCTTGGTCTTGGTGCTTCGCGTGCTCCGGCCCTTGCGCCAGGTGCGTTGCACCTCTTCGGGTAGCAGGTGGATCTCACGGCAGCTCGGTGAGCAGCAGTCTGCGTACTTCTGTGCACAGGCCTCGCATTGCACCAACAGCATGTTGCAAGTCACCTCGTGGCAGTTGCTGATGCGATCGCTCTTCGCGCCGCACTGCATGCAGGTGCTTACTACGTCATCGGTGATGCGCTCGGCGAGTCGTTCATCGAAGACGAAGTTCTGTCCCTTGTATTTGCTCGCTAGTCCTTGCGCCTTGATCTGCCGCGCGTAGTCGATGATGCCCCCGTGCAACTGGCCCACGTTCGTGAAGCCTTCATGCTTCAAGTAAGCGCTGGCCTTCTCGCAGCGGATGCCGCCCGTGCAGTACAGCAGAATCGGCTCCTGCTTCTTGTCCCTCAGCTCACCGAGCACTTCATTGATGGCACCGCGGAAGGTGTCCGCCTTGGGCAGGTAGGCCCCGTCGAAGTAGCCGATCGCGCTCTCGTAGTTGTTGCGCATGTCAATCACCAGCGCGCCTTCTTCCATCTTCTGGTGGAAGGTTGCGGCGTCCAAATGCTCGCCAACATTCGTCACGTCGAAGGCATCGTCGGCCAAGCCGTCAGCCACGATCTTCTTCTTCACCTTGATGGCGAGCTTGAGGAAGCTCTTGCCATCGTCCTCCACAGCGATCTTCCACGGCACGTTGGCAAATGCTTCGCGCGAATCGAGCGCGGCACGGAAGCGATTGAGGTTCGTCGTCGGTAGGCTCACTTGGGCGTTGATGCCTTCCTGTGAGAGGTAGATGCGCCCTAGGACGCCCAACGATTCCCATTCGGAGTAGAGTTCGTGGCGCAGGACCTCGACCTGGGCCAAGCGCACGTACCGATAGAAGGAGAGCGTGGTGCGATCTGCGCCCTCACCCTCCAGCCGAGCGCGGAGAACATCCGGCCGATGCAGGTTGCGGAGGCGGTGCGGGATCATGTTGCGAAAGTACGCCGGGCCGTATAGTCATCGGCTGCTACATTCACTGCATGAAGGCTCCACGGACAAGCTGGGCGAATCGCGCTATCCGGTCGGTGATCCTGGCAGGTGCCCTGTTCCATGGATCTGTTTCGATGGCCCAATTCTCTGTGCTGGATGAGTCTTTCAGCGGCGATGGCAAGGTGACCACCGACCTCGGGACGAGAGGGAGCTACGGCAATGCGATGAAGGTGCTTCCTGACGGACGTTATTTGGTCACTTGCGAAGCCCAACTGACACCCGGCAGCAATTTCTGCGTGATGCGGTTCCTTCCGAATGGCGATCGGGACCCGGCCTTCGGCAGCAACGGTGAAGTGGTGATATCGGTCGGTGGGGTCTCCTCCGCGGCGCTCGCGATGGCGATCCAGCCGGATGGCCGGATCGTACTCGCGGGATGGGCACTGAATGGATCGGACAAGGATCTGGCCATCGCCCGGCTGCATCCTGACGGGTCCATGGACGGATCGTTCTCCGGCGACGGGATGCTTATGATTCCCATCGGTTCGGGCGACGACGAGGCTACCGGAGTTGGCATCCTCATGGATGGTCGCATCATCGTAGGTGGCACGACCCATGAAGGATCTGATTCCGATTTCGCAGTGGCCTTCTTGCTCCCGGATGGAACGATGGACATGTCCTTCGGGACCGGTGGTATCAGAACCGTTTCGTTCGCTGGTGGCTACGCGATCGGTCATGGGGTGGCGGTGCAACCGGATGGGAGGATCCTTCAGGTCGGTTACGCACAGAACGGTCTTTACGCCGATGTCGCACTGGTGAGGTACCAGACGGATGGGACACTGGACCTTTCGTTCGGGACCAACGGGATCGTTACGGCGGATATCGGCCCTGCCTACGACCGTGGCTTCGCCATCACCTTGCAAGCGGACGGCAGGATCCTGGTGGCAGGATCTTCCCATGTAAGCTCCACCGCTAGGGGAATGGTGGCTCGATTCCTTGCGAACGGCGCGTTGGACACGTCCTTCCATGCCGATGGTGTGGTGAACGTGACCACATGGATGAACGAGGCCCGCGCGATCGATATCGGTCCGGACGGCAGGATCTACTTGACCGGCAATGCCTGGTGGGGACTGTCGCCGCATACGATCACGGCGTGTATCCTGCCGAACGGGAATGCCGATCCGGACTTCGGATGGTACGCCGGCATCGTGATTATCTCCTTCGGCTTGGGCACGGACATGGGCCGGGCCGTTGCTGCGCTGCCCGACGGGAAGGTCCTCGTTGCCGGATACGCCCGGAACGACATCAGCAGTACACCGGAAGTGGCGATCCACAGACTGGGCATTAATGGGTACATCGACCCCTCATTCGGCACCTCGGGGAGAAGGACCGTTGCAGCGGGTGCGCGGATGGATATAGCCTTCGCGGTCTCCGTGCAACCTGACCAACGGATCCTGTTGGCGGGCTCCTCCGTAGGTCCTGATGGTGAAAGCATGGCTTTCGTGCGTCACCAAGGGAACGGTAGCCTGGACCTGTCCTTCGGCTCCAGCGGGAGACTGCTCGTACCGATCGGTGAGAATTCGGCTGTCCGTGCGGTGGCGACAAGGCCGAACGGTCGGATCGTGGCGGCCGGTCATACCGGCAACGCAGGTAGTCGGGACCTTGCCCTAGTCCAGCTTCTATCCACCGGGATCATCGATCCGGATTTCGGATTGAACGGTACGGTGGTGCAGAGTTTTGGCGCAGGCGACGACGAGGTACAAGCCATGCACTTGGCTGCCGATGGGAGCGTGCTGATCGTCGGTTCGACGGACGATGGCTCGGGCACCGACCTGCTGGTCGCTCGATACGATGCGACCGGCGCGCTGGACACCGATTTCGGTCAGGGAGGATGGAGCACGTTTGATCTGGGTGGTGATGAGCGCGCAAGCGCCATTCGTGTGCTGAGCGATGGCCGGATCATGCTCGCGGGTGATCGATCGACGATTGCCGGAAGCGATATCGTCGTTGCCCGCTTGCTGGCGGGTGGAAGCTTGGATCCATCATTCGGATCAGGAGGTGTTTCCGTGATTGATCTCGGAGCCGTTCCGTGCTCGGCCAACGCGATCATCATGGATGTATCCGGTCGGACGATTGTGACCGGAGGGGCGGAGATCGATGGGTCGTCGCAGGTCCTTGTGGCCCGCTTGGAACCGGATGGTAATCCGGATGCGACGTTCAGCGGTGATGGGTGGACCACCGTGGATGCAGGGCCGGGTGACGATGTCGGACGGGCCGTTCTGGTAAGGACAGACGGCGTGATCCTGGTCGCCGGGAGCGCGGGTTCCTCTGAGACCGGTTCCGATATGGTCGTGCTCCGGTTCGATGCGGAGGGTGAATTGATGACGACATTCAGCGGCGACGGGATCCTGCCGGTCGATATCGCTGGTGATGTCGATCATGCACGCGCCATGTCGTTGGAGCAGGACGGTGATCTGGTCATTGCGGGCAACGCGTACGTCACCGGTTCCTCGGACTTCGCGGTGATCCGGTTCAATTACAACATGATCGTGATGGACGACGGGAGTGCGCCTGCAAGACCGCGAATGAAGGCCGAATTGGTACCCAATCCGGTGCAAGCGAACGCAGCGCTCAACTATCGCTTGAGCACTCCTTCGCGGGTCTCGATCTCCGTGCATGATCTTTCGGGGCGCATGATCGAACAGTGGCACTCCGGTGAGCGGAGGGCTTCGGGGAGGCATCAAGAAACGCTCGATCTCGAGGGATTGTCGGCGGGCACATATATCGTGCGGTTGTCTTCGTTGCATGGCAACACCGAGATCAAATTCGTCAAACAGTAACGTACTCCCGACGGGTTTGCCTGCGGATCATAGTTTCGCGTGCATTCAGGACCATCACTAGTCACTGGTCAGATACTGCCATCGCATGCCCAGGAAGATCCTCGTCGTCGGTTCAAGCGGCCAGATCGGTACCGAGCTCGTTGAAGGGCTTCGCGCGCGTTTCGGCGATGAGAACGTGGTGGCAAGCGACATCAAGCCACCACAAGTGGAGCAGAGCGGCCCCTTTGCCATGGTGGATGCCATGGACCGCAGGGGTATCGAGCGCATCATCGAGAAATACGGCATCACGGAGGTATACCTGTTGGCCGCGTTGCTGAGCGCCACGGCCGAGAAGGACCCTGCCTTCGCATGGAAGCTGAACATGGAGAGCCTCTTCATCGTGCTGGAGCTGGCTCGCGAAGGCAAATTGAAGCGGGTGTATTGGCCCAGCAGCATCGCCGTATTCGGCCCTACCACGCCCAAGGACACGACCCCGCAGCACACCATTGCGGAACCAACCACGGTGTACGGCATCAGCAAGCTGGCCGGCGAAGGATGGTGCCACTACTACCACAAGCGATACGGCGTGGATGTGCGCAGCATCCGGTACCCGGGCCTCATCGGCTGGAAGAGCGCGCCCGGCGGCGGGACCACGGACTATGCGGTACACATCTTCCACGAGGCCATCAAGCACGGCAAGTACACCAGCTTCCTCGGGCCGAAGACCACCCTGCCCATGATGTACATGCCGGACGCCATCCGTGCCACCATTGACCTGATGGAGGCCCCGGCCGAGCAGGTGACGGAGCGCACGAGCTACAACCTCGCTGGCTTCAGCTTCAACCCCGAGGAAATCGCCGCCGAGGTGCGCCGCCACATCCCCGGCTTCACTATCGACTATGCGCCGGATCACCGCCAGGCCATCGCTGATAGCTGGCCGCGCAGCATCGACGACAACGCGGCTCGCTCCGACTGGGGATGGAAACCGGATTACGACCTGGGCGGCATGGTGGATGAGATGATGGTGAATTTGAAGAGGTTGATAGGTGGTTGAGGGTTGAGCGGACGCACAGGCCTACGCGAGTTGATGGTTGGGGGCGCCAACAACCCTCAACCCCTCAACCTTGAACCCTCAACCATTGCACTTCCGCAACCTTCAACCCCGCCAAACCGTTTCGCGACCGCGAACCACACGACGACCATGATCCGAATGCGATACCTCCTTAGCGCGCTGCTCCTCATTGCTGGCCTTGCCCAAGCCAGCGCAAGGGCCCAGGACACCCTGAACGTCATGGACGATATGGGTCGCAAGCAGGGCTATTGGAAAGTGCTCGCCCCGAAAGCCGAGAAGCCCGAATACCAGGATGGCCAGCTGATAGAAGAGGGCCGCTACCAGAACAGCAAGCGCATCGGCTTGTGGAAGCGTTACTGGCCCAATGGCAACGTGATGAGCGAGATCACCTACCAGATGGGTCGCCCCAAGGGCGATTACAAGACCTACTACCCCACGGGCAAAGTTGAGGAGTTCGGTACTTGGGACCTGGACCGCAACACGGGCAAGTTCCAGCGCTATCACCCCAACGGTAAGCCTGCGCAGGATTTCGTATTCAACCAGTATGGCCTGCGCGATGGCGAGCAGAAGTACTACCACGAGAACGGTCAGCTCGCGGTGGTTGTGAGCATTGAAGAAGGGAAGGAGGACGGCGCCCTGAAGCGTTACGACGCCACCGGCCAACTCACGCAGGTGGCGCAGTTCAATGACGGCGTGATCAACGAGGCCAATAGCAAGTGGATCAAGCCCGTGCCTAAAGCCGATGACGTGAAGGTGGACCTGAAGGCCGAAGCTGCCCCGCCGCCTGCGCCCACGGAGCGCACCAATGCCGTCGTGTTTCGGGATAACGGCTTCAACACGCTCTACGACAAGCAGCTTCGCCTCTCGCAGCAGGGCGAGTTCAAGGATGGCCGGCTGTGGGATGGCAAGCGCTACGAGTACGATGGCGACGGCCTGCTCACGCGCATCAAGATCTACAAGTTGGGCCGCTACCTGGGCGATGCGGTGATCACCGACGAGGACCGTAAGTAGCGCGAGCGTCAGAGGGCCACGCTACTTTCGCGCGGCCGCGTTGGAGCAGGACGCGGATCTACATGGCCGCGCCCGCGACAGGACCCTTCTTCATTACCAACACCCTCACCCGCCGCAAGGAGGAATTCAAGCCCTTGCGTCCGCCGCACGTGGGCCTCTATGTGTGCGGCCCCACCGTGTACAGCGATGTGCACCTCGGCAACGTGCGCAGCTTCCTCACCTTCGACGTGCTCTACCGCTGGCTCACGCACATCGGCTACACCGTGCGCTACGTGCGCAACATCACCGATGTGGGCCACCTGGTGGATGACGTGGACCACGGCGAGGACAAGATCGCCAAACGCGCGCGGCTGGAGCAGCTGGAGCCGATGGAGATCGTGCAGAAGTACACCAACGGCTTCCATGATGTGATGCGGCTCTTCAACATCCTGCCGCCGAGCATCGAGCCCACCGCCACAGGCCATCTGATTGAGCAGATCGAGATGGTGAAGCGCATCCTCGCCAGCGGCTTCGCCTACGAGGCCAACGGAAGCGTCTACTTCGATGTGCCCCGATATGCGGAGGAACATGCCTACGGCGAGTTGAGCGGACGCAAAATCGATGAGCTGATCACCAACACGCGCGACACCGAAGGCATGGACGAGAAGCGCAGCCCGCTCGACTTCGCGATCTGGAAAAAGGCCGAACCCACTCACCTGATGAAATGGCCGAGCCCATGGGGCGAGGGCTTCCCCGGATGGCACTTGGAGTGCAGCGCGATGAGCACCAAGTACCTGGGCCAGACCTTCGACATCCACGGCGGCGGCATGGACCTGAAGTTCCCGCACCACGAATGCGAGATCGCGCAGAGCGTGGCCGCCGATGGGCATGCCCCGGTGCGCTATTGGATGCACGGCAACATGCTCACGGTGAACGGCCGGAAGATGGCCAAGAGTGAAGGCAACGGCTTCACGCCGAAGGAACTGATCACCGGCAATCACAAGCTGCTGGAGCGCGGCTACAGCGCCATGACCGTGCGCTTCTTCATGCTGCAATGCCACTACGCCAGCACGCTCGATTTCAGCAATGCAGCGCTGCAAGCTGCTGAGAAAGGGCTTGACCGGTTGATGAAGGCCATGGCCCTACTGCCGAAACTGAAGCCTGCTGATGCCGATGAAGCGGACATCGCCGCGATCGAGCAGCGTTGCTTGGCGGCGATGAACGATGACCTGAACACGCCAGTGATGATTGCTGAGCTGTTCGAGGCTGTGCGCACCATCAACTCGGGGAACGATGGTAAACTGAGGCTCACGGCGTCGTCGATCGAGAAGCTGCGCGAGATGATGCAGAACATGGTGCGTGAAGTGCTCGGCCTGCGCGATGAAGCCGATGCGGCGAAAGGCGACGACAATGCCTTGGATGCGCTCGTGCAGGAGTTCATCCGCCTGCGCACCGAGGCCAAGGGTCGCAAGGACTTCGCCACCAGCGACGGCATCCGCGACCGACTTGCCACCATCGGCATCATCCTCAAGGACACTAAGGAAGGAACCGCATGGGAGCGCGCATGAGTCCGAAGGGAAGGACGGCCGCTTTCGCACTGGTGGTCGCGTTGCTGGCCATGCTCGTTCTCCCGCTCTCACGTTGCTCCAACGAGCCTTCGCGGAATGCGGACCCAACCGTTCACGCTTTACCCGAGCTGCCGCCAACACCTCCGTTCAATGCGGACACCGCCTATGCTTTGGTGGCGAAGCAGGTCTCCTTCGGTCCGCGCGTGCCTGGCACCGCCGGTCATACTGCCTGTGCGGATTGGATTGTCGCGCAGCTGAAGCGTCATGGCGCCGAGGTGATTGAGCAGACCGCTACGGTTAAGGCCTTCAACGGGCAGCAATTGCCACTTCGCAACATCATCGGGCGGTTCAACCCGGAAGCGAAGGAGCGCATCCTCCTGTTGGCGCACTACGATACACGGCCCTTCGCCGACAAGGACAGCGAGCGCCAGAACGAGCCCATCCTCGGCGCCAACGACGGCGGCAGCGGGGTGGGCATCCTGCTGGAGTTGGCTCGCCACCTGGGAGGCAAGACGCATGGTCCAGGCATCGACATGCTCTTCACCGATGTGGAGGACTATGGGCAGCCAAGCGGTTCCATGACCATGGATGACAACACCATCGGCACGTGGGCGCTGGGCTCGCAATACTTCGCGAAGAACCCGCATGTGCCGGGCTACACCGCGCGGTTCGGCATCCTGCTCGATATGTGCGGCGCCAAGGACGCGCGCTTCTACCGTGAGGCACTCAGTATGCGATTCGCGCCGGCCATCGTGAACAAGGTGTGGAAGACGGCAGCGGCCATCGGTCATGGAGACCGCTTCGTGCAGGAGACGAAATACTTCGTGGGAACCGATGACCATCTGCCGATCAATGAACGGTTGAGGATCCCCACCATCGACATCATCGAGTTCAACGAGGGCACGAACGCCTTCCATCCCAGTTGGCATACACATGCTGACAACATGGATGTGATTGATGCCGTCACGCTGAAGGCTGTGGGCCAGACCGTGCTCGAGGTGGTGTGGAAGGAGCGCTGATCGAGACCAACCCAGAACGGCGAACGGCCCTTGCGCAGCGCGCAAAGGCCGTTCGTTGATGGATTGGAGCGATTTAGATCTTGGTGAATCGCTCCTGCCACAGTCCTTCCTCCGAGATGAGCTGCAGCAGGTAGCTGCCCGACTTCAGCGAGGAGATGTCCACGCTGGCGCCTTGCAGCACTTGACGCAGGACCACTTTGCCGCTGGCATCGAGCACCAACGCGGTCAGCCGCTGGCCGGTGCCCGCACCGCTGATGGAGAGGCGATCGGTGGCCGGATTCGGTGCGATGGCGTAGCCGCGGGTGTCGACTGTCGCAACGCTCGTGGGCAGGCTTTCTACCACGGTCAGGGTCGTGTTGGTCGCAACATCTTCGAGCACGTCCACCATGCCGCTGGGCCAATAAACGGTCACTGTCTCCACAACATTATCCCCGCCCAAGCCGAAGTGCGCCCCAAGGAAGCTCATGTACCGGAAGCCATCGCCGCTCTTGATGTCACGGATCTGCGTCCCCACGGGGCTGCTGATCTCTACCCGTGCGCCGATGCCGTTCTTGTTGCTCAGGGTTCCCTGGAGGTTCACGCGCAGCCAATTGTTAGCGTTACCCGTGTTGAGACGGATGTTGCCGCCATTCAGGATGTCCAGGAATCCATCGTTGTTCAGATCGGCGATGGGACCGCTGCTCGCTGGCACCGCGATCGGCGTGAAGGTCCAGTCGCCATTGTTGAAATGGATGGTGCTGCTGGCCCCCAGGATGTCCACCCATCCATCGTTGTTGAAGTCGTGCGCGACCCACTCGATGCTGGTGCCCGCGAACACATCGAACCCCGATCCAGCCGTGACATTGGTGAACACGTCGCCGTCGTTGCGCATGAGCATGTGGCCGCCCTGCGCGAAGGAGCTGGCGCCGATGAGCACGTCCATGTCGCCATCCATGTCGAAGTCGGCCCAGGCACTGCTCCAGCTCTGCTGGTAGCCGCCCAGTCCCATCGGCCCCGCGATCTCGGTGAAGGTGCCATCGCCATTGTTGCGGTGAAGCTGGTCCACCGAGGCCGGCACTTGCGAGCCCCCGCGGCACTTGGCGATGAAGAGGTCGATCTTGTGGTCGTTGTTGTAATCGATCCAGATGGAGCCGTAGTTGCCTCCGTCCGAGGTATTGCCCAGGCCGCCCTGCACGAAGGAGAGGTTGCCCGTCCCGTCGTTCAGGTAGTACACGTTGGGCTGCACGTCGTGGCACACGAAGGCGTCCAGGTCCCCGTCGTTGTTGATGTCCACGAAGTTGGAACGCTGCGAGAACACGTACTGCGGTCCGCTGACTTCGGTGAATCCGGTTCCGTCGGCATTGGCATACATGAAGGTGACGCCGCTTCCGCCACCATAGAGGAGGTCGAGGAAGCCGTTGCCGTCGATATCGCCAGCGGCCATGCTCCAGGATGGCGTGTTATCGGCATTGGTCGTGGTGTAGTCGGTCATCAGGAAACTGGCGTCCGGCTGCTGGTGGTGGATGCGGATGTTGGAGGCCGTAACGGACACGACGTCGTCGCGGCCATCGTTGTTCATGTCAACCGCAGCGTAAGCGCTGCCACTGGTATTCACACTCTGGTTGGTGAAGCTGATCGCTGCTGGGTTCCAAGGCTGTTCCGTTACCACGAAATCGAATCCCGCGCTTGAGTAACGGTTGTCGAATGCGATGCGGTAACTCTGGCCCGCGTAGGCGTTGAACACCGCAATCGTGAGCAGGCCCGCGCCGGAGTCGTCATCGCCGCCAACGCATGTTAGGCTGCCGCAGGCGCCGGCGTAGATCTGGACCCGCGTGTCGGTGTTGCCGTTCTGTGGCAGGTCAGTGGAGACCGTGACGGTCACATAGCCCGGCGCCGTATAAAGGAACCATTCGCCAGCGGTGGCGCCAGTGCCACCCGAGCTGCACACGGGGAGCGGTACATCGGTGCCATCAATGGCATCCACCGAGTAGGTGCCCACGGTGATTGAAAGCGCATCGGCGCAGATGTTCTGGCCATGTGCCGCAAGCAGCGGGAATATGGCGGCCAAGGCCAGGGCGTATCGTAGCTTCATCTCTCAGGGTTGTTTGGACTGGTTCAGTTGCAGGGTTCCGTCAGCGAGTTTATCCATTCCGTCACCAGCTGCACCGCTTCTTCATGCACAACAGTTCGGCCGAGCAGTGGCATCCTAACGGATTCGTCGGTGGCGGTGATGCGATGCAACAGCATTGATCGGAAAGTGTTGCTCGGTGCCACAATGTACACCAACTCTGGGTTGGAGAGAAGGGGGTCCTCCGGTTCCACGCAGACGCCCAGGTTGGTTGGCTGGGCCGTCTCCTGCCAGGCGAAGCGCATGGGGCGGTAGTCGCAATGCTTGCCATCGGCGTGGCAATGGGCGCAATTCATGTCCACGTAGGCCCGCACCCGGTCGTTCAGCAAGGCATCGGTGTCATCCCATTTGGCAACCGGCTGCGGCGTCGGGAAGCCGGATTGCAGGTACCCCATGTCCACCCACTTTCCGATCTGCTCGCGGGGTCCTTCGGCATAGTCGAAGGAACGCGCCAGGTTGCGCAGTTTCGGACCGATGGGCATCGGTTGGTCGTTGAGCTTGTGGCAGGTGAAGCACTCGGCCGCTGCGGGGATCCGGTAGTTCACATCGCGCAGGTTGCCCAGCTCATCGCGCCAGGTGAGCGGCACGAAGCGGCCATTCATATCCAAGGTGGCCTCGGTCTGCTCCTCATTCCATACATAATCCGCGAAGAGCCACTGGCCGCTTCGCTTGATCATCAGCCGTGTCTCCAAGATGCGGCGCGCATCGGAGGGCTGCACCGCATCGAAATAGAAGGTCTTGATCAGCACCGCTCCATCGGGAAAATCCAACGGCCGATCAGGGCCATTGAAACTCGCGCTTGCGTTGGGCGGCATCCATACGAAACGGAACTTGTGAGCGTAATCGCTGAAGAGCGGCGTGATCACGTCGTAAGGCAGCACGCCGGAATTCGGCTGGTGCGCAGCCATGGCCCCGACGAAGAAGTTGTATTCCGAGAGCGTCGGATAGGGCACTTGATCCAGGTTCATGGTGACGCCCTGGCCCGTAGGAGCGATGGGTACGGGCTCCACCAGCTCTTCATGATCATGGCGGCATCCTGCCACGGTCGCCACGATACCAATGAGAATGAGCCAAGTCCGTCGTTTCATGTCCTGCAATGGGGCACCGAAGCTACTGTGAGACGCGCCGCCCGTCCCTGCAGTTGCTCTGTCTGCCATGGGTTTCCTGCGCAGGCTACCTTGCCGCCGCGCCCCGTCAGTTGGGCGAATCGGGCATGTCGGATCAACCACAAGCGTCGCTGACGCCTTCAAATGGGGCGACCGAGGACAGGCGCCTCTTCCTCCTTGACGCGTTCGCGCTCATCTACCGGGCTTATTTCAGCTTCATCCGGGCCCCGCGCCTGAACAGCAGGGGCTTCAACACCAGTGCCGCCTTCGGATTCACGACAACGTTGCTCGACCTCATCAAGCGCGAGAAGCCCACGCACATCGCGGTAGTCTTCGATACCGCCGCACCCACCGAGCGCCATGAGACCCTGCTCGACTACAAGGCCAACCGCGAGGAGATGCCCGATGACATCCGCAGCAACGTGCCCTACATCCGGCGGATCATCGAGGCCTTGAACATCCCGGTGCTCGAGAGCGATGGCTACGAGGCCGACGATGTGATCGGCACGCTGGCCAAGAAGGCCGAGGCCGAGGGCTACACCACGTACATGGTCACGCCCGACAAGGATTTCGGCCAGTTGGTCTCCGACCGCATCATCATGTACAAGCCCGGCCGCGGTGGAGAGCCTCCCGAGAAGCTCGGACCCAAGGAGATCTGCGAGCGCTGGGGCGGATTGTCGAGCCCGGAGCAGGTGAAGGACATCCTCGGCCTCATGGGCGATGCGGTGGACAACATCCCCGGGATCCCTGGCATCGGTGAGAAGACCGCGATGAAGCTGGTGCAGCAGTTCGGCTCGTTGGAAGGCGTGATTGAAGGCGTTGACCAACTCAAAGGCAAGCAGAAAGAGAACGTGATCGCTTTCGCCGAGCAGGGCCGCATGAGCAAGTTGCTCGCGACCATCAACGTGAACGCTCCCGTCGATTTGGATCACGATGCGCTGCATCTCGACCCGCCGGACAAGGAGAAGGTGCTGGAGGTCTTCAGCGAGTTGGAGTTCAGGACGCTGGCGAACCGCGTGCTCGGGGGCGATGCGAATGGCACCGCCTCACCAATTCCCGCAGCGACGACGGCCAAAGCAAAGTCAGCAGCAACCCCCAGTCAGGTGGATCTCTTCGGCACCAGCGTGGATGCGGAGGGTAATGTGCAGATGAAGGAGCTCGCCACCATCGACACGGTTCCGCACCGCTACTTCCTCGCGGAAGGCAACGAATCGCTGTACATGCTCGCAGCGCAATTGAAGAAGCAGCCGCGCTTCTGCTTTGATACCGAGACCACTGGCACTGACGAGCGTACCGCCGAGCTTGTGGGCCTCGCTTTCAGTTGGAAGGCGCACGAGGGCCATTATGTGCCCGTGCCGGAGGACCGCACCGGGGCGCAGCGGATCGTGGACATCTTCAAGCCGGTGCTGGAGAACGAGGCCATCGGCAAGGTGGCGCAGAACGCCAAGTACGACATCCGCGTCATGGCGCGGTACGGCGTGGAGGTGAAGGGTCCGCTCTTCGACACCATGGTGGCGCACTACCTGCTCAAGCCTGACCAGCAGAAGCACGGCATGGACGACATGGCCGAGGCCTATCTCGGCTATCGCCCGGTGAGCATCACGGCACTCATCGGCGAAAAGGGCAGGGGCAAGGTGCAGAAGAGCATGCGCGAAGTGGACGTGAACCTGGTGAAGGAGTACGCCGCCGAGGATGCCGACGTCACTTGGCAATTGCACGAGCAGTTCGAGCCGCTGCTGGAGAAGGATGAGGTGGCATCGCTCTTCAACGAGATGGAGATGCCGCTGGTGCAGGTGCTCGCTGATATGGAATCGGAGGGCATCCGCATCGACATCCCAGCACTCAGAGCTTTCAGCGAGGAGTTGGGCGCCGAACTGGTCCGCTTGCAGGAAGCGATTCATTCCGCCAGCGGCGTGCAGTTCAACATCGACAGCCCCAAACAACTCGGCGATGTGCTCTTCGAAACCTTGAAACTCGGCGGCGAAACCATCAAGAAGACCGCTAAGACCGGCCAGTATCAGACCAGCGAGGACATCTTGCAAGGGCTCAGCAATGCGCACCCTGTGGTGCCGCTGATCCTCGATTACCGCAGCCTGCGCAAGCTCAAGGGCACCTACGTGGACACGCTGCCCGAAGCCGCAGATCCAGTCACCCATCGCGTACACACCAGCTACCTGCAAACGGTCGCTGCCACCGGCCGCCTCGCGAGCAACGACCCGAACCTGCAGAACATCCCCATCCGCACTGAGAAGGGCCGCGAGATCCGCAAGGCTTTCGTGCCGCGCGACGGCGACCATCAGCTGCTCAGCGCCGACTACTCGCAGATCGAGCTGCGCATCATCGCGCACATGAGCGGCGATCGGAACATGCAGGAGGCCTTCCGCCACGGACTCGATATCCACGCCGCCACCGCCGCCAAGGTCTTCAACGTCGATATCGCCGCCGTCAGCCGCGACCAGCGCAGCAAGGCCAAGGCCGTCAACTTCGGCATCGCCTACGGGCAGGGCGCCTTCGGCTTGGCGCAGAACCTGGGCATCCCGCGCGCCGAGGCCAAGCAGATCATCGACGACTACTTCGCGCAGTTCCCTGGTGTGCGGAGCTACATGGATGAGATGATCGGCTTCTGCCGGGCGCATGGCTACATCAAGACCCTCATGGGCCGCCGCCGTTACCTGCCGGACATCACCAGCGCCAACCAGACCGTCCGCGCCCACGCCGAGCGCATCGCCATCAACGCGCCCATGCAGGGCTCAGCAGCCGACATCATCAAGGTGGCCATGGTTTCGATACACCGCGATTTGAAGCAGCGTCGTATGAAGAGCAAATTGCTGCTGCAGGTGCATGACGAACTGGTTTTCGATGCCCTTGAGAGCGAGTCGGACGATCTGAAGGCCCTCGTGCGCGATCGCATGGAGAACGCCATGCATTTGGACGTGCCGCTCGTTGTTGACATGGGCATGGGGAAAAACTGGCTGCAGGCGCACTGATCCTCGTCCGCCATCACGGACATTTGAAGCGTCCTCTCCCGTATACCGACCCATGACCCCCATGCGACTTCCGTGCACGCCGCTCACGCTGGCCATCGTGCTCCTGTTCGCCGCTTGCGGCGGCGACCCTCCCGTGCAGGACACCTTGAAGGATGGTTCCGCTGACAGCCTGGCCTTGAGCGAGCGCATGGGGCGCACGCGCAAGATCTTCTACAACATCCCCTCACCGATGGAGACAGCCGCGCTGCTGAAGAAAGCTGGCGCCTCCTACAATGGGCGGATTCTCAACGACGTGAAGAACGTCGACAAGTACACCGCCGCCAGCCAGCAGGCCCTCAATCTGGGCGTCTACGGCGCGGACCTCAGCTACGCGAGCGTCTTCAACCACACGCAGGAGAGCATGTTCTACACCAGCTGCGCGCGCCGTCTGGCTGACAAGCTCGGCGTCACCAGCGCGTTCAGCGACAGTACATTGGAGCTGATGGAGAGGCACCAGAACGACCGTGACAAGCTGCTCGACATCATCAGCGAGACCTATTGGGACATGGACCGCTACCTGAAGGTGAACGACCGGGAGAACATCAGCGCGCTGATGATTGTCGGCGGCTGGGTGGAAGGGCTCTACATCGCCACGCAGGTGGCCAAGGGCAGCGCTACCCCGGAGCTCCGCCAGCGCATCGCCGAGCAGAAGCTCTCGCTCGCCGACCTGCTGGCGCTGATGGACACCTACGGCACCGGCGATCCGATGGTGAATAAGGTGCGCGATGACCTGCAGGCCTTGAACGCCCTGTACGCCGAGGTGCAGGCCGGTGGCGGCGGCGTTACCTCCACTGAGGAGAACGGCGTCACGGTCCTGGGCGCCGAGGGTGGAGGCGCCACCCTCACCGATGCCCAGTTGGACGCCATCCGCGAAAGGGCCGCCGCCATCCGCAACACCTTCATCAACTGACCGCCACCATGCTTCGTATCTCCACCGCCACTGTGTTGCTGGCCGCAGGCATGATGCTGGCATCCGCCACGGCCACGGCCCAGTGCAAGTCCTTCGCGAAGAACAAGTGCGTTCCCGGCCTCGCGCCATACAAGTTCAATGAGACCTTCAACGGCGCGCAGCTCGCCCCCGGTGAGGAGGCCGAGGTGAACCTCACCTTCTACAGCGGCCAGGAATACCGTGTGATGGTTTGCGTGCATCAGATTCTGGGCGAGGTGAACTGGAAGCTGGTGGACCAGAACAACAAGATCGTGTTCGAGAGCCTGGCTGATGAGCCGAAGCACCATTTCGATTTCAAGGCGGCCAGCACCACGCAGCTGAAAGTGGTGGTGTGGGTGCCGAGCCGCAAGACGGAGATGACCCACCTTGGCTGCGTGGCCATCATGGTCGGCTTCAAGGAGTGAACGCACCACGGCCATCGGCCCGTAAGCCGATACCGTGCAAGTGAAGCCCCGGCCGTAACCGGGGCTTCGCTTTTCCATGACTACCGGATCACCACACGGCTCTTGCGCTCCAGATCGGTCCGGCTCTGGAACTGGATCGTGTGGAAATCGGCGCTGCCGGTCTCCATCCGAAGCGGCAGTGTTGCGCGCCCGAATTCACGCCCCTGCTGGTCGACCGCGATGGCTTGGAGAGTGCCGTCGAAATCATTGGCGCTGATCAAGTAGAGGATGAGGCGATTGCTGCGCCCGGCACTGTCGCCCTCCACAACCACTTTGCCCAGACTGAGCCCGCTCTGCACCAGCGCTTCGGAAAGCTGCACATCGATGCTCCAGCTTTTCTCCACGCCTGTGGCCACCCCCTCGATCACTTCGGTAGCAGCGGTGCCAGCGATCTCGCCGCCTTTGTTGAGGGCTCCTTTAGTGCCTTCCGCCACGCGACCGCAGCTGAACAGACACGCCAGAATCGCGAAACCAGCTGCTCTTGAAATCATGGCTTTACGAAACGCGCGCTGCGCTGCTCATCGCCCACGTGCAGTCGCACGAAGTATGCGCCGGGCACCAATCCACTGGTTGGCAGATCGGCGCGCTGCTCGCCCATGGGTCGTTGGCCGAGATACTCGCTCGTAACCATTCTGCCAGTCATGTCCATGACCTCCAACGTTACAGGTGCCGGAGTCCTCAGCGCGTAGCGAACCTGCACGGGACCGTCAGCCGGGTTGGGCACCACGGTGATTCCTCCGGTGGCGAATCGGAGCTCGTCGAGACCGACGGGCGTGCCGTTGAGGTTGATGTCGTCGATATAGACGTTGTTCCCGCCGTCGCTCTCGAATACGAACTTGAAGCGGAAGTTGGAGACGTGATTCGTGCTATTGATGTTGGTGACCTCGGAATAGCCCCATTGCCCGGGCCCGTTGGGAATGAAGCTGCTGGTAGTGACACCACCAGTGGTCAATGTGGTGCTGCCACGCAAAATCTTCCGCAACGACCACGATGCGCCGCAGTTCGTGCTGGTATAAACCATCAGTGCATCATCGCTCGTGCTCGTGCGCTTGGCATACGCATAGCGGAAGGTCAGCACGACCTGGGTGGCATTGCTCATATCATAGGTGCGCGAGTGCAGTTCATCGGAGCGGCCATCCATCGCAGCAGTGTTCACGATGCGTGCGCTCTTGCTCCCGGTGTACCCGGCTGCGGTTGTCACTGTCCAGGTATTGTCGTTGTTCGGGTTCTCCACGAACCAGTCCGGTGCAAAGAATCCCGTAAGCGACTCGAAGCCTTCCTGAGCCGGCGGAAGCGTGCCTGGAACCGCAAGCACCGTGATGTAGGCCGACTGGTTGTTGGTCAGGCTGGTGCTGCCGTCGCTGGCGGTGAGGCTCACCGCATGGGTGCCCGGCGTGTCATAGGTCACTGTCGGGCTCTCGGCGGTTGATGTGGACGGGCTTCCCCCTGCGAAGCTCCATGTGCGCGAGGCCACGGCGTGGTAGCTCTCATCGGTGAAGGTGACCGTGCCGCCCTGGCAGATCACGCGACGGTCGGCCGAGAAATCGGCAGCGCAGAGCACCTCAGGAAGATTGACGCCGGTGGCGGTGAGGTTGTTCGTGGTGATGAGCTGGTTGCGTTGCGCAGTGGAGGAATTGAGCGCTGCGATCATGCGCGTCCGCTGCCCTGCGGTGAACATCTTGGAGCAGAACGAGTACTCCATGAAGTTCTCCACGTTGTCCAATGAGCCGCATGTGGTGCCGCTCAGGTTGCAGCTGGTCCATCCGATCGTGTTGGGTGTGTCGCTCACGCCATCGTCCGTGTTGCAGTTCGATGCCACGCCGGGATTGTTGCTGCCGCCCCAGGTATGCTCCAGGTTTATCCAATGTCCCACCTCATGCGACAGCGCCCGGCTGCGCGAAACGCTCCCCGTGCCAATGGCGCCCACATAGGTGTGCTGCATCACGATGCCGTCCGCAGCGGCGAAGAGCGCCGCGCCGCCCGGTGTGAGGGTATAGCCAGCCGCGCCATCCGCGTTGGCGCAGACCCACACGTTCATGTACTTGTTGCGGGGCCATTGGATCAGGCTTTTCATGGCCTGGTCGCCCTGATTCGTCAAGGTGCTCACGGTGCGGGTGATGCCCTTGGTGCAGTTGCCGTTCGGGTCCTTGCGGGCCAGCCGGAACTCAATATCGATGTTGGCCACCAGCGGCAGAAACTCTGGCCGCACATTGGGCCAGTCGGGATTCTGCTTGTTGAAGTCCTCGTTCAGGACGCGCATCGCATCCAGCACCTGCTCATCGCTGATGTCCTCCGCACCGAAGTTGTGGATGATGTGGAAGACCACCGGGACCGTATAGGTGCTGCGCCCTCCCTCGCCGAAGGCAGCGGTCCAGGCTTCCAACTCAGCGCTGGCGTTCGCCATTTCCACCAGAATCGTCGGGTCATGCTGGTGCAGCTGCTCCAGGATGGCTGCATCGTTGGTCTTGCAGGTGAAGGCGGGCTGCTGAGCGAGTGCGGTGGAAGCGCCAAAGGCCGCGACAGCGTAGAAGAATATGCGGTGCATGGGATGCATCGTTGTTGAGTAGACGTGCGAAACTAAGGGAACGCCGCCTTGGCGAAGACCAATCGGAGTGGCTATTCCAGCACCAGCCGCGTCACTTGTCGACGCTCATCTGCCACGAGCTGCACCAAGTAAGCACCGGGATCTAATCCGGCCAACGGAAGCGGCACCACCTGTTCACCCATGGTGCGGAATCCCAGACCCTGGCTGCGCACCAGTCGGCCGGTGGCATCAAGCAGGTCAAGGCGGACATCGGAGGAGGCGGTCATGCGGAAATGCACGCGGGCGGCATCGGTGGCCGGATTCGGGAGCACTTGAAGTCCGCCAAGCGCACTTGCGCCGATCTCCTCAACACCCACGGGCATGCCGTTGATATTGATGTCGTCGATGTAGAGGTTGTTCCCGCCGTCGCTCTCGAACACGAACTTGAACCGGAAGTAGCCGATATGGCTGGTGGCGCTGATGTTGCTCACCTCGGTGTAGCCCCATTGCGAGGGACCGCTAGGCACGAAACTGCTCGTGGTCACGGGTGCGGTGGGCAGGGTGGTGGTACCGCGCATGATCTTGCGAAGGCTCCAGGTGGTGCCGCAGTCGTTGCTGATGTAAAGAGAGAGCACGTCATCGCTGGCGCTTGTCCGTTTGGCGAAGGCCCAACGGAAGGAGATGCTGACATCCTCGGCCCCGGTCATGTCGAAGGTGCGGGAGAGAAGTTCTTCGTTAGTTCCATCCATGCTGGAGGTGTTGAGCACGCGAGCGCTCTTGCTGCCGGTGTAAGCCGCGGTGCTGGTGATGGCGAAGGTGTTGCCGCCGGTGGGGTTCACGGCGTACCACTCCGGCCCATTCAACGCGCTCAGGTCCTCGAAGCCCTCCACCATGGGTGGCATCTGCCCCGGATTGGCCATCACGGTGACGACCGCGTTCTGCGTGGTAGTGAGCGTGGCTGTGCCGTCGCTCACCGTGAGGCTCACGCTGTACACGCCTGGCTCGGCATAGGTCACCACCGGATTGGCATCGGTACTGGTGGCCGGTGTGCCGCCTGGGAAGCTCCAGGTGCGCGATACCACGTTGTGGAAGCTCAGGTCGGTGAAGCTCACCGGAGTGCCCGCGCACACCAGGCCGGTGCTCGCGCTGAACAGCGCGGCGCAGAGGATTGGGGCTTGGTTAACGCCTGTTGCGGCGAGGTTGGTGGTGGTGGTGAGCTGATTGCGCTGCGCGGTGGAACTGTTCAGAGCGGCGACCATCCGGGTCCTCTGCCCTTCGGTGAACATCTTGGAGCAATACGAGTACTCCATGTAGTTCTCCACGTTGTCCAGCGAACCGCAGCTAGTGCCCGCGAGTGTGCAGTTCGTCCAGCCAATGGTGTTGGGGGTATCGCTCACATTGTCATCGCCATTGCAGTTCTCGGCGAGACCGGGCTCGTTGCTGTTGCCCCACGTGTGCGCCAGGTTTATCCAATGCCCCACTTCATGCGTGAGCGTGCGCGAACGGCTCGGCGAGCTAGTACCGATGGCACCGGTGTAATTGTGCAGGAGGACGATTCCGTCCCAGCTGGGCTGATTGTTCACCGAGCTCGGACGATACGTGTATCCAGCGGCCCCATCGGCGCTGGCCGCGACCCAGACATTCAGGTACTTGTTGCGCGGCCATTGGATCAGGTTCTTCATGGTCTGCGTGCCGTCGTTGGTCAGGGCGCTCAGCGTGCGGGTGATGCCATTGGTGCAGTTCCCCTGCGGGTCGCGCTGCGCCAAACGGAACTCAATGCCCACGTTGGCCACCAGCGGGAGGAACTCAGCCCGCACATTGGGCCAATCGATGTTGAGCTTGTTGAAGTCGTCGTTCAGCACCCGCATCGCATCAATCACCTGCGCATCGCTGATGTTCTCCGGTCCGTTGTTGTGAATGATATGGAACACCACTGGGATGACGTAGTCCACGCGCTCGGCGCCGCTGGATTCCTCGGCCCAGGCCGCAGTGAAGGCTTCCAGCGCGGCATCGGCCTCGGCCACTTCCTGCAGGTATGCTTCTGGCTCGCCGCTGAGCTGGGCGGCCTTCAGAAGGTCATCCGCACCGCAGGGATGCACGTCGTTCTGGGCAACCGCGACGAGGGGTAGGGCCACGGCAATCAATGCCGTGACGAGCAGGTTCTTCCGCATGTTCAAATAGGGTACTGGGCTGGTTCAAGCACAAAACTACCCGTCCTCGGCTCAACCGATCGTCACCGGGGTGACATATCCAACAGCAGGTCTTTGGGTCCTGTTAGTGGGTGACGACGGATTACCACACAGCTCGCTTCCGACGAACCCGCCATTC
>JADJXF010000014.1 GCA_016715995.1 Flavobacteriales bacterium
CCGCGAAACCGCCCGCCCTACCGCTTCCTTCAGCCCGGGCTGTACCGCCGGTTTCAATAGATAATCCACGGCGCTGAAACGGGAATGCCTGATCGCATACTGGTCAAGGCCGTGACGAACATCACTTGGCCTGCGATGTCGCCGAGTTTCTCCAGTACTTGGAATCCGTCCATACGCGGGCATCTGCACGTCGAGGGAAGATTGGCGGTCCGGTGCGCGTTCCTTCACCGCGGCTATCGCTTCGGGTCCACTGCTGCACAGGGCGAGCACGCTCACCCTCCGGGCAATGATGTTCCAGTTCGAGCCGCAACGTTTCCGGCTGTGCTTCTATCGTCCGATACGACCGCTGTGTAGGGCAACGATCGATAGGCCTGCAAGCAAAGGTCTCTGTGTACGATGGGAATGTTCAATATTACCGGTCCTGACGGCAGCACCCGAAGCATCGACGAGGTCATCCACCCGGGAGCGTAGGCCAAGGCCCAGCGTCTTCGCGCTCAACTCCATCCGTTCGGCTTATCCGCATTCCGAAGGACCGTTCACGTTGGCCTTGGGCGTTCTTCAGTTCTTCCGCCTTCTTCCGGCCCACACCATTGTCCTCATCACCACATGGAGTTCATCATCGACCTCCGTGATGTCCACGCTCAACGCCCCGTACGGTCCTCGCGATTCATGAGCCCATGCCAGATGGCATTCTCCACGTATGGCTGCATCAACACGGGCGGCACCAATACCGTCTCCGTGTCGATGCTCTCGGCCACGCGTATCACATGGTCGAATTTGTCCTCCAATCGCATCGATTCGATCTCCACATACAGGCGAAGTGCTTCCAACTCGTCCTTCAGCGGCACCAGGTCCCTCGTGAGTTCTGGTGCAGAATGCGGACGGATGAGCATGGTGAATTTCCCGGTAATCCGCGGTCTCCCGCGGGCTCTTCGTCATCGCGTAGTACTTGATGCTGTTGAGGCTGTTGAAGAGGAAGTGGATTCCATTCTGCGCAGCAGTGCATTTCCACTTCGGCCAACTTCTTCTTGGAAATCGGACTTGCGTTGTTCTTCCATTTGTACCGCATGCAACTTCATTCTGAACAGGACTAAGATGCCGGTCGCCACGATCAGGACCATGGCGTATCCGCGCCCACGCGGTCCGGCACGACGGTGGCACGATCGTGAAGCGGATGGTCCGTTCGTTGTCCAGCGCACTACCTCCGATCGCGGAACGAACGTGCAGCACATAGTCGCCCGGCTCCGCGGAGGCGAACCGAAGGCCGCGGTCCACACCAATGTTCCGCCAACCCTCATCCAACCCATCCATCCGGTAGATCATAGCGATGCGCATGTGCGCGGGTCGATCGATGGCCGAGAACTCGATGTACAACGGCAGGTCAGCATAGGCCACCATGAAGCGGGCATCGGAACGTGCATTCCACCCGGCAGGAGCATCGCCGTTGCGCGTGCCGATCCCCCGAATTCAATGGGCGCGGGTCGTGGACCCGCAATGTGCATCGTCGATACCAAAGACTCGGAGTTCCGCCTGATCACCTGATCCCGCATCACCACCGTCCATCGCTCGTCACCATCAATGGCGAATCCTCGTCCGGCGATCCAAGAGACCATCCGCTCTTCCAAAATGCTTGTAGGCCCCGGTCCGTGTATCCAGCATCAGCACACCCTGTCCACGGCCCAGATGCGGTCCCGATCATCGATCCGTATGAACAGGGTGCGGTCGGGACCGATCCCTGCGTCGATCATGGACCTCCATGGTCATTCGACCCGAGCGATCCACCTCCACCTGATACAGTCCGCCACTGGCCAGACTCAACCACATTCGCTTCCTGCTATCGCGATGCTGTACACGAACGGTGTCCCGAATCCCTGCTTCTCCGACGCGTCCGCGCCGAAGTTCAGGAAAGCGCTCGGCGGCCCGTCGCACACGCCTGCCGTGTCGCGTTCCGATCCACATCCGTCCCAGTTCATCCCTCCGAACGCGCGGATGGTGCTGTTGTCCGATCAGCGAATTGGGGTCGTCGGGTCGTGCCTCAACCAGCGATCCTGCTTCGTGCGGGTCCCGAATGAGCACCCCGGAGTTGCCTGTGCCGATCCGTATCCGCCCTTCGCATCCTCGTACAATCCAGCGGTCCAGAACCGTTGGTCGGGGAACAATGGCCGGAACTCGCTTCCTCCCGCCCCATCATCATCGGCCATCGCGTGTGGTCATCCACACCGTGCCGTCACTTCATGCATCAGCAGACCATTCACACGAACGGCGCGGTCATCCTCTGAACTGCGTGGGGCCTGATCACCTCCCATGCACCATCGCGTTGGCGCATCACACCGTGCCCATCGTAGGTGCCGATGAGCAGGTCATCGCTTTCCGGCGCATGGGTCACGGCCACGACCCACAGCGCGTGAGCTCGAGAACACCGTCGTCCGGGAATCCATCAGTGAATAGGCGTATGGACTTGCGGACATGCGGGCAAGGCCGCCGTTGTCCGTGGCGGCCGCGATGTTCGTCGCGCAACCGCGGCAGTGCGTCGATCGCGCTGTCGCTGGATCTCCCAAAAGGATGCAGTACGGCATCCCCGAGCGGATGCGGTCCGGTCCGGGCGCTCACCTCCAAGATGCCGTACTCGGATGGCACTCCACAACGTTGTCGTCCTTTGGCCAGACGCTGGTGGTATATCCGCCCACGATCCCGTTCATCTGCATGATGCGGAAATGCTCAGCCGGACCATGGTCGACCTTGAAACGCTGCAAACCCGGGTCCCCATGACCCCAGCCCGATCCATTCGTTCCAGACGAACGCAGGTACGGTCTCCATAGCGTGGCTCCCTCCGGATGGGCATAGACCACGTATCGACCATCAGTGATGAGGAACCTCGCCACATTCACGGATGTGGTGACGAATCACCCGGTCCGTTCTGGCCGGTAGGCCGAAATGGGACGTCACCGTCGCATCATCGAAAAGGGACCGTGGCAGTTCAAAGCGCGATGTTCCGTTCGGTCGGTCGTCCGATCCTGACCATCTCCCGACCCATGCTGCACCAGACCATCACCTATGAGTTCCACATGGTTCGTGTTCAGCACCGCAGGCATGTGCGCATGATCAGGCCGCTGGGCACGGCGCATGGCCATATTCCATGCACACGGTCCGTTCTCTGTGGCTAACCAGAGCAGGCTATCGCCTTGCAGCGCCATCCAATCCAGCCACTTCGTCCGGGCTTATCGTCAAGCTATCATCCGGGTCAGACCAGAACCGTTCGACCGTGGTACCATTGGTCACGAACAAAGCTCTTCCAAACTCCCTGAATCCAGACCCGACCAAGGCCGTCCTCGACCATCATGCCGATGCGCCGATCCTGCAATTCCGGAAGGTCGTGACATGAACGCTTCACCTTCCGGGAACGGTTGAGCACGTATCCCGATCCCGAAAAGCGCTGCCGATACGACCGACCACACCCGGCTATGTTCGCACCACTATGCATCGGGAATAACGCACCGCATCGAAGTTCGAGCATGCGGCCCATTCTTTCGCCCCCGCCGAGCATCAACGCCCTTGATCGAGCGACAATCCGCTGGCCAATATGGACCGTATCGATCCGCATCGGCTATGAGATGCTGCAGTGGCGGGTGGTGGCAAGGTAAGGCCGAGCGGCTACTGCGCTGATCCGCCCTTCAATTTGCGTGCGCTTTTGTACATTGGCTTGGAAGATCCGCAATCGCTCATCACCGATCTCGAGCAAGGTCCGCGCGCATGTGAAGCCCCGCTTCATCGCGGTTCTTCACCAGAACCTTGCCCGCAGCGCGATCACAGTTCCTTCCCGGCGCCGAGATGCCCGATGAATAGGGGCTCATAGCGCTGGTCCGGGTGATGTCTTCCACGCTTCCGGATGCCTGCACCACCTGCTCCACATGATACGATGCGCGCACATTCAGCGTGTGCCAAGACGGCGAATGCGGACGTCCTTGCGCATCAAGCGCGTGTATCGGCAGCTTTTGGCCTGCTCGCTCGGCGGAAGCTCATCGATGCGAAGCCGCTGCTGAACTGCACGAATACCTGCGCGCACTTTCTTTCGCTCCCGGTGATGCCCGCTTGCTCGAACGGTGGCGGTGCATGACGCAGGGCACATCGGTCGTGCTCGCATCGTCCTGCTCTACGCCATCCTGCCAATTGTAACGCGCATCGAGCGTCAGGTTCTTCGCGATGCGGGGATCAATCCCGAGCGAGATTCCGATCACACGGGCCTGAGCCGCGTTCTGAATGCGTCCATCTCGACTGGCTCACTCGTACGCGCGATGCTATCTGAGCCATTCAGCGTGAACGGCCTTCGCACCATCGCGTTGTCGAGCAGCACCTGATAAGCCATGGCTCTGTAAGCGCACCTTTTCGCCGAAGGACTCTCGATGCCGATGTCGGCCGAATAGGCGTACCGGCTTCCGTGTCGGATTGGGCACGATTACCGCGCCAGGCTCGCGTCGAACACCTTGCCGATGTCGTCGATGTTCGGTGCGCGAAGCCTGAGCTTCAAATCGATAGAAAACTTCCAGTCCTTGCCCGGGCGGTAGGATCGCGCCCAGATTGCCCGTGACCGCGCAGTTGCTCAAGCTCCGCGCCAGGCCGGGTACGCGAAGAGCGAGGTCGAAGGTGCATTGCAGCGCCGACCAGTTGTATCGCGCACCAGCGGAGAGCGTCAAGCGGTCGTTGGCATCGTGCATGGCTCCGGAGGTAGGCCGATCCCGCGTTCCACTTGAACCATCCGGATAGCGTGAACTGATGGTCGTCTCCGCGCCGCTGGTCCGGTTCACGGGATACCCTTCGACCCGATAGCATTCGTGACGTGCTCCGCACCGTAAAGCACCTGGTACGCGCGCCTGAGGTCCTTCCCCATCCAGATTCATGTAGATGCCGCTCACGCTTTCGGTCTGTGTTCGCTTGTTCGCGTTGCGGAAGCTGCGGTCGTTGCGGCTCTCCGTGTAGTCCCGGTAGGCGATGGAGAGCCGCGCTTGGGGCCGTTGCTGCCCATGCGCAGGTCGCCGAAGCGCGTGAAGGACACGCTGCCGACGAATGCCAGCTTGCGACTCCCAAGGCCGATGTGAATATTCCCGCACATCTCATTGGCCGACGAGCCATAGCGGGCCATGGCGCCGCCGCGCAAGAGCAAGCTGCTATCCGGGCTGAATCGCGGACGAAGCAGGTGGGAAGTCCAGCACCCCGCCGATGGCATCGCTTCCATAGGTCACGGCGCCGGGCCCGCATCACCTCCGCGCGACCGATCGCATTGGCATCCACGCCGATCACGTTCTGCAAGTTGCCTGCGCGATAGATGGCGTTGTTCATGCGCACGCCGTCAACCACGATGAGCACGCGGTTGGCTCTGAAGCCGCGCAGCATGAAGGCTGCCGCCGCCCAGCTGGCTCTTCTGCACGAAGACCCCGCCGCCTGCTGCAATGCATCGGCTGCCGTTCCGGGATTGTTATTGGCGACTTCCGCGGGGCGATCACCGCTATCTGGTCGGGCACGCGCGCGCGTCCTGTTCCCAGCGGTTGGCGCTCACCACGAAGGCATCGAGCCTGATGGGCAGCGCTGACAGGCCGACCTGATTGCCCATGGCGAGCACATGCTGGTAGCTGAGCACACGTGATTCATAGGCCGATCATGCGGAACTGATGGAATCAGCGCCAGTGAAAGCGTTGATATCGGCGCGACCGCGTGCATCCGGGTGATGGCCGATGCGCCCGTGCTGGCATGATGCAGGGTCGCCGCTTGCCGAGCGGGGCCAGCGTGGTGGCATCGACCACCATGACCTGCTGACTCAAGGTATTCAACGGAACCATGAACGTTGCGAGGCAAGCCGCCAAGCTGCTCAACCGAAGCAATTGGTTCGCGGCTCCACAGAAGGACATGGCGCGCAAAGTAGCGGAGCCCGCGCAGCCGCAACATCCGGCTTCCTAATGCTCCGGCGCCTTGCTCACCCGCACCCGCAGCAAACGCGACGGTGAGCACTTTCGCGGAGCAGCGTCTCCAAAGCCAAGGCGTCCTCGGTGCTCCGTTTCATCGGACACTTGCAAGAGGCTCGATACGCACGCCCGGCATCGATGCGCGGCGCGCGCAAGGTGAGCGCGCTCGGGCAATTCCATTCGCCCTGCAATGCCGTGAGGTCCATTACCTCCACCGGCAGTGAACTCGAGGTCGATGATGAAGCGATCGCTCTGCTGGAAGTCCCAGTGGAAGGGGAGGTCGCGGCTCTCAGCACGGAAGCCATCCGCCACCGCATGGGCGAAGAAGGGTTGCAGCTCCATGGCGAAGAGGCCGTCGGCTTCGGGCGTCACCCACTGGGCGATGGCCAACTTCGCGGCCGCTCGCGGAAGCGGAAGGGAGGATCGATTGCAGCCCTCGATCGCTGGTGCCGATCAACGCCGCATGGGGCAAGTGCGCCGGGGAATGGCCATAGCCCGGATGCACCGTGCTGTCGATGCGATCGCCGAGGAAAGCCGCTCTTCCCAAGGTGCTGAACTGGCCGCTCAGCAGGATGCGTGCATCACCGGCAGCGTCAGCTTTGTCCAGGTCGATGCGCAGGCGATGCTCCATGGCTCGCACATTCGCAGCAGGATCGCCAGTGGGCAGTTCCACGAAGAGCGGAGGACTCGGGTCATCGGCGATGAGGCGCTGGAGGTCGATCAGCAGCGCGTTGGAGCCTTCCCAATAGAAAGGCAACTCGTTGGCGAACCAGCCGTGGCGCCGACGCTTGGGGTGCATCCAGAGCATGCCCGCGCCATCACCGATTCCGAAGAGCCATTCGTTATCGCGCATGGGCGTGGTGAAGCGGTCGTCGAGCCGGCCGCTGCGCTTGTCGAGCAAGTAAGCGGTGACGTGGTCGTTGCCCTCGGCGTTGAGGAGCTTGCTGTAGAGATCGTACCGGCTGATGTCGCGCAAGCGCTCGTCCCTCACTTGGTCGCCCATGCGCGCGAGGCTGCGGTCAGGTCGAAGTACCAATCGCGGTCGGCATCGTAGGTGAAGTCGCGTGCAATGCGTTCGTGAAGGGCCTCCATGCGGCGCGCCTTCAGCGTATCCGGGATCGCAGCACACGTCTCCCGGATGAATGCCTTGATCTGCCGATTCTGCCGATCGGGCAGCTTCTTCTGCGCCACACGCCTCCACCACATGGCCTTGGCTTCGCGCTGCCGGATGGCTTGCAGCCAGGGCTGCTGCGTGACCGGCAGATTGCTCAATCGCTCGCGCCGCAGGTTGCGCAGGTCATCGGGCGCGAAGGCGATGATGATGCTCGGGAGCTCATCGGCGGGACGCGCGCCTACCTCATCCATCACACCGGGCAAATCGCGCTGCTCCCACACGGCACGACGAGCGTTCCCGTCGTGTTCCCGATGCACGGGCACCGCTTCGGCATATCCCAGCCCGTGCTTCGCGTGGTGCATAGAGCACTTCGATGCGCTGTTCGCGGATGGGCAGGGCGCCGTGGAAGAAGATGCGCCAATTGGTCAAGCGCGACCAGTTGTCCATCCACTGATGCTGCCGCGCCAACCGAGGGTGTGCGGAGCATTTGCTGTCCCAGGGCAGCATGTACTTCCAGCGGTACTCCACGACGTCGCCCGGCATGATGCCTTGCGGGTAGTGCGTCTCCGCCATCGTCGCCTGGAAGTTCACCGGATTGCCCAAGTAGCCGTATGCGCCGCGCTTGGCCACGGGCAGTTCGGTCCATGAACCATCGGGCCGGATCACGCGCGCTGCGAAATGATCCACGCGCAGGTTGAAGAGGAACGGGTAGGGCCGGGTGTCCAGCCGAGCGTAGGGTTTGCCGAGTTCATCGTAAGGCGGGTCGAGGCTCTCGGGCAGCACAATCGGGCCGTAGCGCTTGATGTCCTCACGCTCCGTGAAGCGCACCACCTTGCGCCGCTCGAAGAAGAAGGCGATGTACTCGGGCTTCACGTTGCGGATGCGCACTGAGAACTCGTCGGCGAGGATCTCCGAGTCGATGATGCGGCCTTCTTCCCAGGAAGGATCCCACGCCGGCGCATCGCTCCAAACGAATGGAGCCGTTTGCGCAATCAGTGCTGCGGAACCAGCTAGGGAGGGGGGGGGCCCGGGCGCGGGGGGCCGCGTCCCGCGAGCAAGGAGGAGCCGGGGCGCATGGCGATGGGAGTTGGCCCATCGACGGCGAGCGGAGGAATCAATCGGAGACGCTACTTCTTCCGGAAGTACAACCGCATCGGCACCCCGGTGAAGCGCCAGTGCTCGCGAAGGCGGTTCTCGATGAATCGCTCGTAGCTGGGCTTGATGTACTGTGGCAGGTTGCAGTGGAAGACGAAGCTGGGCACGTGCAAGGGCAGCTGCTGGATGAACTTGATGGTGACCTGCTTGCTCTTGTACATGGGTGGCTGCTGCCGCTCGATCTCGGGCAGCAGCACATCGTTGAGCTTGCGCGTGGGGATCCGGCGCCTGCGGTCCTCGAACACCTGCATCGCCATCTCCATCACCTTCAGGATGCGCTGCTTCTCCACCACACTGGTGAAGACGACCGGCACATCGTCAAAGGGCTCCATGCTTTTCTTCAGCTCGGCCTCGAAGGCCTTCATGGTGTTGGTCTCCTTCTCGATGAGGTCCCACTTGTTCACAACCACCACCACGCCCTTGCCATTCTTCTGGATGATCGAGAGGATATGCAGGTCCTGCTGCTGCATGGCCTCGCGGGCGTCGAGCATCAGGATGCAGATGTCGCTGTCCTCGATGGCGCGGATGGAGCGCATCACGCTATAGAACTCGATGTCCTCATCGACCTTGGCCTTCTTGCGGATGCCCGCAGTATCGAGCAAGATCAGGTCGTGCCCGAAGACGTTCCAACGCGTGTTGGCGGTATCGCGCGTGGTGCCTGCCACCGGCGTCACGATGCTCTGATCGCTGCCCAGCATGGCGTTCACCAGCGATGACTTGCCCACGTTGGGCCGGCCGACGATGGCCATCTTGGGGATGTCCGGTTTCCTCCTCCGTGGGCTTGCGGAAGGTCTTGATCAACTCATCGAGCAGGTCGCCGGTGCCCGCGCCGCTGGCCGCTGCAATGGCATGCACCTCGCCGAGCCCGAGTTAGTAGAATTCCGCGGTGAGGTATTGCCGGTCGAAGGTATCGACTCTGTTCGCGCCGAGCAGCACCGGCTTCTTGCCCTGCGCAGCAGCCCCGCGATGGTCTCGTCCATGGCCGTGATGCCGCCTTGCACATCCACCATGAAGAGCACCGTATCGGCTTCCTCGATCGCGAGACTCACCTGCTTGCGGATCTCGCCTCGAACACATCGTCGCTGCCGCTCACATAGCCGCCGGTGTCGATGACGCTGAAGAGGATCCCGTTCCATTCTGCCTTGCCGTAGTGGCGGTCGCGCGTGGTGCCGGCGGTGGGGTCGGTAATGGCCTCGCGGCGTTCGATCAAACGATTGAACAGCGTGCTCTTGCCCACATTGGGGCGGCCTACGATTGCGACGATGTTTCCCATCTCAGTATCCGTATCGCTTCAGTTTCGAGTCATCCTCCCGCCAGTCCGCATCCACCTTCACCTTCAGGTCGAGGAAGACCTTGGAGCCAACGAAGCGTTCGATGGCAAGGCGCGCCTTCGGTGCCCAGCTTCCGCAGCGCCTTGCCGCCCTGGCCGATGATGATGCCCTTCTGGCTCTCGCGCATCACGATCACATCGGCCTGGATCTTCACCAACGTTTCTCCCTCCTCGAAGCTGTTTACCACCACCTGCGTGCTGTAGGGGATCTCTTGCTTGTAATAGGTGAGGATCTTCTCGCGGATCATCTCGCTGACGAAGAAGCGCATGTTCCGGTCGCTCAACTCATCCTTAGGGAAGTATGGCGGATGCTCGGGCAGCTTCTCCACGAGGTAGGCGCGCAGTTCCAGCACATTCAATCCATGCAGGGCCGACAGCGGGACCACCTTGGCATCGGGCAGCGCGGCCTGCCAGACCTCCAATGCCGTGAGGATATCCTCTTCCTGCCCCGTATCCACCTTGTTCACCAGCAGCACTTTGGGGCCGTTGAAGCGGCGGGCGCGTGAAAGGACATTCTCCGCCTTCTCCGGCTTCTGGCCAAGCTCCACAAGCACGATGAGGATATCCGCATCGACAAGTGCCTCTTCCACCGCACCCATCATACGCTCGTGCATCCTGTACTGCGGGTCGAGGATGCCCGGTGTATCACTCAGCACCAACTGGTGATCCTCGCCATTCAGGATGCCCAGGATGCGGTGGCGCGTGGTCTGCGCCTTCGGATTGGTGATCACCAGCCGCTCGCCCAACAGTGCATTGAGCAAGGTGCTCTTGCCCACGTTGGGCTCCCCGATGATGTTGACGTATCCGGCTTTGTGCGCCATGGCTTAAAGAAAGAACCCCGACTCGCGCCGGGGCTCACTTCGTAGCGGGGGTAGGACTCGAACCTACGGCCTTCGGGTTATGAGCCCGACGAGCTACCATCTGCTCCACCCCGCAATGGGGCGCAAATATAGCCGCTCGTGGCGCCTCACCAATCCGTTACTGCACTTTAAGGGCGATATGGGCCAATGGCACGATCGGACCTTGCCCATTGGCGAGCTGCGCCCTGATCTCCTCGATGGCGATCTGGTCACCCGGCCGTGCCTTGCTGAGCACTTGCAGAACGGCCGCATTGAAGCGATTGCCGGTGCAATGGTGCACAACGGGCGAACCGCCACCGCGCTGCCAACTGAAGGTGAAGCTCTTGGCCGCCCATGTATCGCCGAAATCCGTGTTGGTCTTCACCATGACACCGCCTGGGCGCCGCAGCTCGCTGAGCTGGATCTTCGTATCCGCCGCGCCCTTGTCTGCCAAGTAGGCCGATGGTGGTGGCAGGTTCTTCACCCTGAACTGGACCGGCCCGATGCGACGCGTGCTGCCATCGGGCATGGTGGCCATCGCGCTTACCTCGGCCGTGCTACCTGTCATGTCCGTGGCCACCCAGCCGTTGCCTTTACGCGCGATGCGACCGTTGCTGATGGTCGCTTGCAGACGGTCGGCAGGCACACCCGGCACGCTCAAGTCGATGGGATTCTCCACGCCCCGGTAGAGCACGTTCATCTTGGTCGGCGAGGCCACCAGCAAAGGCGCCATGACCTGATACGTGGTCGTGTATGGAATCTCCTCCAAGCCTCTGGGTCCGTCGAAGCGGATCAAGCCTTCCACACGCTGCTCTCCGATGCTATGCCCAGGCAGCCTCAATTTGGCTTTGCCATCAGCGCCAATTGGCAACAAGCTTCCATCCTTGAGCAGCACCTGGGCGGGATTCCTGGGGTCGTAGGCGGCCAGGAAGACATCGGCACGGAAGGAGTCCCCGGTCATGATGAAACTGCTCTGCGGCACAACGGCGGTGGTCAACGTTCCGAAGCGGTAGTCGTCCAGTTCCGCGCTGCGGTACAGCCATTTCACCATATCATTCTCCGCCGCGCGGATGTCCGCTTGCAGCTTGCTGAGCGTGGCGATGCCCGCCGCCAGCGGCACATCGTAGAAGTTGAGGCTCTCCCAATTGTTGAGCGTGCCAGAGGCGTCGCGCCGGTCATTGAAATCGAACAGCGCATCCAAGGCGCTCGCCAGCGCCTGACCCTTGGCCCCGGCCAATGATTTGAGACTGTCGCGGAACGCCGCCATCCCGATGCGCAACTCGTACGCGCTGCCGGCACCCTGCCTCGGTGATGCCGGCTCGCTTCCCACGAGTGCCTGCGTGAGCACATCTCGGTCGTCCTTCATCTCCAGGGCCAGGAGCGCGCGCAGCGTATCGCGCCCATCGGCATCCTTGCCCCGCAGGCTGGCCAGCTCCACGCCATCAGCCTTGGCGATAGTGGCGCCCTTGATTCCCTCGATGTGCTTCACGAGCGAATCGGCCATGGCCTTCACGCGGCTGGCCTGCTCATGCTTCTCCCCGAACTTGTCCGGGAATCGTGCAGCCGCATCAGCGAACACCGCGTATTCAAGTGCGGAGCGCTGCTCATGCGCCCGCTCGCTCCGTACCAGCTCCGCATCCATGATGGCGAATGCATCCAGCACCTCCTTGCTCACGTTCAGCGCGAGTATCGCGGTGAGCACGAGGTACATCATGTTGATCATCTTCTGCCGCGGGGGCAGCCTCATCGTGGCCATGGCTTGGTGTGTTCTCGACGTCGCAATCTGCGCCGTCACACAACCAATGCCCAGAACCGATGATCGTAACGCGCGTAGTGCGGCTCACGCCATCCGCTCCTCGCCCATCTCCTCCAACCGCTTGGACGCCGCCTCCCACTCCAGCATGGTCACGGCGATTCGCTGCGCGACCTCGCCCATGCGCGCGTAACCTTGCTGAACCTGCTCTGTGGTGATACCGCCACGCATCACCTCGGCTTGCAAGCGCTTCTCCTCGGCTTCGAGATCCGCCAATTGCTTCTCCAGGCGCTGCACCTGGGTTTGCAGCCGGCGACGCTCCTTGTCACGTTCGCGACGCTCGCCGTGGTCGCTTCTGTCACCCTTCTCGGCCTTCGGCTTGACCGGCGCTGCAGAAGACTTGCCGATATCTGCTCCCTGCAGCGCCTTGCGCTTCTCGATCAGCTCCAGAATGTCCATGTGCTGATCGCGGATGCGCAACTGATCCAGCTCCAAGAGACGATTGGTGAGGCCGTGCAGGAAATCGCGGTCGTGACTCACGAGCAGGAAGGTGCCATCGTAGCTCTTCAGCGCTTCCTTCAAGACATCCTTGCTCTGGATATCGAGGTGGTGCGTGGGTTCGTCGAGGATGAGGAAATTCAACGGCTTCAACAGCATGCAGCACAAAGCCAGCCGCGCACGCTCACCGCCGCTCAGCACCTTCACCTTCTTGTCCACGTCATCGCCGCTGAACATGAAGGCACCGAGCATGGCGCGGACGCGGGGCCGGTTATCCTCGCTGGCCGCTTGCTCGGCCGTTTCCATCACTGTGCCGGTCGGATCCATACGCTCTGGCATGTCCTGGGCGTAATACCCCACGATCACATTGTGCCCCAGCCGGATCTCGCCTTCATAGGGCTCCTCGCTCATGATCATGCGCACCAGGGTGGATTTGCCTGTGCCGTTCGCGCCCACTAGTGCGAGATGCTCACCCTTGGCAATGGTGAGTTCCGCATTGCGGAAGATCTCCTTGGTCTCTTCGGGCCGCTTGCGGTCCGGGTAGGACTTGCTGACGCCCTTCACCTCGGCCACGATCTTGCCGCTGGTCGGCGCTGGCGGGAACTTCACGAGCATCTTGCGCAAGTCCTCGTCTTCCACCTCGATGCGTTCGAGCTTGTCCAGCTTCGTGATCAAACTCTGCGCGAACGCGGCCTTGCTGGCCTTCGCCCTGAACTTGTTGATCAGGTCGGTGGTCTCTTTGATGTAGCGCTGCTGGTCCTTGGCTTGTGCCGCCTGCTGCTCACGCTCCACCTTGCGCAGTTCGACGTACTGGCTCCACGGCACTTTGCGATCGATGAGCTTGCCACCGGCAACCTCGAGCGTACGCTTGGTGAGGCGGTCCAGGAAGGTCTTATCGTGGCTGATGATCACGAGTGCGGCAGGGTAGGTCCGGAGCAGGTCCTCGAGCCATTGGATCGCGGGCAGATCGAGGTGGTTCGTGGGCTCATCCAGCAGCAGCAGATCCGGTTGGATCAGAAGCAGGCGAGCCAGTTCCGCGCGCATCCGCCAGCCGCCGCTCATCTCACTCATCAACCGGTGCATGTCCTTCTCCACGAAGCCGATGCCTTTCAGCATTCGCTCGATCTGCATGTCGTGATCCGCCGCGCCGATGGTGTTCAACCGCTCGTGCGCATGAGCCAGCAGGGTGGCCAGCTCAATCGCCTCCTCATCCGTGGTGGCCTTCTCCAGTTCCTTCTCGATCCGCTCCAACGAAGCGTTCAAGTTAATCGCCTCCTCGAACGCCTTCTCCGCAACCTGCCAGGGCGTGAGCTCCAGGTTGTGGGCCATTTCCTGCGGTAGGTAGCCCAGGGTCAGTTCCTTAGGCTTGCCGATGTTACCGCCGTCGAAAGCCTGTTGCCCAGCCATGATCTTCAGCAGGGTGCTCTTGCCTGCGCCATTGCGGCCCACAAGCCCGATACGGTCCTCGCTCCCGATGAAGAAGGAGACCCCATCGAACAAGGGCCGCTGGCCGAAATGGAGGGTGAGGCCCTGTACGGTGATCATGGCAGCGGAAAAAGCGCGCGAAAGTAGCGAAGCCCCGGCGGCCGGGGCTTCGCTCAGTCAGATTCGCGATGAATCAGAGGTTCCAGAGGTCGTGCTCGGACCCGAACACCGGTTGATTCTGCATTCGCTTTGAGTTGAACAGGTCAGCAGTGCACTCTCTCGAGCGCGACAGGTGATGCTTGGCTCGAGACCCTGCCTCAATAGTGCCATAAATCGAAGCCGATCTCCTCGAGCTGCCGCCGAACGTCCTCACTTCGCAACAGCGCATCCACGCTGGTAGCCGCAGCGTTCACGGCCCGGCCACTCATATCGCTTACGCGCGTGACCGTGCCTTTGAACCTTCGCTGATCCAAGAGCTCCTCGAAGGAGATCCGCTTCTCATCACCGTCCAGGATCGCAGTCCACCACGCAAAGAGCTGGCGGCATTCCGGGTAGTAGAGCCAAAAGAGCGGGCGGTATCCACGCAACTCACCCTCAGGGCCTCTCACCTCCACCAGTGGAGCGATGCCGATAATCCGCACCTCCATGCGCGAACATGCGCGGTCGAATATCCAATCCTCCTTGATCGCGAAACGGCCGACCACCGATGCGGGCAGCGTATCCAGCGTGTCGAGTTCACGCAACAGCGCTGAGCGAGCCATCAGCTTGCGGAACGCGTCATCCTTCCCATCTGGACCAGGGTCGTACGCCATGATGCCACCTTCGTTGCGCAGGCCGTGCCGGATGACCTGCATTAGGCTCAGGCAGCCCGGTGCTCCCGTGGGCATTCGCAACGGCGCATTGGCTGGGTCGCTCAGATCTATCGCGCGCCACACCCGCCGCTCCCATGCCACATCAGCCTCGCGAAGCTGGGCATAGGGCCGCACCAAGCCATTAGCGCGACAGGTAGCTGTTCCGGGATCGAGCACGGTTTGCGCATGCATGCGGGATGCATAGCTCAAAGCGATGACGACAAGGGACGCGGCGGTTCGATGCGAACGCACGAGTGAGCTAACGGGTCCCGGCTGGAGATCCTTGCATGAAAGCCGAAGCCCCGGCACTAGGCCAGGGCTTCGCTCAGTCAGGTTCGTCGGAATCAGAAGTTCCAGAGGTCGTGCTCGAACTCGAACAGCGCCTGCTTGATCTCCTCGCCCTCGAGCAAAGCATCGAGGCCGGTCTTGTAGTCGCCGATGCCGCGATCATAGGCATTGCTCCACTTGGTGATGTAGCTGCTGAACTGGCGCTTCCAGAAGATATCCTCGAAACTGCGCCGCTCCGCATCGTTCTCGCGATTGAAGGCCTCCCAATTGGCGAAGACATAGCGGCACTCCGGATAATAGAGCCAGAACATCGGGGCATAGCCGCGGACCTCGCCATCCTCGCCCCTCACCTCCCGCATGGGTGCGATGCCGATGATGCGGATATCCATCGAGCTGCGCTGCTTGTCGAAGATCCAGTCCTCCTTGATCTTGTACATCTTGATGTCCCGGCTCTCGACCTTGGTCTCCACGAGCTTGGGCACCATGTCGCCCGTGACAAGGTCCTCGGTGTACACCGTGTCCCAGCGGCTGAACATCTCCTCAAGCTGAGGGCGGAGCAGCGGTTTGCGGAACTCATCATCGGTGAGCAAGGGACCCGCATCGTAAGCGGTGATGGAGCCATCCACCATCAGGCCGTGCTTGATCACATCGAAGAGGCTCTTGCGGTCGTTGATGGCCTCGGTCGGGAAATAGAGCGGGTGGTTCAGCTTCTCCCGCAGATCGACGGTGCGCCACACGCGCCGCGCCCACATGGCGTCCGCCTCACGGATATGCGTATAGGGCACCACGCGCTTGGTGCGGGTATGCTCCTTGATGTAGGCGCCATCCAGCACGGTTGGTGTCTGCGCCTTGGCCACTGGGCCGGCGCACCATGCCGCCACCACTAGGGCGGCCGGCATCAACAGGTCCTTCAGGTTCCTCATCTGCGTTTGCATTTAGCGTTCGTCAGATCACCTTGAACGATAGCGCGCCGAGGCTGCGCACGGTGCCATCCGGTCCACGGGCCTTGATGCCTTCAATGAAGATCTTCTGGCCGGGCTTGGCCTTGGCGAGCATCTCCTTCATGTCACCGCTCAGCGCGGGACCCTTGGTCATCTTCTCGATCGGCGTCCCGCTCACGATCATGGTCACCTTGAATTCCACCACCTCGAATCTCAGGTCGAAGTCGAAGTCCACCATCTTGGCGATCACACCGGCGGCAGCCGTGAGTTCAGTCTTCTTGATGGTCTCGTCGCTCGTGCTCTTGCCGCCGAAATAAGGCGTCGGGTTCGGCACGTTCTTCACGCGGAACTTGATGCCGGGCATCGACTTGGAAGATCCGTCCGGATTCTTCACCGTGGCACCGATCAGGGCCTCCGGCTCACGACCGGGGCGCATGATGTAGCCGTCGGCGCTCTTCACGAGGTCCCCATTCGTCTTGGTCGGTGAGATGTCCTTATCGCTGTACCCCGAGACACTGATGCTGACAGGATTGTCCACCCCGCGATAGAACACATTCATCTTCGTCGGGCTGACGACCAGGTTGGGGGCCGCCACCTCGTACTCAGTGAAGAATGGCTCAATCTGCTCCACACCACCAACGGGCTTGTACTTGATGATTCCGCTCACCTGCCGGAGCCCCGCTCCACTGGCAATCTGTTCGAGCTGCGCCTTCGCGCCAATCATCGGGAGCTTCTCGGAATCACCAATAATCTTAGGGGGGGTCGAAGTGGTATCCACGCGTGCGCCTGGCTTGCAAACCCAGACTTCCGGCGCGTTCTGATCGTCATAGGCTCCTAGGAAAATCTCCGCCTGATACTTGCTGCCCACGGTCACGTAGCTGCTGCGCGGCTTCACGATGGCCGTAAGCGCATTGAATTTGAAGCTCTTTCCCTCCACAGCATCAAGCATGCGCTTCACCACTTCACCCTCCGCGTTCCGCACATCCGCTTGGATCTTGCTCATAATAGTGATGCCAGCCGCAAGTGGTACGTGGTAGAAGTTGATGCTCTCCCAAGAGTTCATCGTTCCAGATGCGTCCTTGCGATTGCTGAAATCGAAGATGCGGTCCATGGCGGCGGACAAATCGGCGTCCTCCGGACGCATGGCCTTCACCTTGTCGCGGAACGCCTCGAGTTGACGACGGAGGTCCACGGCGGAGTATGGTTCGTCCTTCGGCTCGGCCGGTTCACCACCAATCATCAAATTGGTGATCTCGTCGTTGCTATCCTTCTTGTTGACCTTGGCCAGGTCGACGATGCGGCCATCGGGCAGCACAACGCTATCCTTTGGCCAGCCTTCGGCCTTCATGATGACGCGCGCCTTGATGGTGTCGATGTAGGCGAGCAAGGCCTGACCATCCCTCTGAATCTCCTGCGCCCGGGTCCATTCCGCGCCATACTTGGTCGGGTTCTCCTGGGCATAATCCGCGAAGGTCTTGTACTGCACGCTCATCTTGTCGTTGAGCGAGAGCTTGGTGTTCTCCAAGCCATTGTTCACCGTCACGAAGCTGTCCAGGATCTCTTTGGAAACGTTAAGCGCAAGCAGAGCCGTCAACACGAGGTACATCATGTTGATCATCTTCTGTCTGGGCGACAATTTGCCACTTGCCATCTCTGATCGACCGGGTTAGGTTGTGAAGTCTTGCGTTACTGGAGGCCGATCAGCGAATGGTCATGGCTGCGAGCATGTTGCCGTAGACCGTGTTGAGCTTGGCGAGGTTGTCGCTGAGCACCGCGATGTTCTCCTTGTAGCGCTTGGTATCGTCCACGGAGTTGCGCAGGTTGGTCATCATCTCGCCCATGCCCTCGAACATCTGGTTGGCGGCCTCCAACTTCTCGCGGCTGGTGCGAAGCTGCAATTCGTACATCTCGTTGAGCGCGGTGAGGTTGGTGCTCATCTGCTTGAGACCTTCCCCGGCGCTGCGTCCGGCTTCCACGTTCTGCGTGAGGCCCGTAAGACTTTCGCTGGCCTTCGCGTAGCTGTCGCTCAAGGTATTCACCTTGGCACTGGCATCCTTGAGGCTGCTGGCGTATTCGTTGGTGGCGGATGCGGCGCCCGTAATCTGGCCCATCTGCTTGGCCTGGTCGCTCAAGGAGCGCATGCCATCACCCAAGCTGGCGATGAGTTCCGGTTCGATCTTGGCGCTCTCCAGCATATCGTCCAACTGCTCCGTGATGGAGCGCTGATCCTCCTTCTTGAAATCGTCACCTTCGGATTTCTCACCAGTGGCGAGCTCGGGATACACAAGGCTCCAGTCCGGGTCCTCATGTGGGGGCTCGAATGCCGAGAAGAAGAAGATGATCGCCTCGGTGCTCAGACCAAGGATGAGGAAAAAGCTCGCCAATGGCCAGTGCTGGATCTTGAAGAGCGCTCCTATGATCACAATCGCTGCACCGATCCCGTACAGTTTGGCCATGAAGTTCTTCCGCTTCTTGCTACCGGGTTTCATCGTTCTTCCTTGCGTTTTAGGGTTGGTCTGAAGGTTGGGAATGGTCTATGAATGCGCCCGTGTTGGTTCCGTAACGGTCGCCCTCCTAGGTGTCTAGAGGTCTTCGGCGTTCACGGCCTTGCCACGGCCCAGGTAGGTCATCACGGAACGGAATCCGATGTAGGCCTTCGTGGTGTCCTGGTATTCGTAGCTCCGCGTGCCCGTCTGCATGTAGTACCCGATATCCTTCCACGAGCCGCCCCGGATCACTTTCCGTTTGAGCGACGGCGCATCAGTGGCGATCGCATCATAGCTGTACTCCGGGTTCAGGTCGTGGTCGAAATCGTAAACGCTCTCATCGAAGGCTGTGCTGGTCCACTCGCTCACGTTGCCGGCCATCTGGTACAGGCCGTAATCGTTCGGGGTGTAGCTGTCCACCGGGACGGTATGGAAACCGCCGTCATCGGTGTAGTTGCCATGCAAAGGCTTGAAGTTGCCTAGGAAGCAGCCTTGGCGGTTCCGCACGTATGGGCCGCCCCAGGGGAACGGAGCGAGGTCCAGTCCCCCCCGGGAAGCGTACTCCCATTCTGCTTCGGTCGGCAGGCGGAAGCGATTCACGTAAGCTTCCCCATTGCTCTCGAGCCAGCTGTTCATCAACTGCGTGCGCCAGACGTTGAAGGCCGTGGCCTGCACCCATGTGACGCCAACCACCGGATAATCGTCATAAGCCGGATGCCAGAAGTAGTTCTCCGTCATCGGCTCGTTGAAGGAGTAGGTGAAGTCATGCACCCAGACCAGCGTATCGGGGTAGACGTTGATCACCTCCTTGATGATGAACTTGCTACGGTCGCTGTGGCCGCGAATCGCGTTGTTCTGGCCTTTGGTGTTGGTGTAGCTCAGATCGAGGTCACGCGCCCAATTGCTGGGCGTTCCTTTCCGGGCCGCCTCTTTGAGGTCGATCCAGTAATACTCGAACATGAGCTTCCGCGTGTCGATCTCCTTGCGGCGGTAGAAACGCTCGCTCTCGCTGAGGAACATGTCAGCCAGCGCTTCCCGCTCCTCATCGCCGTACCAATTGATCCGCTCGCGCCAGTTGATCACGGGCGGGTCTATCTCCTCGCCGAACTCATCCTCTGAGATGATGTGCTCACCGATATCCTCGTCGCCAAGGATGCGCTTCGCGATGGAATCTCGCACGTAGAACACGAATTGCCGGTACTCGTTGTTGGTGATCTCCGTCTGGTCGATGTAGAAGGCCTGCACCGATACGGTCTTGCTCTTGGTCACCAATGCATAGGGCACATCCTGGTCGCTGGGACCCATGACGTAGCTGCCCATGGGGATGTAGTTCATCCCGTAAGGGTCAACCTGATACCAACCGGGCCTGCCCAGCACGCCGGTCAGTTGCCCCTGACCACCACCGCCACAGCCCGCCAGCAAGCCAATGGCGCCGAGATACAAGATGGGACGTTGCATGTTCTTCCTGTTTTGCCGTTCGGAGCTTCCTTGCAGGGACCCTTGTCGTTCGGTGCTACGGGTAAGCGAACACCTAGGACGAGGCACTTTACGGCAGTTTAGGTTATCTGGTTACGTTCCGTTGCTAGAGGAACAGCGGATTGCGGTAGATCTGGACGTCGGGCGGCTTCACGAGCAGCACGCAATAATTCACCATCACCTCGTGGCTGCCACTGCTGTAGTTGCGCAGCTTGGAAGTGGTCACATCGTAGCTGTAGCCCACGCGCAGCATGGACTTCGGGTTGGGTTTGAATTGGTATCCGAGCAGCGGCGCGATCGCATCCTCCGTCCGGTACGAAACGCCCAGCCATACCATGTTATTATAGAGGAAGACACCGGTGAGGTCGAACTGCGTGGAGGTGCCGTCGCTCTTCATCAGCACGCTGGGCTGTATGACGTACTTGTTGGGATCGGATTTGAGCTTCCAATTGTAACCCGCCTGGACGAACCAGTGGCGACGCTGCTGGATGCTCACATTGCTCAACTCCACCTCGGTGAGGTGGGTACTGGAGACGCCGGCCCAAAGCTTCGGGCTGGTGTAATAGAGTCCGCCGGCCAGATCCCATCCCATGTCGCTGTTGCCGTTGGCCGGGATGGTATTGTCCGAACTCACGGGGTCGGTGGCCTGCCAGTCGCTTCCAAGTGTGTGGCTCATCATACCGGCGGAAAGACCGATGCCGATGGTGCCGGGGCCGATTTTGCGATGGAACGAGTAATGGACACGTGCGTACGTGCTGTTCTGCTGGCCGAGCTTGTCCAAGAAGACTGAAAGCCCCACCCCGCTGCTGATTCGCTTGATGCTGCCGTGCACGTTCAGGAGCGCGGTCTTCGGAGCGCCATCGAAGCCCGTCCATTGCTGGCGCAGGATCATGGTGCCGCACAGTTCACCGGTGGTTCCGGCCACGCCTGGGTTCACCGAGAGCCGGTCGAACATGTATTGCGTGAACTGCGGGTCCTGCTGGGCGAACGAAGCGCCCATCATGGTCACCCCAACCGCTACGGTAACTATCCCCCTCATGCTGTTGTTCCGTTCAGTAAAGTGCCTGACAAACAATGGGACAGGCGTAGACCTGCCCCAAGAACCGGCGCCAATATAGCAATTCCTCAAACCGAGCAAATACAACCGTGACCCACGGGGCGATTTCCTTGGCCTGAACGTCGATCAAACTGAATCAGGCCAGTTTCTGAAAGGTCCGCCACCACCGATCGGGCACCTCTTCCCGGCAAGCCGCTTGATAATCGCCAATGGAGCATGGCACCAAGTGATGCCGCTCGAAGCGCGCCTCCTGCTCCGCCTTGTAGGGCACATCCATCCACCAGCGATCGCTCACCGAGCTTTTGTAGAACACCAATTCCTGTTCGTGCCCCCGGATGGGGATGCGGAAGCGGGTGAAGCGTTTGCGGTCCAGCCAAGGGAGGTCGTTGGTTCGGCTGCGAAAACCATCAAGGAAGCACCAGACCATCTGCGCGGCGAGCTGGGCGGTCACCCCGGCATCGTCCTTTTCCGGATCCAGCTCATAAATGCCTACGGAAGTGATCTTCTCGCTCACACCCGCATAGCGCATGAGCTGGCAGATCTCCTCGCCGTGGAACCCATTGGGATTGGGACGCGAAGCACCTGGAGCATCGCTGCGGCGAACGGCGCTCATGTCAACGCTCATCGAATCGGCGTTGCGCAGCACGGGTTCGGCTTCGGCCAGGTTGCCGCGCAATTCGCCCAGTCGGTGGGCATCGAACAGCAAGCGTTCCATGAGCTCAATGCCCGGCTGGTCGACCAGGTAGGTCTGGTAACCGAGGTTGCTGTAGTTGAAGAGGTAGTTGGGTTGCCGCAGGACGATGTGGCTGAGATAACTGGTATCGGCCAGCGCCTGACCCGGCTCGCCCAGGTCGAAGCGGCTGTCCACGCATACCAGGTTCGCCGTACGCTCCAGCTTCTCGTAGGCGAGGTACTGGCTGAACGTGTGTCCCTGCCCGCCACCGAGCAGCACTGGAACGATGTTCAACCGCATCAGCTCCGCGACCGTCTCGGCCACTGCATGCTGGGTATCCCCCGCGCTTGCCCCTGGGTGTATATCGCCCAAGTCCACGAGCTTGATCGGTGAAGCGGTCTGGTGCAGTTCATACAGCTGCTCCCTGATGGCATCGGGTGCACTGACGCATCCGCGAGGCCGTGCGTGCCCTGGATCATCCAGAACTCCGAAGAGCGCGACCTGCATGCCATCAAGCGTCGGGAATTCTTTTCCTGCGCTGTGGAATACCGTGGTATCGCCGAGGGTATGCGCGCGCCATTCCGGGCGACTGCGACCATACTTGCCCGATGGCTTGAAATAAATGCTGATGTCCATGCCTCGTTAAGGCTGCAGCGTGGGCTGTTGGCGCGAAGGTCAGTTCCACATGCTCCTCTGACGGGCTGAACTTGGCAGCATCTGCGCACAGGGCGATGTTCGCATCCGCAGGCATTTATTCCAGTCCGGCGCGTGGACCGAGCTAGGCCTTCTTCTTCCTCGGGGCCGCTTTCCGTGCGCCCCCCCGCGCCGAGGTTCTCTTCGCCTTGCCTTTGCGCTCCGGTGCTGCCGCGAGCAGGGCCGTTGCTTCCTCCAAGGTCACCTCCTCAGGCTTCTTCTCCTTGGGCACGTTCGCGTTCTTGCTGCCATCGGTGATGTAAGGACCATAGCGGCCTGCCAGCACCTGGATTGATGAGCCCTCGAACTCCTTCAGCACATTCTGTCGCGCACCTGCAAGCTTGGCCTCGATGAGTTCAGTCCCACGCTCCAGCGTCACGGTCGACGGTTCCTCGCCTTTGGGGATGTTCGCGTAGGTCTTGCCGAATTTCACGAATGGGCCGAAACGGCCACGGCCCACCACGAGCATCTCGCCCTTGTACTCACCCAGATCGCGGGTTGCGCTAGCCACCTTCTTCAGATCAATGAGTTCTACGGCGCGCACCAAGGTGATCTCCAGTGGGTCATCCTCTGGGGTCAAACTCGCATAGGTGCTGCCCAAGCGCACATATGGGCCGAAGCGGCCAATGCCTACGGTGCACACTTCGCCGTCGCGCTCGCCGAGCGTTCGCGGCAGCTTGAAAAGGTCCATGGCCTCCTCGAAGTTGATTGACTGGATGCTCTGGTCCTTGCGGAGACTGGCGAAGCGGGGCTTGTCCTCATCCTCCACGCTGCCGATCTGGATCATCGGGCCGAAACGGCCGATGCGGGCCACCACGTCCTTGCCGCTCACCGGATCCTTGCCGAGCACCCGCGCGCCGGTGGCTTTCTCGGCGGTATCCTTCACCGTGCCGATGGTGGCGTGGAAGGGCTTGTAGAAACGCGCGATCATCTCGCGCCAATTCTCCTTGCCCTCGGCGATCACGTCGAACTCCTCCTCCACCTTGGCGGTGAAGTTGAGGTCCACGATCACGGGGAAATGCTCCACGAGGAAATCGTTCACGACCATGCCGATGTCCGTCGGGAAGAGCTTCTGCTTCTCAGCCCCGGCGTTCTCCACGGCGGTCTTCTCCGCAATCTCGCTTTCGGCCAAGGTGAGGATGCGATAGGGCCTTGGTGTGCCATCGCGGTTCTCCTTCACCACATACCCGCGCTTCTGCACCGTGCTGATGGTGGGCGCGTACGTGCTCGGACGGCCGATGCCGAGCTCCTCGAGCTTCTTCACGAGGCTGGCTTCGGTGTACCGTGGCGCCGGCCGATCGAAGCGCTGCGTGGCGGTCATCTCCCGCAACGCGAGGTGCTCGCTCTGCCGCATCTCGGGCAACAGACCCTCCTGCTCCTCGCTGTCATCGTCATCGCGGCCTTCCATGTAGACTTTGAGGAAGCCGTCGAAGAGGATCACTTCGCCCTGCGCGCGCAGCTGCTCGTTGGGCCGTGTGCTGATGGCGATGTCCACCACGGTCTTCTCCAATTCGGCATCCGCCATCTGGCTGGCGAGCGTGCGCTTCCAGATGAGGTCGTAAAGGCGCTCGGCATCGGTATCGCTTCCGGCATTGCGCACGGCCATGTCAGTTGGACGGATGGCTTCATGCGCTTCCTGTGCTCCCTTGCTCTTGCTGGCGAAACGCCGCGGCTTACTGTATCGCTCACCGTACTGCGCCCCGATCTGGGCCGCTGCCGCCTCGATGGCCTGCTCGCCCAAGTTCACTGAGTCGGTACGCATGTAGGTGATGTGCCCCTGCTCGTAGAGTCCCTGCGCGATGCGCATTGTTCGGTCAACGCCGTAGCCGAGCTTGCGGCTGGCCTCCTGCTGCAACGTGCTCGTGGTGAAAGGCGCGGCGGGCGTACGCTTGCCGGGCTTCTTCTCCACGGCGCTCACTGTGTACGCGGCGCCGATGCAGCCTTGCAGGAATGCCATCGCCTCGGCCTCGGTGGCGAAGCGGGCGGGTAATTCCGCCTTCACGGTGGCGCCCTTCTCCGTGGTGAGCACTGCGGTGATGCGGAACGCGCTCTTGCTGTCGAAGCCGAGGATCTCGCGCTCGCGCTCCACGATCAGGCGCACGGCCACGCTCTGCACGCGGCCCGCGCTCAAGCTGGGCTTCACTTTACGCCACAGCACCGGGCTGAGCTCATAACCTACCAGGCGATCCAGCACGCGACGGGCCTGCTGCGCATCCACCAGATGGATGTCGATGGTGCGCGGGTGCTCCATCGCAGTTGTCACGGCCTTCTTGGTGATCTCGTTGAAGGTGATGCGCTTCACCCTGTCGTCGGACAATCCGAGCGCTTCCTTCAAGTGCCAGCTGATGGCCTCCCCTTCGCGGTCTTCGTCAGTCGCCAGCCACACCATGGCCGCTTTGTCGCTCGCTTTCTTCAGTTCCGCAAGGCGTCCCTTCTTGTCGTCCGGAATGATGTAAGTGGGCTCGAAGCCGTTCTCCACATCCACGCTAAGCTCGCGTTCAGGAAGGTCCCGCACGTGGCCATAGCTGCTGAGCACAGTGTATCCCGCACCGAGGTATTTCTCAATGGTCTTCGCCTTCGCCGGCGACTCCACGATCACCAGGTCTCCGCTCACATTCTTCTTGGCCATGCTTCCCCGAAGGTTTTCAGGGCGGCAAATAAAAGGTCCGATTCGGCTGTTCCGGTTATCGCAGGGCGCATCCGATTCTACTTCCCCTAAAGGGGAAGGAAATTTTCAACAGACGACCCATCTGATGGTTGAGGGTTGAAGAAGTTGAAGGTTGCGCCGAACGGTGGAACAACCTAGCGTGTTCAACCTTTGTCATGCTCCACCCGCGGCAGCGACCATCGGGCATGCGAACCATTCCAATCCTTCCAGCCGCTTTCGCCGCAGCATTCTTGCTCACGGCATGCGGCACCAGCAACGGTCAGGCCCCGAAGAAAACCACCATGAGCACGAACGACATGAGCCAGTATGACCACAGCGGCAATCCGCACTACTCGCACACCGACACCATCAAATTGAACGTGCCGCTGAGCGAATGGAAGAAGCTCCTGCCCGCCGACCTCTATTACATCGCCTTCGAGAAAGGCACCGAGCGCGCTTTCACCGGCAAGTACTGGGACTTCGAGGGCATCGGCACTTACGCCTGCGCGGTGTGCGGCAACGTGCTATTCCAGGCCGATAGCAAGTTCGCCAGCAGCTGCGGCTGGCCCAGCTTCTTCCAGACCGCGCGCAAGGAGGCCATCCTATACCACGAGGACCGCACCTTCGGCATGGTGCGCACCGAGACCACCTGCGGCCGTTGCGGCGCGCACCTCGGCCACTTGTTCGACGATGGTCCGAAGCCGACGGGGCAGCGGTATTGCATCAATAGCGTGAGCCTGGAGTTCATCGGGAAGGAGTGAGTGTTGAACCTGTTCATGGTGGTGGGCGTCTCACTTCGTCCCCATCTTCGCTCCATGCTCAAGGTCCTTCTCCTCCCAGCATTGTTGGCATCAGCCCTGCCGCTAGCGGCGCAAACCTCCCCGGTGACCCCGCCCACTTCCGCGAAAGCACACCTGCTGCAGAACTACCCAAAAGCCGAGGTGAGAGAATGGAAGCAGGGCGCCAAGAACTATCGCGCTGAATTCAAGCTGAAGAGCGAGACCTACAAGGCCACCTACACCGCCGAGGGCGCCTGGGTGCGTACCGAGCACGACATCAACAAGGAAGAGCTGCCGAAGGCCGTGCATCGTGCGCTGATCGCCGGCAAATACAATGGGTGGAAGATCGACGATGCCGAGGAACACGCCACGTCGGAGCACGCCAAGCTTTTCAAGGTGAAGGTGCAGACTGAGAAGCAGAGCGCCGAGCTGTTCTTTCTGCCCGATGGGCAAATGATGAAGGAGGAGGTGAAAGAGCGGAAGGTGAAGGAGAAGAAGGGCAGCTAGCGCCTCACCAGGCCGTCGGAAGGTGGGGGCGGCGCGAACCTCCCGGCACCGGCCTGTTTAAGCGAGGTGCGCGACGAGGATCACGTCATCGTGGGGACGTTCGCCGGTGAACCGGCTACTCCATCGCGAAACTGGCTCCGCGGCCGGTCGCTCCGCCGAGCTCCGGGGTGGAGTAGTGCGACGGGTCGGCCGGCGAGCCTGGCTGCCGCGCTACCACCGACGCACGTAGAATCGTTTGCGGCCCTGCGCCTGAATCGCATGCGCGCGCACGTTACGTAAACGCGCGAACCGGTTGGTGCAAGTAGTGCGGCGCGTCTGCGACGAACCCTGGCCGCCGCGCAAGGCCAAACCGGTGGTCAGCGCGTGCAGAAAATGCCCGTCCCGCTGCCTACTGCCACCCTGTCAGCAAAGCAGCGGTCCCGGTATCTTTGGCGCCCATTCCCAAGCGGGTGCAGAAGAAGGTCTACATCGAGAGCTACGGGTGCCAGATGAACGTGAGCGACAGTGAGGTCGTGGCGAGCATACTGGCCAGGGATGGCTACACCCCAGTTGATCGCGCAGAAGAGGCCGATCTGGTGCTGCTGAACACGTGCAGCATCCGGGAGAAGGCCGAGTACACCGTGCTGCAGCGCATCAACGAGATGAACAACCTGAAGGCGCGCAACCGCGACCTGAAGGTGGGCGTGCTGGGCTGCATGGCCGAGCGCATGCGGGAGGACCTGTTGGAGAAGAAGAAAGTGGTGGACCTGGTGGTGGGCCCCGACGCCTACCGTACGCTGCCCGAACTGCTGGAGAAGGTGGGCACCGGCCAGAAAGCCGTGAACGTGCTGCTGAGCCGCGAAGAGACCTACGCCGAGATCGAGCCGGTGCGCCTGGACACGAACGGCGTAACGGCCTTCGTCACCATCATGCGCGGCTGCGACAACATGTGCGCCTTCTGCGTGGTGCCCTTCACCCGTGGCCGGGAACGCAGCCGCGACCCGCACAGCATCGTGAATGAATGCCGACAGCTCGTGCGCGATGGATACAAGGAGGTGACGCTGTTGGGACAGAATGTGGACTCGTACAAATGGACCCCGCGCGAGGCCGGCGCTCAAGTCCAGCAGTCGGCAGTCGGCAGTCAGCAGTCTCTGCCGCCCACCGACTTCGCAGACCTGCTGGAAATGGTGGCGCTGGCCTGTCCGCAACTGCGCATCCGCTACAGCACCAGCCACCCCAAGGACATGACCGACAAGGTGCTGGCGGTGATGACCAAGTACCCGAACATCTGCAAGTACATCCACCTGCCCGTGCAGAGCGGCAGCAGCGGTGTTCTGAATCGCATGAACCGCGGCTACACACGCGAGTGGTACCTAGAACGCATCGCCAGCATCCGCAAGCACATGCCCGATTGCGCCATCAGCACAGACATCATCGCCGGTTTTTCTGGAGAGACCGAAGAGGACCACCAGCAGACGCTGAGCTTGATCGACGAGGTTGGCTACGACATGGCCTTCATGTTCAAGTACAGCGAGCGACCGAAGACGCTGGCGGCGCGCAAGTACGCCGACGATGTGCCTGACGAGGTGAAGGGCCGGCGCTTGCAGGAGATCATCGACCTGCAAAAGCGAAAGAGCGCCGAGCGATTGCTGGCCTATGTTGGTCAGGTGCATGAGGTGCTCATCGAAGGAACAAGCAAGCGAAGCGCGGAGCACTTGTATGGCCGGAATCCGCAGAACAGCGTGGTGATTGTGCCGAGGGCTATTGTCGGTTCTCGGTTGTCAGTGATCAGTGATGGGCCGTACAACAGACAACGGACAACTGTAAACCACGCGCTTAAACCCGGCGACATCGTGAAAGTGCGCATCACCAGCGCCACGGCCGGGAGCCTGCAAGGCGAGGTGTTCGAATTGCTGGACCTTCAACCCGTGACAGCATGAACGTGCAACCGATCAAGCAGCGGTTCGAGATCATCGGTGGCAGCCCCCTGCTGGACCGTGCCATCGAGATCGCCGTGCAGGTGGCGCCAACCGACCTCAGCGTGCTCATCCAAGGCGAAAGCGGCAGCGGCAAGGAGGTGATGAGCAAGATCATCCACGCCCATAGCGCGCGCAAGCACGGCCCTTACCATGCCGTGAACTGCGGCGCCATCCCTGAGGGCACCATCGATAGCGAGCTCTTCGGTCACGAGAAGGGCAGCTTCACCGGGGCGCATGAGGCGCGCAAGGGTTATTTCGAGACGGCCAACGCCGGTACGCTCTTCCTCGACGAGGTGGGCGAGCTTCCATTGAGCACGCAAGTGCGCCTCTTGCGCGTGCTGGAGACCGGCGAGTTCATCCGCGTAGGCAGCAGCAAGAGCCAGAAGACGAACGTGCGCGTGGTGGCCGCCACCAACGTGAACATGCTGCAAGCCGTGGCAAGAGGGACTTTCCGAGAAGACTTGTACTACCGCCTGAACACAGTGCCCATTCACATTCCGGCGCTGCGGGAGCGAAAGGAGGACATTCACTTGCTCTTCCGCTGGTTCGCGCAGCAGGCCGCCACAAAATACAAGGCGCCCACCATCACCCTGCGCGAGGAATCCCAGCAACTGCTGGTGGCCTACCGCTGGCCGGGCAATGTGCGCCAGCTGCGCAACATCGTGGAGCAGATGAGCGTGATCGAGCGCACGCGGGAGATTGATGCCGCCACGTTGCGGAGCTACCTGCCAGAGGAGAATACGTCGTTAGTGCCCGCAGGCGCCGGCGCGAACGGTCCCGGCCTGGACAGCGTGAGCGAGCGCGAACTGATCTTCAAGTTCCTCTTCGATATGAAGAGCGACCTGAATGCCTTGAAGGAGAAAGTGAACGTGATCGCTGGAGGACAGCCGATGCAGCCCATGGGCCGCGAAGAGATCCTGCTCCACCATTCCCCGGCGCCGGGCACGGTGAGCATCGTTCCGGCATCGCGCGCTGCCGAGGAGGATGTGGAGCATACCGAAGTGGAAGAGGTGCTCAGCCTCGAGGAGAAGGAGAAGGAGCTGATCCACAAGGCGCTGGTGAAGCACCGCAATAAGCGCAAAGGCGCCGCCAAGGAACTCGGCATCAGCGAGCGCACTTTGTACCGCAAGATCAAGGAGTATGGCATCGATTGATCGCTCGCGGGTCGGAAGCTGCTGCTTGATCGCAGTGGTGATGCTGTCCTCCTGCCGGGTGAACTATTCCTTCACTGGCGGGGATGTAGGACAGGCACGCACCCTCACCGTGGACCTTTTCCAGGCGAGGGCGCCCTTGGTAACGCCCACCGCAGCCCAGCAATTCACCGAGACCGTCCGCGACCTGCTGCTCGCTCAAACTCCTTTGAAACTGGCGAGGGAGAATGGCGATGTGCAATACAGCGGGAGCATCACCGGGTACGACGTACAGCCAGTGAACATCCAGGCCAACGAGACCGCAGCGCTCAACCGGCTTACCATGACCGCCAGCGTGGTCTACGTGAACACCCTGGAGCCGAAGAAGAATGCCGAGTTCACCATCAGCCGCTTCGCCGATTACAGCAGCAGCCAGGACCTCACCGCAGTGGAATCGCAATTGGTCACCGAGATCGGCAAGCAGTTGGCGCAGGACATCTTTGATCGGACACTGGGGAATTGGTAGGAGGGAGATTGAAGGACGAAGGCTGAAAGCAAAAGGCAGAAGGCAGAAGATGTTGGGGGTTGAACTGATTCTATCAGTGTTTGACAAGAGTGCGAGAAGTTGAACTGAGAATACCGGCACATGATCCGCTAACACCGCCTCACATGAAGATCAACCCGATGCTCCTCCCCTTCTCCGCCGCAATGGTGCTCCTGGCGTGCAATGGCCCGCGCAAGGTCACCACGACGGAGACTGCGCCCCCTGCCGAATCTCCGACAGTCTCGGCGCAGACCAACGCCAAGGGGAATCCTGATTCGCTCTTCCTATACCTTGAGCGCACCCCCTGCTTCGGGGCTTGCAAGGCCTATCGGATCGAGGTGTTCACCAGCGGGTTCGCCACCTTCAACGGCCGGGGCAACATGGAGAAAGAGGGGCCGCACACAGGGCGCGTGGGCGCGGATACCCTGCGCCTCATCCTCGCCAAAGCCCAGGAACTCGGTTTCAAGGACATGCAGGACAAATACGACGCTGAGGTGACCGACTTGCCGAGCACCTACCTCCGGATTGCCATAAACGGCAAGCCCAAGCAAGTCATGGGTCGCGTAGGGCAACCGGCAGCATTCAAGCAATTGGTGGCCTACATCGAAGAGCTGCTGCTGCCGGTGCCATGGAAACCCGTGGTGCCAGAACGCTAGGCAGCCATCACCAGTCGTGCTGCTGGTCCCAGAACCATCCGTCACAGACCCGTCGTGCGGCTACATTTGCCGCCCCTGCCGCGTGGATCCTCACGGCAGATATTCAATGAACCAACCCCTCTGATGAAGAAGTTACTTTCCTTCCTGGTCGCCGCAATGGTGGCCTTCGCAGCCAGTGCCCACGAAGGCATGTGGCTGCTCAACAAGCTTAAGCAGGTCAATGAGGCCGAGATGCAGAAGCTGGGCTTCAAGCTCACCGCCGAGGACATCTACGACATCAACCGCAGCGGCATCAAAGATGCCGTGGTGCGACTGGGCCGTGGCTTCTGCAGCGGCGAGATGGTGAGCGCCGAGGGCCTCTTCCTCACCAACCACCACTGCGGCTACGATGCCGTGCAGAGCCTCAGCAGCGTGGAGCATGACTACCTCACCGACGGCTTCTGGGCGATGACCCGGAAGGAGGAGCTGCCCGCGGGATTCAACGTGAGCTTCCTGCAAAGCATCGAGGACGTCACCGCCGAGGTGATGGCGGAGCTCACCGACGGCATGACCGAGGAGCAGCGCAACGAGAAGATTCAGGAAATCGCGGGCCGGCTCAAAGGCGCTGTGGGCAAGGAGAACGGATTGAGCGCCGATTTCAAGGTGATGTTCGAGGGCAACGAGTTCTACCTCTTCGTGTACAAGACCTACCGCGATGTGCGATTGGTGGGTGCCCCACCGAGCGCGATCGGCAAGTTCGGCGGCGACACCGACAATTGGATGTGGCCGCGCCACACGGGCGACTTCTCCATGTTCCGCGTGTACACCGGCCCTGATGGCGAGCCGGCCGACCCCAGCGACACCAACATCCCCTTCAAGCCCAAATGGCACTTCCCGGTGAGCCTCGCTGGCGTGAAGGAGGGCGACTTCGCCATGGTGATGGGCTATCCGGGCAGCACCGACCGCTTCCTCAGTAGCCAGGGCGTGAAGCTGGCGCTCGATGTGGAGCAGCCCAGCCGCGTGAAGATCCGCGGTGTGAAGCTGGACCTGATGAAGCAGGACATGGACGCCAGCGACGCCATACGCATCCAATACGCCAGCAAGTACGCGAGCATCAGCAATTACTGGAAGTACTTCATCGGCCAGCAGCGCGGCCTGAAACGCCTACGCGTCTACGACAAGAAGAAAGCGCAGGAGGATGGTCTCATGGCCTGGGTGAATGCTGATGGCCAGCGCAAGAAGCAGTACGGCGAAGTCATCACCCTGCTGGAGCGCGGGTACACCGAGCGCGCCAAGTTCGAGAAGGCCAGCACCTACATGCAGGAGGCCGCCTTCGGCAGCGAGATGATCCTGCTCGGCTTCCGTCTGATGGGCCTGAAGGCGCAACTGGAGAAGGACCCCAAGGACGCCGCCAAAGTGAGCGCCATGGTGGCCCAGGTGCAGGCCATGACCGAGGACCACTGGAAGGATTACAATTCCCCGACGGATGAGAAGGTGACGGCAGCGATGTTCGAGCTGTTGCACAACGACGTGGAGCGCGACCTGCAGCCCTCCATCATGTCGGTGATCGAGAAGAAATACAAGGGCAACACGAGCGCATGGGCGAAGGCCGTCTTCGCCGGCAGCATGCTCGCCGACAAGAAGCGGCTCGAGGCCTTCCTCGCCAAGCCCACGCTGAAGGCCTTGCAGAAGGACCCTGGCTTCCAAGCCTCGGAGAGCTGCCTCAACCACTGGCGCAACATCATAGGGCCCGCCATCGGCGCGAGCGAGGGCGACATCGAGAAAGGCTACCGGCTGATGGTGGCCGCCATGCGGGAGAAGGACTCCGCGCGGAGCTGGTACCCCAATGCCAACAGCTCCATGCGCCTCACATATGGCACCGTAGGCAGCTACGTCCCCGGCGATGGCATGTTCTACAAGCACATCTGCACCGCGGATGGAATCCTGGAGAAGGAGGACCCCACCAACGACGAGTTCATCGTTCCCGCGCGGCAGAAAGAGCTGCTGCAGCAGCGCGATTACGGCCGCTATGCCGATGAGAGCGGCGAACTGGTGGTGTGTTTCATCAGCAACAACGACATCACCGGCGGCAACAGCGGCAGCCCGGTGATCAACGGCAATGGGGAGCTCATCGGCATCGCGTTCGACGGGAATTGGGAGGCCATGAGCGGCGATATCGCCTTCGAGCCGGAACTCCAGCGCACCATCAGCGTGGACATCCGCTACGTGCTCTGGTGCATCGATAAGCTGGCGGGCGCGGGCCATCTGGTGGACGAGATGACCCTGGTGCAACGCACGAGCCCCAAGCTCTCCGACACCAGCATCGCACCCCTGCCAGTTGACCCGGCCGGACTCGCTGATCCCGTGAAGACCGGCAAATCCGAGCGAGCTACCAGGAATTGAGCGAAGGGTCGGCTACGATCAGTTGAATGATCCTGAAGGGGGAGCTTGTGCTCCCTTTTCTGCTTCGCGGCTATATTCACCGCATGCCGCCCAAGCTCATCGAATCGCTGCCGCAACTGGTGGCCGAAGGGCTCATCACTCCGGAGCAGGCCGATCGCATCCGAACGCGCTACGGCGCGGATGACGCACGAGGAGCAAGCCGCATGCTGCTCGTCTTCGCCGTGCTTGGCAGCTTGCTCGTGGGTCTTGGCCTCATCCTTATTGTGGCGCACAACTGGGATGATTTCTCGCGGACGACTCGAACGGTACTGGCCATCGCGCCGGTGCTTCTGGGGCAGGCGCTCGTGATGGTCGCGCTGCGCAAAGGCCCGGAGGCGCGCGCGTGGCGCGAGGGCAGCGCGGTCCTTCTCGCCTGCGCGCTCTGCGCCTGCGTGGCGCTCATCAGCCAGATCTACCACATCGATGGTTCGCTCGATGGCTACCTGCTCACCTGCGCGCTGCTCATCCTGCCGCTGCTCTATTTGCCGGGCTCCCTCATCACCGCGCTCGGCTACCTGGCGCTGGTCACCTGGCAAGCAGCAGCCTACCATTTCGACCGGCCGGGTCCGGACGCGCCACCATGGATGGCCCTCGTGCTCCTCGCCGCCGCTGTGCCCATGTACCTGCGCGAAGCCCACGTGAACGGAGAACGCATAGGATTCTGGTGGCTCAGCCTCTTCGCGGCGGTGAGCCTCGGGCTGATCTCGCAATGGTTCCACCGGAGCTGGAGCATCACGCACATCTTCGGTTTGATGGCGATGGCCTCAGCCTTCACCCTGGTGCCATGGCTGCATCCGGGTCGTGCATGGCGCACATGGCCGTGGGTTCTGGTGGGCGGCGCCACGGTCCTTGTCACCTTCCTCGTGCTCAGCTACCGGGATCCCTGGGGCTTCAATCGCGATTGGCCGCGCATGCACCTGGAGGATCCTCTATCGATCGGCATCCTCGCAGCCATCGGGGTCGCGGCCTATGCACTCTCGTTGCGCCGCCGTAAGCCCTTCGAACGCTGGCCCTATCCCGAATCCCTGGCCTTCTTCGCCATCTGCTATGGCGCTGGACTGTTGCACCCGTGGCTGGCCCCTTTGCTGGTGAACGCGGCGATGCTCACGATGGGCGTGTTCACCGTGCGGGAGGGCATCTCCCGGGATTCAATGCGCCGCATGAACCTCGGCCTCGCGATCATCGGCCTCACGGTGATCCTGCGCTTCTTGGATACGGACATGAGCTTCGCGTTGCGCGGCCTGGCCTTCATGGCCGTGGGCGGCGGCTTCCTCTATATGAACCTGCGCATGGTGCGCGCGCGCGACAGGCAGAAGCATGGATAAGAAGCCCATCTTCTTCCTTGGTATCGCGTTGGCGCAACTGGCGGTGCCCGTGTGGATGGTCGTGGGCCACGAGCGCGTCCTGCGCGAGGGCGAGGTATTCAAATTCCGCACGGCGCCAATTGACCCACGCGATCCCTTCCGGGGCGAGTACGTGCGGCTCGATTTCGAGGCTGAGCAGGGCTCTTGGGCCGTGGCGCGGCCGGACGACATCAGCACGGGTGAGCAGAAGGCCTACGCGGTGCTGGCGAGGGATTCTGCGGGCTTCGCGTGGATACCGGCGCTGGTCGCTGAGCCGCCGGCCAATGGCGCATTCGTGGAGGCGGAGTACCTCGACTGGGACAATGACTCGGTCTCACGCGTTGGACTGCACTTCAATCGCTTCTACCTGGAGGAAGGCGATGGCGCGCGCACCGAGCGCATGCTGATGCCACGATGGGATGAGGACGTCCGCGAGGATCCGTTGCCCGCCTATGCCCTTGTGCGCGTGCTCAACGGCCGAGCGGTGATCGAGGACTTGATCGTTGGCAATCGCTCGATTCACGAATGGCTGAAGGAGCCGGAAGAGAAAAGCGCGATCAGCAGGACGGTCACTGCCGTCCCGTCAAGTCAGGAGGCTGCGGGCGATTCGCTGGTTGAAGAGCCCCTTCCCGACGAAGCACCGTAATCGACGCTCCAACGCTCGCCATCACGGGCGCGAGCATCAAGCCGACAAGCGGGATCTTCATCAGCAGGCTGAAGAGCGCGCCATTGGAGAGCACGGCCCCCAGTTGGCTGTTCGCCGCGCGTGTGCTCTCGCCGATGCGCATGCGGCGACGCTCGAAGACGTAATCGAACATGGAGAAGCCGTAGAAGTAAGCCGAAACGAGAAAGAGCACGGCCAAGCTGAGGGGTCCGATGATGGGCACGAAGAGCGTGGCCGCCCAGATGAGGATCGAGATGGACAACTCCAGCACCCCATTGCGGATGGCGATGAGCGCGCCACGCAACGCATCCTTCATGAGCTGCGCGAAGCTGAACGGGAACACGCGGCCGGTGATCTTCTCCTCCGCCAGCTCGCTCGCATAAGCCAGCAACGGCGAAAGCACCACCAGCACGATGTACTTGTTGGCCACGAAGAGCAGATACCCGATGGCCAATCGCAGCACCCACCGTACCACCGTCTCGCGCGCGCCGTTGATCCAGGCCTTCACATCGGCCCACCAACTCGATTCCCCATTGCTCAGCGGGATCTCCAGATAACCCGCCGCCCATGCGCCGGCCGCATCCGTGATGGCCTCCAGCGCATGGTACATGCCGAAGGCGAGCGCCACCCACAGCAGCACCGGCACCAGGAACAGCCAGCCCATGCCGTTCCGCCAACAGAAACCGAAAGCCTTGAAGAAGCCCGTGGCGCCGGCACTGAGGTCGCGTGTGAAGGACATGCCGCAAAGATGCGCGCTGACCGCGGGCTACCTTTGACGCCTTCACCAGACGCATGGACCTGGACGCGCTCACCGCCATCTCGCCCATCGACGGCCGCTACCGCGACCGCACGCGCGAGCTGGCGCGGTGGTTCAGCGAGCAGGCCCTGATGCGTTACCGTCTCCGCGTGGAGCTGGATTACTTCATCTTCCTCTGCGAGGTGCCGCTCCCCGAACTGGCGGGCACGCCGTTGAAGGCGCTCGATGCGGTGCGTGACCGGATCGACCACCTGAGCACGAGCGATGCGCAGCGCATCAAGGACATCGAGAAGGTGACCAACCACGACGTGAAGGCCGTGGAGTATTTCCTGAAGGAGCGGCTGGAGGAGGCGGGCCTGGACCGGCAGAAGGAATTCGTTCACTTCGCCCTCACCAGCCAGGACGTGAACAACACCGCCCTGCCGCTGCTCATCAAGGACTTCCTGCACGGCGCCTACCTGCCGGCCATCATCGGCCTGCGCGACCGGCTCCATGGCCTGGCACTCGAATGGGCGCAGATTCCGATGCTGGCGCGCACGCATGGCCAACCGGCATCGCCCACCCGGCTGGGCAAGGAGCTCCAGGTGTTCGTGGAGCGCATCGAACAGCAATTGAAGCTGCTGCGCGAGGTCCCCTTCACCGGCAAGTTCGGCGGCGCCACGGGCAACTTCAACGCGCACCACGTCGCGTATCCTGAGCTGGATTGGATAAAGCTCGCGGACCGTTTCCTGGACACCAAGCTCGGCCTGAAGCGCCAGCAGTTCACCACGCAGATCGACCATTACGATAACCTGGCAGCGCTCTTCGATGCGTTCAAGCGAGTGAACACGATCCTGATCGGATCTGTGCCGCGACATCTGGCACTACATCAGCGTCGACTACTTCCGGCAGCGAATCAAGGCGGGCGAGATCGGCAGCAGCGCCATGCCGCACAAGGTGAACCCCATCGATTTCGAGAACGCAGAAGGGAACCTGGGCGTGGCGAACGCGTTCTTCGGATTCCTCAGCGAGAAGCTCCCCATCAGCCGCCTTCAACGAGATCTCACCGACAGCACCGTGACGCGCAACATCGGCGTGCCCATGGCGCACACGATGCTCGCCATCCATTCGGTGGAGAAGGGCCTGGGCAAGTTGCTGCTGAACGAAGCCGCGTTGAGCCGCGACCTTGACGCGCAATGGCCGGTGATCGCCGAGGGCATCCAGACCATCCTGCGGAGGGCCGGTTATCCGCAGCCGTATGAGCGCCTCAAGGAACTCACCCGGGGCAAGGAACGCATCACCGAACAGGACATGCGCGCGTTCATCGATGCGCTCGATGTATCCGATGACGTGAAGGAGCGCCTGCGTTCACTCACGCCGCACAACTACACCGGCATCGACCTCATGGGTCGGGTCATCCAATGATAGGAGACGCGCTGCACGGTGGCCTGATAAGAGAACCACAGCCTTGATCCGTCTGCGATTCATCCGTTGGGGTACCGTTCTCCTGCTCGTGCCCGTTCTGACCGCCCTCGCTGTTGATTGGCATGTGCGGCGCGCGGTGACTGCTGGGTTGCATGATGACCCGTCCGATCTGCCGCCCCATAGCGTGGCGTTGGTGCTGGGCACCGGTCCTACCAACCGCGATGGACGGCCGAACTGGTACTTCCGCCAACGCATCGAAGCGGCCGAGATGCTGCTCCGCACTGGCCGGGTGGAGCACCTGCTTCTTAGCGGCGACAACGGACATCGGGGCTATAACGAACCCCTGGCAATGCGCGCCGCCCTGATGGACCGTGGCGTGGACAGCACGCGCATCACACTGGACTTCGCCGGCTTTGACACGTTCGACTCCGTGGTGCGGGCGCGCAAGGTGTTCGGTCAGGAGCGCTTCATCATCGTGAGCCAGCGCTCACACAATGAGCGTGCGCTCTACATCGCCCATCATCAAGGCATTGATGCCGTTGCCTTCAACGCGGGCGCCAGCTATGGCGGGTCTGCTGGCCGCATTCGCGAGATAGCCGCGCGGATGAAGATGGTGGGCGAGTTCCTCCTCGGGACCCAACCGCGCTACCTCGGCGAGCCAGTGACCCTGGGCAAACAGCAGCTGCCTTAGATCCCGAACTCGACCTGGAAGAGCAACGCCCAGCTGTTCCCTGGATAGTCGAAACCGGGTTGCTCATCGATCCAACGATAGCCCACGTATGCCTGCAGCTTGATCCGATGGCCATTGAGGTACCTCGACGCGCCAAGGAGGGCCTCGTCCGTCCGAGCGCGCAATTGGGCCACTTCACTAGTCGGCCGCACCATGGTATAGCGCGAAGCGATCTCGTATTTGCTCCGGAAGTACCTGCTCAGCTGCGCATTGAAGCCATCCCCCACAGAAACCGAGCGAATGGCGCCTTCGGCATTCTCCGAGATTGGTTGATCGGCCTGTCGGTTGAAATACTCAGCAGAAGCCGACCACCCCTTGTGCTTGAACACCAGGTCCGCGATGAAGGTGGTGATGTCGGTGCCTTCATACAGAAGCGGACCGAGCTGTCCACCGGTCCGCGTGGCCCTGTCGTTATAGCAGTATCCACCCGCGATGGAGAGCTTCGGCTTGGTCTCAATCTCAAGGTCTCCTTCGCTGTAGTCGCCTTTGTTGGCGAAGGCGCCCAATGGCAGCCATTCCATTCTTCCGGTGTACGCCATGCCCTCGTTGATGGGCAGCGCGCCACGGCCGTCACCGCTGCTCACGGCGCCTTTGACCTGCAGTTGCTGCCTTCCGATCGGGATGGTCCAATAACCGAAGACGCCGAAATCCCGGTCGAGGGTGTAGGCACTGTTCGCGATGGACCGATCCGGGAATTGCAGGTTGCCGCTGCTGATCACGCGCTGGCGATTGCCGGGCAACTTGCTCTGTCCGAAGCCGACGTACAGGTTCTCGTTGAAATGGTAGTACACCATGGCATCCCGCACCGGCTGAGCGATCACATCGGACTCGAGGTCGAGGTCCTGGCGGGAGAAGTTCAGCTGGATATAATAGCGCAACCGGTCGTTCATGACGAAGCCATCGAGCCGCAATCGCAGCCGCCGCACACGCGCCTCCACGGCATTTACGCTCAGGTCCTCCCCACTCACGGTGGTGAACCCGATGCGATTCTGCATCCGGAACCGGAGATTCAGCAGGAACAATGAATCCTTCGAGATCGTGACGCCGTCGTGGATCTCGATCAACGCGCGTTCATCGCTCTCGTTCTGGGCGCTCAGCCCATTGGGGGTCGCCAGCCACAGCAAGGCCAGGACCCAGTGGTATCGGAATCGGTACATCGCGGCGCAAAGGAAGTCGCCAACCCGAAACGGGACTCAGCGTTGAATCGACAGGCGTTGAAACACGACCAGGTCGTTCGCGGGGATATCCTGCAAATCCAGGGCGCGCATCATGGTGATGAGCTGCCCGCGATGCTGGGTGCTGTGGTTCAGGCAGTGCATAATCATGCGCCAAACCGCGGAGGCATGGGTGCGACCCTTCAAGTCCTGGTAAGAACGCCCAGCCAGAAGCTCGGCCTCGCCATATCCATGCACCATATCATGGAACCGATTCACGTAGCCCATCACACTGCCAAGCGAAATGCTCTCCTCCGCCGGCCAGGTCGTCGGTGCGCTCAGTAAACGGCAGGTCCACGCGTGCTCAGCATCGCGGATATGCAACAGGGTCCTGCGCAGCGTGGGGAAACTGCTCGGTGTTGGAGCGTCCAGGATGGCGGCATCCTCGCCCGAAAGGCGCTCGATGAAACGTGCATTGGCCCATTGGTCATAGGCTGCATACTCGTGAATCAGGGTGGTGAACGGTGTCATGGGTGGATAACCTTGTTGAAATCAGACGAATGCCCCTCCGGGTTCGACGGAGCGAATGAAGGGAACTTCGCGGGAACCTAGAGCCCATGATCTCTGCCTTATTCGGAAAGAAGAAGATCACCGAGGACAAGCTGGCGAACGTGTTCGTGAACACGGTGTTGGAGATGTGCTCCGAGGGCTTCCCTGTGGTGGTGACCGAGCTGAACGACTCCCCGGAGTTCCTGCAATCCCCGGGGCTCTCCGCGGACGATGACGAGCGTTTCCTGCTAATCGTGTTCGCGGCCAACCTCATGGAGATGGACCGGGTGCTGGAGGCCGGCCTGGACAAACGGATCTTCAGCCTTTCCGTCTCGAAATTCGCGCAGGCGCTCAGTCTGCCCTGCACCGAGACAGAACAGGAGGTGCGCGCCGTCCGCTCCCGGATGGAGCGGCTGAACGCGCCCAGCACGAACGCGGTGTATGCCATGAGGCGCGGGATCTTCCTGGAGTACGACCTGTATCGTTTCCAGGAGGCCCACTACCGCGATGTGCGCGCGCCGCATCCCATCGTGTCAAAGCGGATCGACCGCCTCATGGGCTACTTCCTGTGGAACTGGCGCGAGGTGACCGAACAGTACCGGATCGGCTGATCCTAGTCTCCGCCAAGCCGCCATTCACGCGCGGCTGTTTCCGCTATGTGCCCACCGATCGCCAGCGCCGCCGTGGCAGCGGGCGAGGGCGCGTTGAGCACATGGATACGGTTCCCACGGCGCTCGATGCGGAAATCATCGACCATGTTCCCATCAGTGCCCAGCAGCATGGCGCGCACGCCGGCCCGGCCCGGTTCGATATCGTTCATGTTGAGCGAGGGAATCAAGCGCTGCAGGGTCTTCAGGAAGAGCCGCTTGCTGAACGCTCTCCGGTACTCGTTGATGCCGTACCCCATGTTGCGGAGGAAGAGCTTCCAGGTTCCGCCGTAGGAAAGCGCATCAACGGTGTCCTTCCAATCGAAGTCGGTCTTGCCATAGCCTTCGCGCTTGAAGGTGAACACCGCATTGGGCCCGCATTCGATGCTGCCGTCCGTCATCCGCGTGAAATGGACGCCGAGGAAGGGGAAGCGCGGATCGGGCACCGGGTAGATCAGGTGCTTCACCTTGTGCTTGCCCTGTTCCGTGAGATCGTAATAGTCTCCACGGAAGCCCACGATGCGCTCCCTCAGCGCCGAGCCATCCGCCTTGGCGAGTCGATCGCTCTGCAGGCCCCCGCAGAAGATGGTGTGCCGCGTGCGGTGGACTCCTTTGCTGGTACGCACTTGCGAGCCGTCCTCGGCTGATGCAATGCCTAGGAACTCCTCGCCGATTGAAACGCGGCTTCCCGGTTGCAGCGCCAAGGCAAGCTCTGCCATCGTGTTGGTTGCTGCACGGAAATCAATGATGCCGGTGCAGCCCACATGCACCCCCGCGATGCCTGTGCAATGCGGCTCGATTTCCCGGATCTCCTGCGCCGTCACCTTCCGCATGTCCTCGACGCCGTTGGCCAGACCCGTGGTGAAGATCTTCTCCAAGCGCGGCAGTTCCTCCAAATCCGTGGCAACGATGAGCTTCCCGCAGATGTCGTGCTTCACGCCATGTTGCTTGGCGAAGGCGACCAATTCGCGACGACCATCCACGCAGTTCCTCGCCTTGTAGCTGCCGGGCTTGTAGTAGATGCCGCTGTGGATCACGCCGCTGTTGTTGCCGGTCTGGTGGTCGGCCAAGGCCTTCTCCTTCTCCAGCAACAGGATCCTGAACTGCGGGTAGCGCGTTTGCAACTTGTACAAGGTGGCCGCGCCGACGATGCCGCCACCCACGATCACCACGTCCCAGATGCGCTCGTCGCTCATGCGGCGAAGATCGGAATCATGCCGCAGCGGGGATGGGTGTTTCCTCCTTGGGTACTCGGAGCAGGAGGATGACGCCCAACACGAAGAACAGCCCGAGTGCGATGACCGTGTTGCGCAGGTCGCCGGTAAGCTGATAGATCAAGCCGTAAACCAATGTGCCGAGCACCGTGCCGAGGTAATAACTCACATCATAGAAGCTGAAGAAGGACGCCGTGTCCTTGGTTGGCGGCAGGAACTTGGCGTAGGTGCTGCGGCTCAGCGCCTGGCAGCCGCCCATCACCAGGCCCACGCAGCAGGCCAGGACATAGAACTCGTTCGTCCACCGGATGAAGTAGGCCCCCGTGCAGATGCCCACCCAGATGACCACCCCGATCAACAAGGCTCTCACGTTGCCGAAGCGCGCGCTCAGGCGAACGAAGATGGACGCACCGACGGCTGCCACCAGTTGGATGAGCAGGATGCTGATGATGAGGCTCTCCGGCGCGATGGGAACAATGGCGCCGGACTCATCCACGCCCTTGATTTCCTGCTCGGCGAAGGTGACAGCGAGATACATCACCGTCTGTATCCCCATGTTGAAGACGAAGAAGGCGAGCAGGAAACGCTTCAGCCGGACCGTGGCCCGCAACTGACCCCACACCTTCCGCAACTCGCGGTACCCGCTCCATAGCGCGCCATCGTGCCCATTGGCCGCTTGCGTCCGCTTGGGAAGCCGACGAAACGCGATCTGCGCGAAGGCCGCCCACCAGATGCCCACGGTGATGAACGTGAGCCTTGCTGGGAGTCCATCGCGATCCGGGATGCCCAGCAAGGTGGTGGGGCCATCATCAGGGTTCATCACCATCAGCAGATTGATGATGAGCAGGATCACGCTGCCGATGTAGCCCATGGTATAGCCGCGAGCGCTCACCTTGTCGTGCTGGTCAGGGCCGGCGATGTCCACGAGGAAGGCATCGTAGAACACCAGGCTGCCGCTGAAGCCGATGCACGCCGTGGCTACCAGTGCCAGGCCCCACCAGATGCCATCCAAGGAGAAGCACGCCAATCCAGCGCATGAGGCCGCGCCGAGATAGCAGAAGAACTTGAGGTAGGCGAGTTTGTTGCCCCGGCTGTCCGCGATGCCGCTGAGCAAAGGCGCCACGAAGGCCACCACGAGGAAGCCTGCCGACAAGGCATACGAGTACAGCGATTGTGATGGCACGCCCCAGCGCTCCATCACTTGGTCCACGCCTTCAGGCTTGGTGATGGCTGCATAGAAGATCGGGAAGACCGCACTGGTGATGGTGAGCGAATAGACCGAATTGGCCCAATCGTAGAAGGTCCAGGCCCGGATGACCTTGGGGTCTCCTTTGATCGCAGGCATCGCCGGGAAAGGTAGATGCCGCCCCGATGCAAATGGAAAGGCGCACCGTCATTACCGATACGCCTTCACACTGCGTCGAAGGCGCTACTTCTTCACCACCACCTGCACCCTTCGGTTCTTGCTCATGCCCACCTCCGTGTTGCTCTCATCGGCGGGCTCATTGGCGTCCTTTACCGACAGCGAGATTCGCGCAGCTTCGATGCCGGCCTCCACCAAGGCCTCCTTCACCGCCTCGGCACGCTCCATGGCCAGTGGCACAAGATCCGGACGAACACGGGTCCGCTCATTCTCCGTGGAGTCGAAATGGCCGATGAGTTCGACTTTCATGGCGGGGTCCTCCTTCATGGCGGCGGCAACGTCGCTCAACCAAGGCTCCATCGAAGGATCGATCACGCGCTGAAATCGCTTGAAGTAGATGGTCTGGCGCTCGGCTTTCTCGGCGGGCTTCAAACCCGGCGGCGTGACGCCCTTGCGGCTGAAGATGTACTCGCTCTCAGCATCCTTGAGCTGCTCGCATGAGCATGATGTCCGGTTCTTCACCGGGTACACCTCCACGTTGTCGATGTAGTAATAGGCGCTGAAGACCTGCTGGCGCGTCTCCCCCTTAGGCCTTTTCGCTTTCTCGTTGAGCGTCTTCTCAGTAGCAGCAAAGTTCCCTATGAGCATCCATTCTTCGTTGCCTTTGCTCTCGTATGTGCCACACACCCCCTGCCAGCTGAACATGTCGGTGTACACCTTGCTACGCACCGATGGAACAGTGACGTCATACGTGAGACTGAGCGGCTCCTCCTTCTCCACCTTGTCCTTGCCGAACCAGGCACCCAACTCACCGGTGGCGTACTTGCTCAAGTCCGCGAGCGTCACATAGAAGCGCACGCAATAGAGCGAGTCCTTCTTCATCCTGTGCTTCAGCTGGGTCTGGATGTAGGTGCGCGGCTCCTTGTTCTGGTAGCTCCACCAGCGCACGCCGGCGTAATTGCTACCGCTCAGCGCCATCTGGTCACCGGCGTAGTTCTTCGGCGTGCTCACCGTGCTCTCCACGGTGGCGTTCTCGCTGAAGAGATCGGCCTTCTTGCCCGTTGCGGAACTCCAGCCCTTGGCATACTGGATGCCTCCAGGGCGCTTGAGTTTCTTGCCATCAAGCTGCTCGAAATCGCCGTTTACAACCCAAGTGCGGGCGGTGTCGATCTGTTGGGAGGAGACGTTCGCGGAGAGCAGGGAGACGAGCGTGGTGGCGAGTAGGAATCGTGCGTGCATCATGGAGATTGGCTCTGGATTGCGGAGCCGGGCCAAGGTAACGAGCGACCCGATCTCAGCGGCCATCCGTCAGACAACGACCGTGCCGTCCGCGTGGAAAGCAGAAGGGCCGCCCCTTGCGGAGCGGCCCCGATGCGATTCAATCGGTCTGCGGCTTAGTTACCGAGGTAGATGCCGAAATTGATCATCACGCCAAAGGCGGAACCGCTGTATGAATCACCTTCCTCAGGCTTGGTGCTCAGCATGGAGTACTTCAGCATGGGCTCAATGGTGACATTGTCATTCAGCCATGCGGCGTAACCGACGCCAATACCAAGCGCACCGGTCGAGCCTTGGCTTTCACCATCAAAGGAGGCAGAGCCGATCCGGTAACCGAGTTCACCGAAGAGCTTGCTCTCCATGAGGTAGTACCGGAGGAAAGGTCCGACACCGAGCTCATTTCCACTTACACCGCCAGCGCTCACGGAGCTGTAGCCGAGGTCCAGACCGATAGCGAGGTTGTCGATGACAAAGTACCCCGCGCGCACATCGAGGAAGATGTTGGACACGGCATCTTCTTGATCGCTATTCTCCTTGCCGCTCGTGAATCCCAGGTTTGAGCCTGCGCCGAACATCCAAGTGCCCTGGTCGGTCTGGGCCATCGCGGTGGTGCCGAGCACCAGCGCGGAAACTACTGTTACGATCTTCTTCATGAGTGTTGTGAATTGGTTGGTTCAGAGGTTTCGGGGCGAAATCTATGCCTGAGCAAGCAAACCGCAAGATCCAAAGTGGCTCCGGTTGCCCACCGATGGATGTGGATTACTACAGCGACAAGGGCCTAGGCGTTGGGTCAACGCATCAGGATTTCTGTTGCGCACGGATGATGTTGAGTGCACCTCCGGCCTTGAACCACTCGATCTGCTGCGCATTGTAGGTGTGGTTGCAAGCGATTGTGTCGCTGCCTCCGCCCTTATGCTTGAACACAAGCGTGAGCGGCTTGCCGGGGGCGAAGGCCGTGAGGTCAGTGAAATCGATGCGGTCGTCCTCCCGGATCCTGTCGTAGTCGGCCTCGTTGGCGAAGGTGAGGGCGAGCATGCCCTGCTTCTTCAGGTTGGTCTCGTGGATGCGTGCGAAACTCTTCACCAACACGGCGGCAACACCGAGGTGACGCGGCTGCATGGCGGCGTGCTCTCGCGACGAGCCTTCACCATAGTTGTGGTCACCGACGATGATGCTGGGAACGCCTGCGGCTTTGTATCCACGTTGCGTTGCGGGCACAGGTCCGTATTCGCCCGTCACCTGGCTCTTCACCTTGTCCGTTTCGCCATTGAAGGCGTTGGTGGCGCCGATGAGCGTGTTGTTGCTGATATTGTCCAAGTGACCGCGGTAGCGCAGCCAAGGACCGGCCATGCTGATGTGGTCGGTGGTGCATTTGCCCTTCGCCTTGATCAACACTACTGCATCAGCGATGTTCTTGCCGTTCCATGCAGGGAATGGTTCGAGCAACTGAAGCCGTTCGCTGTCGGGCTTCACCACCACGCTCACCGTGCTGCCGTCCGCAGCAGGTGCTTTGTACCCTGCGTCCTTCACCTCGAAGCCCATTGGCGGCAATTCGATGCCTTTCGGCTCATCGAGCTTCACCTTCTTCCCTTCCTCATTCATCAGTTCATCGGTAAGCGGGTTGAAGGTGAGGTCACCCGCAATGGCGAGCGCAGTGACTATCTCCGGGCTGGCCACGAAGGCGTGCGTGTTGGCGTTGCCGTCGTTGCGCTTGGCGAAGTTGCGGTTGAAGGATGTGATAATGCTGTTCTTGCGATTCGGGTCATCGGTGTGACGCGCCCACTGGCCGATGCAGGGCCCGCAGGCGTTGGCGAGCACCACGCCACCTATGGCGTCAAAAGTCTTCAGCAGACCGTCGCGCTCGGCGGTGTACCGCACCTGTTCACTGCCGGGCGTGATGGTGAACTCGCTCTTCGCCTTCAACTTCTTGTCGATGGCCTGCTGGGCGAGCGAAGCACTTCGCGTGAGGTCCTCGTAGCTGCTGTTCGTGCATGAGCCGATCAAGCCGACTTCGAGCTTCGCGGGCCAGTTGTTCTCCTTCACCGCCGCTGCGAACTTGCTGATGGGCCACGCGAGGTCCGGTGTGAACGGGCCGTTCACGTGCGGCTCCAAGGTGCTTAGGTCGATCTCGATCACCTGGTCGAAGTACTTGGTCGGATCTGCGTACACCTCGGGGTCGCCTTGCAGGTGCTCCTTAATGGCGTCGGCCATGGCAGCGATCTCCGCACGCCCGGTTCCTTTCAGATAGCGGCTCATCGAGTCGTCGTAGCTGAAGGTGCTCGTGGTGGCGCCGATCTCTGCGCCCATGTTGGCGATGGTGCCCTTGCCGGTGCAGCTCAGGCTCTCCGCCCCCGGGCCGAAATACTCCACAATCGCGCCGGTGCCGCCCTTCACGGTGAGGATGCCCGCCACTTTCAGGATCACGTCCTTGGAAGAGGCCCAGCCGCTGAGTTTGCCGGTGAGCTTCACGCCGATGAGCTTGGGCCATTTCAGTTCCCACGCCAGGCCGCTCATGACGTCGCAAGCATCCGCGCCGCCCACGCCAATGGCGATCATGCCCAAGCCTCCGGCGTTCACCGTGTGGCTGTCGGTGCCGATCATCATGCCGCCGGGGAAAGCGTATTGCTCCAGCACCACCTGGTGGATGATGCCGGCGCCTGGTTTCCAGAAACCGATGCCGTACTTGTTGCTGATGCTCTCCAGGAAGTTGAAGACCTCGTTGCTCTTCAGCAGAGCGTCCTGCAAGTCCTGCTTCGCACCCACCCGCGCCTGAATCAGGTGGTCGCAATGCACGGTGCTGGGCACCGCCACCGTCTTGCGGCCCGTGGTGCTGAACTGCAACAGCGCCATCTGAGCCGTTGCGTCCTGCATGGCCACGCGGTCCGGCGCGAAATCGACATAGTCCTTGCCCCTGCCGAAAGCGCTCCTCGCCTCTCCATCCCAGAGGTGTGCGTAAAGGATTTTCTCGGTGAGGGTGAGCGGCTTGCCGACGGCCTTACGGGCGGCAGCGACGCGTGCGGGGTAGCGGCCGTACACCGCTTTGATCATGTCGAGGTCGAAGATCTGGCTCATGCCGTGGCAGTTCGATTTTCGGCCGCGAAGGTAACCGGCAGGTTCTCAGGCGACAGAAAACGAAAGCAGGCCGCAATAGCGGCCCACTTTCTTTGAAACGAAGTGCTTGGCTATTCAGCTATCGCTGACACCAGGCTGTCCATCGCGGTAACATTGTTCGCGCCTCCGCCCATGGCCGTGGAATTCGTGAGCAAATCGAGCCCAGACAGCAGCACGGCCACGTCGACTTTGGCAGTGAGAACCACCGTGCCGCCATCCACATCGCGATGGATGTGGAGATGGGCTTCGCGCAGCAAGGCATCGGTCGCGCAGTGGTAGGTGAAGGCGACATCCTCCGGATCGTCGAGGTCACCATCGCCATTCCCATCCACATGGCCCTCCATATTGAGGAACTTGTAGCCTGCGGCAGGGTTCCATCCCCAGTGCATGCCTGGGATGTTCAGCGGATAGGCCGCTGTGGTGGGGTCGGCGTGGTTCAGCGTGCTGTTGAGTCCAAGGCTGAAATGCACTTCGTGGATGTGTCCATGGCCCATCGTTCCGATTTCCTGCGCCGCTGATGCGGAGGCATCTGCGAGGACCGCCTTGTTCATGTAGCTCGCAACGGTCACATGAGCGTCATCCATCAATTCGAAGTCCGATGCGTAGAACTTCAACGTGCTGAATCGCACGGCATGGCCTACGCCATCGGCATAAGTGCCATTCATGTCGAAGGCGTCAGCGCCATGCACGAAATCAAACTGCATCTGGATAGAGGCAGTGTGGTCATGGTCATGGTCGTCATCATCATCATCCTTGTCCTTCTTGCAGGAAGCAAGGTTCACCGCCGCAAGGGCGATCAAAGCGAGTTGGTAGCGGTTCATGGTTGGTTCAGTTCTGTTTCAGGTTGTATGTGAGTCCGACGACGACACGCTCGCGGTTGGGGATCATCTGCTCCCCCAGATGACGCACGATGGCGTACTGGAAGGTGCCCATGATTGCCCAGGAGCGCCACCACACACGAAACCCCGTGTGGGTGAAAAAGGTTGAGCTGCCGGTGCCGCTCATGGCTTCGCCATTGTGGGCATCCTTGCCGGACAACTCGTGATAAACACCCAAGGAGGGCATCAGTTTCAGGTCTTCCCGCAGGTCATACCTCCGGAAAGCCTCCAAGGTGGTGCTGAGGCCATGTCCCATGCGATGGCCATCGGCGTTACCGGTATTCACCCGTGAGATGGTCGTGAGCGAGCCTCCGTTACGATCGTGGCGCACGCTGTACTCGGCGCTCAGCAACGCATCCCAGGTACGCGTGCCCGGCTGGAGGTCGTGCCCCACCTCGGCATCGCTGTAGGTGAGGTCGTTCCGGCCCAATGGCAACTTGGCGCCAGCGCCGAGCAAGAGGCGGTGAACGGTGCGTTCATCCGTGGTGGTGCATTTCGTATTGGCCACCAGGTACCGGCCCAGCACCAGCGGATCACCGATGCCGTACACATCGGCCCGGATGATGCCATCCACTGCCTGATAGTTGTTCACCACCGGAATGGCCGCGAGCACCGCGAACCGATCGCTGAGCCATATGTCTGCACGGAGCTCCGCCACTTGGTAAAGCTCTCGGTAACGTGAGGCACCGTTAGCGGTCGTAGCGATATGGTCACCATGCTTCGGAGAGCCTTTGGTGAGCAGAGCCGTGGGCACGGTCCCCTCCAAATGACGGTACCTGTAGAGCAGTGAAATCGAACTTGTGCGGTCGTGCGGTTGTATGCCGAGGAAGATCCCGCATACATCGCAGGCCATGCCCATGAACGGCAGCAACGCCGCCAGCAGGGCGAAGTAGAGTCTCATGGAGTTGGTTTGAGGTTCGACCATGCGCCGTCCCGAAGGAGGGCGCTAACCGGTTAACCTCAAGCCCAAGGCACAGGCTCCAATGAGCCCGCGTGACCAGCGTCAAGCGCGGCCAATGGCTCCATGAAGAATCGGTCAGCGTCCGGTGCAATCGGGCATTGGGGGTTCGCGCTGCCATCAACCATCGGGTCGCTCCTGAATTCCAGTCGCTCAGCAGGGAATCCTTTGGCGGCTTCCTGCTCCAAGGTCTTGAACCGTTTGCTCAACTGGCACTCGCCGTGGCAGGTGCGCATGCTCTCCACCACATCGCGCTGTACGCAGAGCTCCCGCTCGATGTAGGCCCGGTGCAAGTGGAACTCCAATAGATAGAGCGAGGGCGCCAGCATCACGGCTGCGAAGAGCAACACGAGGACCGGGGCGAGTATGCTGCGCACGGCGCGAATCTAGGGAAACCGAGAGTCATGTCGCTGACATCGGTCATCAGCGCGGCGCATGACATCTTTGGGCCGCGCGATAGAGCGCGTACCATGCACGCAGGCCGCCGATTCACCTTCACGCAAGTGGTCCGTTGGACCCGCCGCGACATCTACTTCTACCTTTTGCTCGGCGCCGTTCCCACCTGCGCCTTTTATTTCCTCGGCTGGACCTGGCTCACCATCCCGTGGGTGCCCATCGCCATCGTGGGCACGGCGGTGGCCTTCATCGTGGGTTTCAAGAACAACGCGACGTACGGCAGGTTGTGGGAGGCACGGCAGATCTACGGGGCCATCGTGAACACCAGCCGTGCCTGGGCCATGACGGCCATTGACTTCGTGACGGGCGCTGATGACTCCGAACTGAAAACCATCCGCACGCGATTGGTGCACCGCCACATCGCCTGGCTGCACGCGATGCGCTTCCAATTGAGAGCCCAGCGCGCGTGGGAGCACACGATCAAGGTGTACAACCGCGAGTTCCGGAAAATCTACACCGTGGAAGAACAGGATGGCGCCAAGCTGGAGGATGCGCTCATGGGCTTGGTGAGCGAGGAGGAAAAGGCATTGGTGCTTTCGCGCAGCAATGCCGCTACGCAACTCATCGCGCTGCAATCGAATGACCTGCGCGAGCTGCACGCGCGGGGCCTGATTAATACCCTGCATCACGTCGAGCTGGAGAAGCTGCTCATCGACCTCTACGACCACCAAGGCAAGTGCGAGCGCATCAAGAACTTCCCTTACCCACGCCAGTACGCCACCATCAACCTCATGTTCGTGCGGCTCTTCAACTGGATGGTGCCCTTCGGCATGCTGGGCGAGTTCGCAAAGGTGGGCGGCGACTTCATCTGGCTCACCATCCCCTTCACCGCGCTGGTGTGCTGGGTGTTCATGATGATGGAGCGCATCGGCGAGGCCACGGAGAACCCCTTCGAGGGCAGCGCCAACGATGTGCCCATCACGGCCATCACGCGGACCATCGAGATCGACTTGCGGGAGCTGCTGGGCGAAAAGGACATACCGCCGCCCTTGACTCCCACCAACAGCATCCTGATGTAGGATCAGACCACCGCAACGGGTGTCCCCAGGAAGTCCACGTTGATTCGAGCAATAGAGCCCGGCCCGTCCGGCACGGCAATGCGTCCCCCGGTGCCATAGGTAATCCCGCCGACGACTGGATCCACAGTGAACATCAGCGGTGTGTCCATGTCACAAAAGCGTACGGCATGGCTGCAGAGCGCGAGGTGGGCAGCGGCTGTCCACGCCAGCCGCGATTCCAGGAATCCGCCAATCTGCACTTCCATGCCTGCTTCTTCGGCCAGCGTGATGATCTTCTTCGCCTTGAACAAGCCGCCGCTCTTGCCGAGCTTAATGTTGAAGCGCTGGCAGGCACCGAGCGCGATCAGGCGTTCAGCGTCGTGGTGATCGCAGCAGCTCTCATCGGCCATGATGGGTATGGGCGAGGATTCCCTAATGCGACGCATCTGCATGAATTGCCAGCGCGGGATCGGTTCCTCGCAGTGCTGGATGTTGGAGGAAGCGAGTGCGTTCAGGATATGGATCGCAGTATCCGGCGTCCAGCCTTGGTTCGCATCGATCCGTAACGGAATATCGTTCCCGATCGCTTCGCGAATCGCTCGGATGCGAGCGATGTCCTCGTTCGCGCCGCTGCCAAGCTTCACCTTGATGACCGAGAACCCGTTCCGGACGACGTCGATGGCATCCGTGGCCATCATTTCCGGAGATCCAAGACTCACGGTGTAATCGGTGATCAGTGGATGGTTCAGGTTCCCACCTAGAAAACGGAAGAGCGGAACTCCAGCGGCTTGTGCAGCGATGTCGTGCAACGCGAGATCGAACACGCTCTTGATGCTGTTGTTCCCGAAAATCAAGCGGTCCATCACGCGGTGCGCGCCTTCGATGTCCGCTGGGTCATGGCCGATCAAGGCCTTGGCCAAGTGCTTGCCGACGGCCAAGCAGGTTTCCTGTGTTTCACCATTAATGGTCCAGAAGGGGTTGCACTCGCCCCAGCCAATCATGCCATCGTCGGTCGTGGCACGAAGCACAACGCTCTCCACCTCGTGCAAAACACCGAGCGAGGTGACGAAGGGCGCTCTCAGCGGAATACTGAGCGGGAAGAACTCAAAGCGCGTGATCCTCATGGTCCACGAAGAAAGAAGGGCCTTGCGGCCCCTCTCCTAAATCTGTTCTGGAATGCGATCACTCTTCCACCACCTCGAAGGGGATGGTGCGCACCACATCGCGGTGGAAGGCCACTTCCGCCTCGTACTTGCCGGTGCTCTTGATCGTCTCGCCTTTGATCTTGATGCTCTTGCGGTCCACCTCGAAGCCAAGGGCCTTGAGGGCATCGGCGATCATGATGGTGTTCACGCTGCCGAAGATGCGGCCCTTCTCGCCCACTTTGGCGCCGATCCGCAGGGTCTTGCCCTCCACGTTGCCGGCCAGTGCCTCGGCATTGGCCTTGATCTTGGCCAGCTTGTGGGCGCGCTGCTTCAGCGTCTCGGCCAGCTGCTTGCGCTCGCTATCGGTGGCCACCATGGCCAGGCCGCGGGGCAGCAGGTAATTGCGGGCGTAGCCCTCGCGCACCTTCACCACGTCGTTGGCGTAGCCTAGGTGCTCCACGTCTTGTTTCAGGATGACTTCCATGGTCGTTCGTGTGGAGGGTTACTTCATCATGTCGGCCACGTACGGCATCAGCGCCAGGTGGCGGCAACGCTTGACGGCCTGGCTCACCTTCCGCTGGTACTTCAGGCTGGTGCCGGTGAGGCGGCGGGGCAGGATCTTGCCCTGCTCATTCACGAAGCGCAGGAGGAACTGCTCGTCCTTGTAGTCGATGTAGGTGATCCCCATCTTCTTGAAACGGCAGTACTTCTCCTTCTTCGTCTCGATGGCGATCGGCGTCAGATAACGGATCTCGCTGTTGTTCTCGGCTGCCATGGTACTAGGCGTTTTCGGTTTCCGCGATTTCCTTCTTCTTGTTGCGCTTGCGCTCGGCGAACGCCAGGTGATGCTTGTCCATCACCGTGGTGAGGAACCGGATCACACGCTCATCACGACGGTACTCGGTCTCGAGCTTGGCGACGAACGCGGGGTCCGCCTCGAACTCGATCAGGTGGTAGAAGCCCGTGGACTTCTTCTGGATGGGATACGCGAGCTTGCGCATCCCCCAGCTTTCTTCATGGTGGACTTTGCCATGGCCTGTTTTGATCAGGTCTTTGATCTTCTTTACCGTCTCCTTTGTCTGGTCCTCAGACAAAACGGGAGTTAAAATGAAGACGGTCTCGTACCGGTTGGTCATTGCCTTTCGGTTGATTTGGGGCCGCGAATCTAGCCGATTCTCCTATTCCATGGCCGTTTGAGGGTTGACTAGCGGTTGAGGGTTGAGGGTTACGCGGAGCGAAGGTTGTTGGCTAACCAACCCGAGGCGAGCTGCCAACCTACTGCAAGACAACGACTTCATTGCTTCAACCCCCAACTTATCAACCTCCAACCCCCGACCCTGATGCGCCTCTATCTTGGCCGCCCATGGATCCTTTTGTCGTCAGTGCTCGCAAATACCGACCGGAAACCTTCGACACGGTGGTAGGCCAAGAGGCCGTGACCGAGACGCTGAAGAACGCGATCCGGAGCAAGCACCTTGCCTCGGCCTTCCTCTTCACCGGGCCGCGCGGCGTAGGCAAGACCACCTGCGCCCGGATCCTGGCGCGCACCATCAACTGCGAGAACCTGGGCGAGGACCTGGTGGCCTGCGACACCTGCGACCCGTGCAAGACATTCAAGGAGGGCCACAGCCTCAACATCTTCGAGCTCGACGCCGCCAGCAACAACAGTGTTGAGGACATCCGCAACCTGATCCTGCAGGTCTCCATCGCACCGCAGGTAGGAAGCAAGAAGGTGTACATCATCGACGAAGTGCACATGCTCAGCCAGGCGGCCTTCAACGCCTTCCTGAAGACCCTGGAGGAACCGCCGAGCTACGCCATCTTTATCCTGGCCACCACCGAGAAGCACAAGATCCTGCCTACCATACTGAGCCGCTGCCAGGTCTTCGACTTCCACCGGATCCAGCTCGGCGACATCACGCGCCACCTTGCCGGGATCGCGGAGAAGGAGGGCATCGAAACCGAGGCGAAGGCCCTGCACGTGATCGCGCAGAAAGCGGATGGCGGCCTGCGCGACGCGCTGAGCATCTTCGATCAGCTGGTGAGCTTCGCGGGCAACCGCCTCACCTACCACGACGTGGTGAAGAACCTCAACGTGCTGGACCATGAGCATTACTTCAGCCTCACGGACAGCATTGTGAAAGGCGATGTGCCCGCCGCGCTGGTGGAGTACAACACCATCTTTCAGCACGGCTTCGATGGCCACCTCTTCGTGACCGGCCTGGCGCGCCACTTCCGCGACCTGCTGGTGAGCCAGGATGTGCGCACGCTGCCGCTCCTGGAAGTGAGCGAGGACTTGGTGAAGCGCTACGGCGAACAGGCACAGAGCACGCCGCGCGAGCTGCTGATCCGCGGGCTGGACCGCCTCGCGCAGTGCGATGCGCAATACAAGCAGAGCAAGGAGCCGCGCTTGCTGGTGGAGCTCACGCTGATGCAGCTCTGCAGGTTGAATGCGTCCGCCGCATTGGAACCCATCGCGGCTGCCGAGGCTGAAAAAAAAAGCCCTGACCTAAGCAAACCGCCTGTGGCGAAGCCCTTGGCGGCGCATCCCGAAGAGGCCACGCCCATTCCACCGGCGGTGTTGGCTGAGCCCAAGTCCGGCGCTGGTGGTGATGGGTACACGCCGAAGCGGCGGTTGGTACGTGACCACGTCAGCATCAAGCCGGTTGCACCGGCCACGCCCTCTCTTGGCGATGTGGCGGCACTGGACACCGACGAAGGCCCTGCATTGCCTACGGCCACAAAGGAGGTGAACCTGGCGCTGCTCGCGCGCTTGTGGAGCGATTATGCCCTGGCGAAGAAGCGTGAAGGCAAGAACAGCCTGCACGCCACGCTCGCAGCGGGCGAGCCGGAGGCAACCGGACCCAGCGCCATCCGCTTTGCCATTGTGAACGATGTGCAGGAGAAGTACATGCGCGAGGAGAAGCCCGTGCTCCTCTCCCATCTGCGCCGGGAACTGGCGGACCCCGCGCTTCAACTCGAGGTGATCAAGGAGCAAGTAGTGGTGAAGCCTCGGTACACTAAGCAGGACCGCTTCAACCTGATGGCCGAGAAGAACCCGGCGCTGTTGAAGTTGCGGGATGAATTGGATCTGGATCTGGGGTGAGCGAAATGGTTGTCGGTTGTCAGTCGTTGGTTGTCCGGCGAAGCGGACCTAACCCGCGCAGGTAATGAAAGTGGCCCTGTTCCTTTTCCTCGCGTTCGCATCGTCTCTGCTGTGCGCGCAGCGGACGGACACCACCGAGGTCAAGAACGGGATGTACGGCGTGTTCCAGCGTGATGCGTTTGGCAATCCCAAGAACCCCGTTGCCGTATTCGACTCGACGGGCAGATTGCTGCGCCATGTGTCCTATCGTGATGACCTCCTGCATGGTCCGGTGATCTGGTATGACAGCTTAGGGCGAAAGGCATGGTTGATCGCGCATAAGAAAGGGCAGAAGCACGGTCCGGATATCTTCTATTACCCCGACGGCACGGTGCAATGGAAACGAAGCAACCGGAATGGCAAGCACCATGGAGCAAGCACCTCCTTCCACCCGAATGGCCGTGTGGAATGGACGAAAGCGTACCGTCATGGCAAGCTGCACGGAGAGCGCATCCTGCGGGACTCGACGGGAGCCTTGTTCAACGGGGAGTACCTGACTGTATTCCCTGCGGGTATGGGTCACTACAGGACAATCTGCACCAATGGGCGACCCCATGGCGAGCTGATTGTTCTCCGTGGCGATGGCATGGCGAGCTACACCGGCAGCTATAACAAGGGATACCCCGATGGCGAATTCCTCTACTTCAACAATGAGGGCAAGGTCTATCGGAGGGAGTACTATTCGATGGGCAAGTTCCTGCGCAGCACGGAAGAGGAAACCAATGCCACACCCACCCCCTAACAGGAGCCATGACTGCATTTCCGCGATGGGTAGATTCGCCGCCGCCAACCCCCAACCGTCAATCAGAATGCCCAAGATCAAAGTCGCGAACCCTGTAGTCGAGCTCGATGGCGATGAAATGACCCGCATCATCTGGAAGTGGATCAAAGACCAGTTGATCCTTCCTTATGTGGATGTGCCCATCGAGTACTACGACCTTGGAATCGAGCACCGCGATGCTACCGACGACAAGGTGACGGTGAAAGCGCGAAGCGATCCTGAAGCACAGCGTGGGCATCAAATGCGCCACCATCACACCCGACGAGGCGCGTGGAAGAATTCGGCTTGAAGCAGATGTGGAAGAGCCCCAACGGCACCATCCGGCAACATCCTTGGCGGCACCGTGTTCCGTGAGCCTATCGTAATCAGCAACATCCCGCGCTTGGTTCCGGGCTGGACGCAGCCGATCGTCATCGGCCGCCATGCCTTTGGCGACCAGTACCGCGCCACCGATGCCGTGATCAAGGGCAAGGGCAAGCTTACCATGACCTTCACCCCCGATGATGGTAGCGAAGTGCAGACCTGGAACGTGTACGACTTCGAGGGCAACGGCGTGGCCCCTGAGCATGTACAATACCGACGAGAGCATCGAGGGCTTCGCGCGCAGTTGCTTCAACTTGGCACTGGCGAAGAAGTGGCCGCTCTACCTCAGCACCAAGAACACCATCCTGAAGAAGTACGATGGTCGCTTCAAGGACATCTTCGAGGAAGTGTACCAAAAGGACTTCAAGGCCGCGTTCCAAGAGGCCGGCATCGTGTACGAGCACCGCTTGATCGACGATATGGTGGCCAGCGCCATGAAATGGAGCGGCGGCTACGTGTGGGCCTGCAAGAACTACGACGGTGACGTGCAGAGCGACACCGTGGCGCAAGGCTTCGGATCATTGGGCCTGATGACCAGCGTGCTCATCACCCCAGACGGAAAGACCATGGAAGCGGAGGCCGCGCACGGCACCGTAACGCGCCACTACCGCATGCATCAGCAAGGCAAGCCCACCAGCACCAACCCCATCGCCAGCATCTTCGCATGGACGCGCGGGCTCGCCTTCCGCGGCAAGCTCGATGGCAACCAGGCGCTCAGCGATTTCAGCACGAAGCTGGAGAACGTGTGCATCCGCACGGTGGAGAGCGGCAAGATGACCAAGGACCTCGCGGCCTGCATCCACGGCGAGAAGGTGGGCCCAGAGCACTACCTATCCACCGAGAAGTTCATGGACGCCTTGCGGGAGGGGATTGAGCGGGCGTAGTGCTAGTGTTCATCTTCGCGTTCTTCCCGCACATTCGGGATGCGCTTTTCTGGCATGTCCTTCCATCGCTGGTGCTTCCTATTCGCTGTGGCCACCTTCACAACGGCTGCATGGTTCGGCACAGGCTACCACGCGGAGGATGAGTACCAGCATGTGATTCTGCTGGCCGAGCACCTGCGCGGGAACGTGGATGCAGAATCGCTCCCGATCGATTACCACAATGGTTGGCGCAGCATGGCGCTGCCACTGATTGCCTCGGGCGTGTTCCAGACGGCTGAGGCGGTGGGCATCAAGAATCCCTTCATGCTCGCTTTGCTGCTGAGGCTGCTCACCGCAGCGCTGTCGCTCTGGGTCATCGCGGGCTTCGTCAAGGTGGTGTTGCCTTCGGTGCGTGCGGAGAACCGCAAGGCCTTCGTCATCGTCAGCTGGTTCCTGTGGTTCATCCCGGTGCTGCACATCCGTTTCACCGGGGAGGCCTGGAGCGGCCTGCTCTTCCTGCGGGGATTGACGCTGGTGCTTGATCCGGTGCAGCGCAAGGGCTGGGCGATCGGCGCTTGGTTCGGCGCGGCGGTGCTCTGCCGTCCAGCTGCTGCGGTGCTTCCATTCGGCGCGTTGTTGTGGATGATCTTCTCGCAAGGAATGGAACGGAAGAATGTCCTCGCGCTCCTGGCTGGCGGCGCATCGGTATTGATCATTGGCATCCTCGTCGACAGCCTCGCTTATGGCACCTTCATAATCACCTTGTGGAATTACGGAGTGGCCGCCATTACGGGTGAGGAGGCCGCGCGCTTCACTACACTGCCGTGGTATCAATATCCGCTATTCGCGATGAAATACGCCACGCTGCCAATCGGAGCCTTGATGCTCATCGCACTTGCAATCCTGCTGGTCATGCGGCGCAAACACCTTCTGCTCTGGTTGCTCCTGTCCTTCCTCGTCGCCCACAGCATCCTGCCCATCAAGGAGCTGCGCTTCCTCTTCCCCGTGGCGCTGCTTGTGCCGTGGCTGCTCGTGATCGCGTGGGACACGCTCTGCGAACGGTGGCCCACCGTCATGCAACGAAACATCGTCCTACAACTGCTCTTCCCATTTGTGGTGGTGAATGCAATCGCACTGGTCATCGGCATGGCTACGCCGGCGGGCAACGGGCGCATCAAGCTGGCGGAAGCGATCCACGAACGATATGGCGATGAGGCCGTCCATATCGACCATCTGGGCGATTGGCGCCAATGGATCCCTCCCTTCTTCCTTGCGCCGCACAGCACGGAGGCGTTCACGGAGAAGATCGTCCCCAGCAGGGACAGGCCCAACCACTTTGGTGATCGCGCACGAGAGCAAAGGACTGGACCGCGTGAAGAGCCTGGAACGGATCGCTATCGCCACGCCGGGCTGGACGCACCGCTTCATGCGCTGGTATGGATTGGAGGATGGGTATGACCCGTTGGTGCTCTACCGCCTCACGACGGAGAATATCGGGCACTAGCATCTTTGCGTCCTCTTGAGCGCGCGCACGCCGATCACCCGCAAGGACATCGACCGTTTGGCCGTGCCTGCGATCATAAGCGGCATCGCCGAGCCAGTGATCTCGCTGGTGGATACGGCCTTCGTCGGGCGCTTGGGCACGGCCGACCTCGCGGCTGTGGGGATCGCGAGCAGCTTCTTCCTCTTGGTGGTGTGGGTGCTGGCGCAGACACGCAGCGCCGTGCTGGCGGTGGTGGCGCGCTACTACGGCGAGGGCCGTGTGGAGGGAATCGCCGGCCTGGTGCCCATCGCCATCTGGATGAACTTCGGCCTGGGCTTCCTCTTCTTCGCCCTCACCAATGCCTTCGCGGAGCCCATTTTCCGCGCGTACAATGCCGATGGCGAAATCCTGGCGAAGGCGGTGGAGTACTACCACATCCGCAGCTATGGCCACCCTATCGTGCTGGCCACCTTCGCGCTCACCGGCGCCTTCCGTGGCATCCAGAACCTCAGCTGGGGCATGTGGATCAGCATCGTTGGCGCACTGGTGAATGGCGTGCTCAATCCATTGCTCATCTTCGGTTACGGCCCCGTGGAGGGCATGGGCATCGCCGGCAGCGCATGGGCCAGCCTCGCCGCGCAGGTGGTGATGTTCGGCATCGCCGTGTGGATCCTGCAGACCCGCACGCCATTCAGCATCATACCGAGCGGCTGGCGGCATCCGGAGCTGAAGGGCCTCTGGCTCCTGAGCAGCAACCTCTTCGCGCGCACCATCGCGCTGAACATCTGCTACTACCTCGGCAACCGCTACGCCACGGGCTATGGCGAGGCCTATATCGGCGCGCACAGCATCGCTATGCAGATATGGCTGTTCAGCGCCTTCTTCATCGATGGCTACGCCGCGGCAGGCAGCGTGCTGGTGGGGCGCCTCAACGGAGAGCGCAACTGGCGCGACCTCTACCGCGTGAGCTGGCAGGTGGTGCGCATGAGCGTCACCATCGGCGGCGCGCTGGCCGTGATCTACCTGCTCGGATACAACCACATCGGTTCGCTCTTCACCTCCGATGAGCACGTGCTGACTCTATTCGCTAGCGTGTTCTGGATGGTGGTGCTCACACAACCCATCAATGCCGTGGCCTTCGCCTTCGACGGCATCTATAAGGGTCTGGGCAACGGCAAGATTCTGCGCAATGTGCTGCTCATCTCCACCTTCCTCTTCTTCGTGCCGGTGGCCTGGGGCACCGATGCGCTGGATTGGAAGCTCTTCGCGGTATGGAGCGCCTTCCTCACCTGGATGGTCGCGCGCGGCCTGCTGCTGGCCCTGCATTTCGAGAAGCATCACGCCCCCGCCGGACAAACCAGCCCGGCCTAACTTCGTCGGCATGATTCGCTCCCTGGTTCTTGCAGCGCTCCTCATCATCTGCGCGACGCTCCACGCGCAGGACGCGACCAAGCCTGCGAAACGCGACAGCCGATCACTGGGTGAAAGACTATGGTTCGGCGGCGGCATTGGCCTGAGCTTCGGTACGGTCACCGCCATCCAGATCGACCCCTTGGTCGGCTACAAGGTGGATCCCGCAGGCAAACTCTCCGTGGGGCTAGGCGCGAGCTATTGGTATTACCAGGACAACCGGTTCTCTCCATCGGTGAATTTCAGCGGCTACGGCTACCGCGGATTCAGCCGCTACCGGATCATCGAGCAGCTGTTCGCCCATGCGGAATTCCTGCACCTGAATGTGGAACGCTACATCGTCACCGAGGATGCCATCCGACGGATCTGGGTGCCGCACCTGCTCGTGGGCGGCGGCTACGCGCAATCGATGGGCGGCCGCAGCTCCTTGTATTTCCAAGTGCTGTTCGACGTGCTCCAGGACCCCAATAGCGTGTACCGCAGCCAAGGGCCCATCGTCAGCGCGGGCGTAGGTATCGGATTCTGAGCAGGCGCCTCGAACGAAGAAGGCCACCGCTTTCGCGGTGGCCTTCAAGCCGTGGAGCCGGAGGGATTCGAACCCTCGTCCAAACGACCATGAAATGCGCTTTCTACATGCGTAGCCTCTTCATTGGTTTTCGATCCACACCTGGGGAAGGGCACCCCAGCATGGACTTAGGTCCTGTTTCTCACCCGCGCTACGGACCACCGCGTGGGCCAGCTTCCCAGGGCGACACCCCTGAGTCGGGAAGGAGGGAAACGGGCCTCCCCGAGGGGTACTCGTCCACGCTACTGTTATTCACGTGGATTAAGCCGAACAGCCTTGGGCTGTTAAGCTGCGAGAGCGTAGTCTACTTCGCCAGTTACGGCTTTGATGCACTGGGATACGGGCCGCACATCACGCCCGGCATGCTTACACACCCCACGAAGCCGCTGTCGAAACCAGGTCGGCCCCAAGAGTGATCAAAGAACGAGGCCCAAAGGTAGGTCTCGCGTCAGGCGTCGATCATCGTGCCAATGCGGCCAAGGCATTCGGCTAAGTTTGCCGCCGCACAGAATGGCAGCTTCCTACCGCAAGATCGGCATCATCCGCGAGGGCAAACCGCCAGCAGACCGCCGGGTTCCACTCACGCCCGCGCAATGCCGCGAGGTGAGCTTCCGTTTCCCGCAGGTCGATCTGGTGGTGCAGCGCAGCAGCGTTCGCGCATTCACAGACGCCGAATACACCAACGCCGGTGTGACGCTGGCGGACGACCTCGCGGACCGCGACCTCATCATCGGCGTGAAGGAAGTGCCCACCGACCAGTTGTTGCCGCACAAGGCCTATCTCTTCTTTAGCCACACCATCAAGCAGCAGCCGCACAACCGCAAGCTCATGCACGCGGTGGTCGAGAAAGGCATCACGCTCATCGACCACGAGCTACTGACCAATGAGCATGGCGACCGGGTGCTCGCCTTCGGGTATTGGGCCGGCGTAGTGGGCGCGTACAACGGCTTCCGTGCCTGGCAACTGGCCCATGGCGGTCCGCCGTTGAAACCCGCCCACGAGTGCCACGACCTGGAAGAGCTCGAGCGGCACCTGCATGCGCTTCCACTCCCGAAGGATCTGCGCATCGTTTTGACGGGTGGTGGACGGGTTGGCAAGGGCGCCATGGGGGTGCTTGAGCGGGCCGGGGTCGTGCGCGTGAAGCCGCAGGAATTCCTGGAACAGGACTTCCTCAAGCCCGTGTACACCGTGCTGAATACGCAGGACCTATACGAGCGTGAGGATCGGCAACCATTCGACAAGGATGCTTTCCATGCCGACCCAACCGGGCACCGCGCACGATTCCTGACTTATGCGCGCCGGGCACAACTGTACATGGCCTGCCATTTCTGGGATCCGCGCGGTCCGAAGATTCTGAGCGCGCAAGACCTCCGTGATCCGAACCTCGCGTTGCAGGTTATCGCGGACATCAGCTGCGACGTGGGCGGTCCGATTGATAGCACATTGCGCGCAACCAGCATCGCGGAGCCTTTCCTTGGTTATGACCGCAACACAGGTAATGAGGTGACCGCTAGCACACCGGAGAGCATCACCGTGATGGCCGTGGACAACCTGCCTTGCGAACTGCCACGCGATGCGTCCGAAGCATTCGGGCTCGACCTGATAGAGCGCGTGCTGCCCCACCTGATCGGCGATGACCATGAAGGCATGATTGATCGCGCGACAATCGTGAAGGATGGCAGCCTGACACCGCGCTATGGGCATCTGGCGGAGTACGCCCTCGCGTGAACTAGTCGCGGTTCAGGGCAAGCTCCATCACCAGGCGGGCGTGGCCTTGGTCTAGCGGGATCACATGGGCCGTTAGCCCGCGTCCACTTTTGCGCGCCATGGTCACAAGGCCCAAGCCGGCGCCACCGCGTTCCGTGCGGCCATCGTTGGCCAGCAGCATCAGGAAGTGCTCCTTGAGGTCCGTATCGCTCATATCGTTCAGCACCTGTACCCGGTGCGCGAGCATTTCGGCTGTTGAAACGGGTACCGTGTTCCCGAGGAAGAGACGATAACCCGAACCGGAATCCAGCAACGTGGCGAAGCAGCTCTCGCCATGAGCGGATACGGTATGCAGGGTCAGATTGTCCAGCCCTTCCACCATCACGTTGAAGAGGCGCTTTCGCAGCACAACGGAATCGGCGATCTCCAAGGAATAGGCCTCCGCCTGTGCCATGAGCCGTTCTTTCATGGCATGGTCAACCGGGCCATGGTGGGCGAATACCACGCGGGTGCTGCCGGCCGCCTGCACAGGCGCCAGCAGCTGCTCGGACCAATGGTCCTTGCTCCTGTCGAGGGGGAAAGCGGCTTCCATCCCGTTGCTTTCGCGTTTCTATCGAGCGGCCCAATCGATCGACCAAGCCGCATTCAAAGTCGATATACGCGAAAACTCTATCGATGGTTCCATGTTGATCCAGCTGCAACTACAGCTGGCCAACAACCCAAACCGGCGGATGCGAGAATGAGAAGCCCCAATCGCACTGAATCCAACCTCACATTCACTTCGCAATGCTCTGGATTTCTGCCGGTTGAGCAATCATCTTGTTCGGGAGTTGAACACCTAGGCACTTCCATTGGTTCGGTTACTTTGCTCCAAGCATGCCAACGCTTCGTCAACCCATGTGGGCCCTTGTCGTTCTCTCCATCCTAGGGGCGGGATGTTGGGAGCTTGATGGCAATGCGGCTACCGAGGAACCTGCCTCCCCCACCGGAACCGAGGACCAGCCCTCAGCCACTGCTACGCGACCTTGGATTGAAGGCTCCGCTATTAGAGCGGTCGGCTTCCCCATGGTCGATGACAACCTGGAGCACGATACGCTCCTTGTCCAAGTCACCTTCGACCTATTGGATGGCACCTATGTCATGGTCGCCTCCAACCGGCAGGAAACCTTCGAGGGATTGCGCCTGTATCGTTACCGGTTGAAAGCGGCTGGAACGCCGGAGATGATCACCGTTTCCTCACCGGCGTATGATAGTTGGACGATGCTTCCGACTTTCTTTTCCGTAGACACAGCATCACCGGCAAATGCCTTGTGGGTGCTGGCCAACTTCGGCGAGAAGGAGAGCTGGGGCCAGAAATTGATGTGGCTCGAAAGCGGCTTCAACGATATCGGCTTCCTGGACGTGGCCTTGCCGGAACGGGTGATGGAAGACGACACACTCCGGCTGAAGCGGCGAAACGTCGCACCGCATGTGCGGTATAGTGTACACGGTGACACTAGCGTCTTCTCGTTCGCCTGTGACAGCGTGTTCATCTATGATGATCAGCAAGGGCGCATGGACGAGGTGCTGCACGCCTCGCGGGTGCGATTCACTTTCGCGCGAAGCGAAGGACTGGCCCTGTGGATCGATGGCCGGAAGCGGATGATCAAGAAACCAGCGTGACCCACGGCGTAGCGAAAGCACTCCATTCCATGAACCGAATCGTCCAATGGCTCTGCACGGTGTGCCTTATGACTGTGATGCTGCATCCAATCGACCTGAATGCGCAGAGCAAGCGTGCGAAACGCGTCGGCCCAACGGCGTTCAGCGCTGGCGGCCCTTGCGACACCAGCGCATGGAAGCTCGTGTTCCACGACGAGTTCAATGGTGAGCGGTTGGACCCGGGAAAGTGGGTCACCTGGTTCACCTACAGTGATGATGGCAGCGACCGATGCGAAGGATGCCGCATCATGGGCACGAGCAACACCATCTTCCGGGATGACCTGGTGACCGTAGAGAATGGACGCCTTAAGCTCGGCGTGCGGTCGCAGGGCGGTGAATGGTATGGCAAACGCAAGGAGCACGAAGGCGGCATGGTTCATTCCATCGGTGACGCCAAGTTCACCTATGGACGCTTCGAGGTCAGGTGCCGCATCCCGCGTGGTGCCGGGCTCTGGCCTGCGTTCTGGGGCTTCGGCGGAGAGACGGAGATCGATGTGTTCGAGTTCTGCGGTGAGCAGCCCCGATTGCTCAAAGGAGCGCTGCATCGTTGGGGGGGAACCCGATTCTCCAGCAGCGGCAAACACAAGGCGCAGGACCTGTCGCGGGGGATGCATGACTATGCTGTGGAGTGGGATCGCGATGGCATCTCATGGTTCCTCGATGGCCGACTTGTGCAATACCGCGGACGGTTCGTTGATCGCAGGGGCCGACCGCTTCCTGCTTGCAACCGTGAATCGGGCGACCACCCCACCGCCCCTTATTTCCCGCGCAGCGAGGACGGCATCAATGTGATCCTGGACCTCGCGGTGTCAGCACCAAAGGCGTTCTGCAAGGGGCCGAAGAAACCGAAGCCTTGGCCAGCCGATGCGCTGCTGGAAGTGGACCATGTCCGCGTGTACCAACGAACACCGCAGGCCAACATGCGTCACCTCTGCTCAGCGGAGCGCGGGTTGATCGCCGTCGGAGCACTCCCCTTTGAGCGCGGCAAGGAGCAGGAATTCCGGGTCGATGGTGTTCATGGCGCCATCGATTGGACAGTGAGTCCGGGAATTGAAATCGTGCATCAGGATGCGGAGCGCCTAATCATCCGGCTAAGGCCGGAGGCTCAAGGCGAGCAATGGGTCAAGGCCTTCAGCGAGAATGACCCATGCACCCGTGGACCGATGACCTGGCGCGCGTCCCGGGTCCTGGACCTTTAAGCCATCATTGCACGATGGGGATCATCCCCCGAATGCCCATGTCGACCACGGTCTCCCCATCCACTGGCTCAAACACGTTGTCGCCATCGGTCTCGACCCACTCGAAGCTCTGGTTCGTGCTGAGGGAAACTATGATCACGATGTCCTCTGTCTCATTGCCTGTGATGGTCAATGCGCTCGCGAAGGTTCCCGTCACCAGGCATGATCCTGGCGGGATCGGCGATGTGGCGAAGAGCGGATTCGGCACCGTGGTGGCACCTGGGGGCGCCTGCCCGGTGGTCACTGGTGTGGCGATGGGCGGATTCAGAACCTCGAAGCCCCAATACCCCTGCAGCCTGTTCCCATTCACGGAGACGGTGCTATCCTTTATCTGATAGGATTCGATGTACGTGTTGTACCCGATGAAGGAGGCGATGGTGCCACTATAAGTCTGACCGAACGCACCGAAGCGGATGTCGTAGTTCTGATAGGCCAGTGAAACGCGGAGGTACTGGTAGCTCCCAGGATTCAGATCACTCAATGCGATGTTGTGGAACTCCCCCTCCTGGCCCACTTGGATGCCAAGGTCGTGATCAATGGCAGTGGTGCCGCCCAAAGTGGTCTCTGGCGCATGATACACCACATCGCCCTGGCCCGGCAGGGTAATGCTCGTCTGCGCGAACTCGACGTAGTGCGCGCTCATCTTGTTGAAACGAGGACTCTGCGCCCCGTGCCCCACTGGCACCGTAGCGGCTACGCCAAGATTATTCAGCCGCACCTGGGTACTGTCGAACCGGAACTTCAGTATTAATCGTGGGCCGGCTGCCGGATCAGGGGTGTCATCATCGTTGTCCTTCTTGCAGGATAAGAGAGCGAGGGTTGAACCGACGGCAAGAGCGACAAGGGAGACACGCATGCGAATGGGAATGTGGACGCGAAGCTACAAGGACCATGCCTGTGAAAACTTTGGATGAATATCGTGTTATTAGTATGCGCGCATACCATTTGCTTCTACATTCGGCACCGAAGTCACCCTGTGATGAAGCCCGAAGAGACGATTGACTTTCCCATTCGCAAAGTGTGGAGCCGCATCTCGCGCATCTACAACACCGAAGCCGCCAAGTACGGCGGCAGCATGGCCGTGGGCCAGATCCTCTTGAACATCGAACCGGAAGGAACGCCCAGCACCAAGCTCGGTCCCAAGATGGGCATGGAGAGCCGCAGCCTAGTGCGCACGTTGCAGACCATGGAGGAAGAAGGCCTCATCAAACGCGTACCCTGCAAAGAGGACAAGCGCGTGGTGCGGATGCTCCTCACCGCGAAGGGCAAGCAGATGCGCGACGTGAGCCGCAACACCGTCATCAAATTCAACGAAGCGGTGCAGAGCCGTTTCACGCCGACACAGCTCAACAACTTTCGGACGGTGATGACCGAACTGGATCGGATACTCGAACAAGAACAACTCTTCTGATGGCCAACAGACACATCAAGAAAGTCGCCGTCCTCGGATCCGGCGTCATGGGCAGCCGAATCGCCTGCCACTTCGCCAACATCGGCGCCGAAGTGCTGCTGCTCGATATCGTTCCCAAGGAAGGGACGGATCGGAACAAGATCGTCAACGAGGCCCTGGCCGCTGCGCTGAAGAGCAGCCCCTCGCCCATCTACGACAAGCGCTTCGCGAAGCGGATCAGCACCGGCAACTTCGAGGATGACCTGCCGAAGATCAAGGACTGCGATTGGGTGATCGAGGTCGTCGTCGAGCGGCTGGACATCAAGCAGCAGGTCTACACCAACGTGGAGAAGCACCGCAAGCCGGGCACGTTGATCACCACGAACACCAGCGGCATCCCGATCCACGGCCTGCTCGAAGGCCGCAGCGAGGACTTCGCGAAACACTTCTGCGGCACGCACTTCTTCAACCCGCCGCGCTACCTGCCGCTGCTGGAGATCATCCCCGGCACGAAAACGGATCCCGCGGTCCTCTCCTTCTTGCAAGAGTACGGCCAGCGCGTCTTGGGGAAAGTCACGGTGCTGTGCAAGGACACGCCAGCCTTCATCGCCAACCGCATCGGCGTGTTCGGCATCATGGGCCTATTCCATTTGGTGGAAGAGATGGGGCTCACCGTGGAAGAGGTCGATCGCCTGACCGGTCCCGCGCTGGGTCGGCCGAAGAGCGCCACCTTCCGCACGGCGGATGTGGTGGGCCTCGACACGCTCGTGCACGTCGCCAAGGGCGTTCAGGACAACTGCCCGACCGACGAGCAGAACGCCACGTTCGCGCTACCCGGCTACTTGCAACAGATGGTCGAGAAGAACATGCTCGGCAGCAAGACCGGCAAGGGCTTCTTCTTCAAGGACCGCTCAACGCCGAAGGGCGACATCCTCGCGCTGGACCTGAAAACGCTTGAGTACCGTCCGCAGGTGAAGCCCAAGTTCGCCACGTTGGATGCGGCCAAGAAGGAGGACAACCTCGTGAAGCGCACGGCGCTCCTCTACGCGGGCACCGACAAGGCCGGCGAGTTCTACCGCAAGAGCTTTCACGGGCTCTTCGCCTACGTGAGCCACCGCATTCCGGAGATCACCGACCAACTCTACAAGATCGACGACGCCATGCGCGCAGGCTTCGGCTGGGAACTGGGGCCGTTCGAGACGTGGGATGCGATCGGCGCGAAGACCGCACTCGATGCGATGAACGCTGCGGGCGTGAAAGTCGCTCCGTGGGTGAACGACATGATCGCCGCAGGCAACACCAGCTTCTACAAAGTCGAAGGCGGCAAGCGGCTCTACTACGACATCCCGAGCAAGAGCTACAAGCCGGTGCCGCGCGCGGAAGGCACCATCGTGCTGAGCGAACTGCCCGAAAGTAGCATCGTGTGGAAGAACAATCTGGCCCGCGTCTACGATATCGGCGACGGCATCCTCGCGGTGAGCTGGGGCGGCAAGATGAACGTGATCGGCGCGGAAGTGATCCAGGGCCTGAACAAGGCGATCGATCTCGCGGAAGCCGGCTACAAAGGCCTCGTGGTCTACAACGACGGCGCACTCTTCACCGCGGGCGCCAACGTGGGCATGATCTTCATGATGGCCGTGGAGCAGGAGTACGACGACCTGGACATGGCCATCCGCACCTTCCAGAACACGATGATGCGCATGCGGCATTCATCCATCCCCGTGGTGGCCGCACCGCACCAACTCTGCCTTGGCGGCGGCACCGAGCTCTGCCTGCACGCGGACAAGGTGGTGGCGCATGCGGAGACCTACATGGGCCTCGTGGAGTTCGGCGTGGGCGTGATCCCCGGCGGTGGCGGCAGCAAGGAGTTCGCGCTGCGCCTCAGCGACGAACTGAAGGAAGGCGACATCCGCATCAACGCGCTGCGCGAGCGCTTCCTCACCATCGGCCAGGCCAAGGTGAGCACCAGCGGCGAAGAGGCCTTCGCCCTCGGCTACCTGCGCCGCGGTACGGACGAGGTGATCGTGAGCCGCGCGCACCAGCTGGCCTACGCCAAGGAATGCGCGCTCGACCTCTGGGAGAAGGGCTACACCAAGCCGCCCATGCGCAAGGACATCAAGGTGCTCGGCCGCGAAGGCCTGGGCATCGTGTACATCGGCGCCAACACCATGCAAAGTGGCAATTACATCAGCGAGCACGACACGCTGATCTCGCAGAAGCTGGGCCACGTGCTCTGCGGCGGCGACCTCAGCGAACCCACGGAAGTCAGCGAGCAATACCTGCTGGACCTGGAGCGGAAGACCTTCCTGGAACTCTGCATGCAGCGCAAAACGCTGGAACGCTTGCAGTCGATCATCACCAGCGGGAAAGTGTTGCGGAATTAAGACCTAGTATCATGCGTCAACCCAAGTGCAAGCCATTCCTGCCCGCGGCGAAGTACCCTCGGAAAGCTGTGCGCTCCGTACACTATGATGGAACGGACCTTTCAATCGAGATCCAAGGAGAAGGATTTGCATTTGCACGAGTGGTTTTCTCGAATCCCGCTGGCTTCAGAGTCCTAGATGAGAGCGATCTCGCGGAATTCTGGAATACATACAGCGAACCCAATGGTTGGCTTTACGAGGTGGAAGAAGGCGGTTGGTTCGAGCTTGAATCCAATCGACCGGCGTTCAACTCATCCACTTTCCTTGATGGCATTCATGAATATCTGGTGGTAGATGAAATCTGCATCAGTGTACTATGTCTCCAGCCGCCTGAAATCAAGAATACCGGCGCAGATCTAGTGTAACCTGAACGACCATGACTAGCCATAAACCTGCACTCCGCGTGAGGGATAGAAGCGGAAAGCCCGCAGGCCTGATTGCGAGGAGGAACGACGAAGCAACAGGCCGAGTCTTCGCGGATAGCCCTGTCACCTGTGTTCAAGAGCGTTCTCAGAATTATGTCAGATATTTGTATACGTTTTACTGACATAATGCCCCGTCCCCGTTCCATAACCTCCATCGACAGCAAGCTGTTGGCTCGCGTGCGCCGCAAGGGTCCGCGCAGCGTGTTCCTGCCCAGCGATTTCAGGGACCTGGGTTCGTACGACGCAGTGATCCAGGCGCTGCATCGGCATGCCAAGGCAGGCACCATCCGCAAGGTGGGTCGTGGTGTGTACGAGCTGACCGAACGCTTGGAACTGGTCGGCGAGGTAGGAGCTTCCTATGAAGATGTGGCGCATGCGATCGCTGGCCGCGACGCCACCAAACTGCACCCCACAGGTGCCTATGCCGCCAATGTGCTCGGGCTGAGCGAACAAGTGCCCATGCGCATCGCCTTCCTCACCAGCGGCCGTCCGCGCAAGCTGGACGTGCGCGGTGTACCCGTGGAACTGCGGCACAGCAGCGCCCGCTACATGGACACCAGCACACCGCTGGCCGGGTTGCTCATCCAAGCGTTGCGCTACATCGGCAAGAAGCACTTCAATGAGAATGACTACCGCAAACTCGCGCAACGCATCCCGGCCAAGGACAGCAAGGCGCTGATGAAAGACCTGCACCGTGCACCGGCCTGGATCGCTGAGATCATGAAACGCCTGGCCGCTGAGACCCACTGATCGTGGACCGCTACCTGCAACATACCGACGAGCAGAACCGGAGCCTCCTGGATACGGCCGCACAGCGCATGCCCTTGGCGGTGCAGAGCATTGAGAAGGACTTCTGGGTGTGTTGGCTGCTGCGCGTGCTTACCCAACTCGATGGTATCGGTGTCCATCTCACCTTCAAAGGCGGCACTTCGCTGAGCAAGGCCTACCGGATCATCGATCGTTTCTCCGAAGACATCGATCTGGTGGTGGACCGTGGCGCACTGGCGCTGGGCACTGATGCAGTGCCGTCGGAGGCACACAGCCCTCGCCAGGGGAAGGAGCGTGCGAAAAAGATCGCAAAGGCCTGTTACGCATGGACGGAGGACCGCTTGCTGCCTGCCCTACGGACCGAACTCGCGGAAAAGCTCGGTAAGCGCGACTGGTCGATCGCAATATCGCCCATCACCGACAACCAGGAGACGAGCATTGTTTTCTATTACCCGAAACTCTATGGCGAAGGTTCGGGCTATCTCCGTCCGGAAGTGAAGGTGGAATTGGTGGCAAAGGCGGACGCATGGCCAAGCAAGCCCATGCCCATCGCCGCCTACCTGAACGAACTTTTCCCTGATGCGCTCGGAGACGGTGTGTTCAACGTGAACACGATGCAAGCGGAGCGGACCATGCTGGAGAAAGCACTGCTTCTTCATGAGGTACTGATCCAACGTCCGGAAGGTCCGCGGCCACGGTTGGCGAGGCATTACTACGACTTGTACAGACTATCCAAAGCGGGCTTCGGGGAAAGGTCTATGGACGACCTTACCCTCTACCCGGCGATCATCGAACACCGCCGGACCTTCTATCGGTACGGCAGTGTGGACTACGACGTGCTGCTGAACGAAGGCTTCTCGATCATTCCGCAGGGTGGAGCGCGCAAGGAATGGGAGAAGGACTATGCCAACATGGAGCGTGACATGTTCTATGGTGACGTGCCTTCATTCGAAGCGGTCATGGAACAACTCGCACAATTCGAGGACAACTTCCGCAAGCATCTCCAACTTCAACATCAGAACAATATCTGAGCTGCCACCAACCACCAAAACCTGAGCATCATGCATCGCTTCATGAACCTTGACGTGTGGAACCTTGGAATGGACCTCGTTGTCGAAGTATACAAGGTCACCAAGGAGTTCCCAAAGCACGAGACCTATGGACTTCAGTCGGAGTTACGCCGTTGTTGCGTTCCGATACCGAGCAGGATCGCGGAGGGCGCCGAGAGGAACAACGACGCCGAGTTCCACCTCTTGCTCGGTGACGCTGCTGGTTCCGCAGCTAAGCTGATCACACAGGTGGTTCTTGCCAGGCGGCTGGGTTTCATGAACAGCGCGGAGAGCGATATCCTCATTGACAAAGCGGAACACATCATGAACAGCATCTTCAAGCTTCAGGCAAAGCTCAAACCCAAAGGCAGGAGCGGCCTCGGCCTGAAGGTGGCGAAGAAGAACTTGAGCAACAAGAAATGACCGGATCACGACCATGAACGCATACATCATCGCCGGTTTCCGCAGTGCAGTGGGCAAAGCCCCGCGCGGCAAATTCCGTTTCACGCGTCCGGATGATCTGGCCGCCAACGTGGTGCAACACCTCGTGAAGAGCGTGCCCAACCTCGATGTGAACCGCATCGAGGATGTGATCGTGGGCAACGCCACGCCCGAGGCCGAGCAGGGCCTGAACGTGGGCCGAATGATCAGCCTGATGGGCCTGAACACGGACAAGGTGCCGGGCATGACGGTGAACCGCTATTGCAGCAGCGGGAGCGAGACGATCGCCATCGCGAGCAGCAAGATCCACAGCGGCCTCAGCGACATGATCATCGCCGGCGGTGTGGAGTGCATGAGCCCGATCCCCTTCGGCGGCTGGCGCATCGTGCCCAACTACGAGGTGAGCAAGGCGAACCCCACCTACTACTGGGGCATGGGTCTCACCGCCGAGGCCGTGGCGCGCGACTTCAAAGTGAGCCGCGAGGACCAGGACGCGTTCAGCCTGCACAGCCACGAGAAGGCGCTGGCCGCCATCGCCGCCGGGCGTTTCAAGGACGACATCGTGCCGGTGGAAGTGGAACAGGTGTACCTGGATGAGAAGGAGAAACGCCAGGTGAAGAAGTACGTGGTGGATACCGATGAAGGTCCGCGCGCAAGCACCTTGGAAGGGCTGGCGAAACTGAAACCTGTGTTCGATGCGAAGGGCAGCGTGACGGCCGGCAACAGCAGCCAGACCAGCGACGGCGCGGCCTTCGTGCTGGTGGTGAGCGAGCGCATGCTGAAGGAACTGAACGCCGGGTCGGGGCCCGGCGCAAGCGTGAAGCCGATCGCGCGCCTCCTCTCCTACCACGTGGCCGGCGTGGAGCCGCGCATCATGGGCATCGGTCCGGTGGCCGCGGTGCCGAAGGCCGTGGAGAAGGCCGGCCTGAAGCTGAAGGACATCGAGCTGGTGGAACTGAACGAGGCCTTCGCGAGCCAGAGCCTCGCCGTGATCCGCGAGCTGGGGCTGGACCCGAACATCGTGAACGTGAACGGCGGCGCCATCGCGCTGGGGCATCCGCTGGGCTGCACGGGCACGAAGCTGACGGTGCAACTCTTCAACGAGATGCGCCGCCGCAAGCAGAAGTATGGGATGGTGACGATGTGCGTGGGGACGGGGCAGGGGGCGGCGAGTGTGTTTGAGTTGTTGAATTGATGGAACAGAAGCGTGATAGTGGTTTGGGCGTGTCCCTCGCAAAGCCTCGGGTCGCGCTTTCCGCTACAAGTCCTCGCGCGGATTACCGCGCTGTGGGCTTTCCGCTGCAATCGCTCACGCAAAATGCAGGATCGCGTTTGAGGCTGATGATCTCTACCCGATAACAAGCAATACCATGGCCGTCTGGCAGAAGAGCTTCTTTCTCGAGATCGGCAACTCAACGCTGACCATTGATGATGTACTGCCTCATATCGACGGCACGTTGCCGCGAGACTGGGGCGGAGAGGACCACCAAACATGGGGCAAGACTGACACGAACGATCTCTGGATCGCGTGGGTGAATGATACCAGAGTGATCGAGGAGATCAGGTTCCGGATTGACCTGCGCAATGTCGATGAGTCCTTTATTGAAAAGATGCTTGCACTCGCTCGAAGATTCGACCTTCAGTTGAAGCTCATCCATGTAGAGCTCCTGGAGCCGACAATGGCGAATGTGAAGGCAACGCTCGACCAGTCAGAGGCCAAGCGCTTCGTGCTGGATCCAAAGAAGTTCATCGAAGGACTTGGAGAGAAGTAGTGATGAGAACCATGACCTCCAATACACTCAAGCCCGGCAGCCTGTCCGTATGTTGTTCAATGCGCGTTGACGAAGAAGCCGTCATCCGCTGAAACCATGAGCGCCCTGCTACCCTCCGCTACGCTGTTCGAGCAACACCATATCCGTCGGCTCTATGATGATGCCACGGAGACGTGGTGGTTCTCCATCAATGACATCATCCAGGCCTTGATCCAACAGCCGGATTACCAGACCGCGCGCAAGTACTGGAACAAGCTGAAAGAGCGCTGGCCAAGGAAGGAAGTCAACTGGTGACAAACTGTCACCACTTGAAAATGCCCGCCGACGATGGCAAGATGCGCCTCACCGATGTGGCCACCGCCGAGACCTTGTTGCGAATGGTCCAATCCGTTCCAAGCCCCAAAGCGGAACCGATCAAACTCTGGCTCGCGAAGGTTGGCTACGAGCGCATGCAAGAGATGGCCGACCCCGCCCGCTCTCTCGACCGGGCCCGGGATTACTGGCGCCAGCACGGCCGCAGCGAAAAGTGGATCCAGCAGCGGATGATGGGCCAGGAGACCCGCAACAAGCTGACCGACTACTGGAAGGACCACGACATCAAGGAAGGCGAAGAGTTCGCGATCCTCACCAACATCATCCACCAGGAATGGAGCGGTGTAACGGTGAAGGACCACAAGACCATCAAAGGCCTGAAGACCCAGAACCTCCGCGACCACATGAGCGAGGCGGAGCTGATCTTCACGGCACTGGCCGAGATGAGCACGCGGCAGATCGCAGAGACCGAGCAGGCCGTCGGGATGCCGAAGAACAAGGTGGCCGCGCGAAAGGGTGGTGGCATCGCGAAGAAGGCGCGGCTGGAACTGGAGCAGCGCACTGGGAAGTCGGTGGTGTCGGGGAGCAATTTTCTTCCGCCAAAGAAGAAACGGATCTCAATAGGCAAGAAGAAATGATGGTAACCCGCACGATCATTTGCCTAGCCCTCGGCTCGTTGCTCCTCCTCTCGTGCAACGGCCAACCCACGAGCAAGGCACCCGTGGTGATCACGAACGATACGGTCCGGATCCCGACGAACTGGCCCCTACCCCTTGAACACGAAGGGCAGCTCTGTCACTATGTGCGCAACATGCACCAAGACAAGAGCGGAACGCTGTGGTTCGGCACCAACCATTACGGACTGATCCGCTACGCGAACGATACACTGGAATACCTCGCGGACAGTGCCGGCATCACCACGGGCCGCATCAACGGGATCGTGGAAGGCGCGGACGGTATCCTGTGGGTCGCCACGGATGGCGAAGGGCTCTTCAAATACGATCCCTCGGCTCGCCATTCCGCACGCCATGGATTCAGTCAGTTGACCACGAAGGATGGCCTGCCGCACAACGCGATCTGGACCATGTCCATAGGCCGCGATGGCGTGCTGTGGATCGGAACGATCAACGGCCTCTGCACCTACGACGGCCACACTTTCACCACCATCGAGCTGCCGGCGACCACGGCGGTCGACTCTTTGGTCCAATTATCACCCACACGCATCACGTGCTTAATGGAGGACAGCCAAGGAAAGATCTGGTTCGGGCGCGATGGTGATGGGCTCTTCGTGTTCGACCCAAAGGAGAGCGGCTCTCCCCGAACGTTCAAGCACTACACCGTGGAAGATGGCCTGCCCGACAATAGCGTCTCCGGCATGATGGAAGACAGCAAGGGCAGGCTCTGGCTCGGGAGCATGTTCGGCGGTGTCAGCCTCTTCGATCCGTCAGCAGTTGATGAAAAAGGCAGCAAGGCGTTCACCAACTTCACGAAGGACGGCGTGATCCAAGGGGTTGAAACAGGTGCGTTCTATGAAGACCGGTCGGGCCACATCTGGTTTGCCGCGGAGCACCAGGGCGTTTTCCGCTACGATGGGACGAGCTTCACGAACTACGGTCCCAAGGACGGCTTGAGCTCAGGCGGGATCTTAGCGATCATGGAAGACCGGGAAGGTCGGTTCTGGTTCGGCGGTTTCGGTGGGCTCTACCGTTTCGACCGGAAGACCTCCCAGTTTACGCCGGTGGGGAAGCAGGGTCCGTGGAACTAGGACGGTCATCATGGACAACGCACAAGCACCCAACTCCTTGACGTCGGCGACCACCGTCCGATCCGCTACTGGAAATTCACTCCAGCACGAAGGAGCGCACATGTGCATACCGTTCGCCCTCGCGCATGGCTCTTCGCAGCAAGACCACCTCGGTCACCTGTTCTTCAGCACGCAGTTCATGCGGCGCAAGACTTTCCCAAGCGCGCTCGAACTGCGCGGGCTTCAATCCGGCCGCAATGGTGAGGTGCGGGTGGTCGCTTGGGTTTATGCCCAACTTCTTCAGGCGCTTGTAGCTGCGCGCATAGGCAACAACGCTCTTCCGAACACTATCGATGGGCTGCTTTTCCACAGGATCGATGTAGATCGTCTGCTTGTTCTCGAAGTGAGTGATGCCCTCGTAGTGCAGCCTAAACGCACCATGCCCCTCCACCCCGCGAGCTATGCCTTCACACAGATCACGCTCGCATTCCACCGGCAAGTCAGCATAGAACAGCGTGATGTGAGCAGTGGAATGCCGATACCGGTAGGGACCGATCGCCTCTTCGACCTTCTCTTTGAGGACGTTGACGACAGCTGTGATCTCCTTCGATGGGCGGATCACAAGCAGGTATCGATACCCGAGCACGGGCACATCGAAGAGTTTGCCGTTGGGATCCGTTCCCATGGCTCAGTGCGCCGAGTAGTGTGTACCACGCCCCGTTCCCTCGCGAACAAGGGCGTTGTTGCGCAACATGACCTCCAAGTCCTTCTTCACAGTAGGCAGGGGCAAAGACAAAGCGGTAGCGATGCCGCCGGCCTGCGCACCGGCATGCGCCTGCACGTAGCGCAGGATGTTGCGCTGGCGATCGTTCAACGTGGTGGCCGTGCCTTTCACCTCCAACTTGGCACGCAGCTTCTCCATCATCACCACCAAACAGTCCAAGAAGAAGTGGACCCATGGGGTCATTTCCTCGCCAGGGCGCTGCATCTGGCACTGCCGCAGCACGCGGTAGTACTCGGTTTTCCGTCGCTCGATCTCGTGCTCGAAGCTGACGTACTGCACCCATGGATAGCCCTCTTGCAGCAGGAGCAAGGTGGCCAGCAGGCGGCTCATGCGGCCGTTGCCATCCTGGAACGGGTGGATGGTGACGAACTCATAGCAGAAGAGCGCAACACGGACCAGCGGATGTACTTGCTCCGTTCGGCCATACCAAGCGACCAGCGCGCGCATGGCATCTTCCGTCTCCATACCGGGTGGCGTAGTAGCGAAGACGACGGTGCGACTTGCGTCAGCGGCAACGGCTTCGACGGCATTGGGTTGTTGCTTGTAGCCGCCCCGGTGCCAGGCATCCTTGGAACTGTATTGCAACGTGAGCTTGTGCAAATGCTTCAACTCGCTCTCGCCGACACGGATCTCAGCGAACGCCTCGCCGATGGTATCCAGCGCTTCGAAGTAGCCTGCGACTTCCTGCTGATCGCGGTCCTCGAGCTTGGTGATGTCCAAGTGCGCGAGAAGCGCATCCACTTCGGGGTCGGCCAAGCGGCTGCCTTCAATGCGGGTAGAAGCTCCCACGCTCTGCACAGTAGCGATGGACTTCATGTGCTTCAGCGAACGGCCTTCGCGACGCTCGATGCCCGCCCATTCGCCCCCGAAACGGTCAACCCGGCTGATGGCCTGCAAGAGGTCCCAGGTCAGATCGAGGCGAAAAGTGTGGACGACAGACATATCCGCAAATATGCGATAATATCCGATTCGTATCCGCAAATCACGGCATCATATCCGAAAATAGCCGCAAATAGCCGTTTCATATCCGGAAACGCCCTCTCCATGGCCGCTTGACCACGGCTCAAACGAACTACCTCGCTCCACGTTAGAACCTCCAGAACTCCGAAAGTCATGGCAACCGAAACCAAGAAAGCCCTTCAAGGCGGCGAATTCCTGATCCGCGAAAGCGCACCGCAGGACATCTTCATTCCCGAGGAGTTCAACGAGGAGCAACGCATGATCGCGCAGACGGCGATCGACTTCCTCGCCGCGGAGGTTTGGCCCAACCTGGAGCGCATCGACCACCAGGAAGAAGGACTGATGCAGAAGATCATGGAGAAGGCCGGTGAGCTTGGGTTGTTGGGCATTTCAATCCCCGAGGAGTACGGCGGTTTCGGCAAGGACTTCGTGACCGGCATGCTGGTGACGGAGAAGACCGGCGCCGGCCACAGCTACAGCGTGGCGATGGCGGCGCACACGGGCATCGGCACGCTGCCCACGCTCTACTACGGCAACGCGGAGCAGAAGGCCAAGTACATCCCGAAGCTGGCCATCGGCGAATGGAAAGCGTGCTACTGCCTCACCGAACCGGGCAGCGGCAGCGACGCGAACAGCGGGAAGACCAAAGCCACGCTGACGCCCGATAGCAAGCACTACCTGCTGAACGGGCAGAAGATGTGGATCACGAACGGCGGCTTCGCAGACATTTTTACGGTGTTCGCCAAGATCGGCGACGACGAGAACCTCACGGCCTTCATCGTGGAGAAGGACTTCGGCGGCATCACGCTGAACCCCGAGGAGAAGAAGATGGGGATCAAGGGCAGCAGCACGCGCCAGGTGTTCTTCAACGACTGCAAGGTGCCGGTGGAGAACATGCTGAGCGAGCGGCAGAACGGGTTCAAGATCGCGGTGAACATCTTGAACATCGGTCGCATCAAGCTGGCCGGAGCGGCCTTGGGCGGCGCGAAGGGCGTGGTGGACATGAGCGTGAAATACGCCAACGAGCGCATCCAGTTCGGCAAACCGATCAGCGCGTTCGGTGCGATCCGCCAGAAGCTCGCCGACCAGGCGACCTACTGCTACGTGGTGGAAAGCGCGACCTACCGCTGCAGCCAGGACATGGAGCACGCGATTGAAGCGTTGGAAGCTGCCGGTGCCGATCATGCGAAGGCCTTGCTGAAGGGCGTGGAGCAATACGCGGCCGAAGCGGCGATCCTGAAAGTGGCCGGCAGCGAATGCCTGGACTATGTGTGCGACGAGGGCGTGCAGATCTATGGCGGCATGGGCTACAGCGCCGAAAGCCCCGTGGAGCGGGCGTACCGCGACAGCCGCATCAACCGGATCTTCGAGGGAACGAACGAGATCAACCGCATGCTCACGGTGGACATGCTGCTGAAGCGCGCGATGAAAGGCCAACTGGACCTGATGGGACCTGCGCAGGCCGTTGCTGCGGAGCTGATGGGCATCCCCGAGTTCCCCGAGCCGGATGATTCGCTGCTGGGCGACGAGAAGCGCATGGTAGCGAACTTCAAGAAGGCCGTGCTGATGGTGGCCGGTGGTGCAGCGCAGAAGTTGGGCCTCGAACTCGCGAAGCACCAGGAGACGCTGATGCACATCGCGGATATGGTGATCGACACTTACCTCGCCGAAAGCACCTTGCTGCGCACGTTGAAGCTCGCCGACATGAAAGGCGCCGACACCGTGGCCGAGCAGATCGCCATGTGCCAGTTGTACATACACGACGCAGCGGACCGAATCCACAAGTACGCCAAGGAAGCCGTGAACAACTTCGCCGATGGCGATGAGCAACGCGCGATGCTGATGGGAGCGAAACGCTTCACCAAGGCGAGCAACCTGAACACGGCGGAGCTGCGGAAGGCGATTGCGAAGAAGATGATCGTGGAGGGGAAGTACTGCTACTGAGGCAGCGATATCCCATAGCGGCCTGTCCTAGCTTCGACCCATGAGAACGAAGCTCGCAGCCGCAGCCTTGCTCACGGCATCCTTGGGCCATGCGCAATTCGGCTGGCAGTATATCGGCGACTTCCCTGGCACACCGCGCGATGATGCCGCTGCCTTCAGTCACTACTGCAAGGTGTACGTGGGCACGGGCATGGAGGTGGGCTGGAACCTCACCAACGACTGGTGGCAGTACGACATGGTGCAGTGGTCATGGCAGCAGGTCGCCTCGCTTCCCTCGACGCCTCGGCAGTATTGCACAGCGAAAGCCATCGATGGCATCGGCTATCTCTTTGGCGGGTTGGACGCCAACGGCCCGTTGAATGAGCTCTGGGCATACGACACCGGTTCGGATACATGGTCGGCTAAGGCAGCTCTGCCTGGCGCAGGTCGGTATGCTTCGGTCTCCCTTGAAAGCGATGGACGGCTGTATATCTGCGGAGGCCTCGTGGCAGGCGGCGTGGCGCTTACGGAACTTTGGGAGTATGATCCCACCACTGATGCTTGGGTGCAACGCGCCGATCTTCCCGGCATCGGTCGGCACCGCGCAACAGCTATGAATCGTGGCGTACCTCCGTACTCCCCGATGGTGATCGGGGGTGCGGATGAAGCGTACAACGCGCTCTCCGAAGTGTGGCAATACAATACCGCGGATGACTCCTGGCAACAGCTGAACAACTTGCCGGAAGGCCGATATGGATCATCCAGCTCGTTCAGCTTCGCACCCATCGTGATGGCAGGCGCTATCGACGGAAGCACATTCCGCTCCGATGGCTACACCTACAACGGCTCGAATGATACATGGGAGGTCATCGCTGATGGATTGCCCGATGGTCGGCGCGGTGGTGTGATGGGTGAGAGCCATTGGTGCAGCGGATGGTATTTGAGCTTCTATGGACTTGGTCTTGATCAGACGCAAACTCGTCGCAACGACTGGTACTTCAGTGGATTCTGGTTCGGCCTTGGCGAGTCGGACGTTGCTTCGCTGGCTGTCCATCCGAACCCGGCCACAGATCTCATCCACCTGGGCAGTGATGCAATGACCGGCACTTACACATTGACCCTGCTCGATGGCTTGGGGCAATCGATTCGATCCATCCCGACCTGGTCTGCATCCGAGCCATTGGTTGTGTCGCAGCTCGCGCCGGGTCCATATGTCGTGCGCTTAGCAGCGAATGGCCGCATCTGGTCATCGCGCTTCATCAAGCTCCCCTGAACCTGACGACGGTCACCGGCATTACCTTCAGCGCACCGGAACTTCACGCCCATGGAAGCGCAACTCTTCTACAAGGAACTCGGGCGATTGCTCTATGCGATCGCCGCCGCGGATGGCAAGGTGTCTGACAACGAAGTGCGCGCGCTGAAACGCATCGTATCGGAGCAGCTTGTGCCGCAGGAGGCGAGCACCGACCACTTCGGCACCGACCAGGCGTACATCACGGAATTCGAGTTCGAGGTGCTGGCTGACCGCAATGCCACCAGCGAGGAGGCCTTCGATTCCTTCATCGCGTACATGTCGCGGCATAAGAACGATCTGGAGAAGGAGCGCAAACAGCTCATCTACCGAAGCGCTGATGCAGTGGCGAACGCCTTCCATGGGGTGGGCAAGGCTGAGCTGCCCTTGCTCATCGAGCTGCACAAGCACCTGCACTAGGTCACCGGTGGCGCCCGCTATCTTGGGCGCGTGCGCCTCATCGACCTCCGCTCCGATACCGTGACCCGGCCCTCCGAGGGCATGCGCCAGGCCATGCTGCACGCCGAGCTGGGCGATGATGTCTTCGGCGAGGATCCCACTGTGAACTTGTTGGAGGAACGCATGGCCGCCATGTTCGGGCATGAGGCGGCCCTCTTCTGCCCCAGCGGTACCATGACCAACCAGATCGCGATCAACGTGCATACGCGGCCTGGTGATGAGGTGCTCTGTGAGGAAGGCGCGCACGTTTACCGTTATGAGGGAGGAGGCATGATGGCCAACAGCGGCTGCAGCGTGAAGCACCTGCCCGCCGATCGCGGCCGCTTCACCTCCGAGTCGGTCATCGCAGCGGTGAACGACCGCAGCGCAGCCTACCTCGCCAACAGCAGGCTCGTGGTCGTGGAGAACACCGTGAACCGTGGCGGCGGCGCGATCTGGGACCACGCTGGGGTCGCACGGATCCGCAAGATGTGCGACGCTCACGGCCTCCTGCTGCATCTCGATGGAGCCCGCATCTTCAACGCCATGGCCGTTGATGGAATCGCGCCGACGGAATGGGGCAAGCACTTCCATTCGATCTCAGTGTGCCTGAGCAAAGGTCTCGGCGCTCCTGTAGGCAGTGTGCTCATCGGCTCGTCCGCGTTCATTCATCAGGCGCGTCGTGTTCGCAAGCGGTTCGGGGGCGGTATGCGCCAGGCGGGTGTGCTTGCCGCAGCAGGACTATTCGCGCTGGAGCACAACATCAAGCGGCTCACGGAAGACCATGCCCGAGCACGCCGCATCGGCGAAGCCCTCTCCGGCAAGGCTTGGTGCGCCCATGTGATGCCCGTTGATACGAACATCGTCATCTACGACCTCACGCACGATGCGAAGTCCCATGTGGAGAAACTCGCCGCGTATGGCATCCGCTGCTTCGCCATCGGCCCGCGGCAGGTGCGCATGGTCACGCACCTCGACGTGGATGACGCCTCCATGGAACAAGTGATCAACGCCCTCGAATCCATCTCCTCATGAAGCCGCTTGTCCTGCTTCTGCTCATCCTATTCTCCGGCTGCGGCATGAACCAATACGTTTCCAAGGGCACTCACGACGGTGTGGAGGTCGCGTACCGCTGGAACCATCCGCCTGGCAAGCCGAGCGAACTCCTGCTCAGCTTGAAGAACACCACGGGCCTGGACAAGACGGTGTCTCTCGCCATCGATCTGTACTACCAGGGCCGCACCGTGGAGACACTCGAGGCCGACACCTGCATGCGCGCCGGCCAGACAATGATGGGGAAGCTCAACGGCATCTATTTCATGCCTGAACGCCTGACCACCGAGCAGATCAAGGATGGCAGCGCGCAGGTGGAGATCACGCGCACGGTCATCGTGAACGAGCCCTGCCCCTGATGGAACGCAAGCTCATCGACCGACTGCTGCCCGTGCTGCTGCTCATCCTGCTGCTGGTGAGCGCGGCACTGCTTGTGCGCCACGCGCGATGGATGCGCGAACGGGATCAGGAGGTCGCATCGTTGGCACTGATGCGCGGGCACCAGATGCTCGGCATCCGCCTAGATGCAATGTTCCATGAATTCGAGGAGGACCTGCTTGAGGAAAGGGAGGCGGTCCGGGCAGGAAGTGAGGAGGCCATGTTGCTGGCGCGCTGGAATGCGTTGCTGCGCTCTCATTGGCCGCTGCTCTCCGTCCGGCTCGCTGATGAGCGCGGCAATGAGCTGGCTATGCATCGCATCGACACCTCAATCTACGTCGTGCGCACATTGGCGAACAGCTTGGATACAGTGCCAACTGCTGTACGGTACGTAGGCGCCTCGCTCGACACATCGGCTTTCCCCTGGACCCAACTCGGCGACTACGACCCCCGGGTACGCATCTGGTTCAGCAAGGCGCTGGAGAATGACCGGGAGACGCCGGTATGGAACGTTCGGCAGTTCGGCGACACCACGGAGAAGGTCCTGCAGGTCTCCCTGCTTGCCAAGCATGCCCGTGCTGAGGAGGCCTACCAAGTAATCATGTTCGACGTCGACCTGGACCGGGTGGATGCGCTCGACGGCCGAAGCGCCGCGATGCTCCAACATGGCTTCTCCCTGCTCACCGCCGAGGGCGTGGTGCTCTTCACCAACGCAGTGGGAAGGGAGGGGCCGATTGCCAAGGCCCTGAGGGCTGCACACTTGCGATGGATGGAGTCCAAATCCGAGCGTATTCAGACGCTATCGGCAGGCGGTGCCGAATACATCGCCCAAGTCGACCCGCTCGCGTTGAATGGCCTGAACCTCTACGTCAATCTGGCCATGTACACCGATCCATTCGCCGATTGGTCCCGCCCCGAGCATCAATTCCGTGACATTGCCATCGGCCTGCTGATCTGCTTCGCCGTGCTGCTGCTGCTGCTCTGGTTGCGCGGGCGGCAGCGTCGCAAGGGCAACAGGCGCATGGCCCTGCAGCTGCGCCAATCAGAGCACCGGCTGGCGAAGGCCACGGGTGAGCGCGAAGTGCTGAGCCGCGAGGTTCACCATCGCGTGAAGAACAACCTGCAGGTGGTGAGCAGCCTGCTCAACCTCCAGGCCTTGTCCCTCAACGATGAAGCCGTGCGCGAAGAGTTCCTGCGCGGCAAGCGCCGCATCGACACCATCGCGCTGGTGCATCACCGGCTCTACGATCATCCGGACCTCCGCGACATCGACCTTCAGGTCTTCCTCACCCAACTCACCGTCTCCATCGCCGGCATGCATGCGGATCGGCGCAACACGGTGAGCATCGGCGTGAAGACCGACGGCCTGAAAGCGGACCAGGATACGGCCATCGAGCTGGGCATTATCGTGTGCGAGCTGGTGACCAATTCGTTCCAGCACGCTTTCCCGCACGCCACCGGCGGCCACGTGGAGGTGACCGTCACCCAAGTGGAGGGCGACCTGCACCGCCTAGTGGTGCGCAACAACGGGGTTGCACCCGACCAGGCCGTGCTCAGTGGCCCGGGCAAGCTGGGCTTGGAGATCGTGGAAGCATTGGCGGAGCAGCTGGACGGGAGCCTGCATGTGCATGTAGGCCCGCAGCCCACCTTCGAAGTGCGCTTCCGGATGCGGCGCCCCGCTGGGTCACCGGAGGTCGCCGATGCCGAGGGCCTGTAGCAAGCCGCCGCTGGCACGGAGCAACTGCAGCTCGGCCACCTTGGCTTCGAAGCCCGCCACCGCCGCCTGTCGACGCGCATTGGCCAGATCGAGTTGCGCCTGTCTGAACTGAAGGCCCGTGAGCTGCCCGCTTCGATGGAGATCACTGGTCCGCTCGAAGTTGAGCTCGGCGGTGCGGACGGCCTCCTCTTGGATCCGCCGCACAGCATGCTGGCTCCGCCAGGTGGTGTATGCGTTGCGCACATCACGCTCCACTTGGAGCCTTGCCTGCTGCTCGGCGAGCGAGGCGTTCTCCGCACGCAGGCGCGCCGCCTCCACCTGAGTACCCACGCGCCCGCCATCGAAAAGCGGTACGCTCAGCGTGAGGCCTCCATTCAGGCCTTGGGTATAGGTGCCCAGCACGATGCCCACCTCATTGCGCTGATCGTTGATCCCATATGCGGCACTAAGGTCAAGCCGTGGCCAACGCAATGCCTTCGCAATGCGCTGATCGGCCTCGGCCGCACGGACCTGCGCAGTGGCCGAAGCGAGCTCCACATTCCCGCGCATCGCCTCTTGCACCAGCTGCTCCTCTTCGAGGCCTTGCGCGTAGGCGGCCGTTCTGGCCACGCGCAACGCAGCGGCAGGCGGCCTGCCCAGAAGCACGTTGAGGTCGCGCGCCGTGCGCTCCCGACGTTGCATGGCCAGCAGGTGCGCTGCGCTGTCCGCCTGCAGATCCACCTGCGCGTTGAGCACGTCCAGGCGCCCCGCGCCACCTAGCGCCGCCCTGCCCTCCTGCCGCGTGAAACGGTCCGCGCTGATCTCCAGGATCCGCTGCGTGATGGACACATCCTCATCGAGCGCAGCTACAGCATGATACAAGGCGATCACCTGTGTGAGGGTGCCCTCCACCTGAGTACGTGCGCGGATATCAGCGAGCCGCGCGTTGATCTGCGCGCGCTCGAGCGCGGCGAAATTGCCCATGCCGTTGAAGAGCGTGTACGCCAGCCCCACCTGCCCGTTCAGTGCGGTGCTTTCCACGCCAGCGCGCTCCACATCGGGAATGCCCTCGGCGAAATCGATGCGCGAGTACTGGTTGCTGTAAGTCCCACGGCCGGAGGCATCGATGCGCGGCAAGAGGCCCGCGTTCCCCGCTGTGGCCTGCGCCCCCGCCACCTCGGCCTCGTTGCGCGCGATCCGGATTCCGTGCTCATTGGCAAGCGCCAGCCGCAATGCCCCGTCAAGGGTCAGCGTATCCTGAGCCGCAGCGCATAGCGCGAGCAGCGCCGCGCTATGCGCGAGTATCCTCCAGGTTCTCATAGGGCAATTCTCTGACAGCGGGTTCCACCTCCTCCGGGGCCAGCCATTCCGCATTCCACGCCCAGTGGATGAGGCGCCGGAGGGCATTGAGCACGACGAGATAGACCGGCAGCAGCACCAGCGTGATGAACGTGGCGATGGCCAGGCCATAGGCCACGGTGATGGCCATTGGGATGAGGAACTGCGCCTGAAAGGTGCGGTTGAGCGTGAGCGGCAGCAGACCGGCCACGGTGGTGAGCGTGGTGAGGATGATAGGGCGCAGCCGGGAGAGCGCCGCCTCGCGCAAGGCGAGCGCGAATGGGCGGCCTTCCTTCATGTTGGCGTTGAAGGTGCTGAGCAGGACCAATGAGTCATTCACCATCACGCCGATGAGTGCGATGGCACCGAAGAAGCTGAAGAGGCTGATCTGCACGCCATGCAGCCAATGGCCCCAGGCCACTCCGATGAGCCCGAACGGTATGCAGAGCACGATGGCAATGGCCTGCGGGAAGGAGCGCAGGGCGAGCACCATGAGCATGAACATGAACAGGAGCGTGAACGGCATCACGCGCTGGGCCGAGGTGCCCACTTTCCGGCTCTGCTCGCCCTGGCCCTCGAAACTGTAGCTGAGGCCGGGGTGGCGCGCGAGCAGGGGCCGCATGATCTCACTGGCGATGACGGCCTGAGCGTCGGTGGCGCTCTGGGCGCTGCTGGCCAGATCGGCCTCCACGCGCACCTCGCGCTGTCCGTCCAGGTGGCTGATGGCGCGGATGCCCCGTTCGATCCGGTAGGTGACCAGCTCGCTCAGTGGGAATTGACGGCCATCAGCCGTGCGCACACGCATGTCCTCCAAATCCCGCAGTGAGCTGCGCGCCTCTTCGGCATACCGCACCCAGATCTTCACCTCGTCCTCGCCACGCTGCACGCGCTGCGTCTCCAGGCCGAAGAAGCCCTGGCGCACCTGGCTCACGACCTCTTGCAGGGTGAGGCCGAGCAGCGCTGCCTGATCCTTCAGGTTCAGCACCAGCTCACGGTTGCCGGGACGGTCGCTGTCCACCACATCGCGCAGCGTAGGCAGCTTCTCCAGCTCTGCGCGCAGCTCGGCCTTCGCGGCATTGATCTCCATGAGGTCGTGGCTGCGCAAGGACACCGACACGGGCTTTCCGAAAGGCGTAGCGAGCCCGAAGGTGAGGTTGGTCACGCCTGGCACCGCTCCCACGCGCTCGCGCAGGCGATTGGTGACCTCCTCGGCCTTGAAGCCGCGCCGCTCGCCGTCGAGCAGGATGATGTTCAGCTTGCCTTGCTCCGTGCGCGGGCCCAGCATCGCCTGCACCTTCAGCACCACATCGAGGCTGTCGGCGCGCCCCGTGCGCAGCTCCCTGTTCACCTCCCAGGCCATGGCCTCGATGCGTCGCAGCTCCTCGAACACCACCTGTTCGCGCGTCCCGGCCACCATCTCCAGCTCCACAGCGACATCATCCCGCTCGATGGTGGGGAAGAAGGTGGTCTTGATCACTCCCGCGCCGATGGAACCGATGGTGATGGCCAGCGTGAAGAAGAACAGGCCGAACGTGAGCGCCCGATGCCGCATGATGCGGTCAAAGAAGGGCCCGTATCGCCGCTCCCGGAGACGCGTCATCACGCCATCCATGTATGCCTCGAAGCGGTTCTTGCCGCCCCGGCTGAGGCCCTTGCTGTGCGCTACATGCGCGGGCAGTATCCAAGCGGCCTCAACGAGGGAGAAGAGCAGCGTGGCGATGACCACGAAGGCCAGCGCCGGAGCGAAATCGCCGAGCCGCCCCTCGATGAAGAAGAAGGTGCTGAAGGCCGCCACGGTGGTGAGCACGGAACTGATGACCGCCGTGAAGACCTTCCGCGTGCCGACGATGGCGGCTTGGATCGGCGGGAAGCCGCGCTCGTACTCTTGGTAGATGCTCTCGCAGATCACGATGCCGTCGTCCACCAGGATGCCCACCACCAGGATCATCCCGAACAGGCTCATGACGTTGATGGTGATGAAGCCCGGCGCGAGGATGAACATGCCCGCGAAGGCCACTGGGATGCTGAGCGCCACCCAGAAGGCCAGGCGCCAGTTGAGGAATAGCGCGAGGGTGATTAGCACGAGGATGAAGCCCTGCACGCCATTGGTCACGAGCATCTGGATGCGCTGCTTGAGCACCATGGTCGCATCGAGGATGAGCTCCGCCGTCACACCGTCGGCCCGGGCATTGAAGGCCTCCATGTACTTCAAGGTGGTATCGGCCACGAAGAGGATGTCCTCGCTCACGGTGCTGCTCACGGTCACGACCGCAGCGGGCGCGCCATTGACGAAACTGCGTGCGGGATCATCGGCCCACGCGTCACGGACATCGGCCACATCGCTCAGCCGGAGCACGCGCCCATCAGCGCCTGCGCGGAGCACGATGCTGCGCAGGGCATCGGCCTCGAGGCCCTTCTCCCGCACGCGGATGAGCAGTTCCTCGTCGACGGTCTTGATCTTCCCGCCGGTCACCTCGATGTTCGCTCCGCGCACCGCAGCGGCAGCCTGCATGAAGCTGAGGCTATTGGCGCGCAGGTCGGCCTCCCGGAAAGCCACCTCGATCTCCTCCTCGGGGAAGCCGCTGAGCTCCACTTTGCTCAAACCCTCGATGCCTCGCAGGTCCTGTTCCACCCGCCGGGCCACGGTCTTCAGTGCGCGCAAATCGAGGCCGGGTCCCGTGATCGCGAAGGTCACTGCGGGCCGGATGTTCTCTAGTTTGAACACGCGGATCGGTTCCATCCCTTCAGGTAGGGTGGGAATTCGGTCCACGGCATTCTTCACGTCCTGCAGCACGAGGTCCGAATCGTAGCCCTTCACCACCTCTACCGTGATGATGCCGCCATTCTCCTGGCTCACACTGCTGATGCGCTCCACGCCGCTCACACCCTTCACGTCGTCCTCGATGCGCAGCACCGCACCTTGTTCCACCTCTTCCGGGGATGCGCCAGGATAGATGACCTGCGCTTGGATGATGCGGCTCTCCACTTCGGGGAAGAGGGAGCTGCGCGTGCCCTTCAATCCGAACCGGCCGAAGACCAGGATGAGGAAGAGCACGGCGTACACCGCGACCTTATACTTGATGAAATATGCGGTGAGGCCCTTCATGTGCATTGCCGCTGGCCGGAACATCCGTGCCCGATCAGTCGCATGCGCGGTTCGCCGTTCATGGCTGATCGTTGAGGACCGGGGCGACGCGGAGGCCTTCGAAGGCGCCGCTCAGCCGGTCGGTGACAACTACCTGGCCGTCGCGCAGGCCGCGGACCATGGCCTGCTCAACGCCTTGGTGAAGCACGACCACGGGAGTCCGACGAAGGCTCGAATCCTCCACCGTGTACAGGGATCCGTCTTCCAACAGCGCGCTGCGCGGCACGGCCACGGCATCGCTGAGCGAACCCGCTTCAATGGCCCCGGCGAGGTACTGGCCGTCGCGCAGATTCGAGCCATCCACCTTCACATAAAGCTTCACGCTCTGCGTGGCGGCATCGATGCTCTCGCCCATGCGGATGATTCGGCCGCGCCACGACCCGCCCTCCGCGCCACTCAGCCGCAGCGTATCACCGACCTTCACCAAGCCTAGCTCGGCCCCGCTGATGGCGGTCTCCATCTCCAAGGTGCCTGGGGCGATGAACTCGCCCAAGCGCGTTCCCGGCGTGACGATGGCTCCCGGTTCCGCCAGCGCGCTCACCACCACGCCATCGAAGGGCGCGGAGATGGCATACTTGCCCAAGCGCTCGTAAAGCGCGCGGATGCCGTAGTACTGATCGAGGACGCCACGGCCAGCCAGGTAGTTGCGCTCCGTGTCTGCGCTCATCTCCGGCAGCTCCGGTAACCGGCCTTCGATGGGCAGGCTCTTCAGATAGCTTTCCCACTTCGGTGCCGCAGCCGGCAGATCCATGCGCAGATCGGGCACAAGCAGCACCAAGGTCCGGAGGAATCCGCTCTGCTGCGCGTTGATCTGGGCGCGCACCTCCCCATCATCGATCCGCAGCAGGGTCTCGCCCTGGCGGAAGGCCATGCCCTCGCGGAAAGGCTTGCCTGCACGCAGGAGCGTGCCACCCACTTCGGCGGTGATGAGCATGCGGTCCGTGGCGCGCATCCGCCCCGTGACCGGAATGCTGATCAGTACGGGACCATTGCCGGCGGTGATGGCGCGCACGGCGCGCGCTTGTGCAGGCGCCTCCTTGCGCTCAGGCGAGGTGCGGCTCGCTGCCAGGTACTTGCACGCCCGAATGCCGCCCACGATGAGCAGCAGCCCGATGATGATGGTGAGCCTTCGCTTCAGTAGCATAGTCAGGCACGGATGGAACGGATGATGAATTCGGGGACGGTCTTGCGGCGCTTGAGGATCATGCGGCGGAATCCCTCTTCGGTGATGCCATGGATGTGCGCGAGCATGGGCCGCGCGATGAACGGATGCGCGCAGAGCGCCATGATGTTCACCAGCAGCTCGCGCGGGTCGATGTCGATGATCTCGCCGCGCGCGCGGGCCTCCTCCACTAGCTTGAGGAATCGGGCACGGCTGCCCTGGCCCCGATCGATGAATGCGGCGAGCCCCTCCGGATCGCGGCTCATCTCATTGGCCAGGAAGAGCGGGAGCCCTGGTTCCTCAATCACGCGCTCCAGGTACGCGCCCACGAATGCCTCGATCGCCGGGAAGAGCGAATCGCACTGCTGCAACGAATCCCAGATGCAACCGAACTGCTTCTCGGCGCTGCCCTTGAACACACCCTCGAAGAGCCGCTGCTTGTCTCGGAAGTAGTAGTGGAGCAGCGCCTTGTTGATGCCTGCGGCATCGGCCACCTCCTGCATGCGGGTGCCTGCCATGCCTTTGCGGGTGAAGACCTCGCGGGCGGCCTCCAGGATGCGCAGCTCGGTGGTCTCTTCCTTGACAGGCGCCATGCGGTGGCAATATTAACCATTTGGTTAAAATTCGTCCGCCTTGAAATCGGCGCTTCGCACGCGATGCCTGGTCCGCCTTCAACGGATCCACTCCACCTCTACTCGGCGCTCACCGGGGTCGCGTCCTAGGCTGCGGCTATCACCGTAGTAGTTCACCAGCAAGCGTTCCGCGATGATGCCGCGCGCAAGCAGGTAATTGCGCACCGCCTTGGCGCGCTGCTCACTGAGCCAGAGGTTGCGCGCAGGGTCACCACTGCGGTCGGTGTAACCCGTTACAAGCACCTTGTCCTGCGGCGATCGTGCCAGCTGCTCGAAGACCTCGTTGAGCAGTACGCGCTGATCAGCTTCGAGGGCGATGCTATTGCGCTCGAAACGCACAGTGATGTTCCGGCCTGTTAGCGCGGCCAGGTTGGCGGAGGGATTGTCGGCCGCTTGTCCCTCGCGCACCTCTTTCATCTCGAGCTGCAGCCCGGTGAGCCGATCATCGAAGTCGTCCATGCGGTCGCGCAGCTCCCAGAGCTCCTTGCGCTGGTCCATGCGGTCGATGCGCTGATTGATGGCGTCGAATTCCTGCTTCAGCCATCGGTCGCGCTTGCGCACCTTCGTCGCATCGGGCGGCGCGCTCGCGGGAGCAGCGGCCCGTTCGGCCATGCTCTGCAGCGAAGAGCCGGAGAGTTTTGGTTCCAAACCGAGGCCACCGTTGGTGTCGGCGAGCCGCAGATCGAGGGCGCACAGGAAATTCTCCTCGTCGAACACGGTGCCGCAGGTGGAGTTGATGCGCACCGTGGTGCCTGGCGAGGCCCTATCCGGACCTATGACCGCCACGGTGCTCAGGGGCAGCAGGTCGGCGCGCACTTGCCGTTCCAGCTCCTCACGTTGGCTGCGCACATAGTAGTAGATGGCCAGGTACTTGTCCTGATCCGCGCCGCCATCCACGCCGAAGCGCGCCTGGCTCCAATCGATGCGCGTGAGGCGGTCGAGCTGCTCCTGCGTGGATGGGCTCAAGCCGGGGAACGCGAGGTCCACGCTCAGCGCCTCCAGTGCGGCTGAGATCATGCCGTTGATGTCGCGCGCGAGCTGTGCCGCAGGCTGATCGGCCTTCACGCCGGTCTTGGTGAAATGCACGCGCGCATCGAGGTAGGCGCCGATGCCCGCTTCGATCAACCGGTCGAGCATGAGCTGCGCATCGGGATCGCGGGCCCCTATCGGCTGCAATTCGAAGGTGGCCCGGCCATCGGGTACCTGACGCCAAAGCGCGCGGAAGAGCGGCACGGACTCACCGGCGTCCTCCAGCACCGCCTCAGCGATGACGTCCTGGCCCTGCGAGCTACCGGTGATCCGCAAGGTCTGAGCGGCCGCGCCCTGCGCACCAATCAGCCCTGACAACAGGAAAAGGAAGCGCGAAGGAGCATTCATGGTGGCCATGACTCACCATCCGATGGCGACAGCGGCAACCGGACCGCCTCCAATTGCACGCGCTCGCGTGCCCAGCGCCATGCCGCAAGGCGCGTACGACAGACGCGGAACGGGAAGCGTGGCTGATGCACCTGCCGGAAGAGTTCCAGTTGACCCTGGGTCTGCGCATTCGTGGTGTAGACGACCACTGGATGGCCCTGCGCGCGGCACACCCGCACGAGCAATGCGCGCGCCTTATCCTCAACAACTACGTCCGGAGCATGGTCAATCAGCACCGGGGTTCGCCCGGCACGGTCCATGGCCGCGATTAGCCTGACCACTTCCTTCATCTCGCGCATCCGAAAGCGCGCGCCTTGAGCCAGCACCAGGTGCAGCACGCCATCCTCGCGCCACAGCTCGAAAGGCTGCTCGAAGACCGGGGGCTCCCACTGCATCACGCCGCAAACTAAACCGCGCCCATGGCGGTTGAAGCCGATGGAAACGGCGTGATGTGAACAGCGCTTGTGGATAAGGAATCAGCGTACCAGCGCCTCAGTGACCACCGCGCCGGTGCTGGCGTTCGGCATAGTCATGCCCACGATCATGCTCAGCGTGGGCGCGATATCCGTGATGGAGGCGCGCCGCAGCACATTACCGGGGCGGATGCCGTGGCCATAGAACAGGATGGGCACGTGCGTGTCGTAGTTCCAGCCCGCGCTGTGCTCCGAGCCTTTTGGTATGCCGGGCATCTCCGCCTCGAAGTACCCGGGACGGTACACGAAGACCACATCGCCACTGCGCTGCGGCATGAAGCCCCGCTGCATGCTGCGCCGGAGCCCTTCGCAATACTGATTAATCGTAAGGTCAGTTGCGGTCAAGGCGTCGGCGATGATGGGGTCGCGCAGCAGATGATCGGCTGCCGTGCGCTGCACCTTGCCGGCATCCAGCCTGCGCGCCGCGATGACGGAATCGTTCAGGAAGACCTGCTCGTTGATGATGCGCCGCACCCAATTTGCCGGGCCATAAGCCTTGGAGAGCGCAGCGTTCAATCCGCGCTCCAGCGCCACCATGTCGGGATAGCCGGCGCTGCCCTTGAGGTCGGCGATGTACGAGGCAACGTCCGCCACAGCATGATCGGCCGTGAGGAAGAGCGTGTAGTTGCCCGCGCCCACTCGTTTGTCCAATTCATCGAGCAACCGTGCGATCTCTTGATCGAGGCGCAGGTACATGTCCTCCAGCTCAGTGGCGCGCGGCCCCACCTGATGGCCCAGCCAATCCGTGGCGCTATAGCTAATCGCGAGCAGATCGGTGATGGCATCCGCGCCGAGCTCTTCCCCGGCGATGGCGGCGAGCGCGAAGTCCGTTGTAAGCGTGTTCCCCCACGGCGTCCACTCAATCACCTTCGTCCTGCCGGTGGCCGTGCGGATGGCCTTCAAATCAACCGGCAAGGTGGGCGATGACGCGCCGGGAATGGGCAGCTCATACGGGTTGTCATCCGGCAATGGGGTGTGATAGCGCTCGCGCGGCAGCAATAGGTCCCAGGTCTGACCCAAATAGGAGTTCGCCAAGCGCTCGCCGTTGAAGCGTTGCGCCCAATCGGGCAGCTGCGTCATGTACCAGGTGCTGGTGCAAAAGGCACCATCGGAACCGCCCTCGAACCAGTACGCGGCATCGCCGGTTCGACCGATGGGGAGGATGGCACCACGGTCCTTGATGGCGATTCCGATGGTCTTGGATCGCCGGTCGAATCGCAACTCCAGCTCATCGGCGATCGTGCTCGCGAGCAGGTTGGCTGGCGACCGTCGCGCAATCCTGTCCTCGGCGCCCACTCCGCTGATGCTGTCCGGGCCCCAGGCGCAATAGCGCGTGGCGCGCGTGGCCCGCTGGTACATATCGTTGGCGACGATGCCGTGGTGCATCGGCGGCGTCCCAGTGTAAATGCTGGCATGGCCAGGACCGGTCTTGGTCGGTACGTAATCGAAATGCGCATCGCGCAGGAAGGCGCCGCCGGTGCATAGGCGCTTGAATCCGCCGGTGCCAAAGTTGTCCCAATAGCGGTAGATGTAGTCCGTGCGCATCTGATCCACCACGATGCCCACCACGAGCTTTGGCGGGGTTTGGTAGGCAGGGGTCTGGGCGCAAAGCGCAAGGCCAGCGCACAATGCCGCGAGCGAGAACAAGGATCCAAGACCCCGGGAACCAGTCACGCCGGAAGATCCGCGGAGCGGTCTATCGGGCGTCTCACCGATCATCATCTGCTTTGATGTGATGGGTGAGACTCCGGGTCTCGCTCGCAGAGCCTCGCATCGCCCGGAGTGACGGGCCATGCGCAGTGTGGACCCCCCGTGGCGACTTGAAGTGATCGGATTGATGATCATGATCGGTTAGGCGTTGCGCGCGATGAGGTAGAACACCGCCAAGCACGCCAGCACGCTGAACACGATGTTGGCCGCCACGATGGTGGTCTGGCCTTCGCGCAGCAGCAGGAAGTTCTCGTAGCTGAAGGTGCTGAAGGTGCTGAAGCCACCGCAGAAACCCACGGCGAGGAAGGCTTTGAGCGCATCGCGGCCCTCGAAGTGGTGCTGCATGCGGAGCACCAGCCATGCAAGCAGGCCCGTGGCCAGCACATTGGCGATGAGCGTGGCGAAGGGGAAGGCGCCCTTCGCGCCAAAAGCGATCACCATCCGCGTGATGCCGAAGCGGGCCACGCTGCCGAGCCCGCCACCGAGGAAGACCGCGAGCCAGGTGTTCATGCAGAAGGTTGTTTGCGAAGCGCCATCCACGCCCGAAATAAACGCCCGAAGCCTGAACCGATCATTAAGCCATAGAGTCCTCCCACGATCACATCACCCGGATAATGCACGCCGAGGTACACACGACTGTATGCGATGAGCGTCGCCCATGCGAGAAGCGCAGCCACCGCCCAGCGCGGCCTGCGATCCAGCACCGTAATCATGAAGAGCGCGATGGCGAAGTGGTTGCTGGCATGCGACGACACGAAGCCGAATTGTCCGCCGCAGCCATCGGGCACCAGATGCACCAGGCCCGAGAGCGAAGGCTCGTGGCAAGGCCGAAGACGCTCTACGGTTTCCTTGAAGAGCACCACGGAACCCTTGTCGCTGAAGAGGATCATGAGTGCGATCACCGGCAGGGACAAGAGCAACGCCCTGTCGCCATGGCGCTTCAGGATCGCCCACAGGAAGAAACCATAGAGCGGGAACCAGAGCACCATGCTGCTGGCGGCGCTCATCGCATGATCAGCCCATGGAGCGTGCAGGCCGTTGATCGCCAGGAAGGCCTCGCGGTCGATCGCATCGAGGCGCTCCCAGAAGCTCATGCGCTCCACTCAGGGAAATGGGGCCGTTTCTCCACCGGCCGGTGCAGCAGCTTCCAGAGCTTATCCTTCAGCTCATCGAGGCCCAGGCGCGCCACGCTGCTGATGAGCACGCTGTCCACGCCCTTGGGCAGCTCCTGCCGAAGCTGCTCCATCATCACCGCATCGAGCATGTCGCATTTGGTGATGGCGAGCAGGCGGTCTTTATCGAGCAGCTCGGGCGAGTACTCCTTCAGTTCGTTGAGCAGTACCTCGAAATCGTGCTTGATGTCGGTGCTGTCTGCAGGGATGAGGAAGAGCAGCACGCTGTTGCGCTCGATGTGGCGGAGGAAGCGCAAGCCGAGGCCCTTGCCCTCATGCGCGCCCTCGATGATGCCGGGATGTCGGCCATCACGAAGCTCTGGTGGTCGCGGTAGGGCACGATGCCCAGGTTGGGCGTGAGCGTGGTGAAGGCGTAATCGGCGATCTTGGGTTTGGCGGCGGTGATCACACTGAGCAGCGTGCTCTTGCCCGCGTTGGGGAACCCTACGAGGCCCACATCCGCCAGCACCTTCAGCTCCAGCTTGAACCACTGCTGTTGGCCGGGCTCACCGGGCTGCGCGAAGCGAGGGGTCTGATACGTGGCGCTGTGGAAATGCTGGTTGCCGAGACCGCCCCGGCCGCCTTGCAGTAGCACCACCTCCTGCCCGTGCTCCGTGATGTCGAAGAGGATCTCGTCCGACCCATCGTCCTTGGCCACTGTGCCGAGCGGCACATCGATGTACGCGTCCTTGCCGGCGCGGCCGCTGCTCTGGTTGCCGCTGCCCACCTCGCCATCGCTGGCGATGACGTGCTTGGTGTAGCGCAGGTGCAGCAGCGTCCAGAGCTGGCTGTTGCCGCGCAGGATCACGTTGCCGCCGCGTCCCCCGTCGCCGCCATCGGGACCGCCCTTTGGCATGTACTTCTCCCGCCGCAGGTGCGCGCTGCCCGCCCCGCCCTTGCCGGAGCGCGCCTCGATGCGGATGTGGTCGATGAAGTTCATGTCCTGTTCTTGGGTGGTTGAGGGTTGGATGTTGCAGGTTGGGGGTTGAACCTGACCATAAAGGACATCTAACAACCCTCAACCACGGTTCAACCTTCAACCCTCAACCCACCGCTTGAATCAATCGTGAAGTGATCTCGTCGATGCTTCCCACGCCATCAATCGCCTTGTACTTGCCCTGCGCGCTGAAATAATCCTTCAGGGGTGCGGTCTTCGCCATGTACTCGCCGATGCGGTTGCGGATGACGGCTTCGTCCTTGTCGTCGCTGCGGCCGCTGGTGGCGCCACGGCTGAGGAGGCGTTTCACGAGTTCCTCCTCGGGCACTTCCAGCGCGAGCATGGCCGTGATGGGCTCTTCCTTCACATCGAGCATGGCATCGAGCGCTTCGGCCTGCGCCCGGGTGCGCGGGAAGCCATCGAAGATGAAGCCCTTGGCATCGAGGTGGGCCTCCATCTTGTTGCGGATCATGCCGATGACGATGTGGTCGGCCACGAGCTCTCCGCGGTCCATCAATTCCTTGGCCTGCGTACCGAGCTCGCTCTCCGCTTTGATCTCCGCGCGCAGCAGATCGCCGGTGCTGAGGTGGACCAGATGGTAGCGCTTGATGAGGAATGCGCTCTGCGTGCCCTTGCCGGCGCCTGGGGGGCCAAAGAGAACGATGTTCAGTTTACTCATTGTATCTCGCTGATGCCTCGGCGAAGGCGGATGTGTTATCAGTTCTCGATGATCTTGTAGATGCCCGGCAGGTTGCGGCCCAGGCCATCGTGATCCAGTCCGCTGCCCACCACGAAGGCGTTGGGGATGCGCACGGCCACATGATCGATGGCGATGTCCTGCTTGTAGGCATCGGGCTTGAAGAGCAGGGCGGCGATGCTCACACTGGCCGGGTGGTGCTCGTTGAGCGCATCCAGGATGTGGCGGATGGTGTTGCCAGTGTCGACGATGTCCTCCAGCACCACCACATGGCGGCCCTCGATGCGCTCGCTCAGGCCGATGAGTTCGCTGACCTTTCCGGTGCTGCGTGTGCCGTGGTAGCTGGCCACCTTCACGAAGGTGATCTCGCACTCGATGTCGAGGCGCTTCACCAGCTCGGCGGCGAAGAAGAATGCCCCGTTGAGCACGCCAATGAAGAGCGGCCGCTTGCCTGCGTACTTCGCCTTCAGGGCGGATGCCACCGCATCGATGGCGGCGCCCACTTCGCTCTCGGAGATGAAGGGCTCGAAATCCTTGTCGTGCAGCCGCACCTTTTGCATGTGTCTCAACCCCATACAAGCGGGGGCGGCGAAGGTAGGGATCGAGGCGGGGGCCGCCAGTTGATCCATCTTCATGCTGGACAGCTACTTTCGGCACGATGCGTCTCCTCCTCCTCGTCTCGTCCTTGACATTCTCAACCATCGCCTTCGCAGGCGGCGATCCGCTCACGGTTGGCGCGCGCTTCGCGGGCATGGGCGGCGGCGGCCTCACGCTGGCGGACCTATGGAGCGTGCGCTTGAACCCAGCGGGCCTCGCAGGACTGGAAGCACCCGTGGCAGGTCTCTTCTACCAGCGGCATTTCCTCAGCGAGGATCTTGCGCATCAAGGACTGGCCGTTGCCTTGCCCATCGGAAAGGGCTGCTTCGGCGTGGGCGCCGATCGATTCGGCTACGACCTGTACAACGAAACACGCGCGAGCCTCGCTTATGCCATGCGCTTCGGTGATGGGCTGCGCGCTGCCGTGCAGATGAACTACCTCGGCGTGCGGCTTGGTGACAATTACGGTAGCACGAGCACCTTCGCCGCCGAGCTGGGCGTGCAGGCCAGGCTCACCGAAGAACTGTGGATCGGCGCGCACCTGTACAACCCCACGCGCGCCAAACTGGGCGCCACCACCGAGAGTGCCGTAACGCTGGATGAGCGTGTGCCCACCGTGCTGCGCGCGGGCATGGGCTGGCTGGTGAGCAAAAAGCTCACGATGACCGGCGAGGTGGAGAAGGACATCGACCGGCCCGAGCGGTTCCGTTTCGGGGTGGATTACAACCCGAGCAAGGCGCTCTTCTTGCGCACGGGCATCAGCAGCGGGCCGGTGCAAGGCCATTTCGGCGCAGGCTTCCGCATCAACCAGCTCGACATCGACCTGGCAGTTGCGGTGCGCTCGCAGCTCGGTCCCACGCCCATGCTCAACCTGAATTACCGGTTCAAGTGAGGCGCATCGCTTGCATGCTGATCGGTGCGATGCCGGCCCTTGCGGGCATGGCGCAGGTGGATGGCATATCGCGCGACGTGATCGAGCAGCGCATCGAAGCGGCGGCAGAACAGCTCGGCGATACGGACGTGGACCTCACCAACCTCTTCGAGCTCCTCACCGACCGCCTCAAGGATCCCATCGACCTGAACAGCGCCAGCGCACAGGACCTCAGCGCCATCATGCTGCTCAACGACGCGCAGATCAGCAGTTTGATCCAGCACGTCAAGCGCAACGGCAAGCTGCTCAGCCTCTACGAGCTGCAGACCATCAACGGCTGGGACGCGAACACCATCAACCTGGTGCGCCCATTCGTCACCGTGCGCGAGCAGCAACTGGGTGCGCGGGCCTCGCTGAAGGAGATCCTGAAGCAGGGAGGCCACGAGATCACCTTGCGCAGCACGATGAACGTGGAGTCGCGCCGAGGTTTCCTGGACCGTCCGAACTTCTTCGGCAAGGACTACACCTACCCCAATGGGGAAGCGCTGCCCGATTTCGGTACCGACGCCGTGCGCGACTCACTGCGCGACAACAGCAAGGTTTACCTGGGCAGCCCATTCCGTGTGTACACGCGCTACCGCTTCCGCTACCGGCAGAACATCAGCGCGGGCTTCACCATGGAGAAGGACGAGGGTGAGGAGTTCTTCCGTGGATCGCAGTCGCAAGGCTTCGACTTCATGAGCGCGCACCTGTTCGTGCGTGAGATCGGCAGGCTGAAGGCCCTTGCCATCGGCGATTACAGCGCGCAGTTCGGGCAGGGCCTCACCTTCTGGAACGGGCTCGCATTCGCGGCGAAGAGCAGCTTCTCGCTGAACGTTAAGCGCAACGCCGTGGGCTTGGCGCCCTACACCAGTGTGAACGAGAACCTGTTCATGCGCGGCGGGGCCGCAACGGTCGCCGTTACACGCAACCTGGACCTCACGGGCTTCTATTCCTCCAAGCACATCGACGCCAACGTGACCGCTCAACCCACGGGGAGCGACACGCTGGACACCAACATCCAGGAAGTAATCTTCAGCAGCTTTTTGGAGGATGGTTTCCACCGCACCGCGAATGAGCTGCAGAAGAAGGGCGCAGTGAGCGAGCGCATCATCGGCGGGCACCTGCGCTACCGTCAGCGCAGCTGGAGCATAGGCGCCACCGCAGCCCGCGTAGAGTACGATGCCGTGCTCCAGCGCAACACGCAGGTATACAACCAGTTCGATTTCCAAGGTCGCGAGAACACCACCATGGGCGTGGACTGGAACGTGCTCTACCGCAACCTCACCTGGTTCGGCGAGGCGGCACGCAGCGCGAACGGGGGCACGGCGATGAACACCGGGGTGCTGGTGGCGTTGGACAAGCGCGTGAGCATGAGCCTGCTCTTCCGCGATTACGCGCGGGATTACCATGGCCTGTACAGCGTGGCCTTCGCAGAAGGCACCAACCCGTGGAACGAACGCGGTGTGTTCACCGGCATCGAGATCCGCCCGAACCGTCAATGGCAGGTCAATGCCTATGTGGACCGTTTCCGTTTCCCGTGGCTGCGCTACCTCACCGACGGGCCGAATAGCGGCTTCGACTGGCTGGCTCAGGTGAATTGGCGACCGAGCCGGACGGTGGAGCTATATGCGCGCGTCCGTCATCAGGACCGCGCCAAGAACACCGCCTTCGATGTGCAGGGCATCGACCCGCTGGTGCGCGCTGAACAGACCAACTACCGGTTGAACGCGAGTGCCAAGGTGAGCAGCAGCGTCACATTGCGCACACGCCTGGAGACCATCGACTACCAGCGCGGATCATCGCCCCTGACTCACGGCTTCCTGCTCTATCAGGATATCGTGCACCGCCCGCTGAAGAGCCCTGTGGAACTCACCGCGCGCTTCGCGGTATTCGAGACCGGGAGCTACGATGCGCGCATTTACGCCTTCGAGAACGACCTCATCGGCGTCTTCAGCATACCCTCCTACTATGGTCGCGGCATGCGCTGGTACGGCATGGCGCGTTTCACCCCGTTGCGCCGCGTGGACGTGTGGATCCGCTATGGTGCTTGGATCTACCGCGATCAAACCGTGATCAGCAGCGGCCTGCAGGAGGTCAATGGCTATGTGCGCAGCGACCTGAAGGCGCAGGTGCGGGTGATGTTCTGATTGCTAATTGGGAGTTGAAGGTTGAGGGCCTGCCTGCCGCAGGCAGGGTTGGGGGGTTGAAGGTTCGGCATTCTCCATTTTACATTCTCCTTCATCTGCGTTCGGTGGTTGAGGGTTCAAGAGGTTTTTGAGATGAGGTTCCCGTCAGGTCATGCAAAGCCATAAATCCTGAACCCGACCTCTTATTTCGCGCCATGGCCCTTCAGCACGTCAGGCTCACCGCCGAGCAGCCCATCGCGCAGTTCGCGGGCACGAGCATGCCGCGGCTGGAGTTCCGGCAGGCCTTATTCCGCACGCCCCAAGGCGGCTGGCAGCAGCGACTATACCGTGCCGCGCTCGTGGTGACCACCATCGCCAATGGACCAGAGGAGCGCAAGCTGGTGGTTGACCATCAGGCCATGCGTTTCGCTCTGCTCTACAACAACACTTGGCCGGAGCCCGCCTTCCTCAACATCACCCGCTGGCCGTACAAGCCCGTCGAGCTACGCGAGGATGCGCCCGTGGTCTCCTGGATCGTGGAACTGCGCCTGCGCGAACTGCGCCTGCTGAAGGATGAATGCGTGGAGGTCGCCTTCATCGGCTGAATGGCCGCGGGCACCAGAACGCCTGCCCTCTACATTTACCCACGATGCGTGCTGCCTTCCTTGTGCTCCTCCTCGCTTCCGGCCTCGCTGGCCGGGCCCAGCTGAACAATTGGGACCCGCGCTGGTATGCCACGGATTCAGCCTTGGTCTTCCACGACGACCTTGACTACTATCTGAATGCCTACAGCACGGCGGAGATCAAGGCCATGCGCAAGCAGGTGAACATCTGGCGCATGAATTTCGACAAGCTGATGCGGCAGACGATCCGGGAGCTGCGCGCATACAGCGAAGGCCATGGCATGGAGCCGCGCACGCACGATTTCACGCTGCCCATCGCACAGCACGAAGGCACATACAGCCTGAAGGCCAACCAGGGTAAGATCCGCGCGTTCATGTTCGGCAGCGTCAGCAATCCGCCGGCACGCGTGCAGATGGAACGCTGGAGCCGCCTGATGAAGAAGTACGAGAAGGAACCCGATGTCCAGCTCTTCGTCATCTACGGCCGTGAGCTTCATCCCGGCGACCGGAAGAAGTTCAAGCCCTATCCGCTTCCCAAGAGCGAGTATGAGAAGGCGGCCTACGCCAAGGAATTCGCGCAACTCGGCACGCTGCCCGTACTCATTGACGGCTTGGATGAGGCCGTGTACACCGCCTATGGCCGCGTGCCCAATGGGGCCTACCTCGTTGATGCCGATGGCAACCTCGTGTTCCGCGCCACCTGGGCCGATGCGCGTAAGCTGGAGCACATGATCGATACGCTACTGAAATGGTATAAGGCTGGGCGGCCGAAGGGGTTTGAGGCGAAGTAGCGGGATGGTTGAGGGGGTTGAGGGTTGTGCGGTTGTGCGTTGAACAACACTCAACCTGGTATCAACAACCAACCCTCAACCACCCAATTGGACTACACCTTCACCATCTTCCAACGGCCGAGGTGGAAGAGGTAGCCGCTGAGCAGAGCCAGCAGGCTCTCGCTAATCGCGATGGAGGCGAACACGCCGTCGGGCCCCCAGCCCAGGAAGCGCGACAGGAACCACGCCAGCGGGATCTCAATCATCCAGAAGCAGATCACGTTCATCCACGTCGGCGTGAGCGTATCGCCGGCGCCGTTGAAGGCCTGCGCGAGCACCATGCCGTAGCCGTAAAAGAAGTAGCCGAGGCACACGATGCGCAGGGCATCGACGCCGTAACGGGCCACTTCAGCGTCGTCGGTGAAGAATCCGATGAGCTGCGGCGCGAAGGCCCAGAATAGAATGGCCACGAGCACCATGAAGGCCATGTTGTAATGCCCGCAGAGCCAGGCCGAGCGCGCAGCTCGGTCGGGCTGCTTCGCGCCCAGGTTCTGGCCCACGAGCGTGCTGGCTGCATTGGCCATGCCCCAGGCCGGCAACAGGCTGAAGATGATGATGCGCACCGCGATGGTATAACCCGCGACCGCGGAGCTGCCGAAGGTGGAGATGATGCGCACAAGGAACATCCAGCTGCCACTGGGGATGACGAATTGCACCGTTCCCCAGAACGACACGCGCACGATGTTCCACATCACCGCCAGGTCCAGCCGCCAGGGCGCGCCACGCAAGGACACCTTCTCACCGACGCGGAATAGGTAATAGAACTGGAGCAGCACGCCGCAACCGCGACCGATGGCCGTAGCCACCGCTGCACCGGTGACGCCCATGGCAGGGATTGGCCCGAGTCCGAAGATCAGTATCGGATCGAGGATGCAGTTGATGATGTTCGCCAGCCAGAGCGACCACAGGGCCATGATGGCATTGCCAGCCCCTCGGAAGATGGCGTTGATCCCGAAAAGCAGCAGGATGACCACGTTGCTGCCGAACATGATGGCCGTGTATGCGCTGCCTTCGGCCTGCACCGCTGCCGAGGCGCCCATGAGCCGCAGGATGTCCGGCGCGAAGGCCACGCCGGGGACCGCGATCAACGCGCCGAGCAAAATGGCGAGCATCACCCCTTGCAGCGCTGCGCGCGAGGCGCCTGCGGCATCCTTCTCCCCCGTGCGCCGCGCCACCACCGCCGTGATGCCCATGCCCATGCCCCAGGCCAGCGAGTAGATAAGGGTCATCACGCTCTCGGTGAGGCCCACCGTGGCCACGGCATCCACGCCGATGCGGCTCACGAAGAATACGTCCACCACCGCGAAGAGCGCCTCCCCGGCCATCTCCAACACCATCGGGATGCTCAGCAGCACGATGGCGCGCCGCACCCCCATGGAGGTGAAATCCAGGTCCTCGGCGCCACGAAGGGCCTGGACGATGATATCGGTGAAGCGCTTCGAGCGCATGAGGGACAAGGACGACGACGGGAAAGCCGTCGTTGCCCAGTCCGCCAAGATGCATAAGCCGCCGCATCAACACACATCCTTTCGTTCAAACCGTTCCGGTCCGCAAACCCGACTGCGCTTCGGCGCCCCGGTAGCTTTGCGCCATGCACCGCTTGATCATAATCGCCGCTTCCTTCCTCGCTTGGCCGACCGGGGCAATCGCCCAGACCATCCTCGAGCGCGCACTGGCCAATGACACGATGCCGAACCTGGTTCCCAATCCGGGATTCGAAGAGGTGGAGCGGACCTATTGCGCCTGGACAACCGATGTGGCCAAGTTCAATGCCGCCGTCATCGGCTGGAGCTCGCCCACGCAGACCACCCCCGATCACTTCAGCACCACCCTGGATCCCGAGTGCTGGGCGCACCCGAAGAAGCACAGCGGTGGCAAGCAGACCACGCGCAACGGGAGCGCCATGGCGGGCATCAAGACCTACGGCAAGGGCAATACGCCGACCTACTGGCATGAGTACGTGCAGGGTGAACTGAAGGAGCCGCTTCAGGCAGGTGTCCGCTACATCGCCGAGTGCTGGGTGCTCCGCACCGTGCGCAGCAACGAGGCCAGCAACAACATCGGCATGCTCTTCCAAGAGGCGCCCGTCAGCACGCGCGACTGCCTGCCATTGCACATCACGCCGCAGGTGAACGAGGAGAAAGTGGTGAAGGGCGGCTGGCACAAGGTGCGCGGCGTGTTCGACGCCACCGGCACGGAGCGCTTCGTGCTCATCGGCAATTTCTACGGCGATGATGCCACGCTGCACGAGCGCCAGGCGCAGGGTGAGCGTGGCGCGTACTATTTCATCGATGATGTGAACGTGCGCGTGGCCCCACCAGGCACAGCCCTCACCGCGAAGCCGAAGGAGAGCCTGCCGCCGCCGCCGCGACCGGTGGTGCCCGACCATGTGAGCAGCACAACGGTTGACATCCACCAAGTGGAGCCGACGGTGGGCACGCGCGTGCGATTGGATAATGTGCAGTTCGCCTTCGACAAGGCCGACCTGCTGCCCGGCTATGAGAAGGAACTGGACAAGCTGGTGGACCTGATGACCGACTTCCCCTTCCTCCGCGTGGAGATCGAGGGCCACACCGACGATCAAGGCAGCGATGCCTACAACGTGAAGCTGAGCGACGATCGCGCCAAGGCGGTGGTGGATTACCTGCTGAAGAAAAAGGTGGAGGTGAGCCGCCTCAGCTGGAAAGGCTACGGTGAGAGCAAGCCGCTGGCGCCGAACGACGGCGAGGCGAACCGAGCCATCAACCGCCGGGTGGAGTTCCGGATCATCGAGCGGTAGGGCGCACGGCCTCCAGCAGCAACTTCTGTCGTTCGCGCATCCCCTCAGTGTAGGCGATGTCCCACTCGATGTTGCCTGAGTCGCTGTTGTAGCGCGCGATACCGAAGGGTTCCAGCAGCACCGTGTAATCGATGCCCGGCTGCTCCGCTAGCATGGTGATGTCCACGTTCATCCCGAAGCCGCCCTCCCATTCCGTTTCAGGAATGCCCGTGAGCATGATCTGGATGCGCTTGTTCACATAACCCTCAACGCTGTATGTGACGAGCCACTCGCCATTTCGAGCCAGCACCATCTCGTACTTGCCGCTGTCGCCAGTGGCAGCCTCAACCCTCCGTCCCCACTTCCTGTCGATGGCCTCCACGCTGAAGCCCATGAAGCGCTCGGCAGTAGCGAAGTCCTTCACCACGCCGTACACCAGGCAGTCCGACTCTTGGGCGCGCAATGCAACGGATGAGCAGAGCGCGAGCACTGCGGCGAAGCGGGCGGAGCGGGGCATGGACCGGTGGCAGTTTGCGGACGTGAATGTAGACGCCAACTTCGCTGTCCCGCCAGCGCGGGATGAAACACATGGAAGCCCTCGATTTCCTCACCAGCGCACGCAAGGAATTCCGCTACTATCGCAGCCTCGGCGACAGGACCTTCACACAACTGCCCGATGCGGACCTTTTCTACGAGCCCGCGCCCGGCAGCAACTCCATCGCGGTTATCGTGCAACATCTGCACGGCAACATGCTAAGTCGCTGGACCGACTTCCTCACCAGCGACGGCGAAAAGCCTTGGCGGGATCGCGACGGCGAATTCGAGCCGCGCATCGCAACGCGTGATGAGTTGCTCGTGCTGTGGAACGAAGGCTGGGACCGCCTCCTCGCCGCCATCGATCCGCTCACATCTTCCGACCTGGACCGCATCGTGCGCATCCGCGCCGAGCCGCACACCGTTGCGCAGGCCATCACACGGCAGCTGGCCCATGTGCCCTATCACGTGGGGCAGATCGTGCTGTTGGGCAAGCTTTGCCTCGGCGCCGCATTCCAGAGCCTTTCCATCCCCAAGGGTGGCTCCTCCGCATTCAATCGCACCAAGGGGATGTGATTCATCGCGTGGCATAGCGCACGACATCGGAACTTCGGCCCATGCACCTGCTGGATTGGGCGATACTTCTCGGCACCTTGGGCTTCATCGTGGGCTACGGCGTGTACAAAACGCGACGGAGCAGCGGCAGCGAGGACTATCTCCGCGGTGGGCATAACGAGCGCTGGTGGGCAGTAGGCCTCAGTGTGATGGCCACGCAGGCCAGTGCCATCACCTTCCTCAGCACTCCAGGACAAGGCTACCTCGACGGCCTGGGCTTCGTGCAGTTCTACTTCGGGCTGCCGCTTGCCATGCTGGTGATCAACCGCGTCTTCATCCCGCTCTACTACAAATGGAACGTGTACACCGCTTACGAATTCATCGGCAAGCGCTTCGATGCGCGCACGCGATTGCTCACGGCCGGGCTCTTCCTCATTCAGCGCGGGCTGGCGGCCGGCATCACCATCTACGCGCCCAGCATCATCCTCAGCAAGGTGCTGCACTGGCCGCTCTCGTGGACCTGCGTGTTCATCGGCGCGTTGGTGATCCTCTATACCACCACCGGCGGCGCCAAGGCCGTGGGCGTGACGCACAAGCAGCAGATGGCCGTGATGTTCGGCGGGCTCTTCGTGGCCTTCGGGCTGGTGGTCTGGTACTTGCGCGAGCACATCGGCTTCGTCGAGAGCCTGCAACTGGCCAGCGCATTGGGCAAGACCCAGGTGATCGACACAAGCTTCGACCCGAGCAACAAGTACACCCTCTGGAGCGGGTTGATCGGCGGTTTCTTCCTTCAACTGGCCTACTTCGGCACCGACCAAAGCCAGGTGCAGCGCTACCTCAGCGGCCGGAACGCTGATCAAGCCAAACGCGGGTTATGGATGAACGCGCTGCTGAAGATCCCCATGCAGTTTTTCATCCTGCTCACTGGCGTGCTGGTGTTCGTATTCTATCTTTTCCATCCGGCACCCGTGCATTGGAACAGTGCGAACATGGAAGCGCTGGATCGAACAGCGCAGAACGACCAGCAACTACTTAGGGACCTGAACTCATTGGACCATGTTCATGGTAACAGTGAAGGGGCGATCAGCGTGGCGGCTGATAGTGTTGTTAGTTCATGGAGAAGCGGAGAACTATCAGCTGCTGCCCATCACCTGACTGAAATAGAAAGTGGGCTTGGGCGCCGTCAGGTATTCAGTGACTCGCTGATCACCTATATGCACCGAGTTCTGCCCGCCGCCGAGCCCAACGACAAGGACTACATCTTCATCACCTTCATCATGGACCACCTGCCCATCGGGGTGATCGGGCTGCTGCTGGCCATGATTTTCAGCGCGGGCATGAGCAGCACAAGCGCGGAGTTGAGCGCTTTGGCCACCACCAGCGTAGTGGACGTGGTGCGGAAGGAACGCAGCGATGCGCAGCAAGTCTTGGCGACCAAATGGGCCACGGTGCTCTTCGGTGTGCTGGCGCTGGGCTTCGCGGCCATCTTCTCACTCTTCGAGAACTTGATCCAAGCAGTGAACATCCTGGGCTCCTTGTTCTATGGCACCATCCTGGGCATCTTCCTCGTGGCCTTCTTCCTGAAGTGGGTGCATGGCACGGCAGTGTTCATCGCTGCGGCTGTCGCGCAGGCTGTCATCTTAATCCTGCACTTCTCCTCGGTAGAGGTCGCTTTTCTGTGGTACAACCTGATTGCGCCAGCTATCCTGGTCGGCCTTGCCACTGGGATACAGGTCCTTGTGGGTCGATTCGGTCCAGGGAAGGGATGACCGGGCATGGCCTAATACCAACCGGTTCCTGTGGCGTTGATCCAAGCATTCCAATCCTTGGCAGCATCTGGGGGCTAGGGCGCGTCTTCCCATCAGCCGTGACGGACCAACGGAGGTGATTACCTTCGGCACCCTAACGGTAGAACCAACCCCTCAATAACCAATGAAAAAGACTGTACTCTTCGGTGCCTTCCTAGGCATCAGCGTGTTGGTGACGGCCCAGAGCCGCACCTTCCAGACGGCCCGCGCGGCCAAGGCCGACGGCCACGTAGGCTCCGGGGCTTTTTCGGAGTTCGCCCAAGCCCCCTCGCAAGGGTCGGCGCGTGGCACCACGTTCTGGTCGGAGGATTTCAGCGGTGGCGCCATTCCGGCCGGCTGGACCAATACCGATACCGGCACGCCGTCGGGCACGCCGAACGTGACATTCGTGTGGAGCAACGACCCAGCAGCGGTCGCGCCTGCTGCTTTGGGTTACGCCCCTTCTGCCAACTTCAATGCTCCAGGAGCGAACAATGGATACTTGTGGGCGAATAGCGATCGCGGCCTTCCTGCGGCTCCGGCCACCAACCACCTGACTCAGCTGACCACCACGGCCATTGATTGCTCTGGCCAGCCAACGGTGCAGCTGACCTTTGATGGGCTCATCGGCGTGTTTGACCTCGATGCGGCGGACTTCGTGAAGGTGCGCGTGAGCACGGACCTGTCCAACTGGACCGATTATCAGCCCTTCCCCTGCCTCATCACCGGTGCCGCCGCTCCTCCGTGCTCGCGTTGGTCAGCCAATCCTGAGCAGGTAATCCTGGACATCTCGGCCACCGCAGCCAACCAGTCCGTGGTGTACCTGCAATTCCAGTGGGAAGGCGGTTGGGAGTACTTCTGGGCCATCGACAACATCGCCCTCAGCCAGTTGCCGGACTACGAGCGTCGTTTGGCGAATGTCTTCATGACGCACATCGATGGTGGCTATGAGTTCCACCGCATTCCACAGAACGAATTCGGCTCTACGATCACCGTGGGCGGCGAAGCGACCAACCAGGGCGCCAACCCCCAGACGAACCTGACCATCACCGCCACGATCAATCCGGGTGGTCTGACCGCCAGCCAGAACTTCGCGGCCGTTGCCCCAGGTGAGACCGCCAGCATGAGCCAGACGATTAACATCGGCGCGCTCGCGGAAGGCGAGTACACGACCGTTTACACCATCACGTCCAACGAAGATGCGTCTGAATCGGACCCGTCGAACGACACCTACACCCGCAAGTTCAAAGTGGACAACCTGGTGTACAGTCTGGATGGCAAGGGCGTTCACCCAGCCGGCATCGAGAACCTGACCTCGATGGGATCCAACAGCTTCCTGGACGCTGCGGATGGTTTGGAGATTATGACCTATTACCAGTTGCGCGTCAGCACGACGGTATATGCGGTCCGAGCGGAGATCACCTCCGCTACGGTGCCTGGTGGTGCAGTCATCGTCTCCATCCACGATACCCTGCCGGTGTTCAACGATAACATGAACCAGCCGATTGCCCAAAGCGATGTGGTCACGGTGACCGCTGCCGATGTGACCAATGGCTACATCACTGGGGTGTTCGACAACCCGGTGGTGCTCGCCCCGAACGGTTACTACGCTTCGATCCGTCTGTTGAGCAACAACAACGCGAACGATATCCGCGTGTTCGACGATGTGACCGTGGCACAGCCCAACATCGCCAGCCTGATCTACATCCCGAACGATGTGGTGTACAGCAACGGTAACGCCAGCGCAGTGCGCTTGGTGCTCGATCCCACGATCGGCATCCAGGAGAACCGCGAGCTCATGGGCGTTGGCATGTATCCCAACCCGACCAATGGCGTCCTGAACTTCACCACCGTGCTGAGCGGGAACCACGCCATTGAGGTGATGGACATCCTCGGCAACGTCGTGCTGACCCAGCGCCTGAATGGCAATGGCATCATCGACCTCACCGGCATGGCGGTCGGCGTGTACATGGTGCGCGTTGAGCATGCCCAAGGCTCCATGGTGCAGCGCATCGCACTGAACTAGGCCTGACTGTTTCTTGGAAGCCCCGCGCGGTACGCCGTGCGGGGCTTCTTCTTTCCCTAAGCAAAGTTCCTTCTGGACGGGGTCAAGGATGCGTTCGGCTTGTGCATAGCATTGAATGACCGGATCAACCTCGGAAGTGGCATGGCTGGTTCGAATTAAACAATGCCTACGCTCTCGGTGCATACGCACGATGGTCAAATCGCCCGCGAACCCACCGCCCCAGGGCCTCATCACCTCGAAAAAACGAGCCTCCCGAAGGAGGCTCGCTACCTGGAATCTGGTTCTGTCCTACTTCGCTGCCGGAGCAGACCGGCTTCCCGTGTTCTTAGCTTGCATAGCCTTGGTCCACTCCTCAATCCGCTCGCGGTTCATCTTCACGTAATTCTCATCCTTTTCGGCCTGCGCCAGCGTAATGCTCTCATTGGCGGCGGCGATGGCTTCCTTGTAATTGCCGTTAGCGGCCTGGGCCAGCGCCAGGGTATGGGTGTTCCAGTACTTCTTCTCCAAGCTCACGCTCTTCTGTGCCCAGGTCAGCGCATCGGGAATCTGGAGCCCACGGTCCACGCAGAAACGGGCGCTGGAATGGTAGGCGCGATAATCCGCATCAGGCTTGGCCAGGGCCTCCTTGATATTGATGAGCGCCTGCTTGGTGGCATCAGCATGAATCCGTACCGCCACGCGCATGTGCTCCCACGACAGGACCAGCTCAGCACCGTCCTTCACCACCTTCTCGAAACCGATGGTGAAGGTCTCCACGGGTTCTCCAACCTTGCCCCGCTGCACCTTGGCCATCAACACATCCTCCTCGGGCTTACGCTCATCCGGACTCCCAAGCTCCGAGTTGCTGTTCAGGATCACCACCCACGTGTCTTCACTGGGAATGGTGAACAAGGAGTACTTGCCTGCTTTCACCGGCTGTTCCTCGACCATGGCCTCCCCGTCAAATTCAATCGTGGTGCATTTGTTCGCGCCGGTCCTCCAGACTTCGCCATAAGGCACCAGGTCTCCGAAGATGACTCGGCCTTTCACGCTCGGGCGACTGTACTCGACCTTGATGGTGGTGAGACCGACAATCTGCTCAATGCTGCCCTTGGGGCTTGGCTGAGGCAGCTTCTGCGCGATGGCGAGAACAGGCGCCGCCAACAGCGCCATGGTGATGAGGTGTTTCATGGTCGTTTCACATCCCACCGGCATTGGGCCGGGGCAAGGGTCACGAAGATAGTCGGGATGAGCCGATCCTCAGGCCACCTTCAGGTTGCTCAAGCGCGAGCGCTCGAACTTCTCCCGGGCATAGGTGAGCGTGATGCGGAGGTCGGCAGGGCGCTCGACCGAACCAGGCATCTCGTACATGGCGTCGGTCATGATAGCCTCGCAGATGGAACGGAGGCCGCGGGCGCCGAGCTTGTACTCGAAGGCTTTCTCCACGATGAAATCCAGCACCTTCTTATCGAAGCTGAGCTTCACCTTATCCATGTCGAAGAGCTTCACGTACTGCTTGATCAGCGCATTCTTCGGCTCGGTGAGGATCCGACGAAGGCTGTCGCGGTCCAGCGGATCGAGATAAGTGAGCACGGGGAAGCGGCCGATGAGCTCGGGAATCAGACCATAGCTGCGCAGGTCGGTGGGGCTCACGTACTGGAGCAGGTGCTCGTCGTTGATGCGCCCATCCTTGCTGGCGCTGTACCCCACGGCGCTGCTCTTCACGCGCCGGGCGATGATCTTCTCGATGCCATCGAAGGCGCCCCCGCAGATGAACAGGATGTTGCGGGTATCCACCTGGATGAGCTTCTGCTCCGGATGCTTACGGCCGCCTTGCGGAGGCACGCTCACGGTGCTGCCCTCTAGGAGCTTCAGCAGCGCCTGCTGCACGCCTTCGCCGCTCACGTCGCGGGTGATGCTCGGCGTGTCGCTCTTCCGGCTGATTTTGTCGATCTCGTCGATGAAGACGATGCCGCGCTCGGCCTTGCTCACATCGTAATCGGCGGCCTGCAGCAAGCGGCTCAGGATGCTCTCCACATCCTCACCCACGTACCCGGCCTCGGTGAGCACCGTGGCATCGGCGATGGCGAAAGGCACGTTGAGCATCCGGGCGATGGTCTTCGCCAGCAGGGTCTTGCCACTGCCGGTCTCGCCCACAAGGATGATGTTGCTCTTCTCGATCTCCACATCGTCCGTGCTGGAAACGGGTTTCTGGAGCAGGCGCTTGTAATGATTGTACACGGCCACGCTCAGGACCTTCTTCGCATCGTCCTGGCCGATGACATATTCATCCAGGAAGCGCTTGATATCGGACGGGCGCTGGAGGATGAGGCTGCCCTCCATCTCGGAGCGCGAGCGCTGGCTCAGTTCCTCGCTGATGATGTTCTGCGCCTGCGTGATGCAGCCATCGCAGATGTGCCCGGTGATGCCGGCGATCAGGACGTTGGTGTCCTGTTTATCCCGTCCGCAAAACGAGCACTTGATCTCTTTCTTGTCCATGGATGAGGTCCGGGGGCGTTGTACGCCACCAAAGGACCGGCAAGATACAGCGCGGCCCCGACGGGTTCGTCAGGGCCGCGTCCATGTTCTTGGAAAGCAGGGGAATAGGAGGTCTACTTGTGCTTGATCAGCAGTTCGTCGATCATGCCGTATGCCTTCGCCTCCTCGGCCACCATCCAGTAGTCGCGGTCGCCGTCCTTCTCCACACGCTCAAAAGGCTGGCCGCTGTGGCTGCTGATGATATCATAGAGCTCCTTCTTGAGCTTCTTGATCTCGTTCACGGTGATCTCCATGTCGGTGGCCTGACCTTCAGCTCCGCCCATGGGCTGGTGGATCATCACCCGGGCGTGCTTCAGGGCGCTGCGCTTCCCCTTGGTGCCCGCGCAGAGCAGCACGGCGCCCATGCTGGCAGCCATGCCGGTGCAGATGGTGGCCACATCGGGGTTGATGTATTGCATGGTGTCGTAAATGCCCAGGCCCGCGTACACCCCACCACCGGGGCTGTTCAGGTAGATCTGGATGTCCTTCTTGGCGTCCACGCTCTCCAGAAAGAGCAGCTGCGCCTGGATGATGTTGGCTACCTGATCGTTGATGCCGGTGCCCAGGAAGATGATGCGGTCCATCATCAGGCGGCTGAACACGTCCATCTGCGCCACGTTCAGTTGGCGCTCCTCAATGATGTACGGCGTCATCGAGCTGGTGATGGTGGACGCGGTGTAGCTATGTAGCGTGGCGCTGCTGATGCCGCGGTGCTTCACGGCGTACTTGAGGAATTCGTCCTTGGGATACATCGGTCGGGTTTGGGGTGAAGTACGTGCGTGAAACGTTCCGCTTCACGCGGTCCGGGCCAAGTTTACGAACTCATCATAGCTGACCCAACGCTCCTTCGGTTCCAAGAGGGTGCGGAAGTGGATGGTGAGCTTCTGCTGCACGATGCTGTCGCGCATGCGCTGGAGCTGCTCGCGGTCGCCCAGCATGCGGGCTGCCATATCCTGCAGGCGCCCATCCTCCGGTGGTGGCATGCCATACTGCTGGAACTGGTCGGCGATGTACCGTTTGGCGAAGGCATCCATCTCCTCGCCTTTCGCCTCCAGGCCGTACTTCTCCACGACGCGGTCCTCCACCAGCTTGCGCTTCAGTCCATCAGCGTAGCTGGCATAGCCTTCCTCCACCTGCTCTACGGTCATTGGCTGCTCACTGGTCTCCTTGATCCAGCGCTTCAGGAAGGCATCAGGCAAGTCGAGGCGGGCCTGGTCGTGCAGCGCCTTCATCACCGAACGCTTGAAGATGCGCTCGCTATCCCGGTGGAACATGCCTTCCAGCCCTTCCTTCACCTTGGCGCGGAATCCATCCTCATCGTTCACGGCATCCTTCCCATACACACGGTCGAAGAGCTCCTGGTTCATCTCGGCGGCAACCATGCGCTTGATCTCGACGATGCGGAAAAGGAAGCTGCTCTCCAAGTGATGCGCCCGGTCGGGGTCAACGCCAAGCATGCGGGCGAGATCATGATGATCGCGGCTCACCTTGTGGGGGTTCACCACCACCTCATCGGCAACGGCCTTCCCCGTAAGCGCGGTGCGTGTGGTCTCGTCTTCCAGGAACTCAAGACTGATGGTCGCGCGGTGCATGATGCCGCCCTCCTTGATGGATCCATCGGCATTCAGCTCAATTATGTCGCCCAAGAGCATGTCCTTGGCTTGGCTGGCTGCAGCATCCTCCAAACGGCCGAAACGGCGTTTCATGTCCTCCACTTCCTTCTCGACCAGTTCCGCTGTCACATCCACCACTGGGAACTCCACCTTCACTTTATCGAGTTCGACTTCGCAAGCCGGTGCAAGACCCAACTCATAGGCGAATTCGAAGTCGCTCGGATTGTCCCAATCGTTTCCAGAGGTGCTTTCATTCTTCGGCAGGGGCTGGCCCAGGACACGGAGCGCATTCGTCTGCAGGTAATTCCGCAGGTTTTCGTCGATCAGCCGCTCCACCTCATTCACCAGCACCGCCTTGCCCACGCGCTTCTTAATCAGGCTCATGGGCACCTGGCCAGGCCGGAATCCGGGCAGTACGGCCTGTTTGCGCTGCTCTTTCAGTGCCTTCTCCACGCCGGGGGTGTAATCGTCTGGGCTCAGCTTCACCTTCAAGGTGGCAGTGAGGGTGCCGGTCTCTACTTTGTCGATGGTCATTGTCTTCTGAGGAGAGTTGCAGGTTGAGAGGTTGGGGGGTTGAGGGGTTGAAGGTTGCAACTGTCAACTAACAAGTCCTCAACCGCTCAACTTCAGAAAGCACCACAGTACGGACGGGGGGACTCGAACCCCCACACCTCACGGTACCAGATCCTAAGTCTGGCGCGTCTACCAATTCCGCCACGTCCGTATGCGCTTGAAAATGGAGCGCGAAGGTAGCCAAGGACCCCTTCTGGAAGACCGCTCGGCGTCACCGGCTACCTTCGTCGCCCGCCTTAGGCGGACAAGCCCTTGGCCATGGCCCAACTACGCTTCGACCCCAAGGAACTGAGCGTCGGTGCGCTGCACGGGCACTTGGTGGGCGCCATCGGGCCCAGGCCCATCGCTCTCGCCAGCACCATCGATTCCGAGGGAAGACCGAACCTGAGCCCCTTCAGCTTCTTCAACGTCTTCGGCGCCAACCCGCCGCTGATGATATTCAGTCCGGCGCGGCGCGGGCGAGACAACACCACCAAGCACAGCTATCACAATGTGAAGGCGGTGCCCGAAGTGGTGATCAATGTGGTGACATACCCCATGGTGCAGCAGATTTCCGTGGCCAGCGGTGAATTCCCAGAGGGCGTGGATGAGTTCGAGAAATCGGGGCTCACGCCAATCGCATCAGAGAAGGTGAAACCCTTCCGCGTGAAGGAGAGCCCCGTGCAATTCGAGTGCAGGGTGCAGCAGGTGATTGAGACCGGCACGGGCGGAGGCGCGGGGAACCTTGTGCTCTGCGAAGTGGTGATGATCCACATCGATGAAGCGGTGCTCGATGCCGGCGGCCGAATCAATCAGCGGAAGATCGACCTAGTGGGCCGCATGGGCGGGCATTTCTATGCGCGGGCGCATGGCGATGCCCTATTCGAGCTTCCGCAACCGAACACCAGCTTCGGTGTGGGCGTGGACGCGCTCCCAATTGAGGCCCGCCTGAGCACCGTGCTCACCGGCAACGACCTCGGCAAGCTGGGCGCCGTGCTCACCATGCCCGACGAGACGAGCGTGAACGAGTACAAACTCACGGAGCTGAGTGATACCTTCATCGCCCTTCAGGATAAACCGCAGGATCTGATTACCACCCTTCACCGCCATGCGCAACAACTGCTTGCGCAGGATCGCGTGGAGGAGGCATGGAAAACACTACTCACCTACAATTCCCGATAACGCATGGCACAAGTCACCATCACCGGTTCGATCAAAGTGGTCGGCCAGACCCAACAGGTCAGCGAGAAATTCAGCAAACGCGAGCTCGTGGTCACTGAGCAGGGCGGGCAATACCCGCAACTGATCCCCATCGAATTCAAGCAGGACAAGACAAGCTTGCTCGACGGCTACAAGCCCGGCGAGGAGGTGTCCGTGGTCTGCTATGTGAACGGCCGCGAATGGACCGGCAAGGACGGGGTGACGAAGTATTTCCTCAGTCTGGCCGGTAACCGCATCGAGCGGAGCGGCGCCAACGCAGGTGCGCCCGCGTCCGAAGGCGCGCAAGCGGCTCCGCCGCCCGCCATGGCCGATATGCCGCCAATCGCGGGTGGCGACGAGGACGATCTGCCGTTCTAAGACACGGCGTCACACCCGCCGACCCTTCCATCGGACGGGCAAGATGAGGGAGAGAACGGCTATCACCGGTGCATAACAGGTGAAGGCCATCAGGCTAACCAAGGTGAGTGCCCTGTGACAGGGCTGCTGCATCGCTGTTCGCACATCCCGCACCAGGGCCATCGCCGGTAGCGACCAACACAACCACGCAGCAACCAAGAGGGCAGCAGTGAATAGCGCGTGCTGGCCCATGCGGTCCGAGAAATCGAGTTGAACCGTCTCGTGCAGCAGGATCCAAGGCAACAGCAAGACTAACAGTCCTCCCAGCATTGTGCCCATGCCTGCGCCTTTCATCTTGCCCGCCCAACGCAGGCGTTGTCGCCAGAACGCACCCCATGTGGGCGCGGCGGAAGCCATCACGAGCGCCTGCGGGTCGAAGAGCGCGGTGATGCGCTTGCCCGCCCGCTGCATGCGCTGCAGCAGGAAGAGGTCGTCGCCGCTCGCAAAGCGGTCGCCCGCATAGCCGCCCACTGCGAAGAAGGCCTCTCGGGTGAACGCGAGGTTCGCGCCGTAGGCCAGAAATGGCGTGCCATTCAATGCAGCGCCTATCGCGAGTCCGAGCAAGGCCGCCTGCTCCTCTTCCTGCAAGCGCCCCAGGAACCCATGTCCTTGGGTGAACACGGGCAGAACAATCATCGCGCTCCGGTTCACCAACCAATGCGCGGCGATGGAGTTGACCCGCATCGGTGTCATTCGTACATCTGCATCGGTGAGCAGGATCAGCTCGCCTCGCGCAGATTGCACACCTGTGGTGATGGCCGCCTTCTTCCCTGGCGCTGCGCTCTTGAGCAGGCGCAGATTCGGCCACTGCGCCAACATGCCTTCAACAAGCGCGGTGGTCCGATCCGTGCTGCCATCATCCACCACAATCACCTCCATCCGTTCCTTCGGGTAACGCTGCGCATGTAGATCCTGCAGCACGGCCACAATGCCTGCCTCTTCATCGCGGGCGGGGATGACCACGCTGATGAATGGCAAGTCTCCATCTACATGAGCGGCGGCGAGGGTGGGCATCACCAGTGCCTTGCGCCAAGCGCCCGTGATCAGCGCCAATGCCACGGCGGCGGCGAACAGAGCCAGAGCAATCACCAGGGATCCACTCATGCGCGTGCGGAGCGGATGCGGGCCACCAGCAGAATCACCGCGCCCGCCATGGCCGGCAACGCGATGTTCACCAGCCAGAGCGCAGTGGTGGCCATGATGATGGCGGCATCGTGCGCGCCGGAGTTGAAGAACGCCACCGCCACCGACCCCCGCACGCCAAGCTCGGTGAGCATCACAGTGGGTATCAAGGTGCCGATGAGGAAGACCACCGGGATGGCAGTGATCGCCTCCTCCGCGCGCAGACCAGCGCATTCATGCAGCAGCAGCATGAACTGGATGGTGAACACCGCGTACCGCGCAAGGCTCAACAGCAGCACGTTACGCAGTTCACTGCCGCTGAACCGGTCGAGCACAGCCGCATGGCGCTCCCAACGTTTCACCAATGGCAAGCGCGCCACCAGCGCATGCAGCAACTGCGGGTTGAAGTAGAGCAGCAAAGACGAGAAGGCAACCAGCGCACCGAGGCCTATCCAAGCGGCGGCCATCGGATCGGCATAATCCGGCTCGGCAGTCAAAATCGTTGCGATGAACCCCATCATCCCCAGCGAAACCGTGACCACGAATTGCGCGATGCTGCCCACCACCGTGGCAAAGGCGCCCGCGATGCGGTGCTCGGGCGCGAGGAAGAGCACACGGCCCGCAAACTCGCCTACGCGGTTGGGCGTGATCAGTCCGATGGCCGTACCCGCAATCGTCGCTATGAAGGAGCGTGCAATGGAAATCGGCTCCAGGCCGCGCACGAGAAGTCGCCATTTGCGCGACTCCAAGCCCCAGTTGACGAGCATGAGCAACAGAACGATAACCACTGGCTTCGTAAGACCGCCCACATCGTTCTGCACGGAGAAGGCTGCCAGCCCTGGGCCATCGCTCAGCCGAACATAGAGGAACGCGAACGCCAGAAAGAACACGCACCAGCGGAGCAGCAAAAGGGTGCGTCGGGTCACGGTACCTTCGTCGGCGTTGGTTTGAAGACGATCAAAAGTATCCCGGTGGCCGCACCTACGGAACGCATCATCCTCGGCATCGATCCCGGCACCACGGTGATGGGCTACGGTGTGCTGATGGTGGAACAGGGCCAGGCTCGCCTGCTGGATGCCGGTGCCATTCGTTTCACCGCAGCGGATGACCACACGCTGAGGCTGCGCGCCATCTTCTCACAGACCTTGGCCATCATCGAGCGCCATCACCCCGATGAACTGGCGATCGAGGCACAGTTCTTCGGCAAGAACGTGCAGAGCATGCTGAAACTCGGACGCGCTCAGGGGGTCGCCATTGCCGCCGCCTTGCACCGCGAGATTGCCGTGGTGGAGTACGCGCCGAAGCGCGTGAAGCAGAGCATCACCGGCAACGGGAACGCCAGCAAGGAGCAGGTAGCGGCGATGCTGCTCAGCATCCTTGGTTTGACAGCGCTTCCTGCCAGCACCGACGCCACGGATGCGGTGGCCGTGGCCGTTTGCCATCACTTCGCCGGCACGGGTCGCTCGCTCGGGACAACGAAACGCGGCGGTGGTGGCAAAGGCGGATGGGGCGCCTTCCTGCGCAGCAACCCCGACCGCGTGATCTAGGCGTTCCGGATGCGCTCCGCTAACGCAGCGAGCTCTTCGTTCGAGGGCGCGAGCTTTGGCCGTGTGAAATCCATGTCGCTCATGCGGTCGAGCGGAATCAGGTGGACATGCGCATGCGGCACTTCAAGACCAATGACGCTCACACCGATGCGGTCGCACGGCACCACGCGCTGGATGCGCCGAGCGACTTCTTGCGCGAATGGCATGATCGCAGCCAGGAGGTCATGCGGCAGATCGAAGAAACGGTCCACCTCCAGCTTCGGTATGACGAGGGTGTGCCCTTGGCGCAGCGGAGCGATATCCAGGAATGCGAGGAAGCCGTCATCCTCTCCCACTTTATGGCACGGTATCTCGCCCTTGGCGATCCGGCTGAAGAGGCTGGCCATGATCAACGGCTGATCTCGATGATCTCGAACCGCGTGGTGCCAGCAGGGGTGACCACCTCGGCCACCTCGCCCCTGGCCTTGCCAAGCAGCCCTTTCCCTATGGGCGAGGTGACGCTGATCTTGCCGCTGCGCACGTCCGCCTCGCTCTCGGCCACGATAATGAATTCCCGCTGGCTGTTATTGTCCACGTGGCGCACCATCACCCGGCTGTGGATGTACACGCGGCTGGTATCCACCTGGCTGGTATCGATGACGCGGGCGCTTGCCACCACCGCTTCCAACTTGGCGATGCGTGCCTCGAGCAGGCCCTGCTCCTCCTTGGCCGCATGGTACTCGGCGTTTTCGCTCAAGTCCCCTTTGTCGCGCGCATCGGCGATCTGCTGGCTGATGTGCGGCCGCTCCACGGTCCTCATGTGGTTCAGCTCGTCCAGCAGCTTCTTCAGGCCCTCTTCGGTGTAATAGGCGGGATTGCTCATGACCCTCGGGTGATGGTGGAAAGAACGGAAGAGGACCTCGAAAGGTCCTCTTCCCTGAAGTTGATATGCGATCAGAGGCTGATGCGGATGCCGATGCTGTGGAATCCGTTAAAGGGGTTCGTGGTGCGGTAGGAATAATCGATGGCCACCGCTGACTTCTTCTCCTGGCCGAAGGGCAGATCAACGCTCAGCCCGGCGCTCGGTCCCGTGTACCACGATTCCCGGTCCTCGCCGGTGATGTCCTTCTCATATAAGAAGCCGCCGCGGAGATGCAGCATCTTGCGGAAGGCGTACTCCACGCCGACGATGCCCTGGTCGCGGGTGAATGAGTTGGATACGAAGGTGCCGGCGAAGGTCACGCGGTGCATCTCGCCGATGTTGAGGTCGTAGGCGGCGCCGATGTTCAGCAGCGAGGGGATCTCGAACTTCCCGGAGCGCTGCTGCAAGGTGAGTTGGTCGCTGCCGGTTACCAAGAGGCCTTGAATGGCCAGCCCATCGCCGGAGTACTGCATGGCCGGCCCTACGTTCTTCAGGGCGATGCCGAAGTGCACATTGTCCGTAGGTCCGGTCACATAGTGGATGCCCGCGTCGAAGCAAATGCCCTGCGTGCGGATGTTGCTGGTAGCTTCGGATACCACCCGGATCAGGATGCCGCCGAAGATGCTGTTGGAGAAGCTCTTCGAATAACCCAGGCCGATATTGGCCAGCGCTGGCACGAATCCGCCGCGGCCGCCTTCAGGCGTCTCATACGTAGTGTTCTCCAATTCGCCGAATGAGAGCGTGGTGGCAGTGATGCCGAGCACGCCGCTGCTGCCGAGCTTCTGACCGAAACCGATGCTGTTGACGGACATGCCTGCGGCCGGGAGCCGTGTGTTCGAGAAGAGCACCTCGGTCTTGTTCGCCTGGGAAAGGCCGGCGATGTTCCCGTACATCGCCTCCACCCCACGCACGCTGGCGGTGTTCGCGAGGCCCCAGCCTGCGGAGCGTGCCCAAGGGTTCAGCAGCAACTGGGTGGCACCCGCCGATCCAGCGCGGTCCGGGTTGCCGGCGTGTGCTCCCGTCGCGCCCATCAGGGCGAACAGGGCCAGCAGGCTCTTGAGGTTCATCGGATGCTTCATGTCCGTGCTTCGGTTCGTCTGATGCTTAGAAATTCTGCAGGTCCAGCGGGCGGAGCACACCGAACCATTTGATCACCTTCTCGCCCACGCCAGGCACATCGATGTGGCAGATGTAAACCCCGCCAGAGATGGGGATGGCATTGGAGTTCTTCAGGTCCCAGTCGAGGAAGGTGAGGCTGTTGTCCTTGCGGAACTTGCGCACCAGGGTCCCGCTGGGCGTGAAGATGGAGATGGTGCACTGCTGCGGCAGGTTGATGAACTTCACCCGGTTATCTAGGCGCGAGGTCTCGTATCCGCTGAACGCGTAGTACGGGTTCGGCACCACATTGATCTCCTCCAGGAAATCCTCCACCACGGCGGTCACGCCCGTGCCAGTGGCATATCCAGCGGTGCCGAAGCTGTACAGCGGCAAGCCTTCGTTCCGAACCGGGTTGATGGGATCGAGGGCACCATTGTAGTTCACATAGCTGCGATATGGCTTGGCCACGTTCAAGCGCACACGCGCCTCGGTCGCCAGCAATTCCGTGCCGGGCACCTTGATGGCGCTTCCCACCCAGCTCAATGCGCGGAACACCTTCAGGCGTGCCTGTCCACCAGACGGCAGCGTGGTGTGGATGTACCGGCTTTCATCGTATTGCGGCACACGGTCCGCAACGTTGCTCTGACGCCGGTCGTTCTTGAACACATAGATCCAGTGGCAGGCACCGAAGTAGATCTGCGGCGGGTCGCCCTGCGCAGGGACAGTGTAAATCTGCTCGTTCGGGTTCCAAATCATGTCACGCCCGATGTCACCGCCCCAGTAACTGTTCTCGCCATACGCCATGTTCAGGCGCTCGCCGGTCTCCAGATCGACGGCATAGCCGGGGAACCAGCCCATGCCGGTGGGCTGCTCGCCATTCAGCGTGGCTTCTGCCTCGTTGCAACCCGGCGTCCCGGACTTCCGGCCATCCTTGTCGATGCTGGGCTGCGCACGTAGGCTCAGCTTGGCGGCGCCGCCCTGGCTCAGCGTGGTGCTGCTTTCCTGCTCAAGCACTGCGGCACGCGTCCACTTGCTCTTATCCGGGGTGAACACCACCTGCACGCTGGGGAGTTCATTGAGCCTGCTGATGGCCATTGACTGGTTCACATCCACTGCAGCGCCGGGCTGGAAAGCGGCCTCGCCGCAAAGCGGCCAAGGCGCCCACGTCCCGCCGAGGAGGTTTTCGTAGGTCTCCAGATCATCCTTGCCCACACGGTCGCTGTATATGGCCGGTGTGTTCGTCTCGTCCACAAAAGCGCCTGAGCGGATCCAATTCTCCATTGTCTCGCCTTCCGCATCGGGGATGCCAGTAAGCCAGGCCTTGCTCGGATCGGCGAACTCCATCACGCCTGAACCCAAGGGTGCCGTGTAATCGTTCGTGTAGTAGGCCTGTCCGATGCTGATGGAGATGCCCCAATCCAGCACGAGCTGCTCATAGCCCACGTCGATGATCCGGTCGGACCAAACGGTATCGCGGCTGGTGGCCGCAGGCACCTTCGCGATGAACCAGTAAGCATCGTTCAGGTTTCCGGATGTGATGCTGTCCTTGAACCACACCTCGAACTGTCCGTTCGGCACTTTCAGCGGATCCACCACCTTCACATCAATGGGGCCAAGGCCGCTCTTGTAGGTAATCTGATCCTTACGCCATGGGCTGGCTGCCACGATCTCGTTCTCGGATTGCGCGGTCAGCTCGATCTCCAACCCACCATTGCCCTGTCCTTCGATGCGCGTCACCGGCAGGCGGCTGCCGAATATGGCGTTCTGCACCGTACCGCCATCTTGAGGCTGCGGCTTGTGGGGGATGCCCACGTAGCTACGGATGGCACCGAAGGCTGCCTTGCGGCCCGCAACGTATGGGAAGGCCTGGCCGGAACGCGCCGCGATGTTGTAGTTCTCGTAGTTGTTGTATCCGTACGAGATGGCGAGGTAGTAGTACGACTTGAAGTTCACGAGGGTCGGATCGCCTTGGGCGAACTTGTCGGTGGTGAGGCGGATGGCGTGCGTGATGCCAATGTTGGCACCGTTGACCATTTCCGTGGGCACCACCTGTTGCAGGCTCTCGTTGAATGGGTAGTTGATGATCTGACCGACGCCATCCTGCAGATCGCCTTGGTACACCAGACGCGCCAACTCGATGTTATCCAGCTCGGCCACGCTCACCTGGGCATTCTTCACTTGGTACACCTCGTACCCTTGGAAGCGGTACTTGCGGTCGTAGGGAGGACCGCCCAAGCCGTTGTCCAGCGGGATGATGGGGTCCACCTCTTCGTAGGTCTCCGCGTAGTTATTGCTGCCGAATGGGTTGGTGATATAGAGGATCAGTTCGCGGTCCAGCTCACGGATGGAGAGGTCCGGTGCATCAGGGCCATCGAGGATCTTGAAGCAGTTGTCGAAGAGCGCCTGCGCCTTGTCATCGGCCACGCGCAGGGGACCGAGGCTGCTCGCCGCGCCACCCGTCTGCGACCGTGCATACACCACGCCGACGGTGATGTTGTTGAAGGCGCCAGCCTCCAGCGTGAAGGGACCCGCGCTCTGCACGAAGCGGCGGTCAGGCTGCGTCGGGGTCGGCTGCGTCTCGCTCCATGGTCCTTGCGGCACGCAATCGGTGCCCCAGCCCAGCGGATCGCTCTCACCGGGGAACATGTAGTAGGCCCGCACCGCATCCGGTTGCTCGCTGTATCCATTGCCACCGTAGGTCTGCGGCACGCCGTTCTTCCAGATGCTGCGCAGGTAGTTGTAGAAGTGACCCGCAACCGAGGGGTCCGTCATGGAGGCGTTGGGTGACTGCCGGTTGAAATAGATGTAAGCGCGCATGCCGAAGCGCTCGTTGTCCAGCACGCCGTCGCCGTAACCGATGCCGATGCCCTTGTAGGGAATGCCATGCTGCGAACGCGCCACATCGCAGGGTATCGTGCCGTTGTAATCCAGCGGGCCCGGGTTGTCGATGCCGTCGGCATCCTGGAAGGGTCCTTCGAAGAAGTCGATGCCGATGGCGGGCGGGGGCGGCGAAGGCCCCCCGTAACCCACGGAGCCATTGCAGCCCACATCCACATCCTGCCAGTTGTACACGTATCCCAAGCCGCGGCGCACATCGCAACCGGCGAAGTCATCGTCCGCGCAACCCAGGTCCGGATCCACGAAGTGGCCGAAGTAGGTCTCCGTCAGCGTCTGCGAGGCCCAGTTGATGACCGTATAGTTGTAAAAGGTCATGTTGTTGATCTCGTTGTTCGAGCTGAAGGCGAAGGCCTGCCCGCGAACCTCCAGACCGATGGGCTGGCCCTGCGTCTCGGTGTGGGCATCGCCCTTGTCGTTGAAGATCCAGAAGATGTTGTAGTCGCCGAAGAGCGGCACGGGATCCTCACGAAGCTTGTTCTTGCAGTCCTCCACGGTCTGCTCGAATCCGTAGTCGGGATAGTCACCGCTGTACGGGTCGTATTCCCCGTTCTCGTCCATGTCGAAGAACGGCGCCAAGTACAGGTCCTGTCCGGCCTCCGGGTCGCCGGTCGCCGGCCAGTTCACGAACGTTGTCGGCACGGAATAGCCATTTGGGAAGAGCGCGTTGATGCAATCGGGATCCCCGCTGCAGCTCCACCAGGCCAGGTGGGCCTCAGCCTGCGCCCGCGTAGTGGTGTAGAACTTGTCGTAGAAGTTGCAGACCTCGGGCGAGGTGGAAGCATCCACCGTGCTCAACGGACCGGGCCAGAAATCATTCCCATCCTGGCGGTAGAGCACGGCCGCGATGCGCAGCTGGCCCGCGGAGGAAAGACCACCCAGCCACAAGCCGCCGGCATAGATGGCATTGGGGCCTGAGAAATCCTCGGTCTTGGGCACCTCGTAACCAGGGCGGTTGGAACTGCGCCGCTGCCATTTGTTGCCGCCATTCTCGATCACCGCCCGCACGTTGTTGAACGCGAGCTGTGTAATCTGCGAGGCGGGCGCGCATGCGGCGGCCTTGGGGCGGCCAGCGTCGGCTCCACCCTGCTGGCCCATGCCACCGGTGGGCGGCGGGTTCCATGCTGCGGCGGTCAGGCCGCTGGCAACGAAGAGGCTCAGAGCGAAGGTTCTGGTAGGGATCGCGCTTTGTAGGCCTTTCATGGTCGTGCGTTGTGCGTTCATCAGAAATCGAAGCGGACACCCACGCGGATGGTGCGCGGCGCACCGAAGTTGCCGGGGGTATTGATCTTGAGCCCGTAGATGTCGCGGTACGCATCGGGGTCGATCTGCGTACGGTCGGTCAGCTGGGCCAGGTATCCATCATTGTCCGGAGAGCCCGTGTAGCGGTACACGCCCACGATGTTCTCCGTGTTGAGCACGTTGGTGATGAGCAAGTACACGTTCAGGTTCGCCGTCTTGCCCTTGTCGCCCTCGCCACCGCCGAAGGTGAGCGGGATGTCGCGGTCAATCTGCATGTCCGTGGTGAACTGCCATGGCAGGCGGGCACCGTTCAGGGTGCCTTCCAGACGGTAGTTGCCGGCATCCACTGCTTCGTTCACCACCTGCGAGCTGCGGCTGTAGGGGGTGCCGCTGCCCAGGATGCTTACCACGTTGATGCCTGTGCGCTGGAGGATGGGCTTGCCGAAGAGCATGGGGCCGTTGTAGTCCTTGCCGCCGCCGTACCGGAAGTCGAAGGTGGTCTGGAACCGGTGGCGCTGGTCGAAGTCGAGCGGAGAGATCGTCCGCAGGTTGGGCTGGCCGCTGTTGATCAGGTTGATGCCCGTGTTCGGCCCGGAGCCGGTGCCGTCAGCGAACTGTAGTGTGTAATTCACGCGCATCCACACATTGCCGGTTCGGCGCAGATCGAAGCTCGCCGTGAAGCCCTTCACCGTGCCGAAGTCGAAGTTGTCATAGGTGCGATAATCGCGTGGCCAGGCATTCACCACGTTGCGCACCTGGATCTGGTCGCGTAGCTCTCGGTAGAAGGCGGAGAGCTTCAGCGAGGACGCCTTGCTGAGCACCTGCTGGAAGCCCAATTCGTAATCGATTGTCTTGGTGGGCTTCAGCGCAGAGTTGGTGAGGACATTGCCCGTGACCTCGTTATAGGCGATGCCAAGGATGTCCAGGCGCGACTGGTTGGCGTTGGGGCGCTGGGTCAGCACATCGTAATGCGCGAAGAACACGGCTTCATCGCTGATGGGGAAGGAGAAGGCCACGCGCGGCATCACGTTGATTACCGGGGTGTAGTCCTCGAACGCATCGCGCCGCAGCTTGCTGCCGCTCAGGTCGCCAGCCTCGCTGGTGCCGCCCACTAGGTAGGGCTTCACCTGACCGCCCTCCTGCAGGGAGTTGCCGTCGCCCAGCTCGGTGCCGATGGCGCTGTACCAGACATCCCCATCGCGATAGCCCTTGATCGTGTTGGGGTCCGCGAAGTTGTCCACGTACACCACGAAGTCGTCGCCGATGTTGCCGGGGCGGTTCGCGAGCTGGTTGCGGATGGCCTGGTTGGGCACCGCATCGCCGGCTGTGTAGGCCTCGCGCCAGAGGTACTTGTCCTTCATCACATTCTGGTTCGCGTCATAGCGGTCAACCCGTACGCCCACGTTGAAGATGATGTCGTCGAAGGCGAACTTGTCCATCACATAGCCGGCCATGTAGATCGGCTGGAAGGGTGCCTGCTCCCGTGTGAACTGCCCGCGGTCATCCTTGGCGGTGAAGAAATCCTCGAAGCTGGGTTTGCGGTTGAGCACATTCCCCAAGTAGTCGTATCCCACGTACGTCACGTAGGTGTTGCCATTGTTAATCAGCTCCTCGGGGCTGAACATGTCCAACGAGAACACGCCGGGCGAAAGGGAGTGGACATCGATGAAGTCGCGACCGAAGGGGTTGAGACCCAGCGCGGAGCGCAGGTTGCGGTCGAAGAACGGCTGCTCGTCCGAGGCGATCAACCGGTTGTAGAAATAGAAGGGGAAATCGCTGAAGGGCAGTTGCACGATGTCGCGCGGTGGGGCCGGATCGCTCTCGAAGTTCCGGATGTGGAAGTTCGTGAGGCCATACGCGCGGTCCCACAGGCCGATGGGCGCGAGGTCGTAACGCCGCTGGGTGAGCTGCTCATATTCCACGCCCAGGCTCACCGCGTGCTGCCCGATGTCGGCGCTGCCGATGGCCGTGAAACGGATCTGGTCGTTGCGGCGCTTGCGGAACTCGGCACCATTGGGATCGTCGATGAAGCCCATGTTGTTCCACATATCGTACAGCGAGGTGGGACGGGTTCCGTTCCAGAGCACGCCGCGCCGCTGGGTCTCATTGAAATCCTGGTAGTAGCCCAAGTAACCTTCCGGGGTGATGTCGAAGCCGAAGAGCCGGGCCAGTGGATAGTTCTCCTGCGGGAATGCGTTGAAATAGAAGCTGTTCAGCGCTGCCAACTCCGGGTTCTCTGTTCCCGGCGAGAAGGTCACGAGCGTATCGCGCTCGTCCACCTGTATCCAGCGGTTGTTCGCAGCGTCGAGCGCGAACTGCGGAGCACGGTAGGTAACGAACCGACCCACATAGCCATAGTCGAAGAGCCGGTCGCCGTGCACGAAATCCTCCACGTTATTCTGGTAACGGCTGTAATCGAGCTGCAGGCTGTAGAAAGCGTTGCGGATGGTGGCGCCCTTCTCCTCCTCGGTGGAGCGATTGAGGAATCGCTGGGTGAACTTGGCGAAGCCCCTCCATGTGAATTCCTTCACACGGTAGTTGTTCTCGGCATTCAGCAGCGAGTTCCGGCGGTTCCAATCCTGGCGGTTGCCGTAATCAAGTGAGCCACCAAAGCTGAGGTTGACGGTGGGCGTGGTGGTGATGTCGATCTTGCCGCTAGCCAGGTAGCTGATCTGCCCGGCGTTCTGGCGCGTCTTGATCGACTCCACATCGGATGCGCGCAGGTAGGCGCTGTTGTACACGAGGCCAACATCGCCGCCCACGTTCAGGATCCGGCCCGGATTGGCCAGCAACTGGTCCCGCACCTCGGGCTTCACCCGGATGTCACCGAGGTAAGAAGGACTGCCGTCCACCACATTGGTGTATTGGCCCGAGAGGAAGAAGCCGATCAACGGCTTCGCCTTGTTGCCCAAGCTGTCCTTCTTGAAGAGGATCGGGCCGCTCAGGCTGGCCTCCACTTGGTTGAAGGCGTACTTGTCCAAGCCCACGATATCGGTGATGTCCTCGCCGACCTTGAAGCCGCTTGTGAGGACCTCCAGGCCGCCGAAGAAGCTGCGGCTGGGACCTCGTGTGGTGATGTTGATCAAGCCGCCGGTGACATCGCCGTAGTTGGCGGGCACCCCGCCGGTGATAACCTGCACCTCTTCAATCGCGCTCTTGGGCAGTCCAGTGCCGGCGCCGGCGGGCACCTTCACCCCATCGATGTAGTAGTAGGTGCTCTCGGTACGCGAGCCGCGGATGCTGATGCCGCCACCGGTTCCCGCATCGCTGGCGCCCGCCACCGTGGTGGCGATGGACGCCGCGCTCCGGCCGGGCATCTTGGCGATGTCCTCGCGGGTGATCGTGCCCCCGGACGCGCCGCCATCCTTGTTGATGAGCGGCACGGTGTACTGCACCACTTCGAACTCCTTCAGCTCGATGCCCGAACTCAGGGTGATGTCGAGGAAGGTGATCTTATTGTTGTTGACGATTACGCCCGTTTGCTTGTAGGGCTGGTAGCCTACGTAGCTCACGATGATGTCGTAGGTGCCAGGGTCGACCGGCTTGATGTCGTACTTCCCATCGAAGTCGGTGGCGCCGCCGGTCACCTGCGTGCCGCGGTTCTCGACCACGATGTTCACGAACGGCAGGGGCTCGCCGGTCTTCTTGTCGGAGATTTTGCCCTTCAGGCTGCCGGTGCCCACTTGGGCGAGCGCGGGCAGCGCTGCGAATGCACAAAGGGCGACAGAGGTGAATAGCCTTCTCACCATCAACGGTCAGGTTTTACGTTCTGCTTAAGGTCGCAACGAGGGGGCGCTAAACTAAACGCTTCGGGCGAATATCCCGCTTCATGGAACAATTGCCGGTTTGGTTGGTCAAGCAACCGGCAAGGAAGGCTTTTGTTCAGGTCCGGGCGGTGCATGGCGCGTGCGGCTTGGCGGCAAGGTATCCGTGAATACGGTTGTGCCAGCTGATGGGCGGGTCGAACCCTTGGTCATTCTATACAGGGCCGAATCACCGCCGGCGCGAGAACAGCCGCGTGAGGAATCCGTCGCGGTGCGCGCCGCTGCCGCGGCGGTCGGCCCGGCGTGTGTGCCGCTTCATCCGTTTGCGCGTCTCCTTGTCCTGGATGGACAAATGCCGCTCGCGGTCCGCCTTGTCCTGCTTCGTCTTCGCTTTCTTCTCATCCTTGGCCTTCTTGGCCAGGATCCGTTCCTGCTGCTTCCGGCTGATGCCCCCCTCCTGCGCATGGAGTATGGCGGGGGCGGCTGTAAGCGCCGCCCACAGCAGCATCCATCGCAGCATTCGCTTCCGCATGGTGCAAGGTTAACGCCTCCGGCTCGGTGCCGGCATCGCTACCTTCGCCGGACAGCATTGCCGATGATGTCAATCCCGCGACCACTTCGCTTTGGTCCTGCCTTCCTTGGACTTGCCGGGTTGGTGATTCTGGCGGCGTCCTGCCGGAAAACGACACCTGGGGGCGTCCCTCCCGTGAACGTCGATATCGCCATCAACGTGAACAATCCGGCCTACGCCGACTTGGCCGTACCCGGGGGCTGGCTCTACCTCACCGGCGGCTCGCAGGGCCTTATCGTGTACCGGTTCAGCAACAACGAGTTCCGCGCCATGGACCGCCATTGTCCCTACCAAACGGCCAACCTGTGCCGGGTACACGTGGACGAGAGTGAAGTGGTGGCGCGCGATACGGTGTGCTGCGGGTCGGCTTTCCTGATTACCGACGGCAGCGTGGTGCAAGGGCCGGCCGCGCTGAACCTGCAGCGCTACAACACCTCCTTCAACGGAACGGTCCTGCGGATCTTCAACTGAATCCCGCTGTTGAGGGTTGAGCCGGTTGAGGGTTGTGCGCAACAGCCAACCGGCGACCTGCAACCCTCAGGTGCCCTCTGTCACGCTGAAGCCAATTCCCTCCCAAGTCACCAGGGCGGGCAGAGGGTTGACCGGATGCTGAACGATGAGCGCAACCTTCAACCGTCAACCTTCAACTCCCAACAAGGTTCTCAATACCGGTACTCGTCGCTCTTGAACGGGCCGCTCTTGGGCACGCCGATGTACTTGGCCTGCTCATCGCTGAGCTGCTCCAGCTCCACGCCGATCTTCTCCAAGTGCAAACTGGCCACCATCTCGTCGAGGTGCTTGGGCAGCACGTACACCTTGTTCTCGTACTTGTCGTGGTACTTCCACAACTCGATCTGCGCCAGCGTCTGGTTGGTGAAGCTGTTGCTCATCACGAAGCTGGGGTGGCCCGTGGCGCAGCCTAGGTTCACCAGTCGGCCTTCGGCCAGGATGATGATGTCCTTGCCATCCACGGTGTACTTGTCAACCTGTGGCTTGATCTCCACTTTGGTGTGGCCGTAGGCTTTGTTCAGCCAGGCCATGTCGATCTCGTTGTCGAAGTGGCCGATGTTGCACACGATGGCTTTGTCCTTCAGCGCGCGGAAGTGGCGCTCGGTGACGATGTTGAAGTTGCCCGTAGCGGTGATCACGATGTCAACCCGGCCAATCACCGTGCCCAGCTTCTTCACTTCGTAGCCGTCCATGGCGGCTTGCAGCGCGCAAATGGGATCAATCTCCGTCACCACCACGCGCGCACCAGCGCCCCGCAATGAAGCGGCCGTGCCCTTGCCTACGTCACCGTAACCGCACACCACGGCCACCTTGCCAGCCATCATGATGTCGGTGGCGCGCCGGATGGCATCCACTGCGCTCTCCTTGCAGCCGTACTTGTTGTCGAACTTGCTCTTGGTGACGCTGTCGTTCACGTTGATCGCCGGCATCACCAGGGTGCCGTTCTTCTCGCGGTCCTTCAGGCGCAGCACACCGGTGGTGGTCTCCTCGCTCAGGCCCCTGATGCCTTTGATCAGCTCGGGGTACTTGTCGAAGACCATGTTCGTGAGGTCGCCACCGTCGTCGAGAATCATGTTCAGCGGCTGGCCATCAGGGAAGGCGTGGAGCGTCTGCTCGATGCACCAATCGAACTCCTCATTGTTCATGCCTTTCCACGCGTACACCGGAATGCCCGCAGCGGCGATGGCGGCGGCGGCATGGTCCTGTGTGCTGAAGATGTTGCAGCTGCTCCAGCTCACCTCGGCGCCCAGTTCCTTCAGCGTCTCAATCAGCACGGCGGTCTGGATGGTCATGTGCAGGCATCCGGCGACCCGGGCGCCCTTCAAGGGCTTCTCTTTGCCGTACTTGGCTCGTAGGGCCATCAAGCCGGGCATCTCGGCTTCGGCGAGTTCAATCTCCTTGCGGCCCCATTCGGCGAGGGCCATGTCTTTCACCTTGTATTTCACGGCGGTCTGCGTGCTGCGCATGTTCGTGGTCATTCGGGCCGCGAAGGTAGCCGGTTCACACCAGCCGGGCCAATGGTGTTGAGTATGTTCGCAGCGATGGGCGCCGTGCTGAAACAGTTTGAGGAGGCGAAGGTTCGCGGGCGCAAGCAGCTGGCCGTGCTCATCGATCCCGACTTCGGAGAGGACGAGCGCATCCTGGAGCGCACGGTGCAGAACGCCTGCATGGCCCAGGCCGACCTCTTCCTCGTGGGCGGAAGTTTGCTCACCAGCGCGGGCTTCGACCGCTGCGTGTCGCTGGTGAAGCAATGGAGCGATCGACCGGTGGTGCTCTTCCCCGGAAGCCCGGCGCAGCTCAGCGCGCATGCCGACGCCGTGCTCTTCCTCTCGCTCATCAGCGGACGCAATCCGGAACTGCTCATCGGCCACCACGTGACGGCCGGCCCCACCATCAGGGCCATGGGCCTCGAAGCCATCCCCACCGGCTACATGCTCGTGGACGGCGGACGCATGACCACCGCGCACTACGTGAGCCAGTCCTCCCCCATCCCGCGCGACAAGCCGGGCATCGCGGCCGCCACCGCGCTGGCCGGCGAACTGCTGGGGCTCCGCACCATCTACCTCGATACCGGCAGCGGTGCGCCGCACACCGTCGCGCCGGAAATGGTCGCCGCCGTGCACCAGCAGGTCGGTCTGCCGATCATCGTGGGAGGCGGCATCCGCGATGCGGCTTCAGCGCGCGCGCTCTGCGCGGCTGGCGCCGATGTGCTGGTGGTGGGCACCGCTTTCGAGCAGGACCCCGAACTGGTCTTCGCCATGAGCGAGGCGGTGCATCTTCGTTGAGTATTATCGGCAACGCCTGCGCACACCGCTCAACCTTCACCTATGCGTGCGTTCTCCACCTGTTCGCTCATTCTAAGCGTTGGGCATGGCCTGGCCCAGTTCCCCATCGACCAGCCCGTGACAGGCGATACGATACTCACGGACGTGTCGCCAGCACGGCCGTTTGCGTCCTATCCGCTTGGCAGCGGCCTCATGGTGCCGTATTCCGCCACACGCATGCTGTTGCTCTCCGCCACTGGCGGCATCGAGTTGGACGCACCGCTCTCGTCGCTCCACCTGTCGACTTTCGGCACCGCCATCGCTCCTTCCGGCGCGGTGATGTGCGGCAAGACCGCGGCCCAGAACGCGTACGCAGGGCTCGTCAATGGCAACGGCGACGGATTCGCATGGATCGACTCGCTCGACTTGGAGAACGAGACCTATTTCAGCGGTACGTCGGCAATGGACAACGGCGACCTGGTGCTCTTCGGCACGAGCTACGTGACCGGCACGGACCTGCGGCCCATCGTAAGGCGGCTCACCGCAGCAGGCACATTGATCTGGTCACACCATCCATTCACCGCTCAGATTACGCGCGCGACGCACGGTCGCGAACTGGCGAACGGTGACATCCTCTTCACGGGTCTCGACGGGCCCCCTTTCGCACCGGAGATCAAGATCCTCTGCGGGCGCTATTCGGCCAGCGGCGTATTGCTGGGCATGAACCGTTTCGGCAACGGTGGGTTCCAGCAAGGCGAGGTCGTCCTGCCCGCCGTGGATGGCGGCTCCATCATCTGGGGCCACCAGGACACCGACGAACCTGGTCGTCGCGAAGGTCGACGACGCGTGTCAGGTCGAGTGGTTTCGATACTTCGGCGGGTTCCAATTCGAAGATGCCTGTGTGGATCATTCGTCATCGGGTTACATGGCTACCGGCCGCTACACCAACGGTGGTGCGTTGGTGGCTCGTTTCAATGCGGAGGGCGATACGGTCTGGACCCGATCCTATGGCGGTAGCGGGGCCCGGGGCCAGCGCATCAGGCTCGATGGCTTTGGCGGTTACTTCATCACGGGCTGGGCGAATGACGAAAGCACCGGCCAGGAAGACGCACCCTATTTCCTGCGCGTAGACGCCGACGGATCGATGACGGAGGTCAACGCATTGAACTATCGCCGCAGCCTACCCATCGTACGACCGAACCCGGCGCTCGACGAATGGCATCTTGATCGAGTCGGAAGCGATCTCACCGGAGCGGATTGGAGCCTATTCAACTCGCAAGGGCAATTGGTGCGCGGGGGTGTCTTGAAGGGGACTGGGCCGTTCCGGCATGCGCGAGGAACACTTCCGGCTGGGGTTCATCAGTTCGTGATCGTGTCACTATCCGGGGTCGTCCATCGGCTGCCGCTCATGCTGGAGTAAGTCGATGTGCCGCGTGCTGAACACCAGCGCGGCCGTTACTTTCACACGATGCTGATGCGATGCCGGACCGTTCTGATCGCGCCGCTGCTGCTGGCTCAGATGGCGCTAGGCCAGACGGATTCGCTCTGGCGCGTCTGGAACGATGCGGCGCAGCCCGATAGCGCGCGGCTGAAAGCCATCCAGACCCTGGCGTGGAAGGCCGTGTTCGAGCAGCCCGACAGCGGGATGGCCCTAGCGCGGAAGCAGCTGGAACTGGCCGAGCGGGCCGGGATACCATCAGGGCGGTTCGAGGCCCATACCACCCTTGCGGTAGGCAGCAGCATGCGCAGCGACTACACCACCGCGCTCACCCACCTGCAGCAGTGCCTCACGGTGGCGCAGGCCATCGGCGACCGCAAGCGCCAGGCGAACACCTACAGCAACATGAGCAACGTGTACAAGAACATCGGCGACCTGCCGATGGCCTTGGAGCAGTTGCAGAAGAGCCTGCGGATCGATCAGGCGCTGGACAACAAGGAAGGCCTGGCGGGCACCTATAACAATATCGGCAACATCCATACGGAGCTGGGCGACCTGCGGATGGCGCTGGAGCATTACCGGCGCAGCGCCGCCTTGGCCGAGGAATTGGACAACGACCGCGGACGAGCGCAGGCCGCCATGAACCTGGGCTCCACGGAACTTGAGCTGGGCCAACCGGACACCGCTGTGACGCTCTTCCAGCGAAGCCTCGACCTCTACCGAAGGCTCGGGCGGCGGCTGGAGCAAGGCATGGCCTTCAACAACCTCGGCCGGGCTTATGGGCAGTTGCAACGGATCCCCGAGGCCTTCGCCAGCCTCGATTCCGCTGAGCGCATCCTGCTCAGCTTGGGCAGCATGCGCCAGCTAGCCCGCACCCATGTGAACCGCGGCAATCTCCTCCTTGCCATGGGGCGCGCGCGAGAGGCCATCGCCTCGTGCAGCGAAGGGGAGCGCATCGCTGTGGAGAACCAGTTGCTTCAGCAGCGCCGCGAATGCCTGCTCTGCCTGCACCGGGCGTACGACCGCGTCGGTGATTTCCGCAAGGCCTACCGCGCGCAAACCGAATACATGGCCGTGAACGACTCGCTCATCGGCTTGAACAACAGCAAGGAAGTGACGCGCCTGGAGGTGAGCCGGGCCTTTCAGGAACGGATGCTGGCCGACAGTCTGGACCATGTGCGGCAACGGTACGAGCAGGAACTGGTGTACACCGCAACGCTGGGCCAGGAACGCGAGCGGCGGAACCTCTTCCTGTACACGGGGCTCGGCGTGCTCCTGCTCGCGGGCGGCCTCTGGAACCGGCTGCGCTTCACCCGTCGCTCGCGCGCCGCCATCCAACAGGAGAAGGAACGCAGCGAGGACCTGCTCCACAACATCCTGCCCGTGGAGGTGGCCCGGGAGCTCAAGGAGAAGGGCGAGGCCGAGGCGCGGCTCATCGAATCCGTCACGGTGCTCTTCACCGACTTCAAGGGCTTCACGGCCATGAGCGAACTGGTGAGCCCGAAGCAGCTGGTGCATGACCTGCACGAGTGCTTCAGCGCTTTCGACCGCATCTGCGGGAAGCACGGCATCGAGAAGATCAAGACCATCGGCGACGCCTACATGGCGGCCGGCGGGCTTCCGACGCCCAGCGCCACGCACGCGCGCGACGCGGTGCTGGCCGCGCTGGAGATGCGCGACTTCATCGCCGAAGGCAAGGCGCGGAAGATCGCCGCAGGCCTCCCCTACTTCGAGATCCGCATCGGCATCCATACCGGTCCGGTGGTGGCCGGTATCGTGGGCGTGAAGAAGTTCGCCTACGACATCTGGGGCGATACGGTGAACACCGCGAGCCGCATGGAGTCCTCGGGCGAACCTGGACAGGTGAACATCAGCGCCGCCACCTACCGGATTCTGAAGGATGAACCAGGCTTCCTCTTCACGCCCAGGGGCGAGGTGAGCGCGAAAGGGAAAGGCGCTCTCTCCATGTACTTCGTGGAGGGCTCGTAGCGGGCTTGAGGCGGCGACCCGCCGGGCTCGCCGAATCCGAACCGCTGCGCATCGAACCGGGAATGAACGGCACATGAGTATCATGCACGCGCAGGAAGTCGCCTCAGAACGATTCTATTCCCGTTCATCCACGTCCATTCACTGTTTGCATTGGATGCGGTGATGTTCCGGAGGCAATGAGCGGAAAGCAGAAGGCCCCGCGCTTTCGCGCGGGGCCTTCGCCAACAGGTTCGTCGTTGCTGCTTACGGCTGGATCACCAGGCGCTCGGTGTACATCTGTTCGCCAGCGGTGATGTTCACCATGTACATGCCGGCCGCCAGAGCTTGCCCCGGCCCAGAGCCGGGGTTGAGCTCGAGCACCGTGTTTAGGAAGCCATCGTTGACCGCGATCGTGCGCGCGCTCACGCGCTTGCCGAAGGCATCCAGGATGTCAACGCTCACCGTCTGCACGCCCTCCTCCACCGACTCCAGGCTCAGCATCAGCTGGTCGCCGCGGTTCGGGTTCGGGTACATGCGCAGTTGTGCTGAGCCAGTTGAAGCATCCTCCGCCATGTTCTGGTTGCCGCCGTTGACGGGCGGGCAGGAGATGGTCAGCAGGCACACATCGCCCCATGGGGCAGCGCCGTTGGGGGCGCACCAGTTGGTGCCGCTGGTCTCGAAGCTCACCCGCACGTCCACATCGTAGGTGGAACCGCAGATGAGGCCGGTGGTGTTCACGAAGTAGGTGTTGGCCGTCTTCACCACCGTGTACACCGGGTTGTTGTCGTCGGTGCGGAAGCGGAACTGGTAGCGTTTCGCATTCTGCCATGTGCAGTTGGCGAGCATCCGCCGCACCGCGCGGGCATGCACCAGCACGTTGCTCCCGACCGCACGCGTGCCACCGCAGCTGAAGTAGGGATCGCCCGGGATGTCGTTGAGCTTCGTGCGCGGGCACTGCGCCGCGGCGTCGCTCACCATCAGGCGGCACGCAGGGCCCCATATGGCGTTGAGGAAATCGCCGTTGATGATGCCGCGCACCTTCGCGTTGTACACCACGTTCTGGGCGAGCTGGTTGCCGCTCCAGCTGTTGAGCTTGAAGTGGCAGGCGCGTGTCATGCTCGCCGCAAGGCCGTTGGGGGTGCTGTGGTACTGGGTCCGCTTGAAGCTGTACCCGCCGTTGGGGTTGTACCACCACATCTGGTAGCCGCTCGTGAAGTTGCTGGCTGCGGCGGGGTTGCTGTTCCACTGCGCGTTCACCGCCAGGTTGTCGTTGGCCACCACGTACTCACCGCCGCACGGGCTGGTCTTCCAATCGAGCTTGTCGCAGCTGGTGAAGATCAAGCGGTCTGTGCCCACCGGCAGGCAGAAGCCCTCGCCGCCTTCGATCTGGCTGTACTGGCCGCTGGTGAAGCCACCGTTGCCGAAGGCGTCGTGGCTGTTGTCGATCAGGCGCTGTGCGCTGTTGATCTGCAGCTTGTAGCCGCCGCCCACGACGCCGTCATTGCCGCCGTCCTCCACCACCAGGTAGAAGCAGCCGTCGGGTAGGCAGGTGGCCTCCGAGCCATCGCCGTTCAGGAAGCCGCCGCCGCTCTGCACCAGAATGCTGCTGCCCTGGGTGTACAACTCGAAGGTCAACTGGTCCACGTTGTCCGACTGGTAAACGAAGTCCAGGTCCGTGGTGCATTGAACGCCCACGCAGTTGCAGTTGGCATCCAGCGCACCCAGCACGAAGTTCGGGCCGGCATCGCAGGCATCGCCGGGCGCTGCGTCGGCCAAGGCCGGACAGGGGTCCGGAGGCATTCATGCAAACCGCCAGGCGGATCGCGTTCCAGCACTGTCTCAGGGTCGCCGAATCCATCGCCATCCGTGTCATCGTACCACATCGTGGGCGTGGCGACGGTAAGGTCAGTTCCGTTGTCGCTGCGGGCAGCGGATGCGCTGCTCACGACCTTGCGCGATAAGCGATGCCGGGTGTTGTGCCAGAAAGCGGAATCGTGGCGGTGATGCTTCCGCTCGCGGTGGCATTCACGCTGCCGATGTCCGTGGGACTCACAAGCTGCCGATGCGCATCATGGTTGCGCCGTGAACGTGTTGCCCAGATTGAATGCACCCTCAACGCTGTAAGGCACTTCCACCCGTGGCGCCTGCGCACAGATCCACTGCGACGGAACCTGTCGAGAGCATCGTCTCATCGTAAGCACGCACATACAGTCCCGGAGTGCGATAGGCGACTACGATGCGACCAGTGGAGCTGCGGGCGACCCAGCGTCCCGCACCGTAACTCAGCGGCGAGGTGAAGCCGCTGGCGCCAACAGGCACCCACGCCGCCCCGTTCCAGCGATGCGTTCGCGCCAGGTCCGTTGGCGCCATCGTGATAGGCCACGATCGGCGCATCGTCATCGTCGAGCACGAGCTGTGGCAGCTGCGCGAATGCAGCCGTGAAGCCCGGCAATCCGATGAGCTCCCATGCAAGGCCGTTCCAGCGCTTCACGGTGGGCTTGCCGCCGACGCTTCCATCCATGTACACGACCACGGATGCGTGGGCATCCATCGCTACGGCGGCCGAACTCGAATTGGTCACCGAAAGAGGTCCGCCGCCGAGCATGGTCCAGCCGGATCCGTTCCAGCGTTGCGCGATAACTGTTTGGGTAGCCACATCGCCGTAGGCCACCACAGGGTCGCCCGCCGCATTCAGGGCCATGGCGAGGTCGAAGATGGGGCCGCTGGTGAGGCACGTGCCCCCAACGCGATCACGCTGCCATTCCAGCGGAGCACCGAGCAACGCCCCCCGAGCGCATCGTCCCGGAAGGCCACTACTGGTCGCGCATCGGATGTCATGCAGAGCGTGGTGTATTCGGCACTCCCCACGGAGAGATTCGGTGTGCCCACGGTCTCCCACGCCGTCCCGTTCCAACGCTGCACTTGCGCGCGGTTCCCGGATGCTGGAAGGCGATACGCGATCATCGTTTCGCCATTGGGGGCGATGGCGATGCCATGGTAATAGACGCTCGTTGGCGCAAGCGCGGGGTCGCCGAGCAGAACCCAGGAACTGCCGTTCCAGCGCTTCACCGTGGTGCGGTTGTTATTGCCTTGATCCATGTACACCACAGCAGGATTGCCGTCCGGACCAACAGCCAGATCCTGGTAGAATACAGTGCCCAAGGAGATGGGGAGATCCGAGTAGGGCACCCATGCGCTGCCATTCCAACGCTGCGCCATCGCCTTGTTGCCAAATCCGTTGTCGAGGTAGCTCACAGGTGCCCGGTGAGCGCAAAACCCATGCACAGAGCAGTCACGTTACTGGCGAGATGCCCGCAGTGCCAAAATGCCTGCCAAGTGGAGCCGTCCAGCGCTGCACATTGACGCGGTCGCTTTTAAAGGCGGCATCCGCATACGCCACCGTAGGCAGATCCAGGTCGTTGAGTGCCAGCGCCACTTGATAAACGGAACTGGGGGTGAAGTTCAGCGTGCCCACTGGAGCCCATGCGCTTCCATTCCATCGCTGCACGGAAAGGCCCCCGCCCAGGCTGCCATCCCCATAGCCCACCACCGGCTCGCCCGCGCTGGTCAAGTCCATGCCCGGGTTTGATGCGAACGGTCCGGTGAAGGCGGCTGCGCCCACCGCCGACCAGGAGCTGCCGTTCCATCGCTGAACGGAGATCCCGAAGTTCGAGGCCGCATCACGATACGCCACAACGGGCTTGTCCTCTGCATCCAAGCGCAGGCAGGCATTATAGGCCCCGCCAGGTGTGAAAGCGCTAGGACCGACAGGTTGCCATGCCGCACCGCTCCAGCGCAGCACAGTGAGCTTGGCCGACGCACCATAATCCGTGAAGGCCACTACGGGCAGGCCATCGTCGCCGACAGCTAAGCTCGGGTTGGCCACCTGTGTGGCAGTGATGCCCACCGCCCCAACCACTTGCCAGGCGCTGCCATTCCAGCTTTGCACAGTGAGCCGTTGCGAGACGGTATGGTCCAGATAGGCCACCATCGGATGCCCATCGGGACGCAAGGCGATGCTGTGCTCGGTTGCCATGCCAGCTGAGAATCCAGGGCTGCCCACGGTTTGCCAGGCACCGGATTCCTGGCCTTCACCATCGGTGCGATAGCTCTGACTAGGGTCGCGGAAAACCATCACGGGGTTGCCAGCGTCGTCCACGACCATGCTGTGGTGGTCGGCCCATTCGGGCGTGGGCCATGTGGTATCCACGGGGCCAAGCGGCGCCCACACCTGGGCATGCAGCAGAAGGCCAGTGGTAAGCCAGGCGGTAAGGCACAGCGCGCGAGTCATGTTCATGCTTGTGTTCGATTTGTAGCCTTCGCGCCCACTTCCTCATGAGGCGCGGGCAAATCAGTTCGTCCGGTACATCATCACCTTCGGATTGTCGAATCGCACGAAGCGGTCGCCGGTGGTATCGAACCGCGGGCGGTAGCAGCCTTCGAGCTTGCCCATGATGGCGCCGCTGGCGGGGTCGAAGCGGATGAACTCATTGCGGTCGTCGGGCTTCTTGCCAGTCCACACGATGAAGAGCGTCGCCGCGCATCTCGGTCATCGGGCACAGACCGGTGTTTCGTGGCATACTTCGGGTTCAGGTCAGCATCGAGCTGGAGCGATGCCCTCCTCCCCTTCCACCATGAAGATCATCGGCACGGGTAGAAACGCTTTCGCTTTGCCGATGGCCTTCGCGTTGTACTCGCCCTGCCGCAGCTGGCAGTTTGCCTGCGTGGATGCCGCGAAGATGTACATGTTCTTCCGCAGGCATAAGCCTGTCCGCCGCCGCTCAGGATGTTGCGCACTCGCCTTTCTTGAAGTTGTCGGCAAGTTCCATGTCCCCCCGGTATGCCAGGTGGCCTTCCCGGTGGCGGCATCTCGTAGGCCCTGCAAGCGCGGTTCCACTCGATGCGTGTCCAGCCTTGTACACATCGGGGTTGCCGTTCGTAACACCGGGATGTATTTAACCAACGCGGATCGGGGCCGCCAAGAAACGTGCGATGAGATTGCCCGCGTCAAGCACGGGTTCGGAAACGATGTCGTCCTTCTTCAACTTGTCCGCCTGCCAGGCATCGCACCCGTGCTCGGGTCCAGCTTCTTGATGCTCCGTTCGCCCTTTGTGAAGTCGCAGACGCAACCGCATATCGGCGGCGGTCGAGGCAGCGCAGCACGACCGATCTCCTGCTTCACCAGCAGGTCCACGCTGGTCTCCACATTGTCGAAGGTGGTGTTCCAAAGCACCTTGCCGGTGGCGAGGTCGAGGCGGGTGAGGCCTTCGTAAACCACAGATGCACGGCCGTGACCGCAGGAGATGCTCAGTATCACCTCGCCATCATCGGCTGGCAGATAATCATTGGTGGTGGCGCACCACGCACGTCGGTGAAATTCGCCTTCCAGGTGTGACCACCGGAAGCCTCAGGTGATGTTGAGGTCCGTTCCGCCTTTGGCGCTCGCGATGCGCTTTGCATCGCCCAGCGAGTTCGATGGTGGTGCTGCTGGCCTCATCGTAGCAGCTACTCCGAAAGCGTTGCGCCTGACCCCTTGTTCTTCGAGGCCTTCGTCTTTCTCCTTAGTGCGCGCGGCCACTTGGCTCGCATTCACCACCTGCCCGGTGCGATGGTCCAGATAGACGGTCTCGATGGGGTCCTTGTTGGTTTTCTGGGTGGTCACTTCAGCGGTCTCACTTTCGTGGTCAAATACGCCAGTTCTCTGCCTTCTTCACCCCGTGCTTCTCCTTGATTTTGTACTTCCAGGACATTGCCGTTGGTTCCGTCAATTATCCTCGACACTCCCGGTCATATCTCGCCGGCGATGCCACGCGCCGCATCGGGTGAAAACGGCGTTCCATTGAGGAGATCGGTGAACTTGGTGCCACGCCCAGGAACTCCTTCTGTCGAAGAGGAGCGTGAGAATGAGCAGAAGAAGAAGGGTCGGGAAGCGCATGATGGAGGGTTGAGCGATGATGCCCGCGAAAGGTTCCTGACATGTGCCCGTTGGCAATACCACTTTGATGTGAAACCACGCTGACCAGCGCGACCTCGCCGTGGAAGCGGTCAGTGGAGGAAATCGAGCCGAAGCGTATTCCGAAGAGGTGCTGGGTGAAGAACCGCCGCATACTGGTCGTTGTCGAAATTGGCATCGCTCGTCGCTGCTACGCCGGCCGTACTCGTAGGTGAGGAAGAAGCGCCCTTCGGGCAGGAAGGGGATGTCAGGCGAAAGCCCTGATGCGCGGCGCTCGTCGTTGAAGTTGTCCCAGCCCATGAGCATGATGGAACTCGTTGGAAGGCGGGCCGGAATTCCGCACGCATCATCCAGGCCCGGTGCTCGTGAACAGATCACGCCGAACTGGACCCGAGGTGCCGCCCACTGATGCCGAAGACCAATTGGAAGCTCTTACCTGCGAGCACACCGTAGCGTTCGGCGCTGTAGCCTGCGAGAAGGAATAATGGCCGAGCTGCATGTTCACGCTGAAGCGCGATTCTGGATCGATGCGTACGCGAGCGGCTCACTGCTCATGCGTCCCAGCGTGAGTTCAGGAAGAACGCGTCAGCGATAAGCCTTCATCGCGGTCGAGGATCGCAGGACGAGCCGGCGCACTCTTTATGCGCGTATGGAGCCCTTTGCCCAGACGATCATGGAGGGTAATTTACGTCACTGATGCCGAAGGCATAACCGATTCCCCACGGAACATCTTGTCATCGACCAGGATGTATTTCGTGGGATCATTACCCACAATGCGGTGCGCTGCGCCTGCGCTTTGGGCGCGCATGCGGTGGCAAGCAGGACAAGAAGGGGATCGCGTTCAGTTGGGCGCGCGGTGTCGCCATGGTACAAGGGTGCTTGTTCCATTCCGAGCACGGCGCAAGGTGGTCTCGCCGCGCGCCGTCGGCAATACCACTTTCGCCATGGAACCGTCCCTGTCTAGCGTGGATAGAGGAAAACATTTTAAGCGCGGTGCGCGAGCTCTACCTCACCCCGAAAATTTGTATTAGAGAGTTTGCGGATATGCGTGCTCATTTTCACCGATGCTCAGGTTGGGAGCCCATCGGCGACTCTCCTTGTAGCGGTGGCCTTGGCGAGCTTGTTCCAGCACTTCACGTTCTCGCTCGCTCAGGAGTTCCATTTCGCGCCGACCTGTTTCCGCGGGGCGCATTGAAGCTGGCCAGGACACCCCGCGCGATGCCTGGGCTCATCGGCGACCCACCGCCAGATAGGGTCTTCACCGCCTGGACCACCTCGCCGGGGCGGGCGTCCTTGAACAGGTACCCGGTGGCTCCGGCAAACGCGCATTGAACAGGCTGTCGTCATCTCGTCCTGCACCGTGCAAACCGGGACCTGGACCTGCGGCAAGGGTTAGTTCTCCACCGCTCAACGTGCATTCGATACCGTTGATCCGGGCAGGTTCAGGTCCATGACGTTACCATCGGGGGTGGCCGCTCGTGGTTGGTCGAGTTGAATGCCTCCGCAGCGGCGAAGGCACCGGACACCTCCAGCGCGGGATCGAGACTCAAGACCTCGGACAGGGCCTCCCAGAAGACGCCGTCGTCTCTCCACGACCTCCCGCGGTTATCGGTCGCTCAATCTTCGGGCCCAAAGTTCGCCCTTGCACGCGGACGGTGGTCCCTCCGCCCGGCGAGCCGACCGCGTTCGTAAGCGGCCCCCATTTCCTCAGCCCGCTGGCGCATGTTGGCACGAGGACATACCCGCTGCGCCCTGGAGAACCCCGTTGGCGATCCCAAGCCCGTCATCGACCACCTCGAAGGGGAAGGCTGGGACGTCCTTCGCCCGCACCAGGGCGATGCGTTGCGCGTGGCTGTACTTGCGGGCATTGTGCGAGGCCTCCCAGGTCGAGGAAGAGGTTCTGGCGGAAGTGGCCACCTACCGGGCGCGCCGGAAGAAGGTCAGGGAGACGCACCTCCACAGGGCCACACGCTGTCCTCGAAAAGGTCGCCGCTCGTGTTCCCGATCGGAACAACGGGGCATCAGGGTACCGTGCCGCGGTCGCGTTGATCGACCACGTCGCGCAGGTTACCAACAGTTCTCCGCTGATGTCCCCAGCTTCTCGAAGCGTGCACCGCGTCCGTTTCGCGCTAGGTCGGAACGCGATAAGTGCGGCCATACGGGCCAGGCCGCTGCACCGCGTCATCGTGGTATCGCCCTGGCCAGTCGGGTACGCTGGCGAAATTCGCCTGTTCGCGCTCAGCCGCCGCCAACCTTCGGCGCATCCCGCGACGGTGCGCGCCAGACAACCACGCCCACCACCCCGGCGAGAGCGGTGATAGCGGAGGCAATGGCCATGGCGAGGCCGAACAGGGCCGCACGGCACCGGGACGGCGCGCACCTCCAAACCGCGACTCTCCACACCGTCGCCATTGATACCAGTCCTTCACAGGGCGAATAACTTCCCCCCCGGAAGGTTGGTCCAACTGGATGGGCCTGGCGGCGCGGTTGCGGTCCGGTCGTCGTGGTACCCTCGCAGACGCCACTCGTAGCGCGTTCCTTCCGAGGCGGTGAACTCAGCACGGCCAGGTCCACGCGCAGCTCATTCCGCCGGAAGGGATTCGAGCACCTGGTTCCTTTCACCAAACGGGACCGAAATCAGCCCACGTTCACATGCCCACCACGAACGATCGGGCGTATCAGGATCGTCCCGCACGCTTCCCGGGTAGGAAATGGTTGAAGACGTTGGCCCACCGAAGTACGAAGGCCCGCTGGCCGAACGGAAGGCGCATCGGTTGAACTCCCGGCTCTGGAGGCCATCGGGTGCGGTGTAGTTGCGGCAAGAACCCCGTTGCCGATCGAAGCGCGACAATCCGTTGTTGCCTACTGACGCTGTAGGACCCATCACCCTCGGACAGCAGCCATTAGGGTACTGGTTGAGCGACCCGTCCTTGAGGGTGAGATGGCGAAGGTCACGCGCGTCTCCGGGTGACCATGAATAAAGCCGTGGTCAGTGGTCAGCCATGCAGTGTCGGTCCCCCTGCACGAAGTACACCAGGTTCGGAGGCGACGCCCGGTATCGGGTACTTCACCTGCCAAGGTCAAACACGCCATCGCCTCCCCAAACCTGATGGCCTGCACTGCGCCAAAGGTCAACCAATGCCGGTCCGGGCCATGACCAGGCGTTCAGCAAGCCGGTCGGCTGGCCGGAAGGAGCCAGGGCCGATGCTCCTGGAATGCCGAAAAGGCACCTGGTCAGCAACTCGGATAAGGCACGGTTCTCCGCGGAGACAGGCCATCCTCGGATTCGACCATCAAACCGCCGCGACCACCGGTCAGGAAGGGGCGCCCCCGGGACCAGCAGGCGGCCCAGCACGCGTGGCACGGAAGCAGCGTACACAGGACCGTCGAGCCGGGACCCACATTCTACCAGAGGGATCCGTGGGTGACCATCTGCGGCGAGCTGGTGTCCGCACCGGCCACCGGCGCGACACGGCAAGGTTCAGCCTGCCGGTACGCTCATCGAAAGAAACGCGGAGCCACCTTGATGGAAGGTAACGAGCACCGCTGCTGTCCCATTGTGCGAAGTCCACGGCGAACCACGATGGGCGACCAAGACTGTCGCGCCTGCCGTGCACCTGCCGGAACTTGATGCGTTGCGGTGCGATGCGGTCATCCCTTCCCATCGGTACCGACCCAGGTGTTGCCCTGCCGATCGAAAACGTGATGGTGACCGCGATATGTCAGGGGCCTTCGCTGGCATCCGCAGGGTAGAAGAATACGGTTCGATGCGACAGGTCATAACCCAGCTGCCACGACGCCGACGTCGTCGGTGGCGACCAAAACCGGCCATCCGGCGCCAGGGCGGCATACTTCAATCCCTGGGCTTCGCGGTCAAACGATCACCCCGGTTCACCGGGCACCGGATCACACTCGCCTCGACGGACCAGCCAGCCGCCTCGTTGGTGAAGGATCGGGGTTTCCTTCCACCTCAATGAACTCGGTGACCTCTCCCGTTCCTGCTTGATGGCAGTCCGCGGCCTGTCCTCCGGCCGCAGAAGATCGAGTTCGATCCGTGTACAGGAGAGACATAGGACGCCTTCCTGAACCATCGAATGGCATACGAAGGGGCATGGCCCGTTGGCGGAGACTTGGCGTACGCCCGCATTCAATGCGGAAAGATGCATGACAGAGATCGAATAGAGGATCCGGCCTCTTCACCGGTGCTCTTGCACCGGCGACCCGCAGCCATCAGGCTCGGCACCGGTGGCGACGTGCTCGAAAGCGTCCGGTTCTGGCATCGTAGGGGTCAAGCCCCGTGCGTGTGGCCACCCAGAAGTGTTCCTCGTGCGGCTTCGGGCAGACCCCAAATGGAGTTATGCCAAAACTGGAACTATCGCGCGGGTGCGCCCGTACTGCAACATGCGCGGGCCGTCGAAACGCGCCAATCATCACCGTACCGAACCAGATGAAGCCCAAGCTGTCCTACCACATGGTTCACCATGCTCTGCGGAGGACCTTGATGGGTCGTAGCGCGCCGCTTCCACCTGCTGGGCGCGACTGCACAAAACCACGCGCGGACGGCAGTAGGCGAAGGATCGCGGACATGGGCGCGCGGTCGAATGCTGCTAAAGCGAAAGGCGCCCTCTCCGGACTCCTTCTGAATATTGGCGCTCGACTGAGTTTACTCCGCCAGCACCACCATCGTACGTTCAAGAAAGGATCGCTCCGGCGAGCACCAGAACGGTATTGTTCATCACTTCCACCGCCGCCCTTCACGGGAAAAGGACTTCTCGCCTTCATTAGTCTTCACCGTTACGTCTCCGGCCTTCCTTTGTTGATAAGCGGTGCGTGGTTGTTCAGGAAGCCCATGCCGCCGTCAACGCCGGGCACGCCCACGTAGCTGGCCTCGCCTTTGAAGAGCGATTTGTCTGGGGTGATGATCTCCACTCTCATTTCAGGTGCCGTTTGGGGGTTGAAGGTTGTTGGGTTGGGCGTGTGGCGATTGGGATTCAACCCACAACCTGTGTCAACCTCCAACCGCAAACCCGCATTACGCCTTTGCGGTTTCCGCCATCAACTTCTTGCCAGCGGCGATCGCGTCGTCGATGCTGCCTTCAGGTTGAAGAAGGCGGCTTCCGGAGATCTTCGTCCATCGCGCCGTCCAGGATGCGTGTTGAAGCCCTTGATGAAGGTGCCACTCTATGGGCACCATCACGCCCTTGAGAGCCCGTGAACTGCTCGTACGAAGAAGGGCTGGCTGAGGAAGCGCTGCACTTTCCGTGCGCGGGACACGGTCTTGTATCCTCAGAAAGTTCATCCATGCAGAAGTGGCGATGATGTCCTGCAGCTCCTTGTAGCGCTGAAGGGATTCGCCTTCACGCGCTGGGCGCACTCTATCATGCTCCTCCCCACGATGCCTGGGTCGAGGATGCGGAAAGGAGCTGTCAGTGGTATTACCGCTGGATAGATGCCCAAGTTCGGCGATGTCCGGCTGAGCACGGTAGTGGCATCCAAATGCGCGAAAGTGGTAGCCGGCGCGGGATCCGGTGCAAATCATCCGCCGGCACACACGGCCTGCACGCTGGTAATGGACCGCGCTTGTTGGTCAGTGATCCGCTCCTGCATGGCGCCATCTCAGTAGCCAGGGTGGGCTGGTAACCCACGGCGATGGGCATCCGCCCGAGGGCGAGGACTACCCGAACCGGCCTGCGAGAAGCGGAAGATGTTGTCCCGCGAAGAAGAGGATGTCTCGGCCGCCGCTCTGCTCATCGCCATCGCGGAAGTACTCGGCCAAGGTGAGGCCGCTAAGCGCAACACGGGCACGCGCGCCTGGGCTCGTTCATCTGCCCGAAGACGAAGG
>JADJXF010000015.1 GCA_016715995.1 Flavobacteriales bacterium
CACGCCATGCGGCTCAGGAAGCGAGGAAGTTATTGGTGGCGCCGTAGGTGTAGTTGTTCACGGCGAAGGAGGTGGAAGTAGCGTGCCGGGCGGATGCCTACGCCGGTGATGGCCTCGCCGGAAATGGGTATGCCATGCCGCGGCCGTCGGCGGCCTGATAAGCCCGGCTCCGTAATGGTATTGATCAGGCCGAACCAATCGCTCCAGCCCTCACCCATCTGCTCATCGTTGCTGAGGCAGCTGGAGTTGCTGCCCCGCCGGTGAGCCGGATCGAGATGCCGTGCCCGTATTCATGCGCCACCACGCCGTTGTCGGAAAGACCGTAGCCATCGCGGTCGGGGATCCCGCCGTCCAGTTGTACATCTGCATGCGGCCGTTGCTTCCCCTCAGGCGGTGACGAAAGTTGGCGTTGTTGGTCCCACCGCCGTCCTGCGCCTCAGCCAGCACGTGGTCGCCGCCAGAACCCGCACCGCTGTAATTGGTCTGCTGGAAGATTGCCGCTCTGCTCATCGAAGCCGTAACGCTGCCACACATCGTGCATCAGGTTGTTCCAGTAGAACAGGTTGGTGATGCGCCGCATCCTGGTTCCCCGCGGGCTGAAGCCCAGGTTCAGCGGGAAATCGAAGGTGAGGGTGGCGCCGCCCTCGGGCTATATCCGGGCTGGTCATCGTCGTCGGCATCCTCGTACGCGCGCACGTTGTTGCCGCGACAGGTGGTGAATTCCGCACCTGCAACGCCATTCGCATCGTGCCAGCCATAGGGCGATGCGATGCAGGATCCGCAGGGTCGATCGCCCGGCGTGCGAAGGCCGTGGTTCGGGCTCTCCACGGGCGAATCGAATACGCGGTAACCCGATGTTCGGGCAATGGTCGAGCGCCGCTGCATCATCAGGCCTCCCCGGCACGCTCATGGTGCCGATGCTCCGCTTCGGGAACTGGCATTGCACCGTGTAATCGGTCACGCGCAACAAGCCGCCCGTCCTTGCATCAACGCAAGGTTCCACCAGCTCGCGCTCTTCCGTGAACGGATGGTGAGCTCCCAGGCCAGCCGCAGCCTTCCATCGTCAACAGGCTGATAGATCGACCTTGCGCGGATGGGTTCGTACGCGATGCCGGGCGAGCTCCAGGATCCCGCCTGGCAGCGCGTGAAGCCCGTTGGCTCCCGGTCGAGGTCAAGATCCATCGCGTCGGCGGCGGCACGCCGCGCCAACGGGCCTTCAGCGCTGGTTCCGAAAGGGCCCGCCAAGGCGGCGGCATCGCGCACGAATCGGCCCGCGATGTGCACCTCGGCCTTCGCGCAAGCGCACAGCAGGTGATGATCAGCGTTGTGCACGTCGGGGGCCATTCACCATCTGGTTCATGCACGATGGATACCCGGCGCTGGAAGGGCTGGTCGGTGATCCGCCAATGCTGCGCGTCGGTCGCGGTCCGGTTTAGCTTATCGGCATGCTCAAGCAGGTACGCGCGGATCGCGCCGTCATGGTGCTGCGCGCTCCAGCCAAGGTCGCACAAAGAAGCAGGGCTATGAAAGGAATGAGAGCGCCGTTGCATGGGATGGGGGCTTGGTTGCGGGAAACGGCCCGTGATGCACGATGGGGTGTCGAGCCGCGTTGCTCAAGCATAGCTGAATGCGACCTTCGGCGCGGAAGCAATGCACAGAATAGCCACTTGGCGACTGGACCGGCACCACGAAGCCCCTTCCCCATGGTCATGGGGTCATCAATGCTACGCCTGATTCGTTCCTTGCGGCCAGCCGGGCGGGCACCGGTGATGCGCTGCGGCTCGGGGAGCGGATATCCCTGGAGGGCGCGTCGATATGATATCGGCGGCATGAGCACGACCGAGATCAGGAGGTGCCGGAATCCGGGGAAGCTCAGACACGCGCGATTTCCTATGGTGGAGGCCCTTCACCTGCGATTCCCGGAGGCACTGCTGAGCATCGACACGTATCGCTCGCGCGTGGCGTACGATGCCGTGATGGCCGGCGCTAGCCTCGTCAGCGACATCGGCGCTGGCCTGCTCGATGACCCAGGATGCTGGAGACAGTGGCTCGGCTTCACGTTCCGTACATCGCCATGCACATGCAAGGGGAATCCCCGCACCATGCAGGCCGATCGCGCTACACCGATGCGGTGGCTGAAGTGACGCTCTTCCTCCGGCGAAAGCCCAGTGCCGCGCGCCAGAGCGGGCATCGCAGATGCGGTCACTCGATGAAGGATTCCGGATTCGGGAAGGCCATCACGCACAACTACGCGCTGCTCGCACGGCTCGGAAGCATCGTGGCCCTGGGAGCCCCGGTCCTTGTGGGGCTTTCGCGCAAGCGAATGATCGACGAGGTGCTGGGCACCGCGCCTGATGAAGCGCTCAACGGCACCACCGCGCTGAACACCCATCGCCCCCTGCTGAAGGGGGCGTCGATAATTCGCGTGCACGACGTGAAGGAGGCCATGCAGTGCGTGAGGCTCGTTGCTGCCCTGCGCGATGGAAATAGGCCCTTCGCTTCTTTTTTGCCGGCTGGCCGCGCGCTGGGCCATCTTCTCCTTCTCCAGCGCACCGATCGCCCGTTCGTAGTGCACCATCACGCGCTCAGATGCTCCGAACGCATGCGCTCCGGTGTATTCGATGTCCCAGCTCAGGTTGCGCACACTGTGGCAGCAGCTGGCCATGCCCACCGGCATGTCGAAGACCTCTTAATCGAAGCGCTCGATGAAGGCGAACAGCGTGATACGCACATCCATGTCGTAGAAGGGGACATCAGGGAAAGAGGCGGGATGCTCGCGCGCATCGATCCGCACATACGCTTAGGCACCATGTCCTTGCGGTAGATGCACACCTGGTAATCGTAGCCGCGCTCGAGTAGATCTCGTCGTTCCCCTTCCAATCCGTAAACACGGTCTCGCGCTCAATGCTGTCCTTCACAAGGCGCACCTGCACCTGCTCGGGGCCATCGCCGGTAAGGTACTCGCTCACCAGGCGCGTGCATGCGGATGTAGAACGCGCTGGCGGAGGATGCCGTGAGCACCAGCGCCAGGGCCATCAGCCCGCGCCGACCCGGTCGCCCCCCTCCGCTTCTTCGCCATTGCTCCCGATTACCGGGTACGGCAGGCAAAGGTGCGGTTTCCCCGACGGACGCATCTTCACGGAAAACCGATTCCCATGTTCCGCGACCTGCGCACCTCGGAGAACTTCCACTCGTGTCTCTGGCTTGGTCAAGGACCTGTGCTGGTGATGGGATTGAAGGCCCCTCGGGGCTCGCCTTGTTCATCCCCACCCTGCTCATGGCGGTCCATATCGCCTGGCGGATGCGCGGCGATCGCCGACCTGCTCAGTGCATCGCAGTGGGTGCTGGATCACGGCCAACGGCATCTGGTTGTTCAGTGAGTCCTGGTTCAGGGATACCAAACGCCTTGGGGGCGGTGCCCTCTACATAGCCGGGTTGCTCATCATAGCGTGGTACCTGCCTGATCGTGCTGCCCAAGCAAGGGAGGGGCGGTTCCACAACGGGACCGGCTCAACATGCGGCGATCGACCGCCTTCTACTTTCGCCGGCCCGCAAGGCGAACCTCTTCACATGGATCCGCTCCGCGCCTGAGGCTCCGCTCAACCGCACGCTCCGCATCGCGGCGGCGTGGGCGGCCATGGGTGCCTTGAGCGCCTTGTTCGAGCACATCGCGCTCGCCGACCAGGGCGCTCAGGGCGACCCCGGAGCCGGATTGATGGAGCGATGGCCCTGGTGTTCGCGATCGGCATCGTGGGTGGCGGTGCGTACATCTTCGTGCTGCGCGACCGGCTCCGGCACCTGGCCTATCTGCCGGCGCTGGGCATCATGGCCGCGCTGATCGCGTTGGTGCTCGCGGCGCTGGGCGCTTGGCTGCCCGCTCAGGACGACCCCTTCGGCGGCGACTACGGCGATGCGCCTCTTCAGCGTGGCCTGGCTCGGCCAATACCTTCAATGGACCGACCTGATGGGCGCCACCATACTCACGGTGCGACTCCAGCGACCAGTTCGGGTCCAGCGGCCTTCCTACCTCGCGGGCCGCTACAGCCATCCTCGCCAGGAGCTGCGCATCTTCGTGTTCCTCGACATGGCTCGAGCACCAGCGTCGCGGAGGACCTCAAGCCACGTGCGCTACTTCCAGCTGATCGATGGGCTGTTCCGGGAGATCGCCGACCCGATCGTTTACTCGCGCGGCGAGATACGCCAGTACGTGGGCGATGAGATGGGCGTGAGCTGGCCCTTGCGCCGTGGCGTGAACAAGCAGCGCTGCATCCGCTGCTTCCTGGACATCCGCGCGAAGCTGAAGAGCCGCGCCTCCCATTATCAGGCGCGCTACGGCATCAGCGCCCGCTTTCAAGGCCGGCTTCCACTACGGCAAGTGACCACCGGCGAGGTGGGCCTGGTGAAGAAGGAGCGCATCTTCAGCGGCGATGCCGTGAACACCGCCGCGCGCATCCAGAACACGTGCAATGCACATGGCGTGGACAACCTGATCACCAAGGGCTGCTGGACCTCCTGCTCCCGAAGGGGCGCTTCCAGTGCGGGAGATGCGGCAGCATCGCGTTGAAGGGGAAGCGATCGGCCATCAGCCTTGGACCATCGAAGAGCCGGCCAAGCCGGCGAAGCCAACTCAATAGGTCCACGACCTCCGTCGCAAATCCACCACGGTCATGCCCAAGGGGCTGCGGTCAACCACGCGGTCCCCGAAGGCTCGAATCGCCTGATATCGCCGCCTCGCTGCCGAAGCGGAAGCGCGCACCGTTCAGGATGCCATGCAGCTCACGGTTCGGGTCGAGGTAAGCCAGCAGCGCGCCCTCCACTTCCCATTGCTCGGGAACGTAGCCCTCCACCGCAACCGATGCACCATCGCGGAAGAGCATGAGCCGCCCATCATCGAGGTAGAGGAGGAGGCTGTCGCGCCGCAGTATTCCGTCGGCGGGTCGTCCGTGACGCGATGCAGCGCGCCGCGATCGAAGCACTTCAGCCTTCCGTTGCCATCGATGTAGGCGACGAGGCCATCACCCGCCTTCGCCGACGCGGGCCGCAGTTCGCTCAATTCATGCTCCGTTCCGTTGAAGAGCGCCTTGAACACGCGCGCCTGTCCGTCCCACCAGCCAACCACGCCGCCTCCTGCCACCGCAATGCCTACATCGGTGCTGTCGTTCAGCACCCGAAGCTTACCGCCCTGGAATAACGAGAGCCTTCGCGCTTCCTTGTTGAAGAGCACGAGCAGGTTGGACCCCAGGAGCCATTGCGGCCGTTCGCTGCCACGTTCGATGCTGGCAACCGGATGGTGCAGGCCGCGCCAGATCACGCGCAGCTCATCGTGGAGCGTATCGTGCAACGCGATCAGGCTATCGCTCACATCGAAGTCCGCCACATGGGTCGCGATGGCATGAGCACGGCCTTCGCGGATGGTCTTGAGCGTATCCGCGCTGAGCCAGGCGAGGCGGTGCCGTGTGCCCTTCGGCATTCCGGCCCTGCGATCGAGCAGGTGCAACCGCCGACCTTCTTCGATGAACAGCTTCAACCGGCCATCATGGTCGCGGTACGCCACTTGGCCATTCATGGAATGCACCCATCCGGGCGGTCGCGGCTCGAGCTTCTCGAAGCGCCCATCAGCCAGGATGATGAAGCGCTCCTCCCCGGAGACGAAAGGCACCGGTGCCTGCGCACCAACGGGTCCGGAGAGCAGAACGAGAGCGAAGGCCAGGGACCGGTTCCGCATCGATGGGCGACCCTCAGGCGTGAAACCTCATGCACGCGCACCTCACGCCGCTTGCCCTTCACTGGCACCAAGTGCTCCGGTCCGATGTCGAATCTATCCGCGGCATCCAGCATGCGCGCGAGCATCTCGGCGCTCACCAGGATCGCGTCTTCATCGCCTTGGCCAAGCCGAGCATGCGGCTTACGCTGTTCATCACATCACCGCTGAGATCACGGTGCGTTTGATGTGCCCCACCTGCGCCGAGATCCGCGCCCACCGTGCAGGCCTGCGCGGAACTGCGGCACCAGCCCATACTCGCGCTTGAACTCCTCCTCATGCTGCGCGATGTACCTCGATGTCGAAGAAAGGTCGAGGCAGTTGAGGTGCCGTGTTCCGATGCGCATGGGCCAGGTGAAGATCCGCTCATCGCCCACATACTTGTGGATGTCGGCCTCGTTGCGGAGCACGGCATCGGTCATGAGCGAGTACACATGGTTGAGGAAACGGTATTGGCGCAGATCGCCAAGGCGCTCCGCGATCTCGGTGCTGCTCACCAGATCGAGCGTGAGCACCACGCGCTCCTCGCGCTCGGGGCGCTCATACCGACCGAGGAGGAATCCCATGAAGGTGCGGCGGCCCATCCATTCCTCCACCTGCACCACCAGGATGGCGATGGAGCTGACCACCACCGCGCGAAGCACGAGCCGGTAGAATTGCGCCATGCCGGAGGTCTCATGCATGCGGTAGGGCGCATCGCTGGCGAGCATCGTGAAGCGATCGCTGCCCCAGAGCCAAGCCACGCCGATGAGCAGCACGGTGAACAGGTTCACTAGGAGCGCCTTCCCGATGGTGCAAGGGGACCGCCAATGCACGGAAACGCCTTCCGAAGAGGTACTCTTCCAGGACGCCTGTCCAGAGGCCGAGCAGCAGCCACGCTCCCAATACGGGCAGGCTGATGTCATCGCCGGCGAAGGCGTGAGCACCCAGGCCACCATAGCCGCCACCAAACCGTACCCGGCGATCTTTGCGGAGCTTATAGCGCGTAAGGGCGTTCATTGCGGGGCGCGAATGTACTTGCACCGGATGCCGCCACCTTTGCGGCATGGACCTCGTTCGCCGCACCATCGCGCGCTATGTTGAAACTCTGATCGCGATTGGGCGGTGATTGCTCCGTGCTGGAAGGAATATGCATTCAGCCGCGGCGCTTTCATCAGCCGTGTCGGCAAGGTCGAGGACCGCTTCTACATCGTAGCCCAAGGCGTTCAGAAGCTCTCGTTCCCGCACGATGGCGCTGACATCTGCGTAGGCTTCGCGTACGGCGGGAGCTGGAGCGGCGAATACGGATCCTTCATCACGCGGCAGCCAGCCCGGTTCGACGTGGTGGCCGTCACGGACAGCATCCTGCTGGGCATCACGCACGGCGACTTGCAGCGGTTGTATGCCGAACTGCCCGTGCTGGAGCGCTGGGGCCGATTGATCGCCGAGGAAGCGCTGCTAGGCCGCGCCGCCCGTGAGATCGAACAGATGAGCCTGAGCGCAGGAGGCGCTACGAACGCCTGGTGAAGCGCAGCCCGCAACTGCTGCAGCTCGTTCCGCAGAAGGACATCGCCAGCTACCTGCGGATGACCCCGGAGACGCTGAGCCGCTTGCGACGGAGCACTTCTTGATGCAGATCAACGGGGCATGCCCGCGCGCGTTCATTGCTTCGCGGCATGAACCGGAAGCCCATGGATGCTCAATCCCTTTGCGAAGGGCTGATCGCTGACCTCGAGACGCAGATCGCCCGCGCAGCGCAACTGCCTGCCGAACGGCTACTGCATCGCCGGAACCAGCCAAATGGAACGTGCTCGACGTCTTCGAGCATTTGGTGCTCAGCAGCGGTGTTTACCTGCAAGGCTTGGAGCACGTCTTCGCAACACGCGCGGCCGACCTGCCCGCATCACTAACCTTCACTCCGGGACTGCTCGGCGACTATTTCACGCGCGCCATGCTGCCCAAGGCCGATGGGCGCCTGCCCTTGCGCATGCCCACCATCCGCCGCTTCGATCCGCGCGGAACACGGGCTCAGATTCGGGAGCATCCTCCGGTTCGTCGCGATGTGCGAGGGCCTCATCCGCCTGCTGAACCGTGCACCGGCCACCGACCTCAACCGCATGCGCATCGTGAGCACGCTGGGGCCTTTGGTGCAGCTCCGCGCCGGCGATGCCTTCCGCTTCCCGATCGCTCATCAGAAGAGGCACTTCACGCAGATTGAGCGTTTGCTGGCCCAACACTGAAATCGCAGGGCCGCTCCCGCTCATTCCGCGGCGAGCAGCCTTTTCAGCACACGAACGAATTCCCGCGGCCGTTCGATGTTCGGAACGTGGCCCGTGCGCGGGATCGCGTCCGGCGATCATCCGCCAACCCATTGCGCGCAAGCACCGCCCGTCCAACGGCATTCGGGATCGACTCATCGCGCTCGCCCCAGATCGGTGCACAGGCATCTTCCAACCGTAACGCTTGCGCATCAAGAGGTCCTCATGCGCGAGCAGGTCCTTCAAGAGGGTGATCGCGCCGCACGGTAAGGCTCGGCGAATTCGCGATAGATGCGGTTCAGTATGAATCCCGGCATGGGCGGGTCACGGTAGAGCGAGCCGGATCCCGAAGCGTAAATCCTTGGCAGTGGGGTGCGCATCACCGCCAGCATGCTCGGCGCCGTGCGCCCGCGCGATGCTATCCGCGAGGGGCGGCGCTGTAATCGCTCACAAGGCCATCGTAAATAACCAAATGCTTGATGCGTTCTGGGTGCAATTCGGCCAAGCGCGCCGCGACCCCGCCGCCGTAGCTGTTGCCGACCACTGGGATTGGGTCTTTCACGCCGAGGCTGTCGAGCAGGAGGATCACATGCGCCACTTGGTCATCGATGCTGCGTCCCCCATGGGCGGTATCCCACTTCGTGCTCAGGCCATGGCTGAGCAGATCAGGCAGGATGCGGTCGTAGTCCTTGCGAAGCAACTTGGCCGTCTTGCTCCATTGAAGAGCGCCGGTTCCTGTGTCCCGTGAAGCAACAGGAGCTTGGGCTTTCCGGTGTCGCGGTGCCACGCGAAACGCGGCCCCTCAGGCGTAGCAAGGGTCCGAGCCTCGTAGTCATTGCGCTCCAATCGCTTATCGCAGGAGCAGCCATGCATACGAGCGAGGTTGCAGGAGGAGAGCCCAATGACTAAGAGGAGAAGGAAGATCGAGTTCACTGCACGCTGCATCCTCACCTGCGTGCCCTCCGCTTGCTCAATACGCTCCCCGCATCCAGGAACCAGATCGCCTTGAGCGAGAAACTGTTGATGCCGGGAGATCGCCATGTGTTGTCGAGGTTCTCGAAGTAGTCCTGGCGCACGATGCCTTCGCGGACGAAGATGTTGTCTTTCCAGCCAAGGGTGATCTCGCTGCCGGGCGCGAAGTTCCAGCGCAGCCATACATCCACGGTGAACGCGTCGAAATCCACATCGTGCTTTGACGTGCCATCCTCGTAGCGGCCGTTGTACCCCGTGGCGGCCAGCTTGCCATCGAGCAGCAGCTCGTGGTATTCCACGTATTGCGCGCGGCTCCAATAGTGTCGCACATCAGCGTTGAGCGAAAGGGTGTTGGTGAAGGTGTAGCTGCCTTCAAGCTGAGCTCCGTGGTCCACTGGTCGCGGCGGCCCAGGATGATGTCATCGTCCGAGAAGGCCACCCATCCCACGTCCTCATCCTTGAACTCGTGGTAGCCGCCAAGGATGAAGAAGAGCTTGTCGTTGGGGCGTACCCGATTCTCCAGCACGACCCACATGTTCTTTCGGTCCCGCTCATAGAAGCGGCGATAGCCTCCGCGCAGGTCAACCGCATAAGGCGGGTTATAATTGGTGCTGATCACGCTTCGTAGCGCACGTTGGTGGGGAACTCATAGAGCCTGCCCGGCATGCGCGCCTCGAAGGGGTCGTAGGTGAGGACAGGTTCGGCGCGTATGCCTCCACCGAAGGCATTGAAGCCGCGCAGCACGCGGAAGGTGTTCAGCCCCACGGCGAAGTTGAAGAAGTGGTCAGGACGATCGCGCGTGAGTATTCTCCATTGAATCCGATGCCCCAGCGCTGCCAAGGTGCCTTCGGCTTGTACTTCACGAAATTCAACTCAGGCTCCACGCTGCGGTAGTTCACCCACGGCCAGAATCCGAGGTCGTTCGGGTCGTACTCCGGCGAACTCCTCGTACGAGGTGCCGTAAGTGAGCGCGCCTCCGGTCTTGCCGATGCCGAGTTCGTAGGAGTAGCCGAGGTCACGGTCAAGCCCGTTGCGAACTGCTGCGTGATGCGGCCCACCGCACCGCCTTGCAGCGTGCGCGCCTTGTTGTTCACCAGCGGGTCGAAGGCCGTGGTATTAGCATCGTAGGTATCACCATCGCGGAGCACGTTGGTGTTGATAAGGCTCGCGTAACCGTTGTTGGGCAATTGCTGATCGAGGACGATGACATTGTAGTTCGACAAGGGATCGTGAGCACTTCGCGGGTGTTGCCCAAGCTGTCAGTGATGGTGCCGTAGGTGGCACGCGTCACTGTGTTCAGCAAGCCGATGCCCAGCCCTTTCGGGCCACGACCGCTGATCTTGGTGGCGTTGATGAGCTTGCTCACGCCGGGGTCGTCGGTGACGGTCTCGCCTTCTCGCAGCGATGCGTAGAGGTTGCCGCGCAACAGCGGCACCCCACCGATCCTGCGGCTGTAGAAGACATCGCCCCGCTGGAAGGCTCGGTGCCCTCGGTGAAGAACTGCCGGTTCTCGTTGAACTGCACCTCGAAGGGCGAGAGGTTGAGCACCACGTTATCGCTCACCACCTGGCCGAAGTCGGGGATCGAGGTCATGTCCAGCGTGTAGGCATCCGTCAAACCGAGCTTCACATCCATGCCGCCGTTGAAGGTGGTCGTCCAATCGCTCTCGTTCGGGTCATCTTGCGGGAAGTGCTGCGCATAGGCTGAAGCGTACGGAAGCAGCATCAGGCGCAGCGGCGGTTCGATCCCGCTGATGCCCGTGAGCACCACGTTGCCGCAACCAGCCTTCCTTCAAGGGGTCGATCGGGTTCCAGAAGCTCTTCTCGCGCGTCCGTCCTACGAGACGCATGAATTGAACGCTCCACGTGCTCCTTGGCCTTGGGAAAGCGGAAGGCCGAGTACGGGATGCTCATCTCCGCCACCCAGCCTTGCTCCGTGATGCGCGCCGCGCTGTGCCAGACGGCATGCCAGTTCTCGTCCTCTTCCTCGTTGGCCACGATGGCATCGAACTGAACACCCGCCGCTGTGACAATGAACTCCGAAGCCGTTGCGGCCGCTCTCATAGGGATCAAAGGTGATTCCGAACCAGTCGGTGATGCCGATGCGGTCGCGACCGCTGAGGCGCATCATCACACTATCAGGGTCATCGTAGAGAACTGCACTAATAAGGATGGCGTTGTCACTGTACAGCACGCGCACCTCGCTCCGGTAGTTGCTGGGCTCGTTGGGCCGCAGCTCGTTCTGCACGAATTCGGTGCCGATGGCCGCCGTGGCCCACGAGGGCTCATCGAGCACGCCATCCACCACGATGCGCTCCATGGCCCGAGCGGCCGTGAGATTCTTGCAGACCAGGGTGGTGTCCTGCGTGAAACCTGCTGAAGAAACGAGAAGAGCGATGAGGGCAGACAGGCGCATCGAGGCACGAAGGTCGGGGCCACGGGTTGAACAGGTCAGTCCTCGTGAACCATCCGAAGCCAGGATGGACCGTTTCGAACGGACGCGCCCCACGGTTTCCCGCAGGGCGCTCGGTCGGACTGCACTGAACTACGCCGCCACTACTTCCTCCTTATGGCTGCTCACCGGTTTATGCTGAGCTCATTCGGCACGGGCTGGTAAGCGTGGAAGCGCTCGCTGTAAATTGCCGCGTCCTTGCGTAAGGCTGCGGGCGTGGTGCTGTAGCGATCGGTTCAGCCAGCGGCGTGAGCGCTCTGATGATCATGGTAGCGGCCGCTGCTGTCAACGCCCATCACGATGCTGCGGCGCGCTCGCAGGTCGGTCATCACATCGCCCATGAGGTCGGCGGGCACGCGCACCTCCAGTTCCTGGATGGGCTCCATCAGCTGCGGGTCGGCGTTAGTGAAGGCTTCGCGGAAAGCCTGCAAGCCCGCGATCTCGAAGCTGATGTCGTTGCTGTCCACCGGGTGCATCTTTCCGTCGTGCACGTCGCGCGGATGTCGCGCGCAGGTGATGCAGTGAGCGGGCCGCGGTCCATCTTCTCCATCACGCCTTTGAGGATGCTCGGCATGAACTTGTTGTCGATCGCACCGCCCACGATGCAGTTATGAAAACCAGCTTCCCGCCGGTGGGCGGTTCATGTTCCTCCTTGCTGCGCACGCTATGACCGGTGGGCTCGGGCATGCCTTCGTACCAGGGCTCGATCTTCCAGATGCACTTCGCCGAATTGGCCACTGCCGCCCGTCTGCTTCTTGTGGCGGTAGCTGGCGGCCGCGCTCTTGCGGATGGTCTCGCGGTACGGGATGCGCGGGCTGCTGAAGGCGCAATCGACCTTGTAGTGGTGGTTCAGCTTCCACTTGAGCATGTTCAAGTGCAATTCGCCCCTGCGCTCCCACGAGCTGCTGCGCGGTCTCGCGGCTGTACGTGAGCACGATGGTAGGATCACTCCTTCTGGATCTCCACCAGCGCGGCGTGCAACTTCTCCTCGAGCTTCTGATCGGTGGCTCTGATCGCCTGGCGCAAGCGCGGTTCGGGAAGGCGATAGGCTGCGGTTTGATGCTCTTGCCCGGGGCGTGCAGCGTATGCGCGGTGGCGGTGTCCTTCAGCTTCATCGTCCCACCGATGTCACCGGCCACCAGCTTCTCCACCGGCTTGCGGTCCTTGCCGTCAACGATGAAGAGCTGGTTGATGCGCTCGGCGCTCCCGGTGTTGTCGTTCACCAGCTCCGTGCCCTCCTTCACTTCACCGCTCGCGACCTTGAAGAGCGTGATGTGCCCTGCCTTCGGCTCGATCGCGGTCTTGAAGGTGAAGAGCACGGCAGGCCCGTCGGCAACGCATTCCAGCCTTCCGCCTCCAACGAGGCTCTTCAGCGGGCATCTCCAGCGCGGCAGGGGCCACGTTGTCGATGTAGCCCATCAGACGGCCGCTGCCCATGTTGCGCAGGGCGCTCAGGCAAAGACCGGGAAGCAGGTGCGCTTCATCATGCCCTGCTTCAATCCGATGCGCATCTCGTCCTCGTCGAGCTCGCCCTTCTCGAAGTAATGCTCCATCAGGGCCTCATCGTTCTCAGCCGCCCGCTCAACAAGCTCCTTGTGAAGGGCATTGGCCTTCTCGAGCTCATCGGCTGGAATGGCCTGCTTCTCGGGCCTTCCCCCGCATCATGAAGACGTACATGGTCATCTTCAGCAGGTCGATGATGCGGTGGAAGCCATCGCCCTGCTCCACGGGATATTGCATCACCGTCACTGCGCTGCCGAAGTGCTCGTTCGCCTGCGCGACCGTGGCCTCGAAATCGGCGTTGGGGGTGATCGGGCTGGTTCACGCCGATGATCGCCCGGGCGGTCATAATGCGCGATGTGGTCCCACCAGGTCGGTGCCCACCTCCACGCCGTGGTGCGCGTTGAGCAGCACGCGGGTATCGGCCACCCGCAAGGCCGGAATGGTCTCGCCCACGGGATCGTCAAGGCCGGGCGTATCGACGATGTTGATCTTTAGCCCTGCCACTCGGTATGCGGCACGGTGCTGTAAACGCTGCTTCCGCGCTCGTGCTCGAGCTCGTGGTAGTCGCTCACGGTGTTCTTGTCCTCGACCCAGCCGCGGCGTTGGATCGAGACCCGCCTCGAAGAGCATGGTTTCGGCCAGCGTGGTCTTGCCGCATCCGTAGGATCCCAGCAGGACGATGTTCCTGATATGCTTCGCATCGAAGGTTTTCATGGCATGGAAGGGGTTTGGGGTGATTGGGTTTCTTCCGCCATTCGTGGAGGTCGCCAGCTGATCCATCTCCAGCAGGAGCAGGAGGGCACTCTTCAGCGACGCGCGAGGCAGGCTGAAATTAGCCGAAGCGCACGGACATTTCCAAGGCATTCCTCAGCCCCCAGGCGCGAAAGGCCCGCCGAAGCGGGCCTTCCGAATGATCGGTTATGCCGGTCAGTTCAGTGATTCCATGGCCCGCCCGGCCTGCGGGCGCATGAACCGCTCAACCACCTCATCGTAGTTGGCGGGCAGGTTCCAATTCCTTCTGCGGACAGAAGGCCAAGTCCGCGCTCTGCTGGTAACCGCTTGGTTCAGCGGGCTTCTGGTGCTCTGCCGGGGTGCCCTCGCCATTCGGCTGGGCTTCGCTCGCGTTCTACATCACGGGTTCCTTCCTTTTAGCTCAGGGGAACACGCCGGGAGCGAGACTTGTTCAGCGGAGCCAGGGCGAATGTATGGCGATAGCCTCCGCGTGTAAACAACCACTGTTCACGGATAAGCCCATCATAGGAATCCCGACATCGGGCGTGGGCCCATCTTTACCGCACCAACTCCGCACCCATCATGCGCAAGCTCCTGATCCCCTCTCCTTGCTGTCCTGCTCCTTGGCTCCTACGCTCAATTCAACAGAAGCGGGCCCTTCACGCCTCTATTGGCGGTGCCTGTTAGCTTTCACGCCACGAGTTACTATCAAGTTCACCTTCAACTTCTTCGGGACGCCGGTCAACGTGGCCACCACCTCCACTGACGGGCCGCGACATTCACCTTGCCCATCGAGCTCGACTACGGCGTCGCCAAGTTCATGAGCCTCGGTCTCTACCTGGAGCCCGGTTCTTATGTCGATTCCAGTGCAACGGAGGCAACCGCCTCATGATGGCAGGCATCCAGCCGCGCTTCTACCTGCTGAACAAGGATCGCTTCGCATTGCTCGCCTCGCTCCAACTGGGCGTTGCCGGACTGAACATCGTGCGCACCAGGCCGGGCTACCAGTGATGCGCGATACATGGGCTTCCAGTGAGGATTGGGCACTGGCATGGCGGTGGGCTTCGGCGACCATTTCGGGATGCGCTTCATGCTGCGCTATGTGAGCACCAGCATGCCGCTGCGGGCCATTAAGGGAGAACGGCAGCAGCATCGACCTTGACAATTTCGAAGCGAAGCTGACCACCGGCGGCGTGCTCCTGCGGCTTTCCCTGTGCGTGCGTTTCGGAGGAATTGAGCCGCGCCTACTTTTTCGGCCCCGCATTGCAGTTCCGCCCTACGGCGGATGAAAGGGAATCCCGTGCGAGACCGGGGCTGTTCCCGCAGCTGTGAATCGCTGAGGTCCAGCGCAGATACCACTCGGCAACAGGGAAGGCGCGATGGATGAGGGCGATGAGCCAGAAGACCTGCCGCACTGCCCAAGACAATGGCCCCGGGCAAGGCAGGTTGGCTGGCGGTGGCCATCCTTCCGTTCCTGGGGTTTCACCATCACGAACGCCGCGCGGTGAACGCGGCAGCCAAATCCCAATTCCCATGTACCGCTCTTTACTCTCAACAGCTGCGCTCGCAGCAAGCTTCTGGTGCCAGGCCCAAGGCCCCATGGTTCATCAGGTCCTCGTGCTCAGCGAAGGCTACTACGACTACTTCGGCGGCGGCGGACAGCTGGTGCCGGTGACCTTCAGGCAGCTACGACCCGGCTGCAGGAACCTATGCAACCGTCGCGACCATCAACGGGCCGCGCTTCGGCAGCGATGTGCTCGTTGATGAAGGCATCGTGTTCGTAGCGACCGACGATCGCGTGCTGCGCTTCGATGCGGATACCTATCAACCGCTCGGCGAAGCCCTGGTGGCTGGTGTGCGCAAGCTGGCCATCTGGGGCGATGCGCTGCTGATCACCCGCGGCGAGCTGGGCGGCCTCCCCCACTACTTCGAGGCCCGCGACAAGAGCACGCTTGATCTGCTCTGGACAATCGACCCCACCGATGGACTGACCATGAGTGCCGAGGATGTGATGAGTGGTTGGCGACAAGGCATATCTGGCTGTGAACAACGCCTTCGACTGGAGCAACCTTGCGGGAAAAGTGGGTGTGGTGGACCTTGTAGCGCAGAGCTATGGCACCGAGATCGACCTGGGGCTGAACGGGCTGAACCCTGAGAAGCTCTTCGTGAAGGACGGCGACGTGCTCGCCTTCTGCAACAACGATTTCACGAGCAGCAGCATCAGCCGCGTAAGCGTTGATGGGACCCCCGTGCTGCAGTACACCACGGTGGTAGCGGAGAATTCCGGCTGCGCTGCATCGGCGCTCGTGGAGGCCGAGGACAAGGTGTACTTCCTCGAGTACGCGCAGAATGAATTGGCGCGATTCGACCTGGCCACCGGCGCGGTGAGCGATACCCTGAGCGGCAGCCCGGCCATCTACGGCATCATCGAGGATCCGTCCGGCGGCGTGCTCTACGCCACCACCACCGATTTCTTCAGCGCCGGCGATTTCCATGTGCTCGGCCTCGATGGGCAGGTGACGGCTACTGTGCCCGCTGCCGTTTCCAGCGGGAATCTGGCACTGGATATCCGCTTGAGCACCGGTGTGCCTGAGCGCGATGCGGCGTCCATCACCGTATTCCCGAATCCAGCGGATCGCGAGCTCTTCGTTCAAGCACCCCGCGCGGCCGCCGGGGTTGAAGTGCGCGATGCCGCAGGCCGCCTGGTACGGCGCGAAGTGATGATTCCCGGCGTGCAGCACCGGTTGATGGTGGACGGGATCGCGCCTGGCTTGCACCGTTCAGGCGGAAGGTTCGAGCGCCTCGCGCTTCACCAAGCGCTGATCGGATCGGGCATCTACATTTGCCGCCCGCATCAGCCTCCTTAGCTCAGCGGTAGAGCAGCTCATTCGTAATGAGCAGGTCTTCGGTTCAAATCCGAAAGGAGGCTCTCTTAGAGCCGCAAGCCCTCCAGCGCAAGTTGGGGGGCTTGTTTATTTGGGCAGGGGTAAATAAGGGGGCAAGTTTGCGACCGCTGGAGCCTTTCCCGGTGTATCGCTCGGAAGCCTTGCCAGCCCTGCCCGGATCAATTCGCGGGCGCTCCGATAACCGAACTCCTTTGGAATTAGCGCAAGTCCAAGAACGCCCCGCGTAGACGGATCGGCCAGCAAGCCGGGGACCAACGTGCTTCATCGGCGCGGGTCAGTTGCTCCAGCAACCGTTCCCGCCTCTTTGATCGCTTCGTGGGCTTGCCGCGATAGGTTCCGGGCTTCCTTTTGCCCTTGCTTCGTTCTAAGTGCCGCTCGGCGTTCCAGTAGGTTTCATCCCAGCGGTTGAGCTTGCCGCATGTTTGGGAAGGGTAGTAGAGCCGATAGCTGAAGCCCCACCTACTTCGGAAGGTGCGGGCATGATAGGCCCGGTAGAGCATCCGACAAGCGCGGCCGGTTTGCGGACAACGGAAGTAGAGCACTTCACCCCGGCCGAGGTTGCTCGGCTTGCTCACCATGTCGAACCGTTGCCGCACATCTTCAGCCGCCCCGGTGTGCGGATGGGTCCAGGTGTAGCTCAGTTCCATGTAGACCTCGGCCCCTTTGCGCTTGGTGAAGATCCGCACGGCGTCACCGTTTGTCCACGTCCACGATCCGCTCACCTCGGCGTCCTTGGTGAAGTAGCCCACCTTCAGCAACCGCGACAATTCCAAGCGCGGGGAAGAGTAGACCGTTGCGGCTCCAGTGTAGGGGCGTCCCATTGCCGTGCTCAGAAACCCCAGCCGGTAGGTTGCTCATCCTTGCCCTCCACGTTGTTCAACTTGGGGAACACGTAGGGCATGAGCTTGCACAGTGTGGCGATGCGGTCCTTTGGCTCCAGTGCCTTCAGCGTTTCGGGCAGCTCGGCCAGTTCGCGCCTCACCAATTCCTGAAGCCCTTCCCGTGTGCCCTTGGTCCACGGTTCAGCTTCCTTCGCCTTCGTGCGGCCTTTCAGTAATGCGATGCCCACTGATAGGTCCACGTCGAACTCACTTGCCTTCAGGTAGGTGTAGGCCGCAAGGTTGATCTCCACGCATTGCTCTTCGTTCATTCCAGCCTTGGCCAGTAATGCCTCGGCCGCGCGGTCCCCCTTCAGGGGTTCATCGTGGGAGGCTTGCAGGATGTCAAGCACCTGGGAATAGAGGTCCATAGCCTTGTCCACGTCGGGGAACTTGCCGCCTTCCTTCACCTTGCACAGAAAGGCCAAGGCGTAGCCGTTCCAGTGTTCGTTGTTCGTGTGTATCGCAGCCTCGGCCGCTCCAGTTTTCCGCTTGCTCATTGTTGACTTGGGTTTGTTCGTTCAGGTGTGCCGTCGTTCAGGCGTTGCAATTCCATCAGTTCGCGGTTGCACTTCGACCGAAGGCGCTTCGATAGCTCGGCGATGCGTTCCAGTGCGTCCATGCGATCGGCCAAGGCTTCAGCCCGTGTCGCGTTGTCCAACTCTTCGCGGATCCCTTCGGCCAGGTTCTCCATGTCCTTTCGTGCTTGTTCCGCTCTCATCACTTCGCGGGGACCAGCTTGGTGATCTTGGCGCTCTTCAGGTCCAGGCCGAGCACGTCCACAAGCGTGTTGATCGCGGGGTTCCGCTCGGCCCATCGTTGCATCACGGTTTCCGCTTCGGATAGGATCATGGCCGGGACGTTCACCGGTGCCGAGGTGTTCGGCGTTTCGGTGGTGGCGATCTCATCGCCCGACCTCAACAGGTAGTCCCCAATATCCAGCCCCGCCTCACGATCGGCATCCGTGGCCATGTGCTCCAGCAAGTCGGAAACATGCACCGCGTCGAAGAGGTGGCCGATCTCCACGGCTTTCTCCCTCCACTTAGTGAAGGCGCTACCGTCGCGGCTCAGGTCAGGGAATGCCAGCACCTTCCGCCCGGTAAGGGCTTGGAGCTTGGCCAGTGTGAAGGCTCCCACGGCCCCTACCGCAACCCACAAGATCGAAGGCACCAACGCGGCGGCTATCATGGCCGTCTTTTCACTTTCCACCACCGCGACCGGCGCATCCATCGGCCAGCTCTTCAGTAAGTGCTCACCGTAGAGGCATTGCTCCAGGCGGGAGCCTTCAGGAATGCCGCCGGTCAATGCGTGAACCCAACTCTGAGCACCATGCACACGCTTCCCCGTGCTGGGATCGTATTGCATCACCTTCCCGGCCTTCACATTGCCGAGGTGGTCAACTTGCCAGTAGATCGCAGCCCCGGCCAGTGATCCGCTCGGCCATGTTCCCAGCGCATAGTCACGGGCCACCGTGTTCCATCGTTCCGCGCCGATGCGATCGCGCCAATAGGCGGCCAGGTTGTTCCGCTCAGGGTGTGCTCGCAACGCGGCTACCTCGGCGCGCTTGTGCAAGTGAGGTGGAAACGGGGGCGGCTCAGGCTTCGGCGTCCATGCGCTGCCATCGGCTTCGGTGGGGTGCGTGCCATTGTCGCGGAAGTAGTCGCGGGGTGGGTAGTGGTATGCACATGCGTCCGATCGGTTGCACTTGCCGACGTGCTCAGGTAGTAGTTCCCCGGTTGTGGTATCCACGTAGCGCGCGAACTCCCTCGGCTTGCTGCATTGCGGGCAGGTGTGCCGTGTGGATGGACCCTTGTACGGCTCCAGGATGAAACGATGGGGCGCGTTCATCGAGTTGCTCTTTGGAAGTACGTGGCGGGCGTGGCGGGTGGCGGTTGGTGCGCTGAACACCTACGGGAACAAGCATTCCCCGCGTTTGGAGGTGTGGCGGCCGCTTGGCGGTGTGGCGGTGGGCAAGTGCTTCCGCCACTACGCCACGGCCCCGCGACCGTGTGAACTCCGGGAACCTCAACACGGACGCGGCTTTCAGGCCAAGGCCCGCCAACCGACAAGCCCGCCAAGGGGTAGCGATCAACCTTCATGCACCTTCGTGTATTGGCCCCCGTCGCGGTGGCGTTGGAAGAGCTTCTTATCGCCGAGGTATCGCTCGGCGGTGCGTCGTTTGATACCCAAGCCCTCAGCGATCACGATCGCCTTGGCCGTGGCGAACGTTGTGGGTAGTGCGCGGTAGAGCTTCAGCTTGGGGCCGCTCAGTTCATCCACCGGGGTGCTATCGTGAAGGCTGAAGAGCACTTTGTCAGCCGTAGAGGTGAAGTAGTCCACAAGGGCGATCGCAGCGCCCAACGATGGGGCGTCAACTTGTGAGGGGATCTCGTGTTCGTTGCTTTCGGCCCATCGTGCCAGCGTGTCTATCACTGCCAACCGCAACGTGTAACTGAGCATCTTGGTCCGATGCCCGGCGCGTGCTTCGTCCCCATCACGGTTGAAACCGTCGATCTCTGCTTTCAGCGCTGCGTGATGCTTCGCCCAAAGGCGTTTCGCGTCCGGCGTGAACGTGAAGAGTAGCGGGTCGGCACCTTCGTCCGGCGGTGGTATCGAAAGGAGCTTGTGGATGAACGCTTGCCAGTAGTCCGCGACTTGTGCATCCGGTTCCGCTTCGCTCCATGCCGGTACTTCCTGGGCTTCGGGATAGGCGAAAAGGATCCGATCCACGAAGCCGTTGGCCCCGCGACCGTCCGCGATCAACCTTCCCAACACGCCGGGCTGGATCGTACCGCACACGGACACGAACGGACGTTCCACATAGAGCGGCCGCTTGCTCTTCACCCTGTTCACACGCACGGGTTGGGCGCTCCACATGGAGAGGAACTTTTCCACGTCCCCGCCCTTGCTATACCGGCCGAAGTCCTCCACCCATCCGGCCAGCTCATCACGATGCAAGCCGACCCCGCGTGGGTTCCGGTTGAGGGCTTCCACCAATGCCTCCGGGGTGGTATCGCTCACCAAGTGTTGATCGCATTCGGGTTCGTTCGGCGCTTCGCTTCCCTCTTCCTTGCGGGCTTGCTTCACGGCGCGTTCGTACTCCCTCAGATCATTCTCATATCGCCGCGCGCTTTCACGATCCCGCACCGTCAAGGGTCGGAGCATCATGGTGAGCGGATGCGTTTTGTTCGCGCCCGGCCTGCCCACCAAGGCAAGCCAAAGGATCGCCGGTTCGGTCCATCCACGTTTCGGTGTGATGCGCGCCGAGGTGCCGATCGCTACCGATGCGGCGAAGAGGATCGCGGCCGCCGTGTAGTCCACAGGGAAGCCGATCGTTTCGTGGAGGTGTGAGGTGATCCACTGCAAGCCTTCAGGCAGCACATGGACCGGAAAGCCTTGTGCCTTGGGTCGATCATCTTCCGCCGGTAGCACGGTGAGGTGAGCGGCTTCGGCTTGTATCGCGTTCACCAAGTCGGTGTTGATCGCGTTCGGTGTTACGTTTGGCATGGATGTTAGTTTTTGAGCGGGTTAGCGTTGGCGCGCTGCCCGCTCACTTGTTTCCTGCCATGCGTTCCACCGCGACCTCGGCTACCGTGCGACGGCGGCCCGCGTCGATCCATGCCTCCAGTTCCGCACGGCGGAAGTAGAGCCGTCCGCCAACGCGGCGGTGAGGGATCTCCCGGCGGTGGGTGAGCTTGTAGATCGTTCGACGTGCAAGGCCCGTGATCTCCACGGCCAGGTCCAGCCCTCCGATCTCATCGGTAGGCTTGTCGTTCATCGTGCGGCTCTTCAGTGCTCGCACATCCACGGCCAACGCATCCAAGCGGGCCGTGATCTCTTCAAAGGGGTTCGATGTCATTCGCTTTGCCTGCCTTGGCCTCAGTGCCGTGGCGATGGGCGAAACAGCGAATGCGCGGAAACGCGATGGTTCCTATTCGGAGAAAGGAACTTTCGGAACTATTGAGAGAGGCGGTCCTTCACCGCGCGATAGGCTTCCTTGTATTGCGGGCCTTGGTAGCTCGGCCTTGCCTCTGGAATGTTCTTCGCGGTCCATGTGCTTCCCGGAATGAACTCCCTCAGCATCGAAGGCCAGTGCATCGGCCGAGGGGTGGGCTTGCTGAAGTGATCGCAGGCAGCATGAAGAGCCGCCACGATCCGCCCCTTTCCTTTCGCGGGCTTGTACACAATGCCAGCGGCGTTCATCGCTACGCGAACCGCTTCAGCGTTGGTTGCGCCCAATAGGTCGGTGAAGGTGGCCACCTGTTCAACGGCGTTCGGCCTTGTGTTTGCGCGTTGCAGCCAACGCTCGCACCGATCCACAAGCCAAGGATCTTCGGTCACGGCGTTATCGTTCAGCATACCGTTCGCCGCAAGCCATCCCTTCAAGGAATTAGGATGCGGGCCGCGTCCGCTCTTCCATGTAAGCACCTCTCCACGAATGAACTCCACGAACGCATCCGGGTTCGCTCCGCCGAGGTGGTGATCCAGCAACGCATCAACGTTCGTTGCACGGGTTGCCAGTTGCGCGGCTTCGTGCCGTAGGCGGTTCAGGAAGTTCCAAACCCCGCTGGATCCGTTCACCTCGGCGAAGAGCCGCCCGTCGTTGAAGGTTCGGTATGGGTTGCGCGTGTCCATTGCGTGCGGCGTGGATCCATCAATGGGCGTCAACCTCAGCCCTGGGTTCTTACCCACCATGCGCTCCACCTTGCCGCGCGCCTCTTCGGAAGTCGCGGGGATGAATTGGTAACACTCAGGCGAAGCGATTACCGCTTTCACCTCTTCCATGCCTATCTCTCCGGGCCTCACAGTGTGATGGTTATTCCACCACGGAGCCGTTGGCTTCCGAACACATTTCACAAGCACCCATCGCATTCCGTCCAACTGCGATAGCTCGGCTTCGGTAGGCATTTGCTCGGCTGGGTATTGAACGGCAACCTGAAGCCATCCCTCCACTTTGTCCACGAATAGCTCCCGCCCGGTCAGTTTGCGAAGCCGTGGGAGGGTATCCTTCACCAAGTCGCGGAACTGTTCAGGCTTCCCGCCGTTGCGGTGGTGGTGATCCAGGAAGGTCCGCACGTTGTCCGCGCGCTTGTCCATTGGCCCATCCCACAACGCAAGCAAGCGCCTCCAAAAGTCAACGCGAAGCACGTAGGTGCCGAGGTCGCTTACCGGTATCAACTGGCCGTTGGAAAGGCGATACAAGCGACGGTTATCGAGGTCCAGGGCGTGCGGTTTCCGACCCGGTAGAAGTTGCTCCACATAGCGTTGATAGTTCCACGCGTCGAAGGCTTCAAATGCCTTCAGCGCGGCCTTGTCCCGCTTCAGTTGGTCGGTATCCTCGGCGCTTCGGCGCTTCACCTTGCCGAGCCGTTCGATGCGTTCCTGAAGGTTGGCCTTCCAGTAGTCCAGTTGTTCACGGACCACGGCGGTGATACCCTCCCACCGCGTTTCGTCTTTCACCGCTTCGGAAGGAAGGGGCAGCGTCGGGTATCCGTTCACGTCACAGATCACGAACCGGGGGAAGTCGCTCACTGAAAGCCCGTGGGAACTTTCGTCCATGAACTTCGCCCACATCGTGCGCGCGGTGGCGTCCGGGTCGTGTGTTGGATCACCGTGGACCCAAATGGGTGAAGGCGTTTGAGGTGCGGCGGCGTTGACGTGGAGCCGCCCGATCATTTTTTGCAGTTCGGTGGCATAGCGATCAACCTCGCTTGTTCGCGTTAGTCCCGGATCGCTGCCTTTCACGACCGTGATGCTTTCCCACGTTTGGCCCTTTGTCCGGAGCATCGCCTCCACCTTCGCCTTGGCCTCAGCTTCACCCGTTGCATGTACCACCGTGCTTCCGCCAACGGCACCGTGTAGAGGTGAGGGGTAGCTCCACCCTACGGTGTACCCTGAACGTTCCGCCGGTTGTTCCTTCGCTTTGCTGGATCCCTTTGCCATCGCTTAGAGCAATTGATCGGCGGCGTCCAACACTTCACTACCGAACCGCTTCAGGTAGGCGCGGGTAGTGTTCACGCTTTCGTGTCCCATGCTTTCGGATATCACGGCCACGTCCACCCCCTTCCGCTTTAGCGTAGTGGCGAACGTGTGCCGGGCAACGTAGGAGGTGAGGGGGACTGTGATGCCCACCACCTCGGCGGCTTCCTTCAGTTCAAGGTTGAGCCGCTTCAGGCATTTTTGGATCCGGTTCCATTGCTGCCTTTCGGTTCCATGCTCTTCGCTCAGGATGGGGAAGAGGTAAGGGCTTTCGTGGCCATCGAACGCGGCCAGTAGCTCGGCCAGTGCATCGCTCACCGGGATGCTGAAAGCATCGTTCGTTTTCCGGCGGCGGTAGAAGATGCGTCCATCGTACACGTCCGCGCGCTTCAGTTGGGCAATGTCCGCGAAGTTCATTCCACGGGCGTAGTAGCTGAACAGGAAGAGGCGAACGCTTTCGCCGAGGTGCGGGTGATCGGCGAACGGGAACCGCTTCAGCTTGTCCATGTCCAACTCAGTGAGGGAACGCGGGTTGGACTTGCTTTTGAGCCGCTTCATGGAGTAGCCCCGTGATCGTGCGGTTTCAAAGGGGTATTGGTCGCGGTGGAGCAAGCCCTCTTTGATCGCCATGTTCACCGCAACGCGAAGCACACGCATATAGGTAGCGATGCCGCCGTTCGTGCATCCAACGCCCTTCAGGTATTGCTCCAGCCCCTCCAGTTTCCGCGCGGTGAGGTCAGCGAACCGAACGGGCTTGCCACCACTGAAGCGCCGAAGGGCGCTTGCAGCGTTGCGGTAAGTGATCGCGTACCCGATGCGGCCCTCGGCCCGGAACGTCTTTTCCAGGTGCTCCAGGTATGCCAGCACATCCTCGGCGGCTTTGGGGTTCCGGTAGCGTGCATCGAAGTTCTCCAGCGAAAGCGCCTTGCTCACCACCAAGCTGTCCACCATGCCGGAAACTTGGGCTTCGATCGCGCTCAGGATCCCGTTCGTGTAGGCCGCACCCTTCACGCGGGCTTTCACCCGGCCCGTGCCTTCGTCCCATTGCTCCAGTGTGCAAGCCTCCTTCGTGGAGTAGCGTTTGATCTTGCCGTTGTGGATCAACTGGAGCCGGATGGGGTGACTTCCACCGGTCAAGGTCTTTCCAGAGAGGCATACGAACCGGGCGCTGAAGCCTTGCGCTTTCGCCTTCGGGTTGAGGTTGATACTTGCACCTGCCATCGGTATCGGGGTAAACGATGGGGTAAATGTAGGGGCAAGGGGAAGGAAAACGAACGGTGCATCTACTTTCCCCGTCGGGCCTACATTTACCACGAACGGCAAGGGCTGGAGTAGGGAAGGGATACCCTTGAAAAGTACCCCGGTAGTTATTCGTAATGAGCAGGTCGTCAGTTCAAATCTGACAGGAGGCTCCAAAGGGATCGCGCGAGCGGTCCCTTAACCGTTTCCCCTCCTTCGTGGCTGCTTCGATGGCCGCTCGATGACCTTCAACGCCTCGAACTTGGATTCACGACCCACTTCCCAGCGGTATCGATGCATCCCCAACTGTAGCCCCGCTTATCAGCTGCATAGCCGTTCTCGCCGAAACGGGAAGCAATGCTTGAATTTGGGTGGGATGACCATATTATCCGAGTTGTCCACGTAACCCCAGAAATCGCTGCCGGCAGAATGGTTTGAGCGAGGGAAGGTTTGGACTTACAAGCCCGTGCTGGGCAGCACGGCTGAACATACGGAGGAAATACTTCATGGCCTATGTGGACTGGTGGAACGGAGAAACGCAGACTCACCGAACCATGCAATGACATGGCCCGGTCGCAGGCTCGACCGACTTCCTGGATTGCCGGGGGTGCCGAACCCATCCACTCATTCGCTGATGAATGAGCTCACCCTACCCCTCGACCCAAGCAGGCGGGGCACATGGTCCGTACCCAGGGACGCTGAAAACCACGACCCTGGAAAATGGGACCGCGAATCCCGGATGGCAAGCAGTCGAGTTCACCCATAGTGTGCTGCAAGATCAGGCGGGCGCCACTGGACTCTTGCGGTGAGGCACGGCTGGCCCCATTGGGCACGCACCGGTCGACGCGCGCACTAGGTTGGCGCTCACGAAGTTCCGCACTACCATCACCGTCGACACGCCCGCGGGCGCAGCGGTCCACTCTTCGACAACCCGGCGACCGAGGAAGGTGGCAGCCACGCTCATCAGCTTCGAGCCCATTAGCGGCACACCGGGACAAGTCGGCGCGGCGTAGAGCCGATTGAAGTACAAGATGGGCGGCCGCGAGATCGAGATGGTCGGACCATCACCAAGAGCGACCCGCCACGCGAGTTCGGCAGAACCTACGAAGCGAAGGGCGTGTGGAACGAGGTGCGCAACACCTTCGAGGAGGCTGGTGCCACCCGGACCATCTGGCATTCCGGTTAACGAGTTCCGCATGCGGGGCTAATGAAGCTGATGGCCCTCCCCTGATGCCCGGCGCGTTCAAGAAAGAGAGCAGGAAGATCGAGGAGCGTTTCAAGGCCTGGGCGGAGAAGCACGGTTGACCATTACTGCCCCGCTTTCATCTCCCCTCCCGTCTGCCTGTTCCGTTCATCACCCCATCGGGTTCGGTCTGCGCCATTGCTGCTGCCAGACACATCGAAGCGCGTGGGCACCGTGCGCGCGGCCAGCTTCATTGTTGTTGAGGTCGCAATCGGCGGTTTCAGGCAAGGGATCGAAACTGCTCTTCACCTCCTTGCGCTTCACGAAGACCTTGCTCATCTCATCGCTGGTCTTCCAGATGCCAGCCGGGATGCGCTCGGTCTCGCGGTCCCGTCAGCGTACTCCCCATTCCGGATGCTTTGGGCATCACCAGACCGCCGATGTTCTTGAACGATAGCTCGTAGAGGTGCAGGTCCTCGTTCAGAGCGCAGTTCTTCGGGCTTCCGCAGTCTTCTTCCACTTCTCATAGGCGGCGAATTCGCTCGGTAGCTGTCGGAGTGGTCCGAAGCTGTTGTAGAAGTCGTGGCGGGGTCCCGGTCAACCACGAAATCGAGCTTCGCGTCGATGTTGCGTAGCGGCTGAGGTCAGAATCTCGCGCGCCTTCTCCTCCGCTTCAGCACCTCGGCCAGTAGAGGGTCTCGCGGCGATAAGCGCTTATAGCGGGTTCGCGAGCTCGATGTCCACGTGGCCGGTGGCATAGAACCAACCGCCGAACCAGTCGAAGTCCACGCCCGTGGCATCCTCCATGGTGCCGGAAGAAATCGCCGGGGGTGGGCCGATTGGACATCCACCGCCGCGACGGGTCTTGAAAGCGACGTCCCGAAGCGCTCGCGCCCCCAGGACGGTCTCACGCAAGATGTCGAGCGCCAGCAAGGCTCGCCGTATGGCGTCGTTGCAGGACGATGCTCTCAGGCCTGTTAGTCGTGAGGGGGTCATGATCGCCCTGCCGTGGCGCGGCGTCCGGATCGCCCTCGCCGTCGACGTTGTCGGGGAATGACGCGAACAGGGGAAATCCTTCTCCCAGCAGACTGCCCGGTGAGGTACTCGAGGAAGGTGTTGAGCCCCTCGTCCATCCAGGTCCACTGCCGCTCGTCGGAGTTCACGATCATGGGGAAGTAGTTGTGCCCCGCCTCGTGGATCACCAGCGAGATGAACCCGTACTTGTCCTCCTCGGTGTAGGTGCCGCGTCCGGCTCGAGGGCCGCCGCCGTTGGCGACGATCATCGGGTACTCCATGCCGCATGCCGTGAGGCGGCCGCCACCGAGATGGCAAACGGGTACAGGTAGTCCGACGTGAACTGGCTCCAATAGACGTCTAGGGCGTGTGCGCGAGCCTTGGTGGAATACGGGGACCAGATGGACCGCCCTCCTTGGGGTAGAAGCTCCGGCGAGCACAGTGGTGGCCTTCACTTCGCCGGCCAGCACCATCGCATCCCACGCGAACTTCCTGGAGGATGCGAAGGCGAAGTCGCGGACGTTCTTCGCCTGATAGGTCCAGGTCTTGCGGCCCGAGGCCTTGCCGGACTCGGCTCGCTTCGCCTCCTCGGGATGACGGTCTGCACGGGCGTAGTCGCTGGTCTCCGGCCTTGGCGAAAGCCGCTCACGCTGCGCCGCTGCGTGAGCACTCTGGATGCGTACTGCAGCTCGCCGGTCGCCGCGACGAGGTGATCGCTGGGAACGGTGATGCCGAAAGTGCGGTCGCCGAACTCGAGCGTGAACTCGCCTGCCCGAGGAACTGCTGACCTGCCAGCCGCTGTAATCGGTGTATGCGGCCATCCTCGGGAACAACTGCGCGATGGTAAATATGGCGTTGCCGCGCTCGTCAGGACATGCTCATAGCCGGCCATGCCACCCTTGATAGATCGTCCAGGATGCAGAGCACCACCCGATCGGAGAAGCTGACGCTGCCGCCCGGAGCGAGTAGCTCGAGGAAGGTCGCACCACATCATGGTCTCGACCCGATGATGTGGGGGAGCTGGCGCGCCGCCGGCGTCGGTGACGGCCTTGATGCCCACCGCGCCTCGTAACGGCACCGCCGGTCAACACTTTGGCAGGCTCACGCTATCGCCAACTCCGCGAGGTCCGGCACGGGCGAGGCGTCGCGTGCCCGAACCGTGCTGAATAGCAGTTCTGGTCGAGCTGCGCCAAGAGGAACTCGAGCGTCGCCGGGGATGGTTGTGGCTAGGTGATGGTCTCGCGGCCAGAAGCTTCGGCGACGCCCTCGACGGCCTGGGCGCTAGTCAGCTCCACGCTGGATGACGTAAGTCGGCCTGCATCTGCCAGTAGCCGCGCCCGGGAGCGCCGGAGGCAGTGCGCTGCTCGTTGGGAGTGGGCGGTTCTGGTCGAGCTGGCGAACTTATCGCGACCGTATCAGAAGTCCTGGAAGGGCGGTGCAGGCAATAACCGCTGTGCTGGGGCGAGGAAGGCTTCGATGGCATGTCCGCGAAAGTAGTGAGCAGTGGCGGTGGGGCGAGGAGTGCTCACGCATCCAACCACTCGCCGCTTACACACTCGCTGCTCTTCGTCCAACTTTTGGACTGGAATGAACGCGCCTCTCCGCCTTGTCTTCCTCTTTCTGCCAGCGCCCTCGCGCCCCAACCTCTTCGTCTCGTGCCGCCGCCACATACGAGGCAGACCCTCGACCTCACCTGGCGCATCTGCGCACGACATCAAACATGCATGGAGGAACATGTTGATTGAAGCTTGGATGGGACAAGCATTCTCCCAAATCCGATAGCCTCACTCCAAGCATACTTCATGGGGCATTTGGTGCTCTTTGGGAGAAACAATGTCCAAAATGAACCCGGATAGAAGCAAGGAGCTCGATGACGGGAACGCTGTATTGCTACCTGCAGGTGGGAGAATCGCCTCACCGAACGGTTGATGATTCTCAACGCGCTCCCACACGGAGGTCTTCGCCGAGCAGCAGAATTTGGTGCATGGCAGAGGGCGAGAAGTTGCCGACCCGATCGCCCCCGTTCCATTGAGGGAGCGCCGATCCACCTGGTGAGATCGCGCCACAACCAAAGCTATTCCTCGTGGTCTTCCCGTGCTCGCCAGAGAAACGACCAACGGGGAACAACAATCGCGGGCGGCGGGAACAGGGCGGATCGAGCCACCAATCGAGTCCAGGACCATAATTAACGCGCATCGCTTCGATAAATCAGTTACTCCTGGACAGTTCAGTCCTCCTTCAATGGCCTTCGGCGATGGGTTAGCGCCATCGCCATCCGATCGCAGCTCAATGATATCGCATCCCCGATGATGCTCCACATCCGTTAGGGTGATTGACTACGGTAAGTCGACGAGACCCCGCTCATCACTCCACCAGCGCAAATCCGCGCCTCAAGTGGTGGCGGCTATCACATCTGCCGGCATGCGGAACGGATCGACTTCCTTCTCGTTTCGCCCATCGAACAGGCCAGCAGCCCGCCCACCCACGCCATGCGCTCCGCGTGATCAATGCCCCCAACGCCGCGCGGATGGCTGCTCACCTTAACTTCTGCTTCAATGATGATTCGATCTTGCAGGCCCCAGCCCTTGCACGCGAATTTGCTCACCGCTGAGTGCTCCATGAAACCTCCTCGTTGAGGAAGCCCTCGCTGATGGTTAGGGGACGATGGCTTCCGCGTCTTGTGCTCCTCCCCAGCCATAAGGGCGCTGTCCCGCACTTCCTGCTGGTATGCTCCACCTGACGGGCGCAATAAACGAAGGCTTTGGCAATATTCGAAATAGATGGTTTCCTGGGCATGAGGACAGCGCCGAACAATAATACCGCCGATGGATGCTGCTCCCACTACCTTTTGGAACGTAGCTTGCGAACGAGCAACTCATGGAAAGCCTCCGAACTTACTTCCCGCTGAGCAACCGGTGAAGCATGCATACCTCTTCGTCCTTCGCTCGTGGGGTGGTAAACAGAAGCAGCGATGTGGACATGCCTGGTGGAACTGGACCCCTCGAAGCCCGTAGAAACGGTTCATTTTGGTGAGCCTTGATGCGGAAGCGCTGTTGGGCCGCCATCGCGGACCTTGTCGCCACAGGAGTTAAGTACGTAGCCAAGCCTTCGTTGATCGCGA
>JADJXF010000016.1 GCA_016715995.1 Flavobacteriales bacterium
AGACCGACATCGGCTTTGCATTGGACGGCCGCCACGTGGTGCTGGTGGATGATGTGCTGTACACAGGGCGCTCGATCCGTGCCGGCTTGATGCCCTGTTGGCCTTCGGCAGGCCGGCGAGCGTGAGCCTGCTGGTGCTGATCGATCGGCGCTTCAGCCGTGAACTGCCCATCCAGCCCGATTATGTGGGCCGCTGGGTCGATAGCATCGGAGACCAGCGCGTCACCGTGCAATGGAAAAGACGGATGGGCAGGACCGGGTGCTCCTGCATACCTCCAGTTCCGATCCCAACGCCATCATGTCCACCGGAACCGTTGCAGAACCATGAGCCCAGCGCCGAATCCTTGAGCGCCGCGGAGGACCAGACCCTGGGCGTTGAGCATCTCCTGGGGATCAAGGACCTCACTGCGGCGGACATCGAGCCGATCTTCCGAACGGCAGATGGTTTCAAGGAAGTGCTCGGGCGTCCGATCAAGAAGGTGCCCAGTTTGCGCGACATCACCATCGCCAACCTGTTCTTCGAGAGCAGCACCCGCACCAGGGTGAGCTTCGAGCTGGCGGAGAAGCGGCTCAGCGCCGACGTGGTCAATTTCAGCTCCAGCGGCAGCAGCGTGGGCAAAAGGAGAGACCTTGACCGACACGGTGAATAACATCCTGGCGATGAAGGTTGCATGGTGGTGATGCGCCATCCCGACCCGGGCGCGGCGATATTCCTGGCCAGGCACACCGACGCTTGCGTGGTGAATGCAGGCGACGGAACGCATGAGCATCCCACCCAGGCCCTGCTCGATGCCTACAGCATCCGGGAGAAGCTGGGCAAGGTGAGCGGAGCGCGGGTGCTCATCGTCGGCGACATCCTGCACAGCAGGGTCGCGCTGAGCAACATCCTGTGCTTGCAGAAGCTTGGCGCTGAGGTGATGCTCTGCGGACCGCGCACCCTCATGCCGCAGCGCATCGAGGAGATGGGCGTGCGCTTGGAGGATGACCTGGACAAGGCCTTGAAGTGGTGCGATGTGGCCAACATGCTCCGCATCCAGCTCGAGCGGCAGGGAGGCGATGGGATCGCCAATTTCCCCAGCCTGCGCGAATACGCCATGCTCTATGGCCTCGATCTCGCGCGCTACCAGGATCGGCAGGGACGTGGTGATCATGCACCCGGGGCCCATCAATCGGGGCGTTGAGGTCACCAGTGAGGTCGCCGACCATGCCAATAGCATCATCCTGGGTCAGGTGGAGAACGGCGTGGCCATCCGCATGGCCGTGCTCTACCTGCTGGCGGCACGTATCCCACGAGGCGCTGTTTGAAACTGGCTGATGGATCCTTTCCTTCGCAGCTTGTGACAGCAGCCTATCTTTGGCCAAGACCCTCTCACCATGAACTTCACCATCGAGGACAAAGGGCGCTACACGCTCGTGACCAGCAACGTTGACAAACTGGACACCACGTGCGCGCCGGAACTCAAAAGCGAGCTCGTGTACCTGAACAAGACAGGCGTTCGCAACGTGGTGATCGACCTCTCGGCCACACGCTACTGCGATTTCCTCCGGCCTGAGCGCCTTGCTGGTGGCGAATCGGCTCTGCAAGAGCGTGAACGGGGGCTTGGTGGTATGCGGGTTGCAGGAACCCGTGCAGAAATTGGTGCAGATCTCACAGCTCGAGAGCGTGCTCTCGATCACGCCTACGGCTGGCGAGGCTGTTGACCTGCTCTACATGGAAGAGATCGAGAAGGACGTGAACAAAGACTAGAACACACGCATGAAGAACGCTTTACTCACCGCGCTTTTCCTATTCGCAGCAGGCACCCTGCTGGCGCAGCCCTGCACGCCGAATCCGCTCTATGCGGATAGCGTGTACGGCGTATGGCCCGATACCACCGAGAATTTCGCGAACGGAATGATCGATGTGCCGTACAGCCAGGATCTCAACCTGATCGTCCCGATCAATGCCCAGGACATCGACCCGACCTTCCCTGCGGTCACCATCGACAGCATCGCTTTCGACGGGGTCACCGGCCTGCCTCCCGGGTTGAGCGTTGCCTGCGCATCGCAAACCCCGGCCACCTGCACCTACCTGCCCTCGGTGCTGGGCTGCGGCGTGATCCAGGGCACTCCGACGCAAGTCGGCGAATTCCCGCTCACCTTGCAAGTCACCGGCTTCTTCACGCTCTTCGGTTCCGCCGTGCCCTACCCGATCGAGTTCACGGGCTACCGCATCATCATCGAGGACAACAACATCGGGATCGGCGAGGTGCCCCTGGCCATGATCAGCGGTGCGCGCAACGCTCCCAATCCCTTCAGCGGGCGGACGTACATCGAATTCACGCTCGACCGTGCCGCGGAGGCGCGGATCCGGGTGTACACCTTGCTCGGTGAGGAGCTCTGGAGCTATCGCACCAGCGGAAAGGCTGGCCTCAACCGGGTGGCGTTCGAGGCAGGCAGCATGCAGGAAGGCGTGTACCTGTACAAGGTCGAAGGCGGAGCGAGCAGCTTCACGGGTCGCATGATGGTGAGCCGTTGAGGGCCGTGGGATCCTGATCTCATCGAAGGCCCCGTTCGGGGCCTTCTTGTTTCCAAATGGCGCATCGTCAGTTCGACGTGATACACCCTGGGCACCGGTGCGGCATTGCCCGCGCGCGGGCGTTATCCCACCTCGCAGCTCCTCATCGTGCATGGCGGGCATTACCTGATCGATTGCGGTGAAGGGACCCAGGAGCGCTTGCGGGCGGCCGGTGCTCCCTTCAACCGCATCGGCCATGTCTTCATCAGCCACCTGCATGGGGACCACTACCTGGGGCTCATGGGCCCTGATCAGCAGCATGCACCCTCATGGGCCGCACCGGCGCGCTCCACATTCACGGGCCTGCTCCGCTGAAGGAGATCATCGATCTGCAATTGCGCGAGTCCCGCACCTTCCTGAGGTACCCGCTGCATTTCAACGCGCTTGCTCCGGAGAGCGGCCGCGTGGCCTGGCAGGACCAGCATGTCACCGTTACGCTCCTGGCCCTGCGCCACCGGATCCCTTGCACCGGATTCGTATTCACCGAGTCTCCGGCACCGCGGCCCCTGATCCGCTCCATGCTCCCGCTCATTCCACCGGTGTGGCGCAGCCGGATCAAGGCCGGTGAAGACCTGCTCCTGCCCGATGGCGGGCTTGTTCCGAACGGATCACTGACCAGTAAGCCTCCGCCTCCGCGACGGTACGCGTACTGCTCCGACACGGCGTATGCGCCCGAGCTGCTGCCGCACATCGAAGGGGTCGATCTGCTCTATCACGAAGCCACCTTCACGCGCATGCTCGCCAAGCGGGCCAGGGAAACCATGCACAGCACGGCGGCCGATGCGGCCAACCTGGCGCAAGAGGCGCATGCGCGCGCCTTGCTGCTCGGCCATTTCAGCTCACGGTACAAGAGCGCCGATGAGCTCCTGACCGAGGCCAGGCTCATCTTCCCGGAAGCGCGCGCGAGCCAGGATGGTGCGGTCTATTCCATTCCGGAGCGACCAGCCTCCGACTGATTCGATTCCGGATGTCGTGGCGCTAGGCTGTTGGCTGTCATTGGGTTTGGGCGATGGGGCCGATTGGCCAGGCTGGGCGGGGAAGTTGGCGCGAAGGCGCTTTGTGGTGGGCGGAAAGGCTTGAGGCGAATTAGGCTGGGTTAAGGCTGCCGGCAATGGGCAGCGGGTTGAAGCCGGCTGGCTATTCTGAGCCCGTAACGGCCACCACCGCCTATTACAGCTGCCATGCCTGCATTGGCCATTGAACCCAACACCGTTCCCGCCCCCGCATGCCCATGCCCGTCTTCGCCTGCGGCACCAATTGGCCCATGCGCCAGGAGGGAGACATCGACCGCTTCCGCAAGCCGATCAAACAGCGCGTGGATGCCGTGATCACCGACCAGGTGCGCACCAAGGGCCTCCAAAGCGCCCTGCTCTGGATCGGCCGCCGCGTGCTGCTCAACGGCAAAGTGGCCGATGCCGTGATCGGCACCATGAAGACCTCCTTGCAGAAGAGCCGGTTGTTGCAATGAACGCGGGCCGCACCAAACACGCCCAGGTGGAACCGGGTGAAGAGCGGAGGGGAGCACAGGGCGGCTATCTTGAGCCACTGATGAGCAACACCCCCGAACAACAAGTCTGTGCGCGGGTTCTCGGCCTTCGGGCTTTCAAGTATGCTCCATCACGCGAAATGCGGGATCTATGATCATTCTTTGACCTTTAGGATTATTGCCGATGGACGCCTTCCACCTACATAAGAACGTAACCGACAACTACGACGCCTACCTGCGCTCCTTCTTCCCGCCGATGGATGCGCGGATGAAGGAGGAAGTGGACAAGGCAATGAACTCCGGGCGCTTCATTCCGGAGCCGCTGTTGCAGTTCAACCCGGCGTTCCGGAGCAGCAAGGCGCTGCAGGCGCTGGTGGATGGTGGCTTGATCACGGCGAACACCAAGCGTGCCTTCGGGGACATCAGCTTATTCGACCACCAGGTGGAGGCCATCAGCATGGGCACTAAGGGCAAAGGCTTCGTGGTGACCTCCGGAACGGGTTCTGGTAAGTCACTGACCTATCTGGCCACGGTGTTCGACCACATCCTGAAGATGGGTGAGAAACCGAAAGGGATCAAGGCCTTTCTGGTATACCCCATGAATGCTCTGATCAACTCGCAGGAGCAGGAGATCAAGAAGTACGAGCGGCGCTGGCTGCGTTCGTTCGTTGGCGCTACGGGACCTGAAGTCAATGAACCTTCGGTCGTTGACCAGGAGATCAGAGAACTCCGCGAAAAGACCGGCAAGGTGTTCCCTATCACGTACCGCAAGTACACGGGTCAGGAACGCGATGATGCCCGGGACAGCATCCGCGCGGAGCAGCCGGACATCATCCTCACCAACTACATGATGCTGGAGCTGATCATGACGCGCCAGCGGGAGGATTGGATGCGCGCCAGCATGCAGGACAACCTGCGTTTCGTGGTGCTGGACGAACTGCACACCTACCGCGGAAGGCAGGGTGCGGACATCGCTATGCTGATGAAGCGGATCAGCGGCGAGGCAAAGCAGGAACTCGTTTGCATCGGCACATCGGCCACCATGGCCACTGGCAACTATCCGGTAAAGCGCAAAACGACCGTGGCGGAAGTTGCGAGTTCCATCTTCGGCACATCGTTCAGCACCGACCAAGTCATAGAGGAGACACTGAACGCCATCACCACCATCAAGGCAGCGGACCTCAGCAAGGCCCAGATGCTCGTGGCCTTGAAAGAGCCCATCGCCAAGAACAGTCCGGAACAGGAGTTCTTAATTCATCCCTTGGCCGCTTGGTTGGAACGCACGGTGGCGTTGCAGGAAGAAGGGCTGGACCGGTTCACGCGCCGCGCACCGTTCACGTTCACGGAGATCACGAAGCGACTGGCCGATGAGACCGGCGCTTCTGCGGAACTCTGCCACACACGCCTGCAGGAGCTCTTCCAGTGGAGCGAGCAGCTGAACAAGAACGCCATCCTCCAGGAGAAGCGCCGGAGCTACTTGCCATTGAAGATCCACCAGTTCATCGCGCAGACGAACACGGTGCGCGTAACACTGGACGACAAGCAGACACGCAAGGTGATCTTCGACGATGCGCTGTACGTGAACATCGATGGGGAGGACCGCTCGCTGTTCCCGGTACTGTTCAGCCGCTTCAGTGGGCGGGAGTTCCTGTGCGTGGAGCTGGATGGCGAGAAGGGCGTCCTGAAGCCGCGCGACCCGGACGATATGCCCGACCGGGCTCCGAAGGCCGACCGCAAGAAGCAAGTGAAGCTGAGCGGCAAGCCGATGGACATGCTTCAGTTCCCCAAGGGTTACCTCGTTTGGGCGGAACCGGGCGAGGAACCGCTTTGGAGCGATGACGAGGAGCAATACCTGCCCGCGTCGTGGTTCAAGAAGCGCAAGAGCGGGAATGTGCTGGACGACTATTACAAGGCGCGCTTGCCGCACCCCATCCATTTCAACGCCAAAGGGGAATGGAGCCTGGAAGGGAACCCCGACAAGTATCCCTTCCTGGGTTGGTACATGGGCGCTAAGCTGCTGGTGGACCCCACCTCAGGCATCATCTACTACGACGACCGGGCGAGCGAGATCGGCAAGTTGATGCGCTTGGGAAACGAGGGCCGGAGCACGGCCACCACCATCCTAAGCTATTCCGTGATCAACGGCATGGCCGCTCAGCAGGTGGAGAAAGAGAAGCGACGCCTGCTAAGCTTCACGGACAACCGCCAGGACGCCTCGCTGCAGAGCGGACACTTCAACGACTTCATCACCACGGCCAGGCTGCGTGCCGCCATTCACGCAGCATTGGCAGCAGCGCCGGGCAATTCGCTCTCCGTGGAGCTGATCGCCGAGGCTGTGGCCAAGCAGTTGCGCTTGCCGGAAGATGAGTACGCCGTGAACCCTTCGCCGGACCCCACCTGGCCGGACCCCGATAACGAACGGGCGTTGAAGGACTACCTGTTGCTGCGCATCATCTATGACCTAAAGCGCGGCTGGCGTTTCAATCTGCCCAACCTGGAGCAGTGCGCCTTATTGGACATAGACTACGAGCGGCTGGACCAATACGCAGCACAGGATGAGCGCTGGGCCAACCTGCCCTTGTTGGCCGTGATGAACGCCACGGAACGGGCCAACTTCCTGCGGCAGATCCTTACGTTCTTCCGCACCAACTACGCGATCACCTACCACAAGATCGATCGGGACCGCGCCACCACCGAGGACTTCCTGAACGAGAAGCTGGACCGCGAGAAGCTCTGGTCCATGGACCAGGATGAGCACATCGAAGTGCCAAGCTACATGGCCTACGAGAAGGCCGAGGAGAAAGCCAAGCGCATCTTCACCCGCAGCATCGGTTTCTTGAGCGGCGTGGGGCGCTATGTGAAGCGCAAGCACCGGGACAAGGGCTTGCCCACCATGACCGGTGCGGATTACCTGGAGTTCATCATCCAGCTCTGCGAGAAGCTCCATGCCGGGCACTTCCTGGCCAAGGAGGAACTGAACACCAAGCCCGCCAAGGTCACTGGGTACCGCCTAAGACTGGACAAGGTCCTGTGGAAGCTCGGGGATGGTGAGAAGGTGCAGGTGGACGAGGTGCGCCAATACCGCTACAAGGAGCACGCGAGCGATCCGAACCGCTTCTTCCAACGGCTTTACCGTGAAGGGCTACCAGCCGGACAAGGCGTGGTGGGTCGCGAGCACACCGCGCAGATCGATGCGGCCGAACGCGAGAAACGGGAAGGTGAGTTCCGCGCAGGCAAGGTGAACACGCTGTTCTGCAGCCCCACCATGGAGCTGGGCATCGACATCGCCGAACTGAACGTGGTACACATGCGCAACGTGCCGCCCAACGCGGCCAACTATACCCAGCGAAGCGGTCGCGCTGGCCGGAGCGGACAGACGGCCGTGGTGTTCACCTATTGCAGCAGCCAGAGCCCGCACGACCGCAACTACTTCGAACGCCGTGCGCAATTGGTGAGCGGCAGCATAACCCCGGCCCGTATCGAGCTGGCGAACGAGGAGCTCATCGCCACGCACTTCAACGCCTTCCTGCTCATGCACATGGGCATCAAGGAACTGCACACCTCGGTGAGCGACATCCTGCAGGTGGACAAGGCCCCGCACTACCCCCTGAAGGAGGACATCGCGGCACACATCGACGACCAGATCGCCAAGAACGGCACCAAGTGGATGATCGCCTTCCAGGAACTACTGGGGACCGAACATGACCGCTTGAAGGCGGAGGCCACCTGGGGCTATGGCGAGAACTGGTTGAGCGAGAAGGTCCGCAACTTCCGGCGCAACTTCGATCAGGGTCTGGAGCGTTGGCGCTTGCTTTACAAGCACGCCGTCAGCCTGCTTGCCCGCTCACAGGCCGTCATCAACGATCCCACGTATTCGTCTGACAGCCCGGAGCATCGTGATGCACGGCGCGACCTGGGCTTCGCCATCCGCCAGCGCACCCTGCTGCTGAACGAGAGCAGCCGGGAACAGGGTGGCGAAAGCGAGTTCTATGTGTTCCGCTACCTCGCTGCGGAGGGCTTCCTGCCGGGCTACAACTTCACCCGCTTGCCGGTGCGCGCCTTCGTGGGCTACAAGCACAAGGACCAGGGCATCTTCCTGAGCCGCCCACGCACCGTGGCGTTGGGCGAGTTCGGCCCGCGCAGCGTGATCTACCACAACGGCGGCAAGTTCCGTGTGGACCGCATGCTGGCCAGCCATTTCACCGAAGGCTTCCACCACATGAAGGTGTCCGCGCATACGGGCTATGCGTTCATGGACGACCAGATCGTCGGGGCCAACGTGGACCCCATCACGCGCGCTTCCTTGGAGGGTTCGGCTGTGGACATGAAGGCCAACCTGGTGGAACTCGACGAGACCGAGGCACGGCCTTACCAGCGGATCAACTGCGAAGAGGAGGATCGCATGCGCACGGGCTTCAGCATCGCGGACTACTTCCACTACGAGAAGGGTATCGCCTCCACCAAGCAGGCCGTGGTGAAGCACCACGGGGCCGACCTGATCAACCTGATCCACGGCCCGGCCACCAAGTTGGTGAAGGTGAACGAAGGCCTGCGCCGCGCACCAACGCAGACCGGCTTCGCCATTGACCCGGCCAACGGCAAATGGCTGAGCAAGACGGACGTGGAGAAGTACTTGAAGGAAACACCACCCCGGGCCAACAAGGAGGTGCGGCTCTTCACCACCATTACCGCGGATACGCTCTATGTGCAGCCACTGGGCGAACTGAAGCTGGATGCCCATGGCGTGGTAACACTGGGCTATGCCCTGAAGCGCGCCATTGAGCGCACCTACTCCCTGGAGGAGAACGAGATCGGCATGACGGTGATGGGCAAGGGCGATGTGCCGAACGTGATGCTGTACGAGGCCACCGAAGGCACACTGGGCGTGCTTTCCAGACTGGTGAAGCAAGGCACCGAAATGAAGCAGGTGTTCGCAGCGGCCTATGAGCTGCTGCACTTCGACCCTTCAACCCGCCAGGACACCGAGCCCACCGAACCGAAAGCCAGCTACCGCAACCTGCTGAGCTATTTCAACCAGCGCGACCACGACAAGATCGACCGGCACGCCGTGAAGCCTGCTTTGGAGATGCTGATGGACTGCGAGGTGCTGCCCATGAACGGCGAGCGCGACTACGACGCCCATTTCCACTGGCTGCTCGGCCATACCGATGCTACCGCCGAAATGGAGCGCACCTTCCTGAAGAAGCTGCATGCGCTTGGGCTACTCCTGCCCGATCGGGCACAAGTGAGCCTGAAGGCAGAGACCGGCCATTACATCAGTGCCGACTTCGGTTATGAGCTGGACGAACAGATCAGCTATGTGTTCTGCGATGGCAGCGTGCACGACACACCCGAACAGAAAGCGGAGGACGTGCACAAGCGCAACATCCTGCGCGATGCGGGTTACGATGTGATCGAATGGCACTACATGGAACCGTTCGAGGACCTGATCGCCCGCCGCAAGGACATTTTCCGCAAAGTGAAATGAGGACCAAGGAACACAAGCCCGGCAGTTTGGTGAACTACCGCCACCGCGATTGGATCGTGCTGCCCAGCGACAATGCGGATCTCGTGAAACTGCGTCCGTTGGGCGGGGCCGAGGAGGAGACCACCGCCGTGTACTTGCCCTTGGCATTGCCCGGTGAGGAGATCACCGAAAGCAGTTTTCCGCAACCCACGCGCACTGACCTTGGCGACTTCAGCACGGCACGCATGCTCTTCAATGCCGCGCGCCTCAGCTTCCGCCACGCCAGCGGACCGTTCCGCTGCATGGGCCGCCTCAGCTTCAGGCCGCGCAACTACCAGGTGGTGCCGCTGGTGATGGCGCTGAAACAGGACGTGACCCGCCTGATGGTGGCGGACGACGTGGGTATCGGCAAGACCATCGAGGCCCTGCTGATCATCCGCGAGTTGATGGAGCGCGGGGAGATCAAGCGCTTCGCCATTCTGTGCCCGCCACACCTGTGCGACCAGTGGGCGCAGGAGCTGCGCGACAAGCTGGACATTGAGGCAGCCGTGATCCGCAGCGGCACCGTGCTGGCCTTGCAGAGGAAGGTGCCCGCCGGGCAACGCCTCTTCCACTACTACCCCTTCCAGGTCATCAGCATCGACTACATCAAGAGCGACCGCAACCACCACCTCTTTCTGGAAGAGGCACCGGACCTGGTGGTGGTGGACGAGGCGCACACCTGCAGCCGTCCCGCCGGTGCGCGCGGCAAGGGCCAGCAACTGCGCTACCGCCTGCTGCATGAGCTGGCGGCCAAGCCCAAGCAACACCTGGTGCTGCTCAGCGCCACACCGCACAGCGGCAAGGACGAGGAGTTCCTTTCGCTCTTGGGTCTGCTGAAACCCGAACTGGCGAAGACGGACCTGCAGAACGCCAGCAAGAAGGAACGCGAGGTCATTGCCGACTACTTCATCCAGCGCAAGCGCGATGACATCCGCAGCTGGCTGGGCGAGGACACGCCCTTTCCCACGCGCGACCAGGAAGAGAGCACTTATGACATGTCGCCGGATTACCACGCCTTCTATGCGGACGTGGTGCGTTATGCGCGGGGCATCAGCAGCAACAAGGGACCAGGGCACCAGGAGCGCATGCGCTGGTGGGCTGCCCTCTCGCTGCTGCGCGGCTGTGTCAGTTCTCCGGCCAACGCTCTGGCCCTGCTGGGCAACCGCTACCAACGCAAGGTGGAGGATGGCGAGGCTTACGAGCCCGAGGAAGGCACCAGCATGCTCACCGGTTTGGAGACCGACAGCGATGCCCCGGAAACGGACATCATCACCCTGGCCGGGCTGAATGAGAGCGAACTGAAGGCCCTCGCCAAGTTGGCCGAACAGGTGAAAGCCCTGCACGGCGTGGAGCAGGACTGGAAGGTGCGCGAGCTGGTGCGGGCCGTGAAGAAGCTGCTGAAGGACGGCTACCACCCCATCATCTTCTGCCGCTACATCGCCACCGCCAACTACGTGGCGCAGATCCTCAAGCAGGAGATCACCGGCAATGTGGACATCCAGGCCGTGACCAGCGAACTGGCCGATGAGCAGCGCCGCCAATTGGTGACCGAACTGGGCGGCAAGACCAAGCGCGTGCTGGTGGCCACCGACTGCCTCAGCGAGGGCATCAACCTGCAGGACAACTTCACGGCCGTGGTGCACTACGACCTGCCGTGGAACCCGAACCGCCTGGAGCAGCGCGAAGGTCGTGTGGACCGTTTCGGGCAGGAGGCCGACACCATCAAGACCTGGCTGATCCGCGGCAAGGACAACCCCGTGGACCTCTTCGTGCTCGATGTGCTCATCAACAAGGTGAAGAAGATCCAGGGCGACATCGGTGTGAGCATCAGCATCGGTGAGAACAACGCCACCGTGATGGACGCGGCCGTGCGCAAGCTGATCCTGGACCCCGATGCCATCAAGATGCGGCAGCTGCACATCGACTTCGAGGAAAGCGCAACTGAGATCCTCGAGGCTGAGCACGCGATGACCAAGGAGCTGGAGGCCATGAAGAAACGCGCTAGCAAACTGCGCGAGATCTTCGCGCACAGCAACGTGGACGCCGCGCTGATCGAGAAGGACCTGCGCGAAGTGGACGAGGCTATCGGTGACATCCACAGCGTGGAGGCCTTTGTGATCCAAGCCATCACACACCTGGGCGGCACCGTGGAAACCGACCTGGCCGACCACAAGGCCCACGTGGGCAATTTGCCGCGCCACATCCGCGACCTGCTGGGTGGCAAGGGCAACACCGTGCGCATCAGCTTTCGCAGCCCCACGCCGCACGGCTACGTGTACCTGGGGCGCAACCACCGCTTCGTGGAACAGCTGTGCCAGTTCATGCTGAAGCTCAGCTTCGAGGCACAGGAGCCCTACCGCCGAGTGGCGCGCACCGCCGTGGTGGTCACCGATGCGGTGCAGACCCGCACCACATTAGTGCAATTCCGTGTGCGCAACGTGATCAAGGAAAAGAACAGCCAACAACAGGTGATCAGCGAAGAGATGTACCTGTGGGGCTACGAAGGCAGCGGTGCCGATAGCCGCACCCTGGGCTACACCGAGGCCAAGGACCTGCTACTGAAAGCCCGTGCCGCCGCCAACCTGAGCCCCGAGCAACAGTACGACCGCTTGGACACCGAACTGGCTGCCTTCAAGAAACGCGCGCCGGAGTTCAATGCCTTGGCCGAACAGCGCGCCTTGAACCTGGTGGAAGCCCATGGCCGCTTCCGTGATCTGGTGGGTGGCCGTACCTACGAAGCGGTACACCCCGTGCTGCCGCCGGATGTGATGGGCGTGTACATCCTGGTACCCAAACCGACCAAGGCCGTTTGAGCATGTCCGTGTCGCGCATCTTCATCAGCAGCGTGCAGAAGGAATTGGCGGCCGAGCGGCGCGCGCTGAAGGACTTCGTACACAGCGATGCGCTCCTGGGCCAGCACTTCGCCGTTTTCCTCTTCGAGGACCTGCCCGCCAGCGACCAGCGCACCGATGCGGTCTACCTGCACGAGGTGGACCGCGACGACCTGTATGTGGGCCTCTTCGGAATGGAGTATGGGTATCCCGATGCGAACGGCACATCGCCCACCGAGCACGAGTTCGATCGCGCCACGGCACAAGGCAAAGAGCGGCTCATCTATGTGCTGGGCACTACCGATGAAGGTCGCGATCCACGAATGACCGCCCTGATCCGCAAGGCCGGGGAGCAGCTCATCCGCAAACGCGTGAGCAGCATTCCGGAACTGACCTCGGCGGTGTACGCCAGCCTGATCGATCACCTGCAACGCACCGGCGTGATCCGCCATCTGCCGTACGATGCGGCCGCATGTAACGGCGCTTCGATGGATGACCTGGATCCCGAGAAGGTGGAGCGCTTCCTGCGCATCGCACAACGCGAACGCAACTACGTACTCGGCCCCGGCACGCCAATGGCCCAGGTACTTACCCACCTGAACCTGTTCGACGGCGACCGCCCCAGCCATGCCGCCGTGCTGCTCTTCGGCAAAGCCCCGCAACGCCACATCGGCCTTATCAGCAGCGAGGTGAAGTGCATGCATTACCCCACCGCCGCCGGGGGCAAGCCCATGCTGGACTACAAGATCTTCAAGGGCAGCGCATTCGAGCTGGTGGACCAGGCGGTACACTTCGTCATGGGCAAGCTGGCCCATGCCGTGGGCAACCGCAGTGAGAGTGTGGGCGCGCCCATCACACCCGAGATCCCGCGCGAAGTGGTGACCGAAGCCATTGTGAACGCCGTGGCCCACCGCGACTATGCCAGCGCCGCCAGCGTGCAAGTGGAACTTTTTGCCGATCGCTTTGAGGTAAGCAACCCCGGCACCTTCCCGCCCAACTTGGTCGGCGTGGACCTGAGCAAGCCCCATTCCTCGCTGCCCCACAACCCCCTCATCGCCGATCCGCTCTTCCTTACCCGCTATATCGAGAAGGCGGGCACCGGCCTGATGGACATGTACGCCAAGTGCCGGGCCGCTGGCCTGCCGGACCCCTCCGTGGGGCCTGTTCCGGGCCGGGGCGTGGTGCAGGTGGTACAACGCACCGTGCAAGTCACCGCGCAAGCTACCGCGCAAGCTGACCCACTGAAGAACAGCGTGTTCGAGGACCTGTCCGTTGTATTGTCCATGCCCACCGCGCAAGTCACCGCGCAAGCTGCCGCGCAAGTCGCTGCCCTTCTGCAAGCTGCTGCCCAGGGCGATCAAAGCAGCGATGCGCTCATGAGTGCCGCTGGCCTCACGCACCGCGAGCACTTCCGCAAACAATACCTCGTGCCCATCATGCAAGGGGGTTGGCTGGTACGCACCTTGAACCCACCTAACCATCCCCAACAACGCTACCGCATCACCGATAGAGGACGCGTATGGCTGGACCGCTTCAACACCCTGCCCAAAGCATGACCCCGCAAGTCCCTCATCATCCGATCATCTCATCATCTGATCATCTGATCGCCGCATGAGCTTCCCCAGCGTAGACCTCCAAGGCAACATCCTCAGCGCCGAGGTGCTGGACCTGATCGCACGCGGCGAGGCCGAGGGCCAGAAATCCGCCGCCTTCGGGCTGCCAGCCGATACCACCGTGGACCGTGCCGTGGGCGAGGCCTGGGCCGCCGCACGTACCTACTGGAAGGCCTTCGCCGACAAGCGCGCCAAGCTGAAGGAAGGCGACACTGGCGTTACGCTGACCCGCCGCAACTGGATGACCCTGCTGCTGGGCGAGCTGGGCTACGAGCTGGAGCAGCCCGCCGAGGTGGAGGTGCTCAACGACAAGCCCTACCCCGTTAGTCACCGCGCCACCAACCGGGGCGGACTGCCCGTACACATCATGGGGGTGAACGATGGGCTGGACCAGCGCCGCGCCAGCGGACAGCCGCGCCTGAGCCCCCACGCCCTGCTACAGGAATACCTGAACCACAGCGAGCACGCCTATGGCCTGGTGACCAACGGCCTGCAACTGCGCCTGCTGCGCGACAGCGTGCGCCTGGGCCGCCCAGCCTACGTGGAGTTCGATCTGGAGCGCATCCTGGACGAGGAGCTCTACCCCGACTTCGCCGCGCTGTACCGCGCCCTGCACGCCAGCCGCATGCCCGCCGGCATGGATGCCGTGGAGGAAGCGCTGATCGAAAAGTACCACGTGCAGGGCATCGAGAGCGGCACGCGCATTCGCGAGCAGCTGGAGGGTGCCGTGAAGAACGCCATCGAAACGCTGGCCAACGGCATCTTCGCTAACAACAACGTGCTGGCCGATGCCGCCGTGCAGGGCAAGGTGGACGCCGCCGCCTACTACCACGTGTTGCTGCGCACCGTGTACCGCATGCTCTTCCTCATCGTGATCGAGGAGCGCGACCTGGTGTACCCGCCGCCCGAGGGACCGGACGATGAGCGCGCCACCTTCCGCGACATCTACCGCCGCTACTACAGCTTCGCACGCCTGCGCAAGCTGGCCCTGCGCGCCGCCTATGGATGGCCACAAGCGCGACCTGTGGCGCAGCGTGCTCAGCACCTTCGCCCTCTTCGAGCGGGCGGGCAAGGGCGCCGCGCTGGGCATTGCCCCGCTGGGCAGCGAGCTCTTCGGCACCCAGCTGGCCGTGGCCGCGCACGACCTGCACGACCAGGAGCTGGACAACCACCGCCTGCTGGAGATCCTCAAGGGCCTTTTGCTCACCAAGAACGCGCAAGGCACCCTGGTGCCCGTGAACTACGCCGGCCTCAACGTGGAGGAATTCGGCAGCGTGTATGAAGGCCTGTTGGACCTGGAGCCCGTGATCGGCACCGCTACCGGCAAGCCCGCCTTCAGCTTCAAGCAGGGCGATGAGCGCAGCAACACCGGCAGCCACTACACGCCCGATGAACTGGTGCAGCCGCTGATCAAGCATTCGCTGGACCACCTCATTGCGGAACGCCTGCGTGAGCCGCAGCGGTTCGTTACGGGTGCGGCACCGACCTCGTCGGCGGCACCCGTAGCGTCGACCCAGCGGGTCGACCTACCAAAACTGCAGGAACGTGCCCTGCTCAGCCTCCGCGTAGCCGACATCTCCTGCGGCAGCGGCCATATCCTGCTGGCCGCCGCGCGCCGCATCGCCACCGAACTGGCCATTGTGCGCACCGGCATGGAACAGCCGCGCGCGGCCGATTTCCGTGTGGCCATGCGCGATGTGATCCGCCATTGCATCTACGGCGTGGACCTGAACCCGCTGGCCGTGGAACTGTGCAAGGTGGCCCTGTGGCTGGAGGCCCACATCCCCGGCGAGCCGCTCAACTTCCTGGACCACCGGATCAAGTGCGGCAACGCCATTGTGGGTTTCGCGCGGCGCGAAGAGCTGGACCGTGGCGTGCCCGAAGAGGCCTTTGCCACCCTGCCCGGTGATGACAAGGATGTGGCCGCCGCCTTCCGCAAGCGCAACAAGCAGGAGCGGCAAACGCAGGGGCAGACCAGCTTGGAGCTGAGCGCCGATGTGGAGGCCGAGGTGAACAAGGTGGTGGCCGCCTACAAGCTCTTCGAAGGCATGCCCGAACGCACCCCGGCGGAGATCGAAGCCAAGCAGCGCCGCTTCCAGGAAGCCATGCAAGCCGATGCCTACCGCCTGAACCAGGTGGCCGCCATCCCCATCGCGCAGTTCTACATCCCCAAGACCAGCGCCACCAAGGACCAGCTGATCACCGATGCCACCTACCGCAGCTACTGGACCAAGGGCCGCCAGCTGCTGGGCCCCGCACCCGCCATGGCTTGGGCCACGGCCGAACGCAAACGCTTCTTCCACTGGTTCCTTGAGTTCCCGGAGGTGATGGCAGCCGGGGGCTTCGATTGTGTCATTGGCAACCCACCATTCATGGGTAACAGAAAACTATCCGGCAGGTTCGGAGATAGCTTTCTGCATTACCTGCTCTATGAATACGCTCCAATAAGCGCGGTCGACCTTGTGACTTACTTCTTCAGAAGAATCTATACCCTGCTCTCACCCGGAGGATTCCTTAGTCTCATTTCCACGAATACCATTGCCCAAGGAAATGCTCGCATCGATGGGCTCGAGTTCATTGTAAAGAACGGTGGGACCATTAACCATGCAGTCCGGAGCCTCAAATGGCCCGGACGCGCAGCAGTTGAAATATCGCTGGTGTCCATACATAAAGGAGAGTGGTCTCGCGAAAGGCATCTTAACCAGCAGCCTGTTGATAGCATAACTCCATACCTGGATAATGAGGGTGAGGGTCAGCAGCCCACGCCATTGATAGCTAATGCAGAAATGGCATTCCAGGGTAGTATTGTACTTGGGATGGGCTTTGTGATGGAGGCAGATAAAGCGGCTGCACTCATCAAGAAAGACCGAAAGAATCGCGACGTCCTATTCCCATATCTGAATGGGGAGAACATTAACAACCTTCCGGACCAAGAAGCGAAACGTTGGGTCATTAACTTTTTCGACTGGCCATTGGAGCGTGCCTCAACAGTTCAATGGAAGTCTGCGGACGAGGACGCAAGAACCGCCCTCATTAAGGCGGGAATTGTTTCACCAGATTACGACCAGCCAGTTGCACGTGACTATCCCGATTGCCTATCCATCCTTGAGGCTTCTGTACAAAGCGAAAGATCGAAGAAGGGCGAAGAAGTAGGCAAGGGGTTGTGGTGGCAACACTGGCGTTCGAGGAAGAGGTTGTACCAGCTGATTGCGGCTCAACCTCAAGTGATTGTCATTGCTAGTACAAGTAAAACGACCGCGTTTGCTCTTGTACCTTCTAATGCTGTGTTTACAGCAAATCTTACCGTAACCAGACTGTCTGACTACAGCACGTTCGCTGTACTGCAGAGCCGGCTTCATATAGAGTGGATCTGGAAGTACAGCACTAAGCTTAAGACTGACCCGATCTATGGACCTGAAACCTGCTTCGAGACCTTTCCCTTCCCCGAGGACCAATGGCAAACGCCCAACGCGTCGCTGGCGGCTTTGGGGGAACGCTACCACGAGCACCGCAAGCAGCTGATGCGCCACAGTTGGCGCGGGCTTACGGATGTGTACAACCTGTTCCACAGCCCGCTGCTGCGCACCGCCACCCCGGAAGAGCTGGCGCTGCCGGACAAGGATTTCGAGAAACTGCTGGGCAAGGATACCCGCCTGCTGCGCAAGCACCTGCTGGAGCCCAAAACCCCGGCCGATGTGGAGGTGTGGCCCTTCAACCGCGTGGTGGAGGGCGTGCTGCGCCTGCGCCAACTGCACGTGGAGCTGGACAACGCCGTGCGCGATGCCTACGGCTGGCTAGACCTCGATCTGCAACACGCCTTCTACGACGTGGACACCCTGCCCGAGAACGACCGCACGCGGTATACCATCAGTCCCGCCGCGCGCAAGGAGGTGCTGAAGCGGCTGCTGGCGCTGAACCATGAGCGGGCGGCGGAAGAGGCCAAGGCCGGGGTGGTGAAGAAGGGGAAGAAGAGCAAAGGCGGGGAGGATAATGTGGTGGGCGAACCGGCCGGGGAATACCGGACGGGCTTGTTCCAAGAAGGTGGTTTGTTCGGTGGCGGGGTCGGTGATGCGATCGAAGCAGAAGAGGATGCTTCATCCGAACCCAAGCGCGGGCGTGGGCGACCGCCGAAAGTCCCCAACGGCCAAGAAGACCTCGCTGCGCAGGCGGTTCTGCTCTACCTGCAAACCCACGCAGGCTGGCACGGCAAGAGCGCGGTACTCAGTGCCATCGGGATCGATGATGGCCTGTGGAACGCGGCGATCAAGAGCCTGCTGGAAGAAGGGAAGGTAGAGAAGGAGGGGGAGAAGAAGGGGGCGAGGTATAGGGTGGCAAAATCATTTTAACGACAATGCCGACCAAAGCACTACCACCCACCCCATTCAGGCTGTTGCTTGGTGATGATGACTTTGCCGAAGCATGGGAGTATCTGCCAAGCGATGCGAAAAAGGCATTGGCTGCTGCACTACCCAAGTTGCCATCCGAAGACATTGGTGCGCAATTACGCCAGCGTATCCGCAATGCGGTGGTGGTGGCCGGCGTGCTTTTCAAGTACGGTAGCCACGCCTACGAATACAAACACGGGCAGGTGGACCTCTTCACCGGTTCCGGTGCATCGCGCAAACGGCCCAGCAAGCTGGCGATGCATATCGCCAAGAGATTGATGGGCTCCGATGAGAAGAGCCTGCGCACGAGCTTGAAGCGATTGGAGCAGGTGGTCTATGCGTACAGTGCGAACGGACACACAAAGCTGCCGTCCGACCGGCTGCTGGACGATACCATTCAATGGGCCTTCGCTATCCGTGTGCGGAAGCCAAGGCCCTTCTTAGGTGCCTCGCTGATCCTCTCACGCCGCTCGGACGTGCCAGTCATGCCATGGAGCGCAGTAGAACGCGCATTCAAAGCCTGTTCACTATGGCCGGAGGGCAGCGATGTGCCATGGTACGAGTGGTGCTGGAAATTGCTGACCGAAGCAGGTCTGACCGAGTACCGTAATGCGGAGGAGCGCGATCTGGTTCGGCTGCGCGCGGTCGCGCTGCAATTCATCTATTGGGACTATTGCATTATCGTGTTCAACAGGATGCGTACGCTTACCGGCGAGAAGCTGTACGTAGCACTGGGCGGGAGCCGCCTGGGCTGGCACCGTCAGGCTGCCCTCGCCCAGCGGGCGGATGTAGCGGGGGTCATACTCGGGCACTACAAGCGGCTTGATGATTCGCTCCGAAGAAAAGGCCGGTTGCAGTTCGAGGGCGGGGCATCTCATGCGCTGTTGGATGACCTGCAAGCTTCATTGCCGCTCTTGGGCGATACACTCAAGGCGCATTTCCAGAACCCAGCTTCGACGGCGACCGGGCCCGGCACAAGTGGAGGGAAGTCGGGACCAGCAACGTATGAGAGGAAAATAGGCTACCTGCATTCTTGGGTGGTCGCTGGGATGGTGGTAATGCCTGTAAGGACCGGGATGACAAAGGGAACACCAGATAAGACCGCATAGCCATGCCCGCAACGGTGAATGAGCGATACTCCGCAGAGGCGCTTGACCGCTTACGTGCGCACTATGCGGCACTGAAGGACAAGGCTAGCTATGATGCCTTCCTGCTTCATGGCCACAACCTGTTGAAACGGATAGGCGCAGACCCTTACCACGTGCGCATGGCGCTGACCAAGGGCTACACCATGATGGAATTCGGCAACCGCGCAGCCTACCAGCATCGCGAGGTAGATGGCCATGTGGAGATCGGCTTCCTGATCCGCACTTCGGACCTCGATAAAGTCGAGGAACGGCACAAGCGGTTCGAGCACAACTTCAAGCCGGCAGGGGGCATGTCCCTCATACATCCCCTGTTTGACCGGTGGGAGTCGATCCCGCCCATGCTCTTCACCCTGCACGAAGCGGCGATGCGCGAAGAGTACGCTCGCATCAAGGACACCACGCTAGTAGAGCAGCGCCGCGGCAGTGGTACGGACAACAATGCTCTCCTCTACGCAATGGTCAAGGGTGTTGCCATTGATGCCTTGCCTGCCCCAACTATGTCGTCAGCAACGAAGGAACCCAGCTACTGGATTTTCCGAGGCTACCCGCAGTTCTATGATACTGTTGGCGCGCTTGCCGCAGGCGCAGTTCGGACTTGGTCAGTGACCGCCCATCACGATAAGCTCAAGCCTGGTGACAAAGCGATCATCTGGGTCACAGGCCCGCAGAGTGGTTGCTATGCGCTGGCAACGCTCACCTCGAAGGTGAGTGAAATGGAGATAGATAAAGCCGATGAAACCTTCACTCACGACCCTGTCCAAGCAACCAAGCAAAGGCGCGTTGAGCTGACGATCGATCATAATCTCGGCGCACAACCTGTTCCATGGTCCACATTGAAAGAACTGCCCGTGATGGCGGGGTTCAATGCGGGCACGCAAGGCACCACCTTCCACGCGACGCAAGAGCAGTATAACCTCATTCTTCAATTGGCCCAGCAGATGAACGGTTCCAATAAGCACTCTTTGAACACCATCCTCTTCGGTCCTCCCGGTACGGGCAAGACCTACCACGCCATCACGCACGCGGTGGCGATCATCGATGGCGAGGATGTGGAAGTGGTAAAGAAGCGGGACCGCAAGTCCGTGCGAGCGCGCTACCAAGAACTTTTCGATGCACGTCTGGTGCGTACGGTGACTTTCCACCAGAGCTTCAGCTACGAGGACTTCATCGAGGGCATCAAGCCGCAGACGCACGTGAGCAAGGATGGCGAGGAGGAGGTAAAACTGGTCACCTACGAAGTGCAGGATGGCATCTTTAAACTGATGTGCGCTTCAGCGCGCAGTGGCGAACGAGGCGGTGGCGGAAACCTCATCGATGATGGCGCGCTGGAGAAGGCCAATTTCTACAAGGTCTCCTTGGGACAATACAACAGCCCCGCCGATGATGAGATCTATGCGTACTGCACGGCGAACAATGTCATCGCCGTCGGTTATGGCGGCTCCGTGGATGTAAGCAAGGCCACGGACGAAGCGGGCATCAAAGACATATTGAAGGGAGCAGGTTTCAAAGAGGATGGCGAAGGCTTCCGCTACACGGTTTCCGTATTGCGCACCATGCACTTGGACATGAAGGTTGGTGACATCGTGCTGGTAAGCGCGGGCAATAGCATGGTGCGGGCCATCGGACGGGTCTCAGGTGGTTACTTCATGGATGAGAACGCGCCGATCCGTTTCAAAGAGTTCCTTAAAGTGGATTGGTTGGTGAAGGACGCCGAGATGCCGGTGGAGGACCTGTACCCGAAGAGCCTGAGCATGGGTACGCTCTATAGCTTGGATCGGAACCTGGTGAAGAAGGACTTCTTCCGTCGGAACATTGGAACGCAGGAAAAACGGCATGATCGCTATGTGCTCATCATCGACGAGATCAATCGCGGCAACGTGGCCAGCATCTTCGGCGAGCTGATCACCTTGATCGAGGACGACAAGCGCGATGGCGGCAAGGAGCCCGCGAAGGTGAAGCTGCCCTATTCCAAGAAGGAGGACTTCAGCGTTCCTTCCAACCTCTACCTCCTGGGCACCATGAACACGGCCGACCGCAGCGTGGAGGCGCTGGACACGGCCCTACGCCGTCGCTTCAGTTTTGTGGAGATGCCTTCGCAGCCTGAGCTGATCGAACCGACCACGGTGGCAGATGTGGACCTGCGCGCTCTGCTGCGCACCATCAACGAACGCGTGGAGCAGTTGATGGACAAGGACCACCACATCGGCCACAGCTACTTCATGGGGTTGGAGAACGGTGCGGACCTGAAGCGCGTGTTCGCCACCAAGGTGATCCCGCTGTTGGAGGAATACTTCCATGGGGATGCGAAGAAGGTGGGCGCCGTCTTAGGCAAGAAATTCGTTACGCCGCGAATGACGTCCGTCAAGTTCGCCAAGGATTTCCCGATGGACGAATACGAAGTCAAGGAGCTCTATGCCATAGAGGATCCGCGCAAATTCGTCGACCTCGAACCCTTCAAGGCCATCTATGCCGGTTCGTGAGCCCCTGAGCGTTTTCGAGCACGAGAAGCTGCGCGTGGGTGAGCGGGGCTTCCAGCGTGTGCATTACGACCGGCTCCTGAAGTGGAACGAGGCGAACGGCTTCAAGTACTTCGATGCAGGCCCGAACAGCATCACGTTCGCACAATACGTCGGCGTGATCCAGGTCGGCGATCCGGTCATTCAGGTCCTGCCAAAGGCCGACCGCGACGGTGATGCAGGCAAGTGGCAACGCGCCCTGCTGGAGATGCTGGGCCTAGTACACAACCTGCCCCTCACCAGCACCACGGAGAGCCACCTGCACAAGCGCAGTTCCTCCATCCTCGATTTCTTCTTCGACCTCTACGTGCATGATGCATGGGCTTGTCCGCGGCGGCCTGGTGAAGCAGTATCACCGGCGTACCGGCAACCAGTTAGCCCTGAAGGGACGCATACATTGGCCCGGACACCTGCGCGAGAACCTGATCCGCAAGGAACGTTTCCACGTGGAGCACCAGGTGTACGATAATGACCACATGCTGCACAGCCTATTGAAGCGTGCCCTGTGCATTGTGAAGGACACCGCCCTCGATCCGATGATCGTGGGGCGTGTGCAGGATGTGGAATGGGCCTTTGAGCAGGTGGAGGATCGCCCCTTGACCGCCGCCTCCATCGCGCGCATCCGCCTCGGCCGCAAGACCCAGTCCTATGCGCGGGCTGTTCAACTGGCCACAATGACGCGTACTGGACCACGCACCCGACATCAAGGGCGGCCAGACCCGCCTATTGGGCCTGATGTTCGACATGAACGTGCTCTACGAACGGGTGGTCCTGAAACTGCTCCAGCAGGCCGCGCGGGCTACCGACCTCACCATATCGGGCCAGGATAGCCGCTTGTTCTGGCAACGCCAGAAGATCCGCCCGGATATCGTGGTGCGTCGCGGCGACCGCGTGGAACTGATCCTCGACACCAAATGGAAGCTGCCCAAGGACAACCGCCCTGCCGATGCGGACCTGAAGCAGATGTACGTGTACAATCTGCAGTTCGGTGCGAAGCGCAGCACCCTGCTCTATCCTTACGTAAAAAAGGTGTAGAGGACCTGTCGGGGGTATGCACCCTGGAGTTGGGGCGCGGAACGCCCCTCATGCCTGCGGCCTCGGATACATTGACCTCATCGGGCCGACCGGTTCCCTGAACAAGGACTGCTGCACCCGATCTTGTCGCGCTTGGCGCACCCTGATGCCGATCGGATGCAGAAGATAGACGCACCCCATGAGTCTGAAGACCTACTTCGCCAACCCGCACACTCAACCGTACAGGAACAACTGGTGGAGACCTGGTTCATCCGTGATTACATCCTGCACGCCACGCGCCAAAGTCGAACCCCGTTGGTGGCGCATTCGGACATAGACCTGTTCGGCTTCGACCTGATCCTGGCCTGCAGGACCGGGGGACCAACTGTTGCGCGTGCAGCTGAAGGCCTTCAACGGCCGAACACGCATGTGGGACGTGCACAAGGTCTTGCTGCAACAGGGCGGGATTGGTGATCGCCAACCCTTCCTTCAACGGGGCGGAACCGACCATCACCTCCCGCTGCCTGACCCCGGAAGGGCGGACCCGTGCGCTAGGCCGCACACCGCGCAAGGCCCATACCGGCAAGTGCATGGTGAAGTTCGGCGATGTGAAAGTGGTGGAGGACCTGTTGCATTTATTCGAGGTGTGACCCGAAAGCGCACACGATGCTCGCGCGTCCGTCCATAGGACTGTGTACTTGACAGGCCATCAGTGTAGGTGTGCGCCGTAGAGGATACCTACCTCACGCGCTCGCGGAAGTGCCCTATGGTCTGCTCTGCATGGCTGGTGTTGGACTGCGGCACTGCCAACGTATCCCCTTGCACCACGAAGATCGCATCCTGCAGAAATTCTCGTCCCACCGCCAGCGCCCTCCAGCGGCAATTCCACCGCCCAGCCGGGTTCTGCGTGGCCGCTCTCGGGGTCGTACCCGGTTATACGGATGGGCGTGTGCCCGAGCGTCACCAAGTGCGCATGGAGCTTGCGGTCGGCGACATTGCGCTCCTCGCTCCACGTCTCGCCGGTGGTGGCGTAGGCGGTGAGGATGACGAACTGGTCGGCCAGTCTTCCTGCGGTGCTTCGGTGCGGAAGCGCACCTGGAAGTAGGCCGGGTGGAAGTTGGTTGCTGGTGGCTGTGGCATTGGAGGGTTCAAGTTGGTGTTAACGGCATCGGCGATGGGACAGGGTCGTGCGTTCATGCCTGGATCACTGGCAGAAAGTGCCGAGATGATCGCCCGGCCGTTCCTCGTTTCCCCACCTCTGGGTATTTCAATCCGCCGCCCCGCGCATTTGTTTCGGGCTATGCGCACGAAGCCGGCAACGGGTCGTTCGCGTTCTTGGCCGGGCGTGTTGCGCTTATCCACGCGCGCGCGCTGACGGCCTCGCCCTGCAGCATGTGCCATAGCAGCATGTTGGCCAGGACTGCCTCATGGCAGGCCGATGGCTGGTCCCACGAGGCAGTCCCTGCGAAGGGTGGAGGAATGAACGGTGCCCCGTGTGCGCATCAGCGCGCGACTTCGGCAAGCGCTTGCGCCAAGCAGGGTATCAACTTCAGCGCAATCAGGCTTTCACCGGGCCTTCACCCGAAAAGCGAAAGAGCCACCCCCTCGGATGGCTCTCTCAATGGAGTCCGTTCGATCAGCTTCGCTTGAACCACTTCAGGATCCCGGAGCCTTTTTCCTCGGACTTCTTCGGAGCTTTCGTCGTGTTCTCTTCATCGAAGATCTCCTTGGTCAGCTTCGCGTAGTCGGGCTTGCCGGCGCTCTGGCGGTTCTCGTTCGGGCGGTTGTCGGTGCGCGGCGCTTGCGGACGGCTGTCGCGATGGCCACCGGAACGTTGCGGCCCACGGTCGTGGCGGCGCTCGCCATTGCGCGCTTGTTGCGGACGGTCGCTGCGCTGCTCGTTCGAGCGCGGGTGCTGCGGACGTCCCGTCGATTGGCGGGAAGGGCGTGACTCGTTGGAACGCCCATGTTGCGGGCGCTGCTCACGGGGCTGGCCTCCAACTGGAGCCGGGCTGCGCTGTCCATCGCGACGATCGCCGCTGCGCTCGCCCGATGCGCGCTGCGGGCGCCCTTCGTTGCGGTCGCCGCCGGAGCGCGAGCGTTGGTTGCCGCCACGTCCGGGTCCGCGTGGCCGACGCGGCTCGCGCACTTCGGGCTCGGCTTTCTTCGGGCCGCCGGTCATCACGAAGGGGTGGTCGGTGAGCACCGGCACCTCGCGCTTGATCAGGCGCTGGATGTCGCGCAGGTATTCCTTCTCTTCATGGTCGCAGAAGGAGAGGGCCTTGCCGCTGGCGCTGGCGCGACCGGTGCGGCCGATGCGGTGCACGTAGGTCTCGGGGATGTTCGGGATGTCGAAGTTGAACACGTGCGTGAGGCCGTCGATGTCGATGCCGCGCGCAGCAATGTCCGTAGGCCACCAGCGCACGAAGCTTGCCTTCGCGGAAGAAGAAGAGCGTCTGCCGCTTGCGCGGCAAGGCCGCGACGACGCGGCGCACGTCATGGATGAAGCCCATGTCGAGCATGCGGTCGGCTTCATCGAGCCCGAAGACCTCGAGCCCATTCAAGTGGACATAGCCCTGTCCCATGAGGTCGAGCAGTCGGCCGGGCGTGGCCACTACGATATCCACTCGCGGTGCAGGGCATCGGTCTGCGGCTTCTGGCCCACGCCACCGAAGACGAGCGCGGTGTGCTTCAGGTTCAGATGGCGGCCCTAGGAGCTGAAGCTCTCACCGATCTGGATGGCCAATTCGCGGGTGGGGTGGTCAGGATCGAACGCGGATGGCCTTCTTGGGTCCGACTGCCGGCTTCTGTTGGAGCTCCTGCCAGGATCGGGATGGCGAAGGCCGCGGTTTTCCCGTGCCCGTTTGCGCGCAACCGAGCAGGTCGCGCCCTTGTGTGAGGTGCGGGATGGCCTGTTGCTGAATGGGGGTGGGGTGGGGTGTAGCCTTCTTCGTGAAGGGCTTTCCAAGATGGGCTCGATGAGCTCGAGGTCGTTGAACGTGGTACGTTCCATAGGTATGCGCCATAGCCTCGGCGCCAAGGTGTTGTGATGTGCGCGAAGCCTTGCCTTCGCACGCACCGGTTAGGTGTTTGTTGTTGCCCCAGACATTCCGGTCCGGCTTGCCTGCCGAAGGCAGGCGTTCAATGCTCCGCTGGGAGATCGCGCCTGGACAGGTCATCCGTGACTCCCGTCACGGGGAAAAGCTGGGCGCTTGGGGCGTCATCGGTCCTTCCGATGCGGGGGCGAAAGTAGGCCTTACCGACTGTTGTGGCGATGCATCCGTCGCCCGAAGGTGATTTCGTGGATAAGGGGGCACGGTCGTCTGTTGCCAATTCGCTCCGGTAGAAACCAATTGGTGGATGGTCCCGTTCCAGCGCCCGCCCTCAACTCACATGGGCACCGACTGACATGGAACGCATCCTCCACCGTTTCGCTCGAAGCCCGCTACCAACGCGAGCGGCACATCAACCACATGCTGAGGCTCAGCCTCTTGCTGTGGGCCATTCGGTGCTTCACCGGCGCGGCCTTCGCGCAAGAGGTCGTTGACCGCTTCAACCGCGCCAACAGCAACACGGTGGGCGGCGGCTGGACGGGACAGAAACAGCAGGGCAGGCCGCATCGTCGACGGCAACCAGTTGCGCTTGGCCCGCACCGGGACCGGCAACAACCGCCAGTTCGTTACGCAAACAACGCCGGGCTCGTACCTCACCACGCTCAATCAGAACAACTGCACCCTCACTCGGGCCTTCAGCTTCAGGCAAAAGCGAGAGTGATGGAGAGCTCAGCGGCTTCGATGGCGGTGATGATGGCATGGCGGTAGTGCTGGCGGGCTCAACGCCAATCTGACCCTGGGCCAGGGGCTATGCCGTGGTGCTTGGCGAGAGCAGCAATACGGATGCGTGCGCCTAGTGCGCTACAACAATGTGGTCTCGACGCGGACGCCAACCTCAACACCATCATCCAGGCCGGCAACTTCGACAACGACTATCTCGATGTGCGCGTGACCTACGTGCCCTCGACCGATACCTGGAGCCTCTTCCTACCGCGACAACGGCAATACCCGCTTCGGCGATCCGCTCACGGCGGCGACCTCGGCCGGCTCGGCGGTCGATGCGACCATATACCGGCACCGGTTTGCCGATCATCGGCTGCTTGTGGAACCACGATGGTGACACCGGTGAGAACGCCGTCTTCGACAACATCCACGTACCGGGGGGCTGCCCACTTTGCCCTCGATCGCCGCCTAGCGCCAGCATCTGTGATGGCGCTAACGTTGACCTGACCGCCTCGGCTTCGAGCACCACCACCGCGCGCGTCACCTTCCAGCAGCACCGGAGGACCGAGCGCCGAGCGTATCCGGCGCCAACGATAGATCCGTTTACCCTTGGAACGTGAGCGTGAGCGGCCTGCCCACCAGCGGCGTCACCGTCGAAAGCGTCACCCTGAACGGCGTTACGCACACCTACCCCGACGATCTGGATATCCTGCTCAATCCGCCACGGGCACCAATGTCATCCTCGCAGGCGACGTTGGCGGCGGAACCGATATCACCAGCGAAAATTTCGTATTCATGGACGGCGAGTCCGCGATGGCCGATAATGCCGTGAACAGGTCTGGCATCTACGCGCCTACAATAGCGGAACACCGGATAGCTGGCCCCACCACGCCCGGCCCCGGCTCCTTCACCCAATCCAGCCCGAGCCTCTCGCTCTTCACCCGGAAGTTCAACAGCACATGGGGCTTGCTCATTCGTGATGATGCGAATACCGACAGTGGTTCACGTTGCGAGTTGGACATCACCTTCACCTACACGAGCACGGTCACGCCACCTGGGGCCCGGCCGCCGGCCTGGAGCGGAACCACGGGACCACCGTTACCGCCTACCTGCGGGCACCAGCACCTGCACCGTAACCGCTGCGCATTCCGGGCAATGGTTGCACGCGCTCTGCCGACGTCACGGTGACCGTGGGCGGATGCACCACCCTACAGCCGGGCCACCGGCGATGCGAGCGACGCCATTTGGGGGCACTACGCCCTCCGGGTTGCCAGCGCCTGGCGCGGTCACGTTCACGGCGGACAACAACATGGTTGTGACAGAACCGGGCATAGCGTGACGAATGACGGGGCTACGCCTGTAAGTTAGGGACCTCACCGTGGAGACCGGCGGCACCACGGTCCTGGATGCTGGCGGCACTTACCTGAACGGTACGAGTGCGACCATCGATGGCACGCTCACCGCCAACGACAACAGCACATTCGCCATTGCAGGAAGCGGCGCGAAGACGCTCTCCTTAGCCAGCACCACGAGCTTCTGGGACACCACTGCTGATGCCCCTGATGGCAAAACCGTGACCGGCACCATTCACATGCGCGGCACCTGTTGCTCGACGGTAGCAACTTCGATTACCGGCAACCCGGTGGTGATGCGCAGCACTCCGGCCTACACCGGTCGGTTAGGGACCTGTTAGCGCCGCCGCCAGTTACACCCGGCAACATGCGCATGGAGCGTTTCATTCCCTCAGGTGCCACCAACTCGCGGCTCATTGGCAGCCACGACGGAACCGTCGCGTATCGCACCTGCAGGACGAGCTACTTCACGGCCAGTTACCCCGGCTCGCAGTACCCCAACTTCTTCGACCCCGTGGGAAGCGGCGTCTACTGGCCAGCATCCGCTGCTGACGAGGACAACACCGGCGCTTCCGGTGAACAACGGCCTGCAGGGCGTGAGCAGCAAACCAGGACTTGCTTATCGGTCAGGGCTTCGCAGCCTGGTGCGGCAGAAGCTTGACCCACTACGGCTTTCACCATCGACCTGGAGAACAATGCGCCCGTGATCGCGCTACGCCCATCACCTTACCGATGGCCTACAATACCGGCAATCCATCCGTGGACGGCTGGAACCTGGTAGCCAATCCGCTGCCCAGCCCATCGCCTTCGATCGAGATCGCGCGGCGCTGATGTGAGACTACGTGACCTACTTGAAATAGGCTGGGTAACGGCCGCCAGGACATCGGCCCGAACGCCGACACCAGCAACAGTACCAACACCATCCAGAGCATGCGGGGCTTCTATCCCCGAAGGCCATTGGCTCACTGTGAGATACCACCGTGAGCAGGGCGCCAAGGTGGCCAGCAACAACGGCGGCTTCTTCGGAGGAGGGAAGAGAGAGCGGGCCCCGATCTCTTGCGCCTGCACATCGCCAGCGGCAGACACCGCTAGCGATGAGACCGTGGTAGTATTCAACGCCGGCGAGCCCTCGTTCACCAGCAACGATGTGCCTCCAGTTCAACTTCGGCCATCCGCAGGCGCCGCGCATCGGCACCACGGCTGATGCGGTGGACCTGGCCATCAACGCGTACGGAGCATTCAGCAGCGCGATCCGGATTCCGTGCTCATGCACATCCCTGTCACCGGCACCTACGCTTACCGCAACGGGCATCGAACAGGTGGGCCTCACCTGCATCCTTGGAGGACCTTGTCGCTGGAACCCGGTTCACCACGCTTGAAGAAGCACCTACAACCCCAGCGCAGGGCTGGCGCCAACGCCGAGAGCCGCGCTTCCCTGAGTACGCCGGTGCCCCGGTGCCGGTTGCTGCGACGGATGCCCTGTGCCACAGCCAGGCCAACGGTGGCGCCGAGATCGTTCTCGCGGAGGCGCTGCCGACGTGACCATCTACGGCGACATGGGGCCAGGCGGTCAGCAGCATTACGGCGAAGGCACTGGCCTTCGATAACCTGCCTGCCGGCGATTACG
>JADJXF010000017.1 GCA_016715995.1 Flavobacteriales bacterium
ATAGCGAAAAGGAGTGCAATCAGAATGACGTACTCAAGCGGTTCAAGGTCGGTGATAGGATTGCTGTTTCTCCAGGCATGCTTTTGAGACAAAGCGAGCAACTTAATTTCTCTCGGCGAACTAATCCCAGCGATACGCTTGGGGCGAAATTCTTAATCTCCACGTCCTCCAGCGAATATCCGATCCGTAGTTCTCCTTCATCTTCGCCCCCGTGCGCCCCCCGCTGCCGCGGATCTGTAATCTGTGGCAGCGGGTGGGGTAGCACTAATACAGCGAACGAAACTGAATAGAGCCAAAGTCTGATGAAGTGGCCATTGATCGCCAATCTGCGGTAGCTCGGTGATCTTCTTCCAACCCCCGTATGTGCCCTAAAAGCGATGACATGCGGCACAGTAGGCTCAACAATAACAGGTAGCCCTTCGGAGGGATCATCGTTGGCTCCTGGCTGTTTGAATGGAAGTGCATACTTTGCCTAGACCATGAATACGAGTGTCACCTCCCACCGGTCAGCCTTTGCCTTTGCAGCTTCGTCATTCAAGCCTGACTGGTTACGCCAGCATCCCTTATTCTATGTGTATTAGCAATCCTCAGGTCTATTGGTGGCGGTATTGTGCTGCCTTGGCATGAGAGCACAGATTCCGGCAGGACCAAACAAGATTTCGTATCAGGCTCAACATGAGAGCGCCGCAATCGCATTGGACAAGGCGAAGCAATTCTTGATTGAGAACTTGTTTGCCATAGAAGGAAATGCGGTAGTACAGTTCGTTGTTGACCCCCTTCATGCTAGCACTACAGGGGAACTAACGACGCTTGTGTATGAGTGCAACGAACAGAAAATGAGCGGTAGCTTTCTGGCGTTCTTATGGAAGGTATTGAACCGAAGCCGTGGAGTGGTATACGGGCTACGGTTTCAAGAACCTTAAGGCGGAACAGGTTGCTGTTTCCTTAAGAAGGTTGCTTCGACGAAGCGGTGTAGCACGGGTTTCCTTCGGGTCACGCTATGACAACAACAACATATGCTTCACGTTGATGATATCACTGTCGTCCCCTGGTATGCCCCGAACCAAAGCACTTGACAGGTCAGCTTTTTGGAAGGAGTTTGACTTTGCATGGCATCAAGCAGGTTGTAGACAAGACCAAAGCGCCTGGCAAAGGCGCTCGGCATCAAGAAGCTCCCGCCGCCGCGAACTCTTCTTGCCTTCGGATCTGTGATCCGGACCAATACATCATCCTCTAGTGTGGTACCCCGGCTCACAGATCCGCGATCGGAGAATTTCTATTTTTAACTTCCGGCTGGTTCTCCGCAAAACGGCGGACACCGGTTGGCGAACCGCAACAACTACCAACACCAATGACAAACCTCAATTTCCAAGACGCTCAGAAGCGATTCTCCGAGATCCGTGAGGAGATCAAGAAACTTCAATTGGAAGCAGAACAGATCATTCTTGCACATCAAGACCAGGTTGGGCCTGAAGGTTATGGCAAGTGTGACCACTACGATAGATGTGGTTGTGATAAATATCATAACAGCACTACACCTGCAGTTTGTGGTACATATAGGGATGGTTACGAATGTGGGCACTATGCGTCAGAACATGCATTCTGACCCCCGGTCTCGACCCGCGTAGCGTGTCCCAAACCTCCGCCGCGGTCCGTCGTGCATTTGACGACCCTGCGGCCCGAAGCGGCCCCTGCGTTCCGGCGGAGCCGCGATCCGTGGCTCCCTCGCATCTTCGCCCTCCCGCCGTTCGGGATGAAACACATGCGTCCCCTCCTCTACCTGCCCATCGCGCTGCTCCTCGGCTGCTCGTTCACGCACCAGGTGCGCGTGGAGAACGTGAGCGACGCGCCGGTGACCATCGCCTACAAGATCAGGCCCGCACCATGGCAGCATGGGCTTTTCACCAACCGGCCGGTGGTGTGGCGTAAGCAGGGCAAGGAGGCCGTGCCCGACACCACCATCCGCATGAACCCGGCGGACAGCGTGGTGAGGATCACCCTAGGACCTGGTGAGGAGGCCCACCTCGGGCGGTGCATGAACTGCACATTGGAGGCGCTTACGCGCGAAGGGATCACCGATCCGTGGGCGGACCAGAATGGCAACACGAGGCTGAACCTCTACTGGATGCGCATCGAGCAGCGGGGAGAGGCCGTGACCTACACGCCGCAGGAACTGGTGGGGTTCGCCCACAAGAACAAGCTGCAACAAACGTTGCTGCGACTGAAGAGCTAGCAGAGCGACTGCACCGATGCTCCCCCGATGCGGTAGGCCTGCGATCCGCAAATCACCTGCATCTTCGCCCTCCCGCTGTTCGGGATGAAACACATGCGCCCCCTCCTCTATCTCCCCATCGCCCTTCTGCTCTTCCCCTCCTGCGAGGCCATCACCGGCAAAGAGCTGGCACGGCTGGCCATTGATACGCTGAGCACGCCCGATCATTTCGTGATGCGCGAGGCCACGCTCAACCTGAAGAAGGGCGACGAGATCGCGCTGTGGAGCCGCATGGACATGGCCTACGACGGCCAAGCCGATCTGCGCATGCGCGTGCGCGTGGTGAAGGACGATGCTGATGTGCAGTTGTTCGAGCTGGACCCCACGGAGAAGAATGTGACGATAGGCGAGACACGGACCGACCTGGGCGGCCATACCGAATGGTCGTTCACCGGCAAGAACGCCGTGTACAGCGTGCCGGAGGATGGCGCGTACACCTTCAAGGCCATCCTCACCGCCGAGGAGAACCCTAGCTTGCGGATCAGGAAGGCGGAACTTGTGCTGAAGCAATGATGGGCGTCCGCCCGCACCTGGCTCGATAGACCATGACCAAGCGCATCAACCAACAACCCCAACCATGAACAGCCGGAATCTCATCTCCCGAACGCTTGTCGTCCTGGCCTGCAGCTCCCCGATGGTCCTGCCCACCGCAGCGGCGGCGAACAAGGAAGTGATCGTGAACGCGGAGCGCCTCTCCAGTCTGCCCGCAGCGGAGCGCTCCCAGGTGCTCGACCTGCAACGCCGCATGGAGACGCTCATCGCCACCGACCGCGCCGCGCTCACGCGGGAGCAACGCCGCGAGTTACGATCCGAATGGAGGTCGATGAAACACGAGATGAACGACATCAACGCCCGCAACGGCGGAACGGTGGTCTACATCAGCACGGCGGGCATCATCATCATCCTGCTCCTGCTGATCATCCTGCTCTAGCGGAGGCCGACCCGCTACTGACCCGAGGAGCAGGGGTTATGAGGGGTGCGAAGCGCAGGACTGCCGCCTGCGGATCGCGGAGCTTATGTTCGCCGGTGTCGCAGTACACAACCTCTCCACCCATGCACCTCCCCAAGTGGTTCGTCGCCCTGTTCGCATTCCTGTTCATCGCCATGACCGCGGTCCTCACGCTCATGATGCAAGGCCGTAACCCGCTGCCCTTCCCGGACCATGGCTCGCGCATCTTCTCGGCTGCCACGCCCGAGGCCAAACAGGCCGTGGTGGAGCTGCTGGAGCAGTACGGCGTGCATGAACGCTTCCAGGTGAACTCCGGCGGGGTGCTGCGTTCCATCTTCTACGATGGTACGATCATCAATCAGGCGTCCGAGGAAGTGCTGGCCAAGGTGGGGATGTGTACTCGTGCATCGGCTTGGTGGCCGATGACCCCCTGACCAGCGCCCGGTCGGCGGCGGACTTCCTGCAACAGCGTGGTTTCAGCGCGCGGGTGGTGGAGGAGATCGAACCCGGCCTGCCCATCGCCTTCGTGCTCACCGATGCCCTGCCCGGCACGGCGATCAACTTCCGGCCGCACATAACTAAGATGCCGAAGCCGGAATAAGGGGGCTTCCGGTCGAGGATCGCGATCACCCCCGCTGCCTCCGCTGGCGCGGATCGGTGCTTCAAACCTCCGCACGGTCTATCCGCGCATTTGGCGGACGACCCTGCGATTAAGGTCCCACTTCCTTTGGAGACCATAGTCCCTCGCATTTTCTCACATCCTCGAAGACGCCGCCGCAAGCTCACTCCACCTTTTCCACTCCCAGCCGCTGATGCGCGCATCGATCCGGCGCGACTGCATCATCACCCGCCAGCGGCTTTGATCACGCTCGCTCACCAGCAGCACGGCGAACTCCTCCGGGCTTAGCTGCTCCACACGCTCGATGCGGTTGGTGCCGATGTCGGCACGCAGCTGCTTGAACACCGAGAGGTGCTTGTCCATGGGGATGTCGTTGAGGAAGCCGGGGCCGAAATGCTCCGTGAACCGGGCTTTCAGCTCGTCATCGCGTGCTTCGCGGATCTCGCTCTGGCGAGACGGACCCCTGCGACTCGCAGCGTGCCTCACCTCTTCACGAACCTCCCGGCACTCTTCCTACCTGATCCTTCCTGCGCGCAGATCACATACATCCCGCTCTCCAGGTCGGCGATGTCCAACACCACTGTGGTGCTCGTAGTGCGTTGTGCTCGCACCAAGCGCCCATCGGCAGAGCGGATCTCCAGCACTGCGCCGTGCGCATCCACCTGAACGTTGAGCAACTCTTCCGCAGGGTTCGGAAAAATGCGCAAGGCCGCGCCATGAATCATTCCTTCCTCTATTCCGACGACGGTGGCGGTATGGTAGCGAAGCACCACGAGGTCATCCAAGGATGAAAAGCCTGCACGAGTGCCGGCCAGGATCAACTTGCCATCGGGCTGCAGTGCTGCCGCATTTCCCCCGCTGATGGTGCCCAGCTGAAGAGCCACAAGGCCGTCATCCGAGAATCCCGTATCGAGCGTGCCATCGGGCAGCAGCATCGCAGCGGCGATCTGGCCTCCGGAACCGCCGCCCAAGGCGATACGTCCATCGGGTAGCAGGACCATAGAGTACACCATGCTGCCCATACCATGCTCGAAGGTGGCGACGCCTCCGGTGCCGAACGAGGCATCGAGCATCCCGTCTGACATGTACCGCACCACGGCCATGTTGCCGGCGATACCCGCTGAAATGTACCCCCCGGCAAGCAGTTTTCCATCGGGCTGGATGGCAAGGGCGTTCGCGTAATCGGTGTAGGTGCTGAAATTCGATGTCACGATGCCACCGTTGCCGAAGGCTGCATCGAGAACGCCATTCGCGGTGTAACGCGCGAGCAGGAAATGCTGCGGACCGCTGATTTCGCCGCCTCCCCCGCCAACGACGATCTTCCCATCGGGCTGCAGCACCACCTCATAGGAGTAGTTCTCCACCCCTCCGATATCGGTGAGCACGAATCCATCGGTGCTGAAGCTATTGTCCAGTGTGCCGTTGGCGAGATAACGCGCCACCACCACATCATAAGTCGTGCTCGTAGCCGCGTATCCATTGGCCACGATCCGTCCATTCGGCTGGATGGCCACATCCCTGTATGCATCGAAGTCGGGAACAACATCGTCCAGCCGGATGCCGTCGCCGCTGAAGGTGTTGTCGAGCGTTCCGTTCGTGTTGAACCTGAGGATGGCGGAATGGAAACCGATGCCGACCACCTGCGAGTAACCAACGGCCACGATCTTGCCGTCGGGCTGCAATGCGATGCCGTTGATGCCATGCTCACCTTCGGTCTGTCCGCCGATGATCAGGGTGACAATCCCGCCTGAGCCGAAGCTGCCATCCAGGGTTCCGTCAGGCAGGTAGCGGGCCAGGAGCATGGACCTTCCTCCTACACCTTGTTGTTGGATAGAACCTCCAACAACGATCCGCCCATCGGGTTGCACAGCAACGCATCGACCGTATTCCCTTGCCCCTGATTGGGTGTGGGTGGTCACTATGCCATCGTTGGAGAATGTGAGGTCGAGATCGCCGGATTGTTGTGCGATGGCGGGCAATGCAAGAACGCACGCAGCCACGGGTACGGCAATGAGGTAGCTCATCAGGAATTGGTGGTCACAAGATATGTGAGACCGAACCACCGCTCCCGAAACCTGCAATCCGCCAGCTCTGAAAGAATCCGAGCTGATTGCATCCCATTGCCTCAACCGTGCGGTCCCCTGCGCGCCTCACCGTTTCACGAATCGTCCCGCGCTCTTCCTCCCGGATCCATCCTTTCAACTCGCGCAGGGTCTCCGCCTCGGGACCTTGCGCGATCCATCGGACTCCTGGCCCTCCTTTTCCTCGGTAGGCCCCATGCGACCTGAACGTTTGCTACCCAACATCCACCCGCTGCAACGGCTTGCGCGAAGGCGCCGTGAGCACTTCACCGTCCACGTTGAAGCGTGATCCGTGGCAGGGGCAATCCCAGCTGCGTTCGGCGCCGTTCCATGCCACGGTGCATTTGATGTGGGAGCAGGCGGGATCCACCGCGTGCAAAGTGCCGGCTTCATCGCGGTGCACGGCCATGGACCGGCCGTCATGATTCACCACGCGGCCATCCCCTGGCTTGAGTTCGTCGAGCTCGGGCATTCCCTTGGCGGGGAAAGGCGCGGCAACCAAGTGGCCCACCACATCCACGGCTTCCTTCACGAAATTGGAAAAACCCGCCACCACGCTCACGCGCGCGGGATCGAAGACCTTCTCGTAAGGGCTGCCCTTCTTGGTGATGAGGTCCGTGAGGACGATGGACGCGAGCGTGCCCAGGGTCATGCCATTGCCGTTGAAGCCGGTGGCCACATAGATGCGGTCGTCGGCCATGGGGAGCTTGCCGATGTACGGGAGGCCGTCGGCGGGCTCGAAGTATTGGGAGGACCACTGGTGCGTGACGGCTTCCAATGAGAAGAGGCCGCGCACGTGCGACTCCAACTCGCGGAATCGCTCCTCCGTGTCCTCTTCGTGACCGGTCTTGTGGTCGCAGCCTCCGGCAATGAGCAGGCGATCCCCGTCCACATCCTCGGTGCGGTAGTAGTGGTAGGGATCCTCCATGTCGTAGACCAGACCGGCGGGCAGCTCGGCTTCCAGGCGGAGGCGGGCGGCGAGCACATAGCTGCGATAAGGCGCGTTGCGGAAGTGCAGGATGCTGACACCGGGCGGGATATGCGTGGCATAGACGAGGTGGCGGGCGCGCACGGTACCGCGTTCCGTTGTCACCTCCAGCGCTTCCTCCTTCGGGTCCACCTCCAGCACGCGGCAGTCCTCCATCAGTACGCCACCGGCTTCCTTGAAGACCGCGGCCAGGCCTTGGAGGTAACGCGCGGGATGGAACTGTGCCTGGCCCGCGAATCGCGCGGCCTTCACGAACGCCTTGGGGAAGGGCACCTGCTCCACGAAGCTCGCGGGCAAACCCACGGCTTGCGTGCCAGCGACGATCTTGTCCAACTCCTCTGCCTGCTTCTCATCCTGCGCGAACAGATAGGCCATCTGTTCGCTCCAGTTGCATTTCGGCGCATGGAGCTCAGCCAACTGTCGGATGCGATCGCAGGCTTCCACCGCACCGCGCGCCACGAGCTTCGCATCCTCCTCGCCGAATTTGGAGATCATGCGGTCGTAGCTCAGCTCCAGGACGGTGTTGATGTGCGCGGACGTTCCGCCCGTGGTGCCGAAACCGATGTTCTTCGCTTCGGCCACCATGCAGGATAGCCCGGCGTTGCGCAAGGCCAGTGCGGTGCTCAGGCCGGTGATGCCTCCGCCAACCACCACCACATCCAGTATGTCGAACGGCAGTTCGCCAACACCGCTGGTTTCGGACAGGGTGGTATCCTGCCATAGGCTCTTCCGATATCCGTCGCGTTGCATGGTCCGTCCTTTGGAAACAGGCCCGCAGATCCTTCACCGTACTTCGCGAAAGGGCGCAGCGCTTGCTTTGCCCGGCGTCCTGCGTTGAAGCGATCCACTGATACTGGGGCGATAATGCCCCGCTGTGCGGTGAGGCGGTTCCACAGAGGGGAATGAATGCCGGGGCAGGCGTTCCCGGCTAACGCGGATCCCGCCAATGCGCGACAGTCGCTCCGATCCGAATTCTCTTTGGCTATGACGAACTACCAACCTAGCGCTTAACGAACCGGTGCTGTCCATGGCAGCTTCTCCCGTACGCGTAGATGCTTGTATATGCACGGCGATTCTCTCCTACTCCACCTTCTCCACTCCAAGCCCGCTGATGCGCGCATCGATCGGGCGCAATTGCATCATCACGCGCCAGCGGCTTTGATCACGCTCGCTCACCAGCAGCACGGCGAACTCCTCCGGCCCTAGCTGCTCCACGCGCTCGATGCGGTTGGGGCCGATGTCGGCACGCAGCTGCTTGAACACCGAGAGGTGCTTGTCCATGGGAATGTCGTTGAGGAAGCCCGGTCCGAAATGCTCATTGAACCAGTCCTTGAGCTGCGCATCATCCCCCTCAGCGCCGAAGACAGCGGAGAGTGCCTTCATGCGGTCGCCAGTAGGACCTTCCGGTATGCCTTCCAAGGCCTTCGCTGGTTGTGGCACACGCGGCGCGTAGGCGGGATCGAAGATCGTGCGGCCAACCTCCCACGCCAGGTCCTGCATCCCGCGCTGATTGGCGTTGCTCATCAGCACCACGGTCACGCCCTCATCGGCGTACCAGAGCACATCGGCGAACTGCACGCCATTGCCGCCGTTGTGCGTGATCAACCGTGTGCCGCGCGGCGTCGGGAAGATGGCCCAGCCGTAGCCGTAGTGCGAGTCGGCGCCTTCACCTTCCTGTAAATGCGCCGTGAACATCGCTTCGGTGCTCGCTTGGCTCAGCACTTTGTTCGTGCGCAGCGCTTCAAGCCATGCGGCCATGTCGTGCGTAGTGCTCAGCAGCCCGCCGTTGGCACGCAGGTGCCAGCCGGGTGCACCGTTCACTATAGGGTGATCGAGCATGGTGCCCCATCGTGTGCCATCCTTTCGGTATCCGATGGCCAGTTGTTCCTGGGTCCAATCGGGGATGCGGTAGCCGGTGCGCAGCACGCCAGCGGGCGCGAGCAACTCGTCGTGCAGGTAACGCTCGTAGGCCATCCCGCTCACGTGCTCCACGATGATGCCGAGCAGGCTGTAGCCGACGTTGGAGTATCCGTAGCCCGTGCCCGGCGCGAACTCCAAGGGCGCGCGCAAGGCCATCCGCGTGAACTCGCCGCCGTCGATGGGCTCATTGTCGTCGCCGATGGCGCCGGGGAAGCCCGCGCTGTGGGTGAGCAACTGGTGCAAGGTGATGCCGGACTTGTCCTTCGGCACATTGGGCAGGTAGGTGCTCATGGCATCGGTCACCTTCAACTTACCCTGTTCCTGCAGCTTCAGGATGCACGCCGCCGTGAACTGCTTCGTGATGGAGCCGATGGCGTGAACGGTGCCCGGCTCGTTCGGCAGGTTCTGCTCGCGGTCGCGCAAGCCGTAGCCTTTATCGAGCAGGGCTTTGCCGTCGCGCAGCACCAGCACGCTGCCGTTGAAGCCAGCAGCCGTGCATGCGGTCAGGAAGCTGTCGATGCGGGCACTCGGGTCGGGCAGCTGCTCGGCATCCGCACGTGGCGCATCAGAGCACGACCAGAGACCGACGGACAAGACAATGAGTGCAGGTAGCTGCGGGCACATCGCATTGGGGTTGTGGGCACCAAGATGTCGCGGGAACCGAAGCCTGCTGTGAACGCGCGCGAAATGTGATGAAACAGGTGCGGTTGGTTCGGCCCGATACATCGCCGTCATCGTGGGAATCGGGCTCGCATGGTGCTGAAACGCGAACCACCAGTCCCTTTCGACCCTTACGGTAGTCACGGGTCCCGACCTTCATCCTTCCAATCCTCCGAAACATGAAGAAGCTCCTGCTCCCGTTCTGCCTGCTCACGCTGAGTGCCACCGCCCAGCCCGGCACGCTCGACCCCGAGTTCAGCGGCGATGGCATGCTGTTGTGGAACGCCAACGCGTGGTCCGACGAGATCAATGCCGTGACGGTGCAATCCGATGACAAGGTGGTGGGCGCGGGCTACTGGGGCGATGGCAACTACGCCAGCGTGCTGGTGCAGCGCCTGATGCCCGATGGCACGCCCGATCCCGGCTTCGGCCTGGGTGGCGTAGTGGCCACGCCCGCGCAGGCCTTCTTCCATTACGGCTACGGCGTAGGCGTGCAGAGCGATGGCCGCATCGTGGTGGCGGGTCTCTCCTACGACGAGAACATGGACGGCAACGTGGTGCTGCTCGGCTACACCGAGAACGGCGTGCTGGACATCAGCTTCGGCGACAACGGCTTCGTGAACACCGACCTGGGCGGCGGGGAGTTCACCTTCCAGGCGGCCTACGCCATGCGCGTGCTCCCCGACGACCGCATCCTGATCATGGGCGTGGAAGGCGAGAGCGGATTGATGTGCGCGCGCTTCGATGCCGATGGGGGATTGGATACGGGCTTCGGCACCAACGGTGTGGCGTCCGCAGGCGTGCCCTTCAGCACTGGCCTCTGCCTCGACGTGGCCGACGACGGCTCGATCATCGCGGGCGGCTTCTCGGTCTCGAAGGAATCGGACTGGCTGCTCGCACGCTTCGATAGCGATGGCGTGCTCATGCCCGGCTTCGGCAACGGCGGCATCGTTGCCATCAACCTGAACGGCGGCGGCGCCGAGCCGGTGCGCGGCGTCTGCTTCACCGCCGATGGCGGCGTGGCGGCCTGCGGCTACCGCAGCAATACCGGCAGTGATGATGCACCCGCTGTGGCCCTGCTCGATGCGAACGGTGAGTTGGTGAGCGGCTTCGGCACCAACGGCGTGCAGCTCATGCCCTTCACCGCGCCGCAATGGGGCCAGGCGCGCAGCATCGCGGCCCAGCCCGGTGGCAAATTGCTGGTGGCGGGCTTCCGCGCGCGCACCGGCTCCACGGCCGATAACGATTTCCTCCTCTACCGCTTGCTCAGCGACGGCAGCTTCGATCCCTCCTTCGCAGGCGCCGGGCAGGTCTACACCGATATCAGCGGTTCGAACGACCGGGCGTACGCCATGGCCCTTGCGCCCGATGGCGCCATCGTGCTGGCCGGCTATGGCACGGACGACGACAAGTCAACTGCGTATGCGCGCTACCTGAATGACAGCGGAATGGGACTGAGGGATCCAGTCAATCGCGCCACGATCATCGCCTACCCCAACCCTGCCACTGACCATGTGCGCGTGCAGCTGCGCGAACCGGGGCGCGTTGATGCGGTGGAACTGGTTGGCGTGGACGGCCGGACCATTCCTGTGCTTTGGATCCGCCAATCCGACGCGATTACCGTGCGCTTCAGCCCCTCGTTGGCACCCGGCCCGTATCTCTTGCGGCTGACGTTGGGAGGTGAGAAGACGACGGTGCCGATAGCAATCGGCATGCGCTAGTCGTGTGCTATTCAGCTGGAATTCTGTATCCGCCATTCAATCAGGTACTAGGTGGACGAGCCGCCCCTTTGTCCTGGCGGCATCACCCCTCCCCACCATTGGGATATTCTTCTAGCTTCACATGCCCAAACCAACACCCCCTTACCCATGGCCCTCAGCAACCTTCAAGCAGGCAATTCCAAAGGAGTGGACACCTCTGTGAAGTTCACCTCCGCGCAGAACCCCTCGGGCATCAACGTCAACGGTCTGGTCACCGGGTCCAGCACACAGGTGCAGTTCACTGTATTCCTGGACCCGACCTCCTTCACCTGCGCCTTGAGCGCCGATAACAGCCAGGTGGTGATCACGATAACCGGTGGCAATACCAACCCGAGCAGCGTGGTGTACACCGTGGATACCGGGATCAACGAGAAGACCGCGACTCCCGGAACCACTGCGGTATCAGTGCTTTGGATACCATCCGGTTCCAAGACCGGCACAACGTACACCTTCACGAAGGCCACGGGCGGTGGCGTCAGGGCGTGAATCGTTGACCCGGAACAACACCGCCATGCATTCAACAGCGCGAGCAGGGCTGCTGGTCCTGCTCGTGCTTCATGCGCCATTCACCCGCGCTCAGGCCAACGCTGAGCAGGCATGGGCGGATAGCGTATTGACCGAGCTCGCGGAGCACAAGCAGGACGATGCGCGTCGCGCAGCCGACCTGGCGCGGCGGGCCGCGCATCTGCTCGAGCGGGCAGGCGATTCCTGCAAGGTCCTGCACATCCGATCGCTTCTGGCCAACTACCTGGACAGGCTCGGCGCGGTGGATTCGGCAGCCGCGCTCTTCCTGGACGACCGCTTCGCCAGGATCGCCACGTGCCCCGCACGGGTGCAGAAGGACTACTACCGCTTCCTCACCAACGTGCAGCTCAGCCTCGGTGAATTCGGGCGCGTGGATTCCGTGTGCAAGCTGGCGTACGACCAAGCCGTGTCCGGTCCGCTGCTGGGCACGGATCTTAGCGAAGTGCGCTGCAACCATGGCATCGCCGTGGCCAGCATGGGGCGCTTGGAGGATGCCATGGAGCTGTTCCGAGGCGCCTACGAGGAAGCTCTGCGGCACGAATCAAACGAGAACGTGATCCAGGCACTGCTCAATATTGCAACCATCCACGCGATGACGGGTGAACTGCAAGCAGCACGGGGGAACTATGAAGAGGTGCTTTTACTTCTGCGGAAGGGGGGCTTCACCGATCGTTTGGTGAGTTGCTACCAGAACCTGGGCAGCATACACAAGGACCTGGGCAACCTGGACAAAGCCATCGCCTATCAGGACTCCGCCATCGCGCTTGCCCGTTCATCCGGTTTCATGCAAGGCGAGGCCGATGCCACCAAAGGACTCGCTTATGTCCTGCGCGCGCGATCCACGAGGAACGAAGCATTCGACAAGCTTGAGCGCTACCTGAAGCTGTACGAGGAGATTCTGAACAGCGACCGCATTAAGGCCGTGACAGAGATGCGTGAGAAGTACGAGACGGAGAAGAAGGAGCGCGACAACCAAGAACTGCGTGCCGCGAACCTGGAGGCCGCGTTGAGACAGGAGAGGCTGCGTCGGACCCGCAACATCTATCTCTCCAGTGGGTTGTTCGTCCTGGTCGGAGCGGTCGGACTCTGGAGCCGCTTGCGCTACGTGCATCGTTCGCGTACCGCCATCCAGAAGGAGAAGGACATCAGTGAGGGCCTGCTGCACAACATCCTACCGGAAGAAGTGGCGGCAGAGCTGAAGCAGAAAGGCTATGCCGACGTCAAGGAGTTCGAGGTGGCCACGATCCTGTTCTCCGATTTCAAGGGCTTCACCAGCATGAGCGAGAAGCTCACCGCCGCGGAACTGGTGGCGGAGATCGACCATTGCTTCAAGGGCTTCGATGCGATCATGGAGGAATACCGGATCGAGAAGATCAAGACCATCGGCGACGCGTACATGGCGGCGGGCGGGCTTCCTGTGCCAGCACATGGCCAGCCACTCGACGTGGTGCGCGCCGCCTTGGACATGCAGGACTTCATGACGGACTACAAGGGACGGCGCCAGGCTGAAGGACGGCTCTTCTTCGAGATGCGGCTTGGCCTGCACACGGGGCCGGTAATCGCGGGCATCGTGGGCGTGAAGAAGTTCGCCTACGACATCTGGGGCGATACGGTGAACACGGCCAGCCGCATGGAGAGCAGCGGCGCTACCGGCCGGGTGAACATCAGCCGCTCGACCTATGAGTTGATCAAGGATGAGCCTGGACTCATCTTCACCGCGCGCGGATTGATCGACGCCAAGGGCAAAGGCGAGATGGAGATGTGGTTCGTGGAGCGAGCAGCCTGATCAATAGTCCTGTGTCGATCCGTAGGATGCACACTGCTTCACGCGGTGCAGCACGCTCTTGATGTACGCATCGCTGCTCGGCTCCGCTTTCCGCAGAATGAAGCGCGCGCGGGGGTTGGACCTGCTGGCGAAGATCCCCGGAGGCCGGATGGACATGGTCCAGCACCGGCCGATGAGGTGCACGTTCGTCGGTTGGTTCTGCCGGAAGACGACGGAACGCAGGACGGGTGCGCCCTCAACGGCTTCTGAGAAATCCACCGTCACCAGCTTGCCGTCGCTGCTCACATCGCGGCAGGAAAGCCGAAGGCCCTCGAACTCCTGGTGCTGCCCCTCCTTGAAGCTCTCGCGTAGCACCGTTCCCTCATCCTCCTTTCTGTCCGCTGGAACGCAATTGACCACTTCTCTCTCATCCGAGTCGGCTTCGTCCACCACGAAGGCGCCGTAGCACCACTTAGCCATAACGCGGTACGGGATGCGGAACCAGCCGTCGCGCCCCCAACCGGTGCCCCACGAATTGAGCAGCAGGAAGGTGCTGTCCGCATCGTCGTATCCAGCGCAGGTCACTGCATGCCCAATGATCACGAGATCGGAATCGAGGGTATCCGGCCCTTGCCAGATGAAGTCCTTGCCGGTGCCTGCCACCGCGCGCCCCTCGGTATGGAATCGCTGATCGATGCTGAGACCGACGAGGATGGGCTGGCCGCTGTTGAGATGGTGCTTCCACTGCAGCGTGTTGGTCAGTTCCAGGCCAACGGGATTCTGCATGCGATGCTGCTCAGCCTCCGCGAAGGCGCTCACGGGGATGCTGTCCTGGCAGGCGGTGACCGAGGTGTCGTAAGGCAAGGTGCTCCAACGGCACACGCCGTTGTCCACAGCCACAGTGATGGCAGCGATCAGCTCGGTCCCCTGGTCGCAGTCGCCTTTGCTGAGGTACTGCATGGTATAATCGTACACGAAGGCCGGCGAGAAGGCCTGTGCGACGGAAGCGGAATCCTGCGCTGGCCTACGCTGCAAGCGGCGGTTCTCCTGGAAGGACCGCAAACCATAGCCCACTGCCCAGCCTGTGCAGCTGCTGCGCGCGCCCTGCGAGCCGGGAGGCGGGAACCAGGGCGAGAGGTCCACCTGCTTCGGGAGCTTCTCCTTCTTGGGTGGAACGAATGGCGATTCGGAGGGGATCTTCAACAGCGACTCATGCGTGGGAAAGGCCGCACCGGTGGCCAAGGGATGCGCCGAATCCTGTGCGTGCGATCCGCTGCATGGCACAAGCATGCTGATGGTCAACAACCATCCGCTCGCGAAGACCCGATTCGCCTTGTGCACGTCAGCCAAGTTAGACACACCCGCCGATCGTGCCCTGCGAACGGAATGCGCGCCGACGCGCCAAGGCTTGCGGGCACCGGCTAGCTTCGCGCGCCATGGCCGCCACCCGCATCGAGGTCAAGAACCGCAAGGCCTCCTTCGAGTACCATCTGCTCGACACCTACGAGTGCGGCATGGTGCTCATGGGCAGCGAGATCAAGAGCATACGGGCGGGCGGCGCCAGCATCAACGAGGCGTTCTGCGCCTTCGTCGGGCCCGACCTGGTGGTGCGCAACATGCAGATCAATCCGTATGGCAGCAACCCGCACTTCGTGCATGAGGCGAAGCGCGACCGCAAGCTCCTGCTCCACCAGAAGGAGCTGGACAAGCTGAAGCGCAAGCTGCGCGACGCGGGCATGACCATCGTTCCCACGCGCCTATTCATTGCGAAGAACGGATTTGCCAAATTGGAGATCGCACTGGCCAAAGGCAAGAAGGCCTTCGACAAGCGGGAGAGCATCAAGGCGCGCGAGGTGCAGCGCGATATGGACCGCGAAAGCTGATGGAGTGGCGCGCGCATATCCGACGGTACGGCATAGCGGCGCTGCCTGGTGAGCCGTGGATGCGCACCGCATTCCTGATCCTGCTGGCCCTTGCGGCCGTGCTGCGGTTCTGGGACCTGCCTCACCTGCCCTACACGCACGACGAGTTGAGCGCCCTCATCCGCATCTACCCCACGCTGGGCGAGACCATCCGCGAGGGCGTCGTCGCGCTGGACACGCATCCGCCAGGCGTGCAGGTGTTCGAATGGCTCTGGACCCGGGCCTTCTCCATGGAAGAGGCGGATGTGAAGCTGCCCTTCATCGCGATGGGCCTTGTCGCCATCTTCCTGCTCTACCGATTCGCATTGGCCTGGACCGGTGCCGGAGCGGCGCTGGTGCTCGTCACGCTCATGGCGACCCTGCAGTACAGCGTGTTCTATGGTCAGCTGGCCCGGCCATACGCAGCAGGACTCTTCACAACAGCGCTCCTGGCCGATCAGCTCACGCGCTTCGTGGCGTTCGGTCATCGGCGCGCGCTCATCGGCGTCGGCATCGCGGCCGCGCTCAGCGCTTACACGCACCACTTCAGCCTGATGCTGGCCGCGCTGATGGTCGCCTCGGGTTTGTTGCTGCTTGAACGAAGCCAGCGCCGTTCATACCTGGTCATGTGCGGCATCGCAGCTGCGCTGTACCTGCCCAACATCCCCATCCTGCTGAAACAGCTCGGGCTGGGCGGGCTGGGCAACTGGCTGCCGCCGCCGGGCCATGACTGGCTCGCGCGCTACGGCTCATACATCACTCATGATTCGCCAGCGTTGGCCGTGCTGTTGATCGGGTTGATCCTCGCTTCGGTCATGCTCGTGCTCCGCGACGGCGGGGCAGTTGGTCCCGCGCGATGGCTCCTCCTGCTCTGGGGCGCGCTTCCGCTCGCCATCGGTTTCGGTTATTCAGTCTGGCGCGCGCCTGTGCTGCAGTATTCCGTGGTGCTCTTCAGCTTCCCCTACCTCGCGCTCTTCCTGGTGCAAGGGGTGATGCACATCCCTCGGAAAGCCGTGCTCATCGGCGCCGGTTTGCTGGCGATTGTTTCCGTCCACACCCTGGTTCATTCTCGCAAGCACTACACGGTCACCTATCATTCGAAGTACGAAGCGATGCTCCGCGCCGGTCTTGCGACCGTGGAGGAACGCGGTGCGGATGGTGTCCTCGTCCTGCTGGACATGCCCGGCAATGTGGAGGGTTTCTATCGCCGGTTATGGAACCTCCGTGAGGACCGCATGGCTTCGGTGAACATCCACGAGGGATGGGAACAGGCGCGCGTGGATAGCCTGCTGGCCCTGTACAGCGGGAAATTGGTTGTGTACGGACGTGTGAATGGCGCGCAGCCGGAGAACCTCGCACTGGTGCAGCCTCGATTCCCGCGCATGATCGATCGGCAGGACCTCGCCGAAGGGCAGGTCTTCCGGTTCACCGATGCACCGGTGCTCCTGGAGCGCTTCGATCGCGATACCATCGCGCATCTGGGCAGCGACACCATCGGCGCATGGTCCATTGAGCCCAGCCTTCCACTGCTGCTGGAGGGCGGCTGGGACTACAGCGGGCGCGAATTCGGCCTGCTCATCGAACTGCCGCTGGACAGCATCGTGCTGGAGCAAGGTGACCAGGTGGAGGTGACCGCATTGGTGGATGGCTGGTCTGCTGACACCGATGCCTCGATCGTCGCGGACGTGCAGGCCGGTGGCCAATCAATCTTCTATCGCGGAGGGCGCCTCGACCCGCTTCAGCGCGCTCCCGGCCTGGCGGTCCTGACGGTGACCATCAGCCCAGCCGATATCGCTCCGCAAGTGGACCAGCGCATGCTCCGCGCCTACCTCTACTCGCCAGCGAAGGGCCCGCTGCACGTGCGCACCATCACCTTGATGCGCCGCGAAGTGAACCGGGTGCGCGATGCGGTGCTGAGTCCCGTGCCGTGGCTGGGCCGGTTCCCGCCGGAATGAGCGAAGGCCGCGCATCGCGGCCTTCACTGATGACGATTCACGCTCAGAGCTTCCAGGTCAAGCCGAGGCCCAAGGTCTGCTTGAACTGCGTGCCGGGGCCGGGGTCGATGTTCCCGTCCGCATCCTTCCGGGGCACATCCGTGTCGTGGTCGTAGATGAGCATCGTGCTGATCGTGGCCGCGAACCAGTCGTTCACCTTGAAGGTCCAGAGCGTCTCCCAGTTCACATCCATGTTCTGCGGGTTGCGCAGGTAATTGCTGAAAACATCGCCGCGCGTCATGAAGGTGATGTTCTTGGCCAACTCGGTCTTGTACATCACGCGGATGTAGCCCCCTACTTCCAGCTCCGTTGTGCTGCCGTTCTTCACGCCATAGACCCTGAGATCGGGATCGTCGCTGCCGCCCCACAGCGTTTCGTCCGTTACGATGACCACGCGCGCCGTGGATGGCGAGAAGAAGGCGTTGAAATTGTCGTTGGGCTTGTAGTCCATGCCCAAGCCCAAGAGGGCGTATCCGGGCGCCAGAAGGTTGGAGATACGGTTGCCTTCGGAATCGAAGCCCTCGGTGAACTGGGTCTTGAACTGAAACACACCGGCGAGGTACCAGTGGTTCCCGAGGTCGTATCCGTACTTGCTGTTGAGTTCGATGCGGTCATCGGTCTTCTGCGGGTCGGTATCGGCGATCTGCTGGCCGCCGAACGCCAGCACCAGGCTGTTGTCCCAGGCCTTGCGACCTTGCTTCCAATTGGCCGTGCCATTGAACAAGGCGATGCCACTGACGGTGTTGAATCCGCCCGCTGCCCAGTTGGTCAGGCTTACTTGGGTCATGTTCAGGCTGAAGACGCCGCTGCGCAGCCACTTGCCATCAAGGCTGTCGGAGGCATGGCGTGCCTGCGCGGCGGCGGCTGCGGCTTCGCGGGCTTTGAGGTCGATGTCGTCTTGAGCCATGCCATTCAGCGCGGCTGATATGGCCATGACGGACAGGAAGAATCGCGTCGAAATCAGTTTCATGGGGAAGAGGATGTGCGGCAAAGATCGGATGCGAACCGCAAAGGCCGTCGCAGGCCATGCGTGACTGATTCTGTTCAGTCCGCTGGCGCGAAGTCCTGGTCGGGAAAGCTCACCTCATCAGGCTCCTGGATGCGGATGAACGAATGACCGCTCGCGACGTGGCAGGCATTGCAGTTCAGCACGAGCTGACCGGCATCGGCATGCATGGCCGCCACTCCTTCGGCCTTGAGCTTCGCCTCCAGCCGCTCGATGGACGCCAACCCATAGCTCTCCACCAGCGGGCGCAGCTTCACACCGTCCTCCTCCACATCGGCATCGGCGATGGCCTCCAGGGCCTCCTCCATCTCATGCAGGTAGAAGCCGGCGAGTTCGGCGTTGCCCATCTTGCCTGCCAGCCACCATTTCTGGTGATACCGCTGGATCCGGCCCATGTACACGGCTACTTCGAAGTGCCCGTCGTTGTGCTCCGACTCTACGCCATGGGCCACTCCAACAGCCTGCTCCTGTTGAGGGGCCTCTTCGCAGGAATGTAAGGTCACCACCATGCATAAGGTGGTCAGAATGGCCAGGATACGCTGCATGGCTGCATCAACCTGCCCCCAAAGGAGCGGCGATTCATCGTGGGCGCTATTGGATTCGAACCAACGACCCCCACCTTGTCAAGGTGGTGCTCTGAACCAGCTGAGCTAAGCGCCCGGTGAAGGGCGCCAAATGTAGCGATCGTCGGCACGCGTGAAGTTCTTATACCATTGCAGTTGCCCATAGCCATGGTACTTTCGCCAGCGAATCGGATGACCATGGTTGGCGCGAACGTGAAGGATGGTGGACGGATCTTCGAGAGTCCTGTGCTGGAGGCGCTCACCCGCACCCACATCGCCATACCGTTGTCCATCTTCTACGGCACGGGTGCCGTCGCGCTCTGGTTCAGCGTGGCCAGGCTTCAGCTTGATGGTGCGGGCAGCCTGGCGCTCTTCCTTTCCGGCGTGTTCTTCTTCACGCTCGTGGAATACCTGGTGCATCGGTACTTCTATCACATGAGCACCGACAGCCCGCGCAAGGCTCGGGTGCAGTACGTCTTCCACGGCGTCCACCACGATCACCCGCGCGACAAGAAGCGGCTCGCCCTTCCGCCGCTGATGAGCGTGATCGTCGCAAGCGCCTTCATCAGCCTCTTCCGCCTGCTAATGGGACTGCACGGACTCGCCTTCGGCGGCGGCTTCCTCGTGGGCTATGCCACCTACCTGCTGGCCCACTATTCCATTCACGTGTACAGCCCGCCGCGCAACTTCCTGAAGGGCATCTGGAAGCACCACAACCTGCATCACTTCGTGGGCGATACCGGCGCGTTCGGCGTGAGCTCGCCGTTGTGGGACCATGTCTTTGGCACGATGCCCGAGGATCCGCGCGCGCGGAAGGCCGTCGGCAACTAGCCTATTCGTGGTCGCGGCCGTAGCCTTTCTGCCGCTCCTTCCATAGCTCCTCCTCGGCAGCCATCACGGCCTTGAGCGAATCGCTGACCTCCTTGATCTCGAAGCGATCCAGGTTGGGCTGGCCTGCGTTCACCCAGGCACTGTACCAGAAGTTGCCCAGCGCCAGGATGCTGGCGTTCATCCGTTGCTCCACCATGCCGAGCATGGCGTCCTCGTATGCCTTCGCGTATTCCCGCGAGTAGAGCCTCATACCGCCGCGTCCGCGGTCCTCGAAGCTGTACTTGCGGTCCTCCGGGAACTCCAGGCTCAGGCGCTTCTCGATGCCCAGCACGCTATCCAGCAGCACATGACTGTCGTGCACGGCGCTCCATGCGGCGCTCAGCGGATCCTCCAGGTATTCGGCGCGACCGACGAGGTGATCGTAATTCTCCGCGCTGAGCTCGGGGATGCGGCTCTCCCAGAAGGCATGGATGCCATGCTGATTGGTGAGCTGGCCGTTGTAGTTCTCGGTGGTGTGCAACGGCACGTGCGCATCGCCGATGTAGTGGCCCAGGTCGGAGGCGTACCGCAGGATACGGTCCACATCGCCGCGCTGGAAGGCGCGGATCAGCTGGCCATACACGACCTGGACGTGCCATGGCACGATGCCGTATGCTCGCAGTGTGTCCTCTCCGAACTTGGCCACTGCATCATCCCACTTGCGCGGCATGATGGGAAAGGATCCTCTCCCCCTTTGGCGTAGTGGTCGATGTCGATGTAGTGCCGCTCGGCCTCGCCCGGCACGGCATACCGCCGACGATCGGGATCCACCGCATGGTCGCTGATGAAATCGATGTGGCGCTTGAAGAAGGGGAACATCTCCGGTGGCAGCGTGTAGCAAGCCATCCGGTTGATGCGTTTGTGGCCATAGAATCCCCAGGCATTGGCATCGGGCGCGGTGCCTGGCGCCAGCGTGAAGGAAATCCCGGCCAGCACCGCCAGGAGCAGTGCGACGCGGAGGATCATGCGGTAACGGATTCCATGCGGACCAGCTCGCCTTCGCGCAGGATGGGGATCACGCGGCTCTGGTCCGGAGTGAGGCAGTACTTGGCGTCGGGCAGCAGGTGCAGCTGCTCGATACGGCGTCGGCGCGGCGCGGCCTTCAGGATGCTGAGGAAGTTGTCGCGCGCGGCCATGTACATGTACTTCGCGGCGATGCTGCTGTCCTCTTCCACCCCGAACTTGCCGCTGGCCAGCAGACGCTCCATCACCGCACCGGCGTAGACGCTGTCCTCCAGATTGAATTTGTCCTTCCAGCCCGAGCACAGCAAGAGGACGTTCTCGTTCTGCTTAACCAGCCATTCGCTCAGCGCGCTGAGGTTGAGGAAGGAGCCGATGACCAGCTTGTTGGCGTTCTTGGCCAGGTTGATGGCCTTGGTGCCGTTGGTGGTGGTCATCACGATCGTCTGGCCCCGCAAGTCCTTGCCCACGTAGGCCAGCGGCGAGTTGCCGTAGGAGAAGCCCTCCACCACTTCGCCATTGCGCTCCGCGGCGGCGATGTACCCGGGCCGACCGATGTACTGACGCGCCTCCTCGATCGTGCCCACCGGGATGATGCGCTCCACCCCATGCTCGAAAGCAGCCACCATGGCGCTCGTCGCGCGAAGCACGTCGATCACCACCACGATGCCCATGTCCTGGGCGTACAACGGGTACTGTCCCGGCACGAAGCAGACCTCCACCCGGTACTTGTACTCGCTATTTCGGATCGGCTCCTGCATGGATTGAAGGCTCGACAGAGATAAGCATAAATGGCCCATGGCCCTGCGCGCTGCCGACGTCGCGGCACCGGGTCCGGCTCAGCCCTGGGCGAGGAACGGCATCTTCACCACTTTCCCCTTGAGCAGGCGCCCCCTTGCATCCACGATGATGTCGCTGCCGGGCGCGCTCTGCGCGGTGGGCACGTACGCCATGCCGATGGGCTTGTTGAGCGTTGGGCTCATGGTGCCGCTCGTGACCGTGCCGATCACCGCTCCGCTGGCGTCCACCACGTGGTGCCCATGGCGCGGGATGCCGCGATCGATCAGCTCGAAGCCCACCAGCTTGCGCGCCGTCCCGTTGTCCTTGTGCGCCTTGATGGCCGCGCTATTGGTGAAGTCCTTGGTGAACTTGGTGATCCAGCCAAGGCCCGCCTCAATGGGCGAGGTGCTGTCGTCGATGTCGTTGCCGTAGAGGCAGAAGCCCATCTCCAAGCGCAGGGTGTCGCGCGCGGCCAGGCCGCAAGGCTTGATGCCGTAGGGCGCCCCGGCAGTGAAGATCGCGTTCCATGCTTTCTCAGCGAACGGATTGGGCACGTACACCTCATAGCCACCGGCGCCGGTGTAACCTGTCGTGCTGATCAGCACCAGCCCGACGCCCTTCATCTCAGCGTACATCGCGGTGTAGTAGGGCATGGTGGCGATGTCTTCCTGGAAAAGGCCCTTCAACGTGTCCACGGCCTTGGGGCCTTGCACAGCCAGGAGACTCATGCGATCGCTGATGTCCTCCAACCGCGCACCGAACGTGTTGTGCTTGCTGATCCAGTCCCAATCCTTGGCCAGGTTGCTGGCGTTCACCACGAGCACGTAATGATGGTCATCGCCATGCTGCATGCGGTACACGAGCAGGTCGTCCACGATGCCGCCGGTGTCGTTGGGCAGGCAGCTGTACTGCACCTTGCCCACGGCGAGCTTGCTGGCATCGTTGCTGGTCACCTTCTGAATCAATTCTAGCGCACCCGGCCCGCGCACGATGAACTCGCCCATGTGGCTCACGTCGAACACCCCGACTGCGTTGCGCACGGCATTGTGCTCATCGATGACGCCGGTGTACTGCACGGGCATGAGGTAGCCTGCGAAAGGCACCATCTTGGCGCCGAGCGCCTCGTGGATGTGGGTGAGCGCGGTGCGCTTCAGGTCGGTGGTGGTCTCGCTCATGTGCGTCGCGTAAGGTCGGTGAAGAGCCGTAGGTAGTGATCGCGCCAGGCGACGGTGGAGTAATGCTGCTCAACGGTGCGCCTCGCCTCCGCCCCCAGGCGGCGGCGAAGATCGGCATCCGCCACGAGCATCCGCAGCTTCTGCTTCCATTCCTCCATCGTTCCCGCAAGGCAGCCGTTCACGCCCTCCTGCACGATGCTGGTGTTCACCCCGACTCGTGAGAGCACCACGGCCTTACCCATGCCCATGTACTGCAGGCCCTTGAAGCCACATTTGCCCCGGCTCCATTCGTTGTCGGGCAATGGCATGATGCCGATGCCGATCGGCGCAAGGTCCTCCGGTTCGGTGTCGGCGCGCCAGAGCACCTGTTCGATGTCGAGGCCGGGCACCGGCACCGGCCGGTCGCTGATGAACCGGAACGCGATACGGCTGCCCAGCTCTGCTTGCAGCTCCTGCAGCATCGGGATGGCCGTGCGCAAATGCGGGGTGCTGGTGAGGCTGCCGGTCCAGCCGATGATCACCTTGCCGTCCGCGCGGGATTCGCTCTGAACCGGTTTGTATCGCTCAGTGTCGATCACGGTGGGGATGACCTCGACCCTCTGGCTATGCTGACGCGCGTATTCCGCCAGGTACTCGTTGCCGGCGATGACATGCGTGGCCAAGGCGATGATGCGCGGGGTCTTCGCAGGGTCCTTCAGCCAGCGCAGGCGGCGGTTGCCTTCGCTCACGTCCATGTGCCAGATCGCATCGTCGAAATCGTAGATCAGCGGCTTGCCAGTGGCGGCCAGCGCGCGCTCGAAGCGGATGCTTCCGGTCATGAGCGCCTCGCGCTGAACGAAGACCAGGTCGAAGTCCTTTGCCATGCGGACATGCTCGCGCCGCATGCGCAGGCTCTTGCGGAAGATGCGGGCCTTCTCCAGCAGCCGGCCGTTGGTGTAGAACACCTTGTCATCCTCCTCATCGATGATCCACGCATAGCGGACCGTTACGCCATGCTCCTCCCAATAGGGCACGAATTGCTCGAAGCGATAGCGCTGGCTTGGGCTCCTGCCTGGCCGATGGCTGGCGATGAAGAGGATCGAGGGCATCAGGCGATCAGGGGACCGGATGATGGAGCGCTGAGCGGCGGCCGAAGATAGATGGCGACCCTTTGCCCCGGCGGAATCGCCTGATGGACCCTCCAACCATGCCCGTCTATCTTCGGCCACGCATGGCCACACGCCTCTTCCCCCGCTGGGGCATCCTCGTCATCGACTTGGTGCTGTGCCTGGTTTCGTTAGCAACGGCCTACCTCCTGCGCTTCAACTTCAACGTGCCTCGCGTCGAGGTGGACCTGCTGCTGCCGGTGCTTCCGCTCTTCCTGCTGGTGCGGGCCGCCACCTTCCTCTGGGCCGGTATCCCGCGCATCATGGTGCGGCACACCGGCACCGACGATGCCCGGCGTCTCTTCCTTACGGTCCTGGCCGGTACCGCACTCTTCGGCGTCATCAGCGTGGTGCGCTATCTTTTCTTCGACGGATTCTACTTCGTCCCGCGCGCGGTCATCATCATCGATTTCATGGCCACTGCCATGCTGGTGATCAGCGCGCGCATCGTCTTCAAGCTCTTGCACTTGCGCAGCCGCGGTGCGGGCAAGCAGCGCGTGCGTGTGATCATCCACGGCGCGGGTGAAGCGGGGCTCATTACCAAGCGCACGCTGGAGCGGGAGGGCTCGGCGAAGTATGAGGTCGCCGCCTTCATCGACGACGATGTGCGCAAGGCGGGCAAGCGGCTGGAGGGCGTGCTCATCCATGACAGTTCCAAACTGCCCGAACTCCTGGCCGCGAACGATATCGATGAGTTGATCATCGCCATCGGCAAGCCTGATCCGGAGCACAGGCGCCGCGTGGTGGATGCGTGCATCGCGGCCAAGGTGCGCGTGCTCACCATCCCGCCTGTGAGCGATTGGATCAACGGCCAGCTCAGCGCTGGCCAGATCCAGCAGGTGCGTATCGAGGACCTCCTTGGCCGCGCGGTGATCAATCTCGATCAGGAATCGGTGCGCGCGCTGATCGCGGGCAAGCGGGTGCTGGTGACAGGTGCGGCAGGAAGCATCGGCAGCGAACTGGTGCGACAGTTGAGCGCTATGGAAGCGGGCATGATCACGCTCGTGGACATTGCCGAATCGGGGCTCTACGATGTGCAGATGGAACTGATCGGTATGGGTCGCGGAGAACGCCTCCAAGTCCTCGTTGCCGATGTGCGCGATGCGGATCGGATGGAAGCCGTGTTCGCGCGCGCGAAACCGCAGGTGGTATTCCACGCGGCGGCCTACAAGCATGTGCCGCTCATGGAGGCGCAGCCGGATGAAGCCATCCGCACCAACGTGGGCGGAACGAGGATACTGGCCCGGCTGGCGGCGGCGCACGGCGCGGAGCGCTTCGTCCTCATCAGCACCGACAAGGCCGTGAACCCCACCAGCGTCATGGGCGCCAGCAAGCGCGTGGCCGAGATGGTGGTGGGCGGCATCGCGCAGGGCTGCTCAACGGTATTCATCACCACACGCTTCGGCAACGTGCTCGGCAGCAGCGGCTCCGTGATCCCGCTTTTCCGCAGGCAGATCGAAACGGGCGGACCGGTTACCGTGACGCATCCTGAAGTGACGCGCTTCTTCATGACCATCCCGGAGGCCTGTCGCCTTGTCCTGGAAGCCGCGGCCATGGGCCAGGGCGGCGAGATCTTCGTCTTCGACATGGGCGAGCCCGTGCGCATCGTCGACCTCGCCGACAAGATGATCCGCCTCAGCGGCAAGGAGCCCGGCGGTGACATCGAGATCGTGTACACCGGCCTGCGCCCCGGAGAGAAGCTCTACGAGGAACTGCTGGCCTCGAGTGAGCATACGCTTCCAACGCACCACCCGCGGATCCTCATAGGACAGGTAGCGCCGGTGAATGCGGATGATGTGGAGCGGTGCACGGATCAACTGCTCCTGCTCAAGGACGCCGCCGCCGTGGAGGCGCTGCAGGCCATGGTACCGGAATACGCGCGGACGAAGGCTGATGCGCACGGGGTAACTTCGCCAACCCATTCACGCGCATGACCAAGGACCGCAACCTCGAGCTCGCCCGCCTGCAGAAGGAGATCGGCAGCTACATCGGGCTGGGCAAGGACAGCCTCGTGTTCAACTTCGATTCGAAGGGCAAGCGCACCACCCTGCACTTGATCACGCTCAATCCGAAGCACAATCAGAGCTTCCTCTTCCAAGCCACTTCGGGCAGCGACAAGGTGGACGCGCTGCGCGAGATGCTCGAGTACGTGAAGACCTACAAGGAGCGCACGAGCAGCTACACCGTGCAGTGGAGCGCGCGCGGCGACAACGGCCTCCAGACCTCGTACTTCCGCGCAAAGAATGTGCTGGAGGCCCTTGACAAGCTCTTCTACGACCGCGACCCCAACAGCATCACCGTCTTCAGCGTGATGCTGAATCCGATCACCTGAGCGCGCAGCACCGCGAACATGGTGCGTCCGCTCGACATCGCTGATTTCCTCGAAGGGGCCACGCCCATCATCGACGTGCGCTCGCCGAAGGAGTTCGCGCAAGGGCACATTCCCGGCGCAATCTCCCTCCCGCTCTTCTCGGACGAGGAGCGCGCGGTAGTAGGAACACTTTACAAACAACAGGGCCGCGATCCGGCCGTGCTCGAAGGCTTACGTATCGTCGGGCCGAAGCTGGCGGCGATCGTGGAGCAAGCGCGTGCGCAGGCACCCGACGGGCGGATCCGCGTGCATTGCTGGCGCGGCGGCGAGCGCAGCGGCAGCGTGGCCTGGCTGCTGGACAAGGCCGGCTTCGCCGAGGTGATCACCTTGCGGAAGGGATACAAGGCGTTCCGGCAGCATGTGCTCGATTCGTTCTCCGCCGCCATCGAGCTTAAGGTGCTCGGTGGCTATACCGGCACGGGCAAGACCGAATTGCTCGGGCATCTGCGGGCGCTCGGTGAACAAGTCATCGACCTTGAAGCGCTGGCGCATCACAAGGGATCATCCTTCGGGGCGCTGGGTGAACAGCCGCAGCCAACGACCGAGCATTTCGAAAACGTGTTGTGGAACGAACTGCGCCAGGTGGATCGTTCGCGTGCGCTCTGGCTAGAGGATGAGAGCATCATTATCGGTCGTTGCAAGATTCCGCAGGCGTTCTTCGCCCGGATGCGCTCAGCCATGCTCCTCTTCGCCGACGTGCCGAAGGCGGAGCGCGTCGACCGGCTCGTTCAGGATTACGGCCGTTTCGACCCGAAGGAACTCGCCGAGGCCATCAAGCGCATCGGGAAGCGGTTGGGGCCGCAGCATTGCAAGGCGGCGCTGCAAGCATTAGCGACCGGCGACCTGCATGCAGTGGCCGCCATTGTGCTCACCTACTACGACAAAGCCTACCTACGCGGATCAGAAGAGCGCGATCAGCAGCGCGTGATTCGATTGCCCGCCAGCGCTACCGACCTTCGCGGCCTTGCTGAACGACTCGCCGAGCACGCGCATGCCCACCGCCGCTGAACCCATCCGCCTCACGCAATACAGCCACGGCGCCGGCTGCGGATGCAAGATCGCCCCGGCCGTGCTGGATCAGGTGCTGCGCACCGAACTGGGCACCTTCGCTGATCCACGCGTGCTGGTGGGTTACGGATCGAAGGATGACGCGGCGGTGTACGACCTCGGCAATGGGCGCGCGCTCATCAGCACCACCGACTTCTTCTCCCCCATCGTCGATGACGCGTTCGACTTCGGGCGCATCGCCGCCACCAATGCGCTGAGTGACGTGTACGCCATGGGCGGCAGGCCCTTGCTCGCCATCGCCATCCTCGGTTGGCCGGTGGACAAGCTGCCACCTGAACTGGCGGCACGCGTGCTCGATGGTGGCCGTACCGCTTGCCACGAAGCGGGCATCGCGCTCGCCGGGGGCCACAGCATCGACGCACCGGAGCCTTTCTTCGGTTTGGCGGTCACGGGCGAAGCTCCCCTCGCGCACATCAAGCGGAACGACACCGCACGTGAAGGCGACGTGCTCTTGCTTACCAAGCCGCTCGGTCTGGGCTTCCTTGCCACGGCCATGAAGCGCAGCGTGCTGCAACCGGAACATGCGGGCGTCGGCACGGCCATCATGATCCAACTGAACAAAGCCGGTGAAGCGCTCGGTGCAATCGCGGGCGTGCATGCCATGACGGATGTGACGGGATTCGGCCTGCTGGGTCACCTGCTGGAGATCTGCGAGGGTAGCGGACTGCGCGCGGAGATTGATTTCGGTCGCGTGCCGATCATCCCTGAAGCGGCGCACTACCTGCAGCAAGGCTGCTATCCCGATGGCAGCTTCCGCAATTGGAAATCGTACGCCGCGAAGGTGGACGGCGCCGGCAGCATGGACCGCATGATGCTTTTGAGCGATCCACAGACGAGCGGCGGGTTGTTGATCTGTGCATCGCCGGAAACCGTCGATGAGGTGGTCGCGCGATGCTTGGAGCACGATGCTGTGGCGCGGACCATCGGCACATTGGTCCAGAGAACGGATGGACCATTGGTCCTGGTCAGCTAGAATCTCTACCCGCCACACTACCCCTAGCGCGGAACGAAGCGATGCTCCCGCTGGAACAGCCTACCATCAACTGACCGACAGCAGCGCGACTGATCCGCGCTCCGGTTATCTTCACGCCAACAGCATCCCCATGAAGAACATCCTCGCCGCAATCGATTTCTCCCCGGTCACAGCCAAGGTCCTTGCGAACGCCAAGTCCATGGCATCCGCCTATGGCGCGAAGCTCTGGATCATCCATGTTGCCGATCCGGAGCCTGACTTCATTGGATTCAAGACCGGTCCGCAGTATGTGCGCGACCATCTGGCCGAGCAGTTGCGCAAGGAGCATGTCGATCTTCAAGACATGGCCAGCACTTGCAAGCAAGAAGGCATTGACGCGGAGGGGCTACTGGTGCAAGGGCCTACGGCCGAGACCATCGTCCACGAGGCGGACCGGCTCAAGGCCGAAGTCGTACTCGTCGGCTCGCACGGACGGAGCGCCCTTTTCAAAGCCTTCGTTGGCAGCGTGAGCGAACAGGTCATCGGTGAATGCCGCGTCCCGGTGCTCGTGATTCCCGCCGATCGGGATTGACCGCCATGCTCCGGCCCATCGCTATTCCCGTGCTGGCACTCGTGCTTTCTGCTTCGGTGTGCGTGCCGAGCATGCGCGGCGGCGCGCCGAAGCTCGACGACATCAGCGTGCCTCCCGGGTTCACCATCTCCGTGTTCGCGGATGGCGTGACCAATGCGCGGGCGATGTGCTGGGGCGAGCAGGGTACGCTCTTCGTCGGCAGCCGCAGCGAAGGCGTGGTGCATGCGCTGCGCGATACGAACACCGATGGCCGCGCTGACGTGCATCATATCGTGGCGCGCGGACTGAATATGCCCGTTGGCGTGGCCTTCCGATCGGGCGCGCTGTACGTGAGCGCGGTGAACCAGATCCTCCGGTTCGACTCGATCGAGCACCGACTGGCGGATCCGCCGCAGCCAATTGTGATTGCTCAAGGCTTTCCTACGGACAAGCACCACGGCTGGAAGTTCATCGCGTTCGGCCCGGACGGCAAGCTCTATGTGCCCGTGGGTGCTCCTTGCAACATCTGCCTATCCGGCGACAGCATCTACGCGAGCATCGCCCGCATCAATCCCGACGGCAGCGGACGCGAGATCGTGGCGCACGGCGTGCGGAACACCGTCGGCTTCGATTGGCACCCCGGAACGGATGAGCTCTGGTTCAGCGACAATGGCCGCGATTGGCTCGGTGATGACAGCCCGGATTGCGAGTTGAACCGATTGACGCGGTCCGGACAGCACTTCGGATATCCATACTGCCACGCAGGCACCGTCAGCGACCCGGAATTCGGCAAGCTGCGGCCCTGCGCCGATTTCGTGCCTCCTGCTGCGAAGCTCGGGCCTCATGTGGCGCCGCTCGGCATGCGCTTCTACACGGGCACCATGTTCCCCGAGAAGTACCGGGGAGCCATCTTCATCGCCGAGCACGGATCCTGGAACCGGAGCAGCCCCATCGGCTATCGCGTGGTGGCCGCCTTCCCGCAATCGGATGGAACGGCAACCGTTGAAGTCTTCGCCGACGGCTGGCTCACGGGCTCGCGGGCCAGTGGGCGGCCGGTGGATGTGCTAGTGGCACCGGACGGAGCGTTGCTGGTGAGCGATGACGACGCGGACAAGATCTATCGCATCACCTACAACGGTCATCGGTGAAGATCAGGACTGCATCAAGGACCATGATCACGTGGCTGATTGTCCTGTGGCGGAAGCGCGAATCCTGCCAAGGAAGCGGAAGCGCTTGAACCGCCCTTCGTGCTTCAGGCCGCATCAACATCGTTCCTGTTGATACCGGCGAATGAATGCCGCGCGGGATTCCCTCCGCAGCGCAGCAACTTTGGGGCATGAAGAAGATCTGGTTCGTAGTCCTGCTGGCGCTTGGCACACGCGTGGAAGCGCAGGATTCCGGTTTCGGCCTGGGCATCATGCTCGGCGATCCTACTGGCCTTAGCGGTAAAGCCTGGCTCAGAAACGATCGCGCCATTGATTTCGGCTTGGCCTATGGTGTCTGGGGCCGCTACCTGCATCTGCACGGCGACTACCTCTTCCATACCAAAGGCATCTTCGATGTCTCCTCGGGCACCTTCGCACTTTACTACGGGCCGGGGATGCGCGTGCGCTCATGGAGCGGCGGTCGCTATTGGAATCGCGGCCAGTGGTATGATTACGATGGCTCGCGCACCAGCGTGGGCGTCCGATTCCCGGTGGGCCTGAACTATTGGTTCGAAAGCGCGCCCGTGGATGCCTTCATCGAACTGGCGCCCACGCTCGACCTCGCGCCAGGCACCTACTTCGACCTGGATGCCGCCATCGGCGTGCGCTATTGGTTCTGACGGCGGAAGAGCGTCCGCGCGAGCCATGCCTTGCGCGCGAACGGCGATCGGTAGAGCACATGATGCACGGCCATGGCTGTGAGCGTTCCGAGGATGGAACCGGCCGCGATGTCCTGAAGGAAATGCTGCGAGAGGTAGACGCGGGAGAACGCCAATAGCCCGGCCAGCATCGCCAATGGAACGGCCCAGGAACGGCGGCCCAGCACAACGGCCAGCGCAAAGCACATGCTGAATGCAGCGGTGCTGTGGCCGCTGGGGAAGCTGAAGTGCAGGTGCAGATCGATGCCCTCCACCCAATCCATGTTGCCCAGCGTGTCGCGGAACCGGGACGGGCGATCCATGTCAGCGAAGAGGGTGCGCTTCAGCAATTGGACCACCAGCGCGCTGAGCCCGCAGCTCAGGCCCATCATCAGGAAGGAGCGCAGGTCCCGCGACAACAACAGGATCAGCGCCACGGCCGTGGGAACCAGGCCATCGGCCAGGTGCGTGAACAATGCGAAGAAGCGGTCGAGCGATGGCGCATGGCAGCAGTTGATGCTGGCATGGAGCAGCAGCTTCGGAACCAATAGCATGGCAATGAAGGCCGGTATCAGCATGCCCAGCCAAGCCAATTGGAACAAGCGCACGATCGATCGTGTATCGGCCATGCGGCGAAGCTAACCGGAGGATGGCCGGCTGATCTAAGTTCGCTGTTGCAATGCGCGACCTCCTGTTACCGCGAGCGATACTCTCTGCATCCGTGTTGTGCATCGGCATGCTCAATTCCAACTTGCGTGCTCAGGGTTTCATCCTGGAATACGGTCCTGATTTGGCGCAGGACGGCGTAGGTGTTGCCGCCATCAGTTCGGGCTTCGTGGTCGGGCTGCGCTTGTACGGCATCGATCCACAAAGACACATGACCGGCCTGTGGCGCGTTGGCACCAGCGGAGCGCCGCAAGGACTTGATACCATCCATGCGCTTTCCGGGAACTCGTTCCTGCACGGGCTCACTCCGGGGATCGGAGACGGGTTGTTCCTCGCTGGCAGCATCATCGCTCAAGGTGATCATGAGCATGATGGCTTCGTCCTCAAGTACCAAGCTGATGGCGGCATCGCATGGATCGCACGACCAGCCGTCCCTGGCAATGAGCAGTACCTGGCAGTGCATGCGCTTGCTGATGGCGGAGCCATCGCCTGCGGTGTTCGAGAATCCGGGAACGGACACGACGCGCTGATCTCGCGCTTCAGCGGCGACGGACAGCTGCTGTGGAGCGTGACCGAGGGCTTCGAGTTGGACGAGGAGGCGCACGACCTCACGGTGCAAGGCGGAGACATCATCGTGGCGGGCCGGCAGATGAACTTCGGTGGAACGAGCGATGCATGGCTGGCCCGGCTTGACCTCGATGGCGCGGTGATATGGACTACCTCTTGGGGTGGCGTGGGACAGGAGACCGGTCGGGCCATCACCCCCTTGGGGCCTGGAACCTTCATGTTGGCCGGAAGCACGGATTCGTATGGCACCTATGACCAGACCGAGCAGCGGATCAAGGAGCACATCTATCTGGTGGCCTTCGACCTCAACGGCGATTCCCTGTGGACACGCGCCATCGGCGATACGCTCTACGATCAACAAGCTCTGTGCGTGGCCACGGCCTCCAATGGCGACCTGCTCATCGGCGGCGAGCGGAGCACGATCAGCGGCATGAGTGAGTCCTGTGCGATGCGCGTAACCGGCAGCGGTGACCTGCTGTGGCAGCGCACGTGGGACCTCGGCAAGGAAGAGCGCATCCTGAGCATTCGCGCGCTGCCCGACGGATTCATCGCCACGGGCTGGGCCTTCGGCGAGCTATCCCGACAGGTCACGCTCTTCCGGCGCGACCCGGACGGGAATTGACCTTGTTGACACCTTCCTGTTCGCCTTGAAGCGGGCCAATACCTTGATCGTGGTATTGTGCTGCGGTGGTGCTGCTGGCAGTTTTGGCCAACCAATCCACGCACCATGACCACCGGCAGACGCTTCGTGCAGCGCACAAAGGACCAGCGCACGCTCCATCTGATCGACGCCCGCACCAAGGCGGTTCTCAATGCGCTGGCCCGTGAACCACGCGGCCACGCCGTGGAGGCCTATCTGCGCGCGATGGGCCGGAACAAACCCTGAGCTTTACGGCAACTGCTCTATCCTGGTGTTGGTGGGCACGCTGCCGCCTATGTTCATCAAGATGGGGTCGCGATCGTTGCCATCGCCGACGTAGCGCACCACGCCATCCAGGGTCACATCGGTGCCCAAGTACCCGGTGTTGGTGTTTGTCGGCACCGAGCCTCCCACTTCACTCAGAATCGGGTCGCGATCGTTGTCCTGCCCTGTATACCGCAGGGTTCCATCGCGCAGGGTGTTGCCGCACCATTGGCTTCGGCGACCATTGCTCAGCACAGTGCGTGCATCAATGCCCCACGAGGGTGTCGATGGAAGCGTGAGGTCCAGTCCCGACTCATGCGACCCGAGCGCGATGGACCCTAAGCTCATCACCCCAAGGTGATTCCGGTGGCGCACGGCGATGTAGTAGTTGTCAGCCGGCACATTGAAGAGGAGCCGCGCATAGCCATCCACGCCCAACACGTCACCATCGCGTTCCAGCAGCGCGGAACGGGTGGCCACGATCTGCGTTGGGTTGTTCTTGTTCCGCAGCTCCACCAGCACCCAGTCCACCACCGCATTCTTACCGGTCTGCCCCAGACGCGCCAGAGTGGTGCTCTCTCCTCCTCCGCCTCCTGCCTGAGTGAAACCGAGCGCTGTGTACGGCTCCGTCAGCGGGATCAGTCCTGCCGCCCGAAGGTCATCACGCATCAATTGCGCATCCGGATCCCATGGGCCTTGCAGGTTGGTGCGCACACGGATGCCCGGCGGGCAATCCTGCCAGCGCGCGAGCACGCTGCCCGGCACCACCGTTCGCGTGCTGTTGGATGGCGTTTGCCATCGGACCGCGAGGTGGTCGCTGCCGCTGCCTTCCTTATGCAGCGCCTCCACATAATAATAGCGCCCCGCTTCCAGCGCGATGGAGGCGCTCACTTGCGACGGATACTTCGTGTATTCGGTCGCACCCGTGAAGCCAGGCACGCTGCAGATCACCTGCTTCATCAGGGGATCGGCGTTCACACTGAGGTAGAGCACGCTGGCGTCATCGCTGGTAAGGGTGAACGTGTAGTTGCCGGTCTGCGGTGCGATGACGTAACCGCGCATCCGTGTGCCGTAGTTGTTCGCGAAGTTGGTCGGTGCCTGGAAGCTGGTGGGGAAGCTGCTGCCGCTCGGATTGTTCGGGAAGTTCGGGCTGTTGATCAGGTTGCTCACATCGGAGCCCGACACACTGGACCAGTACTCACGTGTGATGCTTCCCGTGGCCCCGACGCACTGCGGAGGCGCGAAGCTGATGATGCTGATGACTTTCAACGCCTGCCCGGTCAATCCATCGTCATCGGTCACGGTGAGCACCACCTGATGATCGCCGGTCTCGCTGAAGACCTTGCTCGGCATGGGACTGGTGCTGGTGGTGCCATCACCGAACTCCCAATGGTAGGCCACGATGCTCCCGGGATCGTACGAGGCGGTCCCATCGAAGACCACCACCAACGGTGCTGGACCTGCCGATGCGCTCGCATGGATGATCGCCGTCGGCGGAATCACGTAGCAGCGTGGGTCAAGCCGACGTTGCGTAATGGTGCTCAATCCTCCCGCATCAGTCACGGTGAGATTGACGGTGTAGTAGTAAGTGTCATTGTCGCAGCCCACGCCGCTGATGACCGCTGAGGTTGAGACGTTATTGTCAACCGCTTCAGGATGCTCATGCGTGTTGTGGTGCAGAATGGTGCGCCACGCATAGCTCAGCTGTCCCGGCCCGTGCTCGGCATCGGTAACGCTGGCTTGAAGCTGATACGTGGTGTCCACGCCCACGGGGTAGAACGCACCGGTTGGAATACTCGTGATGCTCACCACGGGCGGCGTATTGTTCACGGAGACGATCAGCGAGGCCGTGGCGGTCTGCCCTTGGTTGTCGGTCACCGTCAGCGTGCCGTTATATGTGGTAGGCACGCCGGGCTCAGCGTCGAACGTATGCGAAGGATTCACTTCCGTTGAAGCAGGACTGCCATCACCGAAATTCCAGGAATGCGTGATGGCACCGTTCTCCGGGTCGCTGCTGCCGCTTCCATTGAACTGCACCATGAGCGGCCCCGTGCCATACTGCACGCTCTGCGCGGCCACGGCCACCGGCGGCAGGTTCACCGCCAGCGTATAACAGATCCGTCGCAGTTCGTTCGTGTTGTAGCGCACGTACCAGACGCAGCCATCGGGACCCGCACCGATCCATACCACCGCGCCCAGGCCTGTTGCGAAGTTGTGGACGCTGATGGGGCGCTCCTGCTCATCAAACATGAAACGGCGGATCCATCCGCTGGCGTAGTCGCCGTGGAAGGTGCTGTTCTGATAGCCGGCCGGCATGTTGAGTCCGGCCATCCACGGCCCCCCCACGGCGCAGTTGCCACCGAACCGCGGCCCCGGCACGGGTGAGTCTCCAGCATCGAGGTCATAGGTCACTGCCGATGTACCCGCGAAACCGCCGCACCGCGACTGATTGCCATGAAGCCAGTCCACCACCGGCCGGGCATGATAGTGCTTCGGTATGCTGTTGGGGATCTGAACGGCCGGATTGCAAGGATTCGGGTGACCATTGAGGTGAATCGGCGTGTCCTGTTTGAGCAGGTCCTGGAAGCGCAAATGCTGGAGTGTGCAATTCACGCCATCGTAAAGCGGATTCGGTGCATCCAGATTCGCCGTGAGGGCATTGGAGTAACCCGTGTGCGGAGTAAGGCCCTCGAAGATCGGCCAGCCGAAGTTCATGCCGCCTTCGGTGCAAATGTTGAGGTCCTCCCATGTGCCCCACTGCACATCGCCGATGTATACCGTGCCTGGCCGCCCATCAGTTGGGTCGGTGCTGCCGCTGTTAGGCTTGATAGTGGCGCGGTACGGATTCCGCAAGCCCAGTGCCCATGTGCGCGAGCGCGGCGCGCGCGGCGCGGCAGGGTCGTACCACGGATTGCTCGGCACTCCATCGCCGGTATTGGGGTCCATGCGCAGAAGCTTCCCGTTGAAGCTATCGAGCAGTTGCGAGCGCATGGCACCGACGTTCTCCGCCGGACGAATGATGCCATCGGTTAGACCCTGTGACCAATACGTGTCGGTGCTACTGCCCACATCCACCACATTGTAGCTGGCGCCATCACCCAGGGTGGCCAGCAAGGTGCCATCCGTGCCGAACATGAGCGAGCCCGTGCTGTGCGATTCATGCAGCAGCGGCACCCCGGTCTGCGGGGTTTCCCCCAAGAGCACGAACCGGCTGGCGGGATTGGCGATGGTGTATGAAGGAGCGCTCGCCGTGTAGCGCGTGATGCGCATGATGGTGGCCGCGAAATACTCATTGGTCGTCGAACTGTAACTCCCCGTACCATGGTGCATGAGGTGATGGCGGTCCACCGTGTACATGCAGTAGAATCGGCCATTGCTCAAGAAGTTCGGGTCCAAGGCGAATCCGAGGAATCCATGGTCACGCCAGTTGCCGACCTCCTCGCTGATATTGAGCAACGGATTCGGCAGCCGAACCCCATTCTCCACGATCCACACCATTCCCCGCTTCTCCCAGACGTAGAGCCTGCCGTTCGCATCCCAAGTGGCACCCACCGGTTCCGTCCAGCCGCCCATGACCAGCGCATCGCTGAAGTTCGCTGGTAATAATTGCGCGGTGATGCGTGAGCCATGGAGGAGAGCACCTATCCAAAGGCATGTGAAAGCGATCTTTCCGATGAACGCCTGCATTTCGTCGCTGAATTTCAGTTTCGAGCCGACGAAAATATCAGAATGGGGGCGCCCTTGTCAACCGGGGGATGGCTGGGACCGGAAGCCTCTCCGGAATCCGACTCAGGGAAGCTGTTGCGTCCGCGTGGCTGTCGGGGTGGATCCGCCGATGTTCAGCAGGATCGGGTCACGGTCGTTGCCGTTGCCCACGTACTTCACCATACCGCTCAGATCCACGTCCTCCAACCGGTATCCGTTGATGGTGTTCGACGGCACGCTTCCGCCAATGGCGAGGAGGATCGGGTCGCGATCATTGCCATCGCCGACGTACCGCAGGACGCCGTCCCTGTTCACATCGCCGCTCCACAGCCCCATGCGTCCATCCCCAAGCGCTGCTCGGCCTTGGCTCCCAAAGGCTGCGGTGGTGGAGAGGGATAGGTCCACGGCTTGGTCTCCGGCATCCAATCGGACCGCCACGGCAGTCATCGAAGCCAGATGGTTCCTGTGCCGCACCGCCACGAAGTAGTTGTCGTTGGCCACGTTGAACGAAATGCGAGCAAAACCATCCGTGCCCACCACATCGCCATCACGCTCCAGAAGTGCGCTTCTTGACGCCATGATCAAAGCCGGATTGTTCTTGTTGCGCAGTTCAACCACCACCCAATCCACAACGGCGTTCGGCCCTGTCACGGCTAGACGAGCCGGAGCAATGCTTCCACCGGTGCTACCCATGTACACATATCCCAAAGCGGTATATGGCTCATTCAAAGGCACCAGGCCAGCGATGCGCAGGTCATCGCGCATCAGATTGATGGAGGCTAGATAGGGTCCGCTCAGGTTCGTCCGCAAGCGCACGCCTGGCGGGCAATCCTGCCACTGGACCAAGGCGCTCCCGGGAATCACCACCCGTGTGGCGTTCGACGGAGTCTGCCAGTACAGGGCCAAATGATCGCTCTGGGCGGCCTCCTTGTGCAGCATCTCGAGGTAATAGTGCTGGCCCGCCTGAAGCAGAACCGGCGAACTGACTTGTGTGAGGTACTTGTCGAACTCAGCAGCCAACGTATTCCCAGGCACCGAGCAGATCAACTGCTTATGGCGGGCCTCCGCATTCAGGCTCAGGTACGCCGCGGATGCATCGTCGCTGGTGAGCGTGAAGGTGTACAGGCCCGTCTGCGGCGCAACGATATACCCCCTGACCCGCGCGCCGTAGTCGTTCGCGGCATTCGTCGGTCCCTGAGCACTGGTGATCACACCGCTGCTCGATGGGTTGTTCGGGTAATTCGGCGCGTTCAGCAGATCGGCCACGCTGGCGCCCGCGATGCTGTGCCAAACTTGGCGCCGCAAGCCCCCAGCGGCACCCGCGCATTGCGGTGGATCAAAGGTGACCACGCTAATGGTGCGAGAAGCCAGCCCTGTGAGCCCGTCGTTGTCGGTCACCAGAAGCGTCACGAGGTGGTCTCCTGAGTCAGTGAAGGTCTTGGAAGGAGTAGCGGAGCCGCTGGAAGTGCCATCGCCGAAATCCCAATGGTAGGCCACGATGGTGCCGGGGTCATAGGAGTCGGTGCCATCGAATTGCACGGCGAACGGAGCTGGACCTGCCAAGGCATCGGCATGTATGATGGCGGTGGGCGCAATGGCTTGGCAGCGTGGAAAGATGCGGTGCATATCGCTTCCAGTAAGTCCATGCGCATCGGTCACATTCAGGCGGACTTCGTACGAATAGTCCTGCCCATCGCAACCCTCACCGCTCGTCACCATGCTGGACGCAGTGGTGTTGACCACTGCGCCCGGATGCTCATGTGCATTGTGCCGCAACAGGGTCTGCCAAGCATAGGTGAGCTGGCTTGGGCCATGCTGTGAATCGGTTACCTGGGCCGTCAGCTGCCAGGTGGTATCGGCACCAACGGGATAGAAAGCGCCATCCACCGGGCTGCTGATGCTGACCACTGGAGGCGTATTGTTGAGCGAAACGAGCAAGGTAGTGGCGGATTGCTGCCCGATGTTGTCGGTAACCGTGAGCGTGACCGTGAAGGAGACCGGCGCGGAAGTACCCGGTGAGAAGAGGTGCGAGGGATTCGCGGCCGTGCTGTTTGCTGTGCCATCGCCGAAGTTCCACAGGTAGGTGATCGCGCCGCCTTCGGGGTCGTTGGTCCCGCTGCTGGTGAATTGGACCAGCAGTGGGGCCGGTCCGTACTGGAAATTCTGTCCGGCCACCACCACCGGCGGCAGGTTCACAGTGCCCATGTTGCAGATCCGTCGCAGCTCGGTGGAGTTGTACTTGATGTACCACAGGCATTCATCAGCTCCTGCACCGATCCAATTCACCGCGCCCAGCCCACTGGCGAAATCATGCACGCTTGTCACTTGTCCAGCGGCGTCATGCGCGAAGCGGCGGATCCAGCCTCCAGCGTAGTCACCATGGAAGGAGCTGTTCTGGTACTCCGCTGGAAAACCGGCCCAGTTGCTCCACGGCCCGCCGATGGCAGCGTAGCCGCCGAACCGGGGTCCAGGCACCGGCGATTGCGCGTCATCCAGGTCGAAGGTCACCGCATCGGTTCCGCTGAAAGCCCCGCAACGCGAACGATTGCCATGCTGCCAATCGATGGACGGCCTTGCATGATAGAACTTCGGAGTGCTGTTGGGTACCTGGATATCTGCGCTGCACGGGTTCGGATGGCCGTTCACATGGATGGGCGTATCCTGCTTCAGCAGGTCCTGGAAGCGGAAGTAAGGCAACGTGCAGCTCGTGCCGTTGTAAATCGGGTTGGGGCAATCGCGATTCTCGGTCAGCGCGGCCATGTACCCTGCTTGAGGCTCCATGCCTTCGAACAGCGGCCAACCGAAGTTCTGGCCCGGCTCGGTGCACACGTCCATCTCCTCCCACTGGTTGTAGCCTACATCACCGATGAGAAGCGTCCCCACATCGCCATCATTCTGATTCAAACTGCCGGTGCCGGGCTGAAGGCTCATCCGGTATGGATTGCGCAACCCAAGCGCCCAGACACGCGAGCGGGGCGCGCGCGGCGCCGATGGGTCGTAGAACGGATTGCTGGGCACGCCGTTGCCGGTGCTCGGATCCATGCGGAGCACCTTTCCATTGAAACAGTCCACCATTTGCGCACGGAAAGCGCCGACATTCTCTTCAGGTCTGATGATGCCGTCGGACAAGGCCTGGGCGAAATAGGTCTCTGCAGCATTGCCTGCATCCACACTACCCGCACTCGCGCCGTCGCCGATACTCGCGAGCAGGGTGCCGTCCCTGGCGAAAAGCAAGGTACCCGGTCCGTGGGTGTTGTACAGCAGCGGGGCACCTGTGACGATGGTCTCACCTAGGAGGACTACCCTGCTTGCGGGATCGACTGAGGTGAATGCTGGCCCGATGGCGGTATAGCGGGCAATCCGCACAATGCACGCCGCGTTGGGCTGGCTGGCAAAGGGGTCATAACTGCCGGTCCCGAAATAAAGCAGGTGGTGACGGTCAACGGTGTACATCACGTAGATCCGTCCATTGGAAAGGAACCCCGGATCCAACGCGAAGCCCAGCATACCGTAGTCGCCCCAATTGCCCACCTCCTGATCGATGTTGAGCAAGGCACTCGGCAGCCGCACCCCGTCTTCCACGATCCACACTCGACCGCGCTTCTCCCACACATACATCCGCCCGTTCGCATCCCAAACCGCTCCAACCGGTCCGTTCCATCCGCCCATCACGAGCGCGTCGCTGAAGCCTGCGGGTAAGGTCTGGCCCATTGCGGTCGAGGCCAGCAGGAAAGTCACTATGACTTGGAACAGGATTGTACGTGACACGTGCTGCCGCCGACGCTACACCACATCGGACCGCGAAGATGCAGCGATTCCTACCTACTGCCGAAATCACACTCGTCAAGTCACTCAAAGAGCGCCAGTTGCCCCTGCGGAGGCGGTTTGAAGAGGTCGCACCGAAGTGTCGGCATGTGCGCCTCTCCGAAGCAACGGCGCCGCATCACTTTGAACAGCCGGGCGATGTGTTCGGCGTGAACACCTGAGCCCCGCATGCGTCTGCCGAACGCGCTGTCGCTCATCAGGCCCCCATGCATCGCCTTCACATGCTCCATCACGCGTGCGGCACGGTCCGGGGAGTGCTCTTGCAGCCAAGCGGTGAAAATCGGCTCCACGGCCCCGTTCGTGCGCAGGATGGTGTAGCTGGCGCTGATCGCACCGGCCTCGGCGGTGGCGCGCAGAAGGTCTGGCACCTCGCTCTCGTTCAGCGCGGGGATGATCGGCGCGAGCATGGCCATCACCGGCACCCCGGCATCGCGAAGAGCGCCAATGGCACGCAGCCGGTTCGCGATTGAACTGGTCCGTGGCTCCAGCACGCGCCTCAGGTCCTCGTTCAGCGTGGTCACACTGATGGCGACCATTGCCAACCCTTGGCTGGCGAGTGCTTCCAGCAAGTCGAGGTCGCGCAGCACCAACGCGTTCTTGGTGATCACCGAGACGGGCTGCTTGAAGGCCAGGGCGACCTCGAGCAGCTGACGTGTGATGCGTTCCTTGCGTTCAATCGGCTGATAGGGATCCGTGGCGCCTGAAATACTGATTGGCTCCACCGCCCATCGGGGGTTGCGCAACTGCTTCTCCAGCAGCTCTGGCGCATTCCGTTTCACGATGATCACCTGCTCGAAATCCAGGCCGGCGCTGTAGCCCCAATACTCGTGCGTCGGTCGCGCATAACAATACGCGCAACCATGCTCGCAGCCTTGGTAAGGGTTCAGGCTGTGCACGAACGGCAGGTCCGGACTCTCTACGCGGTTCACGATGGTGCGCGGATGCTCCACCAGGTACTTCGTGGGACGCGCGTCCTCCAGCGGCTCATCGATGCCTTCCCAATGAACAATGCCCTGGCTACGGCTCAGGAAACGATTCGGCACCTGCATGGCCGCTCCCCTTCCCTTGACGGCTTTCCCATCACCCTGCATGGACACAAGGTAGTCGCATGAATCGCCTGACAGTCGGCTGACACCACGATCGGTAGTTTCGCGGGCCAATCTCCTATTCACAGTCAGCATGCTTCGTCATTGGATAGTTCCATGTCTGCTCGGGGTGGCCTGTTCCGTTCCGAAACCGATTACCACCGCATCCATTTCGCCGGATTCCGTCATCGGCTGGGACAGCACCCTGATCCTGCCGGGAGAGCGGCATTTCAAGCGTATCAAGCAGCTCACCTTCGGAGGCGATAATGCGGAAGCCTATTGGAGCTTCGGTGGCACACGCCTGGTGTTCCAATCCACGAATCCGGCATGGGACGAGGAATGCGACCAGATCCATGTCCTCGACCCTTTCAAAGGTGATGCGCGCAGCACTGAACCCGAGCAGATCAGTCTTCAAGGCGGGCGCACCACGTGCAGCTATTTCCTTCCGGGCGACAGCCTGATCCTATTCGCCAGCACGCACGAACACGCGGCCACATGCCCGGCTGTGCCAGAACGGCGCGCCGATGGCAAGTACGTGTGGCCCATCTACGAGAGCTTCGACATCCATGTGAGCGACCGTCGCGGCAATCTGCGACGAAAGCTCACCGACCAGCCGGGATACGATGCCGAGGCCACGGTTTCGCCCACCGGCGACCGTATCGTGTTCACCAGCACACGCGACGGTGATCTGGATCTGTACACCATGAAAACCGACGGCAGTGATGTGCGACGTGTGACCCATGAGCTCGGATACGACGGCGGGGCATTCTTCAGCCCTGATGGTAAGCGCTTGCTCTGGAGGGCTTCCCGGCCACGCACTGAAGAGGAGGTCGCCGAGTACAAGGCGCTGCTCAAGGAGGGACTCGTGAAGCCGACCAGCATGGAACTGTACGTCGCCAACGCGGATGGCTCCAACGCACAGCGGATCACCGATCTGGGACAGGCCAATTGGGCACCTTACTGGCACCCGGATGGGCAGCGGATCATCTTCGCGAGCAATCACAAGAGCAAGCGCGGCTTCCCATTCACGCTCTTCATGATCAGGGCGGATGGGACTGGGTTGGAACAGATAAGCCAGGGCGAGGCGTTCGATGCCTTCCCTGTGTTCAGCGCCGATGGACGATACCTCGTGTTCAGCAGCAACCGCTTCAATGGAGGCACGCGAGAGACGAACCTCTTCCTTGCGGAGTGGGTCGATTGAGCGTGGCATACCACGATCGGAGTATTCTGCGGTGCGTGTTCGACGTGGTCCGATTCAACGGCGATCTTCGCCGCCCATGAGCGAGGGGCGGGATCGAAAGAATTGGATGCAGCGCCTTGCGCGGCGATGGAATGTCCCGCCCTCTCGGGTGCTCATCATCCTCTTTGGTCTTCGCGCACGGGCTTCACCGTGATGTTCCTGAAGCGGCCGATCGTCGCTTGGGCATCCGGCGACACAGGGGAGCCGCCCGTTCTCTTCAGTGTACTGTACTACGTGCTGATCCTCCCGTTCTATAACGTGTTGCTCCTGCTTTACGGAGCGCTCTTCGGCCAGTTCAGCTTCTTCTGGGAATTCGAGAAGCGCTTCTTCGGCCGGCTCCTTGGGCGGCATCGTACGCCTTGATCACGCGCGCGACCTGTGCGATTGGTGCGCGTTTAATCCGGCACTCCCAGAGCGTGATCACTTTCCAGCCCTCGCGGCGCAAGGCCAGCGCCTTCTCCGCGTCGCGCTCCTTGTTACGGGCAAGCTTCGGCAACCAATACCACGTGTTGCGCTTGGGCTTCCGGGGTTGCAGTGCGGGCAACCATGCCAGAAGCAACCATGAATGAAAACCGCAAGGCGGCGGCCAACGAAGGCGATGTCCGGCCGACCTGGCGCTTTGTTGTAGTGCAGCCGATATCCTGTGATGCCCGCGGCGCGCAGGCTTGCACGCACGATCAGTTCTGGCTGCGTGTCCTTGCCACGGATGCGGCTCATGGTGGCGCTGACCTGGGCGCTCGCAGGCACGGGCCTGCGCCGACGAGGCGAACGAACGGCCATGGGTCCAAGGTAGCCTTGCTCAATCGAGCTTGCCACGGGGCGATGCGCCCGCGAGCTGCTCAGGACGTGTGGCCTGTTCGTACTCCGACTGCGAGCACGCCAGGCCGTCCTTGAAGAAGAAAGTGCCACCCCATTTGTGGAAGACGCGGCGGTATTCGGTCACCAGCCCGTTCGATTCCAGCGTTACCAGTGTGGTCACCTTCCGGATTCAACGATGAGGTCCTCGGTCCGGTTGACGATGATTTCCTCAACCGTCACGACCGGTCGTGATTCCAACGATTCATTCGCTCGGGCAGGAGCCACCGGCGAAGGCTCCTCCACCAGCACCGGCTCGATGCTCCGGCGTGCATCCTCGCCCTCATGTGCTTCCGAGGCAAGGGCGTTCCGCTGAGGCACCGGCGGCGGGGGCGGCTGAGGCTTCGGCTTCTCCTGCACGGGTGCAGGCGGAGGTGGCGGCTTCGGTTCTTCCTTCACAGCTTGTTGCGCGCGCTGACGCTCCTCTTCCTTTCGCGCCGCTTCCAGTTTGGCCTGTTCAGCCTTGACCAGCGCGGCTGCTTGCTTCTCCTGCTCGCTTCGCGCCTTAGCCTCGGCTTTGGCAGCCTCGGCTTTGGCTTTCGCCTCGCTCGATGCCGCCTGTTGCTCCTCCTTCTGCCGCTTCTCCACCTTCACAACGGCCTCCTGCAACTGCGATTGGATGGACTTGGTGTAGTCGGTGTCGTAGTCGAAGTCGCCCGCCGCGTTGTCGTAGCGGATCATGCCCACCGGTTGGTTGAAGACCACCGTGTTGATGTCGTCGTACTGCTTGAACAGGGACACGGCGAAATCGAACGGCGTGAATCCATTGGGGGCTGCGTCCGAAGGCACGCGCGTGTCGAAGGAGAGCTTTTTTGATACGAAGCCGTCCTTCTCAAAGGAGATGATGTAGTTCGCACCGAGTTCCAGGTCGAGCGAGAACTTGGAGAGATTGCTCGTCAGCGAGCGCTCTTTGACGCCGTCCTTGTATACCACGGCACGCGCGCCATTCAAGTCCCCGACTCCACCTTCATGCGGCCGTTAAGCGTGAAACGGCCTTGAGCAAGAGCGGTATCGGAGAATCCGATGAGGGCCAGGGAAAAGGAGGGGCCGCAGCAATTCTCGCACGTTCATGGCTTGAACCAACAGGGCCGGTGTACGTAGCAAGGCCTCGCATGGTTCATCCGTTCCTCCGTCTCCTGTATGCGTCGGCCTTGGTCGCTGTGGTAACGACGACCGCCGCGCAGTCCCCCGAGGCGCAACTCGCCTCCCTTGATTCACTCTTCGGGGGGACGGTCCGGTTCAAGTTCGACAAGCGCCATCAGCTGCTCATCGACTATTACGACGCCAGCGGCCGCTTCCGGCAGGACATTGTCCCCTTGGAGCAGATGGATGCGGATCTGGTCTCCTTCTCACTTGAGGAAGACGCCGTGATCATTCGGTGCAAAGCGGAGCATGGCCTTGCACGAGCAAGGAGCTCTTCAAACTCAACACCATTCGCCGCACAGGCCGCAGCAACCTCCCTCGGCCGATTCATGACCCGGCAGGCACGGCCGCGATCGCCGCCCTGCAGAAACTGCTGCACAGCTCGACGGGGCTGCTCACCGAAACCCATCCCGCATCGAAGCGTATGAACTGACGCTTTCGCAAAAACCGAACGACCATGCGCCCAGCCCTTCTCGTTCTTCTCGTCTCCTTCGGAATGGGCGCGAACGCGCAATACCTGGCCGACAACCGTCAGCCGAATCCAGCCGATGAATTCTACCGCGCAGGCGAAAAAGCATACCGGAACGGTGATCACCGCATGGCCGTCCAACTTTTCACCAAGGTGCTGGAGATCGATGCTGATCATGTGAATGCCATGCTCCAGAGAGGATTCTGCCACACGCTGCTCGCGGAGTACGACATGGCCGTGGCCGATTTCACGGCGGTGATCGAGCGGAAGCCCGAACACGCGTGGGCATACACGAGCCGCGGCAGCGCCCACGCCAAATCAGGCCGTCACGGTCTCGCCATCGCCGACTTCGAGCGGGTGATCGCCCTCGATCCGAAGAACACTGAAGCCTACAACAACAGAGGCTGGTCGCGCAAAGCGCTTGGCGATGAGCAAGGCGCTTGCAAGGACTGGAAGACCAGCCAGCGGCTCGGTAATGGCGAAGCCCGAATCATTCAACAGAACAATCGCTGCAAATGAACCGCATCATCACGCTGATCACGGCCTTACTCGTCGGACTCGGAAGCTCCGCTCAGGACCAGAACCACGCGGAATGCGTCCTCAAGACCGGCAGCAAGTGGGGCGCGCCCTGCGAGCACTGCCAGAGCTATGTGGAGGGCTACAAGCGCGACTTCAGCGGCACCTATCAGGTGGAACTGAAGAACATCTGCCGCGACGTGATTGAGGTGAAAGTGGCCGTTCAGGAGAAGAACGGGACCTGGAGGACCTTCCCTGTTCGCGCGCTCGGACCCGAGGAGAGCATGCGCGCGTTCGCATGCGATGGCAGCGGCAAGTACCTCTATTGGGTGCGGCGTGCCAACGACACGGAGATCGTGCTCCCCACCGATCGGGAGATCATCACCGCCTACAACGGCAAGTGAACCGCAGCGCGGGGCATCGAGACCGGCATCGGCGGCCTTGGCCGTTTTGCACGGAGGGTTGTTGATGCGCGACCCGCTTCGCCGGAATCCTCAGGCCCACCAGCGGTGGACATTTGAGAGCCTTACCGCATCCGGCCATGCCCAGCAAGCGCTTCCACATCGACCGTACGGAGACTTCACCACAGATCGACCTCGACTTGGACCAAGGCGTGCTCGAATTCATCGGCCATTCCTGCCGCACAACTCGGAGCACTTCTATTCCCGTGTTTACCGCTGGATAGATGAGTATCTCGAAGAACCTCGGGAGCAGACGACGGTGAACATGAAGCTGGATTACCTGGATACCAGTTCCAGCAAGCACCTCTACAACATCTTCCAACGCCTGAACGCCGTGAATGAGCGCGGACAGCACGTACGCGTCAACTGGCACTTCGAGACTGGCGATGAGGAGATGGCTGAAACGGGCAAGGACTACCAAAGCCTCTTCCAACTCGATTTTAATTTCGTGGAGGTCCGCGAACTCTTCTGAGCGGACCAGGCACTTTCCATTGCTGTGCACCTGCTCAAATTGGCAGGATACCCAAGCATGCACATTGCGTCAGCCATGCTTCCAGATTGAAGCCGCGCCTGCGGGGCTTTCGGCACTTCCGAAACCAGGATCGCGCTAGTCCCGTATGCCTGTTACTAGCAATTCGACCATGAAGCCTGTTCCCATATCCTACTACCAGGAAGTGTTGGATAAGATCAGCCACGCCGACCGTGCCACCTTTCGGAAGGAATTGCGCAAAGCGTTCAAGCGATTGATGCCCGAGCAGCGCGCCGAGCTCAAACAGTGGTTCCGAACGGCCTGTTTGTGCCGGACGATGACGGCCGTGCCCGCGCTGCGGAAAGCGTGATCAGTTGAAATGGCGGCTGTTCCAGGCCTCGCGGCTGAACTGCCCGAAGAAGGCGAACCAGCCGAAGAGGGTGAAACCGCTGAAGACCATCACGGTCCAGAACAGCAGGAGCGCACGTTGCGGATTGAATAGGCTCATCGACGCATCACCCATCCACTGCGTCGGCATGAACACGGTGCAGAGGATGGCGAAAAGCACCACGAGCGACGCGAGGTGCAATGGTCCGCGCACCGGCCAGTAGAGCAGTGCCCGCCACGGCGAAAGGTCAGTGCCCCAGCGATCGACGAGGTAATAACGGTCCTGTCCGATGGGCACGAATAACAACGGGTCGACCTCGCTATCGCATAAGCGGAAGCGCGCAGAAGGAGCCATGATCATGTACCCGGTGATGGGGCTTCTGCACGCTGCTCCAACGCGCGTATGGCCAGGACGGCCCGTCCTGGGATCTCACCTCTATAGAGTCCGCTTTCCAAGAAGCGCAGGCGGTGCTTCACGCATAGGGATTTGATCGTTTCGAGCGAGTACACGCGGTCAGGGTTGGCCAAGCGCAACTGGGCCGGTGCCGGCTTCCGCGAGGCACGAACCACCGCGCGCAGGATGTCATCGCGCTTCTGCTCCTCGTCCAGCCAACCATGCACCTGCTCCAGCAACCGTGCCTGACCCAGGAGCACCTGTTCCAACCGTTCACGCTCCGTCTTCGCTGACATGGGAGGTTGATTTCAATCGCTGGAGTAACGCTGCGATCCGGAGATCAGTTCGCTGTTGGTCACATTCCTTCGGCTTCCGGCAAGACACCCGCGGCTCCAACCTCGGCGGCCTCCGCAAGCCGCACATGCTCAGGCGCATCGGCAGCAATCGAGGAGCGCGCGGTGCTGTTCGGCGGCAGCACCCCGCATTGGGCATTCACAGCAATCGGACTTCGGAAGGTCCCCTTCTCCACTACCACGTTCCAGACCGCCTCGAATGGCACCACGAATCGTACGGGTGATTCCTCGAAGAGGCCGCCGTAATACGAGTGGGACTTGCCCAGTTTGTAGTTCTTGTAGTCCCGACCGGTCATGAACTTGACCTTGGTGGCCACGTCGATATGCACTCATGATGACTCCTTCTTCTTGAGCTCGAAGGTTTTGTGGAGGAACTTCATGGGAATCTGCTTGTTCGGCCAAAGATAGTCAGGTGCCGCAGCCTAAAGCTTCACGCTCAGCACAGGGAAGGTCGTGTGGTTCACGATGTCCTCTGTTAAGCTGCCATTGACCACATGGAAGAAGCCCTTGCGGCCGTGGGTGGCCATGGCGATCATGTCCGCATCGATGCCACGGGCGAAGTTGAGGATGCCCTCCTCGATGCTGAGGTCGTTGTAAATGGTGGCGGTGAACTTGCGGAGCTCATGCCGCTGCAGGAACGCGTCGATGGCGCGATGGCTGTCCTCACTGCGCTCGGAAGCTCTTCGGCGTGTTCACCTTGAGCAGATGCACCTTCGGGTCCCAGATGTCGATGACCGGCCGGAAGGCATCGAACTTCTCCACATCGATCGGGCTGAAATTCGAGGCGAACACCAGGTCGTTCACCTTCAGTTCTTCCACATGATGCTTGATCACCAGCACCGGCATCGGTGCGTTGCGGACGATGCGCTGCGTGTTCGATCCCACGATTCCGCGCAGGCCTGTGGCCCCATGCGACCCCATCACGATGAGGTCCGCTTGGGCGATGCGGTCGTTCTTGAACATCTCTGTCAGCGCGAGCTGGCGGAGCATGAATTTCTTCAGCTCCACGCCCTCTAGGAAAGGCAGCTGCGGTACGCGGTCCAGCTTCGCCTCGATCTCGTCGCGGAGCTTCTGGTTCTCCGGGTGGAAATCCGTCATCTGCTCATACACATGCACCACATCGATGCATGCGCCCGTAGCGCGCAATGGTTGCGGCCGCGCGAAGCGCATCGGTAGCGCAATCAGAGAAATCAAAGGCACGACAATGGTCTTCACGGTCATGGCAGCATGGATTGGCCGCTGAAAGTTAGTTGCCGGACCGTTCCCTTGTTCCAGCGCCTTCCGTATCCCCGCCTACATTCGCGCAATGCCCCATGAGACCGGGTCGTATCGGGTTGCCGCCACCGCGAAAACACCTGCTTTCTCGCTGGCGCCAGAGGCTTGGTGGAGATCACCGGATGCTCCATCATGGAGAACGCGGACCGGGTCTATGGCCCATTCTACGAAGCGTTGGAGGCTTACCTGGCCGTCTCCTGCCCCTCGGACCACGGTCCGGGTCTCACTCACTTACTTCAACTCCAGTTCTGCCAAGTACGTCCTCGACCTGCTCAAGCGGCTTGAGGATGCGCACATGGCCGGGGCCACCCGAGCGGTCCTGGAGTGGCTCCATGCACCGGATGACCTCGACATGATGGAGGCCGGTCGCGACTATAAGAGCCTATTGGAGTTCCCGGTGAAACTGGTGGGAGGCGGACCCTGATTCACGGCCCGCCGAAGACCTCGTTCCACTCGCGCTCGCTGATGGCCTGACCATCGCGGAAATGCACCACCTGCCCCCAGGGATGGCTCACCCGGCGGAAGACCCCCTTGCGACCATTCGCCACCACGCTACGCTCCAGCACCACAGCCCGGCCTTCCAAGTAGGATCGCTCCGTGACGCCGTCGGGCATCGGTGGAATCGTCTGGGCTTCGGACGGAGCAGCTGACTCCTTCATCACCGGAATCGGCTTTGAATCAGGTCGCGCTGTCTCGCGCTTTGGAACAGTTTCCCCCACTTTGGGATGGGGAATCTCAGTTGGCCTCGGTTTGGACGATTCAACTGTATCGACTTCGCCACCCGATGGCACGTCAACAATCAGCTTGGCAACCTCGGCTGGAATCCCGGGGTAGCTCGCCTCGGATTCCGCCTCTTGCTTGGCAATCAATGCTGTCAGGTCCTGAATCTTCACTTTCGGGTAGACATTCAAAGGGCGCAGCCTGCGTGCCTCGGTGTAATGGGCTAGTGCCTGCCTGTACTGTTGACCCCTGGAATGAGCGCTCAGCATCGGCCATAACAGACTGAAAAACAACGTCCTTAGCCGCATCATCCTGCTCCTTCTTAGCAATACGCGCGCGTTCCTTGGCACTGAGGTTGGCGAACTCGCGAGTCAGGCTGGTATCCGATTGGGAAAACCCCTGCGCTACGAGGACAAGCCATATGGTCAGGAGAGCGAAACGCATGGTAGCTGGCAGGCGAAACTAGCGGTGCGGGTCAGTAGTATTCAGCCATACCCGATGGATCGCCCAGGCAAGGCAAGGTTGATACGCTGAAATGGCCGGCGCTGTTCAGGCATCCTTCGTCGAAACGGGCAACGGGGATACCTTTCGCCCACCTGACCCACGAACCGGCATCAGGCCCACGTTTGCCTTAGCACACCTGAAATAACGATGCGCACCCCCTTCCTGCCGTTGCTTGCCATTGCCCTGCTGGCCGCTTGTCAATCCGATCCGAAATCCAGCCCTGAATACCAGCAATTGTCTGAGGATGCGGGCCGGTCCGCGTCGCAAGTGGCCCAGCGCGATTCCACCATCAACATGCTGTTCGGCACCATGAACCGCATCAGCGAGAATCTGCGCACCATACGTGCCAAACAGGGCCAGTTGCTTGGGCCAGATCACGGCGCGGAAGGACCCGACGTGGAGCAGCGGGTGATGGAGGATCCGGCCGGCATCGATGCCCTGCTCAACGAGAACAAGGAGTTGATAGGCAAGCTCCGGAAACAGGCCAAGGCTTCGGCAGGTACACTCGCCGAGTTAGAGAAGACAGTGGCGCTTCTCGAATCCAGCCTTGCTGAGAAGGATGCGGAGATCGGCCCTGGAAGGAGCAGCTCGCGAGCACCAACAGCTCGCTGGCAACCCCTGATTGAGATGTACCGCGACAAGAGCCAGGTCTCCGACATGCAGCGCTATGAGATGAACACGCGCTGGTACGCCATCGGCACCCAGAAGGAGCTTCGCGCGAATGGCGTGCTGGCCAAGGAAGGCGGCATCGCTGGAATCGGCGCGGTGAACAAGCTGAATGCGGAGAACCTGCCGAAGGACTACTTCACGCAAATCGACATGACCCGCACGCTTGAGATCCCTTTGGCTGCCAAGAAGGCCAAGCTCGCCACGGCCCATCCAGCGGGGAGCTACCGCTTGGAGGAGGGTGCGGAGAAACTGGTGATCACCGACCCCAACGCCTTCTGGAGCCTCAGCAAGTATCTGGTGGTCGTAGTGGAATAGGCGCGCGGACTCACGAGCCCTTGGTGCCCCGTACGAGCTGTTCGATGGCATCCCACATCCCGGGCTCGATCTGCTCCAGCAGGTTGAACTGTCCAGCGCCCTTCAACCACTCCCCGCCATCGATGGTCACCACCTCGCCGTTGATGTAAGCGCTGTAGGGGGAGAGCAGGAAGGTCACGAGATCGGCTAGCTCATGGTGCTCGCCCAGCCGGCCAAGCGGCACTTTCTTCCGCATGTCGAACTTCTCCACCAGCTCCCCTGGCATCAGCCGGCTCCAAGCGCCTTTCGTGGGGAATGGACCTGGTGCCACCGCGTTGCAGCGGATGCCATGCCTTCCCCACTCTGCTGCGAGCGACCGCGTGAGGGCCAGCACGCCAGCCTTCGCGCAGGCGCTGGGCACCACGTAGCCCGATCCCGTCCACGCATAGGTCGTCACGATGTTCAGGATGGCGCGGTCGCGCTCGCCTTGCGCAATCCAGTGCTTGCCGAAGCTGAGTGTGCAGTTGACAGAGCCCATCAGCACGATGTCAATGATGGTCTGGAAGGCTTTGCTGCTGAGCCGCTCGGTAGGGCTGATGAAATTGCCCGCTGCGTTGTTCACCAGCGCATCGGCTTTGCCAAAACGCGATAGGACGGCTTCACGCATCGCCTCCACCTGCTCCCAATCACGCACATCGCAGACCACCGGCAGCACCGTGCCCAAAGCCGACATCTCCTCCGCTGCCTTATCCAGCGACTCCTTTTTGCGGCTGGTGATGCACACGCTCGCCCCCAAACGCAGGCATTGCTCGGCCATAGCCCGACCCAGGCCCGTCCCTCCACCGGTGATCACCACCACCATTCCGTTCAGCGCGCCTTCGCGCAGCATGGGTGCCTTCGCGCTCATGTTCCTTGGTTTGCGGCCAAGATACCCGGCACGGCAGGGAATACCTTCGCATGCACGATTCCCGGCCTTCGTATGCGCACCGAATATCCCGCTAAAGTGCTCCCGGCTTGGGGCGAGGCGATCAGCGGCAATGCAGGCCTGCGCGATTGGCTCATCAAGAATGGCTATCCGGAATTGGGGCTGTTCACCTTCGCGCTACGCAACAAACCCGATGCGCGGCAATGGCTGATGGATCATGGCCATCCGCACCTGATGGCCAGATCAACGGGATTGAGGGCGACACAGCAGCGCTTGACTGGCTGGAGCGCCACGGAATGCCGGTGCTCAAGCAAGTGGCCCTGGCGGGTGATGGGGAAACCGATGCCATCCGCTGGCTCGTGGAACATGGGCATCGGGAGCTGGCCATGATCGGCCATAAGATGCACGTTGTGAAGCGCCAGTTGGATGAGGATTACACGGACCCGCACAAATACCCACAAGCCTAGCTTGCCATAGACCTCCAATGCCGTACGAGGCGGGCAATGAGCACCACATCAATCACGGCATGCGCGATCATCGGGGCGATCAAGCCGTGCCACTGTGCCCACCATCCAATAGCCAGCATCGCAACGGTCATGTACAGGCCGTAACGCAGCACGCGTCCGTCGCGCGGATCGAGGTAACCATGCAGCGCGACGAAGACGACAGCGGTGAAGGGGATGCCAAGCCAGTGCTGGATCGCGCCACGAAAGAAGAGTTCCTCCCCCACCCCTGCACAGACTGAAACCAGCCATTGGATCCATCGCATCGGCATCAGTGGACCGATCAACTCCGCATACCGATCCAACACGGGCCGCATTGATTGCCTGCTGATGATCCACCACGCGCCGAGGGCGATGACGGTTCCAGCGATGATGCCCACCACGACCTGATGCCATATCTCGAGATCGCCGCGAATCACTTCCACTAGCGACCGGGCTTGAATGGCATGAATCAGCCATGCTCCCACCCCGCCGAGCACCAGCAAGGTGGCCGCTGCCAGTGCAATAATCAGCGAATTGGGTCGATCAGCGCCGGGCTTCCATTGACCGATGGAAATGGAGAAGCCCTTCCTATTGGGAAGGGCCTCGTCACATGATTGTTGTGATCAATGCACTACGAAACGCTGGATCCCCGGCGCGCTTCCCTTGGTCCGAACACGCAGGAAGTAGGTTCCGGGGTCAGCTTTCGCACATCCAGGCTCGGCCGATCAGCGCTCAGCCGATGCTGCAATACCACGTGGCCTGCTGCGTCCATCACCTCCGCCTCGAAGACTTCACCACCAGCAATGACGATGTTGAGCATCTCCGAAACCGGGTTCGGGTAAGCCGAAAACGCCACCTCTTGCAAGCTGCTCTCATCCAGCCCGACGATGAATCCATTCCCTATCCATTGCGCACCTTTCACAACGGTCCAAGCGCCCGTGCCGATACGCACGGAATCCTCGGTGAGTTGAAGCATTGGATAAGGCATGCTGAGCGAGTAGAAATAGTGGACGTTGGCGATTCGCACCACATCAGCCACCGCCGAATTGTCATTGATCTGCCGACGCACCTTTACACGCAATGCGTTCAGCACCTCCGCACCTTCAGGCAAACGGAGCGTGCCATAGGCATCAGCGTGGCCGCTGATGGAGCCAATGCGCGTCACTGGGACGATTCCGCCCGCCAGATAACTCGCCGTCATTGCATCGGTCCATGTGGTGCCGAAGGTGCATGGGAACTTCAGCTCCTGAAGCGGGTCGGTGAAGTTGAGCAGCCCTTCAGCGCTCGTTTTCGACCCGACATGATATAACCCATCCGCAGTGCTGTTCCAGAAGGTGGTGTCCGACCCGCCGTCCGTGCTCAAAAGCGTTGCCGTTGGAATCTGCGCCGATGCGGGCGAACTTGATGCAGCCCTGTACTTCCAAGTGCGGTTTCCTGTATTGGGGATCAGCATGTTCCAGTAGTCCATTGACACCATGGCTCCGGGAGGGTCCTGCGTCCGTGTATCCATTGGCCGTGAGCACAGCAATGTCCTGCCCAGCCAATGGGACATGCGTGCCTTGAGTGAGGTTGGGCTGTGCGATGGCCGCACAGGCCATAGTTGAGACGAGTAGCGAGAGCGCGGAGCGAAGTTGCATGGATGTTGGGTTTCTGCGACGAAAGGTAAGACGAGGCGGCAGGGCCGCACGCTGCCCGGGATGCCTTCTCTTTGCACCATGAAATTCAGCGTTAGCGAGATCAGCGAACTCATCCGCCACCGGCGCACCATCTATCCGAAGGATTACACCGACCGGATCGTTCATCGCGAGATCGTGGAACGCGTGCTCACCAACGCCACCTGGGCGCCTACGCACGGCATGACCCAGCCTTGGCGCTTCCAGATCTTCACAGGCGATGCGCGCCAGCGGCTCTCGGCCTTTCTAGGAGACACCTATCGCGCGATGACGCCAGCGGAGAAATTCCTTCAACGCAAATTCGAGAACGTCACCCTGCGGCCTGTGCAGAGCAGCGTGGTCATCGCCATCGGCATGGCGCGCGACCCGAACGGAAGATCAATGAGCGCGACGAGCTGCTGGCCGTGGCCTGTGCGGTGCAGAACATGTACCTGACCTGCGCCGCTTATGGACTGGGCGCCTTCTGGGCCACCGGAGGGCCGATGACCGGAGAGGCCATGCGCGATTTCCTAGGACTTGGGCCGGCCGACAAGGCCATGGGGCTCTTCTACATCGGTTACCCTGCAGCCGAGTGGCCCAAGAGCCACCGCAAACCGCTGGACCAGGTGGCCCGCTGGCACGAAGCCTGATCCATGGAGCTGCCCAATCTCACGAACTACGCCGAGCACCCCACCGAGCCGGGCTGGCTGATCTTCCGGTTCCGGGAGGATGGGCAGGCGGCCGAATTCGTGCAACTGCTGCAGGCGGATGGTCTCCGCCATGAGCGCGATACAGAAGGCGGTCCGCCATACATGGTGGCCGTGAAGCAGCACCATCGCTCCGTGGCCGTTCGCCTCAACTATATCGTCCTCGGTCGTCACCGCAAGCCGTTTCTGGCCGACGCCGTGCTTCGATGGGGCGTGATCGCCCTGGTCACGGCCATCATCCTGCTGGCACTCGTCGGCGCGCTGCTGCGCCCGTGATCGCTCCATTCCGCTCCGCTTGGTACGATTCCGCCGTTGGTCGTGGCAGGCACGACGCATGTGGCCCGGCATGGGCATCTTTGACGGCATGACGCGCGCCCTCCTCGCCGCACTCCTGGTCTGGTGTAGCCCATTTCAGCGCGAATTGCTGGCCCAGGCGGGTGTGGCTACACTGGGCGTGATGGTGAAGCCGGTGGTCCCATTCACCTATTTCGACAAGGACGCGTTAGCGGAGATCGAGCACGCGCGATTCGGCATTTCCTTGGAAGGCGGATTCGCGTTCGGCATGAACGTACGGGTGGGCCTTAACAACACCATTTCCTTGGAAACCGGTCTGGGGCAGATCCAGCGGCGCTTCGCGTACACGGTGGCCAACGACACGAGCGGCTATGAAGAGACCGCGCGCATCATATACACCGGCTATGAGCTCCCCTTGATGGGATTGGTCTTCATCCGGCTGGGGGAGCGCACGTGGATGAACACGGCCCTCGGCGCATCACTCGATTTCTACCCCAGCGACGTGGAAGGGCTCATCGAGGAAGGCTCCATCTACATCTTCCGCCGCAACTGGGCCCAAGGCAGCGTCATCGGGAACCTGGGCGTGGAATATCGGAGCGCGAAGAGCGGGATTTTCTACTTGGGGGCCACCTACCATCGCCCCTTCAACGACCTTGCCCTGGCCGACATCTCCTACATCTATTACGGCCCTCCGTCGCGGTCCGATTTCACCGAGCGGTTGCCCCTGGCTGGCAGCTACCTCACCGTGGACGTTCGATACTATTTCCATGAGGACCCCGACCGCCGGAAGTTGAGAAGAGGGAAGTGAGGTTCGATCGTATGTCCACATCTGTGCAGACCGACGCCGCCCCCCTACACCGCGAGTACTACATTCGTGATGCGCAGGGCAAGCTCATGGCCATCTACCGGTACGATGCCGCCACCGCCAGCCTGAAAGTGGCCGGACCGCGGGAGCGGAGAGGTTATCGCAGGTCACCATGCCATGCTGAAAGGCAATGAGAACCAACCACGGATCACAGATTCGCAGGAGCGGGGTGGTCATTAGAAACCTCTGGTTTGCATCTATTATAATCTCATTAGTAGCATGCACGCAGGATTCTGCCACGGTGATAAACTCGAATGGTCAAGGGTTGTCCGCTTCTTTAGTTACGATCTGCGATACCACTTGGAATGATCAAGGTTACTATGCAACAGACAATTGCGTTAGTACATTAATCATAGGAGAAGACTCAATCTCATTTATTGAGCAAGAAGTATGTCCCTATCGTCTATGTATTGGAGAGTCTGAAATGATAACTCTTAACTCTAATGATGTATATATGATTCTGTTTGATTGCCAGCTAATTAAATACTCCATGTTAGACCGTGCGGTCCAGAAAAGAGTTCTTCTTGGACAGGATGAGTTAAAGCGTGGTTGCGAGGAGTGTAGCTTGACAAGTATTGGTGATTTGATTGTTTATCAATGCAAAAGCAAAGTGAGTCTGTATAGTGATGACTTAACAGTGATCTACAATTCGGATAAAGATGGTGCTCGTGTAGTGCAAGGGTATTTGACATATAGCCATCCCGAATTGGATTGGGACAGCCGTTCCATTTATATTACTCAATATGCAACTGATCCACTTGATTCTCTTGTTGTTATTGGCATTGATACAATAAGCCAATAACCCCCGCTCGCGCGATTGTTCCCTGATGGCTGGTTCGGATCTGCGATCCGGACCGCCGCTCACTGGGCCTCGATGCGTAGCTCTTCCTCGAAGATGTAGGCGGCCAGATCAAGGATGTGCAGGCGGGCTTCCTCGAAGTTCTTGAACCAGTCGGGTCCGAAGTTGGCCGGGTGGCCCTTGAGGATAAGCCTACATCGAACATCAACGCCATGGACGCCGGAGGATCGCATGCGGAATCGGCTGGATACCTTCGCCGTCCACATTCCCTCTCATGCGTTCATCTCTCCTCCTCATTATCCTCCTCCTCAGCACCGTGCTCAGCGCCCAACCGGTCAACGATGCTTGCCTCGCGGCGCTGCCCATCGCTTGTGGCGAAACGGCCGCCGGAAGCACGGTTGACGCGACGGTGGATGCAGTAGGGCCGTGCGGAACCTCCATCACCGCCCCCGGTGTGTGGTACATGTTCATCGGCACGGGCCAACAAGTAGTGGCCACCACCTGCCCTGACAATCAGTACGACACCAAGTTGAACGTGTACACCGCATCGTGCGGCGCGTTGGTCTGCGTAGCGGGCAACGACGACATCGCGCAAGGGGTGTATTGCAGCAGCGTGGGCTTCGTGGCCGAGGCTGGCCTCACGTACTACATCCTCGTGCAGGGATATAACGATGAGACTGGGCCCTTCGACCTGGCTATTACATGCAGCGCGGTCACGCCGGACCAATGCCAAGGCGCGCTTCCCATTGCCTGCGGCGAAACCGTGCAAGGCTCCACTGTGGACGCCACCGAGGATAGCGCTCCGTTCTGCGGCACCGAGATCTCCGCTGCTGGGGTCTGGTACAGCTTCATCGGAAATGGAGGGCAGATGAGCCTGAGCACCTGCGCTGATGAGCAGTACGACACCAAGTTGAATGTGTATGAAGGCCCATGCAATGCGTTGGTCTGCATGGCGGGTAACGACGATGCGAATCCTGACGTGCTTTGTTCAACGGTCACGTTCGCATCCTCGGATGGCGTGGAGTACCATGTGCTGGTGCAGGGCTATGGCGGAGAGGTAGGGCCATTCAGCCTTTCCCTCAGCTGCCCGGAATGCGGTGCGCCGACGAACGTGATGGTGTCCGCGCTCGATCAATCGGCAACAGTCACGTGGACCACACCTAATCCGTCCAGTGCATTCCAGGTCGAATACGGGCCGGCTGGATTCACTCCCGGTTCTGGCACCACCATCACGGGTGCGACAGGAATCACCGGACCACCGGTAACAATCAACGGCTTGACGCCAGGCACAGCCTACGACGTGTATGTGACCGAGGACTGCCCCGGAGGGAGCAGCCCCGCTGCTGGTCCCTTCGCCTTCACCACGATGACTGAGCCGCCTGCAGCCAATGCGCTTTGCGGCGGTGCGTTGCCCATCGCGTGCGGAGGAAGCGTGAATGGCAATACCGAACAAGGCCTTCTCACCGCAGCGCCCACATGCGGGAGCGCGGACATCACGAGCGCGGGTCTCTGGTACGCCTTCACCGGTACGGGCGATGATGTGACCCTGAGCACCTGCGGCGGAAGCGGCTACGACACCAAGATCAGCGTATTCATCGGCGGTTGCAGCGCGCCAGCCTGCGTGGCCGGCAACGACGATGGACCGAATTGCCCGGGCAACACGAGCAGCGTTGTGCTGCAAACCATCGCGGGCGCCGATTACCTCGTGCTCGTCCATGGTTACGGCATTGACCAGGGTGCCTTTACCCTCACCATGGCCTGCGCCCCTCCATGCCCGACCGTGGAGAACGACGTGTGCGGCAGCGCAACGCTGCTCACCTTGCAGTCCCCTGGCGGCTGTGAGAGCAGCTTGGGCACCACCGTTTGCGCCTTCGCGCCAGCAGTTCCTAATCCGCCTTGCGACCCATGGGCCAACGTCGTCGATACGTGGTACGCCTTCAACACCGGAACGGCCACGGACCTGCAATTGATCATTGAGACCGGAACCGCTGACCTGATCAATGCCGCGCTCTACGCTGATTGCGGAGAACCGGTGTACATCGCCTGCTGGACGGAGGTATCAGGCTCCATCGCGCTGGGTGCGCTCCCCGCAGATACCGAACTGCTGGTGCGCGTGTGGAACGGTGGTGGCGACGAGGCCGGCACCTTCAGCATCTGCGTGGAAGGGAACCTCAATACCGGCATTTCTGATTCGCACCGCGCTGCCACAACAATGCTCTTCCCCATTCCAGCCGATGATGTGCTCCATGTGAACGGAATCGAAGGAATCCGAAGCCTGACACTGATCGACGCGCACGGCCAAACGGCACTCACCAGAATCACCAATGGCTCATCGCGCATGGCCATCGGCGTGGGTGGCCTTGCGCCAGGAATCTATGTCCTTGTTGGCGATGGACGTTCGCTCGGCCGGGTGATCGTATCCCGCTAGCACTTGCCGGAGCCACGGGGCTCGGCATGGACGTGCAGGAATTCGATGCCCTTCTCGATGCCTGCGGATTGAAGCAGCCGGCGCGTGTACGTCATAGCGTCAGCTCGGTCCGCTACCGAGACATCGGTGAACTTCAGCACGAGCACACCGGTCCACAGGCAGGCATATTCCAGTGTCGTCGAGGATGTGCGGCCCACCTCGATAGAAAGACGGGTGTAGGCTTCTTGATCGAAACCGGCGATGCTTAGCACCACTTGCACGTCGTTTCCTTGAGCAGTAGCCTTTGACGTCGCAGCAATGCTTGTGACGGTGAGGAACAGCGCGAGAAGGATTGGGAGGGTTCGGTTGGATGCCATCATTGGTTGGGTTGTCCGGCTAATTTCGGCCCATATCAATGGCCAGAGCATGACGAACGACAGCCCGGCACCGCGCTTCGCCTCGTTGAAGGAGTTCTATCCATTCTACCTGAGCGAGCACCAGCATCCGGTGAGCCGGATCCTCCACTTTACCGGCACAGGGCTCATTGCGCTGTGGATCGCATTGGCGCGCATCAATCGCAACAGCTGGTGGCTCGTGCTCATCCCATTAAGTGGCTACGGCTTCGCAGCATCGGCCATTTCTTCTTCGAGCGGAACAAGCCGGCCACCTTCCAGTACCCCGCTTACAGCCTGGCAAGCGATTTCATCCTCTTCTGGCACCTGCTCACCGGCCGTGAGCGCTTCCTGCCGCGATTGCGCTGAGCGCCGATTCACTCAAAACACCAGATGCCATGCCCATACGCATGACCCCCGATCAACCGGGCGGCTCCCCACGCAACCGTCCAAGCATGCCCAGCGGAGGTGGCCGACGCGGAAGCGGCGGCGGCCTCATCGGCGCATTGCTGCCCATGCTCTTCCGCAACCCGAAGCTGCTGCTCATCGCTGCAGTGGTGCTCGGCATCCTCTGGTTCATGGGCGGCCTCGACGGCTGCGGCGGAGCGCCGAACCAGCCAGGCGGGCTGCTGGCGCAGCTCACGCGCGGCGCCACGCTCGACCCGGCCGAATACGACAAGGCCGAGGTATATGAGCCGCTGGCCGACAACGTGCGGTCTCCGCTTCCGGAGCGGGCTTCCTTGGAGCGGTTCGCGCCGCAGCGCAGGAACCAGGGACAGCAGGGCAGCTGCGTGGCTTGGGCCAGCGCCTACGCCGCGCGCAGCATCATCCATAACCAGGCCTCGGGCGATGGCGCGGTATCGGCCTTCAGCCCGAGTTTCATGTACAACCGCATCAAGATTGAAGGCACCGAGTGCCAAGGCAGCTACATCCTGCGCGCCATGGACGACATGCTCCAGCGCGGCGCGGCACCTTCAGCCAGTTCGCCTACACGGACCAGGACTGCAGCAAGCGACCCGATGAGCAGACCGAGCGCGGCGCCTCGCGCTACCGAATCAAGGGCTACCAGCGGTTGAGCCGGAGCGATGACCCCAACAGCCCCGTGGACATGGTGGCGATGAAGCAGTACCTCGCGCAAGGATCACCCGTGGTCATCGGCATGATGGTAGGCGGCAGCTTCATGGAAGGCATGATGGGCCGCGAGGTGTGGGAGCCCACGCAGGAGGACACACGCATGCAGGGCTTCGGCGGGCATGCCATGTGCGTGGTCGGCTACGACGACTACAAGCTCGGCGGGGAGCATGGCGGGGCCTTCCAGATCATGAACAGTTGGGGGCCCGAATGGGGGAAGAACGGCATAGGCTGGGTGCCCTACGACGCCTTCGCCTATTTCACGAAGGAGGCCTACGCGGTGTACCCCATGGGCACGAGCGCCGATGAGCGACCGGATCGCTTCGACCTACGCTTCGGCCTCGCCATCGTCGATGAGCAGGGGAAGCCCACCGGCGCGCACATCGCGCTGCAGCACCGTGTTGGCCGCGTTTTCCGCACTGCATCCCCGGTTCCTAAGGGCACGCGGTTCAAGATCGAGTTGACGAACAACCTGGAGTGCTACACCTACCTCTTCGGCCAAGAGGCCGACGGCAGCACGTACGTGCTCTTCCCCTACACGCCGAAGCACAGCCCTTACTGCGGCACCACCGGCATGCGCCAGTTCCCGCGCGACCACAGCCTCACCGCTGATGACACCGGCGAAATGGACGTGATGGCGATCCTCGTGAGCAACCAGCCCTTCAACTACCCGGACATCAACGAACGGATGAACCGCTACCAAGCGGCCTCCTTGGAACAGGCGCTCCCCGGCGTGCTGGGCGAAGAGCTGCTTCCTCCCGGCGATGCGAGCTATAGCGAAGGTGAGACCTTCGGATTGATGGCCCCGGCCACGCGGAACGCGGTCGCCATCGTGCTGGAGATCGAGAAGCGCTGAGGGTCTCCATTACATTGCGGCGTGCGTTGCGCGATCGCCGTCATTGCCCTTGCGCTCTTTGCGCCCATCTCGCTGTCAGCCCAGTTCGCAGGCCCGTTCCCCATCCCGCGAATAGGCGCGACCTCCGTCACCGATCACTACAGCGGCTACGTGCAGCTGCGGGCCACGGAGCGGGGCATGGCGCTCGATGTGAACGCCATCGCCTGGGATGCGCACCGCACGTTGTGGCTGGCACTCGAGAATGGTTTGCTGCGCTGCGATGGTGATAGACATACGCTCTACCAGCATTCGCGGAAGGACAGCACGAGCCTGCCCAACAACTCCGTCACCGACGTGCGCGTGGCGCGTGATGGCGGCATATGGGTGGGAACGCAGGCAGGGATGGCGCTGTTGGACCCCGTCACAGGGCGATTCAGGCGCTTCATCCTTTCGGCCGACAGCGTGAACAGCGTGCGCGCCAACCGGTTCTGGCAGGTGGCGCCCATGCCTGATGGCAGCACGTTGGCCATGAATGAGCTCGGGCTCTTCCGCTTACTGGTCAGCGGCGTCTTCGAACAACTTCATCATCGCAGCGGTGATGAGAATCAATTCTCGTTCGACCAATTGTCGCAAACCAGACTGCTGGCCGACAGCGCCCAAGGCGCGGTATGGCTTGCCTCGAAGACCGGTATTTTCCGGATTGATCCTGAGTGGAGGGTGGCGGAGATACGCGAGCTGGCGCCATTCGACGAATTGCCCATTGGACGCGCGCTTGGCCTAGGATGGGCGGGCACCGATGCCCTCATCTGGTTTGACGATGAAACGAAATCCATCATCGAGGCGGACCTGAAATCCAGTGCATGGCGACGCACCGATGCACGTGAACTGGTGCCGTATCCGGAAATGCTGCGCGCCCTGTTCCGGGGGCCGACAGGTGAACTATGGGTCAGCACATGGAGCGATCATCTGCGGGTGATGGCCCCAACGGATCAAGGCCTCGCAGTGGTCTTCCCCGATCGACGCACGGCCATGGCGGCTCCGGGCGGATTCTCCATCCGCAGCATCGGCGCCGATGCGGAAGGCCGTCTCTGGCTGGCCACCTCACATGGTGCGCTGGCGCTCTTGCCCAGCGACCCGCGCGTGCAACGCATGCCCGTGCCTGGCCTTGAGGACGGGCAGTACATCCTCACCGCGCAGCCGGAACCAGACGGTTCGCTAGTCGTTGGCACCTATCACGGCGGGCTTCGTCGACGCGATGGCCGCACGGGGCATTGGTCCACCCTCTTCAATGCGCGTCCGAAGCGCGAGCGTTTCGTCATGCAAGAGAACACCATCGCATCCATCCTGCCCATCGGTGAGGACCACTACTTGATCGGCACTTACCATGGCATCCATGAGGCACGTCCGAAAGCTGGACGACTGATCCATCGTGATGACCTTGAGGCCCTGGATACACGGCTCACGCGCGAAACCTTCTCAGCCCTTGCCCGTGGTCCCGATGGTTCGATATGGGCGGCCACCTGGATGAAGGGATTGATCCGCTTCAACCTTGAGCAGCAACAGGTGAGGTCCTATGTGCATTCGCCCGAGGACCGCAACAGCCTTCCGCTGGACCGTTTGCTCTGCCTCATGATGAGCCGGTCTGGCGACCTCTGGATTGGCGCGAATGATGGCGGCGGGCTAAGTCGCTACCGATCGGCGGCAGACGACTTCGAGCGCTTCAGCCTGGCTACCGATGATCACATGGGGCAAGCCCTTGGGGTTGTGCGCGCCTTGGCAGAGGATGGTGATGGCAGCATCTGGATCGGCACGCACAAGGGCGGTGTTGCGCGGCTCAATCCCGCGACAGGTCGCACAGAGGTCTTCGATCAGGGTCAGGGCGTGCCTGGCGACCTGATCCGTGCGGTGATGTCAGATACCGCTCTGGGCACCTGGATCGGTGGCAAGGGCGGGCTCGCGCGATGGAATCCGGAGCAGCGCGTGTTCCAGCGCGTGGACTTCGGTGTGGAATGGAGCGATGAGGTCGCTGGTATCATAGCCCTGCCGGAGGAACGAGCGATGCTGGTGCTGAATGGGTCGGAGATCGTGCGCATTGATTTCGGCATGCCGCCGCCTGCTCAACCTGAAACGGCGCCACGGTTGCTGGCGCTTCGCGTGAATGGAGAGGCGCACAACTTGCTGGATGGATTCGAGATCACTCGAGGCCGCGACCGCATCGTGATCGAGTTCGCCCTATCCGACCCCATCCGTGCGCAGGACATGCGCGTAGCATGGCGCCTGCTTGGCCAGAGCGAGGAATGGACGGACTGCCTCGGCTGCCGCAGCGTGTCCTTCGCGGAGCTGGCCAACGGCGACTATCGGTTCGAGGTGCGCGCCCTGCGTGCCGATGGTGCTTGGGCCCCGCCGCTGACGCTCCTCTCCTTCTCCGTGCATCCTCCATGGTGGGCCGCGTGGTGGTTCCGTTTGGGTGCATTGGTCATCGTGATCGCGCTGGCCTACACTGTTTTCAAGACCTACATGAAGAGGCAGCTGCGGAAGCAACGCGAGCGGTATGAACGCGAGCAGGCCGTGATGCAGGAGCGTATTCGTATCGCCAGCGACATTCACGACGACCTAGGCGCCGGCCTCAGCGCCCTGAAGTTGCGCAGCGAGATGGCGTTGCGGGTGGGGAAGGACCACGCCAAGCGCGAGCAGCTCTCGTCACTGGCCGCCACGGCCGGTGACCTCATCGGAAGCATGCGGCAGATGATCTGGGCCATGGACCAGGAGCAGACCAGCATCGATGACCTCCTGGTGTATGCCACCAGCTATGCGCGGAACTATTGCGCGCAGAACGGAATCGCACTGCACCTCGAGATCGCAAAGGGCTTCCCGAACGCAGCCTTGCGCACCGAGCAGCGCCGCAACATCTTCCTCGTGGTCAAGGAAGCCTTGCACAACACCGTGAAGCACGCGCAGGCCACGGAGCTGCGCATCTCCGCCCGCTGGGAGGAAGGCCTCCACCTCACCATCGCCGACAATGGCATCGGGCTTCCCACAGGCGCCGACCTCGGCACGGGGAACGGCATGCGCAATATGCGCCGACGGATGCGAGAACTCGGTGGCACGCTGGGATTTGCGGCCGGGTCGGGCACCACGATCAACCTGTTCGTGCCGCTTTCCATCACCCCCTAACCTTCGTTCTATTGCTGGCCGGAACCAGCACAAAGAGCTTTGTGCCATGCCTATGAACCAACCGATCCGCGTGAGCATCGTTGAGGATGACAGCACCATCCGCGAGACCTTGCGTTCGCTCTTCCTCTTCGAGGAGGGCATTGAGCCGTTCACCGTGCACAGCACCGCCGAGGATGCGTTGCTTCGGCTGACCGACAACTGCCCGGACGTCGTCCTCATGGACATCAACCTGCCAGGGCAGAGCGGCATCGATTGCGTACGCCAGATGAGCCAGCGATGCGGCAGCGCGCAGTTCCTCATGTACACCGTGCACGACGACGACCAGCGCGTGTTCGAGGCGCTGAAGGCCGGTGCGAACGGATACATCCTCAAGAGCAGCACGCCCGATGAGATACTCGCCGCCATCCGGGAACTGGATGCCGGCGGCGCGCCGATGAGCGCGCATGTGGCCCGCCGGGTGGTGCAGCAGTTTAGGCCTGCATTGGCCAAGGGCGAAGGTGCCGAAGCGCTCAGCGACCGGGAAGGCTCTGTGCTTGAGCTGCTCGCCGAAGGCCTATTGTACAAGGAGATCGGCGAGCGCATGGGCATCACCACCGGCACGGTGAAGCAGCACATCCACCGCATCTATGGCAAGCTGCATGTGCAGAACCGCACCGAGGCCGTGAACCGCTATTTCGGGCGATGAGGCGAAAGGCCCTCTGCGCACTGCTGCTGTCGGTCTTATGCTGTGGGGCGCAGTCGCGCTCGCCTTCAGGCATGCGGCAGCTTCCTCCCTTTGGCAATGGCGCATTGCACAGCACCATGCAACGAATCCTGTTCCAGATGGACGCCTTCCATGGCGACAGTGCCATCATGCTCATCAATGATGCCCTTGGCCTTGTGGACCGCGCGCGCGACCTGGAGGAACTGCACTACTTGCTCTGCTACCGTGCCGAGGTCCTCTACTATGAGGGGCTCTTCAACGAGGCCATGCGCGACTTGGATGAAGGGGAGCGGCTGGCGCACCGCTTGGCCGATAGCACGCTCATCGCGAACGCATACAATCTGAAAGGCCTGTTGCATGAGAATATCCAGGACAGCCAGCAGGCCCTTCCCTATCTGCGGCTCGCCCTGCGTTGGTTCCCCAGGGATCCGGCCGCACGGTATCCCGTCACGGAGCTGCACCATATCCATGGCAACATCGGCAGCTACCTCACCACCCTCGGGCGGCTTGACAGCGCCGAGCGGCACGTGCGCACCTCCTTGCGGCTGGCGCAAATCGCCGAAGTGCCGCGCGCCAGGGCTGTGGCGTGGTGGTCCTTGGGAAATATCGCCATCAAGCGCGGCGCAGCCGATTCAGCCTTGGCCTGCTTCGATCGTTCTTGGCGCATCGCCGATCTAGCGCGCGACCACGACATCGGCGTGGATGCACTCGTGGGCCGCGCCCGATCATTGGTGGACCTTGGTCGAGCCACAGAGGCGCGCGCTGCTTTGAGGCGTGCGATGAGCTACCTAATTGCGCATCGCCAAGGCATCGGTTTGGTGACCCAACGGAACTTCGCGCGCCAAGCCTCACGCGCATACACGGGCCTCAACGACCTCGCTTCGGCCATGGAACGGATGGGCGATTGGCACCGGATCGACAGCGCCATCACCGCCAACAACATCCGTTCATCGCTCGCCACACAGGCGGCACTGCTACGCGCCGACAATGACCTTGAGGTGGAGCGGCTGGAACGCGAGCGGGTGGCCGCGAACCTGTCAGCCGAGCAACGAGCGCGCCGGCTCCTGACGATCTCGAGCATCGTTGTCATCCTGGCGCTCACGGCGGTCTACCTCGTGAACAACGCACGCCAGCGGAGCAAGCGCCGGCTCGCCGAGTTGGAGGCCATGCGCGCGCAGCAGGAACAGACCATCGCCGAGCTGCGCGTGCGCGAACAGGTGAGCCGCGACCTGCACGACGACCTGGGCGTAGGTCTCAGCGCGCTGAAGCTGCGCAGCGAGATGGCCTTACAGCAGGGACACATGCCGGATGCCGAACCGATCCTGCGCGAGCAGGCCCGCACAGCCGAGGAACTGATCGCCAGCATGCGCCATATCATCTGGGCCTTGCAGGACGACCAAGGCGAACTCGATGACCTGGCTGCTTACATCGCCGCATACGCCCGAGCCTACCTCGATGCGCACGGCTTGCGTGCGGAAGTCCGGGTGGATGGTGAGTGGCCTTCTTACGCGCTCACCACCACCCAGCGGCGAAACACCTTCCTCATCCTGAAGGAAGCCCTTCACAACGTGGTGAAGCACGCGCACGCCAATTTGGTGCGGGTGCGCTTGTCCTGGGACGGGGGCTTAATCGCAGATGTGAGCGATGATGGCCGGGGGTTCCAACCTGCACCAGAACGGCAAGGTCATGGGCTGATCAATATGGCCAAGCGCGCCGAAGCCATCGGCGCCGAGCTAAGCCTAGGGCCATCGGCGAACGGCCCGGGCACCCGTTTGCTCCTTCGACTGCCGCTCGAAGTGAACGAAGGTTAGCTTGTTGAGGGGGCTGCACACCGCCATCTTCGCATCATGAGTAACAAGGACCGCCTTCGGCTGCGCATCGTCGAGGACGATGAGCTGATCCGCGAGACGCTGCGGAGCATCTTCCTGGCCACCTCGGATATGCACGTGCTTGCCGCCCATGGTTCCGTGGAGGAAGCGCTTGCCGAGGTGGAGGCGGAGGAGCCGGAGGTGATGCTCATGGACATCAACCTGCCCGGCATGAGCGGAATCGAAGGCGTGCGGGAACTGAGCCAGCGTTGGCCGTCAACGCAGTTCCTCATGTACACCGTGAACGACACCGACGACAAGGTCTTCGAGGCGCTGAAAGCCGGCGCCAACGGCTATCTGCTGAAGAACTCCAGTCCTTCGGAGATCGTGCAAGGCGTACGCGATATCCAAAAGGGAGGCTCGCCCATGAGCATGAGCGTGGCGCGCAGGGTGGTCCGGCACTTCCGCCCGACCCTTCGCGATGGAGATGGTCAGGAGGTGACGTTGACCCCGCGCGAACAATCGATCCTGGACCTGCTGGCCCAAGGGCTCCTGTACAAGGAGATCGCTGCCAACTTGGACATCAGCGAAGGCACCATCAAGCAATACGTGCATCGCATCTACAGCAAGCTGCATGTGGTGAACCGTACCGAGGCAGTGAACCGGTACTACGGCCGCTGAGCTGTTTCTTTCTCGCGTCCTGAAGGTATCCGAGGCGATGCGAGCTACGCATGGATTGGCCGCGTGTCAACCAATGTTCTATTGCGGTCCGTGGTGGATGGAAGGAGCTTTGGCGGGCAGAAAAGCCCTCCAGCACGATGCGCAAACCAATTCTCCTTTTCACCTTGCTGCTCAGTGGGTTGGCAGCAGCACAAGGCGTGGGCATCAACAATGCCACCCCGCACGCCAGCGCACTGCTGGACCTGACGAGCACGGGCAAGGGCCTGTTGATGCCCCGCATGACTACCGTGCAACGCGATGCCATCTCAGCACCGGCCGCTAGCCTGCTGATCTACAACACCACGACCGCGCGCTTCGAGTACTTCGATGGACTGGCGTGGGTGCCGCTGGTGAGCACCGGATGGTCGCTGACGGGGAACGCTGGCACGAACCCAGCTGCGAACTTCATGGGCACCGCGGATGCCCAACCGCTCACCTTCCGCACGGGTGGGGTCGAACGCATGCGCATCGGCGCCGGCGCGAATACCAGCGTGGGCATCAACACCGCAGCACCTGGGCACACCCTGCATGTGCTTTTCACGCTGCCGAACAACATCAACTCTGCCGTGATGGTGGAGACCAACCAGCCGACCTCAGCGACGAACATCGGCTTCCGCAACAGCACCAACACGAGTTTCAGTTCATTGGGCATGCTGAGCAATGGCGATTTCGGCCTTGGCTTAGGCTGCAACTTCGGAGGATGCGCGTTTGGCACCGAGGCCTTCCGCGTGAAGGCCAATGGGAACTTCGGCATCGGCACCGCGAATGCACAGGAACGCTTGCATGTGGTGGGCAGCATCCGCATGGTAGATGGCAATCAGGCCGCAGGGCGGGTATTGATGAGCGATGCGAACGGGACGGGTAGCTGGGCAGCACCCACCGCCTTCGGCAGCGGAACACTCGACCAGGCGTACGACTTCGGCGGCGTTGGCGCAGGCAGGACGATCACCGCTGATGCAGGCGCGGTGACCATTGCTGGAAGGATGGCCTTGTCTCTACGGGTTTGTGGAGCCTAGGAGCCAACGCGCCCGATGGCCCCGGTGTGCGCATGGTCTGGAATCCGCGCAAGGCGGCTTTCCGCGCGGGCATCGTATCCGCCAATCAGTGGGATGCGGTCAACATCGGCCTGATGTCAGCAGCTTGGGGTGAAGACAACTACGCCTTCGGAGTGCGCACCACAGCCTGGGGCTTCGGCAATGCGGCATCGGGCCAGGAGACCACCGTATGGGGCAGGGACAATGCGGCCAACGGGTTCCAAAGCACGGCCTGGGGTCGATCGAACACGGCCAGATCGTTCGGGGAGACAGTGCTCGGTATCGGAGCAACCGACTACTCCACCTCCACCAACGGCTTTCTCAATTTCCAACCCAGCAATGCAACGGACAGGCTGCTGGTGGTCGGCAATGCCATTGATGCGAATGCCGACGGATTGGTCGATGCCAGCGAGCGTTCCGATGCGTTCGTGATCCTGAAGAATGGCAATACGGGCATCGGTGTCTCTGCGCCGACGCAACGCCTGCATGTCGCGGGCCGCGCCCTTTTCCACGATGGTTTCAGCGCCGATAATGCCGCCCTGCTCTACCGCAGCAACACGGATTACATGTTCATAGGTCCACAGAGCGGGAGCGCCGCCAACGGGGGAGCGATCGCACTTTACGGCAGCACCAACATTGCAGGCAGCAACACCAATGGCATCGACTTGAATGCGCCAGGTGGCAGCGTTCGTTTGCAGCACACCAACGGCAATTTCGTCTTCCGTGCGAACAGCACCAGCGGCTATACCGCCACCATGGAATTGAACGACGTGGGCCTTCAAATCGGCCACAACTCCGCGAGCCGCATAATCCAGTTCGTGAATGCCGGCGGCGAACGCGTGCGGATCGCTGCGAATGGCAACGTCGGGATCGGCATCACTGCACCCGCCACCTCCCTGCACGTGCTCGGTGGCATCACAGCTGCGTCGACTTTCGTCAACGTGACTGCCAATGCTTTCAACTACGCGCCCGGCAACCAGACCTATGTGCAGATGCAGTCGAACGGCGCTCCCGGTGTGCGTCAGGTGATCCTGGGCAATGGATTGGCTCCGGGACAGTTGCTCATCGTGCAATGCACATCCCTGGGCACGAATGGCATCTCCTTCCTTGACGGAGCGACCATGGCCGTGGGTGGAGGCTTAAGCCGCAGCCTTGATCAGGATGATACCATCTCCTTCATCTGGAGCGGCACGAAGTGGATCGAGATCGCATACAGTTCGAACTGATGCCAACTTCAGGCACACCCACTGATCGCATGGAGCCCCTGGTGGGAGCTTCGCTATCCGTGCTCTTCGCATTGCTGCTCCCTTCCACCACGAGCGCCCAGCTGCTCACCGCCACCAATGCCAGTGTCACGATCACAGCGGCCACTGCGGTCACGGTGGAAGGCGGTGTGCTCTTGAGCACCAGCGCGATCGTCATCAACCAAGGTGACTTGCGCGTGCAGGGCAATTGGACCAACAACAGCGGCGCAACGGGCCTCACACCATCGAGCACCGGCAGTGTGCGGCTCTACGGCGGCACGCAGAACATCGGCGGCACCAGCGTGACCGATTTCCGGCACTTGACCACCTCCGGCGGATCGAAGCAATTGCTGCAAGACGCAGTGGTGGGACTACCAGGTCAGCTGGATGGCACCTTGCAACTCGGCGCGCTGCTCTCGCTAGAAGGGCGCACGTTCACTGTATTCAATCCTGCGGCAAGCGCTGTGGCGCACACCGGCGGCTGGGTGGCCAGTGAGAGCTTGCCGAGCCGATTCCAATGGGCCTTGGGCAACGATGTGAGCGAGCACATCGTGCAGTTCGGAGAGCCACTCGGGCCACCTATTCCATTCGGCTTCACTCCTGCTGCACCCTATACTGAAGGCACCTTGCTGAGCGTATCCACTTACCGCAGCGCGCCGGACAACACCACCTACCCGATTACCGTCAACCAGCAGGTGACCAACATGGCCGGGGCGGTGCTGCTGGATAACAGCCCCAACACGGCCGATCGCTTCTGGCTTGTTGACCTGCCCAACGGCAACTTCACCGGCACCCTGCGATTGAGCTTCGCGCCCGCTGAGGATCCGCAGTTCGGTCCCGGCAATTGCCGCGCGCAGCGCTGGCTGGAGAGCGGCGGCACCTGGCAGTATCCGCCATTGCCGGGGCAGAGCAATCCCGCCACGCGTGAAGTGCTCGTGCCTAACGTGCTCTTCTCCGAGACCATCGCGCCCACCAACGAGCATATCTGGGCCTTGGCCTACGACAACTCGCCACTACCCATCAGCCTGCTCCACTTTGGTGCCGAAGCGAAGGACAACACCACAGTGCAATGCGCATGGACCACCGTGAGCGAACAGAACAACGACTACTTCACCGTTGAGCGCAGCCGCGATGGACTCAGCTTCGAGGACGTGGGCATGGTGGATGGCGCAGGCACCACCTTCGCCACCCAACACTACACCTTCGATGATGCGCGCCCCTACTCCGGCCTGAGCTACTACCGCCTGCGCCAAACGGACTTCGATGGCTCGGAGACCTGGAGCCAAGCGGTGCCCGTGATCTTCACCGCCTCCGTGGACGTGATGGTGTTCCCCAATCCCAACCGCGGGCAATTCACCATCCAGCGCAGCGAAACGAGAGAGGACCTCGACCTGCTCCTGCTAGATGCCGCAGGACGCACAGTGCGAACCTGGCGGATGGCCGTAGGCGTTGACCGCCTTGCCGTGGAAGAAGATTTGGCCAACGGCATGTACACACTGCGCTGGCCGGGGGGGCAGGTGCGCGTGAGTGTGTCCCACTGACCCCTTGGGGAGATGCACGAGGCCCTTGGCGATTCGCCCGGCGCGATTAGCTTTCGGTCACTTTCACCAACCCCCTAACCTATGTTAAAGCACCTTCTGCTCGGTTTCCCGCTGGCGATGCTCGTCGCTTGCGGAGGTGGCTCCAACCCGGAGCACGACAAGATGATGGCCGACCACACGGCCATGCTCAAGGCCGATAGCGCAGCCTCGGCCAACGAGGCTGTCTGCATTGCCTGTTTCGAGAAGATCTTCGCGATGTTCGGATCCGGCGACGCCACCGGAGTGGAGGAATGCGTGGCCGCAGATTTCGTGGAGCACGCGACACCCCCTCCGGGCGTCACCTCCACCGGCCTCCAGTACCTCAAGGATGTGATCACGATGACGCACGCCATGTTCCCGGACTTGAAGATGACCATCCTCTCCTCGGCCGTTGTAGGCGACATGGCTTACGTGCACTACAACCAGAAAGGCACCAACACGGGCGCCATGGGTCCGGACATGCCCGCCACGGGCAAGGCCATCGATGTCAATGGCGTTGACATCGTGCGCTTCGTGGATGGAAAAGCCACGGAGCACTGGGGCTACTGGGACGAGACTAAGATGATGCAACAGCTCGGGCTCGCACCGGGAGCTCCCCCTGCGCAGTAACAACAACGATCAAGGACGATGGCGGCGAGGTGATTCCTCGCCGTTGTCGTTTCCGCACGGACCCAGTCAAATGGCAACGGCCATCAGTTCGTGCTCCCGGGCCTCAGTGATTCGTACACCCGCGAAATCCCCAATGCGCAGGTAGTTCCCTTCCATCGGGACCAGCACCTCATTGTCCACCTCGGGTGAGTCAAACTCGGTGCGGGCTATGTAATGGCCGCTCTCGGCCTTGTCCACGAGCACGCGGAAAGCCTTGCCCACCTTGGCCTCGTTCAGTTCCTGGCTGATGCCGCCTTGCAGCTCCATGATCTCCTGTGCGCGCTGCTCCTTCACCTCCGTTGGCACATCGTCGTCGAAAGTGTGGGCGTGCGTGTCCTCTTCGTGGCTGTACGTGAAAGCACCGAGACGGTCGAAGCGCATGCGTTCGATCCACGCAAGGTTGTCGTCGTGGTCGGCCTGAGACTCGCCGGGAAAACCCGCGATGAGCGTGGTGCGGATGGCGATGCCAGGCACTTTCTCGCGGATCGCATTGACGAGCGCTTCGGTCTTTTCCTGCGTGATGCCACGCCGCATGCGAGTGAGCATCCGCGTGCTGCCATGTTGCAGCGGCATATCCAAGTAGTTGCACACGTTGCTCCGCTCGCGCATCACATCGAGCACATCCATCGGGAAGCCTGAAGGGAATGCGTAGTGCAGGCGGATCCATTCGATGCCCTCCACATCGCTGAGGCGGGTCACCAGTTCATCGAGGTTGCGCTTCTTGTACAGGTCGAGACCGTAGTACGTGAGGTCTTGCGCGATGAGGATGAGCTCCTTCACCCCTTGCTTGGCCAAGCCCTGCGCGTTGGTCACGAGCTGCTCCATCGACGTGCTCACATGCTTGCCGCGCATGAGCGGAATCGCGCAGAAGGAGCACTTGCGGTCGCAGCCCTCGCTGATCTTGAAATACGCGAAGTGGGCGGGCGTGGTGAGGAGACGCTCCCCTACCAATTCGTGTTTGTAATCGGCCTTCAGGGTCTTCAGCAGGCGCGGCAGGTCGCGCGTGCCGAACCACGCGTCCACTTGCGGGATCTCGGCCTTCAGCTCGGGGCCATACCGCTGGCTCAAGCAACCGGTCACGTACACCTTCTCGACGGCGCCCGCGTCCTTGGCCTTGGCCCAGCTGAGGATGGTATCAATGCTCTCCTGCTTGGCATTGTCGATGAAGCCGCAGGTATTGATCACCACCACGTTGTGGTCGTTCTCGTCACTCTCGTGATCCACCGCGATGCCGTTGGCCTTCAGCTGCGCCATCATCACCTCGCTGTCGAAGGTGTTCTTCGAGCAGCCGAGTGTGACCACGTTCACCTTGGTGCGCTTGAGGGTGCGGGCCTTCATGGGGCGGCAAAGCTAGGCGGGTGGCAGGGGCCGGAAATCAAGCGCCCCGCGAAGCGATTCGCAGGGCGCTTCAGAGACTGATATCCGACTACTTGAACGCGCCAGCGAACCACTGCTGGAACTTGGCGCCAAAGATGGGAGCTGGTTTCATCTCCCCGCTTGCGGCGGCGATGAGCCCCATGATCCACATGATCAGGTTGCAGATGCCAAGCACGACGATGGCGATCCAACCCAGGATCGGGATGAAGATCAGGATGTATGAGGCCAGGCCAAGCACGACGATGCCGAGCATCTGACGAAGGTGGAATGCACCCAGCGCGGTCTTCTTCGAACTGTGCATGACGATGGCGATGATGAAGCCCAGTAGCGTGATGTACGCTAGAATAGCCACGGTCTTGTCGTCGCCAGCCGGCACGGGCTGTGATGCAGGGGATTGCTGTTCCATGAGGGGGTGGTTGGTTTGTTGCGTCCGAAGATAGGCCCACCCTCCGAACCAGCAAGCCTAGCCCTTGAACAGCGCCTCCACGAACGCCTTCTTGTCGAAGACCTGGAGATGGTCGATGCCTTCGCCCACTCCGAGGTACTTGATGGGGATATTGAACTGGTCGCTGATGCCGATGGCAACGCCGCCTTTTGCTGTACCGTCGATCTTGGTGAGCGCGAGGGCGGTGACATCGGTCGCCTTAGTGAATTGCGTGGCCTGCTCGATGGCGTTCTGTCCGGTGCTGGCATCAAGTACCAGTAGGACTTCGTGCGGCGCGTCGGGCAGCACCTTGCGCATCACATTACGGATCTTCGTGAGCTCGTTCATCAGGCCCACCTTGTTGTGCAGACGACCGGCGGTATCGATGATGACGACGTCGACGCCCTTGGCCTTGGCGCTCTCCACGGCATCGAAGGCCACGGCGGCTGGATCGGCGTTCATGCCCTGCGAAACAATGGGCACGCCTACACGCTGGCTCCAGATGGTGAGTTGATCCACGGCGGCGGCGCGGAAGGTGTCCGCGGCGCCAAGCATCACGCTCCTTCCCTCTTTCTTGAAGGCGTTGGCGAGCTTGCCAATAGTGGTTGTCTTTCCCACGCCATTCACGCCAACGACCATGATCACGTATGGCTTCACTGATGTGTCCACGGGCGCGGGGTCCTTCATCAGGTCGGCGATCTCCTCGCGCAGCAACGAATTGAGTTCGCTTGTGCCCACATACTTGTCGCGCTTCACGCGCTGCTGGATGCGCTCGATGATGCGCAGGGTGGTCTCCACGCCCACGTCGCTGCCCACGAGCACTTCTTCCAGGTTGTCAAGCACCTCATCATCCACCATGCTCTTGCCTGCGATGGCGCGCGTGAGCTTGCCGAAGAAGCCCTCGCGGGAGCGCTCCAGGCCGCTGTCCAGCGCCTGCCTCTCAGCAACCTGCTCAGCGGCTTCCTTCTTCTTCCCGAAAATTCCGAACAATGCCATGGCGGGTCCTAATGCTCGAAAAGGCCTTCCCGGATCGCCAGGAGGGCCTTTTCGTGATGCGTTCAGCGCGCGACTTACTTCCCTGCGATCAGCTTGTCGGCCTCATCGCTGGGGACGACCTGTTCCACGAAGGAGTAGCCACCAGCGCCTTCTTTCTTGATCATGCGGATGACCTTGGTGAAGGTCTTCGCGTCCGCTTTCTTCAGGGTTGCAACGGTCTTCTTTGCCATGGCTTACTTGATCTCTTTGTGGATGGTCATCTTCCGCAGGATCGGGTTGTATTTCTTCAACTCGATGCGCTCGGAGGTGTTCTTCCGGTTCTTGGTGGTGATGTACCGGCTGGTGCCGGGCTGGCCCGAGGTCTTGTGCTCGGTGCACTCCAGGATCACCTGTACGCGATTGCCTTTCTTGGCCATGGCTCTGGGGTTGTCATGCCGGACTCAACCCGGCAACTCGTGAGGTTCTTAATGGGCTGGGTTCAGGCGCTGAGGTATCCTTTGGCGCGGGCGCGCTTGAGGGCCTCGGCGATGCCGATCTTGTTGATGGTGCGCATGCCAGCGGTGCTCACGCGCAGGCTCACCCACTTGTTCTGCTCCGGGATGAAGTACTTGCGGTCCTGGAGGTTGGGGGCGAAGGTCCGCTTGGTCTTGATGTTCGAGTGCGACACCTTGTGACCGGTGATGATCTTCTTGCCGGTGATCTGGCAGACTTTGGACATGGCTTCCGTATTGCGGGCCGCAAATGTAGGTATTGCCTTCAGAATGTGGGCACGCAGGGTACAACACCTGCCTTTAGCTCCGGAAACGGAACCGGGCTGGGCATGGCAGAGCGTCCAGCTATCTTCGGCCGCCTGAAAAATAGGCTGGTTCGTCGGAGAAGCGCACCAGCCATGGTTGACCATGCGCGAACCCGAGAACTGGCGCCCCACCAGATTGGTGAAGGACACCCGAACCGGGCGGTTCCGCTTGAATCGGGCCAGGACGTATGGCGGCTCCCTGTATATCGCTGATCTTCAAAGGAAAGCGTATGTTGCCTTGATGCAAGAGCACCTATCCGGCTCCCTCTTGGATATCGGCTGCGGGCCGGTCCCCTATTTCGAAGTGTACCGAGAGCACGTCACGGAGAACATCTGCGTGGATTATCCGGGCACCCTCCATGGCAAACTGCACTTGGATCTTGAGGTGGACCTGAACGCGAACCCGGTCCTTCCCTATCCGGATGGTCGATTCGATTCCGTGCTGGCCACGGACATGATCGCGCACATGCGCCGCCCTGACCGCTTCGTCGGTGAGGTGGCGCGCCTGCTGAAGCCCGGTGGCAAGGCGATCATCACCAGCACCTTCATCAATTGGATCGGTGAGTTCCCTTGGGAGTACAGCCACCCCGCCGGACCCGGTCTGCGCGCGCTGGCTGAGGATGCGGGCTTGGAAGTGATCCACCTTGAATCGTTCGGTGGGCACGCGGATGTGCTGCTGGATACGCTGAACAAATTCTTCCCGTCCGGGATCGGGAACCGGTTCTTCCTCGTCTTCGCCGGACTCGTGACCCGAACGGGATGGCCAGCCCGCAATCGCAGGCACACCAAGGACCGCTACGCCTTGGGTAACGCGATGGTGGTCCGCAAGCCTGAGGTCAGGATGCGCTGATCAACCGCTTTCGCAGCATGTTGAGCGCGGCGAGCGCGCTTCGCTTGATCACCAGGTCGCGTGTTCCGGGGTAATAGACCTTTTCGGCCTTCACGCCTTCCGGTCCTGCGACTGCGATCCACACCGTTCCCACGGGCTTCTCCTCCGTTCCACCGTCCGGTCCCGCAACACCGCTCAGGGCGACGCTCCAATCGGTGCGCAGGGCCTGCCGCACGCCCAAGGCCATCCGCTCCACCACCGGCTGGCTCACCGCGCCGTTGAGTTCCAGCATGTCGCTGGGGATCCCCAACTCCTCCATCTTCACCGCGTTGGCATAGCTCACCACGCCGCCGATGTAGTAGGCTGAACTCCCCGGCACACCGGTGATCAGGTGGCTGACGTATCCGCCGGTACAGCTCTCCGCCAACGACATCGTGTTGCCACGTTCCTTCAGTAATCGACCCACCACCTGCTCCAAGCGCTCCTCGCCTTCACCGAACACCAGGTCCGGGATCAGCTGGTAGAGTTCGGCGGCTTTGGCGTCCACGCGGCTCTTTGCGGCGGCCTGGTCCTGATTGGCATAGGTGCTCAGCCGCAATTTCACCAGGCCCGGGCTGGGCAGATAGGCCAGCCGGATGTCCGCCGCCGCGAGACTGTCCTCCCAAGCCGCAATGCGCATGGCGAGGTGGCTCTCGCCGAGTCCGGTAGTGAGGATGGTGCGATGAATGATTGACGGTGGATGGAAGCGTTCCACCAGACGCGGCAGCACCTCGTGCTCCATCATGGTGCGCATCTCATACGGTACACCGGGCATGCTCACGAAGATGCGGCCGTCTCGTTCGAACCACATGCCGCTCGCCGTTCCGCGCGCGTTGGGGATCACCGTGCAATGCTCGGGGAGATCAGCCTGGGCCCGGTTCGCCTCCAATGGCTCGCGACCGATGCTACGGAAGAACGCCGCGATGCGTTCCTCGATGTCGGGATGGCGTACCAGGCGGGTGCCGAAGAATTCGCACAGCACCTGCTTGGTGATGTCGTCCTTGGTGGGGCCGAGGCCGCCGGTGATGAGCACCGCATCGGCGCGCGAGCCTTGGAGCGCGGCCATGATCTCCGCTCGGTCATCGCCGATGGCATGCACCCGCATGGGCCTCACTCCAACACGCGTCAGCTGCTCGCCGAGCCAGGTGGCATTGGTATTCACCGTTTGGCCGATGAGCAGCTCATCCCCGATGGAGATGATCTCGGCGGTCACTTCGCGGGACGTGGCTTTGCGCGGCTCAGCCATGCATGGTGGGTGACTTGCCATAGCGCGCGATCACCTGGGCCTCGTAAGCCAGGAACTCCCTCCATCGGGCATCCACATCCACGCGGCCGCCATAGCGGCGGGCGAAGCCGATGAAAGTGGTGTAGTGCCCCGCCTCGCTGATCATCAGTTCATGGTAGAACGCACGGAGCTCCTCGTCGGGGCATTGCTCGGTGAGCACCCTGAACCGCTCGCAGCTTCGCGCCTCGATCATGGCGCTGAAGAGCAGCCGGTCCACCAGCCGCTCCTCGCGCGAGCCATCCTTGCGCACGAAGTGCATCAGCTCATTCACGTAGTGGTCCTTGCGTTCCGGTCCGAGCGTCCATCCGCGGGCATGGATGCGCTCCACCACCTGCCTGAAATGATCAAGTTCCTCCAAGGCGATGCGCGTGAGCTCGGTTATCAGGTCGTCCAGCTCAGGATGACGAACGATCATGCTAATGGCATTGCTGGCGGCCTTCTGCTCGCACCAGGCATGGTCGGTTAGCAGTGCCTGCAGGTCGCTTCGGACGAGTTCAGCCCAGCGGGGGTCCGTTGGTAGTTGCAGGCCAAGCATGTTGGGCGAAGATCGCAAAAGCAGCGGCCCCCATCCGCCGTACGGCGGATGGGGGCCACGTCTATCAGTTCAGTTCAGGCCTTACGGCTGGATCACCATGCGCTCGGTGTACACCTGTTCTCCAGCGGTGATGTTCACCATGTACATGCCAGCGGCCAGTTCACCGTTCAATTCGAGCACCGTGTTGATGAAGCCGTCCCCGCTGTCACGGGACGAAGACGCCTGCACCGCGATCGTGCGCGCGATCACGCGCTTGCCGAAGGCATCCAGGATGTCCACGCTCACCGTCTGCACGCCCTCAGCCACCGACTCCAGGCTCAGCATCAGCTGGTCGCCGCGGTTGGGGTTCGGGTACATGCGCAGGCTCGTTGAGCCCTCCTCAACCATGTTCTGGTTGCCGCCATTGACGGGCGGGCAGGAGATGGTCAGCAGCCACCGTGCCCCAAGGGGCAGCGCCATTGGGCGCGCACCAAGTCGCTCCGCCGTCGAAGCTCGCACGCACGTCCACATCGTAGGTCAAGCCGCAGACCAGGCCCGTGGTGTTCACGAAGTAGGTGCTGGCCGACTTCACCACCGTGTAGATCGGGGTGTTGTTGTCCGAGCGGAAGCGGAACATGTAGCGGTTCGCCTTCTGCAAGGTGCAGCCAGGCGCCACCCGGCGGCGCACCGCGCGGGCATGCACCAGCACGTTGCTCCCGATCGTGCGCGTGCCGCCGCAGCTGAAGAAGGGGTCGCCCGGGATGTTGTTGAGCTGCGTGCGCGGGCATGCGGCGCCCGTGTTGTCCACCATCATACGGCAGGCAGGGCCCCAAGGCTCGAAGGCCGTGTCCACGATGCCCCGCACCTTCACGTTGTACACCACGTTCTGCTGCAGCTGGTTGCCGCTCCAGCTGTTGAGCTTGAAGTGGCACGCGCGTGTGGCGGTCGCCGGCAGGCCGTTGGGCGTGCTGTGGTACTGGGTCCGCTTGAAGCTGTACCCACCGTTGGGATTGTACCACCACGCCTGGTAGCCGCTGATGGTCGGGGTGAGCGCGTACTCCGCGGTCACGTCCGGGTTGTCGTTGGCCACCATGTACTCGCTGCCGCAGGCGGTCCTCCAATCCAGCTTGCCGCAGCTGGCGAAGATCAAGCGGTCCGTGCCGATCGGCAGGCAGAAGCCCTCATCGCCATCGATCTGGCTGAACTGCCCGCTGGTGAAGCCGCCGTTGCCGAAGTTGTCATGGCTGTTGTCGATCAGGATCTGCGCGCTGTTGATCTGCAGCTTGTAGCCGCCGCCAACGATGCCGTCAGAGCCGCCGTCCTCCACCACAAGGTAGTAGCAGCCGTTGTTGGGCGCGCAGGTAGCCTCCGAGCCGTCGCCGATCAGGACACCGCCGCCGCTGGCCACCAGGACATCGGTGATCTGCTCATAGATCTCGAAGGTCAGCGTGTGGGTGCCATCAGCCTGGTACACGAAGTCCAGGTCGGTGCATTCGCAGACATCGCCGACGTTGTTGTTATCCGCATCCTCCTGCCCGGGGTTGAACACCGATGGGCAGTTGTCGCAGAAGTCAGGCACGCCGTCGCTGTCAGCATCGTCGTTGTCATCGCCGCCGGGGCAGATGTCGCAGGGATCGCCCACGCCGTCACCATCGCCGTCAATCGCCGTGATCGAGAGCACTAGGGTGCCGGTAGGACTGAAGCTCGCCATGCTGCCTGCGGCGATGTAATAGGTGGCGCCCTGGGTTGCGGTCCAGATCGCTGTGGACTTCATCGGTCCGCCCGGGCAAGTGGGGTCATTGTCGCTGCAGCTCTCATAGACCAATCCACCGCAACCACCGCTGTACACGGCGACCTCAGTGTCAAAGCCGGTAGCCGGATGGCATGTGGTTGCCGTCATGGGACCGCACACACCTGTGACCACCCACCACACGTTCTTATAGGGCCCACCGACCCCGCCGAAGTCATTGCACCCATACCCCGCGATGCCCGTCTCATCGCCGTCCGTCGCATCAGCGGTGGCGATCATCGGGCTCGTATACGGTAGGCCGCTCACCACGATGGCATCCAGACACGAATCGTTGTCCGGTGCCATTGGGTCGAAGGACACGGTGAAGTCGCTGGCGGCATCACTGAACGAGTTCTTCCATTGTATCCAGACCTCCTCTCCACTGGTCATCAAATGCGTCAATGTGCTGTTCCAACCGGAGGGGTGGCAATCGGTGTCGCCGTCATTGCCATTGAACGCTATGCAGGTGCCACAGACTGAATGCAATGCCAGGTAGGTATCCACCAGGCTGCATGACTTCACCGTCACTTCACCATCTTCCGGCGCCACGAACCGGTACCATCTGGCTTTGGTTGCGAAGTCACCACAGTCGTTATCCGCTGTGCTTGCGTCGCTCATTAAGGCATAGGTGTAGCTGCCCTCGATGATCAGTTCGGCTGTGGCGCAGGTCAGACCACCCTGACAGAACACCGGGGCGGACTGTAAAAGCAACAGAATCGCGATTGCCGTGCAGGGCCATGCGCCCAACCTTCGTTGTTTGTTCAAGCGGTCATGAAATTCCATCGCTCATCGGTTTAGGGTTGGAGGGAGTCATTGCAAAGGGAATCGCGGGAATCGAGCCCCTGACCGGGACATGTTCCGAAGGCGCTTCATAGAAAATGTCGATTACGGTACGGGGACTGTGCGCCGATGGATTGCGAATCATGTCGCCGAGCCACCATGTGCGCGATCGGCGATGCGGATAGCGAATGAACGAGCCCCCAAGAGAAGGATCCATTTGAGAGATCCTCTGAAGAGCACACAAGACAAGAGATGTCCAAGTGAATGGCATCTGCACCGACCCATGGGAGGTGGCAGGTATGCAGCACCTCGGCCTCAGGCCGCAAGCCAGCAATGACTCCAGATTATACAGGCCGGACATCCTCATTCGATGAACGGCCTGTCGGCTCCGTCTAACCCCGGATTCCATGCGCAGGAACCCTCTGCTTCACATCGTAACCGGCAGGCAAAGCAAATGTGAGCATATCACGCGGTATCGCAAGAATCGGTTGATAACTCGTATCGCTAGCCGATAGTCCCTCAAGCAGCGGCCCCCACCGTTTCCGGTGGGGGCCGCGATCAGAGGTCGTCCCGTTGCCCTACGGCTGGATCACCATGCGCTCGGTGTACACCTGTTCTCCAGCAGTGATGTTCACCATGTACATGCCAGCGGCCAGTTCACCGTTCAATTCGAGCACCGTGTTGATGAAGCCGTCCTGCACCGCGATCGTGCGCGCGATCACGCGCTTGCCGAAGGCATCCAGGATGTCCACGCTCACCGTCTGCACGCCCTCAGCCACCGACTCCAGGCTCAGCATCAGCTGGTCGCCACGGTTCGGGTTCGGGTACATGCGCAGGTCCGTTGTGCCCTCCTGAGCCATGTTCTGGTTGCCGCCGATCTCGGGCGGGGGCGGGCAGGAGATGGTCAGCAGGCACACATCGCCCCATGGGGTTGCGCCGTTGGGCGCGCACCAGTTGGTGCCGCCGTCGAAGCTCGCCCGCACGTCCACATCGTAGGTCGCGCCGCAGATGAGGCCCGAGGTGTTCACGAAGTAGGTGTTGGCCACCTTCACCACCGTCAAGAGCGGGTTGTTGTTGTCGGTGCGGAAGCGGAACATGTAGCGCTTCGCGTTCTCCAAGGTGCAGCCGGGAGCCATCCGGCGACGCACCGGGAGCGCATGCACCAGCACGTTGTTCCCAACCGTCCGCGTTTGACCGCAGCTGAGGTAGGGGTCGCCCGGGATGTTGTTGAGCTTCGTGCGCGGGCAATCCGCTGCGGTGTTGTCCACCATCATACGGCACGCTGGGCCCCAGGCGGCGGTAGCGAAATTGTTGTTCACGATCCCGCGCACCTTCGCGTTGTACACCACGTTCTGCTGCAACTGGTTGCCGCCCCAGCTGTTGAGCTTGAAGTGGCAGGCACGTGTCATGCTCGGCGCAAGGCCGTTGGGGGTGCTGTGGTACTGGGTCCGCTTGAAGCTGTACCCGCCGTTGGGGTTGTACCACCACATCTGGTAGCCGCTGGTGCCGTTGGTGACGCCGTACTCATCGCTCACGTCCTGGTTGGCATTGGCCACCATGTACTCGCTGCCGCAGGCGGTCCTCCAGTCGAGCTTGCCGCAGTTGGCGAAGATCAAGCGGTCCGTGCCAATCGGCAGGCAGAAGCCCTCGTCGCCAGCGATCTGGCTGAACTGCCCGCTGGTGAAGCCACCGTTGCCATACGCGTCATGGCTGTTGTCGATCAGGATCTGCGCGCTGTTGATCTGCAGCTTGTAGCCCCCGGCCACGATACCGTCACTGCCGCCGTCCTCCACCACCAGGTAGTAGCAGCCATTGTTGGGCGCGCAGGTGGCCTCCGAGCCATCGCCGACCAGGTTGCCGCCGCCGCTTGACACCAATGCATTGGTGCCTTGCTGGTAGATCGCGAAGGTCAGCGTGTGCGTGCCATCGGCCTGGTACACGAAGTCCAGGTCCACGTCGCAGGGAACACCGGCGCAGCCGCATGCAGGGCCGGCGCCGATCACGTCGAGCACCGTATCGCCATCACCGTCGTCGCAGGGGTCGCCTGGCTCAGCATCGGCCAGGTTGGGGCATAGGTCACAAGCATCGCCTACGCCGTCGCTATCGCCATCCTCCTGGCCTGCGTTGGCGTCATCCGGGCAGTTGTCGTCGCCATCGCACACGTAATCCTCGTCGGCATCGTCGGCCAGCGCACCATCGAGCAAGCCCAAGGTCACCACGCTGCGGCGGGCATTGGTGGTGGTGTTCGCGCCGCCGGGCCACATGCCATCTGCGTCGGTGATCGCCGAGACCACGTTGTTCTGCGCATCACGCAACTCGATCCGCCGCACGCCATTGGGGTTGTTCGCGCCGATAGGAATCACCAAGGCATAATCACCCACAACGCTCGGGGAGATCTGGGCGAGGATGCTGCGCACCGCTGCGGGATGCCCTAAGAGGTTGTCGGTCGGCGAGATGGAGGTCGTCGCCGTGGCTTGGCGCACCTGCCAGGAGCTCATAGGGTCGCCAGTGCCGGCGGTATTGTCGTAGGAGAGCACGTAGCTGCCGCCCACGCACAGCGGCGTGCGGCCCGTGAGGTAGGCGCCATCATCCGCAGTGCTCACCGTGCGCGCGGTGCTCGGAAGGTCGAGGGCCAGGAAGGTCTTGCTGCCGGTGAAAGTCGGTGCGCCTGCCGGGAAGGAATCGGCCTGGCGCGCATGCTTCACCTTCACCTGCAATGTCTTGCCGGCCTCGAAACGCCCGTTGGCGGTGGGCTCCAGGTAAAGCCACACAGGGCCGCTGCTGCCGCTGCCATCGGTGGAGAAAGCGTTGTTGAACGTTGACGTGGCGAAGTCCGTCCCGTTCCACCATGTGCCCGCGCCCATGGTGGTGGTCGACGCGCCCAAGGTGTCCATGCCCAGCAGGAGCTTGTAGGACTCGTTGGGCAGGAGGTCGTCGAACTGCAGGCAGACGGCAATGGCAGTGCGGGTGTTGTTGGCCGAGCCCGAAGACCGCGAGCCAATGAAGCGCGGCACCACGAGCTCGGTCATGGTGGGCGGGCTGGTGATGATGATGCCCGGGCTGATTGAGCTATTAAGCGAGCCGGTAGCCTGCAGCAAGTAGGTATCGGCTTGGTCGAAGCTGATGCCGGTGAAAGTCGCCACGCCACTCACGGCGTTCTGGGTGAGCGTGCCGAGCATGTTGCCCGAGCCGCTGAAGACACTGATGGTGATCGGCCCGGTGAACTCGGTGGCCACCGAGAAGTCTGTTGCCCGCAGGGCCGCCACCTCGATGGCCCCGACCGGCAGGTTCACCACGCCGCCCACAGGGGTGCTGGTGAAGGAGAAGTCCGCCGCCGCGCCCAACACATCAAAGGGGTCGCTCGTGGCCGTGGTGAGCACATCGCCGCTGGTGCGCTGCACGTCAACCACCACTCCGAAGTCGGGAATGTCGTAGGTGATGCCGGTGAGCAACACGCTGCTGGTGCCCGCCAGGATGGTACCCGTGAGCGTGCCGCCCAAGGTGCCGCCACCGGTGTTGAGCACCACCTGCACATCGGTGTCCGCGGCCACGTTCTGCGGGTTGTTCGAGCCGTCCTGGGCCTCCACCATGAGGGTGAACGCTGTGTTCTCGATCACGTTGTTGCCGCCGTTGATGAAGGTGATGACGAGTTGTGTGGGCGGATCCGGAGCGATGCCCGTGCCGCTCACTGCCACGTCCTGACTGGTTGCTCCTATGCTCGAGCAAACCACATTATCCGAATATCCAACAGCGGCCAACGGAGTGAAGCGAACATCAATCGTGGTTGTTGAGACATCGCCACTACCAAGGTTGATGGGAGTCGTCCCGAACGGATTCACGCCCGTTCGTACCTCGAACCCTAATGGAGGCGTGATCAAGAGGTCATTCGTAAGCCCATCACCTCGCACCGTGAAAGCCGAACTCAAACTGCTATTGCCAACGAGGATATTGCCGAAGGCACCGTTAAAGCCTGTCTGGTCGACCGTAATGGACGGCGTGATTGCACCATAAAGGGACACATCGTCCAAGCGGAACGTTCCGGTTGCTGCTGCTGGTGGTGTGGCTGCACCATCGGCGCGCTGAGTACCGAAGGGGTAGAATCTGAATGTCACTTTGCCCCCTAGGCCGGTGGTTATTGTGGACGGGAAGGTCCAGGTCAGCACCGTTCCAGAAGTCGGGGTGATGCTCGTGGCCATATCCACTCGCGTGCTGTTAAAATTCGCGGCGAGCGGATCAGTGCTATACGAAACGATAAGCGAGTTCGGAGCTGTAGCGCTGGCCTGCCTGAAGAATGACAGAGACGTGAGGCTGAGCGCATGGCTGCCATCCGCCGTGATGCTGAACTCGATATAGCTGATGTCGCTCGTTGCAACTGTGTTGTTCAGGTTATTGCTGTTAAGCACATTCCCAGCATTAGTACAATTGACTGTACTTCTCGAGAACGCCGCAACGGTCGCACCAGATAGTGGGATTGCGACATTTCCGGGAGTCGGACACGCCGAGGCGCCAGTGAACATCTGTGTGAATAGCTGCGCGCCTGACTGGTGAGGCACTAAAACCAGAAATAATGCTGCCAGTGCCGCATTCCGCCGCACGACATTGATTAAAGTTGAGCTGGTCATTTGAGTTGGGTTGGGGTTGTTGGCAAAGCAAAGCAGGGCACGTTGCCCGCATGTGAAGGGGGATCGAAGTTGCGTCGATCTGCCCGAAAACGGGCGGCCAAGGGCCGATTCTGTTGAAAACTCGCGGTCGCGGCTATTCGCGCACCAAGCGCAAGGCCCAGCGGCCCTGGTCGGCGGTCACCGTGACCACGTAGTGGCCAGCGGGCAAGCCGCCCAGCGGAAGCTCCACGCGGCTGTCGTCGTCATCCTTGCGGAAGCGGGCCACGATGCGGCCGGTGCCGTCGGCCACAGCCACCTCGGCGGGGCCTTCCGGCAATCCGGCGATGAAGGCGGCTTCACGCGCCGGGTTCGGATAAAGGACCGGCGCACCAGCGCCGCCGATGAAGCGCACCGGAACGGCGTCGCTCTCGGTCGAGCGGCCATCGAGATCGGTTTGCCGCAGCTTGTAGTACGAGAGGCCGGGCAGCGGATCCGGGTCGATGGTGCTGTAGGTCAATGGCACCACGCTTGTGCCGGCGCCGTTCACACGCTCCAACTCGCTGTAGGTGATGCCATCCTGGCTGCGCAGCACGGTGAAGTAGGCATTGGCGCGCTCCGTGGCGGTGATCCATTCCAGGCTCACCTGCTCCCCTACCGGCTGCGCATCGAATTGCAGCAGCTCGATGGGCAATGGGGACGCGATGTTCGACAAGGTGAACGGCCCGAAGGCGGAGACCACATCGGCGACCGCCCAATAGGCCGCGGCCGAACCCGTCAGCTGGGTTTCCCAAAGCTGGGAAGGCAGATTCCAGCGCTGTGCCCGCAAGGAGACCGGGTTGTCGTACGGAGCGATGGGCAGTTCGCTCGGCGCATAGGTGAAGGTGAGCTCAGCCGTCGGGGTTCCGGTCACATCCACCTGCCAGAAGCGGTCCACGGTGGCATCGCGGTTATCTGGGAACAGCAGGCCCAGGTAGCTGCCCAAGGTGGTGACCAAGGTGGGCGTTGTGGGCCAGGGCAGGTTATCCGGCGGTGTGCCGTAGGTCGCCATCGTCACGTTGCCGGCGTTGCCTGATGTGAGGTTGAAGGTGAAGGGGATGTAGTCCGTGGGCGTTCCGAACGGCACCAGGTGCGCCCCGGTGGTGCTACCGATGTCCCAGCGCACGCGGCTGGTATTGTCGGTGCGCTCGCTACGGATGTGCTTGTTCGGGCCGAAGGCCACCCCGCTTTGGACCAGGAGCGCAGCGGTGCTCGGGTTGAGCAGGGTAAGCTGCCGACCATTCAGGTCGATGATGGCACCCGTACCGTTCATCTGCAGTTCAACAGCCACCTGCACATTGCTGCCAAGCGTCACCAGCGGTTGAAGCGAGCTCTTCGCGATGCGCCAATTGTTGAGCTGCTCGCCACCCGTGGTGGTGATGGTCTGTGGCCCGGCCGTGCCGTTGAAGAGCACCAAGCCGCCGCCTTCGTTGAATCCGGATTGGTTGTAATTGGTCCAGTTGCCGCCCACCGTGACCTGGAAATTGGATACTGAGACATCAAGCACCGCGGCGCCTGAGACATTATCGATCACAAGGTTGCCCTTCACATTGGTTGAACCGAACAGCGTTTTGCTCCCGAAGCCCGTGATGCGCAGGTGGCCGTAGCCACCGCTCACGCCCCGCACATCCTGTCCGCCAAGCCCGGAGTAGATGAACTGGCTTGTCGTGTTCATCGGGTAGGTGTTGTTCGTCACCGAGTAGTTCGCCCATGCATTCGGGGTCCCGGTCACCTCCATGGTTCCACCGGCGTTGAGGGTCAGCATATGCGTGGCCGTGCCAGACGCAGAGGCATTCAAGCTCGTAGCACGCACATAGCCGCCGCTATTGATGGTAACCCTGCACGGTTGCCCTCCGGCCATGACATTATTCGTGGTCAAGTAGAGGGTTCCTTGAACGAGCAGGGTGCCGTTGACGGTGATGGTCCCACCAAGATTCTTCGAGTCCGCTCCAATATCACCATCGATGGCCACGCTACCGCTCACCACGGCTATTGTTCCCGTTGGTGCGATCGTCACGTTGAATGTGGAGCCGCCGCCGACCGGGACCAGATCCCCATAGTTCATCAACGCGGTATTCGCGAATCGCAACGTTACCAGCATGGAGACCGTCAAATTCGACACGGCCATTGGAAGCCCTGAAATGATGTGCGTGTTCCGCCGCTTGTTCAGTCGAGCGGCATTGAAGGTGCCCGTTCCACTGATCGTGACGTTTCCGCCTTCGATGCTGAAGCTGATGCCATCATAGGTGCCACCGTTGCCGATGTTCCCGTTGCAGACGATATCCGTCCCATGCACGAAAACATAGGATAGGTTATTCGCACCGAGGTTGTTGTTGTAAAGCCTGCCCGTGGGCTCCACAACCAGATTGTTGCAGTAATACATCAAGTTGAAGACCGCGGTGACCGTTGTGCCCGCACGGATGTAGACATTGTTGTTCGCGTTGGGAGGAAGGGCCGCCGCAGGTGAAGTGGCCCAGCTGCTGCCGTCGTACACGCGCCAGGTCCCTGCCGTGTTCCAGAAACCGGTGACCCAGGAGCCGTAATCGCCGACGGATTGGCCATTCACCGATGACCAGCCGGACAGCACCAGTGCTGTGGCCACGACCACGCTCTTCATACCGGCTTTCATCAGGCAGCGAAGGGAAGACGGACTCATTAGCGCTGCGTTGCCAGTTGATGAATATTGCCGCTCAAGGTCGGCACGCTGGCAAAAGTAGGCCATATGGTTACCCAAGCGCCAGCCCATATCCACGATATCAACAAGAAACCAACGGCCGGGCGATGAGGCGGTTAAGGAGTTTCACTTGGGTGCCTTCCGAAAAACCGTTGGGAGGTTAAAATCCTCCCAGTGATCAGCTTGCCGCTCAAGCCAACACGAATCACTCATCCTTCACCCCGTCAGGTGTAGGCTCCAAGGGATTCTCTTCCTCCGGTTCGATGTACTCCTCCACCTTGCGCTCGGGCAGGTTCGTGGCGAAGAAAGCCGGCTTCAGGCCGGTGTTGAGGTCGATGGCCTCGACCTTCATCACCAGTTCTCCCGCAGGTCCACCGGTCTGGGTGATCATACGCGGGAACAACACGCCCCCCGCAGGCTGGTAGTCGCTGTAGTCGGTGATGATGGTGACCGCTCGGCCATCGACGGAGCGCTGCTCGACGCGCCGCAGCTTCAGCCCGCTGCTGATCTCGAAGTAATCCCCGGCGCTTCCGCCTGTGGCTAGCACGATATGCACCTTGTAGACCGGCTTGCCATCGACGGTCGTTCGCCCTGCGAGCACCATCCGCTCCACGTTGGGTCCGTATCTGACCTCGGGCACCGGGTGCCCGTTGAACTGGAGGTCGCCCAGGTCCGCGTCCTCCAGTTCCACCACGCCTTGGGAATCGCTCCGCATGGCCCGTTGGCCGTCGTAGGCCTCTTCACGCATTACGGAGCCGTTGGACTTCACCGTTGAACGAAACAGGCCATCCGGGCCATACCACTGCACGATCTCCAACGGCATGTCCTTCATCTCGGTGGATAACTGCATGCGCATGTCCTTGATCCGACCGATGGCCTCCCGGCCACCGATCGCGGCGATGTGCGCATCGAGCACCTGTTGGGCTGTGCGGTCGCGCACCGGTTCGAACTGCTCCACGAAAAATTCACCGTTGTGGTCCAGCTCCGTCACCACCGGGTTGGTGGCCCAGCTCAGCGGCTCCAATCTGTGCAACAGCTTACGCTTGTCCCCGACCACGAGGATGACAGCGTTATCGGGGTGCAGGAATGCTTCTGCAGCGGCTTGCACATCCTCGGCCGTCACGGCTTCCAAGCGCTTCAGATAGGTGGCGTAGTGGTCCTTGGGCAGTTCATTCAGGTAGGTGTTCAATGCGAAGCGCGCGATGGTGCGCGGGTCCTCCAAGCTGCGCGCGAAGCTGCCGGCCATGAACCGTTTGGCGAGATCGAGCTCTTCCGGTGAGACGCGCGTGGTGCGCATCCGCTCAATCTCCTTGATGGTCTCTGCGATAGCGCTATCGGTGACCGCGGTGCGCACATTGGCGCTCGTATGGAAATGGCCGTTGAACCGGTCCGCATCCAGCGTGGCATGGCTGCCGTAAGTCCATCCTTTGTCCTCGCGCAGGTTCTGCATCAGCTGCGCGTTGAACACCCCGCCGCCCAGGATGGTGTTCATCACCTGAGCACTGAGCGCCCGCACGTCCTTGGGCTGCAGGTTCAGCGGGAAGCCCACACGGATGACGGATTGCGCCGCGCCGGGCCGGTCCACGATGATGACGCGCCGTGGTCCGCGGGGAATGGCCGGCTTCTCCAGGAAGCGCACCTCGCCGATGCCTTCGATTGTTTGCTTTCCATCCTCATCCACCACGGTGTACTTCTGCGCGGGCTTCCAGTCGCCGAACCGAGCCTTGGCCAAGGCCTTCGCCTCCTTCTCGGTGATATCCCCCACGAAGACCAGATAGCCCTTCTCCGGTCGGAAGAACTTGGCGTGATAGGCCTTGAGCTGCTGCTCGTTCACCTGCGCGATGCTGCGCTCGGTGGCCACTTCACCATATGGATGCGACCGGCCATAAGTGACCGAGCGACCGACCGCTTCACCGATGGCTGAAGGGTCGTCCTTTCGCTGCTGCACTTCGCTGAGTGTCCGTTTCTTCGCTTTGGCCAGTTCATCCGATGGAAACGTCGGCGCGGTCGCCACGTCGGCCATGATGGGCAGCAGCGCCTCCAAGTGCTTCTTCAGCACGCTGGCATACACGCCCTCTGAATTGGCAGAGAGCTGCGCGCCCAAGCGATCCACGTCCTGATCGATCTGCGCCTTGCTGCGGTTGCCCGCTCCGTGGGTGAGCAGATCGCCCATCATCTCGACGAATCCGACCTGGTTGCCCTGCGACATCGGCGGGATGTCGAATCGCAACTGGACGCCCACCATGGGCAGCTTGTGGTTCTCCACCACGATCACGCGCAGGCCATTGGGTAGGGTGAAGGTCTTGTGCTCGCCTATGTTCACGATTGGTGCCGGGGCCGGGACGGGCGGAAGGGTGCGGTCGATCTGAGCGTTCATCAGGAAGGGTAGGAACAGGCCCGTTGCGGCGCAGATCCCTTTCAGGGAGGCCAGGCGTCGGCTGTTGGTTTGGGACGTGCTCATCGGGTGCCGGTTCAGGGTTGCTTCTGGCTCATGGGCAGGTAGTGCAACACAACACGATTGCCGGTGAAGTAGGTGCTCGCTGCGCGCTTCAGATCCTCCGGCGTGAGGGCCAGGTACCGATCGATCTCGGTGTTCACCAGCCTGGTATCGCCGAGCAGCATGTGGCAGCGGGCTAGGTCGCTGGCGATGCCTGCGATCCGTGCGCGGTCCTGCACATTCTCCATTTCCAGTTGGGCCATCAACTTGGCGAATTCCTCCTTGGGCACGCCCTCGTTCTGGATGCGCGATACCTCAGCCAGCATGGCTTGCTCCAGCGCGCCGGCCTCCACGCCCGCATTGGCGATGGCGTACATGATGGCCAAGCCGCCCTGCTCGAAGGGCAGGCTGAAAGCGCCTGTGGCAATGGCTTTCTGCTGCTGGTCCTTGAGCGCGGTGCTAAGGCGACTGCTGTTCCCGGTGCTGAGCAGACGGTTCACCAGGTCCACCGCGTAGAAATCCGCTGAGCCGGTTGGCGGGATGCGGTAGGCGAGCACCACGGCGGGCAGCTGGATCCGGTCATGCACGATGTCTCGCTTCTCTCCGTGCATCGGGGGCTCTTCGACGACGGGCTGGGTCACATCCGCTCCACGCGGGATATCCTTGAAATAACGGCTCACGAGTTCCCTTGCACGCGTGGGGTCGATATCGCCGGCAACAACGAGCACCGCATTGTTCGGCACATAGTACCCCTTGTAGAAGGCCTGGTAATCGGATTCACTGGCAGCGTTCAAGTCCTCCATGAACCCGATGGTGGGCCAGCGGTACGGATGCACGGTGTAGGCCCGGTCGAGCACATCGATGAGGATGCTGCCATAGGGCTGGTTCTCATAACGCTGCCGGCGCTCTTCCTTCACCACCTCGCGCTGCGTATCCACGCCTTTCTGATCCACCTTGGCATGCAGCATCCGCTCGCTCTCGAGCCAAAGGCCCAATTCAAGCTGATTGCTGGGCAGCACCTCGAAGTAGTAGGTCCGGTCGGCGGTGGTATTCGCGTTCAGCACTCCGCCCGCCTTCTCCACATGCTTGCTGAACTCGCCCCGGCCGATGTTCGCCGAGCCCTCGAAGAGCAGGTGCTCGAAGAAGTGCGCGAAGCCCCTCCGCGTGGGATCCTCGTTCTTGCTGCCCACGTGGTACATCACGCTCACGCACACGATCGGTGTGCTCCGGTCCTCATGGAGGATCACATGCAGCCCGTTCTCCAGGTCGAATTCGGTGTAGCGGATGGCGCCGTTCTGCGCCGGTGCGGTCGTTGCGAGCATGATGACGGAAGAGCAGATCAGGTTCTTCATCGGTGATGCCTTGGACGGTCCGGTGGCTCCAAGGGCGCCGAAGGTACTGGGCCGAGCTTGTTCCATGTCCAGCGCGCGGTGCCGCTAATTTTGGCTCATGGAACATGCGGTCCGCACCATGGATCTCCGGCGCCGCGTCAGTCTCCGCGCGCTGCGCTACCTGATCACCTTCATCGCTCCTGCGATGGGTTTGGTGTCGCTGCTTGGCCACGGCGCATGGACCTGGACCCTCCCTCTGCATGCCTTCGTCGCGGTGCCGCTGCTCGAATTGCTGCTGCCGCACCGGGCCGACAACCTCAGTGATGAGGAAGAGGCGATGGCGAAGGACGATCCGCTCTTCGATGCGCTGATTTATGCGCTGGTGCCGGTGCAATGGGGCATGCTCGTGCTGTTCCTGTTCCAGGTTGCGGAGCCAGGCCTGGCATGGTGGGAGGTGACGGGCCGCATCTTCAGCATGGGCATCCTGTGCGGCATTTATGGCATCAACGTGGCGCACGAGTTGGGGCACCGTGCAAAGCGCTGGGAGCGCGACCTGTCCCGGGCGCTGTTGCTCACCAGCCTGTACATGCACTTCATCATCGAGCACAACCGTGGCCATCATCGCCGTGTGGCCACACCCGATGATCCGGCCTCGGCACGATACGGCGAATGGGTCTATGCGTTCTGGGCGCGCAGCGTCGTATTCAGCTTCATCAGCGCATGGCAGCTCGAAGCGGACCGGTTGCGCAAAGCCGGGCATGCGGTTCTTGGATGGCGCAGCGAGATGGTGCAAGCCCTGCTCTGGCAGGTCGGTCTGGTGGTCGCGATCGCTTTCGCGTTCGGGCCATTCGTCGCGGCATGCTTCTTAGCCGCAGCGGTCATCGGCATGCTGCTGCTGGAGACCGTGAACTACATCGAGCACTATGGGCTGCGCCGGAAACGCGACGCGCAGGGCCGCTATCGCCGGGTGGAGCATGTTCATTCCTGGAATAGCGACCACCTCATCGGACGCCTCACCCTCTTCGAGCTCACGCGGCACAGCGACCATCATTGGAAGGCGAGCAAGAGGTATCAAACGCTGCGAAGCATCGATGCCGCGCCGCAGCTCCCCACCGGCTACCCGGGCACGATGCTCCTCAGCCTCGCGCCGCCGCTGTTCTTCGCCGTGATGGATCCGCGCCTCAAGTCCATGACGCTTTGCGACGAGGACGTCGAACTGGCCCGCAACGTCGACCACCGACGATAACCGCCCGCCCGGTGCCTGCGTATCAGGCCGCCGATACCGGTAGCATGGAAGTGGGAACCGTAGAACGCACGCTAGGACCGCGCGTGCATGAGATGCTGGAGCATTTGCTGGCGCGATTCGACCGGCGGCGCGCGGTTTTGCTTCCCCAGCGTGAGCGGCGCATGGCGCAGCTATCGGCGGGTGATGTCGGCCACTTGGATGAAACGGCACATGTGCGCCGCGCCACCTGGCAAGTGGACCCCACCCCTTCCGCCCTGCTAAACCGCACCGTGGAGCTGATTGGTGGCAGCACCCGGAGCGCGCTGATCACCGGGCTCAATGCAGGTGCTAGCAGTTATATCGCCGACCTCTGGAACTTCACCTGCGGAGATTCCTGGAGCATCATGCGCGCGCATCGCGTTCTGGCACGAGCTGCCCGCCTTGACCTGGCCTATCTGAATCCGGACATGGGACGCGTCCGGGCCAACCCGCGCAGCGCCACACGGCTCATCATTGCGCCACGCCCCTTGCATGTGCTGGAATCCAGCGTGCTGCTTGGGGATGAACCTTCACCCGCTGCGCTTCTCGATCTGGCCATGCTCGGTGTACATGTGCTGCTGCCGCTTACCGAACGTCACGGCGGGCTTCACCTGTTGCTGCGCGATGTGCAAAGCCATCAGGAAGCGCGTCTATGGGCGGCGATGCTCGATGAAGTGGAGCAGATGGCTGGATTGGAACGCGGCCGGATCAGCGCGACGGTCATGATCGATTCCCTAGCTGGCGCTTTGGAAGCCGACGAGATTCTCTTCGAGCTGATGCATCATGCTGCAGGTCTCTCCATTGACCCCCAGGGCTTCGCTGCGGACCACATCGCGCTCTTCAACGGGGAGGAGGCAGCGGTCTTCCCGAACCGCGAGGCCATCGGGCTGAACGCGCCGTTCCTCCACACCTTGGCGCTCCACCTCATCGGTGTCGCCATCGCCGTGGGTGCCTGGCCATCGGTGCGCCTTCCTTCACACTGCCGCCGTTGGATCCTTGAAGATCATGCCGGCTTATCAGGAGATGCTTGCTGATAAGGAGCGTGAGGCGAGCATCGGCTTCGATGGCACAATGGTCGTCCATGCCGAAACAGTGAACGCCGCCCTGGCCGAGTTCAACAAACGCATGCCAAGGGCGAATCAGCTCGGCATGTCAACTGATCACGCCATCGAACCGCACGAACTGATCACTCCGCCGCAAGGGGCAATCACAGTGGACGGTCTCATTGGCACCATCCGCACGGTGCTGCGGTCGTTGGTGCTGCGCTGGCAAGGGAACGCCTATGTGGTGCAGGGCAGCCGATTGCACGACCGTTCGTCGCTCCGCTTGGCGATCCGGCTGCTGTGGCACTGGCGCCGCTCGCGTCGCGGGGTTGTTACCGCCACCCAATTGGACATCAACGGAGACCTGCTCCGGTTCCTGACGCGCAAAGAGGCCGATAAGCTGTTCGGGGAGAGCGATCCCCGTACCCGAGCACTGGCCAAGCAGGCAGTGGAACTCACGCTCGACCTCGTGCTGGCGGACAGCATCCCGCTGGAACCGCAGGCCTGAGCGATCCTACCTTGGCCGCGCGATGAGCGCTTGGACACGAGTCACCGAGGGCCTTCCCGAAGACGGGCAGCGCGTGCTGTGCTTCCTGCCGCGTAACACGATCCACCTTCCCGGGAAGACCGGCGCCACCGAGGAGCGAAACGTGGTCGTGATGCGCTTCGCCCGGGACTTCTTCCTGAAGAACGTGAGCAAGACCGGATACCAAGGACCGCCTCATTTCTGGCTCGGCGAGGGCACCAGCAACAGGTTCTTCCTCGAGGTGACGCACTGGGCACCGCTTCCGGAAGCCCCTTAAGCACCGGCCACCGAACGGCTCAGCCTACGATATCGAGCAGTTCCAGCTCGAATATGAGCGTGCTGTTCGCCGGGATCTTGCCGCCGGGATGGGCCTGCGAGCCGTAGCCGATGTCGCTGGGGACATACAGCTTCCACTTGCTGCCGACCGGCATCAGCTGAAGCGCCTCCTGCCATCCGCGCACGAATCCGCTCACGGGATACTCCACCGGTTCGCCACGATCCACCGAGCTGTCGAATTTCGTTCCATCGACGAGCGTTCCGGTATAGTGAACCTTCACCTTGCTCTCGGCAGTCGGCTTGGCGCCTGTTCCTGCCTTGATCACCTCATACTGCAGGCCGCTGGCCGTGGTGGTGACCCCTTGCCGCTTGCCGTTCTCGGCCAGGAACTTCTCGCCAGCGATGCGGTTCTCCTCTCCCTTCACCCGCTCCTCGGCCATCCGGGCCTCCTGCAGCACGCGCATGTAGTCGTTGATCACTTTCTGCACCTCCTCCTCTGAAAGCACGGTTGCGCTGTCGATCCCATCCCGCAATCCCATGGCCAAGGCCGGGATATTCACATCATCGAGCTTCTGGCGCTGAAGTTGGCCCCGATGTCCGCGCCGATGGCATAGCTGACCGAGTCAATCCCGGTGGCGAGTTGAACACGCTCCTTCTGGCCGCTGCTGCAAGCGGTGATGAACGCGATGGCGAAGAAGGCGGTGGCGATGCGGATGATCATGCTGAGGTGTGCTGCGTTTGTGGCGGAATCGGGCGCGAATGTAAATGATGCGTAGCATGACATCACCCAGCCAGCACCCGCGCTTGGGCGAGCTTGAATTGCGGGAACCGGTGCAGGTTGTTGTGCCCGCCCTTGGGGAAGTCGTGCATCTCGCGTGGCACCTCCGGAGGGATGGCCGCATAGAGCCGAAGCGCGCTCGCATACGGCACCACCTGATCCCTGTGCCCATGAAAAACATGCACCGGGCAGTTCACCTTGCGGATGGAATGATCATTCCTGAACGTGTAGCGCAGCAACCAGCGGTACGGGAGCAAGGGCAGGTAGTGCCAAGCCACGTCGATCAGGTTGGCGAACGGGGTCTCCAGGAGCAGAAGCCTCGTTTGGCGCTGGGAGGCCACCGGCACGGCCAGCGCGCTTCCCAAGGACCGCCCGTATAATACAGGTGCAGCACCGGCAAGCCGCAAAGCGTGGTCGTACCATGCAAGGGCATCCTCGATCAATGCCTCTTCGCTGCGCCGGCCCCGACTCTTGCCGTAACCCCGCGGATCCGGCATGAGCACATCGTAGCCCAAGTCCACGAAACGGTCGGCGAATCGGCCCCAGCGCTGCACGCTGCCATGGTGCCCGTGGAAATAGAGCAGCAGGCCGCGCCGCTCGGGTGCGGGGAAAAGCACCGCATGCAACCGGGCGCCATCGGGACGTTCGATCCATTCCTCCTCGTGCGGAAGCGCGAACCGGTATTGGAAACGGTCGGATTTCCGGAAACCGATGAAGATGAGCCGCTCCTGGAAGAGGTAGTAGAACAGGCAGAGACCTCCATAACCCAAGGCCACGATCGCCAGCACGCTCAGAACCCAAGGCATGGCGCAAAGGTATCGGGGCCGTCAGGGCCGTTTGCTGTGGCAATCTTTGCCTCATGTCGCGCTACCATCTGCTGCTCGCGATCCTGTCCGCGCAACACTGTACTGCGCAAGTGATCGGTCCGAAGCAGCTCGTTACGAGCCTCGGTGGTGGCGTTGGGGTCCTCCGGATTAGTCGATTCACACCAGGGCTTTCCTTCGGATCGGAGGCCGCAGGTTCGGCGACTTTCCGTTTCGCCTACGCGGTGAATGGCAAGCTCTCCTTCGGCGCGCATTACGACAGGGTCGGCACGGACCGCACCCCTGAAGGCATGGACCGGGTCCGCTTCACCGCCTACCTGCTGGAATGCGCTTACAGGCCCTGGCAATCGGAGCGATCCGCCGTGGAGCTCTATGCGGCGCTGGGTCCGTCGCTCATGTCGATGCGCGTGCGCGATCGGGACCTGCCGCTCGAAGGGCGCAGCACGGCTGCGGCGCTAGGTGCGCGCTACTTGCGCTTCTTTGGAAGCACCTTGGGCGCGTTCGTCGCCGTGGACCACGCGGGTAGCGTTAATATGACGGTGACGGACTACGATGGGAACGCACTTGAGGACGCTGAAGGCCGCCCCATTCAGTTGAATTGGAGCAGTCAACGCGTGAACGCCGGTCTGGTCCTCCGGTTCTGAGCCGGACTCAGAGGTGGCTGTAGTTCGGCGCCTCACGTGTGATGAACACATCGTGCGGATGGCTCTCCTTCACTCCGGCGGAAGTTATCCGGATGAACCGCGCCTCTTGCAAAGCCGCCATGTCGGGCGCGCCGCAATAACCCATGCCTGCACGCAGGCCGCCAACGAGCTGGTGCACCACTTCGGCTAGTTTGCCCTTGTAGGGCACACGGCCGCTGATGCCCTCGGGCACCAGCTTCTTGATGTCATCCTCCATATCCTGGAAGTAGCGGTCCTTGCTGCCATGCTGCATGGCCTCGATGCTGCCCATGCCACGATACGTCTTGAACCGCCGCCCTTCATAGATGATGGTCTCGCCGGGGCTCTCCTCCACACCGGCGAACATGCTGCCAACCATCACCGTGCCCGCGCCTGCGGCCAGGGCCTTCACGGCATCGCCGGTATACCGGACACCGCCATCGGCGATGACCGGGACACCGGAACCCCAGATGGCGCGCGCGCAATCGAGCACAGCGGTGAGCTGTGGCACACCCACGCCCGCAATGACTCGTGTGGTGCAGATGCTCCCAGGCCCGATGCCGACTTTCACAGCGTCGGCGCCCGCTTCCACCAGCGCCAGCGCTGCCTCGGCCGTTGCGATGTTCCCAGGCACGACGTCCACTGACGGAAATGTCTTCTTCACCTCTATCACCATGCCAACGACGCCTTTGGTATGGCCGTGAGCCGTATCAATGACCAACGCATCCACACCAGCGTCCACCAGAGCCTTCGCTCTGTCCATGGTGTCGCCCGAAATGCCGATGGCGGCGGCAACGCGCAAGCGGCCGAGCTTATCCTTGCACGCATTCGGGCGCTGTTTCAGCTTGATGATGTCCTTGTAGGTGATCAGGCCGGCAAGGCGGCCAGCGGCATCCACCACAGGCAGCTTCTCGATCTTGTGCTCCTGCAATATGTCCTCCGCCTGGGCCATAGTGGTATCCGGCTTGGCGGTGATGATGTGCGTGCTCGTCATGACCTCTGCGACCGGCCTGGGCATGCGCTTCTCGAAGCGCAGGTCGCGATTGGTGACGATCCCCACCAGCAAGTTGTCATCGTCCACTACGGGAATTCCGCCGATGCGATGCTCGGCCATGAGCCGGAGCGCATCGCCCACCGTGGCACGGCGGTCCAGCTTCACCGGATCGAGGATCATGCCGCTCTCACTCCGCTTCACACGGCGCACCTCGGCGGCCTGCTCGGCGATGGGCTGGTTCTTGTGGATCACGCCGATGCCGCCCTGCTGGGCAATGGCGATGGCGAGGTCCGCGCCAGTGACGGTATCCATGGCGGCCGAGACGAATGGCACGTTCAGCACGATGTTGCGCGAGAACCGTGAACGGATATCCACCTCGCGGGGCAGCACTTCGCTGTAGGCAGGCACGAGCAGCACGTCGTCGTACGTGAGCCCTTCACCAACGAATTTGTCCACTGGAAGATGGCCGTTCGCCGGAGATGCGGCGGGGGCGCGCTTGGGCGCGGCGGTCGAGGATCGTTCCATGCACAAAAGTAGGCACGGCGCCCGAAGTCCGATCAGTCGCCTTCGGCGATGAGGGTCACCGTTCCGCGCGCCTCAATCAACTTGCCAGCGCCGCTGCGCACGGAACAGTAGTACGCGTAGATTCCGATGGGCATCACTTGGCTGCCCACCACCCCATCCCATCCCTCTTCCGGATCCTCCGTCTCCCAGATCACTTGTCCCCATCGGTTGATGATGACCAGCTGATACGCGGCCACGTCCGCGAAGCCGATGACGGGCTTGAACACCGGGTTGAAGCGGCTCCCAATGATGAAGGCGTTCGGGATGTACACCAAGGCCTGCTGGTTGGCGCATGCCTCGTTGCTCACCGATATGGCATTGATGCCGGAGGGGTTGCCGGACTCAAGCGCCTCCACGTAGTAACAGAACCGGCCGGTCAGCGTGACGAATGCGCTCACGTCATCGGTGTAGCCCCAGGGATCCGGCGGAGTGGTGGCGATCAGCTCAAACGGACCATCGGCCACACTGCGGTATATGTTGTAGCCCGCCACGCTGCCGGCCCAATCGACATAGCCATTCCATGTGAGTCGGCTCTCACCGGAAAGCTCTCCCACGGCCGTGAGCACGATGTTCGCGCCGATGTTGCTGGTCACCGCCGCCGCACCGCAGCTATCGAGCACCTGCACACGGTACTGATAGCCGTCGAGCTCGGGCCTCACGGTGTTGTCGTTCCATAGGATCACCGGCCCAGCCGAGCCAGGGAACGACGCCACCGTGGAGAAGGGACCGCCGTTCGTGGAGCGCTCAATGCGGTATCCACCGGCCTGTGCGGTGTAGTCCACGCTATCCACAACCAGTATCGTACTGGGACCTGTAACCGTAACCGTGCGCAGGTAATTGTCCTGGGGGATGGTTGGATAAGTGGTGAAGAGACAGGTCTTGTTGGATAGCGAACTGGCCCCGCCCGGAGCCTGCACGGCTTTCACGATGAAGCAGTAGGACCGCCCCGGCTGCACGTCAGCTATGTACCCCAACGCATTCCCAGGCAGGTTGGCCGCCAGGGCCCAAGGTCCGCCATCCATCTGCACCAGCACCTCCTGTGCTTGTGGGGTCCATCCTATGTACGGTGACCAGATAAGCCTGACCCTTGCCGCGCATCGGTCATAAGAGGTCTGGGCGTACATGGTGGTATGTGGTGGGCCTGTGGCACTTGTGTTCGGGCTCGGGGGCGTCCCGGTCTCGCACGTGTCGAACGCAGCGATGGTGAAGCTCTCGGGCCCTCCGAATGGCCAGCTATCCGGCCATGTGTACGACGTATTGCCCTGACCGAATACCGTATCGATGATCACCCCGCCGCCCGGTGTATTGAGCACGATGATGTAGCCATCCGTATCCGCTTCAGGCGGTTGGCCCCAAATGATGGTGGAGAGTCCGGTGAGGGAGTCAACACTCACAGCGGATATCGTCGGAACGGTTGGCGGTGTGAAGTCCTGGAAAACCTCCCCATCACGATTGCTGAATGAGACACAGCCCTGTTGATCGGCCAGCCCAACACGGAATGTGAGTGAATCCTCACAGATGGAGACCACCCACTGATAGGCGAACGTGGAACTGCCCACCGTGGCAATCTGGCTCCAAGTCCCCACCGGGTATTCAAGCCAAATGGTGAACTGGGAAGCAGCCGTGGGAGAAGGCGAAGGCGCGTTCCATGAGAGGTTCGCGCTTCCAAGCGGTGTGCTCTGGAAAACCTGCAGGAAGATGGTGCCTACGGTATCACTGGGTAAGGAGATGCTCGGGCCAATTCCAGTGTAGGCCGTGGTCAGGTAGTAGAACTGCGGGCCAACGTTGGCACCTGCGCCGAAATGCGTGTAGCTGAGGGTCGCGCATGGCACAGTACCCAGCAGCGCGAATGGACCAACAAGTGTCGAAGCATGCCACACCTCGTAGTGAATACAATCGCCGTTCGGGTCTGCGGGCGGCGTCCAAGTCAGGGTGACATCGCCGCTGACATTCACAGAGGCGCAATGCAGCGCAGGTGGATCGAGTGGCTGTCCTTGAGCACTAATCGGCAGGATGACCAAGAACGCCAAGCAGCACAGAGCCGAGCGCGCCGAACAGAGGCCAAAGGGACTTGCCACGAGCTTAAGACGCCTGCCCGCACCCACTTGTTGCCATGAGCCGTTCATGCTTCCCGGGCCGGTTGCCGTGCTAACTGCTGGCGCGCCTTCTCGCATTCGTTGACAATCGTCTGCACGATGACTCGTGCAGGCAGGATTTCCCGGATGCGTCCGCTCACCTGGCCAATCTCCAATTCCCCTTCGTCCAAGTCACCCTCGAACATGCCCTTCTTCGCCCGGCCGCGACCGAGCAGCACCTTCAAGCCATCCACATCCGTGCTCGAAGCATAGGCCTGCTCGACCTTGCGATAGAATGCATTCTTAATTAAACGAACTGGCGTTATTTCCTTCAAGGTCAGAACAGTATCGCCTTCACCTGCCTGTGTGACGCGCTCCTTGAAAGCCGGGTGCGCGGAACTTTCTTCCGAACAAACGAAGCGGCTGCCAATCTGCACCCCGTCAGCGCCTAGGGCCATGGCCGCCAACATGCTGCGGCCATCGGCGATGCCGCCAGCGGCGATGACTGGAATCTTCACGGCATCACGCACCATGGGCACAAGCACCATGGTGGTCGTCTCTTCCCTGCCGTTGTGCCCGCCGGCCTCAAACCCCTCGGCCACCACGGCATCCACACCGGCGGCCTCCGCCTTTAGCGCGAATTTCACGCTGCTTACCACATGCACCACTTTGATGCCGTGCGCTTTAAGCTGAGCAGTCCACTGAGCCGGATTGCCTGCCGAGGTGAACACGATGGGCACCTTCTCCTCCACCAAGATGGCCATGTGCTTGTCCACATCCGGGTACAGCATGGGCACATTCACGCCGAAAGGCCTGCTGGTGGCCTGCTTGCAGTGGCGGATGTGCTCGCGCAGCACGTCAGGGTACATGGAGCCGGAACCGATAATGCCCAATCCACCGGCCTCGCTCACGGCCGATGCAAGCCGCCAACCCGAGCACCAGATCATGCCCGCTTGAACTAGCGGGTACCGAATTCCGAAAAGGCTGGTTACTCGGTTCCTCATCGATTCAGCGGGCGGCAAAACTACCCTCCCCGTCGATTTGGCGGCTGGTCTCCGACGATCGTTGATATCCAGAACAAAGTGCTGGGCTCGTAGGCGCGGGGATCTTTCCTATGTTTGCCGGACGAGGGCGAACCCCTTGGGAATCGGACGCATGAGCAAGGTATCACTACGCTTCCTTCTGGCTGGCTCAGTCATCATGGGTGCGGCGCTCTCAGTGCGAGCGCAATACGCATGGGATGTCGGATTCCACATTGGTGGGGCCAATTACTTGGGCGAGATGGGCGGCAAGGATGAGCCGCGTCGGGATTTCGTTTGGGACATGAAGCTGAGCCAGACCCGTTGGGCGGTCGGGGGCTTCGCTCGTCGCAAGATCAACCGGTTGGTCTCTGTGAATGCCGGCCTGATGTACCTGCGCATCCAGGGCGCCGATGAACTGACCGAGGATTATCGCCCTCGCCGCGGTCGCAACCTGAACTTCCGTAACGACATGCTGGAACTGTATATCCGGCCGGAGTTCACCATATACCAAGACAATGACCTTGGCGGGCGTGGCAGGTACAAGCTCGATTTCCGACTCTTCGGCTATGTAGGAGCCGCCCTCTACTACCACAATCCCAAGGCCAGATCAACCGCGAAGGCGACTTCTATGCATTGCAGCCGCTCACCACGGAGCTGGTTGATTACAGCAAGATCGGATTCGCCATCCCCGCTGGCATCGGCTTCCATTTCACCAAGAAGCGCCGTCATCGCTTCGGCTGGGACATGGGCTGGCGCACGACCTTCAGCGATTACATCGACGATGCCAGCACGGTGTACGCCGATCCCAACCTGCTTCCTGGGGGAGCTGCTGGAACTGCAGCCCAATTGGCCGACCAGAGTTCCTTCGCGTATGCTCTAGATCCAACCCTCCCTCATCCGAACAACTACAAGGAGGGGGCCATCCGAGGCGACCCCACGCACAACGACAGTTACCTGACCATGACGTTCACATACAGCTATGTGCTGCGTGGTCAGTCGAACTTCTATCGTCAACGTTACAGCTGGATCCGCGGCGCCAAGCGCGTGGGCCGGAAGTCGCGAGCGAAGTTCTAAAGGGCACTATCAAAAGCTGCGAACGGGGACCAATGGTCCCCGTTCGCTTTTCATGGCCCTTTGTCAGTATGAATTGCGGATCGGCCTACTACTCAATGCCATGCCGATCGAGCCAATCGCCGAGCACGATCAAGGACCAGAGCCTGGACCAGTTCACACGCCTATCGCCAGCAAGGAAGCGCTGCCAAAGGCCGGCGACCGCGCCATTGCGGAATGTCGGCCTTGATCCGAGCCGCGTGAGGCGTTCCTCGCAGAAGGACCTCAGCTCGTTGCGCATCCACAGCTCCCAGGGCATGGTGAAGCCCATCTTCGGACGATGCACGACCTCGGCGGGCAGCAGATCACCGAGCGCGTCCACCAGTAGCTTCTTTGGCGTGTCAGGGTACTTCACGCGGTCGCCAACACCAAGGACGAACTCAATGAGTTCGTGGTCAAGGAAGGGTACACGCACCTCCAGCGCGTGGGCCATGCTCATCTGATCCGCGTCCCGCAGGAGCACGTTCTGCAGATAGGTCGATAACTCGCCAACAGAGACCTGGCTGAGCAATGGCAACCGATGCCCCCGACGGGTGCGGATCAAATCGTGCATGATGGCCCCAACTTGGTTCGTTGGCAGCCGTTCGAGTTGCACCAACCGCAGGATCTCGCGGTCCGTGAACGAAACGCGGGAGACCGGGAACGTATCATCCACGGAGAAGCTTCCCAACCGGAGCAGCTCGCCCATCTTGACCGAGGTACTGGACGCGTGCAGCGCCGCGATGATCGCCGCAGCAGCGTTCCGCAGCGGACGTGGGAACTGGGTGACCCAGCGCTTTTGCCAAAGGCTCAAGGTGCGTGTGAATACGGGATAGCCCGCGAACACCTCGTCGCCGCCGAGACCACTCAGGGCCATAGTGATGCCCGCTTCCTTGGTGACCTTGGAGACGACGTACGTGTTCGGACCATCGGCACTGGGATGGTCCATTGCGTTGAGCGCATCCGGCAACATCCGCAGCATTTCGGAAGGCTTCAACCGGATGGCGGTGTGCTCTGTACGGAACTTCTCCGCCACCATGCGGGCGTAACGCTCTTCGCTGAACTCCTCCTCATCGAAGACCACCGAAAAGGTGTGTACCGGCGCAGCGCTGGCCTGTGCCATCAGGCCCACCACGGCGCTGCTGTCGATCCCGCCGGAAATGAATGCGCCGAAGGGAACATCGCTCACGAGCCGCTTCTCCACCGCGCGGCCAAGCCGCTCGCGCACCTCGCGATGCACCCGCTCCAATGGCCATCCTTCGGCCTCCACCAGTGCGCTGTTGACCGCATCATACCAACGGACGACGGCAACCTCCTGATCGCTTATGCGCATCCAATGCCCCGCCTCCAACATCCGAACGCCTTGCACCATCGTGCCTGGTGCGTGCACGGTCTGATAGCGAAGGTGGTCAATCAAGGCCTCCTGATCCAGCCGGCGCGGCACCAGCCCTGTGCCCAGCAGTGCCCGCAGCTCGCTGGCGAAGAGCACATGACGGTCATCGCGGTACCAGTAGAGCGGCTTGATGCCCATGCGGTCGCGCGCGAGGAAGAGCTCATCCGTCAGCGCGTCATGCAGGGCGAAGGCAAACATGCCGTGGAGCCGATCCAGGCATTCGCTGCCCCATCGCTCATATGCGGCCAGCAGAACCTCCGTATCGGAGCCGGTGCGCCAAACCACGTCCTTCAGTTCCGCGCGCAGCTCCCGGTAATTGTAGATCTCGCCGTTGTAGCTGATGGTGTACCGGCCATCGTTGCTGGTGAACGGCTGGTTGCTTTCCGCTGAGAGGTCGATGATACTGAGCCGACGATGCCCCAGCACATTATTGCCGCATCGGCGAACACCATCGGCATCGGGTCCGCGATGGGCCATGGCTTCCGTCATGCGCCGCACGATGTTCTCCGGGTCGCTCAGGCCCTCCAGGCCGTGGATGCCCGCGATGCCGCACATCAGTTGGCCACCACGGAATGCGCAAGGATGCGCTCGAGGCCGGTGCGCAAAGGCAGCAATTCGCGGCCCAGCAGCTTCCGCATGCGGGCGATGTCAGGCATGCGACGGGTCATGTCGCCTTCCTCCAGCGGTGGCAGATGCACAATCCGCGAGGAACTGCCCGTGAGTTCGATGATGAGCTTCGCGAGGTCCTTGATGGTCATCTCCGCATCGCTGCCGATGTTCACCACGTCGTTGATCACTTCGCGGCTGTGATAGGCCGCCATGCACGCGTCGATGTTGTCGTCGATGTAACAGAACGTGCGGGTCTGCAGGCCATCGCCGTAGAGCGTGATGTCCTCGCCGGCCAGCGCCAGCCGGATGAATTTGCTCACCACGAAATCCTTGCTCTGCTTGGGGCCATAGGTATTGAAGAACCGGAAGACCGTGTACTCCAGGCCGTACTCCTTGTGGTAGCTGCGCAGGAAGGCCTCCCCGATGTTCTTGACGATGGCGTAGGGCAGTTTGCTGTTGAGCGGGGTGGTCAGCTCGTTCTGCGGAATCTCCACCGGCTCGCCGTACACCTCGCTGCTGCTGCTGTAGAGCACCCGCTCCACGCCGGTGTTCTTCGAGAGGTCCAGGATGTTGCGGAGGCCATCGATGTCGCGGAGCACCATCACCGGATTGTCAGTCGTGCGCTTCACCCCCACCACGGCCGCATAATGGAACACATGCTCGAAGCGGTTGGCATAGAACACCGCGCTGATGTCCTCGAAGCGGTTCACATCGCATTTGATGAAATGCAGGTTCGCCGGCAACGTTGCAGGCAGCTTGGCCCGGTCACCCGTCAGCAGATTGTCCACCACCGTGACGTCGTTCCGGGGATCGCTGGCCAGCTTGAGGGCGAGGTCGCTGGCGATGAAGCCGGCGCCGCCGGTGACAAGGATGCGTGCCATGCTGCGGTTCGAGGCGGTGAAGGTAACCCTAGGAGCGCCACCACATCCGGCGCACCAAGAAGACGAGCAGCAGCGCGAAGGCTGCCCCCCACCAGAATGCTGCGTTCAGCATGGTCTTCTTCACTATATATGGCAGAAGCCGCCATTTGAAGCCTTCTCCCCTTCCACCGTGATTGCGCCACCATGCCGCATCATACGCTTCCGGGGCAAGCAACTGCTGCCTGGTGAGCGAAAGCGCGCTCCATTTCACGGTGTCCTGTTGCACATCGGCAATCAGAAGGGCATCGCGCGGCTCATCTCGAATGGCGCATTGGATGTAGGTGATGTTCGGCGCGTGCCGCTGGAAGAAGATGCTGCTCGGCGCTTGACCGCCGAGGCTCCCGCTGATCCAGTAGACTTCGGCGTGCTCCGCGATCTCCTGCAAAATGGGGTAAACCTCCTTCTGGAAATTGGTGCCCGTGAGCGAGCGGGTGTTGTCCTTGAAGAGGCCAGAATACAGAGGGTCATCCTCTGCCCAAATGGGGCGATGGGATATGATGAAAACCCTCGACGGCAGGAATCCTTGCTCGGCTTCCAGGGCTCCGGCCAGCCGACCCTGTGCTTTCCGACTGAGTGAACCGCCGTGCGCTTCCGTGTTCAAAATGAATATCAGGTCCTGACCTTGCCTCAGTTGACCAATCTCGGCGGTCTCGTCACCAACGGCACCATCGAGGTCGTGATTGCCGGGCGCATTGAAGAGTGGTACACGGAGCTTGGAGAAAAGGGACCTGGTGTAGCGAGGTCGATCCTTCACGCCGTTCATGAACAAATCCCCAGTGCTTATGAAGAGATGCGCCCCAAGGCTGTTGATGGTATCCAGGTTGGCGAGCAGCGTGCTGGCCGGAAAGCCACTGCGATTGGTGCTCTCGCCGTGGAAGTGCCCACCAATGAGGATACGGTAGTGGCCGGTGCTGTCAGCAGGTTGGACGTGGAGGCCATTGTAAAGGGAGCGCTGCGCCGATGCCGGACCGTTGCCCAGTGAGGAAACAAGCATCAGGATGGTTCCACGGAATAGCATCACTTCTTCGCCTTGGGTTCCATGCCTCCTTGTGGTCGCTCCGCATCAACAGGTGAACCATCCACCGACACCTTGTTCCCTTCTCCAGCGCTGACCGCCTCACCACCGGCTTGAAGCGCTACACCGCTTAGCTCCACCAATGATGGCCCAGCTATCCGTTCCTGATCCTTTACCAGCACGCCAACGGCCCTCGCGTTCAATCGGCCGCGGTTGATGCGCAGGACCGAGCCCTCTCGGACCTCAACACCATTCGTGGAGGAAGTGATGATCGAACCGTCGAACGTGCACTCCGCGTGCATGCCCAGTTTCAGGGCCACGCCTTTGCCTCCTTCCAGCGCGCCATCGCTCCAATTCACCGTTCCGCCACGAACGACGAACGCATCATCCTGCGGCGCGAGGACGGATGATCGTTTGGCCGTGATATTGCTCGCAACGGCTAGTACACCGTCCCGGCCGCCAGAGAACTCGGTATACTCCACATTCACCTTGGACCGCACCGCGGTCATGACAGGCTCCTCGCCGTTGCTCATGATCTCGCACCGCGATAAGTTCAATGAGGTCTCCTGCACCACGATCCGGCCCGATCCGGAAATCCGCACATCGCTCCACTGCGAGGAACTCGATGCCTGGAGAATGACGATGCTTCCATGATTCACGATCTCGAGAGGCGATTCCGGGTGCCCGCGCAGGTCCATTGAGGCAAGCGAGGTTAGCCGCGCGCCTTTCGCCACCTCCAATTTCAATGGCGCGATGCCGCGCGCCCTATAGCCAAGCGGAAGGACCACATCGGATTCGACTTGCCAGCTGCCCGGCTTGATCGTGATGGTCCGTGCCGTGTCGTCGAACACCAACCATGGGAGCGACCTTGGTTCTATCGGCCTCGACACGGACGCAAGCACGTCGCTCAACGGCAACAGGGCATGAGGGAATACCTCCACTTCGCGTTTCAATGATGCGCCCAGCACCGAGCACGAGACCTTCAGCCCCGATCGCCCCGACTTGCCTTTCACTGCGAACCGTAGCTCAATCGCATTCCCCAGCTTGCCCGACGCCCGAATCGGGATGACCGCGCGCCCAAAGGGGAGCACCTCACTCCTATCTGGCAGCACGAGCGCATGCACTTCCATCGGCAGGGCCTCAATCGGGACAATGGTGATGCGGACCGTATCGGGTCCGTTGTCATTTAGATAGGCGTGGAACGGCTTGGGGGGATGAAGCAGCTTGCGGATGACCTGTTGGTTCTTGTAGTAGAGCCTCCGGTCGAGTTCCTTGTACGGGAACTCGCGGTATAGCGTGGCGCTGGCGCTGTCCAACGCAGGCTTCAGCGCAATGAATGCGCTATCCAGCCATCCCTCTCGTGAAACACGCTCCAAGTGCCGGATGTAGGCACGGAACAGCGCCTCATCATTGAACCATTGGGTATGCAGGTCCATACTGGCATCGCTGCGACCCGCCCACTTGCCGCTGCCGGCCAGATTGCGGATCGGGTTCCCGCTGAAGCTTTCGTAGGAGATCGGCTCGATGCGCTTCAGCAAGGGGTCATAGTAGAACTTCACATCGCTCCAATCCATGCTGTGGTGGCCTCCGATGAGGTCCAAGACGGCATGGTGGCGTGCGAGGCGATCCACGTCGAAGGCATCCGACGCGGTAATCTGCCCGCGCCGGAAGGCATCCATCAACGCGACGGCCTCCTCGAACTGACCCCGTGCGGCTTTGTCCTTCTCCAGATCGCTGCTGCCGAAGGCATCCAGTGATGCGGCCTGATACGCAGCGAATGGCTCCTCGAAGCGGAGCTTGTTCATCTCATTGAGGCGATGCTCCCAGAACAGCGCCGGATCGAAACGGAAGATGGGGCCTTCCAGGCGCCCGTTCCGCTCAAGCAACTCAGGCCCGAAATGCTCTTCGAGGGCATAGATGCCGCGGTCCTCGCCGTTGAACCGCACGCGGATGAATCCATACCGTAACGCCACCACGCCCTCAGCCGCCATGAGCCGATGATAGAACCAATCGCACAGGTAATTCCGGGTGCCGGGATGCTGCAATGAGAAGCGACGCATGCCCAGGAAGCCGCCATCCTTCTTTGCGATGACCCGGAAGCTCCATTTGCTGCCCTCCACATGGTCCGTGAGCTTGCCTTTGATCCGCAGCTTCCCCTTGAAGGAACTACCGGCATGCTCCAGCACCGCAGGCACATAGGTGTTGCCCTCAGGTAGGATGACCCCACGCGCACGTGCCTCCTCCACCACCCGTGTCAATTCCTCGAAGTCGGCATCTTCCACATGGATCTCCAACAATTCAGGCTCAACCGCGAAGCTGGCCGGGTAGTTCACGGCCCATTGCCTCAGGAACGTGCGAAGGCCCGAGTGCGCGCGTGACTGGAGCAGCCTGTCCGCTGTTAGCGCCAACGCAACGAGCAACAGGGCGCCTCCCACGACAACCCACGGCCAGCGTCGCCTGCGTTGTGTGATGGTCTTCGTCATGGTCATCGTGGATGGGCGGCGAAGGTAGCTGAAGCCCTAGGCAGGCAAGGCGTGCGCCTGCGGCACCATGGATGCGCCTTCATCATCAGACTGCGACCTGGTCCGCCATTCCACGATCTCCGACTCCGTCACCACGGTCATCGTCATGATCAATACGATGGTGTACGGATTCAACGACCCGATGAGCCAGGATTCATACATGATGCTGAAGAGCGTGGAGAAGAGAACGGCCAGGCTCATGGGCACCAGCTTGCTGGCCTTGATGAACAGGAGAGCAAGGCTGCGCAAATAGATGAGCAGGCCTACGATTCCAACGTTCAACCACATGCTGAGGTAGGTGTTATGGACACCTCCTTGATGGCCCATCTTCTCCAGATACAGACGGTGACGGCGCATGATGGTCTCGTCGTTCGCGAACCCGCCGCCGAAGACGAAGTAGTCCTGAATCTGGATCCATGCGAACTCCCATGCGAAATAGCGGCCGCTTCCTTCCTTCAAGGTCTCCAGCCGGAAATAGTTCTCCAATCCCATGTATACAACGATGGCCTCGAAGTTGGAACTGATCAGTTCCACGCCGATCATCACGGTCACCAGGCCGACGAATCCGATCCATGGGCTGTAGGTGAAGAAGCGCATGAAGACCAGGAATATGAGCGAGGAAGCGAGAGAAGCCCTGGAACCCGACTGGATGATGAAGTACATGATGATGGCGAACACGATCAGCCGCTCCCGCCAATTGAGCAGTTCCTTGTTCAAGGATGTGAGAACAGTGGCGAGCATGAGGAACAGGTAGCAGTAAATCGCCAATCCATTGGGGTTGCCGAAGAGCCCACGGAACCGACCCATGATCTGCGCGTAATCGGGATTGATGAAATTGAGGGCGAATCCACCGAGCAGAATCGCCGTCATGAAGAAGATCAGGTTCCGGAAGAAGAGCCAGCCCAGTCTTCGGTAACAATAGAGGATCCAATTCGGAACCACCAAAAAGACCAGCGCATAGGAAAGCGTCTTCTGCACACCCACGAAGATGCTGGTGCTGAAGACCAGCGGGAATATGGCGTAAAGGAAGAACGGGAGGAAGATCCGGAACACGCTGCTCAGCGGCATGAACCGCTGGGTCTCCAGCAGGAAGATGAGCGCTACGGCGAGGATGTAGAAGTTCTTCGCGTTCTTGAAGACCTTCATGCGCGGGAACATATCGTGCTCCATGTCGGAGAACACGAACACGATGAGCATGCCGAAGAGCACTTCCGGCCAGAGCTCACGCTGCTTGAAGAAGAACACTGAGAGCGGCAGCAGCGCGAAGACCGCCTGCTGAAAATAGAACCCTGTTGCCAGCCATACCAGCATCACTAGGATGAGTTGCCAATGGCTTCGCAGGAAGGTCAGCATGGCTCAGGGAAGATCCCGGTTGATGAAGGCCTCAAGCTGACCGCGCGCATGCTTCTCCCGCTCGTGCGCGTATCGCCGCATCACCCCGACCTCCAAGCGCCATGCTTCCATACTGGCAGGCTTCCGCCAGCGAGCGGTATGCCGCACCATCTCGGTCTCCATCGCGCTCACGAACCGTGCAAGCTCATGCTCCGAACGAGCGGCACTGAGCGGCCCATCCAGGAGCGCGTGCGCTGCGACATAGAAGCGTCTGCGCAGGGCCTCGGAGCGCAGCAAAGCCATGAGCAAACGCGAGGCAGGCGCATTCGCCGAACGTACCTGCACGAACAGGTCAGCTTCAGGTCCAGCGTTCGCGCCGAAGCCCAGATCACTGTCGCCCATCGCCATGCGCCATCGGCCATCAGCGAATCCATCACCTGACCCGCTGTCTTCAACACGCCAAAAGCGAATATTCTGCTTGGGCCAATCCATGTTGCCCAGGATCATCTGCGCGGCCATGTATGTAAGGAAGCCTTCAAGGTCCAGCGCCTGCTCCAATCGCGCCTGCCATGCCGAATCCTCACCATCCCAAGCCTCAGCCGCCTTGATGAGCGCCATAAGGTCATCACGCCCCTTCGCGCTTCCACGATAGAGCACACCCATGTCCTCAACCATCGTGATCCGCTTCGGCGCAACTCCGAGTCTCCGACCCATTTCCTCATCATCGAGGCGCTGCCGCAAATGGTGCACGCCCCAATAGGCACCGTTCAAGTAAAGCACCACCGTGCGCGCAGCGGAAACCTCGAACGGCAGTCCCGCACACAACCTGTGCTGGTAGGCATCACGAAGCATGGCCTTGATCTGGTCATTGCCAGCCGCACGGATCACCATGGATGTGGCGCCATTGGACGCCTCGCCGAACAGGGTGTCAGCCAAGGGCTCATCGAAGGTCACACGCAGCGCATGCTGGGCCAGGCCGCGGGTCTGCTGCCCGCTGATGCGCAGCGCCACCGGCCGCTGCCAGCGCTCCGTGCCATCAGGCGCAAGCATGGACATCAGGCCCCGGTGCTCCCACGCCCGGCCTCGTCGATGGAAATTGCCAGGGTACTTCCAGAATTTCGGGTCGTGCGCGTACGCCGCTGCGAGGTCCTTCGGGGCATCGAGAATAGTGTTGCCGACCACCATCAGACCTTCCTCCGCACCGAAGAATGCTTCATCCGGCGCCACCAGTGAGACCACGGACAGCGGAGCATGGTCCTCGGCTAGTGAGGTGTGCATTACCACAGGGCCCTGGCGACCTCCGGGGCATGGCAGAGCTGCCAACACCACCGCGGCTTCCGGCAGATTGAACGTCGGATGCGACCAGCGCATCGATGTAGGCTGTGCCATACGCCTGCCGGCGTCCGTTCGATGCGCTTGGATGGACTCGACCGCACCGCTCGGCACCTGTTTTACCCTGCTCCCATCAGTGCTACGAGCGACCAGCACATCCGATCCGTCATGACTGACGATACGGACGGACGTCCGGTCAGCCATCAGGTCAATCGAAGGGCCAGGACATGCGCCAATAGAATTGAATCGTAAGGACCCAGGTGCCTTCGGTAAGTTCATCGCCGTCAACAGCACCGCGGTCAAGAGCGCCACCAAGGTGCCGATGGAATGCACTGGCTTTGATCCGCCCATGCTCACTTGGCCGCCTCGTTCCTCGAGATGGCCCACCGGAAGAGGAAGACAAGCACGGGCAACAGAACGAGCACGACTAGCGATGCCCCGCTTCCGCATCCGATGCCGATGACCAAAGCCGACCAGGTGAGGAGTCTGTCATCCTCAGCCTCACGGGCAGGTCTTAGCAGCAATGCCAAGGCGAGCAGCGCCACCGCGAGCGGAAGCTGAGCCTTCACAAAGCCGATACCAGCGGCCGCAAGACCTGACCACAGACCCAATCGCCGGGCCTCCTGCCAAGGCTTGCGCGCTCCCCACATGCCGAGCACCGTGGCCATGAGGGTGGCGAAAAGGACGGCGACGAGCATGTTCACGGCATCCTTGACCGCGAAATGACCCATGTGATCGGCAATCAGACCAGTGATATCCATGGTTTCCTGGTGAACGGCCAAAGCTAGGCAACGAGGCTTTGGCGCCTTGAATGCCGCCTCTCTACCTTTGAATCGTGATTCGTCCGCTTGCCGTGATCATTGCGCTGACCTGGCCTCTTGTACAGAGCGCTCAGGTGATTGCCTTCGACAACGGTACGCTCACCATTGACCAGGGAACAACGGTGCGTGTTTCCGGCCCGGCCACATGGGTGCTGGGACCCGCATCCACCGTGCTGAACGATGGCCTGATCGACCTGGGTTCGGAGGCGGTCCTGAATGAGCCGGATGGTCGGCCAATCACCGGTTCCGGCTTCGAGCGGAGCGCCCCCTTAGCGGGATCGGTTCAGCCTGCCAATGGAATTGGAGGATTGGGCCTGATTATCATGCAGATGCTGCCCTTGCCATCCATAACGGTCACGCGCGGGCACCTTCCACGGGAGCATGCCGATTACGGTCTGGGCATCGCCCGTTGGTTCGTGGTGGAAGGACTGGAACAGACTTCGCCTCCGGTCACATTGGTGATGAAGTACGATCAGACCGAATTGAACAGTTTGGCTGAACCACTTCTGGAACTTCACGCTTCGGTATCAGAAATGGGTCCTTGGGCTGAGGCCACCAGCACACATGACCAATCAGCGAATACGTTCACAGGCGATTTGCCGTCAGGGACCAATTTCACCGCATTCGCCGTCGATCCTCAGGGCAGGCCTTCGCTGCACGTGAAGCCAGCCGAGTTGCAGGTGTGGCCCAGCCTCACCGACGGCCCTTTGACCATCATGTTTCCGACCGGAGATGTCATCACCGACCTCTGGATCTTCGATAGCAGCGGTCGCATGGTGCTAACCAAGCAATTCGCGGCACTGACCGGCGCCATGTCACTGGACCTTGAGGCTCTGGCACCCGGAGCCTATGTGCTCCGCACCGATTCCGGATCAGCGGCCCGCTTCGTGCGCCGCTGATGCCACCAACGTTTGGCTGTCAAGTTGGTGGGTGAATCCCGTGAATGAGTTCCAGGAAGCGCTTCGTTACCGCGTCCCATGTGAACCTCGCCTCGACGCGTGAGCGTCCTGCGATGCCCATCCGCTCGCGATCCGCTTGTGAAAGGGCCAAAAACCTCAGTACGGTCCGATGCAGCATTTCTGCATCGCCCGGAGGAACAAGGAAGCCATTCTCTGAATCCACAAGCTCTGCTGTGGCACCCACGTCGCTCACGATTACCGGACGCGCATGAGCCATGGCCTCAAGGACCACCGTAGGCATGCCTTCGAACCGCGTTGGCAGGACGAACCCGTGACATCGTGCATAGGCTTGAGCGAGGATATCGTCATCCACCCGGCCCAGCAGTTCAATGTTCCGGGGGACCTCTTGCGCCCTGATTTCCTTCAGCAATGGACCGTCCCCCGCCAACTGGAATAGCACGTCATCCCCCCTACCCTCGCTCACGAGACGTTGGGCCACATCGATGAGCAAATCAAGCCCCTTGTTAAATGCGAAGCGACCAACGAAGAGGAGCCTCACCGGGCGACTGGCTGTCGGATAAGGCGACACCGTAGCTGGCAGCTGCACGGCATTGGGAATGGTGACCACGGCACACGCTGATTCCTTCGCCAAGCGGTGGAGGATGGGCGTGAGCCGCCCACCTAGTGAGACCACGAAACGGGCCTGCCGGACGATGTGCCTTAGTGCCAGCCGGAATGGAGCTCCCATAAGCCGTTCGCGACGGCCAAGGCCCTGGAACATCTCCAGTCCATGCGGCATCACCACCAGTCTATCGTGGAACCTGGCCATGCCCCGCCAGACGCAGAACCCCTGCGAAAGGACCACATCGGGAACGAGTCGCTCAAGCGTACGTCTCATGCGGGCGCTATACCGCCACAATTCGATGAGATAGACACGATTGGGATCGATCGGATCAATCCGCACTTCCTCAATGACTCGATTATCCTCGAACACGCGCTCCGTATGTGGATGCACCACGGTCAGTCGGATGCCGGGCTCTTGCGATAGGTGCTCCGCCAACAGCCGTGAGTGCCGCTGCATGCCGCCCATGGCAAAGGGGAAGACCCCATCCGTGCAGAGCACAACATGCACGCTGCCGGAATCGCTCCGCGCCATCACGCGTGCATGCCCTTCCATTCCATCAAGGGCTCATTCAGCAGGGTGGCCACGCCCTCATCGATCCCCCATTCCGGCGCCCAACCGGTGGAGCGCTTGAGCTTGGCTACATCGGCCAGCAGATGCATGCGCTCCACCTTGCGCACCCGGGCCGGGTCCACCTCGATGGTGAGCTTCTCTCCCAGCTGTCGCTCGAAGGCCTGCACGATCTCCAGAACGCTGTACTCGATCCCGCGACCGATGTTGAACACCTCCAGGCCCCTCAGCCCTGCGCTCATCAGCGCCTCCATGGCGTTCGCCATGTCGCTCGTGTGGATGAAATCACGCTTGGGTTCCAGGTTGCCCAAGCGAAGCACCCGTTGTCCGGAACGGATCTGCCGTTGCACCTCCGGAATCAAGTGAGGGTTCGTCTCGCTGGGACCGAACGCATTAAAGAACCGACCCACAATAGTGGGAATACCAGTGCGCAAACAGAACTCACCGGCTATGCGCTCGGCTGCGAGCTTCGTGATGCCGTAGATATCCACCGGGCCGGTCGGATGATCCTCCGCCATCGGACCTTCGGCCACGGGATAAACAGCAGCGGTACTGGCCACGAAGACCTGCTTCACGCTGCTCGTCGCCGCGCAGGCATCGAGCACATGAATGGTCCCGTTGATGTTGATGTCGGCAGCTTCCACAGGGTGCGCATTGCAGTACGGGATAAAGTGAATAGCGGCCAAGTGCAGCACCTGGGTAGGCGCCACCCTCCGGATACCGTCAAGCACCTTCTGCTTGTCGCGGATATCGATTCGCAAGAAGCGGTCATCATCCACTGGCGCCAATTCCCGACGCCCGAAACTAAGGTCATCGAGCACCCATATCTCCTTCTCCTTAGCGCGCAAGTGGAGGCCCAGCGCCGAGCCGATGAAGCCAGCCCCGCCGGTTATAAGGACGCGTTCCGCCATGGCGCGAAAGTAGGCCGGACGCCGCGCTGCGGCCCTGCATCGGCCTTCTACATTCGCGGTCTCACCGCATGAAGGTCAGCATCGTTCTCCCCTGCCACAACGCCGAAGGGCACCTGGAGCGATGCCTGAACAGCTTGTTCGAGCAGACCCATCGGCCGCTGGAGCTGATCGCCGTGGATGATGGAAGCACCGATGCCACCAAGACGCTTCTTGAAGCTGCCATGGCGCGTTGCCCCTACCCCATGCAGGTGCTGAGTCAGGCGAATGCCGGCGCGTGTGCGGCGCGCAATACGGGACTGCATGCCGCCAGAGGGGTCTTTGTCCAATTCATGGATGCGGACGACGAGCTGATGCCGATGAAAATCGCGCATCAAGTGTCCATTTGCGACGCTGATGCTCGGCCAGATGCCATCGCTGGACGCGTGCGCACGCGTCTCGGGAATGGTGCCGAGGACCGACTCGACCGTCCATTCAGCTCGGAGGATTCGGATGAATGGCTTGCGCTGATGAGGCATCGGCTCGGGCGAACGTCATCCCTGCTGCTGGCGCGCGATGCAGTCCTTCGCGCAGGTGGCTGGGACATCCAGGCAATAAGCAGCCAGGAATATGAGTTGCTGTTCGCCATGCTCAAGCAAGGCGCGCGAGTCGTGCACGACAATGAGGCCTTGACGTTGATCCATCGGCGGTCAGGCAGCATCTCCATGGCCGATCCCGGCGCAAGTTGGAAGCGCTTCATCGACCTGCGTGTGAAGATCCTGCGGCATGTGGAACAGTTCTTTCCGGAGAGGGATCCGCAACCCTACAGGCAGGCATTGTTCGATGGCTTGAGAACCCTGCACGCGTTCAGCCCAAGTGAGGCAGAGCGCCTTTACCGTCAGGAATTCGCCACCGGCTTCACACCCGGGCAGTCGCCTGCAACCGGTCGGTTCTACCTCCTCTTGCATCGCGCATTCGGATTCGCCTACGCCAATCGCATCCGACGCGGCCTCAGCGCCCTTGGATGATCAGCCGGAAAAGGAGAAGATTGACTCCCGGCAGACGGAACGGCAGCAGATTGTACCAGCGTGTGAGCCGCAGGAGCCACCATTTGTAGGCGGGCAATGCTGCGCGCAGAGCCGGAGCGAAGAGCACCTCCTCCAGTTCAGCGAGGGTACCTCTGTTGATGCGACCCAGCTTGGCGTAAAGCAGCATCTGCAAATAGGTGCGATGGATAATGCCGAGCAGCATGCTACGACGACGCAGACGCGCCGCATCGTCGCTGAACTTGGTGCAGTATAGAACTGCTGAGGCGGCGAAGCTCGATAGCAGGCGCTGCGGATCGATGACCTTGCGCTCCTCGGCGATGCGGTAGTGGCAGTCCGGTTCGGTATCGTGCATGCGGAACCGGACACCCGGAGACAGCAAGGCGCGCGTATGCATCTCAACGTCCTGGTGCCGACTGAACGCCTCATCGAAGCCGCCGATCTGCTGAAGGAACGCGCGGTCCCAGATCGGTTGCATGGTTTGCCATGGCAGCCTGTGCATGAAGAAATCCGATAGTGGATCGCGTGAGAACGGCACCCAGCGCTGCCCATGATCGCCCGGACGGACCCGGAACACCTCCATCGTGGACACCGAGAACTGCAGCCCGCTCCCCTCCATCATGGCCAAGCGCCGCTCCAGGCAGTGCGGAGCCAGCAGGTCATCCGCATCAAGGAAGATGATGCACTGGCCACGGGCACGGGCGATGCCCAGGTTGCGGCAATGGTTCGCGCCGTGGTTGGTAGGCAAAGCGGTCACGGAGATTCGGCCATCAACCGCGGCGAAGGATCGCAGCAGGTCCACGGTACCATCAGTGGAGGCATCATCCACCAGAATCAGTTCCACCGGGGATCAGTCTGCGCCAGCACGGAATTCACCATGTCGCCAATGAAGCCGATCTTGTTGTAGCTCGGGACAATGATGGACACGGACGGCACTCCAACCTGCAGCTTTGCGAAAGGCGAGGGCTGGGGAAAGACAGGTTCACGCGCCATGCAAGCCTTCACCAGCTGATAGTTCGCATCAAAAGCCTCCTTGGTGAATCGATCACGCGCGAATGCCATCAACCGTTCTACCTCAACCGGATCAGGCTTCTTCAGCGCGAGCGAATCGCCATCCGCCAGGACCTGACCCAGGTCATCGGCCCTTACCATCTCGCTGAAATCGCCGACGCGCGATGAGATGGCCACTGGCAGCCCCGCGCTCAGGTACTCAGCGAACTTGGTGGGTGATGCGACCTGATTGGTCACACGATCCTCGCGCAGGAGCAGTCCGATGTCGCAATCCTGCAACAGGCCACGCACCTTCTGGTGGGGCACCCAGCGACGCGCGACCTGGGACGGAAAGCGGCCATGGAGCCGATCAATTACAGGATGCTCCGAACTCAGGAAGAGCATCCGTCTGCCCGCATCGGCCTGAAGCCAAGGAGTGACGATGCCCTCGGCCAACTCCAACGACTGCCAACCGACGACGGTACCCGAGTAAACCAGAACCGTGTCCTCCTGCTGCCAGCCCAGCTCCTTGCGAAGTCCGTTCTGATGTCGCGCTGGAAGCGTTTCAACGCTCCTTCCAAGCGTGCATGGAATCACCACCTGACGACTTGCAGCGTATCCGAGATGGCTCCGCCAATGCGCCACCAATGCGTGGCTCACAGCCATGCGCAGGTCGGCGCCTTGAACAACCTCGCGCTCCAGCGCCACGCACTCGGCGATAAGCCGGTCATCGTCCACCACGCGATACTCCTGCCACTCGGCACCATAGGCGGCCCGCGCATCGAAGCATACCTGATGCACCAAACCCTTTTCCCGCATGCGCACCGCAAGCGCAGTAGCGAAGATCCCACGGCCAACGATTCCCGTTGGACGGAGAAGACGACACATCAGCCAAAGCCAGATCCAGTTCACCCGCCAATTGTGCTGACGTGGAACCATCGGCAGCACGATGGCCCCTGGGTGCCGCTCCCGAATGAGCCTGCGCGAGCGGAGGTAGCCCCGCAGGGAGATCAGTGCCACCAAGCGTACCCGATCCCCGCCCAGCGCATTCAGGTGGTCCACCACGTCGGTGACCTGGCTCCAATAGACGCCGCTCGGCTGGTCGTTGTAGGTGAGGTAGATGATCACAGCACGCGGTGCAGGACGTCAATAACGCGCTCCGTGGCATGCCCGTCCCACAAGTGCGGAATACGCCCGGGTTTATACTGGCCGCTTTCAATCTGTTCGATGGCCGATGAAACCGCCTCAAGGTCAAACGTGATGAGCGTGTTGGTGCCTTCCGTCACGGTGATGGGCCGCTCCGTGCTCGGCCTCAATGTCAGGCAAGGGATACGTCGGAAGGTGGTCTCCTCCTGCACGCCGCCACTGTCGGTAATCACCAACGCGCTTGTGGCTACAAGGTGCTGGAACGCGAAATAGTCCAGCGGCTCACTGAGCGTCACATTCGGAATACCCTCAAGACGTCCGGCGAGGCCATGCTGTTGCAAACTGCGTTTGGTGCGCGGATGGACGGGGAAGATCACAGGGCGCTTCTGAGCGACCAACTGAATGAGGTCAACAACGCGCGCAAGGGGCCCTGCTTGGTCGACGTTGTTCGGCCGATGGATGGTTACTAGGGCATGGCCACCAGCGCCCAAGCCGAGTTCATCCAGCACATTCGATTCCTGGATCCGTGGATCGAAGGCCACCAAGGTGTCAATCATGGTGTTCCCCACCATGTGGATGCAATTCTCTCCCATCCCCTCCCGCAGCAGATTCTCACGACCACTCGGCTCCGTAACCAAGCCATGCCGCGCGATCCGATCAGTAAGGATGCGGTTCACCTCCTCGGGCATGCCCATGTCGCCACTTCGAAGGCCGCTCTCCAGATGAACCAGCGGAAGCCCAAGCTTGTTGGCTGCGATGGCGCCGGCAAGCGTGCTATCCACATCGCCCACCACCATCACGGCATCGGGACGCTGCTCCCGCATCACAGGTTCCAAGGCGATGATCAAGTGGCCCATCCTCGCGGCAGGCGTACCATCGGGCACCGCCAATGAGAAATCAGGCTCAAGGCCAAACTGCTTGAAGAAGACCGTGCTCATTCGATCGTCGGTGTGCTGGCCGGTGTGAACCAGGCTGACCGCGATGCCACCATGGGCGTGCGCCACCTGCTTCAGGCGCGTCACCTTCATGAAGTTGGGGCGTGTGCCCACCACGACCAGGACCTCCTTCATGCCTTGGTGCGGGTTGCGATGATGTACTCGTCGCTCGGTGTATCGCTGATCATTCGCGCCGGGGCCCCGGCAATCGTCATGCGACCCTCCGGGAATGATCCGTTCACCACGGCATTCGCACCCACCACCATGTTGGGTCCAAGCACCACGTCACCGTAAATCTTCGCACCGGGGCCGATGTAGCAGTTGTCCCCGATTCGCGGAGCTTGCTCGGGCGGTGGCCCCGGACGTGTGCCGATGACCACATCGATGTGGAGACGGCAATTGGCGCCGATGCGTGCATCGGGATGCACGATGACCGTGCCACGATGCGCAATGGAAAGCCCAGGTCCGAAGGTGTTTAGGGGGATCTCGAAACCGCAACGCACTGATTGCCGGTGCAGGCGCCATGACCAGTACTTGCGAATCGGCGCAAAGGCATGGGTGTTGACCAGGAACTCGACACGTCGCAGCAGGCGCTGGAAGATCCACACCTCATCGTATGCTCTCGGCCGGAGCCCGGAGCGTCGCAAACCGATACGATCCGCCTCGAAATAGCGCCTCAGGTCCTCCCTGGTCTGGATCATTGCTTCCTCATAGTGGCCATGAGAGCCGACAGCCCTTGCGCCACGCGGAAGCCAAAGTACCGATACACCTGCACATAGGCCCGTGTGGTGGCCGGGCTCACTTCGGGCATGAAATCCCCGGGGAGAAGTCGATCGAAGGCCTCGAAAGCCGCGCGCCGGTCATGCCGGGCCAGGTCGCGGATGACCATGAAGAGGTATTGATCCGCTACGCGGATGACGGCCGCATACCGCTGCGGATCCGACCTGCGCAGGTGTTCACGAATGGCTGTCCGCAGGTCCAGGTAGCGCAACCAATTGTCGCGAAGGGCAGTTCGGCTAATGGAACCGGTGCTACGCTTCAGGACCTCAGCACCCAATTCTTTGTCGACCGCCACTCTTGCATCGCCCTTGAGGAGTCGGAACATCAGCTCGTAATCCTGGCTGCTTCGTGCGGCTTCATCCCATCCCCCTACGGCATCGATGGCGGACCGCCGGAAGAGGTTAGCGCAGGTGGCGCCGAGACGAGTCCGCACCAAGGCCTCCCAAGGCTCGCCGGGCCAGGGCACAACCATCTCCGGTGCCAGACCATTCTCATGCTTCACTCGATAGGCACCTGCCAGAAGGTCGGCACCCTTCTGCTCCATGATTGCGCGTTGACGGGGGATCTTCCCAGGCAAGAGCACGTCGTCCGCATCGAGGAATTGCACGTAAGCGCCGGTGGTGGCTGCCAGTCCGGCGTTGCGTGCAACGCAGGCGCCGCGGTTGGGCTGAGCGATGACACGCAAGCGCCCGCCCGATTCCTGTTCGATGCGATGCAGGACCGCCAAGGTGCCGTCCGTGCTGCCATCGTCAACCGCAACGAGTTCAACTTCGTCCCCTTGGCCATGAAGCGCTGAACGGATTGCACCCTCGACCAAATGCGCCACATTGAAGCACGGCACGATCACAGAGACATTGGCTCTCTCCGAATCCGCTGCCACCAATGGATTCACCGATGAGTTCTCACTCTGGGTCATCGTTCGCGTAGCGATTGCCACGAATCAGGGATGAGATGGCATAGCGCGCCTTGGCCAACGAAGGCCGATGGTCCTTCAGAAGGTATGCCAGCATCATTCCCCGGCCGAACCGGGGCATGTGGTAGCACAGCTCGTCCCAAGCCTGGTCAAGGCGAGCATTCAGAGCCCTCTCATCGAATCGTCCAGTTCGCGCGGCTTCCTCACGTAACCGGCCCAACCAACGTTTGAACGCTGCGACATCCTCATGCGACAAGGGCCTATCGAACTCCTTGAGCACTGCGAAGGCCTGCGGGAGCTCCTCGTCCGGAAGTGGCACCCCAAAATGCGCGAATGAATGTCGGAGCAAAAAGGTCAAATCAGCCTTCCGGTCACGGCCTGCCTTGCTGTTCTGTGGGCCGATTCGATATAGAGTGAGCGGTTCGGCCAGATTCGCCAGCCGCGTGGCTTCCGAGAGCCGTAATTGCACCAGCCAATCCTCGCCCCAACGTGGCATGTCTGTGGCGAAGCGGATACCGGATTGAAGAAGGACGTGGCGACGGAAGATCGACGTTGGCTGATGAACTGCGACTCCAAAGAGCAATTCCACCTTGCACGCCTCGTGGACCAACGGCCTTGAACGAATCGCATCTGGCCGATGGAGCAAGCTGATGGCTCCGCCTGAAAGGCCCACCTCAGTGCGGGTGTCCATGAACCTCACTTGCTTGTGAAAGCGTCCCGCCAAGCAGACATCATCCGCATCCACCCGGATGATGTACTCGCCAATCGACGTATCCACACCCAGTTGCATCGCCCCTGCTGGTCCGAGGTTCCGCTCGGAACGGATGATCTTCAAGCGCATGTCATCAATGCCCTGGAGGATTGCCAGGCTTTCATCGGTGCTGCAGTCATCCACCGCGATCAACTCAAACTCCCGGAAGTCCTGTGCGCGGATGCTATCCAGGCATTCCCGCAGGAAGGGCGCCTTGTTGTACACAGGGAGCACCACGCTGGCCTTCATCGGAACAAGTGCTTCAACTTGCGTCGAACCCGGTACAAATCCCAAGAGCCCAGGCCGATTCTGGATTTCACATCCGCGATTCGTTCGCCGTGCAGCGGGTCACGTTCGAAAAGCTCGATTCCCAGCCACGCCAGGAGCGCCTTCATCCGCTCGAATTCAACCCGATGATGAACGCCGCGATCCCATTTGAGCAGGAAGTGCACCACCATGTCCCTAACACGGTCGCCCTGCCCTTCAGCCATAGGCACCGGCCGGATTCCTGCTGGCCAGTGGTACCCAATGCGCAGAATGTCCGCCAAGGTCGTTTCGCCCACCGCTAAGCACAGTCCATGCAGCACTCCAGCCTGCTCATGGCGGAATCGCTCACGGGCTACGCCGGTCTTGCTTTCCGGATGAATCCTGAACTCGGCCAGTGGCCTGTCGACGACGCGCAATCCGGTACCACCGGTGAGGAACATGAAGCGGTACCAGAGTTCCAGATCCATCACGAAATGCAGCGCTGGATCCAGTCCGCCCAACCGCCGCACCAACGAGGTCCGGTAGAACGTCGATTGCTGGTTGATTCGCGGCTCGATGAAAAGTGAACGGATGTCGGATGGGTCATTCGACGATGCCGGTGACACGTCGCCATCCACCACCATGCGCACCCCTTCGAAAACCTGTAGGTCTGGATCGGCGGCAAAGGCCTCCGCCACTTCCTCCAGCGCACCAGGTAGCAGGCGGTCATCGCTGTTCAACCAACCGAAGATCTCTCCCGTCGCATGGGACAGGCCTTTATTCAGCGCGTCGCTCTGACCATGGTCCGCTTCGCTGCACCACCAAGCCAGACTATCCGCACGGGACTCGATGATCGCCTTGGATCCATCCGTGCTGCCGCCATCGACCACCAGATGCTCCACATCCACGCCCGATTGCGCCCGCACGGAAGACAGGCATTCCTCCAGGAAGCGCGCCTGCTGGAAGCTCGGTGTCACCAGGGATACTCTCTGTCGAGGATTGATGCCCTGGACGCGATTGGATGGCATAGGCCGAAATTAGGCGGATGCCCGTTTGCGGTTCGGCGATCGAAGAGCGTGCTTGATCAAATAGAGCAGATGAGGAAGCCGGATCGGCCACCAGGAGAACACATGCAACAGCGCCGCTGCCCTGTCCGTATCCGGTAGCACATAGAACAAATGGTCCCAGTAGCCACGTGCTATCCGACGGAAGGCGAGGTCGTCCGCGAAGCCGATTGAACGATTCCAGCGCACCAGCTTGTCCAGCCAGCGGCGAAGATCGCGTACGGCACCAGCGTTCGGTGGTCGAACGAACAAGCGATGCAGCATGATGTGGTTCTCGACTTCCCTCGCGGTGGCTGCTATGCCCAGCATATCGAAGACCTTGCTCTGGATGAGCAGCTTGTCTGCGACGGGATCCCGGCCGTGGCGCACATTCCCATCATGGATGCGATAACGTGTGAGCGGTTCCTGAAGATTGGCGAAGCGCCCGAATCGCGACAGGGAGACCTGCACGAGGTAGTCCATTCCGGGTACGCGCCATTGCTCATCGCATCGGACCCCGTGCCTCTCCATCACGGAACGTCGGAACATCGCTGAACCATAAAGCAGTGGGTCCTCGAATATGAGGCGTGCCCGGCATTCACGGTCGCTTTCCGGCCATCGTGCGATGTGTCCGCCGCGCCCGATGATTTGAGCCGCCGTGCCGCAGGCCACGACTTCGTGATGAGCCTGCATGAACGCGACCTGGAGTTCCAGCCGCTCAGGCTCCATCAGGTCGTCCGCATCGAGTATGGCCATGTACTCACCGCGCGCAGCGGCGAATCCACGATTGGCAGCCGCTGCCCGACCCGTATTCGAGGCGGACCGAAACAACCGGACCCGCGAGTCACCTAAGCCTGCCAGGCGCTCAGGCCCGTCATCGGTGCTTCCGTCATCGATTACGAGCACCTCGAAGTCCGTGAACGTGCTTCCGAGCACGCTCTTAAGCGCTTCTTCAACGAACTCCGCCTTGTTATAGAGCGTGATAATGACCGAGACCACCGGGGAAGATGTGGCGTGCTCATTCATGACCCGGTTCAATGCGTTCACGGGTTCATGCTGTGCGCTGCCGAAGGCGCTCCCATGATGCTCTCACCTCAGGCGGCGGTCCTCCGCGCATCCCCCAAGCCACTTTGAAGATTACCCGCGAGAGCCACTTCAACGAAACAGAGATCGCCTTCATCCGGCTGAACGACATGTCCACAAGCGCTTCAACGTTGTCGAGGCGCTTCAGGGCTCCAGGGAAACGGCGCACAGCGGACCAGGCCTCCCTTTGTTCGATTCTACCAGCCGCGCTCTTCACGGCATATCCGGCATACACCTCGCCGATGCGCCGAAAGCCCACGCGTCCGACTTCGTGGGCACGGGCCCACTCCAAGAGGGCGCCGTACATGATCCAACGTGATCGCGCTGGTGCCGCATCACGCGTGATCCGGTTGCCCGCGTGCACGCCGCGCAACGCGACCGGTTCCTCGATTGAGCCAGGGTACAGCCGCAGATACGCCGAGGCCCTGATGATGAACTCCGTGTCCTCCCCGATAGTGATGTCATCCCTGAACAGGAAAGGCATCTTCTCTAATGCCGATCGCCGCAGGGTAAGGCCATTCAGGTGGATGTGCCCCAAATCGAGCACAGGCGCAAGCCCGATGAAGGCGGGGAACAGGTTATCGGGAGGAAGCGTTCTCCGGATGGTCGTGAGCGTATGCGCGAAGACCTCATCGAAGAGCACACGCTCCTGCGGGCTGTGGAAGTGGGCCCCAACCGCCCCGTAAGACCCATCTGCATCCGGATGCTTGCTCCAGACCTCTCGCTCCCCGGAGAATCGATTGGGGAGATACCGGTCATCAGCATCCAGAAATGCCACGAAAGGAGCTGTTGCATGTCGAACGCCGAGATTGCGCGAGGCTGCTGCTCCCCGATTGACCCCGGCATCATGCCGCAACAGCCGCACCTTCGCATGCTCATGTTCAAGTTGCGAGCAAACCTCCAGGGAGCCGTCCGGGGAACCGTCCTCAACCAAAAGCACCTCCGTCACTTCAGCTCGTTCCACGGCTGAGCGAACAGCCGCTTCCACGAAATCCTCCGCTTCGTAAACTGGAATGACAACGGATACCTCCAATGGACGTGCGGGCAGGCGTTCCTGCTTCCCGATGAGCGCTCCGGATGCTGACCCATAATTCCATCTATACTCGCGCAATCCGTACAGCTCAAAGAACCTGTCCGTCGGGCACGCGAGAACCTGGTCCAACAACAAGTGGAACGCCGCTTCATCATGTGCGATGATGTTCGTGATGGAGCCACCCATGAAGTAATCCGCAGGCATTCCGGGTTGGGCAAAAACGCCTTTGTAACCCGCGTGCAGGCGCTCCAGAAGGGCACTGCTATAAAGGGTCACTCCAACGTCCATGCATTCCGGGTGCTGGCCGGCAGCCGTATCAACCATGATTGCACCCGGAGCGAAACCCATTCGACCGAAATGCGCTAGGGAAAGCGACAGATACTCGGGCCGCTTTTCCAACGGATGCAGGAAGATCCTGACCGAGACATCCTGATGGTTCCTCGCGAACGAGTTGCACCATCCGAGGGCCTGCTCCTCGTTCGCATCGAAGTTGGCACCCACTTGATTCTTGCCAATGTGGCTCCTGAGCCAGTTGCCGCTGCTGATGAAACCCACTGTTGCCATGACCGTGGCCCTGCCTGCGGTCAAGCGAATTTGGTCCGTGCGGTACATGGGCCAGTGGACCGTGTCGCCGACCACCCAGCCCTTCCTAAGAAGGCGATATTCATCTGACTGGAAAGGCGCCGTGAAGATGAAGCGCGAGGCCACCACGTGGGAATAGAAAGTCCGTATCGGGTTGGGCGATGGCAACACGCTCACCTGGATTCCCCGACGGCGAATCAGGAACCAGATCATCAATGCCGTTCCCTTCTCGTAGCCATAGAACCAGATGATCTCGCGAACCGGACCTCCTCGCAATGCGCGTTCCAACAGGCAAAGGCGTACGAAATCCACTGGTATCAAACCGATGCTGGCGCGGCGCCTACCGCCGAAGAGGATCAAGGGCAGCAGCAGCATGTATAAGACACCAACTTGAATCAATAGCCCGATGCGCTGAGCGGTGTACTCCGGGGCCAGGTCGTTCAGGGCAACAAATGAGCATGGTCGGCCGGTCCGCGCCTCTACATAGCGCTGGCGACCCTCGCCATTATCAGGCACATCGTCCAAGGCCAGGAGCGCCGTCCGCGGGGCAGCAGGCACCGGCCGCTTGCGAAGGACCACGCCCATGGTGACACGGAACCACAGCCAGACCGAACGGAAGCTACGCTCACGGCCACGCGCGAACCTGAACGAGAAAGGAGCCAAGGAACTGCGCCAGGCCACTGCCGATCCCTTCTTCCGACCGAGCAGGAACTCAGCGAAGGTCCGTATGAAGAAGAGCAGCATCATATGCCCTCGAGCCAGCGCTTCACCGATGCGGACACACGGTCAGCGCCGAGCAGGGTCTCAACGAACTCACGGAACGCGCCCTCTCCACCGCACTTCGCTGTGACGTACCGCACGCGCGAATGGACATACTCCGGCGCGTTCGCCGGAGCACCTGAAAAGCCCACCGCCTCCAACAGCGGGATATCGGGTACATCGTCACCCATGTATGCCGCTTCCGCTAATGGAACACCAAGTTCCCCGGCGACACGCCGGGCGACATCCAGCTTGTTCTTGACGCCTTGATACACGTGCGTGATGCCCAGCTTGGTACACCGCCGCGCCACGATCTCCGTGTTCTCGCCGGTGATCACCACCACCGGGATGTCGTGCATCCGGCAGAGGAGCACACCCGCACTATCATAGGTGTGGAACTTCTTCAACTCGTTGCCAAGCTGGTCGTAATACATGCCACCGTCGGTCCAAACACCGTCGATGTCCGTGAAGACGAGCTTTATCTGCATTCTGACGGACTATTGGCTTTCCTCTCTATCCTGTCGCTTGGGCATGGGCCTGGCTAAAGGTCAATCAACGATACAGTAGGACTGCATGCCGCTATATCGGTTTCGCATCAAGCGAACGGAACGTACTCCGAGCACTTCCTTCAAGGCCACCGTCTCGCCTGGGAACTGCGGATCGTTCAGCTCATCGAACCCGATGATGGCCCCCCTCGTCAGGTGCGGCCCGATCAGTTCAAGACACCGCTTGGTGGGCGGGTAGATATCCATGTCGAAATAGGCGAACGCCACGATGGTCTCGGGATGCTCAGCCAGGTATTTCTCAAGTTCCACGGGCGCATCGCCCTTGATCACGGTATTCTTCGGGATGTGGGCAAGCGGGCATTCCTGTTCGTGATAAGCCAGCACGGAGCGCAGGTGTTCATCGTAGCCGTCCGTGACCCCGAACGCACCTTTCTCAATCACGGGGTGGGAGCCATCCTTCGCGTCCACGGAAGGGAAACCCTCGAACGTATCGAAGCCTATGATCTTGCGGCTGTAGTTGTATGGTTCGTGAATGCCGCGCAGGTTGTTCAATGTGACCAGGTTCTGGCCCCAGCGCACGCCGAACTCCATGATGACGCCATGCACACCCAGTAACTGCGTATAGAGCTCATTGAAGAACAACGTCTTCGTCAACTCCTGCCGCTTGGTGTACACGCCAAGATTGGCGAGCCTCTCGGTCAAGGGAATGGGACTGTGCTCGAATGCTTGGCGGAACGCTCCACGGCGGTCCTGCTCAGCCGCGGATGCGAGCGTCTTGATCTTGATCTCCATGTTCGAGCATTGCTGTTGTGATGATCTCGTCCTGACCAACCGCCTGAATCATCCTGCGACCGATGACCTTTTCACGTTCGCTCCATCGGAGCCCTATTCCAGGTGAGAGCAGGTGCAAATCCTCCTCGCTAAGCACTTCACCAGCCCGTATATCACGCTTGGCAGCGATGGAACGCTCCAGCTTGCTCTTCGCACCGGCGACACCTGGCTCAAGGAACAGCTCATCCTTTCCAAGCGAGCTTTCCATCAACCGGATATCCCGCACCATGCGCGCCACACCGTCCGGGCCAAGGGAGCCTGCCTGGTCGGTGCCCTTCATGCGCCGGTCGAGCGTGACATGCTTCTCGATGATCCGTGCCCCCATGGCAACGGCGGCCACCGGAGCGGATATGCCGATGGTATGGTCGGAATAGCCGACGGTGTACTGCGGAAACGTGCGCTGCAGGTAGAGGATGGTACGCAGGTTGGCGTGGTCCGGGTGCGTGGGGTATTCGCTCACGCAATGCAGGATCGAGATCCGGTCGTGATGGCGGGTGATGACCTCCAACGCCTCATTCAAGTCTCTCTCATCAGCCATGCCTGTGGACAGGATGATGGGGATGCCGGTCTCGGCGAGCGCATCCAGCAGGGGCAGGTTGGTGAGGTCGCGGCTCGCAACCTTCAGCCGGTCGGGGGTGAAGAGCTTCAATAGCGAGAGGCACCCAGTGGCGCAAAGAGTCTCGACGAAGTCAAAGCCCGCCGCCTTGGCATGTTTGTACAACTCGTGGTGCGCGTCATCATCGAGTTCGAGGAAAGCACGGTGCTCGCCATACGTTCGCCCAAAGGAATGCGGCGAGTTGTAAGGGCGCTCCATCTCTGAACGGCTCAGCTCCTGCGCCAGATCGCGCTTCGTGAACTTCACGGCATCGAGCGGCTTCAGCTCAAGGCCGAAATGATCCTCACGAACCGGACGGGCGAGCATGTCGATCAGCAACTTGGCCAGGTCAACGGACCCGTTGTGGTTCTGGCCGACCTCGCCAATGAGGTATGTGGAATTGCTACTTGCCATTCTGTTCCATGTTCATGCGCATTCGTTCCAACAACCCAGGAGAACGGCCCAAATACTCGACCATCGCAGACCAATTCACCTCCCCGCCCCCAAGATCCGCTAGCAATTGGCGGCACAGATCCAGGTCGGCCTCACTATCCACGGTCAACCTCCACTTGCGCACCTGTTCTTCGTCGGGGACCGGAAGCCGCACCAGCTGGAATTGCTCCGGATGGCTGTAAATGTAGTTGGTGACATGCTCCCGGAATAGCGGCTCCAGCGTGCGTTCCGCAGCCCCCTTAAGCGCTGACAAGCCCACCCATTCCGGAAAAAGCCCGCAATGGGACCGGATCGACGGTAAGCCATCGCTGAAGAAGTAGCCGGCATAGTCCGCGTTCGCGGCCATACCCGCCTCCGCCAATGGAGCAATGGTTTCGGGCCTGAAGAAGGGATTGTCCGCGCACACGCGCACCAGCGAATCCCATTGCATGGCACGCGCGGCACCTAGGAACCTCTCCAGCACATCATGCTCGCTTCCACGGAAGACATTAATCTCGCGGCCTTGAGCTATCTCAACCAATGGGTCATCCAGCACATTCGTGGTCGTGGCCAAGATGATCCGATCCGGTGGATGCACGGTCAACAGCCTCTCCAACATCAGTTCCATCAGTGTCCGGCCTGCATGCACCTCGCGAAGCATCTTCCCCGGCAGCCGGGTGGAACCCATACGGGCCTGGACCACGATACCCCAAGCACCGCTCATCCTTGCATTCGATTGATTCCTCCTTTGATCATTTCACGAAATCATCGGGTGTTCTGTGCGCGCCCGGTCCATCGGGTCAATGTCGTTTTGAGCAAATACGTGAACCAGTCCTTGGGCCTTTTCCTCGAGAGCCTTAGCCACGCCAATGCGGATGCCAGTCCGTGCTCAGGAAGCAGGTAGAAGAGCCTTCCCCACCGACGCCACATCTCGTCCTCAAACTCAGCTGATGGAAACAAGCCACGCGACCTGTTGATCTCACCCAAGCGTTCAATCCATGCGTGGAATGACCGGACCATTCCAGTTGTGATGCGACCGCGGGCGATGAGGAAGAACAACAAGTGGACCCGGAGCTCCTCTTCGCTGATCGGAATGCCCATCAGCTTGAATGCTTCCTTGCAGATGGCCGACCTGTCGGAGAACGCATCTCGACCATGGCGCTGGTTCTGCTCCCCGATGCGGTAATGCGTCAGAACTTCGGGGATGTTCGCGAATCGTGTATGCCCCCCGAGCCTCAACATGAGTAGATAGTCCTCGCCCGGAAGCCGCCAATCAGCATCACTACGGATCCTTGTTCGATGCAGAAGGTCGGTCCTGATTATGGAGGAGCCATAGCAGACAGGATCGGTGAAGAACATCCGGCCTTTGCATTGGGCATCCTCGACCGGCCATCGGGAGATCCGGCCCGTGACGCCAAATTGCTGAACGAAAGTCCCCGACACGCCGATCTCGGGATGGGCATCCATGAAAGCAACCTGAACCGCCAACCGCTCCGGCATCATGATGTCGTCCGCATCGAGAATGGCGATGTACTCGCCGCGCGCTTCCTCGTATCCGCGGTTCGCGGCTCCCGATCGTCCAAGGTTCACCGGGTTGGCAATCACACGGATCCGAGCATCCTCGAACCTACGTACCTGGAACAGACTAGTGTCCGGACTGGCATCGTCGATGATCAACAGCTCAAACGATGACATCGATTGAGCGAGTACGCTGCGGATGGCCTCGCCTACATATTCCGCCTTGTTGTACAGGGTCATCACAACCGTGACCCGCGCTGCGCCGGATGAACTCATCGCACAATAGCCAACGGATTCATGCCGGTGATGGATCGCTTTTCCCAGCAGCGCGTCCGTGGGACCATGTGGCAACCACCTCAGGCGGTGCTCCCCCACGGAACCACCATAGCAGTCGATGGCCGAGCAACGCGCACTCCTTCATCCTGTCCCCTAGCCACGACCCCTTTCCCGCGAGCACATCGATGTAGTCATATACCTTATCAAGCCGACGCCACAGAGCCGGCGTACGGAGCATCACCATGGTTGCGGTTCGGAGGTCCCTGCGTGCGCATGCCCATTCCAACTCATACCCACGGGCGAAATGCAGCAGGGCCTTGCAGCGTGCGGACCCTATCCCTTCCCGCTGCGCCCACTCATGCAGCGCCATGTAGAACCTCTGCTTTCCCAGTGGTCGGTCCTGAACATTGGTGATCCGGTTGCCAGGATGCAGGCCACGGCTCGCCACCGCACGATCGATATGGCCCGGATGCAAGCGCAGATAATACGCCGTCCTCATGATGAACTCGGTGTCTTCACGAAGGTGCAGGTCCTCGCGCATCAGCATCGGCATTCGCGCCAATGACGTTGCGCGCAGTGTCAGACCATCCAGCGAGAAGTGGCCCAGGTTCTTCACAGGCGCGTACAGGCCAATGTGGGCGTCGAACAAATGCTCGGGTGCCACCATATGCCGGACCGTTGTCAACTGGACCGCATAGGTTGTTGCGAATCGCTTCTCCAGGTCCGACGAGTGGAAGTATGCATCGATCCCCCCGTAGACCCCGTCGGCATCAGGCTTCTCCTTGAAAATGGCACGTTCTGCATCGAAGCGTCCAGCCAGGAAGACGTCATCAGCATCCAGGAACGCGATGAACTCCCTACTTGCCGCTCGCATCGCCAAGTTCCGGGATGCAGCCGCTCCGCGATTCGCGCCTCCCGGATGCACAAGGACACGCACCTCTTCATGCTTTGCTTCCAATTCCTTGCAGACGGCGAGGCTTTCGTCCGTGGACCCATCCTCCACCAGCAGGATCTCCTTCACTTCTGGCTGCTCCAACGCCGACGCACCGCCGCCTCAACGAAGCGGGCAGCATTGTATACCGGGGTGACCACCGAAACCTCCATATGCGCTACAAAGGGCGGCGAATGGCTCGCCCTGTCCAAAGGCCTGCGAAGATAGCCGTGACGTTGGAGGGCAGCATGGTCAATGGCGCTCCTTCCGGTGGGCACAATACTCCCGACGACATGAATTGACCCGTGAAAACAGCCAATGGAGCGTGGTAGCTAGTAGCAGCGAGAAGGCATGAGAAGGCTGCGGGTTCATGCGTCCACCCCTCCTCACCTTCTTGCTGAGGATACAGCGATAGGCTCCTCAATCGGAACCATGGCGGTCATGTCGCCCATCCTTATCCAACCACTGCGGCCGAACGCACACCACGGCCTCGGAATCGACGAACGCAAGTAGCCAATAGGTAGCGCAACTTGGCAACGCTCCACCGACCGCCGTACCACAGATGAAGTATCCCGGGCATCAGCCCTTGGTCGGAGAAGAAATAGAACAGCCGATCCCATCGGAGACGGAAGCTGGCCTCGAAGGCGTCCTGCGGAATCAAGCCTGATCGCTGATTCCATGCCAACAGGGCCGTCCGCCAACGCCACAATGCACGCACGGTGGACGCATCGGCCGGAGTGGGCAGAACATCGAAGAAGTACCGATGCAAAAGGACCTGCTCGTCCGTGGCTGGCACTCCCAGGTCGGCGAACACGCGGCGCAGGATGACGGTAGCATCGGCCATGGCGTCCCGTTCATGCCGCATGTTCTGGTCCCCGATCCTGTAGCTGGTTAGCGATTCCTGGATGTTGGCGTATCGTGCATGCCTCCCCAACGCGAGGAGGAAGAGGTAATCCATGCCCGGATAGCGCCATGCCGGGTCGCATTGAACGGCATGGGTCAGCATGACCGATCGACGTATCATACTGGCTCCATAGCTGACGGGCGTACCGAAGAGGATTAGAGCCCGTGCAGCAGTGTCATCAGTTCGGAAGCGGAGGGGCTTGTCTCTTTCCTGACCCAAGGCATTCAACCAGGAACCCACCACGCCCACATCGGGATGCTCGTCCAAGAACGCCACCTGCTTCGCAAGCCGCGATGGCATCATCACGTCATCCGCATCGAGTATGGCCACGTACTCACCGCATGCGGCAGCAAACCCGTAGTTGGCCGCTCCGGCTCTGCCAAGATTCTCTGGAGTAACAATGACGCGGATACGTGGATCATCGATGGCGCGCACCCGGTCCGGTCCGTCGTCCGAGCTCCGGTCATCGACGACGAGCAATTCAAACCGAGCGAACGTCTGCTCCAACACGCTCCGGACCGCCTCTTCCACGAAAGGCCCCTTGTCATACAAGGTCATCAATACGGTCACCTTCATGGTTCGCTGGCTGCCCTGTGATGTCGCGAAAGAACCGGCATAACCGCCGCCTACGCTACCTGATGCAGGAAACCAAAATGCTGGAACCGGCCTTCGCCAACGTTCAGTAGGGCAGGCTGCGAAAGTATGAGGTGGCAAATTCAATGGAGATCCCTTGGCACCGAAACGGCTTGGCCTGGCAGCGGGCCGCTTGTGGCCCCATGTCTTGTTGTGCGCTTACTAGTGATTCCGCCCATCCTCACTTTAGCCCGATAGCCACGGACCGGGATACCACAAGTCAGGACAGGTCATCCTATTTTTGACCCAATGCTGCTCAGAATTCATGCAGTGCTGTTTGGCTTAGGCGCAATGACGTCTGCGGCTCAATGGGATCTGCCCGCACCATTGGTGCTGAATGGCCTTGAGCCGCAGGATCGTCAAGTGCTCGGGCTGGCGAACCCGATCGCCCTGGATGCGGCGATGAGCGCCGACGCCGTCCGAAACCAGGCCGTGAGCTATTCAACAGCCAGCGGCTCCGTGTGGCAGGTGTCGCTCCAACCAGGCCCGGCAGGCTACATACCCGGAATGATCATCACGGTGGTGCCCGACATGCCGAGCGAACCTGGACAACAGCTGGATGTGAATGGACTCGGCTCCCGCGATCTGGTGAAAGCCGACGGCACCGCATTGGATACGGCTGAAGTTCGAGCAGCAGTGCCGACAAGACTCATCTATGATGGCAGCCGGTTTCTCGTGCTTGGAACCACCTATCGCCCATGCCCCACGGGCTACCAACCAGGCGGGCGATCGTTCTGCATCGAGGATTCCACGATTTTGGCGGTGAACTTCTTCGATGCTGTGAATGCGTGTACCGCCCGCAACGCCAGGCTTTGCTCGTACAACGAATGGATCCAGGCATGCACGCGGTTGGATGGCTTTCTGGGTTCCGTACTCGGATCGGAGTGGGTGGATGACGCCGCGAACAGTGCTTCAGATGCCAAAGTGGTGGGCTACGGCGGCGACGGTCTGAATGGGACTGTCGTTGCGATCGGCTGCGATCGTGGAACAACCACCGCGCCCACGAACCTAAGAGCGTACAGATGCTGCCGTCATCGCTGAGGCTTCCCATTTGCATCGTCGCAACCGTTCTCATGTGTGAGGAAGGCCATGCGCAAGTGCATTCTACGACCTTGGTCCGTTTCCCGGGTGCAGCGAGTGAAGGTCAAATCCTGGGCTTGGCCCATCCGGTCAGCGGTGACGCGGCTGTAACGGTGGAGGGCAGTTTATCCACCGGAGGGTACACGTGGTGCGAGTCGCAGGTGGCGGGCAACACCCTTATCCTCTCCGCGGATCCGCCCTTAGCTACCTACGCGAATGGCACCTTGCTGCGATTCGCATCACCAGTCTCCGCAAGTGGCAGTCTCTACATCCAATGCCCAGGGCTGGCTGTGGTACCCTTGGTCCGCACCGATGGTCTTGCACTCACGCCGGGCCAGTTGAGGGAGGGATTGGTTCTCGAGGTGATGCATGTGGACGGCCGATTCATGGCGCTCAACGTTGGAGGGAGCGGCTGCCCGTCGGGCTTTCTTCAGGCGCACAGTCAACTGTGCATGGAAGCTGTGGCTACCCCGACCATGCTGTATCGTGATGGCGTGGACCGCTGCGCCAACCTCGGCGGCAAGCTCTGCACCTGGGACGAGTACATCGCCGCATGCACGGCGCTGGAAGGTCAGTTATCCAACCTTTTCGCGGATTGGGAATGGTTGGATGAAACCTCGAATCACGCGCATGGCGCTGACCAAGCTGGCCGCTTCACTTGCTTAAGCCAACGCCACGTCAGCGCCATACCAACCTCACCAGGCAGCACCCGCTGCTGTTACCGGCCGCGATGAGGAAGCTCCTAGCCTTCGTTTACGCTGCATCGCCTGTGATCGTGATGGCCCAGGTCGAAGTGGACCGACCCATCATCCTTGAAAGCATCAATCCAAGCCAACGGCAGGTGCTTGGCCTGGAATCCAGCAGTGACCCTGGTTCTGCACTTACGGTAGCACCGGAGCAGCAGGGCATCTTACGACACTCGGAACCAGCGCTGGGACCGATCTGGAATGTCGAACTGGACGGGCTTGCCGCGCCTGTAACGGGTGCGCACATCACGGTGAAGGTCCCCGAGGGCGCAACGGGTACCGTGCAGCTGCAATTGAATGGCGGGGTAGCGACCGCTGTGGAATGGGAACCGGGGCTGGCTGTGGAGGCCTCCACGCTTCCTGTGGGCCTCATCCTATCGCTCGTCTTTAATGGTACGGCATGGCAGGTGATGAATGGAACCGCTTACCAGCAGCGGAATTGCCCCGGTACCATGGTCGCGGTGAACGGTCAGTTCTGCATCGAACGCAACCAACGGGACTTCGCCGACTTCGGCACAGCTGTGAATGCATGCGCCGCTATCGGGCGCCGTATGTGCACCTGGGGAGAATTCGTCGCTGCATGTCAGCGACGTTTCGAACTCGGCATCAATTACAACAGCTCGGATTGGGAGTGGACGAACAATTCGGCCAATGAGGCCAATACCGTTCGGATGGTGCGACTGGCCAGTTGCACCCTGGCCGGCACGCGCAACATGGCCTCAACTGCGCCTTACCGCTGCTGCTACACGCGCTAAGCCGTTGCTTGGTGAAGTCCAGCGTCCTCGTGCAGGTCCGCCAATGGTCGATGCGGAACGAATTAGAAGCGATGAATCCGCACGCCCTATTGACCAGTGATACGGAACGGCCGGAGTCGGTTCTGTTGGCCATCCCTCAGCCATGGGGAGATTGCAGCCACATGGGCCCGGTCTTGACATCACGCACCACAGGCTTGGAATCGTCTACAGAAAGCTCCCTTGATCACCGAAGCATCTCCAAGTGATTGTCCTGAGCGCGCGTGCAAGACGTGAATCCGGCCCGAGCAGCCGACTGAACCAGAGTTCGCGAATCGCCACCCACCGCACGATCCAAGGGTGCCGGATGAAGTGACGGGCATGCAGGATGGCGGCCCTCCTCCCTTCCTGCTGAACCATGTCCCAGTACACCCTGCGCGCCACGATACGCCGACAATCCTCACGGCGCATCGTTTGATTGACCGCCCAGTGTTCCAAGCGCGTGTAAAGCCGGTACCGGTGCGGCGCCATGTCCTGCCCTGATGTGATCCGGTTCCCCGCATGAACCCGACGCACCGCCACGGGTTCACCGATGCTTCCTGCATAGAGCCTCGACTGATGCGCTAATCTGAGCAGGAAATCCGTGTCCTGATGCAATGCAAGATCCTCCGCGAACAAGGACGGCATGCGAAGAAGCGATTCACGCCGTACCGTCAACGCGTCGAGTGAGAAATGGCCGAAGCGCTTGATACCGCCGAGCAGGGCAGAGAAGAGCTGTTCAGGCGCGACTGGCGAATGCACCGTGACCACCTCCTGACCGAACCGTGCCATATAGCGGGTTCGGGCTTGTTCATCGTGGAACTCTGAGCCGATCGCGCCATAAACCCCATCGGCGTCCGTATAGGCGCTGAAAATTGCATGCTCGGCCGAAAAGCGTCGACTGAGGTAATAATCATCAGCATCCAGAAAGGCCACGAACGGTAATTGGGCCGAGCCAATACCGGCATTGCGCGACGCACCGGCCCCTCTGTTGACGCCCCCCTCATGGCGAATCAGTCGCACGCGAGGATGCACCGACTCCAAATCCTGGCAGATGGCGAGTGAAGCGTCCGTGGAACCATCCTCCACCAGGATTACCTCCCCCACTTCCGAACATCCCAGCGCGGAATCCACCGCAGTCCGCAGAAAAGCAGCGGCTTCGTATACCGGCATGATGACGGAGACGCTTCCGTTCACAAGCGATATGGATCGTTGCTCGTCCATCGGATGACTGGCTCGACGTGAACTTCGCAGACAATGTCCGCCTTGCTCAAAGGAAATGCGGACCGGGTTCACGCACAATGGCCCGGTGGCGAACCGCCTCATCCACGTTCGCTTCGTCAAGCAGCTTCAAGCCGTCGCGCGCGATACGGGCCGCGTTCATGTCCATGGTTAGCAAGGACCGGATCATCTTCCGTCGCAAACCCATGCGCTCCACTACCGGATCCGCGTCGTCACCAGGGTCAGCGAAGCGGAGCTTCAAGCGGCGGGCCTTCCATGTCCTCTCTTCGTCGAAGTAAAGATTCCCATCGCGTTGCTCACGATCATGATGGATGACGGCGGAAGGCAGGACGCCCACCTTGAAGCCATGGTAATGGACGCGACCGACATAGTTGTCATCCTCGCCGTAGTGGAAGAACAAGGGATCGAATCCGCCCACCGTCTCCAGGCACTTCCTCGCCACCAGCCAAGCTGCGGCGTTCACGAAGCGAGTGGTGTACACCTTGTCGGCGGCACGGCCCAGATAGATGTCCGAATAAAGGCCCGAGCACCGTTTGGGCTCGATGGCGCAGGAGAAGTTGTAATCCAGCGCATCGCCAGCCCCATTCAGATGCATTGGGCTGAGGATGCCGAAACCCGGGTTTTCCGCAGCGACGGAGACCAGCCGGGGGATGGTGCCGGGAAGCACCCAAGCGTCCTGATTCAGCAGGAAGACATGCTCCGCGCTTGCCGCGCGCGCACGCGCCAATCCTTTGTTGTTCGCTTGGCCGAAGCCGATGTTGCCCCCGGCCTCGATGACCTCGACCTCTGGGAACGCCGTGCGCAGGTGCTCCACCGTTCCATCGCTGGAGCCGTTATCGACGACGACGGCATGCACCGATGGTCCTACAGCGCGCAAGCTCCCGAAGCAGCGGTCGGCCCAGCGCATGGCATTGTAGGTCACCACCACCACCCAAGTCCGCGGGAGCACCTCCGTCATTGATCGGCGATATAAGCGCCCGGCGGTGCGGGCTGGCCGCGCAACCTGGCCGTGAGGCGGGACCATGCCATGCCGAGCAAGGCGCGGCCGGTGAGGGGGCGCGACCTCTGCTCGCGTTCCATGGCCCGCAGATAATCCGTTCGCAGCGGGGCTAGGAAGCGGAGCTCGCGCTTCGCGAAGATGTAGGCGACGAGCTGGTCGCGGTTGCGCATGGTTTCCGTCAGCATCGATCCACCTCGGACGCGGTAGTCGAACAGGATCTCGGGGACATAATGGAATGCCGCGCCCGCAACGGAGCAACGCAACCAGAAGTCCCAGTCTTCATAGCCCATCACCGGCATGTTCTCGTCGTAGCCACCAACACGCTCCCACAGCGATCGGCGGAAGCCCGCGCAAGCATCGATGCGATTGCGCTCAATCATCAGCGCGAAGTCAAACGGCCCCACCATCCACCTCCCTTGGCGCTCACCGAAGTATTCCCCATCGCCATGCACGATGTCGACGTCGGCACGTGCGCCCAGGATCTCCAGGGTGCGATCAACCATGGCCGGCCGCAACCGGTTATCGGCATCCAAGGGGATGATGCAGATCCCCTTCGCGATGCGGATCCCATTGTTGCGTGCTCGCGCCAGCCCGAGATTCGGCTGGCGCAAGACCACATACTGCTCGGTATCGAGGGCGTCCAGCACCGCCACCGTCTCCGGGTCGGTGGAGCCATCGTCCACGACGATCACCTCGCAGCCAGGCGGGATGCTATGGAGCGCCTCCATCAGGAAGCCACCCAGATTGTAGCACGTAACCACCACGCTTACGGCGAGGCCTGCTTCAGCAGGAGCGGCAATCGGGTGGCTGGGCATCGCGTGCGGGCTAGGTTGCGGTCACTTCCTGAAAGCGTGGTACGCGCGCCGGAGCCCTCGATCCAAGGCGAGCAGCATCCGCATCACAGGCCCATTGCTGGCGATACGCATCGCAGTGAGGTCGCTCCTGAGGCTCGATGCCTCCTTCAGCAAGGACCGGAGGATCCATGCCTGCGAACGGCTGAAGAAGGCCTGATGCCTGACCCGGAGCCGGTCATCGAGCTCACGCATGCGATCGGCATCGCTCGTAGCGCCAGCAGCATGCTGCCTGTAGCGCGATGTGGGCTGCTCCAGAAAGGCGAACCGGCACCCGGCCGAGACCATGCGAATCCAGAGGTCGTAGTCCTCGATGTGCTGTATGGCACGGTCGGGGTCGAAACCGCCCACGCGCTGGAAGGCCTCCGCCCGGATGAGGGCCGCTGAGGGCTGTATGAAATTGTAAAGCGCCAACGTATGCGGGAAGAACCGGCGCTGCCATCCGCCCAATGCGGAGACGCGGCTTGGCGGGCCATCGGCCTGGTCCGAGAAGATCTCCACCGGGCCTGCCGCCACGTCCGATCCTGCGTGGGTCTCAAGCAGCGCGAGAAGCCGCTCTAAATGGATGGGCATCCAGTCATCATCGGGATCGAGGAAGGCCAGGAAGCGGCCCCGCGCTACGGAGGCTCCTGTATTGCGGGCGGCCGCCACACCTTGGTTATGCTCATGGCGGATGAACTCAACCCGATTCCGCGGGAAGCGCGCGGCGAACGCTGCCACGGCCACCCGGGTGCCGTCCTCCGGGCCATGGTCATCCACGACGATCAGCTCCCAACTCGGATAGGACTGGCTCCCGACCGAACCGAGCGCGCCTTGGATGAAGCTGCCCATCCGGTAGGACGGCATCACCACGCTGACCATCATAGAAGGCTCCTCGTTGCGCATGTTCCCGACTGGGCACAAGGATACAAAGGCACCAGCGGTCCTTCGCCCGTTCCCTTAGCGGACGAATCACTTCCGGGCGCCCATGAAGAGGCTCCCGATCTCGCGGTGGGGCGCATCCAAGCCGGGCTCGAAGGCGCGGCGCTCCACCGTGGCGAAACCCGCCTTGCGCAGGACCTTCTCCAAGGTCTCGGCGTCGTACGCGAACCGGTGGCATTCGAAGTGCCCATCGGTCCGGTCATCGTCCTGCTGGCGGAAGTGGTAATTCAAGTGTTCCATGGTGGTGGTCACCCATTGCGGATGCCACTTGTTGGCCTTGCACGCATCCTGCCACTCGGTGCGCCCGTGTACGTAGCATTCCATCGGCCAGCGGGTATCGGGCACGGACAGCAACAATTGACCACCAGGTCGGAGGAGGCGGTGGCACTGCTTCAGAAAAGCGTGCGCCTGACCGGGATAGCGCAGGTGCTCCAGGAAATGCTCGCAGAGGATCACGTCGGCGATAGCATCGGGAATGGGCAAGGGCCTTCGAAGATCGACACGCACATCCACGCCGGGGCAGAAATCCACGCGCACGTAACCCGGCGTGATCACCGGTCCGCAACCGATGTTGAGCTTCACACCCGGGGTCCAGGTACGCTTACGGGCTTCCCGCACGCCGCGACGGTGTACCCACATGGCCTTCAGTTCGCCCTTCAGGTCGTGCAGGCGCTCATAGGCGAAGGGCGATAAGCCGCGCCGGGCGATGCGGTCCATGATTCCAGTGGCCATGTTCAATCTGCTGCGGGTGAATGCCCCCGCCGTGGATGCTTTCAAAACTAGACTTTCCGCCGCACCATCCCTGACCGATGTGTTCGACCGGACTGCGGGACCCTCAATTCGCCGAAGTGCCCCCGCGCCTCAAAACAGTTCGGTACGCAAGCATTCCGCGATGGAAGGCGTAGTGGCGAACGGCCTCCAGGAAGGCGAAGACCCATGCATCCAAGCCGCTCCGTTCGCGGAACGCACGGCGCATACCGGGCAGCAAGCGCTGGCTAAGGGTGCGCCCCCATGTGCGCGCAGCAGCGTGTGGTATGCCCTGCGCGCCAAGGCCAAGCCCGTGGTGCCAGAACATCCGGTAAGTGCCCCGTACGGTCTCCCGGTGCATGTGTTTCACCACTGCTTTTGGCGCATAGGCCAGTTCCACACCAGTTGCCACCAATCGATATGATAGGTCAGGATCCTCGCCGCCCGGCCATTTGTAGGTCTCATCAAAGCCACGCACCCGCTGCAGGTGGTCAGCGCGCACGATCGCGTTCGCGGTGACCAGGTACACCACCTTGCCGTCGCGCCCCACAGGTGGCAGCATCACGCGCGTCCAATCCACATAACGGGAGATGCAGGTATCCCTGTACCGCTCCACTTTGCCGCCGATCGCGCCGGCGTTCGGATGCGCTTCGATATGGCTCAACAACTCACGCAACCAGGCCGGGTCAGGCACGCAATCATCATCGGTCATTGCCACCCAGGTACCGCGCGCTGCAGCAATACCCCGGTTGCGCGCGGCGGAAGGCCCGGCGTTCGTACCGGTCACCACCCTCAGCTGCATCGCGGTGCGCTTTGCATACGCCTCCAAGTTCGCCAGTGTGTCATCTCCGGAACCGTCGTCGCTCACCACCACCTCGAAGAGCGAAGTGTCCAACACCTGGATCGACAAGGCCTCCAGCGTCAGTTGCAATCGGTCCCAACGGCGGAAGGTGGGGATCACCACGGTGATGAGCGGAGCGCTATCGGCCATTCAATGCTGGTTGCAAGGTCAACATCCCAACCGCAAATCCAAAGCAACGGAAAGCAAGATCATCGATCAACTGGACTCGCCGAAAATCCTGCGGACTCTGCGAAGGAGCGAGAAGGCCCGATCGTAGCGCTCTGGAAAATGGACCTTAAGACCTATCAACAGGGACTGCCCTATGCTCCAGCCCAGGATTCCGCGGTTCCTCGCAAGGTGTCTCCAAGCGACTTGAGCCAACGGCCACTCTTCCTTTTGCATTGCCTCCTGCCAGGCGCGTCTCAGTTCGTACTCCCATCGTTTGCGAAGGATCGCGCTATACCGGCCTCCGCTCAGGTTATCCTGTTGGGGCAAGTTCATCAGTTGGACGCGCAGATGATGCACAGCACCTTGCATGGAATAGACCCCACCGGGGTGGGTCAAGCGCACCGCCGTGAACACCGCTTGATAGAGCAGGTGGCCTTTGCCTAAGAGCAACGTGAACAAGGCCGTATCGGGTGTTGCGAACGGACGCACGATCCTGCGGAACTCGCTGATATGCTCCTTCCGGAAGAATAGTGTGCAGGTCGGTATGCTCTGCCTAACCATGAATTGGGCCTCCGTAAGCACGGGACCATATACCGTTCCCGGAGCACCGCCAATGAATGATTCGCGCGCCCCATTCAGTTCGTTGTAGGCATTGGTGAAGCAACCTGATGCGCCGGGATCGTTCTCCAAGGCATCATATTGGCGCTGCAGCTTCTTGGGGTCTATCCAATGGTCGTCACCTTCACATATCGCTATGTACTTTCCGCTAGCCGACTCCAACAATCGCAAAACATTGGACCGACCTGTCGGCCTTCCCATGATATGCATCACATCCTTGCGGCTTCGCAAGAATAGGCGGATACGATCCGGGTATTCCGCTGCAAAGCGCTGGCAGATCTCGCGCGTACCGTCTACGCTCTCATCCTCACCGACCAAGACCTCAAATGGGAAATCGGTCTCTTGCTGGAGTATGCTGTTCAGGCATTGCTCGATGAAACCCGCATGCTGATATGTTGCAACAACAACACTTACGCGGGGGGGTGGGACATTCTTGGGGAAGGACCCCACACCTCTAGCGCTCATGGTGGTCAGGCAATGCTGTACTCAGGGAACAACTGAAACAGGAGCCGCTCACTTCGCCGGATCCTTGTGACATGCTCGGGGGTCATGTACACGGGAAGGGACCGCTTCGTGGTGTTGAGCTTCTTCATTTCAAGGATGAAGGTGATCCGATCCTCCGGAATGCCAAATTGAAGCAGGTATTGATACAACTCCTTGCTCAAGGCCTGGCCGATCAGGTGGCATTCTCCCATGGGAACGTATCGGCAGTTGACTCTACACCAAGGAATTCCACGAAGCGCCGGTAGGAGCCCGGTTCGGCCAGGTTGAGGACCAGCAGGTCGTCCGGCCGGAACCGGAAGTAGTCCCTCACGTTCTCGTTGTGCCGCTGGTAATGCGCCATCATCGTCTCCTTCGCGTATGGATCCCGATCCGTGGTACCGTGCACCTTCACCGTGTTGTATGCGAAGCCTTCCCGAACGTAGAGCGCCTTCCGCAACTGATCGGCCGTAGGCGGCTTCCCAGCGGTGCCGAAGAGCTTGCCATGGAACCGTGACACCGACGAGTACCACTGCTCCGGACTGTCCCGAACCGATAGGATGAACTTGCTGCCCGGGAATACGTGGTCCAGGATGACATAGGTGTACGGGTAGCTGAACGGCACATCCTGGAACACCTGCGCGGATCGGCAGTACTCGATGAGTCCTTGGAAATCACGTTTGAAATAGTCGCTATCGCAGATCTGCTCGGCCCTGCGCTGGTCACCGACCGTATAGCCCAAGTCGAGGAAGGCCCGCTGCAAGCTGGTCGTGCCCGTTTTGTTCCTGCCGATGCAGAAGATATTCCCGCCACCAGGCCGCCAATGCACAGGTCTGGCGGCAGGAGCAGCGAGGCGGTCGGCGACCCGCCGTAGGAAACGGGCCAATCTTGGTTTCAGTTCAGCCATGAGAACATCCATTGTGGAAGCCATCGCAGCATTCCGGACAATTCCTTGCGGCCTGATGCGCTAGCCCAAAGTAGTCCATAGCAACTTGGTTCCCACGGCGACCAGCACGAGCACCAGACCGATGCGCACAACGCCGTGGGGAACGCGCGAGGACAGCATGGCGCCGATGATCACGGTGGGCACGGACCCCAGCAAGAGGTTGCCGAGCAGGGTGAGCTCCACGTTCCCGAGCAGCGCATGACCAACCCCCGCGAAGAGCGCGAGCGGAATCGCATGGACGATGTCCGTGGCGACGAGTCGGGGCGGGGTGAGCCGCAGCGGGTACAGATACACCAGCATCACGGCGCCCAGCGCGCCGGCGCCGATGGAGGTCAGCGTTACCAGCACGCCAAGCAGGGCTCCTGCAAGCACGGTGAGCGGAACCTGCCACGACTTGAACGATACGGCCTCCGCCAAGCGGAACGAACGGCCCATCGCATGGAGCTTCGGCTGGAAGAGCATGGCCACCGCGGTGATCCCCACCACGCACGCCACCGCGATCTGGATGTACCGGGTCGCCTCCGAGCCCAGGCTGATGCTGCTCATGGCCCACAGGGTGATCGCCGATGCCGACAAACTCCCGGCCCAAAGCCGCAACACCACCTGCCAGTCGATGAGACCGCGCCGGTGATGAACCGGAGTCGCGAACATCTTCGTGATCGCCGCGAACCAGAGGTCCGTTCCCACGGCCACGGTTGGCGCGATCCCGAAGACCAGCAAGAGGATTGGCGTCATGAGCGCTCCCCCACCGACACCTGTGAAGCCCACCAGCAGACCCACGAACGCGCCAGATAGGATCAATCTCCAGTCCATGGTCAATTCAGCGATTCAATAATCCGTCGCACGCATTCATCAGGTTTCAATTCGGCTGTGCGCAGATGGATCTCCGGATGCTCGGGAAGCTCGTACTCGCTGTCGATGCCCGTGAAGTTCTTCAGCTCGCCTCTCCGGGCCTTCGCATAAAGCCCTTTCACATCGCGGCGCTCGCATTCCTCGATTGGCGTGTCAACGAACACCTCGATGAACTCGCCTTCACCGAACAGCCCGCGGGCCATGCGCCGCTCGCTGCGGAAGGGCGAGATGAAGCTGACCAAGACGACGAGGCCGGCTTCGACCATCAAACGGGCCACTTCGGCCACGCGGCGGATGTTCTCCACGCGATCCGCTTCGGTGAAACCCAGGTCGCGGTTGAGTCCGTGCCGAACGTTGTCGCCATCGAGCAGATAGGTGTGCAGGCCTGCGGCGTGCATGCGTTTCTCGAGCAGGTCCGCAATGGTGGATTTGCCGGAGCCCGAAAGGCCGGTGAACCAGATGCAGCGCGGGGTCTGGTGCTTGAGCCGCGCACGGGCCGCGCGGTCGATCTCCAGGGCCTGCCAATGGATGTTGCTGGCTCGGCGAAGGGCGAAATCGATCATGCCCGCCCCCACGGTCTCGAAGGTGAGCTTGTCGATGAGGATGAAGCTGCCCAGCACCTTGTTGGAAGCGTACGGCTCAAAGACCAGTGGCGCGCTGGTGGAGATGTCCACCGTGGCGATCTCATTCAACTCCAGGGTCTTGGCGGCCATGTGGCCACCGGTGTTCACATCCTGCCGGTACTTGATGCCGGTGATGGTGGCGGTGACCTCCTTGCAGCCGGAGCGCATCAGGTATTGCCGTCCGGGTGACATGGCATGCTCGCCCATCCACAGCAATTTGGCATCGAACTGGTCGGCCACCTCGGCCGGTGCATCTGCCGCCACCAGCACATCGCCACGGCTGGCATCCACTTCGTCGGCCAAGGTGATGGTGACGGAAGTGCCCACACCCGCTTCGGCCACTTCATCAAAACCATCGATCACTGCGCGCACTGTCGTGCGGGTACCCGCGGGCAATACGCGCACGGCATCACCCGGGCGTACACTGCCTTCCGCGATACGGCCGCAGAAGCCGCGGAAATCCAGGTTGGGGCGGTTCACCAACTGCACCGGCATGCGGAAGTCCGCGCGTTCGTTGGCGCCGGTGATGGGCACGGCCTCCAAATGCTCCAGCAAGCTGGGACCATCGTACCACGCAAGGTTCTGTGTCCGGGTCAACACGTTGTCGCCGTCGAGGCCGGAGAGCGGGATGGCCTGCAAGCCTTCGAAACCGAGTTCCGCAGCGAAGGCGCGGTAGTCGGCCACTGTGGCGTCGAAGGTCTTCTGGTCATAACCGACCAGGTCCATCTTGTTCACCGCAAGCACCACCTGACGAATGCCCATGAGGCTCACGATGCGGCTGTGTCGGCGCGTTTGCACGAGCACGCCTTTGCGCGCGTCCACCAAGATGACGGCCACATGCGCGGTGGATGCACCCGTGGCCATGTTGCGCGTGTATTGTTCATGGCCCGGCGTGTCGGCCACGATGAAGCGGCGCTTGTCCGAGGCGAAGAAGCGGTAGGCCACATCGATGGTGATGCCCTGTTCGCGCTCTGCCTGCAGACCGTCCACGAGCAGGGCCAGGTCCATCTTCTCCCCTTGCGTTCCGTAGCGTTTGGAGTCGCTCTCCAAGGCTTGCAGCTGGTCGTCGAAGATGTTCTTGCTCTCGTAGAGCAGGCGGCCGATCAAGGTGCTTTTTCCATCGTCGACGCTGCCGCAGGTGATGAAGCGCAGCGTTTCCCGGTTGGCCTGCTTGCCCACGAAGGCGAGGACGTTCGTATCGCGCTGCGCCATCAGAAATAGCCCTCCTGTTTCTTCTTCTCCATGGAACCCGGCTCGTCGGAATCGATCATGCGGCCCTCGCGCTCGGAGCCGCGCGCGTTCAGCGTTTCAGCGATCACCGCTTCCAAGGTGTCCGCATCGGATTCCACCGCAGCGGTCAGCGGCCAGCAACCGAGCGTGCGGAAACGGACCTTCTTCATCACCACCTGCTCTCCTTCCTTGAATGGGTACCGATCATCGTCCACCATGATCCATTGACCATTCGACTTTACCACGGGTCGTTCGGCGGCGAGGTACAGGGGCACGATGGGGATGCGCTCCTGCAGGATGTAGTTCCAGATGTCCTGCTCGGTCCAGTTGCTGATGGGGAACACACGGATGGACGCACCGGGCTGGATGCGCGTGTTGTAGAGGTTCCATAGCTCGGGCCGTTGGGCCTTGGGGTCCCAGCGGTGCCCGGCGCTGCGGAAGGAGAAGATGCGCTCCTTGGCGCGGCTCTTCTCCTCATCGCGGCGCGCGCCGCCGAACACCAGGTCGAAGCCGTGCTGGTCCAAGGCCTGCTTCAAGGCCTGGGTCTTCATCACATCCGTGTGGTAGTTGCTGCCGTGCGTGAACGGCCCCACTCCTGCGGCCAGGCCCTCCGGATTGGTATGCGTGAGCAGGCGCATCCCACTTTCCCGCACCATGCGCTCGCGGTGCGTGTACATGTCCTTGAACTTCCACCGCGTATCCACATGCAGCAGCGGGAAGGGTGGCGGCGCCGGGTGGAAGGCCTTGCGCGCCAGGTGCAGCATCACCGACGAATCCTTGCCCACGGAATACATCATCACCGGGTTGCGCGGCCGTGGCTGCCTGACTCACTGGACTCCCCTCCACCCTTGGACGGCCAATTCAGGACTCACAACTAAGTTTCGCGATGACGGACCTGCTAGGATCGAGTTGAGCCCTCAACTCCGATAAGATCTAACGGTCCAGCATGTTGGCGGCCGGGGCCAAAAATAGCCTTCTAGAATGGCCAGCAACTGAGCGCGGCTGGTGCGCACAACGGACCTGGCACTGCGCTTCAAATGAGAAACCGGGCTAAAGCACTATCCGCGATCTCTGTTAGGATCGTATCAGCAATGGCTTTCGGCAATCGGCTCTCCCATGCTGTATCGGGCCGAATCTTTCGATAGATGCTGTTTGCGTCCGAACCCTGCTTGCTTCTGCTTGAATGGATGAACTGTTCAGTCGTGGACCGCTGGTAGTGAGCCAAAAGGTGAAAGAGATCCTGGTCACGGCGACCGGGTCTTGGTTCAGTTCTGCGTAGCGCACCACCTTCATCTGCCTGGGGAACTGCTGCTCCAATTGGACGAACAACTCCGCCACCTCCTTCCCACTTGTCGAACCGGAAGCACTCCTCCGGTCGCCCTTGGTTCTTCAAGGCCCCGCTACGCCATTGCTCTTCCACGCTCCATTCCGGCTTGAACTCGCGCGGGGCGTTGACCCAACTGTCAATCACCGCACAGGGATGACGTACCAGGCCGATGAGCTTCAGTTCCGGCACCTGAGCGGTAAGGTTGCGCAGGATGTGGTTGTAGCGTACTTCCTTGTACACCAGATGCGTGGCGGCCGCGTGCTCTTCAAACTCAGGATATTCCACGTGGATGTTCGGATCCTTTTGCAGTACGAAGGAATCCTTGGTGTCGCGCAACTCCTCGAAGAAGCGGAGGATCTCCACACGACCGCTATCCGCCGACAATCGATCCTTGAAGGCGTAGGAGAACAAGGGCTGGAAACGGAGGAGGACTGAAGGCGAGGAACGGAAGATCTGCGCAAGCCAGGATGTACCGGAACGGGGTACGCCGTGAATACCGATAAGATCCATTGCCCCGTTCAACGCAGTGTATATGATCCAAGCATTCCGACTACTGCTTCCGGCGGATTCCACATCAGCACATCGATGATGGACAGCGAGGGGACAAAAGCCCCCTTACCACGCTGATCGTAGGGCTCCAGACCGGCATGGAGGTACCGAAGCTCCAAGCCGGCTTCTTTAAACTCTTCCTTGGAATACAACGCGCTTCCTCCTGCGGGAACGATGCAGGTGCTGGATGCCGTCCTGCGGCACAGATCTACCAATCGCTCTTGCCTATCAAGACCCGCATTCCCATATCCAGAGGACGTTGGAATAATCACTGTGGATAGACCGAGATACCGATGAACGGCCTCAATGGACCGAGCGGCCAGAACAGCGATTGAAGGCGGACGTTTCTCCAACACCTCAGTCAGAAGGTCCATGACCGCAGAACGCTGAGGTGCCTTGCCATAAGCACCAATAACGGTCTTCAGCAGGCGTTCCTCCCAGCCCCCACCCCACGCGACCTGGGTATCGGAGATCGTACGATTCGGACTTGCCTTTTGCAAGGGTACCGTGAACAGATGCGCAGCTCCGTTCACAAGGATGTTGTTACGATTAATCCACCCACGCATGATGAATTGGACATCATCGTAAAGGATGAACGAGTCGCAGGCATTCAGATACTGGAAATAGCCCAAGTAAGGAAAGAAATAGGGCTGCATGACACCCAGTGCCTTCGTTCCACTATGCTCCATGCCTATCACCGATCACGACTCCCTTCACGGCGTTGATCACCCGATGCTGTACCTCCTCGGTCATGCCACTATAGAAAGGCAGACTGAGCACACGATCAGCAACACCCTCCGACACGGGCAAGGATGTTCCTTCACGCACGTAGGGTAACTTGTTCAATGATGGGTAGAAATACCGCCGGGTGTAGATACCATGCGATGCAAGCCGCTCGTGCATGCCTATCCGACCTTCACCTGAAGCAAGCAATACGGGGTAGTACGCATGGTTCCAGTGCGTGTGTTGCGCCGGCGCGACCAATGATATGCCGAGTCCAGTGAAAGCCCGATCATACACTTCCCCCAGCCGTCTCCGCTCCACGATGATGGCGTCCACGTGTGGTAACACCGCCATGCCCATCGCGGCATGCACCTCGCTCATCTTAGCGTTCGTGCCCAGGCTGAAGTGTTCATCACCGATGTGCCCGAAGCTGCGCAGCAGGCACAAATCCTTGTCATGCTGTTCGTTGTGCACCACCACCGCTCCCCCTTCCACCGTATGGAAGAGCTTGGTGGCGTGGAAGCTGAGGGTGCTGGCATCGCCCCAAGCCAGGATGCTCTTACTCTTGTACTGCACATCGAAGGCATGGGCGGCGTCGTAGATCACCTTCAGGCCGTGGCGTTTGGCGATGACATCGATGGCCTCCACATCGCACGGAATGCCATACACGTGCGTTGCCAGAATCGCGGTGACCTCCGGTGTGATGGCCGCTTCGATGAGCGTGGGGTCGATGCAGCAGGTGCGCGGATCTATGTCCACGAAGACCGGCTCGCAGCCCTCCCAGAGGAGGGCGCTGGTGGTGGCCACATAACTGAAGGGCGTGGTGATCACCTTGCCTTTGACACCGAGCGCACGGATGGCGAGCTGCAGGGCCAGGGTGCCGTTGGCCATCAAGCGCAGGTAGGCCACATTGAACCGTGCCCGCAAGGTCTCTTCCAACTCCTTGTGGATGGGGCCGTTGTTGGTGAGATGGTGGCTGGCGTAGACCTTGTCCAACCAACGGTCATACTCCGCCCGCGGCGGCAGGAAGGCCTTGGTGACCATGATCGGCGATGATCCGGGCACAACAACCTTATCGGCTCCCTGGTGCAGATCGTCTTTCCTGTTGGGCATGATCGCGAATGGTTCCTCAGGTGATGGATGCCGTTCCCGACCGTTGAAGGAGCGGACCGTCCAAGTAAGTTGACGGAACGGTACGCACCATTTTGGCCCAATACACGCGGGCAGCGTGGATCCGGAATGGCCTTAGCCCTTGGTGGCGGCAAAGATTCGTCTGATCGTCGGCATTCCGAATGGCGACCAGGACGGCATACTTACCGGCGTTCAGGTCGAGGTGGCCCAGTGGAACGATCAACTCATGCTCACCTTCCACAAGGTCCACGTAGGCGCCATGTTCATCCAAAACCGGTATCCCGAGCATGGGTGCGAGCGTGGCATCGTCGATGAGCACCGTCATCTGTCCGCGTCGGCCTGGTTCAATGCGCACCCGCACCCGAATGGTCGCCTCAGACCCTTGTTGGATCAGCGGATCATCGCCCAACTCCAAACCATTTGCGCTCATGGACAAATGCATCACCGCCGCACCACCGGCCCCGGAGACCTGTGTGGTATTCTTCACCAGGCCGTAATAGTGGTTCACGGCGACACCGGGCTCCAAGGTGTCCAGCACCGTCCGGCCATGGTCCATCACGAGCACGCGTGTGCAAAAGGATGATATCAGTTGCATGCTGTGGGATACGAAGACCACCGCCGACGTGCGCATGAGCTCGCGTACCCGGTTGAGGCATTTGATGGTAAAGCTGATGTCCCCACAGCGAGCACTTCATCGAGGAAGAGAATGTCCGGTTCGATGAGGATGGCGGCCACCGCGAACCCGAGCCGCACGGTCATACCCGAACTGTAGTGCTGCACCGGCATGTCGATGAACTCGGCGATCTCCGCGAAGGCGATGATCTCGTCGATCCGCTCGTCCACCCGTTGTTTGCTCAGGCCCAGCACGGCTGCGTTCACATAGATGTTCTCGCGACCGGTAAGGATGGGGTTGAATCCGGCGCCCAAGGCGATCAGTGCGCCGACCTGCCCCCGGATCTCGATACGCCCTTGGTCGGGTTTGATCAGCCCATTCAACATCCGCAAGAGCGTCGTCTTTCCCGCACCATTGTGACCGATCAAGCCAAGGCACTCCCCTCTTCTCAGCTCAAAATCCACCTTGTTCACCGCCCAGAACTCCTTGGGGCGTAGATCATGGGTCCGAGGCTTTCCGAACAGTTCGCCTGTCGCATCCTGCACACCATAGCGCAACGAGGTCTTAAGGTCCGTGCAGAACTTCTTGGAGACCCCTTCCACCTTGATCAGCACATCACCCGCCATGGCTCAGGAACTAATGCGTTCAATCAGGACCGGCATCGTGATGCGGTACCACAGGAGGGCAATGACCAACAAGACCAGGACCGCTGCACCAACGGACCAGAAATAGGGCAGCATCAACGCCTCCCCTCCGGTGAGCCATGCCCGCGCCGTAAGCACCAAAGGCGTCATTGGGTTGGCACTGAAGATCCGCGCCAGTACCCCGGCTGTCGGCATGGCGAAGACCACCGGCGTCAGGTACATCAACATCTGCGTGACCATGGGGATGAAGCGACCGATGTCGGAATAGAGCGTTCCCAGCGGTGCCAGCAACAAACCCACGGAGATACCGGTGATGATGAGCACGATCACCGCGACAGGAAACAGGATCAAGCCCAGATCCGGTGTGACCCCGAAGAGCACGACCGTGGGCACCAGGATAGCCACCTTGATGAGCGCGCTGAACAACACCTTGTAGAATCCACTAAGGATCAGTGCCTCGCGCGGAAAATTCAATTTGGATAGCATGCCTTTGCTGGCGATGATCTGTGCCAGCGGCGAACTCAAGGCTTCGGTGAAGATCTGCCAGAGCATTGTTCCGGAGAAAACGTACACCGGGTAGGGAATGTCCGTTTCGGCCACCCTGATGACACCCGCATAGCTGAGGAAAACCCAGACCGCGGTACTGAACAAGGGCGTAAGGAAAGCCCAGAAATAGCCCAGTATCGATGCCCGGTACTGCGACCGTATGTCCCGAAGGGCCAATGCCCGGGCAAGCCCGGTGGATGCCGCCAGATCAGCGCGCATATCCTTCCATAAGCGGCGGGGGGACAGGAGCAAGGCCTCCGGTGTGTACACCGTGACCTTGGTCATGCTTGTCCTTGCGTGCTCTCCGATCGTACCGTTGGGAACGCTCATGCCCGACCACCTGTTCAGTCTCGCGTATCCTTCGCCTTGGCCGCACCATCCTTGCCCGACTTGGATCTGCGTCCGTAGCCGTAGCCATAGCCATAGCCGCTGCCGTAGCCGTAGGCGTACCGGTAACCGTACCCGTAATTGGTATTGTAGTAGTACTTGCTCTTCTTCATCCGCACACCGTTGAGGATGAAGCCGACGTTCTTCTTCGGGTTGGCATTGAGCACTTCCATCGCGTTGTTCACGTGGTCCTTGCTGGCGAACTGGGTGTTCAGCACGAACAAGGTGGCATCCACGTAGCGCATCATCAGGAGCGCATCGGTGATCAGCCCAACCGGCGGCGTGTCCACCATGATATAGTCGTACTCGTTACGCGCATCCGCGAATAGGGTCTCCAGATGCTTGCTGAGGACCAGCTCGGAGGCGTTCGGAGGCGTGGGACCGGAGAGGATCACCGAGAAATTCTCGAACTGGGTGGGAAGCACGCCCTCCCGCCAATGGGCCTTTCCGATCAGCACGGTGCTCAAGCCCACGGTGCTGCTCATGCCCAGTCCGACAGCCACCTTGGGCTTGTGCAGGTCCATCTCCAGCAGCAGCACCTTCTTCCCGGCCTTGGCCAGGATGGCGCTCAGGTTCACGGAGCAGAAGGTTTTGCCCTCATTCGGCCGGTAGCTCGTCACCATCACCACCTTCCCTTGGCCTTCAGGTGAAGGGATGTACTCAAGGTTGGTGCGCACCGTGCGGAAACTCTCTGTGATCGCAGCCTTCGGGTCGCTGTCCACCACCACGTAGTTCTGCTCCGCCTTCTCGCTGGCGATGATCTCGCCGTAAACCGGCAATGTGGTGAGTTCCTTGAGCTGATCGGCGTTCTCGATGCGGTCGTAGAACATCACCCGGATGAAGACCACCAGCATGGCCACCACCAGGCCGCCCAGCATGAAGGTGTAGAAGATCTTCGCCTTGTCCGGACGCACCACGCCCAGGGCCCGTGCCCGCTCGATCACCTTGGTCTGCGGCACGATGCCGGCCCTGGCGATCACCGTGCTGGCGCGCTTCTCCAGGAGGAAGAGGTACATCTTCTCGTTCACGTTCAGCCTGCGCTGGATGTTCAGGATGTCGCGCTGGCTCCTGGGCAGCTTGCGGATCAGATCCTCGTAATCCCGCATCTGATCCGCCAGGTCGGCCATCCGACCCCGCTTGGCATGGCGGGCATTCCCGATATAGGTCAGCAGGTCGAGCTTATTCCGCTGCATATTGGTATCAAGCCGCTGGATCGAATAGTTCAATGTCGTTCCTTCCAACAGCATGCTGTTGCGGGTGAGTTGCATGCTGTAGAACGATCCCAGCAGCTCGTTGAGGAAGCGGTCATCGATGATGAAGGTGGAGGGAGGCAGCAACCGTTCGTCTTCGTTGGATAGCACATACTCCTCCAGCGCATCAAGCGCCTGGATCTCCAGCTCGACATTCCTTCGCCGGTGGTCGTATTCAACCATCTCGTTGAAGTAGAGGCCCTCCTCTTTGGAAAGGTTCAGAACGTCCTTTGATTCCTTGTACTGCTGCAGCTCATCCTCATGCTGTTCCAGGATGACGGTCACTTCATCGAGCTGCTTGTCGATGTACTTCAGCGTGTTCTCATTGATGTCGAACTCGCTCTGCAACGTGTACTGGATGTAGGTTGAGGAAAGGCTGTCAAGGAACCGCTGCGCCCGTTGCGCCACCTCGTCCTCCACGGTGACTTCCAGGATGGAGGTGAAGTCCTGATTGATGACATTGAGTCTGCTGACGTACTGGGCCACAAGCATGCTCCGATTATGGCGGATGAACTGGTAATCGACTCCGATCAACTCCTTGATGCTCTTCTCGTTGACGTATGGCAGCCTTCGGACCTTCAGGATGAAGTCCGGGTCGCGCTCCTCCCGGTCGAACTGTAACCGTCTCTTCACCACCTCTCCCCCGCGCTCGTAGCCGATCTCATAATGGTTCAGGTCCAGTATCCGGAGGTCAATGGGACGATCCTGCAGCTTTGGGCTCAGCGGCTGCATCTCCACCACGAATGGAAGCGTTCCGTAATGCTGGGTCACTCGGTACCGCCCGACGATGTAATACGAGACATCATAATCGAGCTTCTCCAGCGTGTTGTTCACCATGTCATAGGAGGTCAACACGCGCTTCTGGTTAACCATATCGCTGTAGATGCCGACGTATCCGATGCTCTTGTATACCTGGGTTTGGTAGTCATATACCTCCCGGTCGCGGAGGAGGATCTGGGTACGCGCCCCAAAAATGTCGGGGAGCTTATAGCTGTACAGGTAGGATAGCACCGCCGACAGGACCAGTGCCACGGCCACGAAGTACCAGTTCTTCGATGCGATACGCAGGAAGTAGCGCAGGTCCTTGGCATCGATGATGCTGCCGCGCTGCTGGGCCTTGGGTCCTGTCATCTGTGAAAATCGACCATGACGCGGCCAATGGCCGCTAACAGGCCGGTACCGCCGATATGAAGCGGGCAAATATAGCCCGGAGGTCCAGCCCCATGCGGCTTTGAACATCCTGATCGGGATATGTTACCGGCAGGTCTTTTCTCGTATGGTCCAGATGCCTACTTTTGGCCGCCCCGCATTATGGCTTCGACATTGTCCTATTCCCGATTGCTCCTTGCTGGCTTGGCGATACTCCTGCCCTGCGCGGGATTATTGATGGCGCAGCCCGTTGGCGGGCCGCCTCCTTGCTGGCCGCCTCCCTGCATCCCGATTGACGGGGGGGTGAGCGCCTTGGTTACCTTGGGCTTGGCCTTCGGCGCCCGCAAGGCTTACCAGCTCCGCCGTTCGCACCTCGGCCGGTAACCGCTATGAGCGCGCCCGACCGCGCCCTGCCGGCCCGGCTTTGGGCTGACCCGCTGCTTCGGTTCCTGATTGTCGCCATTGGCCTCTACATCTCCTGGCAGTTCCTCTTCCATGGCCTCTTGCACCCTTGGGGGCAACTGGACCGATGGACCATTAACAGCCTGGTTCAGCTAGCCACCGTTCTACTTACCGCGTTGGGTTACGAGATGCTGCCCGAGCCCCGCGTCGACCTGGAACGCTATATCGGTGTGCAGGGCGGATCGCACCTCTGGATCGGCGACCCCTGCAACGGCATCCCGCTGTTCGCGGTCTTCTCCATCTTCATCATCGCCTTTCCCGGTCCATGGCGCCACAAGGCCTGGTTCATCCCGGTCGGATTGGCCCTCATCCATCTGCTGAACGCCATTCGCGTGGCTGTGCTCTGCATGGTGGTCACCATCAGTTACGACTGGTTGAACTTCAACCACGACTACACTTTCTACATCGTGGTGTACGGTGCGGTGTTCCTGCTCTGGTACATCTGGGTGGCCCGTTTCAGCGGCTGGCGTGAGCTGAAGCGCCCATGAAACGGCGCGATGCCCTCAGTGCGCTCCTGCTGGCGGTCGCCATTGCCTTGGGGGCCTTGCGCGAGTTCCTCTTCGTGAACCTGAACTACCAGCTCGACTTCGTGCTGCACAAGCGCACGGTGAGCTACGCGCATTCCGCCTTCCGGCGCTGGGCCGGCGATTGGGACGCCGAGATGCTCATCCGCGGCAAGTGGCTGCTCTCGCTGGCCTTCATCGCCACGACTCTGTTCCTGACGGCAGGTCTGGCCCGGCTGCGGTTCGGCGACCACCGGCTCCTGCGCGTCACCGTGGTAGCCTTCCTGACCATCGGGGCGCTGGCAATGCTGCTCCAGGCAGTGGCCGCCCGTCATCCATTCGCCTATCCGATTGCCGTGCAGCTGCTTCATGCCCTGCAATACCCCATTCCGCTGCTGCTTGTCTGGGCCTTGAGCTGGCGTTCACCGACCTGACCTCCTGCCGGGTACATTTGGGCGGCTCCGGCCGAATTCCTCCGAACCCAACCCCGATGGAACGCGACAGCGCTGTCTTCGACCTCATCCAGAAAGAGAAATGGCGGCAGACGGTGGGCCTCGAGCTCATCGCGAGTGAGAATTACGTGAGCGACCAAGTGCTGGAAGCACAGGGCAGCGTGCTGACCAACAAATACGCCGAAGGTCTTCCCGGCAAGCGCTATTACGGCGGCAATGAGTTCATCGATGAGGTGGAGCAACTTGCCATCGACCGGCTGAAGCAGCTCTTCGGCGCGGTGTGGGCCAACGTGCAACCGCATTCCGGCGCCCAAGCCAATGCGGCGGTCATGCTCGGCTGCTTGAAACCAGGCGACACCATCCTGGGCTTCGATTTGAGCCATGGCGGGCACCTGACGCATGGCAGCCCGGTGAACTTCAGCGGTCGGCTCTATCGCGCCACCTTCTACGGCGTGGACAGATCCACAGGACGCGTGGACATGAACCAAGTGGGCGAGATGGCGCGACGCGAGCGTCCTAAGCTCATCATCTGCGGGGCCAGCGCCTACAGCCGCGATTGGGACTACGCCGCTTTCCGGGCCATCGCCGATGAGGTGGGGGCTCTGCTACTGGCCGACATCAGCCATCCGGCGGGTCTCATCGCCGGCAAATTGCTGAACGACCCGCTCCCCCATTGCCATGTGGTCACTTCCACCACCCACAAGACCCTGCGCGGTCCCCGCGGCGGCTTGATCATGATTGGCCATGATTTCGAGAATCCCTGGGGGCTGAAGACTCCGAAAGGCGAGCCGCGCATGATGAGCGCGGTGCTGGATAGCGCGGTCTTCCCGGGCACCCAGGGCGGCCCGTTGGAGCATGTGATCGCCGCCAAGGCCGTGTCCTTCGCGGAAGCATTGGACCCTGAGTTCACCCTCTACGGCAAACAGGTGATGGCCAATGCGGCAGCAATGGCCAAGGCGTTCACGGAGAAGGGCTACGAGATCATCAGCGGAGGAACGGATAACCATTGCATGCTGATCGATCTGCGCAACAAGGGCATCACCGGCAAAGAGGCCCAGCACCTGCTCGGCCTTGCTCACATCACTGTGAACAAGAACATGGTGCCTTTTGATGACAAGACTCCCTTCGTCACCAGCGGCATCCGGGTGGGCACGGCCGCCATCACCACCCGTGGGATCAAGGATGGCGATTGTCGCCAGATCGTCGAGCTGATCGACACGGCCCTTCGGAGCGATGGCGACGCCGGCGAACTGGACCGCGTGAAGTTCCAGGTGGGCGGCATGATGCGCCTGCGCCCGTTGTATGGCTGGGCGGTGACGAGCTAATCATGCGAATACCTAGCGTGGTCCTCCTCGCGGTAGCCGTGATCGAGGCCTTGGGGCAATCGGCCGCGAACGATAAAGGATCGTTCTTCCTTTATTGGGGATACAACCGCGCCTGCTACAGTTGGAGCGATATTCATTTCGACGGACCGGATTACGATTTCACCTTGCGCCATGTGCGTGCAGTTGATCGCCCTTCGGCGTTCTCCGCCTCCCTTTATTTCGGACCTACGACCATCTGGATACCGCAATACAACTACCGCGCGGGCTGGTATTTCCACGAGCGCTGGAGCATCTCGCTGGGATTGGACCACATGAAATACGTGATGGAGGAAGGCCAGACCGTGACCATGGATGGCTATGTGAACGGCACACGCTCCATCCAATACACCACGCTGGAAGGCTCGCGCGAGGTCCAATTGACACAGGACTTCCTGAAGTTCGAGCACACCGATGGCCTGAATCTGCTCAGTGTTGACGTGGACCACTACGATCACCTATGGGAAGCACGCAGCGGAAAGGCCCGCTTGCGCGCCTTCGAGGGCGTGCATGCAGGGCCTGTCATTCCAAGGAGCGATGTGCGGCTCTTCGGCGCGGGCATGAACAACCGGTTCAATGTGGCTGGCTATGGCATCGGAGCCCAGGTCGGCCTGCAGCTCAACTTGCTGCGGCACCTCTTCATCCGCAATACCGTGAAAGGCGGTTACATCGATCTGCCACGCGTGCTCACGACCGGAAAGAGCGAGGACCATGCGAATCACCGCTTCTGGTTCCTCCAGCACAGCATCGTGGTTGGTGGCCAGTTCAGGATCGGTGCTGGGAAGTCAGCCGGCCATTGAACGACCTGAACGCGTAAGCCTCGCGATCCATGGCAGTCGTGCGAAATCGTGATCACTGAGCCATATGGAGTAGCACACGATGAAAGCGAGCCCCATCTCCGGGATGTCCATCCACAACGCCGTTGCAAGGTGGAACAGGATGCCGAAGGCCATCCAGGGCAGCCGCAGCGCGCTGAACCAGACCGCGACCGGGAAGGTGAGCTGAAAGACGAGCACCGCCCACGTGGCGATGTGTGAGAGCGTAGGAAAGGACCCGAGCCACGCCGGACCGAACGCAGGATCGGTGGCCGCGATGCCCATCGCCGTGCCATCGATCCAATACGTGCCTGTGAGCTTGTGCAAGCCTGTAGCCACATACGCCAGCAGCAGTTGGAACCGGATGATCCAGAATCCCAAGGTCTGCCAGCGCTCGTCCGGTACGGCAAGGAAGATGCTCCAGAATAGCACGTTGGCCATGAGATGCTGTCCCCCGCTCCCAGCGAGCCAGGCGTTGTTCATGAGGTTGGTGTAGAGCAGCCAGATCAGCGTCGCGACCCACCAGCGAGGTCCGTTCAAGAGCGCATGAAGGCATGCTACCAGGAGCAATGCAACGCCGATCATCACCACAATGGCTTCATGGTCACCCGCCAAAGCCGGTATGGCGTGCGTGACATACTTCAATGGGCCGGGCGGCAGGTAGACCGGAGATGCGGCCATGATGGCCATGCGACCCACGCCCCCATAAGCCGAAAGCGTGAAACCGATCACCCAGAGCAGCGCGGCGCGCTGGAAGAGCCTCGATGCCGTTGCGCTCTTGTTCATGGCAACCGCATTTCCATGGTCCGCTGCTCGCGGGCAGCTGGCCTTCGTGAATCCGTTACGCATTGCTCAACCAGCCTGATCCGCGGCGACACCGGCATATCGCTTCGGGATGAATCGAGCGCCTCACCGCGGATGATCCCGCGCACAGCGTCCGCTATGGGGCCGTCGAGCGCGGTGTCGCCCGAATGCGCGCGCGACTGGGCATGGCGCGCGATCGACTGCACAACGCGCCGATTGAGGTAGGTGTGTTTCCCGGCTCCGAGGCCATGCCACAGTGAACCATCCGTGGACCATTCCAAACCGCAGGAGCACAGCGGTGGGTCTGGCGCGAACAACCGCCACTGCTGGTGGAACAGTGGCCGGGCGTAGAATTGACCGATGACCCGCAGCCGCTCAGGAACCAGTTGCTGAGGGAAGGTGTACGCGGCCAATAGCACCACGTGCGCGGCCGCGACTGCTATGAGGAGGCGTTGATCGCGCGTGCGCATTCGGTCCGTGAAGTTGGCGAAGGCGGGCGAATGGGCCTGCTTCACACCTTTGCAACATGCCCATGAACCCCAACGACCCCTCGCTCCGCTCCTGGTTGCCCGTGCCTGAAGGCAGCGACTTCCCCATCCAGAACATCCCGTTCGGCCTCGGTGAGCATCCCGACCAGTATCCGGCCGCCTTCACACGGATCGGCGATCATGCCATCAACCTCTTCGAGCTGTTCAGCGCTGGGCTCTTCAAGGGGGTCACGAAGGAGGAGCACGTATTCGAAGGGATCGATTGCCTGAACCACTTCGTGTGCGAAGGCCCGGCAGTGGTGCGCGGCGTGCGCCAACGGCTGAGTGAGCTGCTGCGGCATGACAACCCGTTGCTGCGCGACAATGAAGCGCTGAAGGCGCAGGCCGTGTTCCCGATCGGTCAGGTGCACATGAACGTGCCGATGAACATCGGCGACTACACCGATTTCTACAGCAGCCGCCAGCATGCCTACAATGTGGGCAGCATGTTCCGCGACCCGGCGAACGCGCTGCTGCCCAACTGGCTGCACATGCCGGTGGGCTACCACGGCCGGGCATCCAGCATCGTCCCTTCGGGCACGGCCATTCGTCGTCCTAGTGGCCAATTCAAGCCCGCGCCCGATACCGCACCGTTGTTCGGCCCCACGCGCCAGCTGGACTTCGAATTGGAGGTGGCCTTCTTCACCTACCACGGCAAGCAGCTGGGCCAGCGCATCAGCACCGCCGAGGCCGACGAATACATCTTCGGCCTCTCGCTCTTCAACGATTGGAGCGCGCGTGATATACAAGCGTGGGAGTACGTGCCTTTGGGGCCTTTCCTCGGGAAGAACTTCGCCTCATCCATCTCCCCATGGGTGGTCACGCTCGATGCCCTGGAGCCCTTCCGCGTTCCTGGACCCGTGCAGGATCCTGCCGTGCTCCCCTACCTGCAGTACACAGGCTACCAGCACTACGACATCAAATTGGAAGTGGCGATCCGCACGACTGGCGGAAGCGAGACCGTGATCTGCCGCAGCAACTTCAGGCATCAGTATTGGAACATGGCCCAGCAGCTCGCGCATCATACCGTCAACGGCTGCAACATCAACGCAGGCGACCTGATGGCCAGCGGTACCATCAGCGGCGAGGCACCGGACAGTTTCGGCAGCATGCTGGAACTGGCCTGGAAAGGCACGAAGCCCTTGAAGCTGAGCGACGGCTCTGAGCGGAAGTTCATTGAGGACGGCGACACCGTGATCATGCGCGGCTATGCGGAGAAGGACGACCTGCGCATCGGATTGGGCGAAGTGCGCGGCACCGTCCTGCCTGCGCTGCCCTTCTGAGCCTTCAGCAACGCGCTACTTTTGGGGGCATGGACTTCTTCGCCCCGTATATGGAGCAGATCGCTGCGCTGTGCAAGAAGCATGATGTTAAGAGCTTGTATGCATTCGGCTCGGCCGCGCGCGGCGACATGAATCCGAGGAGCGACGTGGATCTGCTTGTGGACATCAAGGCCACTGACCCCATCGCATACGGTGAACTGTACTTCAGCCTGCGCTTCGGCCTTGAGGACCTGCTCGGCCGAAAGGTCGACCTGCTTGAGGCCCGAGCTGCGCACAACCCATTCTTCCTTCAGGCGATAGAACCATCCAAGCGCGGACTCTATGCTGGTTGAAACCCGCGTCAGGCTCTCGGAGATCCTTCATGCCATAGCGCAGTTGGAGGACTGCAAGCGGCGTTGCAAGGAGTTCAGCGCGTTCAAGAACGACGGATTGATGGTTCGCGCCGCGGAGCGATGCATCATGATCATCGGAGAATCGGTGATCCGCATCTCGAGGTCGGACCCCGATATCAGCTTCACCGATGACCGGAAGATCAGGGCAACACGCCACATCGTGGTGCATGAGTATGAGAAGGTGAGCGCTGAAGTGCTCTGGTTGATCATGGAACGCAACATCACGGTCCTCAAGGCAGAGGTCGAAGCCCTCCTTAAGCAGCATGGATAAGGCAGGCGAGTTGCCCATACAGTCCCCCGCAGGCCCCAAGCCTCCGGTGATCGACCTCGCGGCCGAGCGGGCCGAGATTCTGCGCCGTTACCGCACCCTGCTGCGCGCCATCAAGGGTCAGCGCACCGCAGAGGACACCCGCATGATCCGCAAGGCCTTCAACATTGCGGTGGAGGCGCACAAGGACCAGCGGCGGAAGACCGGTGAGCCGTACATCTACCACCCCATCGCCGTGGCGCGCATCTGCGCAGAGGAGATCGGCTTGGGTAACACCAGCGTCGTGGCTGCGCTCCTGCATGACACGGTGGAGGACACCGATCTCACGCTAGAGGACGTGAAGGACCTGTTCGGTCCCACGGTCGCCACCATCATCGATGGGCTCACCAAGATCAGCGGGCTGCAATTCGCCACCGACAGCATCCAGGCGGAGAACTTCCGCAAGGTGCTGCTCACGCTGGCGCAGGACGTGCGCGTGATCCTCGTGAAGCTGGCCGACCGCCTCCACAACATGCGCACGCTGGACAGCATGGCGCGTGACAAGCAGCTGAAGATCGCCAGCGAGACCCTCTTCCTCTACGCGCCGCTCGCCCACCGCTTGGGCCTTTACAATATCAAGAGCGAACTGGAGGACCATGCCCTGCGCTTCAAAGAGCCGGAGATCTACCACGAGATCAGCCAGAAGCTGAAGAAGGGAGAGGCCGTGCGCAAGCGCTTCATCAGCCGCTTCGTCCTGCCCATCAAGCAAGCGCTCGACCGCGAGCAGTTCAGCTACGAGATCAAGGGCCGACCCAAGAGCGTGCACAGCATCTACAACAAGATGCTGAAGAAGCACGTGAGCTTCGAGGAGGTCTATGATGTCTTCGCCATCCGCATCATCATCGATTCCAAGCAGGAACTGGAGAAGGCCGACTGCTGGAAGGTCTACAGCATCGTCACGGACTACTACCAGCCGAACCCGGACCGCCTGCGCGACTGGATCGACCTGCCCAGGCCAACGGCTACGAGCCTGCACCACGGTGATGAGCCCCGGCGGTCGCTGGGTAGAAGTGCAGATCGCAGCCGCCGCATGGATGAGGTGGCCGAGATGGGCCTGGCCGCGCACTACCGGTACAAGGACGACCAGGAGCACGCCTCGGCGCTCGATGCCTGGCTCAACCACATCCGCGAGGTGCTCGACGACCCCGGCACCGATGCCCTCGATTTCGTCAACGACTTCAAGCTGAATCTCTTCAGCGACGAGATCGTGGTCTTCACCCCGACGGGCGAGATGCGCAGCCTGCCCGCCGGGAGCACCGCGCTCGATTTCGCCTTCGACATCCACACCCAGATCGGTCGGCAATGCATCGGCGCGAAGGTGAACCACAAGCTGGTGCCCCTGAGCCACGCCCTCAAGGGCGGCGACCAGATCGAGATCATCACCAGCAAGAAGCAGCAGCCCAAGGATGACTGGCTCGGTTTCGTGAAGACCGCCAAGGCCCGGCACCGCATCAAGCAGAGCCTCCGCGACCAGAAGAAGAAATTGGCCGTGGTGGGCCGTGAGCAGCTGCAGCGCATGCTCCGCAAGTGGGGCGCCAAGATCGACGCCACGAACATCAACACCCTCATCGAGCGCTACGGCTCCCGCTCGGCGATGGACCTATACTACCAGGTGGCGCGCGGCAAGCACGTGCTGGAGAAGACCGAGGGCGTGCAGGTGCGCAACGGCCGCCTGCACCTGCCCAAGGTGGAGCGCAAGCCCGATGAGCGCAGCCTGGAGGAGGTGGTGGCCGAGATCCGCGGCGCAACACCGGGGGCGCTGCTCATCGGCGACGACCTGCAGAAGATCGACTACCAGCTCAGCCCCTGCTGCAACCCCATCGCCGGCGACGACGTGTTCGGCTTCATCACCGTGGGCGAAGGCATCAGGATCCACCGCGTGAACTGCCCGAATGCCGTGCAGCTCATGAGCAACTTCGCCTACCGCATCGTGAAGGCCCGCTGGAAGGGCAAGGAGACCGTGGAGTTCCTGGCGGGCATCAAGTTCAGCGGCATCGACGATGTGGGCCTGGTGAACAAGATCACCACCATCATCAGCCACGAGCACAACGTGAACATGCGCGCCATCAGCTTCGAGAGCCACGACGGCATCTTCGAGGGCAAGGTGATGGCCTACGTGCACGACACCGACCACCTCAACGCGCTCATCGAGAAGCTGCGGCGGGTGCGCGGCGTGCGCAACGTGGAGCGCGTGGATCAGTGACGCCGGTGCCATCCGCAGTGGCCGCCTATCTTCGCGGCGCATTGGCCCCGTAGTTCAATTGGATAGAATGACAGATTCCGGTTCTGTTGGTTGGGGGTTCGAATCCCTCCGGGGTCACTGAGCGGCCCGCCCTGCGGCGGGCCGCTTCCACTTCCGGCACATGCGCATCGACAAATTCCTCTGGTGCGTGCGGCTCTTCAAGACCCGCAGCCTTGCCACCGATGCCGTGCGGCGCGAGCAGGTGCAGGTGAACGGCCGTTCGGGGAAGCCGTCGATGGAAGTGAAGCCGGGCGATTTCATCGCCTTGCGCGAACCGCCCATCTGGCGGAGCTGGGAGATCACGGCGATACCGGCCTCGCGCGTGGGCGCCAAGCTGGTTCCGGGCCTCATCACGGAACGCACCTCCTTCGCCGACCTGGAGAAGCTCGAAGTGGCCCGCATGGCGAAGGCGCAGCATCAATCACCGGGGGAAGGCCGGCCCACGAAGCGCGATCGGCGGGACATGGAGCGGTTCCAACCCGATTAGCCGTTCGTCCCGACGTGAACCGCTCACCCCTTTGCTTAACGTTCTTTCAAAGGTGTTAACAGCGCACGGCATGATGGGCGGATAGCTTCACCCACCAAATCCAACGGCCATGACCATCCCGTTCCTGTTCATCCCACTGGCAGCGGTATTCCAGAGCGGCCAGCAAGACCCGGTGACGCCCGCCCCCGACCGGAAGGTGCGCATCGAGATCGTCACCACCGAGAATGGCGAGACCAAACGCGTGACCAAGGAGTTCGATGCCAACGACGACGCGCAAGTGCAGGATGCGCTGCGCGAGCTCGGCGTGCTCAACCACATGAAGCTGGGTTCAGGTGAGCGCGACCTTACGATTGACATTCGTGGCTTCGGCGAAGGAGATGATGCGGACCTCTTCATGCGCATGGCCCCGCTTGCGCCGGCCCCGCCGTTGCCGCCAGGAGCGCCCATGGCCTTCGTCGGCGAGCCCACGGCCTACCTGGGTGTGAGCACGCGCAACCTTAGCAAAGAAGACGGCAAGGAAGGCAAGCTTTCAGTGTCACAGGGAGCCGTCATCTTAGAGGTCACGGAGGGAAGCCCGGCCGAGAAGCTCGGGCTCAGGGTGGACGACATCATCACCGAAGTGGACGGCAAGGCCGTGGACGGCCCCGGGCATCTCGCGGAACTCATCCAAACGCACAAACCGAAGGACGAGGTGAAGCTGAGCTGGCTGCGTGATGGCAAGGCCATGAAGGGCAGCGTGGAACTCGGCGAACGAAAAGGATTCTCGTACGCCTACAGCTTCGATGGAAGCGATTTGGAGGAACTCAAGGAATTGGAGAAGCTCGAAGGCATCGGGGAATGGAAGAGCGAGAAGCGCGCCTTCTTGGGAGTAACGCCGGGGGAAGAGGAGGACGAAGGACCAGGCGTGACCATCGGCAGTGTTGAACGAGGCAGCGCCGCGGAACAGATGGGCTTGAAGGCCGGCGATCGCATCACCGCGATCAATGGCAGCGCCGTCGCCGACTTCGATGCGCTGGCGGAGCTCGTCCGCAGCATGAAGCCCGGTGATGAGGTGAGCGTCGATGCGCGACGCGATGGCGCTTCGTTATCCCTGAAAGGGACATTGGGTGAGCGGAAATCGCACTTCTACTTCAAGGGACCGGAAGGCATGGAAGGCTTCAAGTGGGAAGGCTTGGATCCATCGACCCGGCAGGAGATCCGCGTTGAGATGGATCAACTGCGCAAGGAGATGGATGAGCTGCGCCGCGAGATGGGCAAGGAAATCCGCCGTGAGGTGCGCGTGCGCGTGGAGGCCCGCAAGCTCAGCGATGACGAAAAGGCCTTGCTGCGTGACAAAGGCGTTGCGGTGGACCGGGAGCTGAAACTGGATGGCCTCCAGGCCTTCCCCAATCCGAGCAACGGATTCTACCGCATCCAGTTCGACATGCCGGAGCGCGGCGACCTCATGGTGGACGTTCACAACGCCAAGGGCGAACGCGTGTACCAGGAGAAGATCGTGGGCTTCAAGGGCCGATACGAACGAACGCTTGACCTGAGCGATCAGGCCACCGGCAGTTACTTCCTGGTGATCACGCAGGGCGAAAAGACAGCCACGGTGAAGTTGGTGAAGGAGTGAGGTCCACGGACGCTCACGGGAAGGGCCGCAAGCCCCTTCCCTATTTTCACCCCATGAACACGCTCCTCAAACTGCTCCTTGGCACCATCGCGGTGCTCGTCGCCGACTTGCTGCTGCGCGGCGTATCGCTCGGCGACATGGACACCTTGGATGGCGTGCTGACCGCGGTGCTCACCGCAGCGGTGCTGGCCTTGCTCAACTCCTTCCTCAAGCCGATCCTCATCCTCTTCACGCTGCCCATCACCCTGCTCAGCCTTGGGCTCTTCCTGCTCGTGATCAACGCCGGGCTGGTGATGCTCGCCGACAGCATTGTGCCCGGTTTCACCATCGAAGCGCCGCGCTTCTGGTGGGCGCTAGGCTTCAGCCTCGTGCTATCCGTGGTGCAAGGCCTATTGCAGGGCATGGACCGCAAGGATGAACGGCAAGGGCAGTGAACGCCGCGATTCCGCGCGTTGCGATTCTTCCGGGTCAGTCGTCAATTGTCCCCGTCCAGCAGGCGACCCAGTCCGCCGAGGATGCTGCCCTCCTCCTTGCCTTTGCCACCCGCGCGCGGCGCGGCGGCGATGATGTTGTCGGCCAGCCTGCTGAAGGGCAATGATTGGATCCATACGTGGCCGGGGCCGCGCAACTGAGCGAAGAAGAGGCCCTCCCCACCGAAGAGCGTGTTCTTGATGCCGCCCACGAACTGGATGTCGTAATCAATGGTCTGGGTCATGGCCACCAGGCAGCCGGTGTCCACGCGCAGGGTCTCACCCATCTGCAGGTCACGCTGTATCGTGGTGCCACCGGCATGGAGGTAGACCTGGCCATCGCCTTCGAGCTTCTGCATGATGAATCCTTCGCCACCGAAGAGGCCCGCCCCGAGCTTCTTCTGGAACGCGATGCCGATGCTCACGCCCTTGGCCGCTGGCTCTGGTTGGTGTAGGTGGTCATGAAGAGGCTCTCGCCGGTGAGCACGCGCTTGCCAGCGCTGAGCATCTTGTCCATAAAGCCTTGCGGCTGGCCACGCCCATCGCCGAAGATGGTCTGCATGGCGATGCCCTCATCCATCATCATCATCGTACCGGCCTCGGCGACGACGGTCTCGCCGGGATCGAGCGTGATCTCCACGCATTGCATGTCATCACCGACGATGCGGTGGTCGAGTTCATGGGCTTGGCGGGTCATGGCGCAACGGTTGAAGGCGCGAAACTAGATCGGTGCTTCGCCAAGCCTCCTCCGTTTGCAGAGGCCGGCGACCGCTCATCGAAAGCGATCGCAGGCAACGTGAAGAGGTGGCCGGGATCACTCGGGCTCAGCGCTCCCCCCTCTCACTACCACCCGGTATCGCAGCAGCACATCAGTCAATTGGGCGTTGCTCCCGGCTGTTCGGGCATCGCGTAGCGGCTCGGATCCGCTCCATCCGTGGGAAACGGCTGGCGATGGCGGCAATGGAAGATCGAAGGCCAGCCAGGTGTGCTCCTCGATGTGGAAGCTGAGAATGCGCACGGACGATCGGCTGTGCAAGGGCGCAAGCGCGGGAACGATGAGCTTGCCATCCTCCTCGCGGAATCGCGCGGTGTCAATTTCCAAGGAGTGATTGTCCTTGTCGCCGGCATACAGGCTCATGCGGATCTGCCCGGCCTCTCGCGAACGGGGCGTGATACGCGCCAGTGGCACCATGACCTCCACTTCCACGGCGAGGCCATCTCCCATCGCCGTTGGCGGACGCGGGATGCTGAGCAGGCTGAGACCAGAGATGCCAAAGAGCGCAACCTGACCGAGCAGCACCGAGATGCCCGCCGCCTTCCAGAACTGCGCCCACTCCACCGCTCCGGCGAGCTTGGTCCCCAGAAGGCCCAGCAGGAAACCGCCAACGAAGCCCGCCGGGATGAAGAGGAAGACGATCGCGCCAGCCGCGTTTGCCCTCGAAGTCGCTCACGCCATGCAAGCCCGTGACCTTTTCGGCCACCGGTGCCGTGACGATGGCTGTTATGACGGCCGTGAGCAGCGCGACGACGAAGGCGATCTTCCAGGACATGGTTGGCGTGGGCCGGTGAAGATCGCCATCTTCGGCACATGCGTCAGTGGATGCGCATGCAGAAGATGCCTAACGTCACCATCACCGAAGAAGGCCGATCGGGTTCCGTGTCCTATGAATCGGAAGGAGGCCGCATCACCGGCTGGTGGGAGTTCGCCGGGGGCGATGCCGTCGCCATCGTGAGCATGGGCAGCGCCAGCGAGTGGAGGCATGGCCATCCGTGGGCGGTGGAGCAGCGCGCAGGGATCCTCAAGTTCGTGGGCGATGAGGTGGTGCGGCAGAAAGCGAGCAGCTGCAAGGCAGTGATCGATGAGGAGGGCGGCTGGATCACCATCAAGCACTAGCCCCCCAATGAGCACCGCATCGGACCCGAACGAGATCGCAGCAGCTTGGTACACGCGGTACCGCAGCATGCGCGTGAAGCTCGCCCTTCTCGTGGGCGCGCTCGCGCTGATTTTCGTTGGCATGGTCTGGTTGAAGGACAAGCTCCTCACCATCGATCCCGGCAAGGGCACGCCCATCGGCTACGCGGTGCGCACCGATCATCACATCGCCGTGCTGATCCAAACGCTCGAAGCCTACGTACCCTCACCGAATCGCGACCACAGCAAGAACACCTACACCATCAGTCTCTTCATCGTGCCACTCGATGGCGGAAAGCCGAAGCTGGTGCCAATCAAGGAGGGGCTCTCCCCCAACAACTACAGCTTGGCCAAGGTGATTGGCAGCGATGGCCGCGCGCTCTGGTACGACGTGTCGGGCACCGGCGCCGTGGACCTGAAGACCTTCAAGCTGCTGCGGCCCGCTGAGCTGCGTGACCCGCCTGACCCGAAACGCACCAGCGCGCTGCCCTTCGGCCCGAAGGTGGAGCATCACCTGGCCGCGGGCCTGTTCACCTCACCAACCTCGTGGCTCGGGCTTCATTCCACGGATGAAGCCGCGCGCGACCTGAAGCCTGGCTTTTCCCTGAAGCGCGTGCGTGATGCGGAAAGCGCGAAGCAGCAGCGCCTCTTCCATCGCTGCGTGCTGAGCGCTGACTCGAACGCTCGGGGCCACCCCATTGTCTCCATGGAACCGCTAGGCGATGCCACCTATTTCAACGCGGCATTCCTCCGCATGCACGATGCTGCGGAACCCATCCGGCTCACCGATCCACTCGGCGCGCTCATGATCTTCACCTCCGAACCGGGCCTGAAAGGAACCACTGTGATGGCATGCGTGGACATGAATGGCAGTGTGCTATGGCGCACTGACACCGGCATCGACCGCTTCGCGCTGCAGCAAATACTGCCGGGCCAGGAATCAACGGCCTTCTTGGGCACGCGTCCGCGCGAGGAGGGCAAAGTGCCAGAGCCGTTGCTGGTGATCGTGGACCACGCAACCGGCGAAGCGCATACGGAGGCCTTGTGGAGATAGTGCACCGTTGGCCTGAGGAGTTGGAGCTTCTCTCGTTCGCGTCATTATGTTCGTCCTTCGGGTCCGTGCTTCAGGTACCGGCCCCGTGCCACGCATGCAGGTGCAGATGCACATCCCCGCGAGCCTCGCGCCCTTGGTGCATGCCATCTGGGAGCAGCGTGCCGAGCATCCGTCCGACTGGACGATCCTGCCCTCCGGACGGGTGGAGCTGATCTTCAACCTGGGCCCGCGCATGGAGGACCTGAAAGGAAAACGCGTGGGCGGCGCCTTCAATCCAACCGAGCAGTTCTGCTTCCTCTCCGGTCTGCACACGCGCCCCCTGCGCATGTCGTTCCCGCGCTGCCACGTGATGGGCGTGCAAATGGAGCCGCTGGCCGTGAAGGCGCTCTTCGGCATCCCTTGCGTGGAGGTGCGCGATTGGGCGGTGCGTGGCGAAGACGTGATGGACGATATCGCCATGATTGAAGACCGCCTGCGCGGACCTGGTTCTTTCACCATGAAAGCGCATTGGCTCGAAGCGCATCTGCACGGGATCCTGCGCTCATCGCCTGAACTGGACGAAGCGCAGCGCATGCGCAGCGCAGTGGATGAAATGGTCCGGCTGTGCATGGCCGGTGAGGAGGTCCACCCTGCCGACTTCACCGGCTACTCGCGCATGCATACTCACCGGCTCTTCAACGCATGGACCGGACTGCCTCCTGGGGAGTTCCTGCGCCTGCGCCGCTTCATCAACGTCATGGGTCACGTGCATACGGGCGAGGACGACCTCACCGCCGTGGCGCACCAGCATGGGTATTTCGATCAGGCGCATTTCAATCACCACTTCCAGCGCTTCGCAGGCATGTCACCCGGCCGATACCGGCGCGACCGATGGCTGCTTCCGGGCCAGTTGCTCTCGTGATGTTACACCGGTACAAGGGAGGCTGCGGACGGCCCGATACGTTTGCCGCACATTACCAAACGGCATGAGCGCGAATACCAGTACTCCTTCCTCCATCAATCCACGCATGGCGGGTGCTTTCAGCATTGTCGGCGCCCTGACGATGCTCGCCGGTGCCGCAACCTGGGCCTCCACAGGTACGGACCTGGACGCCGCGCTGATGACCGGCACGGTGCCCGAATACCTCATCAACACGCATTCGAAAACCGGTGCCTTGGCACTCAATATCGCGCTCTGGACCATTGGAGCCGTGCTCATGTGCGCGGGTGGCGTGCAACTCGCCGCCCTCGGACGATCGCATCCCCAACCCGCAGCGCTCGCGGCTTTCGCGTATGCAGTGGGTGCGGCATCGGCCATCGTTTTCTTTCCGTTGTGGTATGGCATCATCGTTGGCCTATCACCGGCGCAGGCCGCCGGAGCCGACGTCAGTGCGTTCGCCATCGCGCTCGGCCATGGTGCCACGACCGCGGACTGGCTCGCCACGGTGATGATCCTCGCCGTGGGCGGCATGGCCGTGGCCCACGCAGGCCGCGACACCTGGGTTCCGCGTTGGTTGCGCATCTGGTCCTACTTCATCGGCGTAGCCGGTGCGCTCTCCCCTCCTCGGCCTTGTTCTCGGCGATCGCAGCACCTATGGGATGCTCATCGTCCCCATCGGCATCGGCTGGCTCATCGCGGCGGGCATCGTGGCGATGCGGTACAAGGGGCAGTGACAGTTGCAGCGTTGCAGCGCCGTCGGGGATGATCAGCCTCGTGGTGGTCATTAGCAGCTGATCGCTACATTCACTTTCCCAAACCGATTCCCATGAAGGATCTCATGCTCGTGCTGCACTTCATTGGCCTGGCCATGGGCCTGGGCACCAGTTTCGGTTTCATGTTCCTCGGCATCGCCGCTGCGCGCATGGAGCCGGAGAAAGGACGCACCTTCATGGTGAACGCCTTTGCCCTCAGCCATATGGGCCATGTGGGCCTGGTGCTGTTGCTCGTTTCCGGCATCTATCTGCTGTGGCCTTTCCTGCCTGCGCTCGGCGACCTGCCCCTGCTGCAGGCCAAGCTCGCGCTGTTCCTGGTGCTTGGCGCGCTCATCGGGGTCATCTCCGGCAAGGTGCGCAAGGCGAAGGCGGGCGATACCGAGGCGCAGTTGAAAGCCATCGCCCCGCTTGGTCGACTGAGCTTGCTCACCACGCTCGCTATTGTGGTGCTGGCCGTCATGGTCTTCCATTGAGCGTGACAACCCCCGTGATATGAAGAACGAACTGAACAAACTCGCCGCCGTCGGACTGGCGATCGGCGTCGCATTCGGCATCGCGGGTGGTGCCTTCAGCGATCCCATTCAGCAGGGTATCGTATACGAGATCAGCAGCCTTGGTCTTACCGCGGCACTCGCACTGCTGGCCGTGAAGCACATGCAATCGAGTCAGGATCTTGCCGCTGCAGGATTCATTGTTTTCGCGATCGCTGAAGGTGTGATGACGGCAGGCTCACCGGCTGGCGGGCAGGTGGCCATGTCCTCCTTCGGTGCGGGCATGGCGCTCTATCTCCCAGCACTGCTGCTCATCATCGCGAAACCCTGCTTCCCGGTTTGGACACGCATCACCGGTGCGGCGGCCACGGTCCCCTTCGGCATCGCTGCGGCACAGATCTTCCTCGGCCATGAGGTGAGCTCCGCCGATGCACTTCCGGGTGCGGGCTATGGCCTGCTCTCGCTGACGATGATCGGTTGGATCATTGCGTTGCTGCGCGAATAGGCCGCCCCAGCAGGGGTGGTCGCCATGAACGGCTTCCCGAAGGCTGAGGATTTCGCGCATGGATCGGGACGACAGCTGAAACCGCCTTCGGTGGTGTTGCTGAAGCGCCTTCTTGAGAACCATACGGAACGCACGCGCTAGGTTCGCCGCGTGAGCGCCCTTGCCCAGGCCTATCGTTTCTACATCAGTTCCTTCTCCGGCTTCAACCGCGAGATCTGGCTGCTCACGCTGGTCACCTTCGTGAACCGCGCCGGCACCATGGTGGTGCCCTTCCTCTCGCTCTACCTCACCAAGGACATGGGCCTCACGCTGGAGGATGTGGGTTGGATCATGAGCTGCTTCGGCGCGGGATCGGTGGTGGGCTCGTGGCTCGGTGGCAAACTCACGGACAAGCTCGGCTTCTACGATGTGATGGTGGGCGCGCTGCTCACCTCCGCCTGCGCCTTCATCGCGCTGCGCTACCTCCACGGCTTCTGGCCCTTCGCTGCCGGGGTGTTCGTGCTCATGGTGCTCAGCGATGCCTTCCGCCCAGCAATGTTCGTCGCCATCCGCAGTTATGCCACGCCCGAGCAGCGCACGCGCGCCGTCACGCTCATCCGCCTGGCCATCAACCTGGGCTTCAGCCTGGGCCCTGCCATCGGCGGCTTCATCATCGCCACGTGGAGCTACAGCGGCCTCTTCTGGGTGGACGCGCTCACCTGCTTCGCCGCAGCGGGCATCCTCATGCTCGGACTCCCCCGCGCGCAGGCGCAGGACGACAACAGCGCTGCGCGCACCACGAAGAACGGCTCGCCCTACCGCGACAAGCCCTACCTCTTCTTCCTGCTCGCCGTCACGCTCATCAGCATCCCCTTCCTGCAATACTTCAGCACGGTGCCGCTCTTCTACAGCGATCGACACGGCCTCAGCGAGGAGTACATCGGCATCCTGCTCGGCGCCAACGGCCTCATCATCTTCCTGCTGGAGATGCCGCTGGTGAAGTATTGCGAAGAGCGCCGCTACGGCCTGCACGCCATCATGCGCTTCAGCGTGCTGCTGTTCGCGCTGAGCTTCGTGGTACTGAACGTGTTCCCCACAATCGCCTTCCTGTGGGTCGGCATGGCGCTGATGACCGTGGGCGAGATGCTCAACTTCCCCTTCATGAACCGCTTCGCATTCGACCGCGCCGAACGCGGCGCCACAGGCTCGTACATGGGCCTCTTCACCATCAGCTGGAGCGTGGCGCACATCATCGGGCATACGCTCGGCCTCAACCTCGTGGATGCCTTCGACTATACGGCCACGTGGTGGGTGTTCACCGGCGTGCTGCTGGGGACCATCGCCATGCTGTACCTGTTGGAGCGTATGCTGAAGCGTGAAGCGACGAAGGGCTGAAGGACATGCGGCTACCTTCGGCCCATGCCTTCCGATAAGACGGTCATCGAACGCGTCACTTTCCGTTGGGCCGACATCGACGCCAATTTCCATGTGCGCCACTCGGTGTACTACGACCTGGGCTCGCAGCAGCGCGTGAATGTCCTGGCCGCGCATGGTCTCCCCATGCGCGATATGCAGAAGGGTGGCTTCGGCCCGGTGCTCTTCCGCGAGGAGTGCCGCTTCTTCAAGGAGATCAAGCCGGAGGATGTCATCGAGCTCGTTCCCAGCCTCAAGGGCCTGAGCAAGGACTACCGAAAGTTCACCATCGCGCACAGCTTCATGCGCAACGGTGAGCGCTGTGCCGTCGTGCAGGTCGATGGCGCGTGGTTCAACAGCATCGAGCGGAGGATCTTCGTTCCGCCCCAGCAGGTGGTGGATGCGATGAACGGATTCCCGAAGGCGGAGGATTTCGCGTGGATCGAGCGCAGCGGCGCGTGACGATCCCTCCAGGATTGTCTTCGTCCGCGTAGATTTCGACCACCATGATCCGAACGCCCGACCAGCGGCTGCGCGTGTTCGTAAGCTCCACCTTGGGCGAACTGGCTGAGGAGCGCAAGGCCGCGAAAGCCGCCATCGAGCAGCTGGCGTTGATCCCCGTGCTGTTCGAGAGCGGCGCACGGCCGCACGCACCACAGGACGTGTACCGCGCCTACCTTGACCAGAGCGACATCTTCGTGGGCATCTACGCCGCGAGCTATGGCTGGGTGGCGCCGGACATGGCGATCTCCGGACTGGAGGATGAGTTCCGCCTGGCCGGGTCGCGCCCGCGGCTCATCTATGTGAAGAACATCGAAGGGGCACGCGAGCCCCGGCTGACCGAATTGCTCAATGCGATCAAGAGCGGTGAACGCATCTCCTACCAGAAGTTCAGCGCGCCGGAGGAACTCTCCAAGCTTGTGCTGAACGACCTCGCCGTATTGCTGTCCGAGGGCTTCGCCGCGAACGTCGGTGCCGCAGTGGCGACCGCTCCGCTCCAGTCGCTTCCAGCCCTGCGCGGTCCCTCCATCGGCCGGGAAGCCGACCTGCGGGCCATCGAGGAGCTCGTGCTCCGTGAAGGAACGGGCCTGTTGACGGTGACCGGCCCCGGCGGCACCGGGAAGACGCGCATCAGCCTGCTGGTCGCGCACCAGGTCGCGGCACGCTTCGCCGATGGCGCGGTATTCGTTCCGCTCGCTTCCATCCAGGACCCGGCGCTTGTGGCCGATGCCATCGCCAGCGCGCTCGGCACCTTCGACAACGCACGGCGCTCGGCCACCGAGCTCCTGAGGGACATCCTGCACGAGAAGCGATTCCTGCTCGTGCTCGACAACTTCGAGCAGGTGCTGCCCGCGGCAACCTTGCTCACCGATCTGCTCGAATACTGTCCGGGCCTGCGGATCATCGTCAGCAGCCGCACTCCGCTGCATGTGCGGGGCGAACAGGTGTATCCGCTCCCCCCTTGCAGGAACCACCGGATCCGCGAACGGGATCGGTTGATGAACTGCTTGCCATCCCCTCGGTGGAGCTCTTCGTGCGGCGCGCGCGAGGCCTCGCCGGACATCGCGCTCGACGAAGCCAATGTGCGCGCCATCGGAGCCATTTGCAGGAAGCTGGATGGGCTGCCGCTCGCCATCGAACTGGCCGCCGCGCACACGCGCTTGCTCTCCCCGGTCGCGCTTCAGCAACGCATGGAGAACGCGCTAACGGTACTGACGCGTGGCGCGCGCGACCTGCCCGAGCGCCAGCGCACCATGCGTGGCACCATCGCTTGAGCCATGACCTGCTCACTGCGGACGCACGGACCCTCTTCCGCCGTCTGGCCGTGATGGCCGACCGGTTCACCCTGGCCGATGCGCATGCCGTAGCAGGTGCCGGATCCGAGATGGAAACCATGGCCGCGCTGGAGCAGTTGGTCGATCAGGGACTGGTGCGCATGTTCCCGGAAACCAGCTGGTCGGAAGGCAGCCGGTTCTTCGCATTGCTCCACATCGTGCGCGAATTCGCCTTGGAAGTCCTTGAAAGCAGTGGCGAGAAGAAGGCGACTGCGCGCGCGCATGCCGTGCGCTACAGCGCGGTCGCTCACGACCTGGAGCGCAAACTGCTGCTGGATGACACCGGGGTATGGGTCGAGCAGGCCGCGTCCATCCAAGCGGACCTGCGCGCCGCGTTCTGGCACTGGCTGGGATCGGATGACCGTGCTGCGGCCTGGCGCTTGATCGCCGACCAGCGCGGCTATTGGGCACATGCCGGCAAGCTGAGCGAAGCGTTCAAGTGGATGGATGCCGCCGGTGTCCATCCCGCACGCGAAACGCCTGATCTGTCTGACATGGACATGGGCCGCACATGCACCGCTGCGGGCCTGGCCGTGGCCCTTTCCGGTGACTACGCACCGGGCTCCGCGCTCTTGGAGAAGGCCGTCACCTTCCTTGAGGGCCTGGGCGATGGACCCGAGCTGTCGCGCGCCCTGAACTACCTTGGGCTTACGCAGTTGAGCCAAGGCAAGCCTGAGGCGAAGGCCACCCTGATGCGCGCCGTGGAGGTCGCCAGCAATGCCGGTGTCGATCTTGATGCGTGCATGTCGCTCAGCTTCCTATGCGAGGCCTGCATCGTCGCCGGTGACATCGCAGGCGCGGAGGCCGTGCTCGAGCGCGCGCGTCCCATCGCGGAACGGCATCGTGCAGGATCGGGAGAGGCCATGTACTTGCAGGAAGTCGGCAACCTGCGCATGTCGCAGGGCCGGCCTGAAGAAGCCCTGGCGCATTTCGAGGCGAGTGCGCGTTTGTACGATGCCGCGCACATGATCCCGCTGAGCGGATGGTCGTGGTGGGGCATCGGCTATGCCTGCTTCCAACTGCGCCGCAAGGAACGCTGCATTGCGGGCTTCACCACCTGCCTCGACCGCGCTCGGCGGACCAGCGACAGCGCCATGGCGTGCGCCGCGGTGCTCAGCTTCGCCCTGCTCGCCAACGATCGCGGCGATCACCAACTGGCAGCCAAGCTGCTCGGATCCGCTGAAGCCATCGCGGCTTCCATCGGCTACGCGTTCTGGAGCGTCGACAGCTTGATGCACAAGGATCTGAAATCCCGCCTGCTCAGCGCCATCGGAGCGGAACAGTTGAAGGAGGCCTTGCGCACTAGTGAGCAATTGTCCATGGAAGAGGCCATTGACCTGATCCTGCGCATGGCCGAACCGTCCCCGACGGCCGGATGACCCACGATGGGAAAATGGATGACCACCTATCGCTGCCGGCCCGCGCACCATGCCACGGGTTCCAAGCGGTGCTGAAAGCACAATTGCTCTTTCCAACCAATTCCTCCGACCATGCGCGCTTCCATCTTCGCCACCTGCCTCGTTGGAGGTCTGCATTTCGTGCATGCACAATCGCCTCCCTGGGAACGCCCGCTCATGCACGCGTGGAGCAGCGACGGCATCACCTTCAGCACGCCCACCATCTTCCAGGATTCATCCGGCGTGCCTTCCGTGATCCGCTGGAACGAGGACACGCTCATCTGCGCCTTCCAATGGTTCCGCCAGCCCATGGGCTCGCCCTCCTGGGACCGCGTGGCCGTGAAATTCTCCTACGACGACGGCGCCTCGTGGACCGCGCCCACGCCCATTGTGATCGGTAATCTGCCCAACGGCTACCAGCGCCCCTTCGATCCCACGCTCGTGAAACTCGGCGGTGATAGCCTGCGCATCTACTTCTCGTCCAGCGAAACACCACCCATGGGCGGCCTCGATGCCACGGTGAACACCTACTCCGCCGTGGGCACCGATGGCGTCAACTGGACCTTTGAGCCCGGCGCGCGTGGACCATGCCATCCTGCCGATCATCGATCCCGCTGTGATCCTCTTCGGTCCCGGCTGGCACTACACCGCACCGAAAGGCGCGCCGCAGGATGGCGCCCACCACCACCTCTCGCCCAACGGCATCAACTTCAACGCGGTGCCCGACATCCCCAGCGACCCCCTGCACAACTGGACCGGCAACTTCATGATCGAGAGCCCCACGGAGCTGCGCTTCTACGGCGGCGGCGCCAACGGCATCTGGTACAACCACTCGCCCAACGGCGGCCAGTGGAACGGCTACGTGAACACCAATTTGCAGGGCGGCGACCCCAGCGCGCTGAAGGTGGCGCCGGCCAACTACCTGATCGTGTACGTGGGGCAGCCCTACATCCTAGGCTATGCTGATACGCAGAGCGATGAAGGACTGATCGTGCATCCGGTGCCCACCGCCGATCGCGTGCGCATCGACTGGCCAGGGCACGTGATCACCAGCTGCATCGTGCATGCAGTGAACGGGACGCTCGTGAGGGAAGCCGTCGTCGTCGACGGAGGCATCGACCTCAAGGGCCTGCCGAGCGGGGCCTACCTGTTGGGTGTTCGCGACCGGGATGGAAGCAGCGCTCAGGTGCGGGTCGTGAAGGAGTAGCGATGCTGCATCGCACGGAACGATCAACTCCCAGGTGCGTGAGCAGGGTGAGAATGACCATACGTTCACCAACGTGCAACGATGGTCTCCATGCCTGAACCCGGACCGATGATGCGTGTACTGCGGAGCATGCGTTCGCCGCTCTTGATGCTCGCCGTTCTGCTGACGATTCACATGCAGGCCTCAGTACGAACCCTCATTGTACGCGGAACGCTCAACAACAGCGTCGGACTCAAGGCGCTCTATCCAGCGGTGAACCTGCGGAGCGTGGGCTACCTCCGGCCAGCCAGCGGTGTTGACCTCAGCACGGGTGCGTTCTCCGGTGAACTGGATTGCGAGCTCATCCGCAACGCGCACGGAACCTGGGTGGATATCACGCTCGAAGCCTTCCCCTTCACCTTGGAGGACCGCCCGACCATGGTCATTCGCGCGCCCTACTCGCGCACGATCGACCTTGGCACCTTCGATTGGATGCCGAGCCGCTACCGGTGGAAGAACGCGGCACTCGTGATCGACACCGCTGTGCCGCGCGATACCGTGATCACCAATGGCCTGCAGTTCCCGCGCATCCATCTTCGGCCAGTGAACCCCGCCCCGGAAGACAGCATGGTCATTGAGTTCGAGTGGCCCAGCAGCGGCGCGGCGCACATCGCCAGCTACACCATGACCATGAAGGACTGTTGCACGGTGCGCATCGATTTCACCTTCGCCCTACGCACCGATGTGGACGTGTACGGCGATAGCTGGTCGCAACGCGCGAAGCCCTTCGCACTGCCGAAGCTCGAAGCGGGCAGGTACCGGTTGCGACAGGTGCCGGCACAGGGCGAGAACCTGCGCGACGTGGACTTCCTGCTCGACGAGGACTTCTTCTTCACCGTGGGCGAACGCACCGAGCCATGAGGCACCTTCTCCTCCTGCCCATGGTCACGTTGGCCGGATGCACGAGCCCGACCGACGCGGCGAACGCACAGGACGCTCCTTGTGAAGCCGTGCCCGCCGCCTTCGTGGAGCACGTAGGCCTTGTGCTCTCCGACACCACCGGCCGCTTCTTCAACGACTACCCCACGCCCACGCCGCTCACCTGCGCACTGCTGGTCCTGTTGCAGGAAGAAATGAAGGACGACAGCGTGCGCTACCATTTCGAGCACCTGCATCAACGCTTCGATGACCCGCGGGCCAGGGCAGCGTTCACCTTCATCAAGCGACACCACCATTTCCACCTGGCCATGGCGCTCACCACGCATTGGAACCCCGACACGCGCATCGAGGCGGTGAAAGCGGTGAACAACTACCGCCGGATCCGGCCCATGGTGTGCGCCACCAAGGAGCACTATGCACGGCTGGAGGAACAGGACCGGCAGGCCGTGCGCTACTTCATCGGCGTGATGGAGACCACCCCCTTGCACATCACCGGCAGCGAGAACGCGACCATCCACAGCGTATACATGAGCGAAGTGGTGCATGTCTTGGATCGTTTCACCGGACAAGAGCACAGCACAACGGGTGATATGGGCAGGACATTCGACATGCCCGAGGCCCGACTGCAACAGGCCTTGACCGATTGGCGCAAATGGCTGGAGCAATGAAGCCCTTGCTGCTCGCCCTGATCTTGTTTCCGTTGTTCGCTTCCGCACAGGATGCGAAGCGCTTCCAACGCGCGCTCAATTCCGCGAACGAGCGCGCCATCGACCGTTGGATGCAGCGCGAGATCCATCGCGTGCGCAAGGGGCATATTGTGACCACGCCTTCCGCCAGCTACACTGTGCATGCCCCTACGCACGATAGTCTCGTGGCCTTCTTGCGCCGCCAGCCCGGTGTGCTGGATGCGGCGTGGGACAAGTGCATGACCAAGATCTTGATCTGGCCCGGGCACAGCACCATCGGCATGCGGTGGCAGAAGGATGATCAGGTCTTCGAGCGCTGCTGGAGCGTGCAGGAAGGCATACCCGGCACCATCAACCTCTTCGGCTGGCACGCGCGCTTACGCAAGAGCCGTGAGCAGCTGAGGTACACGAGTGCGCGGAGGTGCATGGGATTCGTGGAGGAGCAGAAGACGCTGTGCGTGAAGCGCGCACCCTGAGCAATCCAGAGATAGGGCCTCCACCAACCATGCGCTCCGCGGGCCGGTGACTGGGGACCGCGAAATTATTCGCCTGTCGCTCATCCTCAGAGCCTCAGCCCAAGCGGCTCACCACATCCTCGATCATGTCCTTCAGCTTCTCGCAGGCCCTGATGGTGTCATCGAAGCGCTTCGCACCCGTGCTGAGCGCGCTCTCCCGTAGCGCGTCCACAGTGGCGGGCAGCTTTCCGCAACGCGGCTCGGTGGCGATGCCGCGCTCCATGTGCTGGTCGATCTCCGCGAGCAACTTCTCGTTCAGGTATTCATGCCGCAGGTCTGTTTGCAGCATGTCCACCACGCGGCGCAGGCGGCGTAAGCGCCGCTCAAGGTCCAGGTCTTCCATCGGGGGCGAAGATGGGCATGGGCGTCCCCGATGCTATCCTCCGCTCCCGATGGTGAAGGCCACGATGATAAAACCGAGCACCAGCAGCGTGTACGCAATGACCAGCCAATGGCCCGATGACAGACGACCAATGCTGAAATGCGGCCGATCGTCCGGTGTAGGGATCTGGGTCATGATCACCGAACCACCACCCTCGTCGCGCTCGCCTTGTCCGAGGAAACGCGGAGCATGTAGCTGCCCGAGGGAAGGTCCGCGGTTTGGACGGTGATCACCTCCAGGCCGCTATGGATGCCACCCACGACCATCTGACCGGCCGTGTTGAAGAGTTCCACACGGACGTTCCCGACTGCACCGCTCGTGCGCACCGTGAGCAGCTCATTGAAGGGATTCGGGTAGACCGTGAAGGCATCACGGCCTTCGATGTCGGTGGTGCCGGTCACGATCACTTCCGTGCAGGAAGAGGTCTGCGAGCAGTTGCCGCTGGTAATGACCACGGCGTAGTTGCCGTTCACCGTCGGCGCGAAGCTCTGTCCGATGGCTCCATCGACGAGCGCATTGCCATTGTCGCAATCCACCCACTGGTACTCCAGTCCGGGCGACACAGCCGCGAGGACACTGCCATCGAAGGTGACCGTGGCATCAATGACGATCTCTGCTGGCTCAGCGGCCACGATGATGCCGTCGCCGTTGTTGCAATCCACCGTCACGGTGCCGCTAACGGTCTCGTAGCACGGCGTGGTGATGGTGTAGCTGTACTCACCGAAGGGAACGTCCCCCACCATCTCGCCGCCCCAGGTATCCCAGGTAACGAAGCTGTGGTTGTAGTCCCCGCCATCCGTGATCTGCACGGTGGCACCAATGAGGGCGAAGGGCGAACCGATGAAGAAGAACACGTTGTTGGTGGTGGCTTCCGCTGGCTCAGCGGCCACGATGATGCCGTCGCCGTTGTTGCAATCCACCGTCACGGTGCCGCTAACGGTCTCGTAGCAAGGGGTGGTGATGGTGTAGCTGTATTCACCGAAGGGAACATCCCCCACCATCTCGCCGCCCCAGGTATCCCAGGTAACGAAGCTGTGGTTGTAGTCGGCGCCATCGGTGATCTGAACAGTGGCACCGATTAGGGCGAAGGGTGAACCGATGAAGAAGAACACGTTGTTGGTGGTGGCTTCCGCTGGCTCGGCGAACACCGCGTTGCCGTCCCCGTTGTTGCATGCCACCGTTATGGTTCCCGAGACGGTCTCGTAGCACGGAAGGGTGATCGAGTAGCTGTACTCGCCGTAAGGCACATCCGCGAGCATATCGCCCCAAGGGTTACTGGTCACGAAGCTCTCGTTGTAGTTCGCGCCATCGTACAGCGTGACTGTTGCCCCCATGATCTGCATCGGGGAACCCACGAAGAAGAACACGGTATTGGTGGTCAGTGTTTCCAAGGCCAGCGGTGCATCGGCATCCGCACCGGCAATGGTGACCGATCCCAAACCGGACATGTAGCAGGCGGCGGACACCGTGTATTCATAGGTGTTGTCCGCAAGGCCGACGAAAACGGTCTGGCCTGTTGCATCGGTCGATTGGAAGTTTCCATCGAGCATGACGGTCGCGTTCTCCAACGGCGTACCGGTGCCTAGATCCGTAACGGTGATGGTGGCGCTGAACTGGGCGAGCGTGCTTGCCGCCAGGAAAGGGAAAAGGACGGAGAGGTAATAACAGTTCATTGGGCAGGTGGTTGTGTGTTCAGTGCGTGATGACCATGGTCGAGACAAGGCGTGCGCCCGCTTGCTGCAATGTGAGTTGATGGACCCCGGGCGTGAGGTATGCGGGCAGTTGGAAGCTGATGCTCCGGGCACCGTGTTGGAGCTGATGCACCTGATGCGTGTACACGAGCTGGCCGTTGGCGCTGTAAAGAGCGAGGCGCGCGCCGGGCTGGATATCCGCAATGAAATGCACGATCACATTCGAGCCTGCGACGGCGGGATTCGGATAGGTCGTTCCGCTTGCGGCATCGGACAGATCATCGGTGCTGTTCATGAGGTCGTTCTCCAAGCGCGCCGTGAAGAAGTAGTTCTGGTTGACCGTGGTGCGCGCCTGGCCACCAATCAGGACCTTCCCGTCGGCCTGCAGCTCCATCGCATAGATCATGGTGTAGTAGTCCGGGATCACCAGGTGGGACAAGCCATTGGTACCGAACGTGGCATCGGGGGTGCCGTCCGCCATGTACTTCCACACGGCAAGGTCGAAGCCGTTGGGCGGACCATCACCGGAGGTTCCGGCCATGATGATCCTTCCATCGGCCTGCAATGCGATCTCCCAAGCGTAGTCGAAGTCGTCCAGGTCTTCCTCCACAGCACCTGCATCACCGAAGGAGGCATCCACCTCACCGTCCGGTGTGAACTTCATGAGCAGCGCGCTATAGTTGTAGGTGACCGTCACGGTCTTGCCAGCTACCAGTATCGATCCATCAGGTGTCAGCACCAGGTCGTACGCCTCGTCGTCCACGTTCCCGTGGTTGTGCTTCACGATACCATCAGCGCTGAAGCTGTCATCGAGCGTGCCGTCAGCATTGAAGCGGACAAGGAGCAGCGTGTACCACAGTTCGGTCTCGCCGAAATAGCCACTGGCGACGATCTTCCCATCGGGCTGCACCTTGATCCCCTCGAACGCGGAGGATCCCACGGCCATCACCGGTATCGTGGCCACGCCATCAACGCCGAAGGTGGTGTCGAGCACACCGCTCGGTGTGAACCGGACCACCACGGGTCGGCGCACGTAGTTCAGGTCGTAGGAGGATCCGCAGACCAGGATGTTGCCCTGATCGTCCAGTGTCACGTCGCGGATCATGTCCTCCGCGTTCAGGACCACGGCGCTCACGCTTTGGAGCACGATCCCGTTCGTGCCGAAGGAATCATCGGGCATTCCATCAGCGTTGAGCTGGATCAGCATCATCCGGTAGGTCTGGTAATCGGTGGTGCTTCCGGCCAGCAGGATCTTTCCTTCCGGCGTGATCACTGCGGAATGCAGCAGCGCCTCGTTGTCCAGCTCCTGCATGAAGACACCGTCGGTCCCGAAGTCCATGTCGGGCGTGCCGTCGGGCATGTAGCGGAACACGTAGGCCCGGGCGGTGAAGCCGGCATCCCAGCTCATCCCAATGGAGAGGATCTTATCGTCATCCTGGACGAGAATCTTGTGCACGGCGTCCTTGCCGTTCACCTGTTGCACCACATGGCCGGTGCCGTTGAAGGTGGGATCAAGTGTGCCGGACTGGGCAGGAAGCAAGTGGGTGCTGCAAAGCGAGAGGCATAGTGCAGCAATCAGCGGCCGATGTTCTGTTCTCATGGGGTCGGTTGTTCAGGTTCAGGGGTTTCGGTGGGTTTCTTCCTCAGGTCCGCCAGTTTCTCCAACAGGTTGCGCCAGGCTTCCTGCTCAGCCTTGCTCTGGCGATGCATCTTCTCCAAGCGAGCGAACTCATCCGGCTGATCGGTTTCCTTCTCGGTGGTGCTCATGGCATGTGATCGACGCCGCGAAAGTGCAGGCGTCATCAACGCACCTGTCCCCGATCGGCCTTACATCGAAAGCACAGCCCCACGGAAAGGCCTTACATCGTGCTTACAAGAAGGGCTAAGCGGCTGATGCACGGAGCATTGGAGCGCGAGCCGGATGAGGTCCCGGATGGTCGTCCGGCGGCTTCCCGGAGCCTCAGATCGACTGCAGGAAGTCGACCAGGTTCACGTCCTCCCCTTCTATCTCCAGCTTCTTGCGCAGCCGTGAACGCGCCACGGTGATGCTGTTCAGCGTCTGCTGCGTGATGGCCGAGATGTCCTTGGTGCTCATGTTGAGCCGGAGGAAGGCACAGAGCTTCCGCTCGTTGGGGGTGAGTTCTGGGAAGCGTTCCTGCAACGTCTGGTAGAAGGTGGAATGCACGCGCGTGAAGTGCGCCTCGAACTCCTTCCAGTTGTGCTCGTCCTGACTGCTCTGCAGGTCGCGCACGATCTCCTGGATCACCTGCTGGTTCTCCTGCTTGAACGTGGGCTTTGCCTTCAGCAGCCGTTCGGCGATGTGCGCGATGAGCTCGTTCTTCTTCAGCAGGAACAAGGCGTTGGCCGTTAGCTCACGGTCCTTGAAGTCCAGGCTGTCCCGCAGGGTGGTCTGCTCGGCTTCGAGCTTCTCACGTTCCAGGCGAAGCTTTTCCTGCTCCAGCACACTGTTGCGCACCCGTGCGCGCATGATCGAAAAGAGGAGAAAGGCGGTGAGCAGGACGAAGAACAAGGCACCACCCAGCGTGATGTTCCAGATCCGTCGCCGGGCGTTCTCCGCGTCCTTGCGCTGCACCTCCACTTCGAAGACCTCGCGCTCCTTATCCCGACGGAACTCCTCCTCCAACCGGGCTATGGTCTGTCGCGTGCCCGCATTGTAGAGCGTGTCATTGAGTTCTTTGAATTCGCGATGCGCAGCCAATGCGGCCTCGTAGTTCTTCAGGGTATCGTGGATGGATGCCAGCGATTCCAAGGAGATCACCATCGATTCGCGGCTGCCGATCTCCCGTCCGATGGCGAGGGCCTGCTCGAAGCGATCGCGGGCTGCCGTGAAGTTCTTGAAGAACACCTGGTTCTTGCCCATGTTGTTCAGCACCTGCGCCTGCCCACGCGCATCGCCCATCTCCTTGCGTACAGCGAGCGACTTCAGAAAGTACTCGTTGGCGCGATCATGCTCGCCGGTTTCCATCAGACAGATGCCGATGTTGTTGTTCAACGAGCCCGCATTGCGCGGCTCGTTCAGCGGCCCATTGATCACCACAGCCTGCTCGAAGTACGGCAACGCGGTGGCGTAGTCCTCCCGCTGGATGTAGACCCCGGCGATGTTGTTGAACAGGCGCACCTTGCGCATGGCCAGTTCCTTCGGATCGAGGTCCTGTGCCTGCTCGAGGATGCGCAATGCTTCGTTGTAGCACGCGATGCTCTTGTCCAGATCGCGCAGGTAGAAATGCAGGAGGCCGGTCTTGGCTTGCACGTCCGAAAGGGACAGCACGAGCGCCGGAAGGCTCCCCTCTTGCTTCACGGCGTTCTCCACCAAGCGTTGCGCCTCTTGCAGAACAGCCAGGGCCGCAGGCAGGTCCCTTACGCCCAATTGCGCATCGCCCACCAGGAGCAGCGCACGGGCCTTCTCATCGTTGGTGCGTAGCTCACTGAGCTGCTTCTGTGCCGCAAGCGCATGCACCAGCGCGGAATCCGGATAGTTGGCCAGCAACTGTTTCGCCAGCGTGAGATGCGCTTCGCAGGAAAGCTCCGTTCCGTGGCCGCGTGGTGCCGATTCCTGGGCACAGGCCTCCCACGCGGGCATTCGCGCGGCTGTTGATACCACAATGGACAAAAGGACAACGCGTGCCCGGTGCCCTCCCGCAGCGTGTCGGATCGTCAAGCGCATCAACTGGCTACGGCTAGGTGGTTCGATCCAAAACTACGGGTTGGGCCCTGGAGCACTGGGGGGCGTGGCAACCACCGGTGCTTCTGCGCAATGCGGCGTCATCTCCTTCGGTGCTCCGCTGCCCATCGCCGCGAGTGGCCTGTCGCATTCACGCAGCGAGGGCCCAGCGCAATTCGTGATTCCCACAATGGTGCATGCGATGGCCTTTCCCGCAGCGCGGTCCTTCGCCTCTCATTCCGCGATGCGTGTCATGAAATAGATGCGCTCACGCGCTTCTCCCTGCTTGTCCTTCCAAAAGAGGCGGGCCGTCCACTGATCCGCAGTCTCCTTTCGCCAGGCGTAGCTGTTGCTTGCCGCGTTGTCCGGGTCGAAGCGGACCGAAGTGGCATCCCACTCCGTTGCGATGGCTGAACCGTTCGTTACCTGGCCACCGCGCAGGCTGATCACCGACGGGATGCCCGCGAGGTTGGTGAAGGCGGAATCGGAGAAGCTTGCCACTCCGAGGGTGGAGTCGTCCAGCATGCTGTAGCTCTCGAAGAAAGGCGCCCCGCCCGCCTCGGCGCCGCGCCACTTGCCCACGATCCATTGGATCTCTTGGAATTGTTCACGTGTTACCGTGGCCGCCGACCGGGAACGGTTAGCGGGCCCACAGGCAACCAGGAAGGTTGCGGTCGTAAGCAGCAGGATGATTGAGCGCATGACCACAAGGTAGGTGCAGCACCTGAAGTGCGTAGGAGCTAAGGCACGATAGGAGCCGCAGACATGTCGTGCGGGCATGCTGTCGTTGAACCCTAATCGTCACCCAAGGACATCTGGTATCTCCGCTCCACGGTTGGTCTTCCGCTTGGAACGAGCTGCTGCCCGTTCCACGCCAGGTATTCGCGGATCACGATGCGCGTGAGTTCCTTGGGGTTGCCGTACTCCATGGCTTGCAACGGTGTTTCATCATAGGTGCTGGTCACCTTGATGACGGTGCCCGGCGAACCTTCCATATCAGCCGGGTAGAGGAACGAGCTGCCACCGCTGTAGGCTCCATCGGGCGATCCCATCAGGTCGGTGACGTGATGGAACTTCCCACCGCTCCAGAACACCACCACATCGCCGGTGGCGCAACCGCAGCCGCCGACACAGGGCACATGCAAGGTGATCACATCGTCCACGTTCTTCAGGCCTCGGTTGCCGTGGTTCTGCACCATGCCGAAGCCCCAGGAGAACGAACGCAGCACCAGTCGGTCCAGTTCCTTGCCATCGCGCAGCGCGACGATGCGGTAGGAGAAGTCGATGCGGTCCACGCCATTGGGCCGCACGATGTGGTCGATGCCGCCAACGAATTTCACGGTGGGATCGGTGGTGCTGCCAAAGCTGCACTGCGCGATGTTGCCGCCCCAGACCCAGCCTTGCAGCGTGTCGGCTTTCACCCGGTACCACGTGCTGCCGATGCCATGGAGTTTCAACGTATCGGTCCCGCGCTCCTCCAACGAGACCTTGGTGCCAACGGACAAGGTGGCGACCAGGCCGCCCTGCACGCCCGGCGAAGCGCGCAAGGCCACATCGTTGCCGAGCACATACGCCGGCTCCACCTCCTCCGGGAATAAGTAGTCTGTCCGGGGCGTGTGGTTGACGAAATAGGGATCCTGCGCTGCTACGCGTGCCGAAACCACGAAGAGCAAGAGCAATGGAGCGCGCGGCATGGAGGGATGTGAGAGAGAACGCGTAAAGGTCGTCGTTCTTCTTTCCGAGGGAGAATGCGCCACCGCTACACCGTCGTCCGCTGAATGACTGATCAGTGTAATGTGCGACAAGGCTGTGACAGGCAAAGAGCGAGGATGGTGCGCTAGCGTCCATTCTTTCTGGAAACAGGGAGTTTTGGGTTCACCTCCGAAATGACTGGGTGAGTGAGTCCGGCTTTACCGACAATGAACGGTTCCTATTCCTCGCTGCGCGCGGGTGGTAATGAGGTGAACTTCTGGAGGCCGAGCCTAACTTTGGCCTTATGGGACTGGTAAATGGGCACCTGCAACTGAAGAACCCGCGTCTGGCTGACCTGGCAGGCGTGGAAGTGGTCGCGCTGGTGGATACAGGTGCCTTGCATCTCTGCATTCCTGAGCACGTGCGCATCCAACTCAAGTTGGAAGCGATCGAGGAGAAGGAAGTGACACTGGCCGATGGGTCGAAGCAACTCGTGCCCTACGTCGGACCGATCCAGATCAAGTTCAAGAACCGTACGGGCTTCGCTGGTGCATTGGTCCTTGGTACGCAGGTGTTGCTCGGTGCGATCCCCATGGAGGACATGGACCTGATCATGATCCCGAAGACGCGCGCGGTGGATGTGAACCCCGATAGCCCGAACATCGCGTCGAGCATTGTGATGTAGGTGTGTCGGCCTGCCCCAGCGACCACAGCGCCATCCGCTCACCCATGCACCCGCCATGCGATGGCCCGCGTGGCGTAGCGCATCTCCACCGGCTCCTGGGGGCTTGTGGCATCCAACAGCGCGTCCAACGCTTGGAGGAACCCCGGGATGTCGGCCACACCATGCTTGATGTAAGAGCTGCTCAGCGCCAGGTTGCGCACACGCTCGCGGACCATGGGCACGGAGTGCATGAACGCACGGAGTTCCGCATGCGGCGCTCGCTCACGGATGGCGTTGGTCGTCCGGCCTGCGCGCTCGTTCACCTCGTACTGCGTTGACCACGTGCGCAGCAAGGTCTCATAGCCTTTCATGAAAGGCGTGTCCTCCAAGCGCACGTTCCAGAAGGCTACGCAGGCGGAGCGCGCTGTGCCGATGCGCTCCACTTCGGCGAAGGTGCGATCCAGGTCGAACCAATGGAAGGCCTGCGCGGCGATGATCAGATCGGCGCACGCATCGGGCAGGCCGGTATGCTCGCTGGTGCCCACGCGATAGTCCTGCGCACCCTCCGCGCGTGCCGTGGCCAACATGTCCGCGTTGGGGTCGATGCCGATCACCGGGTGGCCGGTGCTTGCGAAAAGGCGCGTGGAGATGCCTGTGCCGCAGCCTAGGTCAACGATCAAGTTGGAAGCCATCTCAAAATGATCCTTCGGGCTGCACCGGCGCCTCTTTCGGCCATCCGGCGTTGCTCAACCCTTACAGAGCGTCCAGCTATGCGCGGGTTTCGCGCCTTGGCTGGCCGAAAGATCCATCCGGTTCGCTTCCAAAAACCATTTTGAGATGGCTTCTGGGGCCGGTGCCTGTTCCAAGCACCAACGCACCAGTTCCAGTGGATAGGTGGGCCGCGCCTGCCCGTAGATGGTGGCCAGGCCGATAGCGTTCGGTAAATCGCATGGTGGATCGCGGGCTGAGGCGAAGCTACGCGTGCGACTAGCGCACAGGCGCCGTGAACGGGACCTAACTCTCAAAGCTCCTGAAGAACTCCGGCACCAGCTCGTACACGGTCTTCGGCTTCAGGCCCAGCTCGTACTTCTCGAACAGGCTTACCAAGCGCTCGCCGTCGATCAGCTCGATGGGAGGGACGCCATCGCGGTTGGCTTCCTTCTGGGCTTCGGAGGTGAAGCGACCGGTGGTGAGGATCAGTCCCTTTTCCGCGCGGCCCTGCATGCTGCCCCGGAAGTCGCGGACCAAGGCGGGGGAGACGGTCTCCTTGTAGCGCTTGCACTGGAACACGATGTTGAAGTTCACCACATCGTTCAGGCGGATGCGGCCGATGCCATCGATGCCTTGGTCACCAGCGCCACCGGTGATCTGGATGTCGTGGATACCGATCTCGGTGAGCAGGCGTTTGCAGATGCGCTCGAAGCCTTTGGGGTTAGGGCCTTCAAGGTTTCCAACAGCGACTCGCTGTGCGCCTCGTCCTCGACGATGTCGTTGTCCAGGTTCTCCTTTTCCTTCTTCTCCTTCTTCTTGGCGCGGGACTGGGCATCCCCGCCTACGGTCTGGTGGATGCGCTGGAAGAGCTGGTAGACCTGCTCCTCGGTGAGCTTGGCCTCCACGCCCTCCTGGGTGAGGCGCCACACCCCGCTCTTGGGCGAATCCATCAGACCGGCCTTGGTGAGGTAGAACCGCGCCCATTGGATCTGGTTCCGCACCCGGCTCTGGCCGGAAGGGATGAGCTGTTCCACCTCGCTGTCCGGGATCTTCAGGTCGGCAATGACTGCATCGACGACTTCCCCGGTGGCCCCGGAGCCGCCCAGGTTCTTCATGACACGCAGAAGGGGAATACAGTACTTGAGGAAGTGGGGGCCTTTCATGGATGGCGGTGGAATGGCCCGAAGCTAGGGCGTGGACCTCGAAACCGACATGCGCCAGAAGCTGCTGAAGAACGCCGCCAAGTACCCTGTGGAGAAGGCGAAGGGCGTTGCGACGAAGTATGATCGGTTGTAGGGTATTGGACGAGGCATATCTTACGGCATCATGAGTGACGTGGAATCCGGCAACGTGCCAATGGTCAGTGAGCCACTGAATGAGTTCGGCTCAAGTTGGACCGAGGACAAGGCCAACATGGTCTTTGACTATGCCAAGGCTTATCTCACGGCCATGAAGAACCAGCGCTTCCAGTTGCTCTACTTCGATGGTTTTGCCGGTTCGGGCGATGTGCAGTTAAAGGACGACACGCTCATGGAAAGCGTAGCGCTACGGGTGATGGGCATATCAGAGCCTCGTCGTTTCGACCGCTACGTGATGGTGGAATTGGGCAAGAAGAAGGCGGGCAGTTTGCGCGCGAAGCTCAACGAGCGCTTCCCCGAACTCCGGGACCGCACATGGGTCATCGAGGACGATTGCAACGCGCAACTGCGGAATCTGTCCGAGTACTTGAAGGCGAACCAGTATCGACGCGTGTTGGCGTTCCTTGACCCGTGCGGGATGCAAGTGGACCATGCGGCCGTGGAGACCCTGAAGGACCTTCATGCCGATGTTTGGATCCTTTTCCCGTCCGGTATTGGCGCCAACAGGAACCTGTTCCGCGATGTGGCCAAGATGAAGCCGGAGAACTTCAAAAGCGTGGAGCGCATCCTGGGCATCACCGAGCAGGAGATCAGGGACCACTACTACGAACCGACGCTGTTCGAAGAGTTCCCGGACAAGCGCGACGGCGGTATCGAGCGGACGCTTGAACTTTACCGCACCAAGCTCCAGCTATTGTTCAAGCACGTCTCAAAGACCAAGGAGATCCGGAACTCGGCCGGTGGCATCATGTACCACCTGCTCATGGCATCGCAGGAGCCTTTGGCGATCAGGATCGCGGACCACATCATCAAGAAGTACAGTGGCAGAAAGTAGCATCGAGTGGACCGAACTGACCTGGAACCCCACCACGGGTTGCGACAAGCTGAGCGCGGGCTGCAAGTTCTGCTACGCCGAGGTCATGAGCCGCCGCCTGCACGCCATGGGGGTGGAGAAGTACCGCAACAACTTCAAGATCACCGTACACCCGGATACGCTGAAGGACCCCTTCACCTGGAGCGGCAAACGGCTGGTGTTCGTGAACAGCATGAGCGACCTCTTCCACGAGGCCGTGCCGCTCACCTTCATCATGATGGTCTTTGAGGTGATGAACCTGACCCCGCAGCACACCTACCAAGTGCTCACCAAACGGGCCGACCGCCTCGCCGAAGTGGCCAAGCACCTCGACTGGACGCCCAACATCTGGATGGGCGTGAGCGTGGAGGACAAGCGTGTCCTGCACCGCATCGATGGGCTGCGCAGCACACCGGCGCAGGTGAAGTTCCTCTCCTGCGAACCGCTGATCGGGCCGCTGCCCGGGATGGACCTGCGTGGCATCGATTGGGTGATCGTAGGCGGCGAGAGCGGCCGCAAGCCCCGTCCCATGCAGGAGGAATGGGTGCTGGACATCAAGCAGCAGTGCGAGGTGTTCGGTGCCGACTTCTTCTTCAAGCAATGGGGCGGCACCAACAAGAAGAAGGCGGGCCGGGTGCTGGAAGGAAGGACCTGGGATGCGATGCCGGTGGTGGCGTGAGGCTCAAAGCACTCGCGTAGTCGGCTAAGGAAAGGCAATGTCTAGTAGCACTGGGCAATGGTCCGAGCCCGTTACGGCGTTGAGGTGCTGACACCGTTGAACCCTTGTGCTTAGGTTGGTGCTGGCAAGAAAATAGTCGAGACGCCAACCTACGTTTCTCTCTCTCAGTGCCTTTGTTTGACCCCACCACGTGTAATGCCCCGAATCGGCATTGAATAGGCGGAAGCAATCGACATAGCCGGACTCCAAGAACTCATCCATCCACCGCCTTTCCTCTGGCCTAAATCCTGCGTTGTTCTTATTGTTCTTGAAGTGGAACAAGTCCCTTTCCATATGTGCAATGTTCAGGTCACCAGCGATGAGGATGTTCCCTCCGTCTCGGTTTAACCGCGCTACGTAGCGTGTGAATTCAGACAAGAACGTGAGTTTGTATGGTAGCCGTCGTAAATCACGATGACTGTGAGGAAAGTAGGCATTGATTATCCTCAATCCGGCGACATTCACCATTTGGACTCTTGCCTCTACATCAACCTCCTCGACTTGAAGACCTGCGACATTCTCTGAGACCGAATAGTCCTTGCTCACCAGAAGACCCATACCGCTATACCCTCTTCGGCCACCGATATGCCAAAATGAATCAAACTCCCTTCGGTAACGGTACTTCAACTCGTGGCTAACTCTGAGATCAATCTTCGTTTCCTGTAGACAGAGAACATCAGGTTTATACTGAACAATCAGGTTGTTCAACTCTGCATTCAATATGCTTCGAATACCATTTACGTTCCATGATAAAATCCTCATGGTCCGATCAGATGTGACTAGGCATCTTGCCGAGCAGTTCTTTCAAAAAGGCGGCTGCGACAATTGTTGCATACGGTTGCCAGATATCGTTCTTCTTGACGTTGCAATAGTCGCATATCCCTCGTACTACGAGATACTGTTTCAGAAACTCGTGTGAAGCATCTGCGAGACCAGACCCTTCCATTTCAATCGCTCGCACGCCTAGTGTTTCTTTTAGATAGTCCCGCATCTTGGCATCCTTCAACAACGTGTTCGAGCTTCCGATTTCACCAAGATGGACCCTCGGTCGGCCTTTGGTTCGCTTCTTATCTGTAGGATTCTTGAACGCTGTCTTACTCCATAGGCTATCCTTATTTAACTGGGTCCTGGGTCTATTGATCTTCATAGCATTACTTAACTCATCCAAATGCTGCCAGAGAGCCCTGTTAGGATCTGTGCAATCAAGCAACCTATGCACGAGTTTGAGCAAATTGGGACTTGATGGCCTAGGATAGTGGACATGTTTGCGACCATAGTTAGACTTCTTCACCATGTCGTACTGGATGACTCCATATTCATTTGAAACTACGATATCCCCAAGTCTGATATGCTTGTCAGGCATGGATGGTTCCGGAACACCGCCAGCAATACCCACCATAATCATTTCTCGAATGGATGGATTCTCCTTTGCCATCTCGGTGGCCGCCATCGCAGCCGCGTTGTTACCCTTACCCGACCGAACTAAAATGACCTCGTGCATTCCTGTCAGACTTGCAAGCCGCCCGTACGTGTAGATTGAAACCCGGCCATTGGCGTCAATCCTAGAGTCGTCATATGGCGCAGCCAAGATGGCCCGGACGGCATCGTACTCTATGTCTAAGGCCGTAACAATACCAATACTTGGGCGCCTATTCTGCATTGCGAGCTGATCGGAGTGTGCTTTCTGAAGCATCTGATTAATCGCATGCTCAGCTATTGTACTCATCAACTTCTCACGCTCTTCATCCGTTAAGTGCTGATTGAAGTGATGCGTGGTGACACGGTACACCTGATGCAGCACAAGTGACACAAAGCCGCGTGAGAACTCCCCTGGTATGAGAACAAGTTTGTTCGATGTAGAAGCTCGCCTGCAAATTTCAAGAATCCGCGCACTGGCTCCTGGAGTTTGAGCAATGCCGATAAATCCATCAATCTGTGCAGCTGTCTCGAAGAGCAGAGCTGGTGTTGTGAGGTTGTCGGCCTTGTGTGATTCGGTCACACTATGGCTTACAGTTTTCAGAATCTCCGCGATATCGTCCGCCAGCCTTTGGGCTGATTCATCATGCTTCGACGCTGTCAGAAGATAATGGCAGAATCCAACGCGTTTCGAGATTGCCTCTTCACACTTCCTTGCAAGGCCAGTCTGCAGCCGTGCTATCATCGCCTTCGTCCGCTCGTCCATTCGTCAAAGCAAGCTCATGAAGGCTGAGCCATCAGGTGTAACAACGTATTCTCCGTTCTCCTCGATAAGAAACCCAACACTGGCAAGCTCCGCGATTGCGTGCCTCACAGAATCCTCTCCACGTTCCGCGAGCCACTCGTTTCCAAGTAAGTCATCAAAGTGATGTTTTCCCTCGTTTATCAGGTGGAGCACTTGTAATGCCATGGTGCCGGTAATGCTCTGGAGATGGTTTCGGTAGAGGGAGTTACTCACCGTACGACTACTGTCCTTCAACTTCAGTGCTCGTTCAAGTAGGTAGGCATTCAGTTGTTCCGATTCGAGTAGCCATCGCCTCTTTTCATGAGTCTTGTCATCGTGCAATTCTTGTAGCAGAACGTACTTGTTCCCAAAGACGCTGAACTGAATCTCTTTGCTAGTATCCAATGCATAAAGTTCGACTGCCTCATTCCCAATTAGTTGTACTGCTCGGAGCCGATTCATCCAATTACTATGATTCCATTTCCCGTACAGCCACTTAACCAACTGCCCCTGGTCATTACGAACCTCATTAGGAACATTATGTATCACCTCAAATCTCCCTAAATCGAGACGGTGCATCTCCTTGCAAACCAATTGATGTAGACTATCGGTCAAGGCCCGCATTTCACCGGTTACATGTATGCACTGACCAGTCTTACCGCTTGAAACTAGGTCAAGCAACAATGTGTTCGTAGCTCGTTTTATGGAAGATTCGGAGACGCTAGACTTGTTGCTCTCCTGAACGACTCGAACCCTACTCCAAGGCACTGTGTTACCCGTAGCAAGTTCCAGAGTTCTCTGTAGTGCCTTCTTTGAACTCATCCTTACTCAATCATTAAACTAAATGAGGTGTGTATCACACAAGGCTAGAGACTGGAGTCGGCTCTGCGGCGGTGCGATGCTGTTCCCATTGCAGGCGCTCTTGCCAAACGTGTTCTTCCTGGTCTGGCTTAAAGGAAAAGCACAGCGGCACATACTTGCCATAAGACTTATGGCGACTCCTGTTGGTGCATGGGGTGGGCTTTGTCATGTCGTGCCCGTGTAGCTCGTTGCTTCCAGTATGGTCCCACTCAATAGTGTCATCGAGATAGCGAGCAGTCCCAAAGCCGGTACAGATGAGATTTGAGCAAATTCGAATGGTGCCATTCGGATGAACCATTACGCGCTCGCCAAGTTTGACCGGACAGAACCCATAGTACTTGGGGTTACGCGCAAATTCCTCCTTGGTGACAAAGCACTGAGGTAGTCGCACCGAGATTCCGTAGTCTCCATTTTGAGTGGCCGGATAGATTTCATCATAAACTGCGACCCATTCCTCAACCGTCGGATTGAAGTTTCCAGTCCATGTGTCCATCGGAATTCCCGCTTTGAAAAGATCATGGAAGTTGATGGTGTGTATTCCAAGGCTCTCGGCAAAGCGAATCATTTGATCCAGTTTGAATCGGCCATTCTCACCTCTCTTGACAAACTCGCGATGAACGCAACAGGTTATGGTGCACTTGTACCCAAGGGAAATCGCCTTCCGGATACTCGCAACGCACTTGTCAAACGTGCCAATGCCACGTAGTGGGTCATTTGTTTCTGGTGAGTAACCGTCCAAGCTGAAAGCAATCTCGCTGAGGTCGTGGAATCTCGAGTTGTCTAGCAGCTTGTTGATGTACTGGCCGTTGGTATCTATTCGGATGTACTGGTAACCCATTGACCGCGTTGCTTCAATGAGTTGAAGCAGCGGCTCATTGCTCCTTCCGTGCCCATACAATGTTGGCTCGCCACCAAGGAAAGTCGTCTTTGTAGCACCCAATGAACGGAATGACTCAAGAAGGGGAATTGCAACCTGAAGTGGAATCTCTTCTCGGATGAAGTGGGAAATGCTTGGCTTGTAAATGCACTGCTCGCAATTGATGTTACAGCGGTCAGTGATATACATGAAGACCTGCTTCAGGTTACGGAAGTGGTCAGCAAACTTTGGGTCGAGCTTATGTGCCATTCCTCTTTCGAGTTGAGTTCGTGTTCAGGGCTACGTGCATTCGAGGGACTAAGATGGGGGTGATTGAGAGACCACACAACCGTAGTACCTTCTCTTTCATTCGACTCGATCTCGGGAGAGGCAACGGGATAACTTAAATCGCGTTAGGGACAGCAGCGGAAAGCCCGGAGCCGTCTTCGGCGAGGACTTGTAGCGAATGGCCCGACGGCGAGGCTTCGAGCCGGAACGCCCAAATCCTCACGGAGCAAGTAACCTATGACTGATCCTGTTTCTTCACCATCGTAAGAATGGTCGCGATCGCCACCGTCTCCCCGGTCTCATCGAAGACATCCACCAGGAACTTCACCCCGGGTCTAAGCCCGGGGCAGGCTCTTAGCGGAATCATTTCTGGTCGAGTTTCTTCACCATGGTGAGGATCGTGGCAATGGCAACGGTCTCTCCGGTCTCGTCATACACGTCGACCAGAAATTTCACTATTCCTTTCGCTACATCCTCCGGCGTCCGCTTCTCCTGGTCCACTTTCTCCTTCACGGTAAAGCGCACCTGGATCGTCATGCCCGGATACACCGGCTTCACGAAGCGGCATTCGTCCAGGCCGTAGTTCAGCAGCACCGGTCCTTTGGGCGGATCAACGAAGAGGCCTGCCGCGCGGCTGAGGATGAAGTAGCCGTGCGCCACGCGCCCCGTGAAGATGGTGCCTTCGAGGCTGTTGGCATCCATGTGCGCGTAGAACTCGTCGCCGCTGAGGTGCGCGAAGTCCTCGATGTCCTGCAAGGTGACGGGATGGATGTCGGTGATCACCGTGTCACCCACCTGCAGTTCCTCGAAGTGCATGCGGAAGGTGTGGCGCTCGGTGATGTGCATGCGCGCGCCCTGCTGGTATTGCTGGGTGATGGCGGTGATCATGCTGGGGTGTCCCTGGATGGCGGTGCGCTGCAGGTAGTGCATGACGCCGCGCTTGCCGCCCATCTCTTCGCCACCGCCCGCGCGACCGGGGCCGCCGTGTACCAGCGTGGCCAGCGGACTGCCGTGGCCGGTGTTCTCCTTCGCCATTTCGCGGTTGAGGATGAGCATACGACCGTGGTGGCTGGCGGCGCCCCACACGAATTGCTGCGCCACCTTTTCATCGTAGGTGGCGATGCTTGCGCAGAGGCTGCCCTTGCCGAGCTTGGTGAGTGCCACGGCATCGTCGATAGTTGAGTAAGGCATAAGAGTGCTCACCGGACCGAAGGCTTCCACGTTGTGGCTCTGCTGGTTCTTCCAGGGATCGGCGTTGAGCAGCAGGATGGGGCTCATGAAGGCGCCCTTGCTGGCGTCGGCGCCCTTCACGTCCACGCTATCGGCGCTGCCGTACACGATCTGCGAGCCTTTGAGCAGTTCGTCCAGCGCGCGCTTCACCTCCTTGCGTTGCGTTTGTCCGGCGAGGGCACCCATGCGCACACCTTCCACACGCGGGTCGCCGATCACAGTACCGCCCAGGCGTTTGCCGATGGCGATCTGCACATCCTCCAGCACGTTGGCGGGCACCATGATGCGACGCGCGCCGGTGCAGCGCTGGCCGCACTTCAGCGTCATCTCCTTGCCCACTTCCTTGATGAAGAGGTCGAACTCCTCCGTGCCCGGCACGGCGTCGGGGCCGAGCACGATGGCGTTGAGGCTGTCGGCCTCCATGTTGAAGGGCACGCTCTCGTCCACGATGCGCGGATGTTTCTTCAGCATGCGGCCTGTGGTGGCGCTGCCGGTGAAGGTCACGACGTCCTGGTGCATCACGTGGTCCAGCAATCCTTCGGCGCTACCCACGATCAATTGGATCGCCCCCTCGGGCACGATGTCGCTGGCCACGATGTCCTTCACCATGGCCTCGGTGAGGTAGCTGGTCACAGTGGCGGGCTTCACCACGGCGGGCACACCGGCCATCCAGTTCACGGCCACCTTCTCCAGCATGCCCCAGATGGGGAAGTTGAAGGCGTTGATGTGAACGGCCACGCCCTCCTTGGGCACCATGATGTGGTGACCGATGAAGCTGCCGCCCTTGCTGGTCTTCACCGTGTCGCCGTCCACGTAGAAGGGCATGTTGCCCAACTGCCTACGCAGGCTGGCATTGGCGAAGAGGTTGCCGATGCCGCCCTCGATGTCCACCCAGCTGTCGGCCTTGGTGGCGCCGGTGCGGTAGCTGATCTCGTAGTATTTCTCCTTGCGCTCGAAGAGGTATTGGGCGAGGGCCTTCAGCATGCGGCCGCGCTCGGGGAAGGTCATCTTGCGCAGGGGCGGGCCGCCGACGGTGCGGGCGTAGTGGAGCATGTGGGCGAAGTCGAGGCCGCCGCTGCTGGTGGTGCCGATGAGGTCGCCGGTGATGGCGTCGATCAATTCACTTTGCTTGCCGGAGCCGGCGACCCATTGGCCGCTGGCGTAGTTCTGTAACTGCATGTGGCGAAGTTCGGGATGAAAGAGGGAACGCTGAGGACGCTTACGTGTATGATGGGCGCGGATGAATGCGGCACGCTGTCACACCGAGCAGAGTCGAGGAGTGGGCGTGCCGGTGCTGAATGCACACCGTCGCGCTAGGAGTTCATCCCGGCCTGACCCGGGGGAGTAGTCCTCGCTCGCCCCGGCTTTGAGACCGGTCTCGCTGCCGGCTACTTGCTGCTACCGCTCACCGTGAAGTGCGCTCATCGGCCTAACTTCGCAACAGCATCCATCACCATGGAACAGATCGTCATTCAACTCAAGAACACACGCAAGCGCCGTCTGTTGATGGAACTGCTAGGCGAGTTGGATTTCGTGAAAGTGACCAGTGTGATTCGCGATGGCCGAAAAGTGGCTTTCGCCAACGACCTGTTGGATGCGCTGATGGAGGCCAAGGCCGATGCGCGTGGTGAAAAGAAGCTCACGCGAGCCCGCGACTTCCTCAAGCATGGCTGAGGTCATCCTCACCGCGTTCTTCAAGCGTCGGTTCAAGGAGCTGAAGAAGCGGCATCGTTCCCTTGATGCGGATGTCCTGGCCTTGGTTTCATCACTAGAGGTTCGCCCCGTGCAAGGCACCCCGATCGGCAAGGACTGCTACAAGATCCGGCTCGCGATATCGTCCAAGGGAAGCGGGAAGTCAGGCGGTGGCCGGGTGATCACCTACGTACGGCTGCTTCAAGGCAAGGTGTACCTGCTCACCATCTATGACAAGACGGATCAAGGCACGCTCACCACGAAGGAGTTGCAAGAGTTGCTGAAGGGGGTTGGTTGACCGTCTTCCACCGGAATGCCGATGCGCACCGCTGAGGGCGCACTGTAGCCGAAATCGGATCTAATCGACCGAGTTGTCCGCTATCAACGCACCAGCACTTTCCCCTTCATCAGCGTTCCCTTCCCGTCGGTGATGGTCCAGAGGTGCAAACCGGATGGACAAGCCAATTGCGCGTTGTCACGGCCAATGCGCGCGTTGACCAGGATGCGCCCCTGTGCATCGAATAGCGTGAGCGTCTCCCCTCCTTCCGCACCATCCACCTCTAGGATTCCCGGAGAACCCGCGAACACGCGGTAGCGCGCGCCTCCTTCCTGCTCCTCCACGCCGAGAACGATATTGAAGGTGAGCGTTACGGTGTCGGTGTTGCCACAGGGGTCGTTGTAAGTGTGCGTGACGAGGTAGGTGTCCGAAGTGGGGAAGGTGAACGTGACCGTTGCGGTCGTGAAGGACTGCCCGTTGGTGCAGGTCCATAGATGCGTGCCCTGTCCGTTGTGGATCAGGGTGATCCAATCCGGCCCAACGGTGGCGCCATCGAGCAGGGCGCTGGTGCCGTTGGGCACATCGAGGTTCCAGGTCAGGGGCTCATCCAGCACCGTGGCGCTGGCGATGCTGCGCAGAATCGCAGCCGTATCCGCCTGAAGCGATGAAATGAACGTGGCGCCCACACAGCTCTCCTGGAAGAGCGTGCAATAGAACACGCAGGCCGCGAGGTAGGTGCCTGCAGGCGAGGGATGGCTGCCGTCGGCATCGTATAGGTTGATGAGCGGATGGGTGTCGCGCACTTGCTTCCACGCCACACCAACAGGAGAGACGTACGCGTCGTTCATCGTGGCCAGGTAGACATAATTGTTCCGCAAAGCCTGTTGCATGCCGTCGTAGGTGCACATGAAGGGGAAGCTGGCGCAGTTCTGCGGATCGCCATTCTGCCGCCCCCAGGTCATGTAGAAGACCGGGTAGGTGCATTCGTAGTTCGCTTCGATGTCCTCCATCAATTGGATAGCGCCAAGCTCGGTGTTGGTGGCCTCCACGGGCAGTGCGCCCAACTGGCTCTGCTCCTGCATCACCACGAAGTCCCATTGCTGCGACCCTATGGCGTCGAGCGTGGGCGCATAGGAGGCATGCTGGAACAGGGTGTAGCCGCCCGGTGCCGAACTCGCTACGGTCATCGTATCGCCCAACGAGAGCGCAAGTTGCCTGAGCGTGTTCGGCAAATCGTTCACATAGGTGTAGCTGTTGCCGATGAAGAGCACAGAGGTCTGCTGCGCGTGCGCCAGGGAGGAAAGAAACAGCGCGGTGGTGAACAGGGTACGCATGATGTGAATTGACGCTTCGAAGATGCGCAACGCCGCCTGGCTTCGGAGGCCCAACCACTCGTCATGATCACAGGACCAAACACCGTCGCCAGCAGTTCCACCGGATGCGGCACAGCTTCCACTCCCCGCTCAGATGAACCGAAACGCCAGCATCGCCACTACCGTGGCGAGGAAGATGGCGCCAAAGCCGAAAGCGATGGGCCGCAGCAGCGCACGACTGCCGAAGATGGCCACGATGATGAACTTCATCACGGTGTTCGAGAGCGTAGCCAGAAGGATGGCGTTCATGGCTTGGCGGCCCTCCGGATCGAGGCCCTTGCGGGCGATGGTGAGGGTGATGGCGTCCATGTCCGTGGCACCGAACACCAAACTGGCCGCGTAGATGCCTTGGGCATCGAAGTGCTCCGAGGCCAAGGCCACCAGCCATTGCACCGCCATGTAGATGGCGCCGAACTGCAGGGCGACCAGGAAATTCAACGGGTTGGTGAGGGGAACTTCCTCGACCACCGCATGGTTGCTGCGCCGGTGCACCAGAAAGGCCATGCCGAAGGCCACCACGGTGATGAAGATGATGGGGAACAGGAGTTGCCAGAACAGGCTGCGGTTCACCACCCAGACCTCCAGCAGGATGCGCGGATAGAGCGTGGCCGTTGCAGCGATGATGCCGACGGCCACCAGCAGCACCGCCGCGCCGCTCTGCTCTTTGGAACGGCGCGAGAAACTGAGGGTGACGGCCGTGCTGGAGACCATGCCCCCCACCACCCCGGCCAGCAGGGTGCCCTTCTTCGCGCCCAGGACCTTCGAGAGCAGGTAACCCGCCAGGCTGATGCCGGTGACCAGGATCACCATGGTCCAGATCTCCCGGAAGTTCCAAACATCACCAGGACCGAAGTTCTCCTCCGGCAGGAAGGGCAGCACCAGCGCCGAGATAATGACGAATTGGATGAAGGCGCGGATCTCCTGCGCGGTGAGGGTGGTGATGAAGGCGTGCAAGGGCAGCTTCAAGGAGAGCAGTACGGTCGTGATCACCGCTACGATGACCGCCAGCAGGATGAAGCCCTCGAATACCAGCCCCCCCAGCAGGAAGGTGAGGATGGCCACGAGCTCCGTGGTGATGCCAAAACTGCCGGCCTTCGCGGTGAACGCATAGGTAGCGATCACGAGCCCCATGAGGCCCAGCAGCGCGGCGATGTACACCCACTCCCCGTGACGCTCGGCGAGGAACGCACTGAGTAAGCCGAAGAGTGCGATGATGGTGTAGGTGCGCACCCCAGCGAACTGCTGCTCCTTGTCCACCACGCGTTTGGCGAATTCCCGCTCCAGCCCGATGAGGAAGCCAATGCCCAGCGCGATGAGCATGCGCACCAGGAATGAGAGCGGTTCAGGGCTAATCGTCGTCAAGTCGTCCATCGGGAACTCCTGCTTCGTGGCACCAAGGTCGGCATTCCGCAACCGGCCAGCATTGACCGGGCACAACCTGCACGCGCCCTGGGCGCACCGCTGATTCAGTGCTTCACGAACCGCTGCGCAATGCTTGGCCCCTGCCCTGTGGCACGTACCACGTAGAGTCCAGCGGGCAGATCCTCCACATCGAACGCGACCGTGCTGGCACCGCGCACAGGCCATGCGCGCAGCAGGCGTCCCTGCGCATCGCGGACCTCGACCTGTGCATAGGTCGCATTGTGTGGGAAGGTGATCTGCAACTGGCCCGCCACCGGATTGGGATACAGTAGCAAGGCATCATCCCATGATTCGGGCACCTGGGTGGTACAGGTCTCGAACGCCCCCGCATCCAGCAGCGCGTGCTGGCAGCGCAAGGTGCCGTTGGCCGGATGCACGTACTCATCCCATGCCACTAAGGGATAGCCGCCGCCTGCCACGCCTGCGGGATAACCGATGTTGTGCGCGGGGGAATTGACATCGATGCGGTAGTCGTAGTTCGCGGCGTCGAAGAAGTTCAGCGCGGCGATGCTCGTGCTGCGCAGGTTCGCGAGCGTGTCGATGCTCGTGGGCCATGCGCTCATGAACGAGCCGCCGCCAGCAAGCACGTTGCTGTAGGCTTTGAAGTAGGCCGGTGCGGGCATTTGGAAGAAGCTGCCGTTGGCCTTCTCGTTCACCAGCGTGTTGTTAACGGCGTAGAACTCATGTGGACCGGGATTGCTGAGCCCCTCCATGCCAAAGCCGACCATGTTGCTGTTCTGGCTCTGCAAGCCCTGCTGGATCACGTTTCCGATGAGGTAGGCCTGACCACCGTTGGGCAAGTCGATATTGCGGCTCGCGGTGCCATCGGCCTCGTTGCTGAAGCGGTTGTACTCGATCACGTTCACCCAGGCGCGGCTTTTCAGCTCGTGGCCTACATCGGCGTGGTGGCTGTAGTTGTAGCGGAAGATCAGCGAGTCGACATGACCGATGTAGAGGTTGTGCGAAAAGCCATCGCCGTAGCCGTGGTGGCCGAACTCACTGTATTCGATGCGCACGGTGCTGGGGTGGTACTCGCCACAGAGGATGCCGTTCTCGTTGTGGTGGAACCAGCAATGGCGCACGGTGAGGTTCAAGCCTTCGAGCCGGATGCCCGCGCCGTTGTGGTCGGGCACCTGGCACTCGCTGAACTCGATCCACTCCACCGTGGTGTTGTCGCCTTGGATCACCCAGATGGCCTTGCTGCCCCAGCTCAGCCCGTTCGATTCGAGGTGTGCAAGTCCGCCCACGCCGCGCAGCAGGAGGTTGTCGGCCTGCCAGCGTGCCACGTCGCTCGGGTACACGCCTGCGGCGATGTTCACCGTGTCCCCATCGCTCACCAGCGTTGAGACTTGGCTGGGCGTGGTGTAGGCTTGGCCGGGGCCGACCTGCCATGTGGCGGCTTGCGAGCAGGCCGCGAGTACCAACCACGCAAGCAGGTTCAAACGGGCTTCCATGCAGCCGAAGGTATACGACACTCTGCGCTGCGCCCTGCGGCCAACGACTCACCGTCTCACTGCGTAAATCCACTCATCGTGCACCTGGCCGTTCTTCACCAAGTTGCCGATGAGCTTCGCTTCAAGCGTGAAGCCCGCCTTCTCCATGGTGCGCTGCGATGCGATGTTCGTCCCGAAGGTGGTGCCGAAGATCCGCGTGACCTCAGGGAACTCCACGAAGCCGAGCGCCACCATTTCTTGAAGCGCCTGTGCCATGATGCCCTTGCCGCGATAAGCGCGCCCGAGCCAGAAGCCCACTTCCATGTTGCGCCGCCAAAGGTCCTGGCGCGGGTGCAGGCCGATGGCACCGCAGGCCTCGCCGCCGATGTCGATGCAGCGGCGGAAGGGCAGCCGTTGTTGGGCTTCAGCCAGAAAGGCGCGACCATGCTCATCCGTGTAGGGGTGCGGAAAGGCATCACTGAGGAAGGCCGCGATGCCGGGGTCATTGGCGTGCTTCACCAAGGCAGGCAGGTCGGCCTCCCGGAACGGGCGAAGGGTCCACGACGGCATGCGACAAGGATAATGGCGCGGATCCGGACTTAGCTTTCGAGGGCTGACGCACCAGTGCCGGCACCCCCGCCATGCAACGGGCCTTCGCCTCGGCAATCGCGGTCATCCTCGCCGCATCCGCCTACACTCAGATCTCCACCTATGAACTGACCGATTGCGCGGGCTTCCGGATGGCCTCGCTCGCTGGCGGTGGCCACCTCATCCTTGCTGAGCGCCGCTTCGGCATCGACAGCAGCCATGCCCAGGTCTTCATGGCCGATGACGATTGGACGGTGACGCCCATGGCCGCGCGCCGCTTCCAGTATCCTCTGTGGTACCTCTTCGATGCCGCGCCCTCGCCTTCGGGTATCATCGCCTCCGGCCATCTCACGTCCGGCGCCATCCCCCAGCTGCACGCGGTGAACGCCGATGGCAGCCTCGCGTGGGCCGTGGGGTTCAACGGCATGTCGAATTCGCAGCACCGCATCGCGATGCTCTTCGCGGACGGAGCGGCGCATTATGGCTACACCAGCCAGGACGGCTTCTTCGGCAGCGGCGTGTACCGGGTGGAGGGCGAGCAGACCGGCAGCAGCTTCGCTTTCCGGCTCGCCACGGTGAGCGGCACGCAGTTCCGGTTCTACAGCGGTGCGCCGGCCGAGACCGCATCGAACCATGTGCTTGGCGGCTCGATACGCAACACCGGGACGAACGATTACGACGCCTTGCTCGCGCACTTCTCCTCAGCTGGGGCCACGTGGATGAAGCGCTTGGATCTGGGAGCCCCGACGTCCGGCATTGAGCAAGTGAGCGGTGTGGTGCGGATGAGCGATGGGGGGTATGCATGGGTGCTCTTCGCCAGCGGCATTCCGGCTCGTGGCTATTTCCTGCGTACCGATGCCAACGGCGCGGTCTTGAGCGGAGCCGTCATCGAGGATCCTGCAGGGACGTATCTCAGTGCTGTTACACAGCTATCTGACGGCACCTTCCTGCTGGCCGGTTCAACGGGCAACGCTGCACGGCTGTACCGCCTGCATGGCAACGGCACCTTGCTCTGGACGAAGGAGTGTACCGGTTGCGCATTCGGAGGCATCTCGCGTTTCCACCGTGACCAGCAGGACAACCTGATCGGAATCGGCAACTGTTCCATCCACCTGCTCACACCGGAAGGCGATGCCTGCGGTTATGTGGGCATCGTTGGCACGACTGCCACGGCATACACGCCAAACTTCGTCGACCTTGCTCCGGTGAACAATACCGCTCCGACCGTGTCGGTTACACCGCTCCTGCTGGAGCGCTCCCCTGTGGGCGGGATCTTGCCGGCGTGCGGCGGCAGCTCGGTCGGCGGAGGACCTTCCACGGGCAATCACGGCGCGACCTGTTCCAGCGACAGACTGGGTCTGGCTCGGCGAACCCGGCGCGGTGAGCGCAACTGAGCCCATGGAAGTACGCGACCTGACCGGAGCGCTGCTGCACGCAAGGCCATACGGCCCCGGCATCGTCGGGCGGTCTGCCCGGGATGCTGGTCCTCCTCACGCGAGGGGTTTGCCCGTTCGTTAAGGAGGCCGACTGAGGCCACTGACCGTTACCGCAAGTGCAGGTACAACGCCGGCTCCTTGGGGCAATGCATCGGGCAGGGGAAAGCGCCCATCAGGATCTTCTCCGGAGTGCCCGCGAGATAAGCCTCGTCGCCGGTAAGCGTCACCGGAGCCACATCGAAGCCCCAACTCGCATCCGTGGTGGGGCGCATCTGGAAGCCGATGCCATTCACACCATCACCCTCCATAAGCCCTTTCAGCACCTCGGCCTTCACATCCAACGACCATGTGGGCCGTTCTGCGGTTGAGGCCGCTTTCACGACCTCCTCGGCCCTTTCCTCGCTCAAGGGCGTCAGTTCCGTACGCGAGTCCGCGATGGAATTGAAAAGCCTGAACTCCAGCGTCTCGCCTTCATAAGGGACATGGCTGCCGTCCTCTTTGATCGGTCCGACGAGCACGGTGAGTGAGCCATCCGCGCGCGCGGCCAGGTAGAAGCGCCCGCCCCATGCATCAGGGGCGTCAGCAATCGATGCGATGGCAGCGCCGTCCAGGAAGCCGGTCATCGCCACCGGGCCCGGCTTCGGGTCGTCCGGGCAGCAGCCCTTGCATGGATCCGGCTTCATGAAATAGTAGATGATCGCGCCGCATACCACGCCGAATGCCAGCGTTCCGTAAATCCAGCCAGCGCTGTACTTCTTGGGTTCCATGGGAAAGGGGTTTGGTCAGGGAAAGCTAGAAGAAAGTTCCAGAACGGCTTAATTGAGGGCGGTTATCTTTCCCCTGATGCCCAGCCGACCACGTCTCCCAAGGCTCCTCTGCGCTGCCATCCTGCTCGCCCTGGCATCACGGCCATGTGCGCAGGACCAATCGCGGCTGCAGGCCTGTGTGGACAGCTGCTCTGCCGCCCTCTCGGCCGGCGCCTATGACCTGGCGATGGAGCAGGCCGATGAGGCCATGAGCATCGCGCTCACGCTCGAGGACAGCAGCGCGGTCGCCGAGGTGCTGGTGAAGCGCAGCTCGATCCGCATGATGCGGGGCGACTACAACAGCTCCTTGCGCGACCTCCAACGCGCGCTCAGGATCTATGAGGTCCGAAAGGACGAAGCCGGCCTCGCCACAGTCTATACCTCCATGGGCTCCATCCACTACTACGACCGGAACTACGCGCGCGCGCAGGAGTACTACCTAAAGAGCCTGGCGATCCGCACACGCAGCGGCAAACCCGGTGAAGTGGCCACGCTCTATGGCAATATAGGATCGGTGCTCGAGGAGATGGGCCGTCCGGACAGCGCGCTCGCCTATCACCGACACCACCTCAGCATCCGCCGGAGCCTAGGGCACGCGTCGTGGATACCCGTGTGCTACACCAACCTGGGCGCCTGTTTCGACAAGTTGGGGCCAATCGGACAGTGCCCTGCATTACCTGGAGGCGAGCGTGGCCCTCAATGGCCCAGAGGATGTCAGCAACCATGCAAGCGGATACGCCATGGGCGTGCTCGGCGTGGCCCGCCTGAACGCGGGGCAGCCATCCGAGGCCATACGGACCTGCGAGCAAGCACTCGCCCTGGCGCAGGAGCTCGCTGACCTGCCCATGCAGGAGCATGCCTACAACTGCCTCTACCGGGCCTACCTGGCGCTGGGCGACGCCCCCAAGGCCTTGCACATGCACCAGCGCTACGTCGCGATGCGCGACAGCATCAGCGGCGAGCAGCGCGCGAAAGAGCTCCTCCGCATCGACCTCACATACGGTTTCGAGAGCGAGCAACTGGCCGACAGCCTGCGCCAGGTGGACCAACGGCGGCAGGCCGAGTTCGCCTACCAGACGCGCCTGGCCAAGGAACGCGACCAGAAACGCGTATTCCTCTTCAGCGCCATCGGCGTGCTCGTGGTGGCCGGTGGGCTGTGGAGCCGCCTGCGATACATGCAGCGCTCACGCAAGCTTGTTCAACAGGAACGCGACCGCAGCGAGCGCCTCCTGCTGAATATCCTGCCGCGGCCCATCGCCGAGGAATTGAAGGCGACCGGGCGCGCCAAGGCCCGGGAGGTGGACGGCGTGTCGATTCTTTTCACCGACTTCCACGACTTCACCAGCATGACCGATCGCCTGGGCGCCCAGGATCTGGTCGCCGAGATCGACGCGTGCTTCAGGGCGTTCGATGGATTCGCCACGCATCATGGGCTGGAGAAGATCAAGACCATCGGCGATGCCTACATGTGCGCCGGCGGGCTGCCCGAGCCGCGAGGAGGCAGCGCACGCGACACGGTGCTCGCGGCGCTGGCGATGCAGGCTTGGCTGAAGGAGCGAGCGGCGCAACGCGACTCCGAAGGCCTTCCCTCCTTCCGCATGCGAGCAGGCATCCATACGGGATCGGTGGTGGCAGGCATCGTGGGCAACAGCAAATTCCAGTACGATATCTGGGGCGATACCGTGAACACCGCGGCGCGCATGGAAGCCGCCGGCGAAGTGGACGAAGTGAACATCAGCGAGGCGACGTTCGCACTGGTAAAGGACGAACCGGGCCTCTCCTTCTCACCGCGCGGTCGCGTTCAGGTGAAGGGCAAAGGAGAACTGGCGATGTTCTTCGCGCGGCTGCGCGGTTAACCGGTTGATGTGTCGGGGGTACGCCGGACAACTGACAACAGGCAACCTGCCACGCACCCTAGAACCACGCGATCAGCTTCAGGTTGAAGCGGCGTGGCGTAAGGAAATCCGGCACAGAGTACTGGCGGCCGCTCACATCGGTGACCCAGGTGTGGTCGATGGTATTGTTGATGTTGAGCAGGTTGAACACCTCGGCGGTGAGCCACAGGTTGTCGATGTGCCGCAGCCATCCGGACTTCTCCTGCCCTTTCGCGCCGAGGAACTGCTTGCTGAAGCCGATGTCCACACGGCGATAGATCTGCGTGCGCAGGGTATCGGCGTAGCGGTTGAAGTTGGGCGGCCCGAAGGGCAGACCCGTGCCGAAGACGAGGTTGAGATGCACTTTGAAGGTGGGCCAACGCGGCATCTCGTCCTGGAAGAACATCGCCACGCTCACCCGCTGATCGGTCGGCCGCGGGATGAAGCCAGGCTCCACGCGGCTGCTGTCCACGGCCACTTGATCGAAGGTGTAGCCGGGACGGATGGTATCGCCCGCAGCGTTGTAGCGCCAATAGAAGAAGTCGTCCTTCAGGTCCTCGCGGGTCTGCATCACGCCGATGCTCATCCAGCTGTCGATCCCTTCGATGAACTGACCGGCCAGCTTGGCGTCCACCCCGGCAGCATAGCCCTTCGCGTTGTTGGTGCCGTAGTAGCGTATCCGGATGTTGTCGACCTCATACGGGATGAGGTCGTCCATGGCCTTGTAATAGGCCTCCGCAGTGAACTTGAACGGCCGCTCCCAGATCTCGAACCAGCGGTCCATGCCCATGAGCAGGTGGATGCTGCGCTGGGCGCGGATATCAGGATTCAGCGTGCCGTCCGGCTTGCGCACCTCACGGTAGAAGGGCGGTTGGTAATAGAGGCCGGCGGCGAGCCAGAAGCTGTAGTCGCGGTCGATGATGGAGTCGGGGCTGAACACGCGCTTCCATCCCGGATGAAAAGTGAGCCGTGCGCGCGGACTGGCCACGGTCTGCCCGTTGTAGGTCCAGTGCTGCGCGCGCGCGCCGGCCACCAGCGTCCACCAGCGGTCGGCGCCTTGGTCCCACCGCCAGGTGTTCTGTACGTACGCGCTCGCGCGAATGCTCTCCATGCGCAACTGGCTCTTCAGTGCGTAGCTGAGCTCCAGGCTTTCGCCGCTGTTGAGCGGCACGCTGAAATCGGCCGAGTCCAGCAGCGACCATTCGTTCAGCTGGTCGTTGATCACCTCATGCCGCGCATCGACGCCCCACTGCAGGTAGCTGTTCGGCAACTGGAGGTAGCCCTTATGCGCCACGGTGACCACGGTGGCGTCGAGCGTGTTCCGAGCGTGATCGAGGAAAGTGCCGACGCCAAGATCGCGCACCACCTCGCCGAACTGGTCGCTGCTGAGGTCGCGCTCCAGCTCGCCTAAGCGGTACTGCCCTTGTATGGTGAAGCGCTCGGTCTCATAGGTGCGGTAGGCGCTGGCCTGGAACTTCAGGAGCAGGTCCTTGCTGCTTCGCACGTTCAGGTTCAGCGCCCCGAAATAGGTCTCGAACGCGGTGCGCTCGCGTCCATCGAAGTACACGGTGAAGCGCAAGGCCTGATTGAAAGGGCCGAACTCGGTGGTGCGGCTCTGCGGCACCACATCGTAGTTGTTGCGCGAATACAGGCCGAGGAATCCGAGCTCCACGTTGTCCTTGAGGTCGTAGGTCCAGTAGGTCTGGAGGTCGGTGTACACGGGCGGTATTCGCCCTGGGTATCGAGGCCGCCAAGCAGCCATTGGTTGGTCCGGTAGCGGAAGCCGGTGATCTGGCGGAGCCGCCGGTTGAACATCGGGTTCTCGATGTGGAACGCGCCGCCGAGCAAGCTTGCCATGGCCGATCCGGCGAAGGCGCGGGGCCGCTTGTATTGGATGTCGAGCACGCTACTCATCTTGTCGCCATAGCGCGCCTCGAAGCCTCCCGCGCTGAAGGAGATCCGCTCGATGAGGTCCGGGTTGGGGAAGCTGAGGCCCTCCTGCTGACCGGCGCGCACGAGGAAGGGGCGGTACACCTCGATGTCGTTCACGTACACCAGGTTCTCGTCGAAGTTGCCGCCGCGCACGCTGTAACCGCTGCTGAGCTCGTTGCGCGCCACCACGCCCATCTGGCCGGTGAGCAGCGCCTCCACGCCACCGCCCGGCATCGGGTTGAAGCGCGCCAGGCGCGGATCGATGCGTTGGATACCGCCCTCGCGCTCCGTGCGGCGATCCTCCGTCACCACGAAGGTGGGCAGGGTGGCTTGCCTTAGCCGCACATCGATGATGCGCACCTCGCCCTCGTTGAGCAGGACCACCTCCTCGTAATTCACTTGCCCGGTGTAGCTCCAGCGCACCAGCAGCGAACGTCCCGCAGGCAGGTCGAACCGATACGCGCCCTGTTCATTGCACACCGCACCCAGGGTAGTGCCCACCACTTGCACGTTGGCCTGAGGGAGGGTGCCGCCCGCCTCGTCGCGCACCACGCCGCGCAAGGTGGCGGTGCCTTGCGCCCGCGCCGCGGAAGCGGTGAGCAGCAAGGAAGCGAGCGTGATGAGGCGCATCAGGTCCGGAAGCGAGGGCGGCAAAGTAACGGGGCGGCCGCTGCCGTGGTATGCGGCATGCCATGGCGCGGCGGTCGGGGCCCCTTTCGCACCTTCGCCGCATGGATCCCCGCGCCGAAGCCTTCCTCCGCCTGCTGAAGATCATGGACGAATTGCGCGAGCAATGCCCATGGGACCGGAAGCAGACGCTGGAGACCTTGCGGCTGCTGACCATCGAGGAGACCTATGAGCTGGGCGATGCCATACTGGAAGGCGACCTCGATGGCGTAAAGAAGGAACTGGGGGACCTGATCCTGCACATCGTCTTCTATGCGCGCATCGGAAAGGAGAAAGGCGCCTTCGACATCACCGATGTGATGAACGGAATCTGCGAGAAGCTCATCCGCCGGCACCCGCACATCTACGGCGATGTGAAGGTGAAGGATGAGGAAGAGGTGAAGGCCAATTGGGAACGCATCAAGCTGGAAGAGAAATCGCAGGACGCCAACCGTAGTGTCGACCCTCACGGGCGACCTACGGATGCAGCCCCCAGCGTTCTAGAGGGCGTTCCCAAAGGGCTGCCCAGCATGGTGAAGGCCATCCGCATCCAGGACAAGGCGCGCGGCGTGGGCTTCGATTGGGACAATCGCGAACAGGTGTGGGAAAAGGTGCACGAGGAATTGCGTGAGCTGAAGACCGAAGTGGATGCAGGCAGCCCGAAACAAGCCGAAGAGATCGGCGACGTGCTGTTCAGCATCGTCAACTATGCGCGCTTCCTTGGCATTGATCCGGACGAGGCCCTGGAGCGCACCAACCGCAAGTTCATCCATCGATTCCAGTACATGGAGCGCGCGAGCCGCGAGGACGGCAAGAAGCTCGGCGAGATGAGCCTGGCTGAGATGGATGCCTATTGGGAAAAGGCCAAGACCCTGTGACCATGCGGAACGCCTTGCAATCGCTGCTACTGAGTCTGATGCTGGGCTTGCTCGAGGCCATGCGCACTGCCGAAGACCCTGCCGCTGAGCGTATGTCGGTCCGGTGGGTGATGCGCGCTCCTGTGGCGGGCCACTTGGCGCATCCCGAGCGCTGCTGGTTCTGGGGCGAGAGCAGCCTGTCGAACTGAGTCGTTCGTCCGATCGGGACGCCACCTATCTTGGTGGGCCAACACCAACGGCCCCGATCATGAAGCGAACCCCTACCCTGCTGCTCGCCGCATTGTTGACCACACCGCTCTTCGCCGCGCAAGGCGGACCGGATGCATACGGCTACATCTGGAAGGACAGCAACGAGCCCGATGGTCCGGTATTCAGCTGGATCGACATCACCACCACCGGCACCTTGATCCAAGGCCTGGGCGACGATAACGTGGTCGGCCCGTACGTGATGTCCACAGACATGCCCTTCTACTGGTACGGCCGCAAGAACATCTGGATCGGCAGCAACGGCTACATCGCGTTCAACGGCGGCAACATCGCGTCGCCCTTTCCCCTCATCCCCACTGGCGGCGGCGTGAACGACTATGTGGCGGGCATGGCTTCTGACCTCAACTTCCTCGGCGCGGGCAATCAGGGCCGCTGCTACCTGTACGACAACGACAACCTCACCATCATCGCATGGGTCGGCGTGCCGTTCTGGTCGCCTACCGCACCGACCTACACCGGCAGCAACACCTTCGAGATCATCCTGAACAAGCTGGACAGCACCATCACCGTGCAGTTCCTGGAACAGACCGGCCTGACGCAGAACAACGACCTGCTCCTGGGCATCGAGAGCGTGGCGGGCACCATCGGGCTGCAACACAGCGCCGACGTGTACCCCGTAGGGAATTACGCGATACGCTACTACATGCCACCGGCCTCCACCTTGGAGGTGCTCGATGCGATCTCGAACTGGAACACCGACCCATCGAACGGCGGGCTCTTCCGTTCTCGCAATGGGCAGTCGTTTCAGATGACCGCCAACGCGTTGAACGTGGGCAACACCGAGCTGAACGGATTCACCATGCAGGCGCAGCTGCTCAATTCAGTCAACACAGTGCTGCTGAACGCCACGCAAGTGATCGGTGCGCTGCCACCGGGCCTGGACACCACCATCACCTTTCCGGGCACCTGGATGCCCAACCCTGCCGGCACCTACCGGCTGGTGTCCACCGTGGGCGGCATAGCAGGCGAACTGGTCACCGCGAACAACCAGCGCACGCAGGAGATCGTGGTGGTGGACACCACGGCCGCGACGCATACGCTCAGCTACCATGGCGCATTGGACAATGGCGTAGGGATCAGCTGGAATGGCGGCAACGGCGGCGTGGGGGTGTACATCAAACCGCCCTATTACCCGGCATATGCCACGGCCACCACGATCCGCATCGTGAGCAACGCCGGTTCGGCATACACGATGAAGGTGTATGATGACGACGGTGTGGGCGGACTGCCCGGAACCCTGCTTGACTCGGTGTACATCGCTCCGGCCCAGGCCGTGGCCGGTGATCAGGTGATCCCCCTGAACACGCCCATCCTCATCCCCAGCGGCGGGGTGTATGTGCAGTGGTACATGCTTGGCGCGAACATCGTGATTGCCGTTGATGCCAACCCGCCTTTCTCGCTGCGCACCTACGAGGTGATCGACGGCGTGTGGGCAGAGTACCGCGATCGTGAAGTGCAGGACTTCTTCCTCGGTCTACGGCTCTCGCAAGTACCGGTGCTCGATGTGGGCTGCACGGGTTTCTTCGGACTTACGGACGGACAGGACATCGGTGGGAATACGGCGGTGCGCGCGTGGGTGACCAACTTCGGGAATCAGCCTGCCGGCGGCTTCGCGGTGCACTATCGCTTCGGGTCCGGCCCGATCGTGTCGCAGAACTACGCCGGAGCGCCGCTCAATCCCGCGCAGCAGACGCTCATCACCTTCAATGATTACTTCGTGCCCACGAGCGATGTCACCGACAACCTGTGCGCGTGGACGAGCCTGACTGGCGATGCCAGCGCCAGCAACGACACCGCTTGCGTCTCCCTCCACACCTATGTGGGCATCGCGGAGCTGGCGACCTTGGGCGTCTCGCTGGCGCCTGTGCCCGCCAATGACCAGTTGCGCATCGATGGACTACCCGATGGCCGATGGCAGTTGGAGATCCTTGATGCCATGGGCCGCTTGATCAGACAGCAAGCAGCAACTGTCTCCGGTACGTGGAACATGGATGTGTCAGCCCTGCCCGTCGGGGTGTACCGCATCTTGCTCACCAGCAACAGGGGCGTTTCGGCGCGCCGTTCCTGGTGCAGCGCTGACCGCTCCGGAGCGCTCCGCTAACTTCGCGCGGCCCTTCCACACCGGAGGGGCCGCATCGCAACGGCACATGCCCAAGAACAGCACCCTGCTCTTCCTACTCTGGAACATCGCCCTCACCGGGCTCATCGCCTGGGGCCTCCTCCGGAAGCCGACCACGCATGTTGATGCACCTGCCTCGCAGGACTCATCCGCCGTGGCGCCAGCCGTCATGATGGCTACGCGTGATTCCGCAGCGCTGAAGGAGGCCCGCATCGCCTACTTCCACATGGATAGCGTGAAGAACCGGTACGAGCTGATCGCGGAGAAGAACAGCCGATTCACGAATGAGGCGGATCGCATCGAGCGCAACCTGCAGAAGAAGCAGGATGAGGCACGGCAGCGTTACCAGGAGCTCATGACGAAGGACCACACATACAGCACCAAGGCTGAGGTGGAGCGCGACGAGAACGAGCTGCGTGAGCAGATGGCGCGCTTGCAGGAGCTGCAGGCCGATGGCGAGCAGCGCATGGCGCGCATGGAGGCGGAGATGCTCACCGAGATCTCCAAGGAGCTCGAGGCCTACCTGGAGGAGTACAACAAGACCGCTGGCTTCGACTATATCTTGAGCATCCAGGGCGGCGGGCAGATCTGGGTGGGAAACAAAGGGCTGGACATCACCAACGACCTGGTGAGCGGACTGAACGCACGGCACCGGGCGCGCAAGACGACGCAATGACCACCTTCGACCCGCTCCGGAAACGCCGGGAGGAGAACATCGCCGGCTATGTCATCGGCATGTGGCAGGTGGAGGACCTGATGCGCGCATTGGAGCTGGATATGAACCTAGTGGAAGAGCGGCTCATCGCACCCGGCGAGGGCGATGCAGAGGCGAAGGAAGCCTTGCGTGGCTGGTACGCTGGCCTGGTGGAGCGGATGAAGGAGCAAGGATTGCAGCGTGTGGGGCACCTTAGCGAAGTAGAGGAAGTGGTGAACGAGCTGGAGTACCTGCATCGCGCACTGGTGGAGGTAATGGATGACGAGGCGTACGACGCGCTCTTCGCGAAAGCCGAGCCCGACATCAAGGCCGTGCAGCAGCATGCCGGTGGCGATCCTGAAGGCCCCATCACCAGCGCGCTCACCGCCGTCTACGGTGTGATGATGCTGCGGTCCGAAGGAAAACCGATCAGCAAGGAGACCCAGCAGGCCGATGCGACCATCCGCGCCATGCTCGACCTGCTGAGCAAGCACTACCGCCAGATGCGCCGGCTTCCTGGCGTCTCATTGAATTGACCTGTCGGCCGCTCATCGCTGATGGCATGCGCCTTGACCACCCGCCGGAACATGCCGCAACGCATCCTCACCTTGATCACGCTCTTCGCCTGCGCCGCAGCAGGCAGCGCTCAAACGGGCACTGAGCGAGGGGACGGGCGCGTGGAAATCCTCAACGCCGATGAATGGGTCTATGACAAGTTGGCCAACGGCGCGCAGCGGCTCAAGGGCAATGTCCGTTTCAAGCATGCCAACGCAATCATGCACTGCGATAGCGCCCACCTGTTCGAGGACCAGCGGGTGGATGCTTTCGGCCGGGTCAGCATCGAGCAGGGCGATTCGCTCCGGGCCGATGCCGACCTCCTCCGCTACGATGGCCGGCAGCACATGGCACGCCTCGAGGGCAACGTGCGGCTTCGCGACCGCACTATGGACCTGAGCACACCTTCACTCGATTACGACCTGCGGAACAAGCGGGCCGCATACCACTCCGGTGGTCGGATCCAAAGCCACAAGGACGGCAACGTGCTCACGAGCGGCAACGGCCTCTATCTGGCCGGTCAACGGCGCTTCATCTTCGGACAGGATGTCGTACTGGAGCATCCAGAGCACCGGATCGAATCCGATACGATGCATTACGATACCGGCACCGGCATCAGCGCCTTCTTCGGACCGTCGACCATCATGCAGGGCGCCACGGTGATCACCACGCTAAGCGGCACCTACGACACGCGGAATGAACGCGCGCGCTTCACACGTCGCACGCAGGTGAATAGCAAGGGCCGATTGCTGGAAGGCGACAGCCTGCACTACGACCGGGCCAGCGGGAACGGGCTGGCCTGGGGCCATGTGTCCATCGCGGATAGCAGCGGCGATATGCAGGTGCTCGGCGACGAAGGACGCTACAACGAGCGCGACGACCGCTCGATGGTGACCGGGCGTGCGGAGCTGCGGCTGCGGATGGGCGCCGACACCTTGTTCGTGCATGGCGACACGCTTTTCGCCGCGCCCGACGCCTCCGGAAGGCGCATCACCGCGCGACGGCATGTGCGGTTCTTCAAGCAGGACCTTCAGGGCGCCTGCGATACGCTGCTGTACAGCGATGCCGACAGCTTGATCCGCATGCATCATGAGCCCGTGCTGTGGAACGGCGCTGACCAGATCACCGGTGATACGATCCGCATCGCGCTGAAGGACGGCCAAGCGCATCGGCTGCATGTGCGCGGACAGGCCTTCCTGCTCTCCCGCGTCGATAGTGCGCGCTACGACCAAGTGGCGGGCACCACCATGATGGGCTACTTCGTGGACAATGCCCTCGATCATTTGGATGTGGAGGGCAACGCGCGCACGGTGTACTTCGCACGTGAGGAGAAGGACGGCGTCGAGGACGTCTTCGGCGTGAACCGGGCCGACTGCAGCCGGATCCGCGTCCGCTTGAAGGATGGAGGCATCAGCGCAGTCACCTTCCTGGACCGGCCCGATGCGGTGCTCTATCCGATCGCGAAGGCACCGCTGGAGGAACTCCGCATGGCGGGCGCCAACGACCGCAGCACGGAGCGACCGGCCGATCGCTGGGCAATCTTCGATTAGGAATCGTCAGAGGAAGCGCTCCATCCAGCTAGTGCGGAGCGGAATACGGAAACGCTCCCGCAGTTCGCCAACGGTAACTACCAGGTCATCGAAGACGATGGTATCGGCGGTAATGGTGCCGGACTTGATCAGCTCCGGCAGCTCCTGCAATCGGCAACTCTGCGCCTTGCCTTCCGCCTCGTAAACCACCACCATCCGGTCGGTGAGCATCAGGTTCAGGTCATGCTCCAGTTGCTTGATGAAGCCCACGCTCTTGTCGATGCTGCAGCCGCTGGCCTCGGCCTGCGCCTCGTCCACCGCCACCACCACGAACCGGGCGTGCAGCACATCGACGCAGGCATCGAGCGGCGCGCCGTGCGCGGCCCAAGTGTCCGTGAATGCCGCACCATGCTCCAGCACCATCTTCTGCTCGGCGGCGCTAAGGGCGCGCGCGGTCTTGTACACCCAGACGCGGGCGTGCGCGGGCATCGAATCCAACGTGCGTATCGGGGCGGGTGCTGTCGTGGTCATCGTGCTCTCGGTTACATGATTGACGTTGCTCGTTGCAGATCCGATGCTTCAACGGATGCCAAATTGATGCAAATCCCCGTACCGCGCTGCGGATGCGCCCCGACTCATCAACAGCATTCCGTGGAAGACGAACCCGTCCTCACATATCCCCTGCCTCGGCTATCAACTCCGCCACATCCTTCACCTGCACCTCGCCTTCCTTGTTGAAGTGCTTCACCCCATCGGTGAGCATGGTGTTACAGAAAGGGCATCCGGCGGCGATGATCTCGGGCTTCGCATCAAGTGCCTCTTCGCTGCGCTCGATGTTCACTTCGCGCGTACCCGGCTCGGCCTCCTTGAACATCTGCGCGCCCCCTGCGCCGCAGCAAAGCCCGTTCCGCCTGCTGCGCTTCAGCTCCACCAGCGCGGCATCGAGCTTCAGGAGCACCTCGCGCGGCGCTTCGTACTCACCGTTGCCGCGCCCCAGGTAACAGGGATCGTGGAAGGTGATGCGCTTGCCCTTGAAGCCGCCGCCTTCCACCGTGATGCGCCCTTCCCTCAGCAGCGCATTGATGAACTGCGTGTGGTGCAGCACCTCATAGCTGCCGCCTAGCGCCGGGTACTCGTTCTTCAACGTGTTGAAGCAATGCGGGCAGGCGGTCACGATGCGCTTCACGCCATGGCCATTCAGCACGGTGACATTCTGCAGCGCCTGCATCTGGAAGACGAACTCGTTGCCGGCGCGGCGCGCTGGATCGCCGGTGCAACTCTCCTCCTGGCCCAGTACGGCGAACTTGACCTTGGCCGCGTTGAGGATGCGGACGAAAGCCTTGGTAATCTTGCGCGCACGATCATCGAACGAACCTGCACAACCGACCCAGAACAATACCTCGGGTACTTCGCCAGAGGCGGCGAATTCGGCCATGGTTGGGACGCGCAACGGCTCGCTCATGAGTGGGTCTCATTGGTCCATTCCATCCTCCGATCCGGCCCGAAGGCCCAAGGTGCCCCATTGTTCTCCACGTTGGTGAACATGCTGGTGAGCGCCGGGCGAGATCGGCTCTCCTCCATGACCAGGTAGCGGCGCATCTCCAGGATGATGTGCACCGGATCGATGTTCACGGGGCAGGCCTGTGCAGGCGTTGCAGGTGGTGCAGGCCCAGAGCTCCTCCTCGCTGATGCGCGTGTGCAGGCTCTGGCCATCATCCTCCCACTTGCCTTTCGCGTCGATCACCTTCCCTACTTCCTCCAGACGGTCGCGCGCGTCCATCATGATCTTGCGCGGACTCAGCAATTTCCCGGTGATGTTCGCGGGGCATTCGCTCGTGCAGCGGCCGCACTCGGTGCAGCTGTAAGCGTCCATCAGGCTCTTCCAGCTGAGGTCGAAGACATCCTTCGCGCCGAAGCGCTCGGTCATCTCCATACCGGCGACCATGTGCGGCTGGGCCGGATCGGGTGGGGGAACGCTGGGGTCG